>NC_009135.1:0-1200000 GCF_000016125.1 Methanococcus maripaludis C5
TTAAAAAAATGTTTAGTTTAAAAATGAGAGCTTCAAGAAATGGAAATCATGTTTCGGGTGCAGAACGGTTAGTTAATGAAGAAAAAATTGAAAAAATTTCTTCAGAGCTGATAAAACGTGCAATGAGTCATGAAAATGGAGTTCCAGATTTCATAAATTTAAAGATAGAAAAAGTTACTGAAAAAATAAATAAGTTAAAGCATCTCGAAATAAAAACAGTTCATTCAACTTCAAAAGAGAATTCCAGAAATATTGCAAGGAATCTTTTGAAAAATGAACTGGAAAAATATTATTTAAAGAATGGAAAAGATATTGAAAAAATCGATGAATTGATTGATTTTGCATTTAAAATAATTGATGCAGGAAATATGCGTGGAGCCGCAATTTTAGATTTGGATGGAAATCGACTTGAAAATATTTTAGAACGAGGAATTCGCGTAAAAAATATTGATACAACAGAAGAATTATCTGAAAAAATTTTAAAAGATAGTTCGTTAACTGAAAGAACTGTTGATGCAATCGCAATCGCAACAAAAGTTGTAAACTGCGGTGTAATTTCAGAACTTTGCACGTCTGACAACTTTTCATATACGACTGGTTATGTTGCAACTAAAGACGGATACTTTAGAATTTTAAATCTTAAGGATAAAGGGCAGGTGGGTGGACGAGTATTTTTTGTTGAAAATTCAAAAATCGATGAATTATATGATAAGCTTGAAAACATGCCGGTTACTGTTTACTAGGTGTCTTTATGTTTAGAGAAAACTTAAAAAATGAGATTGATTCAATAAAAAATCAAAAACTCTATAGAAAATTAAAAGGGGAAAAAGGTATTGAATTAAACTTCTCTACAAACGATTATTTGGGACTTTCGAAAAATAATGACGTAATTAACGATTATAACGAAGGTTTGAAATACGGTGCAGGGGCAACAGGTTCAAGACTAACATCTGGAAACTTAAACCACGAGAAACTCGAAGAAACAATTTCTGAATTTAAAGGAACTGAAAAGTCACTGGTTTATTCTTCGGGTTATAGTGCAAACTTGGGGGTCATAAGTGCGCTCTGCAAAAAAGGAGATTTAATATTAAGCGATGAATTAAACCACGCATCAATAGTCGATGGAATAAGGCTTTCAGGAGCCGACAAAAAAATTTATTCTCACAATAATACTTTCAATTTAATTGAAATTCTGGAAGAAAACAAAAATTACGAGAATAAATTTATTGTAACCGATGCAGTATTCAGTATGGGTGGAGATATTGCACCAGTAGATGAATTAAAAAAAATAGCAGACGAATATAACGCAGTTTTGATATTGGATGATGCACACGGAACCGGTGTTTTGGGAAATGGGAAAGGAACACTTCAACATTTTAAAATAAAACCAAATGACAATATTATTCAAATTGGAACCCTTTCAAAGGCGATCGGAACTGTTGGGGGATTTGTAACAGGTATTGAAGAATTAAGTGATTATTTAATAAATACTTCAAGAAGTTTTATTTATTCAACAGCACTTCCTCCAGCAGTAATCTCTGCAAGTATTAAATCTTTTAAATTGATAAAATCTGGCGAATTAACTGATAAACTATCTAAAAATATTGATATTGCAAACAAAATCTTTAAATCAGCAGGATTTATCGAGGAAGAACAGATTACTCCGATATATCCATTTTTATTCGGGGAAAAATCGATAAAAATTTCAGAAGAACTTTTAAATTATAAGATATTTTGTGTCGGAATTCGCTATCCAACTGTCAAAAAAGGTTCCGAGCGAATAAGAGTAAGCATAACTGCAGAAAATAAAAAGGAAGATTTTGAATATCTATGCGAAAGCATTTCAAAAATAAACAATGGGTGATTTAAACGCTATTTGTAACGGGAACTGACACGGGAGTTGGTAAAACATACGTTTCGGTAATTTTGGGAAAAATTTTGAAAGAAAAAGGCGTAAATGTTGGATATATGAAGCCTATTGAATCAGGGGGGGTGGAAGATACACTTTACGCTAAAAAAGAACTTGGTCTTTCCGAAAATATTGAAACATTAAATCCAATAAATTTGAAAAATCCGCTATCCCCAAATATCGCAGCAGAAGTCGAAGATTTTGAAATAGATATTGGAAAAATAAAAGAGTCTTTTCAAAAATTAAAAGAAAATCACGATTATTTAATTGTTGAAGGAGCAGGTGGGGTATGCGTTCCAATATTAACGGATTATTTAATGGCTGACATGATAAAAGATTTAAAGTTACCTTGCGTTTTAGTTTCAAGACCGGATCTTGGAACAATCAACCACACGATACTGTCAGTTGAATATTTGCGAAAAAAAGGAATCACTGTAAAAGGTATAATCATAAACTGCATAAATGAATTAGAAGATGTTCCGTACTACGAAAAAACATTTAAAACAATTGAAGAGTTTGGAAACATCGAAATAATTGGTTTTGTAAAAAATAAGGATGATTATTCGATAAAAATTGAAAAATTGTTTTAAATACTATTATTTAATTATTTTTTTATAAGTTCTAATTTCTGCCTTATTTCGTAAATCTTGACAATCAGTAATTCTTTATCTCCATCGGAAATCTCTTTTTCAGAAACTTCAGATATCAGCTTTTCTTTTCTAAAATCGATTAAATTCAAAATTGAATCAAGTTCGAAATCATTTTTAGTTTCTTCGACTATTTTTTTCCACTTTTTTCCAATTTCATCTATTTTAGATTCGATTCCCAATTTTTCGGTTCCATTGATTATATTTAATTGTCTTTTGAGATCATTTACGTTGGATTGTTCGTTGGGCGTCATTTTAAAACCTTGCAACAGGTTATATAATGCAAATTATTATAATCAAAATTGCACTAGATTATATTTATTATTTACTCGGTGATAATTTGGATAGTATTTTAATTGCAGAGGCATTTTCCAGTTCTTTTTTTTATACCGTAAGGATTTCTGCAGTAGTACTTTTAACAATTTATATTGTGAATTATTTTGTAAATAATGGACTTTTAGAAAAAATTTCAAGTTATACATATCCCATAACGCAAAAACTTAATTTAAACAGTTTTTTAGTTTCTTCAATACTGGTTTCATTTTTCAGTCCGACTGTGGGGTATACAATGCTTGCAGATGGAATTGCTGAAAAAGAATTAACTGAAACAGAAGTTTTGGCCGGAACATTAGCAAATTCATTTCCTGCGGTACTATCACACGTTTTAACGTACTATATTCCTGTGGTTATACCAATTTTAGGATATACTGGAATAATTTATGTAATTTTAAGACTTTCAATTGCATTTACAAAAAGTATTTTGGGACTCTTTGTTCTTTTGATGATTTCAAGAAAAAGTGAAAAGAAAATACAAACTCAAATTAATAATAAAAATAATAAAAAGAGTCCCTTTGAAAAAACATTTAAATTTGCAAGAAGATTTGTTCCAGTAATGTTTGTTTCGATGTTTTTGGTTTTGTATCTGTCAAAAACAGGATTTTTTAATATATTTTCCACAATTGTAATGCCTGTAACGAATATTTTTAATTTAAATCCAAATACTGGAATTTTAGCAATAACTGAGATAATAAATGTCTCAGCTGCAATGGTAATGGCAGGAACGTTCTTAAACGAAGGTTCACTAAGTGCAAATGAGGTTTTAATTGGACTCATATTTGGAAATATTGTGGCTTTTTCTACGAGGTCAGTAAAACATTCAATTCCACTTCATTTTTCACTATTCGGTTCGAAAAGAGGTACCAAAATAATACTTTTAAATTCGAGTGTTACAATAATCTTAGACATTCTGATAATCGGACTTTTAATTATGTTTTAGGTGTTTTCATGAATTTAGATGATTTTAAGTATATCGATTCCCACTGCCACGTTGAAGATAAGTCACTCAATAAATTTCGTGAAGATATTGTAAAAAGGGCGTTTGACGAAAAAGTGCAGATGGTAACGAGCGGTACGAATTTAGGTGGCTGCAGAAGAGCAGTTGAATTAAAAGATAAATATGGAATTTACATAACTCTTGGTTATCACCCGGGAAGAGTAAATGCCGAAGATAACGCAATTGATAAAGTTTATAGATTTATTCAATCAAAAGAAAAGGATATTTTGGCAGTTGGGGAAATCGGGCTTGATTTTGATGCAGGAAATACTGAAAGACAGGAAAGTATATTTAAAAAGTTTATAAAACTCGCAGAAGAATTAAATAAACCTGTAGTAATTCATGCAAGGGGTATGGAAGAGCGTTCCTACGAAATTTTAAGAAATGATTCAGTTTCAATGTACCACTGTTACAGCGGTTCACTGGAACTTGCAAAAGGGCTGATCGAAAACGGCAATTTTATTTCATATTCTACATTAGTATGCTTTTCAGATCATCATAAAAATCTTGTTAAAAATCTCAGTCTTGAAAATATTGTGGTGGAAACAGATAGTCCTTATATTTCACCGATAAAAGGTGAAAAAAATGAACCAAGAAATGTAATAAAGGTCATTGAAACGATATGGGAATTAAAAAAGGACGAATATTCCTTAGACGAAATCACTAAAATTATATACAATAACACAAAGAGGTTATACCATATCTGAGGGTGATATAATGGTAAAATTCACTGCAAAATTGATATCGATTATAACTGTGGAAGAAGCACTGAATTCAGAAGTTTCGGGAACTGTTCGGGTCAGGGCTTCTCACGATAATAGGGAACTTGATCCCAATCAAAATGTGGCAATACTTAATATTGAAGGAACTACCAGCTACCAGGCTTACTTTGTAGATCCTGATACAGATATTGAAAAAATAAAGGCAGACCTAGAAAAATACGGTGCAGTATTGAACCACAATTCAGAAGAAATAATTAAAAAATATGTCGAGAGGATGAATGATGAAGGATGCCAAGGGGATTGATAAACAGTGGGTAATATTAAATGAACTGGCATCAAAAGTTTCTAAAATTCGGCCACTTCCTGAAGACGTTTATTCAAAACTCCGGATTGCAAATAATATAATTACTTACTATTTACTTGACGAACACGCAGATTTTGAAGTTTTAAGAGACGCTGAAAAGGAAATATCGAAAATACAGGTGATCTTGTTTGGATTAGCTGACCCTGATACTTCAAAAGAATATTTGATCAAAATGGGTCAGGCATTAAGGAATGAGATTGATCTTGAATTTCCATTGAAACAGACTTCATTTAATACCGAAGTTAAAAGAAAGAAAGATTCTGAAACAATAAGAATAAATATGCCTGTAGAAGTTCATATTGAAGTTCTTGGGGAACTTAGCGAGCATAACGGAGTAATATTTGAATTAAGTCAGGAAGACGAGAAAAAAGTTCTTATCGAAGGCGTAAAAGAAAAAATAACTACTACATTGAAAGATTTTTCTGTAATATGGAAATTTACGGATAATTAACTTTTTTATTTTTTTATAAACTATAATTTGTAAATTTAAATTTTAGAATATTATTTTACAAAAATAAAAAGAGAACAAATTAATTAAATTAATTTGTTTAATGGGTGTTCTGCAACAGTTGCAGTTCCCATTTCTTTTGCGGTTTCTGCGATGATCATATCGGTCATTGCAACTGCAGGGAATGCGAGTTCAGCATTGTCGATTGGACCGTATAAAACGTAGTCACCTGAAGCCATTGTTTGTACAATGTTTGCACCAATGTCACATACGTGGTGTACGTCTTTTGAGATCTGATCTTTGCCTTCTTCTCTTAATCCTTTTCTGAATTCTCTAAGCCAGTCCCATGCGGAAGGTACGTTGTGAATACCACTTCCTACGGGTAAACCGAGTTTTGCTTTAACAGCGAATGATGCTCTAACAGCGTGACCTGCACCGTTACCCATTGGGGTTACTGCAACGTCGATGAGTGGGTATTTAATACCTGCTTTTTCTGCAAGTTCTAACATACCGATGTCTTTTGTTTTACCACCATCGTTTAATACGTTCAATTTACCTCCAACGGATGGATCCATTGGGTCGAAACATAAAACGATTGAAGCTTCAACATCACTGTTTGTTAAGTTTTCAATTTCTTCATCTTCTGCAGCAACGTTAATTGAGTTGTAAACACACTGTTTTGCGTATCCTGCTTCTGTAGCTCTGTTTGCAGCGGCCATTCTTGCTTTACCGGATGTTGAATCGAGTAACATTGGACCGTCCCATACTTCGGAAACGAAATCAATGTAGTTAACTAAAGCTTCTTCTGTACCGCCGAAAACTTGCACGAATGCTGAGTTTCCTGTAATGTCTTGCATTTCAGCTTGTTTGTTAATTAAAGCTTCAGCAGCTTTTTTATCGAAGATACCTTTTTTAGCATCTTCTACAATTTTGTGTCTTGCGTAGAAAATTGTACCGGATAATGCGGTAGGGTATTCTCCTGGTTGTCCACCGAATTTTGCACCAGCGAACTCAATGACCATTTGTTCTTTGTCAAATCTAAACATTATTCCACCTCTGTTTAGGCTCTCTTATTTTATTAAGTCAAATAATGGTAAAACGGTTCCTAGAACATATACGAATATAAATCCTATTGCGAGTCCGTATGCAATACCTACGTCTCTTCCTGCCTTTTTACCGGTTCTCTGGATTATTTCAGCGTTGGTATTTTCAACTGTATTTTCGATTTCATCGAGTTTTGCTTGAAGTTTTTTGTAGTCTTTTGTTGGTGTGACTACTGTTGGAATTTCAGACATTTACTCACCCCATTAAGAATTTTAAAGCTATTGGGACTGCAATTAATGCGATAGCAAATACTGAACCGTACATTAATCCTGTGACAGTTTCAGTCTGAACACCGGAAGCTAATCCGAGGTCTCTTGTCATCAATCCTACTTTGTAATCCAATGCTTCGTTTAATGATTTTATTGATTCAATGTCTGGCTCTGCTACAGTAGGGATACCTTCAATCATGAGGCCTCCTTCTTCGTCACCAGCAGCAGCTGCGCCACCTTCTAATTCAATGACCATTGGATCTTCTTCAAATGCTCCAGGGTCTTTTGAAATACAGTTTTTGATTGCGTCTGCAATTTTACCCTTGTCTTCAACATCAATTAAATCAATGCATTCAACAACTTGGGTTTGGAGTCTTCCAACTGGTTCTTTTCCTACGTTTTCCATGAATGGAATAGCTCCTTTAGCTCCGATGATACCACCATCGTCACCAATTCCGTTTTCGTATAATGCTTTGATACATTGTCCAGTAATGTGTCCTTGAACTTCTGATCCAGCAATTACCATAAATCTGATGTTTGGGTTTGAAATGTAGTTTGCAACAACTTTTTCAATTCCTAAGTTTTCTGTGTGGCATGGCCCTGAGATAGCTGCACCAGCGTCAATTGCAGCCTGGTCCAAACCGTGGGAACCGAGTGTAATTACTGCAACACAGCTTTCAGGGTTACCCACTACATATTCACCGTTAGCAACAGGCCATCCTGCTGCTGGGGCTTTTTTATCTGCCATTGTTTGCACCTCCTCCTTAGAGTAATGAGAATACCAATATTGAAAGGAACAAGCCTATTGCAATACCTTGGATTTTTCCGTTGTAGTATCCTGAATTAAATTTAGCAATCATTGCAGCTTCATTCATTTTTTCGGAGACGATTCTCATTCTAGCTTCTAACAATGCCATTTCTGGTGAGGTAGGTTTTATTGAAGTTGATTCGTCACCAGCAGCAGCTGCGCCACCTTCTAATTCAATGACCATTGGATCTTCTTCAAATGCTCCAGGGTCTTTTGAAATACAGTTTTTGATTGCGTCTGCAATTTTACCCTTGTCTTCAACATCAATTAAATCAATGCATTCAACAACTTGGGTTTGGAGTCTTCCAACTGGTTCTTTTCCTACGTTTTCCATGAATGGAATAGCTCCTTTAGCTCCGATGATACCACCATCGTCACCAATTCCGTTTTCGTATAATGCTTTGATACATTGTCCAGTAATGTGTCCTTGAACTTCTGATCCAGCAATTACCATAAATCTGATGTTTGGGTTTGAAATGTAGTTTGCAACAACTTTTTCAATTCCTAAGTTTTCTGTGTGGCATGGCCCTGAGATAGCTGCACCAGCGTCAATTGCAGCCTGGTCCAAACCGTGGGAACCGAGTGTAATTACTGCAACACAGCTTTCAGGGTTACCCACTACATATTCACCGTTAGCAACAGGCCATCCTGCTGCTGGGGCTTTTTTATCTGCCATTGTCTGCACCTCCTATTCAGATTACAACCCTATTAAGCTTAAATTCATTTTAACAGCCAATATAGTTACAAGCACAAGAATTGCCATTGTTACCCAGAAACCAAAGAACATTCCTTGGAACATACCTGCAAGTTTGTAGGTTCCTTCTCTTCCAGCGTATGCTTTCATAGGTGAGTTTCTTGGATCGAGTGAGTTTTCTAATGCTTTTGCATATTGTGCTAATCTGTTTATTTCGTCTTCAACAGGGTGTAAATCTACAACGAGAATGTCTTTTCTCATTTCGGCTATTAAACCTGAGTCTATGTCCATTGCAATTTGAATTTCAGGACATACTTTGACGATATCCATCTATACCACCTTACTCTTTCTTAGGCAATTCTGGTACATATTTAACTTCGCAAGCATCAGCAAGTGATGTTTTTACGAATGTTCCGTAAGCGATGAACCAGAAGATTGCAGCTACTGCTGTTGAAACTATGTCTAATTTTGCAATTGCGAATACCAACCATGCCATAAATCCACATGCAACTGCAAGAGTCATTGTTCTCTTGTGGCTCTCATCTGGACCGATACATGCGTTGAATGGGTGCAAAATTGCCATACCTGCTGCAATAAATGCCAATGCAATAACTCCGTTGTTAATTGCACCGTTAATAATTATATCTGCTGAAAATCCGCCTGCGAATGCAGTACAGAATCCTAAAATTGCTAAAGCACCCATTAATGAGAGTTTAGTCATACTTGAAACAATAATTGGTACTTTCATTCCTACTGGGTTTTGTGTTAACTTACCCACGATGAATCCAACAACTACTGCGATTACTGCAGCAAGGATTGGTGTAACAAGTACTGGGAGTCCAAATGCTGAAGGTATCAAAACACCTGCTAATGCGGAAATTGTACCCATACCTAAACTTACCATTCCAATTGATGGAACACCTGTACCTAAACCGTATGCGGCTACTCTTCTTGTAGTGTTAGCACCTGCAACACAAGCGCCCGCAGCTAATAACCCACCAAGGAGCATAGCTAATGACGGGAAAAAGTGTGCGATGTATATTCCAACGAGTGATAATACAGCGCCGAATGCTAAAACCTGATCTTCAGGGAATAGTTCTGCTGCGTGTCCTCCGCCACCATGTGACATAATTACACCTCAATTATTTTTTGAAAACCATGGTAGACTTAAAGTCCCATAGCCATTCCAATTAATACTGCACCTGCGATTAATGAAGAAACAAATGAAGCAATAACTCCGTTTGGCATTTTCTTAAATTTAGGGTCGTGGAATCCTTCGATTGTACCACCAATGTTGTATGAAGCTAAAACCGCGTTCATAAAGAAGAAACCTACTGCCAAAACACCTGCAATAGCTGCGGCAAATCCTAACTGTTGGAGTGCGATGTATGCAAGAGCACCACCGAGACCACCGAGTGCTGCACCAATTGTACCACTTACGAAACAAACGGTTGGAATACCGTGTCCTGTTGTACCTGGTGTGATGTATGGTTTTTGAATATCTCCGGTAATAGGGTCTTTTTCACATTTATCTGCTGCAGGGACGATACCAATACCGTATACATAGATAATTTGACCGATTAACATTGTAAGGCCTAACATGATCATTGCACCGACAGCACCAGATAACATGATCAATAACATGTGAACTGGATTAGCCAATGAAACTCCCGCTTGTGAAGCCATTGTAGCTGCAGCCAAGAGACCGGTAAAACCTGCACCTGCTGCTAACTGTGTTGTACCTGTACCTACCCCTGTTGAAGTAGCCATCGCTGCTGGAGCACCACCTACTGGAACGAAGTGAACGCTTGCGTTGATAATCGCTCCCGCAATGGTTATTTCCGCAAGAGGTAATATAAAGCTTGTAGCATCCATAATATCACCAATCTTCCTTATTTTAATTAATTTCTGTATGGTCCGTATTTGTTTCTAGCATATACCTCGAGTTTCCTGTTGATACCTGCTGCAACGGCCACTACTAAGAGACCTACTAAAAGTGCGATTGATGTTTTTGTTACTAAGTCTCCACCGATGATGTTACCGAGAATGCTTCTCCATCCATCGAGGAAGATAATTAAACCAAAGCATAATCCTGTAAGTGGACCACCAAATCTTGAACAGAAATATGAAGAATCTAAACCATTTCTCACACCGTATTCTGCGTAAATATCGATGTCACCTTGGTTAGCAACAGGGATACCTCCACCGAATGGGTATTTTTGGTATTCTCTTTCAGCACCGTAGTGAACGTCACCAGTTGATGAACCGATAGCACCTACAGTAATACCGAAGATTAATGCAACCAATGGTAGTGGGAATGGGTTTCCTAATGCTGTTGTTGCTAAGTATGCAGCAAGAGTCATTGTGAAAACAGCTATAAATCCGTGTCCTACGATTGGACCTATGTGTGATGTAAGAACATCCATGTAAACAGGTTGTCCGAACTTTTTGGACTGACCTACAGTTCTTCCAAGGAATGCACTAACTGAGTATGCACCGTGTACGACTGCAGCAACACCTGAACCTACGATTATCGCTAAAACAGCGTTTAATCCTGCGTTAATTAGTGCCCAAGCAATGGTACCTGCAACTGCAACATACAAACCGTATGATACAGGTTCCCCAGATATAGCTTTGTTAAAGTATCTGTGGATATTGCCCATTTGCGGACCTAATTGAACCTGAGAGTTAGGGTTTGACTGTGAACCGACATCGGATTCCAAGTCTTCAGCACAACCTGAAACAGTTGCAGCCGCCCCAGCTAGGGCCAATGCCCCCAGAGAAATCAATGTTGGATCCATTATTTCACCTCACAATATATGGGACTGTTAGCTATACTTTTTATTGGCTTTTTGAGCCTAGAAACATATCTATGCCGTTAGCTATTCTGTTATTATCTCTTTATATGATATATATTACTTTGTATTCCGTTTTTTACCGAATAACGCGTAATATTTTCTTTAATTTAGTTAAAGTATATTTTAGTTAAGTTATATTGTTAACGATACTGAAACAATATATACTAAGTATAAAAAAAGGAAGCCAAGAGGCTTCCTGTATTTTAGAGAAATTATTTAGCAGGTAAGATAATGTCTCTTTCTCCTGCAGCGTCGAATTCTCTTAATGCTCCTCTAGCAAACTCTTTTCTAGGTTTGGAGAAGTCGAATACGAGCATTGGGTCAGCGAATGCAACTTTTACCAATGGGCTAAGTGCAAATGCATCTCCTCTTGCGGAGTGGGCAGATTGTGCAATACCTGCGTATTCTCCCTGGTGACCTACGTTCATTGCGTAGTTAGGGTAGTTAGGTCCTCTTAATTCAAGAGGTGCAGCTTCGTCGTTTCTGATTGCGAGTGAGTTTGAAGCACCACACTGGTCCTGCAAGTCGTAACCGTAGAATCCGAGTCTACTGTGGTATTCTTTGTGTAATAACTGTGATAAGTACCAGCCGTTTACACCAGCGTTTGAGTTACCTGTTGCCATACATACGCTGATACCTGATGCAGCAGCCGCAACCGCAGCTCTTTGTGATCCACCGAAGTGGTCTTCTAATAATGCAGGGTATTCATCGTACTGTTCTAATGCGTAGAGTGTAACTTCACCAGCAACATCTTCTACTACATCCATTGTAGCTTTTGTTCCCATTCTACCGTATTTTTTCTCTACGTAATCTAATCCGTAGTATGAGAAGTCATCTAAAATATCATCGGTGTATGACGCGGTAGCGTATTGTGTGAATCCTACACCACCGGACATGTATGCACCGAGCCAGATTTGGTCGTATAATGCAGCACCAGTAGCTACAACCTCTAATGATTGTTCAACAGGGTCTTCTGAAACTCTTGTTGTTTGTACAACATCGGAGAGAATACCGAATCTGATTCCTCCTGGTTCGTTTGGACCTCTTGCTCTTCTTCCTGGTAAAGCGTTACCCATCTGAATTACGTCAGCGTGTTTTGAAGCATATGAGAAGTCAGCTGTTGCAGCTTCCCCTGCACAAAGTTTGTATGCGGTAATGAATGACATTCCGATCTGCATTGCAGACCATCTTGAGATTGTACCACCGTCACATACCCTACCTACGAGTGATGGAACTCTTGATACTTGGTATGTTTTTTTACCGATTGCAGCTTTTATTGTTTCAGCCTGATCTTCAGGGAACAATTTGTTAATGTCGATTAAGAACTTGTCGTCTAATTCGTCAGCTAACTCATCGTCACCGGTGAAGATTCTAGCATAACAATCCCATGCAAGGGATGGGTGAACTTCAACCATGTGTTCTTGAACAACTGCACCACCAGCAAGAGCGTGGTTGATTGTGTGCATATATTCGTTGATTGTTTCAGGAGTTACTTCTACACCCAATCTTTTTTCTAAAACTGAGTGAGCAGTGTCCATACCTACAATAACGGTTCTTCTGATATCGTCCCATAATTGTTGGATAGCAGCGTTGTTCATGAAGTGTAAATCGTCACCTTCACAGTAGTCGTCAGTGTTTGACAATTTGTAAGGCATTAATTTTCTTTGACCAAGAGGAACACCAATGTCCGGGTTGTAGAGTGGTACTCCTTGTCTTTTCTCAGCTAATATTTTTTCATTAGCTTCAACGAACTCTCTTTTCCTAGCTGACTGTTCCCAACCACCGTAGGTATAGAATTTTGTGTATTTTTCTTTTGGGTCTTCTTCGAATTTTTCCTTTAAGGCTTTCAAAAATAATCTTTTTTCAGCTTCCATAAGTTCACCTCAATGGTTTAAGAGGTTTTTTTTAATTCAATTATAATCCTTTGAATATTTCGTTTGTAGGAATGTATCCACCAAGAGTTCTTGCTCTGTGGATTCTTTTTACAACGTCAATAACGTCAGGATCTGCTCTCATTTCAATACCGTCTTTTCTGTAGATGGTTGTCATTTCTCTTAATTTTGCTTCAGGAAGTGGCTCTCCAACGTCAACAGGTGCATCGAGTGGTTTTCCTACCTGATCTTTTACGTACATAACGTGTCCTGTTTTTTCGTCGAATACGGATCTCTGCAATGCATCAAACATCATACCGTTTTCGTCCAATCTTAATGAGTGTCCGTGTACAGTTGCACCTCTAACACCTGATGTTGCAGGGTCAAAGAGTTCTGTATCCATAAGTATGTTTTTGGAGAATTCTTCGAGGTCACTTTCTCTACATTCAACAACTTGTCTTCCTGAGAGTGTACCTGCATCTACTCCTCTTAATCTTGTCATGTATGATCTTGATCTGTCGTATGGTTGAGCAGGAGCGTAGTACATCGAGTCAGCAAACTGGATGTATCTAACTCTATGTCCTTCTTTAGCACCGTTTAATGGTTCAACTAAATCTCTTGCATAGTCTTCAATGAAGTCCATTTCTTCGAGTGGCGGGTGAACTGTTTTGTAGTCTTCACCAGGCTGTCTGTGTCCCATGATTTTTACAACATCTTCATCTGGGATTTCTCTTAATTTTTCCAATTCATAGTTTGGATTCAAGTGATTTCTTCTGTTTTCAGCAACTTTTGTTGCACCAGGGTAGAACTGAGGCGTATATGCCATAAGATCACCTTAACCTAAATGTTTTTTTATGCATTCAATGATTTCATCAATTTTTTTTTGAGGGGCTGATTCTCCCCTAATTACTCCGGTAATGATTTCCACGATCTTACCTTCAGTTTTTGATTCTAACGGCATCACGTTTCTCGTTTTTATTCCTATTGTCGCAAAATCTTCCATATCTACTGGTGATTGGCAGACAACTATTGTAGGAATATCCACGTACCTTAAGAACAATCTAGCTTTGTAGATTATATGGCTCTTAACATTTCCGAAATGTATTACACATAATTTATGCCTATTAACTTGTTTAGCTTCCTCGGGTTTAAGTCCAAATGTGGAACCCAAACTCCCTTGTGGAGCGTCTGACGGAATTCCCGCTCCTGCATCTAATACAAGAACACTTGTTTGAATTCCCGCTTCCCTTATTCCATAGGTAATTTCGCATACGGGTTTTGTAATATGCCTTCGTCCTGGAGACATTGCAACAACGACCACGTCATTACGCAGTCCTTCTGCAAATGTTCCTCTTTGGGCAAGCCCCCCTCCTTCTCCAAGACCCATAACCGCTCTACAATCAACGATCTGCTCTTTTCTACCTACGGGCATAAAATCACTTATTCGTTTGTTTCGCTTTTTGGGATCAAGGCAACAGAAGAATCGAACTTGCTTCTGGGATCAGTTGCACTCAATAATCTTTTGTCAATATCATTAACAGCGGATTCCCCGTATTTTATGAAATCCGTTACTGTAGGCGTATTCCTTAAGAATTTACCCTTTGTTAACCGGTATCCAAATGGGAAAAGATCCTTACAGATTTCGTCGATTTTTTCAATTTCGCTTTCATCATCCAGTAAAACCCATAATCTTCCAACTTGGAGCATGAGTTCTACAGGAACTCCTCTAACAGTAATTTCCTTTTTTTCAGAATGATTTACTGGAGTTCCCTTAGCTGGACCGTATCCCACTTTTTTAGGGAGTGATTCTCCATGTATAACTACTCTTTGAACGGTACTTAATGAATAAGCGCTGTTCAGGAATTTTTCGGTAGTTTCCGCTTTTAAGTACCTATGTGGGAAGACTTCTAATTCAATCATTGTCAATTACCTTAAAATTGGTCTTTAATGCTTAAAGCTCCTTCAATTACGTATTTCATTGGTTCTCTGAATTCGTCGAATGCTGAGTATACTGCACCAACTAATCCTGAAGTAGTTTCAGGGGAGAACATCTGTGTACCTGCATCTGCACACATTGCCGCACATACTGGAGGAATAGCGAATCCTTTGGAGTGTCTGGTTACAACGTGGTTACCGTTGAAGATACCAGGTCCACCGCCACCGTAGATTGAGTGTGAGAAGAATGAGAATCCTACTGCAGTACCCATTGATCTACCGTAGTCAACACCAGGTAAACCGGTTTCGTACTCTAGAATATCGTTGAAGTATAAAATAACTGAAGCAACGTTTTGTGCTGCTCTTGCTGCACCACAGCTTACTGCAACTGCTGCAACTAAACCTGCTGCTGCGTAAGCATTCCATTTGTTTACGTCAGCTGGTTTGTACATGTTGAATCCTGAGCTCATTGTTTTGTCAACAACAATTACGCCGTCAGCAATTGCTCTTTCAACAACTGTTTCAACAACTGAACCAACAGTTCCTTTTCCATTTGCTTTAATAAAGTCAATAACTAAATTATCAGCGTTTAATCCTTGGTAAGCTAAACCAAGTAAATGCTGTCTTTCGAATGATCCTACTGCGTCACCCATTTCGAATGTTGCAGTCTGTTCCATAACTGATGAGAATGCAATAGCGTTCATCATGTTTTTCTTGGTTGTAGCAACCGCGTGGTTAACCGGAATATTTCTTAAAGCGTAACCTAAACCTTCCATGTTTGAAGGTGCACCTAAAAGTGACGCAATGTTACCGCCTGCGTAATCCATAACCTGTGGGTAGTTACCAACAATTGCAGCGTGCACTGTTGAACCATCGAACATGTCAATGTCGAATGTTTTAATAAGTGCTTCTTTCAATGCCATAGCGGTTGAAAGCATTGATACTGAGTATTCTGCAGCTACTTCCAATCTTGCGGTTGGAACTTGCACAGCTAACTGCTTTCCGCCGTTAACTAATTTTACTGCTGTATCGTCATCTTCGGATACTTTTAAGATTTTTTCTACTTCGTCAGCAATAGCCTGAGCATTGCTTACTGCGGATATGTCCAAAGTTCTTCCTGGAACTTGGCATCCTTTTCCACCGATTTTACCTGCAGCTAAGGTACTTTCAATACCAGCGAGGTTTACAGCAACGGTTCTTTTAATGTTCTTTACCATGTTTTTGATGGTAGGATTATATAATGGGCTAATAGCTTCTAATGGTACATTGTCGGCTACTAGGTTTCCTTTCGCATCGTACAAACTGATCTTATCATCATACTTTACCATAGGAACCACTCCTATTTTTTTGATATATACATCATAACATTATTGAAAGAATATATATTCAAGTTTTCATTAAACTCAAATAGAAAAATATATATACTGTCTATAGTCGATTAAGTTTTAGATTAGGTTAAATATGTCAATTTTTAGTACGTAATACGGTATTAAATCAAAATTAACCGCGCTATTGTTGAGATACAACAGATGTTTTTAATGGATTAATATTAGTTACTATTTTTATAAACTCAAATAAGATGGTAGTATGAACCAAAAGTTTGGATTTAATAATATCGATGTGGGTTTTGGCTTCGAGGATAACGAAGATAACAACGCAGATGATAAATCACAAATATTAATTGACCTCAAAGGAGAACCCGGAAAGAATTGTGGGGGTTTTTGTAAATTTTGTTACTTTAGAAAAGTTAATTTTAATAATCCTAAACCTTTAGGTTGTGGGCAGTGTACCTTCCAGATAGGATGCGACTACTGCACAAATTCGATAAGAGAAATCAACGGAAACTTTATCCCGATACCATTTGCAGTTGAACAGGTTCAAAATGCATTATTATTCAAAAAATATGAAAAAGTAAACATTACAAGTGGTGGTGATACCAGTTACTACCCCTATCTTGAAGATCTATGCAAAATAATCAATGAAATGGGTTTAAAGATACATTTAGGATATACTTCCGGTAAGGGATTAAACGGCATCGAGTCGGCAAAATATCTTGTAAAATCGGGTGTTGAAGAAGTTACCTTCTCAGTTTTTTCGACGGATCCAAAACTTAGGGAAGAATGGATGAACGATAAAAATCCAGAACAATCTCTCGAATGTTTGAAGTATTTCTGCGAAACTTGTGAAACCCACTGTGCGATAATCGTAGTCCCCGGAGTGAATGACGGAGAAGTATTGAAAAATACGATTTCAGATCTCGTTTCATGGGGTGCGAATGCCGTAATACTGATGAGATTTGCAAATAAAGTTGAAAATGGGTTAATATTTGAAAATGAACCATTAATCGAAGATATAAATGTTCAAAGTGTCGAAGAATTTGGAAAATTGGTAAAAGAGATGTATGAATTGTTTGGAAATAACATAAGAATTTCTGGAACTCCAGTATATGACCCGATAACAAACACTCCGTTTGCAATTTATTATGAAGACGAAGTTTTGAATGAGTTGCGATCTAAAATCAAAGCAGAAGCAACCATAATTACTGGAAATGTTTCTTTTATATATTTAAGTAAAATTTTTGAGAATACGCCGATAAAAGTTATTTCAGTAAACAAAGACATTGCAGATTTAATTACAAAAAAAGACTTAGAATCAGTTGATCTTTCAGAAGTAACCGATACGGTACTTTATCCTGAAAATGCAATCGTTCATGAAAGAGATGCAGAAGATATATTCACAAAAGATGGAATGAAAAGAATTGTCTTAAGGGGGATCGATAAACTAACAATGGATGGGGAAGTTTCAGGAATTTTCACAAAAGAAGAAGCAATAGAATTTGAAGTAAATGCCTTCAATGAATTAATTGAAAAGATAAATTTCTTTGGAAATCCTATTTAAACTCTGGATATTTATGTTCAAATACGTAATCTGCCTCTCTGTTTAGGCATTCTGCAAAAATTGAAAAATACAATAAGTCTATCTCCAAATTATTTTTTTCAAATACGTATCTCCATTCTGTAAATGAATTGTCAACCTGATTTAACATCGTTTCAAAAATTTTTGAATCATCGATAATAAAATTTGAATTAGATGTTTCTAGAATTTTATTTTTGTATGTAATTTTTGTTAAATAATCAGTATGTGGTTTATGGCATTTCAGCATAAGATCAAAATCCAATTTAACATCGTTCTTAGTTTTTTCATCTAATTTATCAAATAATTCCTTTATTTTATGTATATGTGGGTAGGATTTACCGTTTTCAACGAGTAAAAATTTTAAAAAAAGTTCTGACGATATCGCCAACAATAAAATTATTGGTTGAGGATCTCCGTAACATTCTGTAAATTCAGTTTTATTTTCTTTAAATCCCTATATTCTCACTACACCCCTCAAATACAATTTAGCTTGAGAATGCATCGCATGTGATTTGTGTTTAAATATTGGCCCCATACTCCCACCATATATTTAGATGTATAAATTAATTTACCCAAAAAGAAAAATGCCGAGGGGGGGACTTGAACCCCCGACCTCTCGGTTTCCCAGGACCCAAGGGGAAGAACCCCTTAGGAATTTCCGTATGAGCCGAGCGCTATAACCAGCCTAAGCCACCTCGGCAATGTGCTTCATCAAAGCATCTTAAAGTAAGCAGAACAGCTATATATAGTTTTTGTAGAAAGTTTTAAATACTGAAATACAAAACTACACTATGCTTAATTGATTAGGCACTTTTAAAAGGTTCATTGTGCGAGGGTTGCCAAGCCTGGTTAAAGGCGCTAGGTTGAGGGCCTAGTCTCATAGGAGTTCGAGGGTTCGAATCCCTTCCCTCGCATATTTTTTAAAACAAAATAATGCGTTTTTTCTAAAGTTTATTTTAAAAATGATTTTTTCATATCTATACTAATATTATATTATCTAAATTTTTCAATTTTTACACCATTCTATATATAAAAAGTCGGAAGAATAGTTTTTATTATAATCATCGAAGGGATAACATGGATGAGATAATAGTTTGCATTACAGGAGCTAGCGGTGTAATTTATTCAAAACGGCTTTTAGAAGTTTTAAAAGAAGAAAATATTAAAACATCGCTGATAATTTCAAATTCCGCGAAAAAAATAATTAAACACGAACTTAAAATGGAAATTGACGAATTTAAAAAACTTGCAGATAACTACTACGAAAACGATAACTTTTTTTCACCTGTAGCATCAGGTTCACATAAATTTAAAGCAGCAGTGGTAGTTCCATGTTCTATGAAGTCTTTATCATCAATAGCAACTGGATACAGCGATAATTTAATTGGAAGAGTCTGTGACATTGCATTAAAAGAGCGAAGAAATTTAACAATTGTTCCAAGAGAAATGCCATTTAGTACAATTCATCTTGAAAATATGGCGAAACTATCACATTTAGGAGTTTCAATAATTCCGCCAGCTCCTGGATTTTATAACGATCCAAAAACAATAGACGACCTCGTCAACTTTGTTGTTGGAAGAATTTTGGACAATTTAAAAATCGAAAATAAAATATTTAAGAGATGGGGAGAATAATTACCTGCTAATAACTTGGTGAAAATATGCTTGATAAATTAGGCCAGAACCTCTCTGATGCACTAAACAAAATTAAGAACGCTACTTTTGTCGATAAAAAACTCGTAAAAGAAGTAATTAAAGATATCCAGAAAGCTTTAATCCAATCTGACGTTAATGTAAAGCTCGTATTTAATATGAGCAAGGAAATTGAGAGAAAAGCTATTGAAGAAGCGCCTCCAAAAGGACTCTCGAAAAAAGAGCACATTGTAAAGATTGTTTACGATGAACTTGTAAAATTACTTGGAGAAACCACTCAAAAATTAGAACTTGACCCTTCAAAAAAATCTGTAATTTTACTTATAGGTATTCAGGGAAGCGGTAAGACAACGAGTGCCGCAAAACTTGCAAGATATATCCAGAAAAAAGGTTTAAGACCTGGATTAATCGCAGCGGATGTTTACAGACCTGCAGCATACCAGCAATTGAAGCAGCTATCTGAAAAAATAAATGTTCCACTATTTGGTGACGAAACAAGAACAAAAACTCCCGTAGACATCACTAAAGAAGGAATGGAAAAACTGAAAAAAGTAGATGTTATAATCATCGATACAGCAGGTAGGCACAAGGAAGAAGAAAGTCTCTTAGCTGAAATGAAAGAAATGAAGGATTTAACCAATCCAAATGAAATAATCCTTGTAATTGATGGAACATTAGGTCAGCAGGCTAAAAATCAAGCAAAAGCATTCAAAGAATCAGTTTCAGAAATCGGAAGCATTCTTGTTACAAAATTAGATGGTTCAGCAAAAGGTGGTGGTGCGTTAAGTGCCGTTGCAGAAATCAATGCTCCAATTAAATTTATCGGAACTGGTGAAGGAGTCGACAATTTAGAACAGTTTGATCCTAAAAAATTCATATCCAGGATTCTTGGACTTGGGGACTTAGACTCTCTTTTGGAGAAAACTGAAGACATAATGGACGAATCAACGGAAGAAAGTATTGATTCAATTTTAAAAGGTAAATTTACATTAATTGAGCTTTATGCACAGCTTGAAACCATATCAAAAATGGGTCCAATGAAACAGATTTTAAGTATGATTCCGGGAATGGGCGGAAACCTTCCAAAAGAAGCTGCACAGTTAACTGAAGACAAGCTGAAAAGATACAAAATCATGATGGACTCTATGACACTGGAAGAAAAAGAAAATCCTGAACTCATAAAAACTTCAAGACTCCAGAGAATTGCAAAAGGAGCAGGGGTAAAACAGGATGAAATAAAGGATCTTTTGAAGTACTATTCAACTACAAAAAATGCTTTTGGAAATTTGAAGCGTGGAAAAATGCCAAAAATGGGTGGACAGATGGGCCAGATCATGAGGCAGTTAATGTATAAAGATTAACTTAAAACCAATTATTACTTTTTTAATCACTTATTTTCACGAAAACAATATACTAAAATACTTTTTTGATCTAGGCTAATTTTGAATGGCTATATATTCGGGTTAATTTAGATATAATCTTTTTTGGAGAAAAATGAGATTTACAGTAAAGATTCTTTGATAACATGTGTGACCTTATTCATCATTGCTTATTTACTGCAAGGATTACTTGCAATATTATTGCTAGGACCTTGCCATCAACCCCTTTGCAAACCAGATGATATTGATAATGGCAAATACTCTCAGATTTATGGGATTATTGTTTGCAATAAAATCGGTTGTTTTTTGGAAAAAATGAGTAGTAATTCGATATTAAAGGTTTAATCCTGTAATATGAATTCCTGCACCTTTTAATTTGTATTTTATGTTTAACTGAATCAATAATGGCGTAATTTGTTCTATAAATTTTGAAATTTCTAATTTTCCAGCATCAATTCCCCTAACTCCCGGAATTTCGCTTGCAAGATCAACAATCACTTTTTTAGCATCTTTGTCATTTCCTGCAATTAAAACATCGCAAGCAACGTCACAGTCTAAATCTTCTAAACATTTTGAGCAGATGTTTTGAAATCCGCTGACTACATTTGATTCTGGAAGCATTTCTTGGATTAATTCTGCAACTGAGCCTTGAGGGCATGCAATAACTCTTGTTGGTTTGTCTCCAATTGCTGTTGCAAGTGGAACTCCAATTGAAACAACTATTTTTCCTTTTAATACGTCTTTTAATTCTTTCAATGTGGAAATTGTGTATTCGAAAGGTAAAGATACAATAACTACATCGGCTAATTTTGAAGCTTCAATATTGGTCATTCCTTTAATATCTGCAGAATATCCTTTTTCTGAAATTATTTTCAAGGCATTTTCTGCAGCTTCTTCTGCTTTTTCTGCTTTTCTCGATCCAATTAATATTTCATGATTTTTTGAAAATCTAAGTCCAAGACCAAATCCTTGATCTCCTGTTCCACCAAGTATCGCAATCTTCATAATCACACCTTTATTTTGTATTTATTTTTCAATCATCGATAGATATTTGTTTATCGTTTCTCTGCTGTTTACAGCGTCCCTTATACTTTTAGATTCAAAAGATAAAACATTATCGTAGTTAATATCTTTTAATTCACTTAATATTTTTAAAAAGTCAATGTTTCCAGCACCAATCAATGCATGTTCATCTTCTGTTCCCATATTGTCGTGAATATGCACATGAACAATTCCTTTTCCTATTTTATTTAACTCTTTTACAAAAGTTTCAGGGTTTTTTGTTGCAGTGTTTGCATGACCAATATCAAAGGTAATTCCAAGGTACTTTGAGTTGATGTCTTTTATAATATCTTTTAAAGATTCAATGGTAACCCCCAAAACTCCGGGGTAATTTGGCATATTTTCTAAACCAATCATTACTTCGTAGTCTTCAGCCATTTCCACTATATCGTTTAAAGAGGAAAAATTGTTGTCTAAAATCTCTTTTGTGTAGTCAGACCAAAGTGGCGGTAAGTATCCTGGGTGAACCGTAACAACATTTGCATCGAGTTCAAAAGCACCTTCAATTGCTTCAATAATGCTGTTTGTTGTTAAATTTCTAACATCCCTGTTCATTGACGCAGGATTTAAATCTGAAAACGGTGCGTGAATTACCAGATCAACATCGTATTCTTCCCTTAAATTTCTTAAATATTTTATATTTTTTGGATTTAATTGATGACTTCCTTCAGAAACAATTTCCCAGCAGTCAAAAGAGTTTGTTGCAACTTTTTCCATTGATGACTGGAGAGTTTCCGGTAAAAATACTAAAGATGATATTCCATATTTCATGACTATCTCTCCCCGCTTTATCTATTAATATAATAAAAGCATTCTATCTATTAATCAGTTTTTATTCTGGTGATAACGTGCAATTAAAAACACCAATTTCAAAGGAAGACGTTAAAAAACTCAAAGTTGGCGATATCGTATATTTAAGTGGCGATATTTGTACTGGAAGGGATGAAGCCCACATAACAACAATAGAAGAAAAAAAACCTCCAATAAATCTTGAAAATGGGGTAATTTATCATGCAGGCCCTATAATGAAAAAAGAGAAAAATGGCAAATGGACATGTGTTGCCATTGGGCCGACAACATCTGCTCGAATGAATGGACTCGAAGAAGACTTCATAAGAATTACAAATATATCTGCAATTGTTGGAAAAGGTGGCATGGATGATAAGCTTTTGAAAACTTTTGAAGAATCGGGTGTAATTTATTTTGCAGCACCGGGGGGATGTGCAGCACTTTTAGCAGATTCAGTAAATGAAGTGAAAAACGTTTATCATCTTGAACTTGGAATGCCAGAAGCATTCTGGGAACTAAGTGTTGAAAATTTTGGACCATTGATTGTCGCAATGGACGCTCACGGAAATAGTTTATATTCTAAAGTTAACGAAGACGTCGATAAAAATTTAGAAAATATTCTAAAAAAGTTATAATTTTTTTTAAAATAAATATTAATTCTTTAATTTAAATTTATAAATTAATTTTCCCAAAAATAAAAAAAGAGATTTTGAATTCCAATTATTTAATTGGAACGAACATTGAACCTCTTGTTGCACCCATACCTGGTGAACCGTGTTGAACAACTGCTCTTGTTGGAGCCATTTCTCCTAAGAATCTTCCAACGGTTTCTTCAACTAATTTAATTTCTTTGAATTCTTTACCGTTGTAGATACCGAATGTTAATCCAATCATTTCAGGGGTTATAACAAAGTCTCTGCAGTGAGTTCTTATAACTCTTGCTTCTTTACCTCTGTTTGTTAACCTTCTAGCTTTTTTGATTTTCATAACTAATTTTCTTTGTTTAGGGGTAATTCCTCTAGCCATTGTTCTTCTTTGTCTTGAAGGAACAATTTCCATGAATTTTTTAATTGGCATTTCTTGAAGTTCTTCCAAAGTGAAACCTTTGTACTTGAATTCTACTCTTCTTCTTGGTGCCACATTTTGTTTTTGTTTATTTTTCTTTCTGGCGCCACCTTTGCCACTGTACTTTTTTTGTCTGGCCATGTTTTCACCTTTAAAATTTAAAGAGATAGCTTAAGTTATTATTTCCTACCGGTTCTTCTTGAAGCGATATGTCCTACTTTTCTACCTGGGGAGGTATGTCTTGAAACGCTTGAAGGTTTTCCTAAGTGCTGGTGTCTTCCACCACCGTAAGGGTGATCTACAGCGTTCATTGCAACACCTCTAACTTTTGGCCATGCAACAGCTTTAGCGCTTAATGAATGGTATTTTTTACCTGCTTTAACAAATGGTTTTTCTTTTCTTCCACCACCTGCAACAACACCAACTGTTGCTCTGCATGCAGGGTTCAAAACTTTTGAAAAGCCCGAAGGTAATTTTACGATTGTTTTTCCAACGTCGTGTGAAATAACGTGTGCGTAACATCCACCAGATCTTACTAATTTACCGCCATCTCCGGGGATGGTTTCAATGTTGTATACTGGAATACCTTCTGGGATTTCACCAAGTGGTAAAACGTTTCCAGGTTTGATTTCTGCGCTGATACCGCATTCAATCTCTTCTCCAACTTGAATTCCTTCTGGAATTAATACTAATCTTTCTTCATCGTTAGCAAATCTTACTTTTGCTACAGGTGCAGATCGTCCTGGGTCGTGTAAGATATCAACAACGGTTCCGAGGATTTTTCCGTCCTTTTCCATTTCGTCGTAACTTCTGTACTTAACTGCACCTTTTCTTTTATGAGTAGGGGATCTGTATTTTGGAGTCCCTCGTCCTCTATTCTGGGAAATCAGTCTTTTACCCATTATATCACCATATTATTTAATAGTGTTTTCTTAAATCGAATTAGTAGATTCCTAAACTTGCAGCTACTTCTCCAGCGTTGTATTCAGCTTTCAACGTAATGTACGCTTTTTTCTTTCCTTTTGGAGTAATGCTTGTGTTTATATCTGCAACTTCTGCATCGAACAATTCTTTAATTGCTGCTCTAATGTCTGCTTTTGTTGCTTTTCTTTCAACGTAAAATACCAATCTGTTTTCTTCTTCAATGAGTTTCATTGTTTTTTCACTAACGATTGGTGTTTTTATAACATCAAAGGCATCCATGCCATTCACCTCATATTGAGCTTAAAATCTTCCGTTTATTTTTTCAATGGCATTTTCAGTCCAAAGTGTTAATCTTCCAGCCATTGTTCCTGGTGCAATGTGTATTGCGCTTAAATCGTTAGCTGTAATTACATCTACACCTGCGAGGTTTCTTGATGCTGCAATTGCTTCACATGCATCGCCTACAACAACCAAAACACTTCTTGGTTTTTTGTATTTTCTTCCTCTTAATTTTGCTCTTCCAGCTTTAATTTTAATGCCGTCTTTAGCTTTTTCTACGTCAGCAGCTAAGTTTAAAGCTTTGAAAACATCTAAAACTTCTTTTGTTTTAACAAGTCCTTCGAATTCTGCGTTAACAACTAAAGGTAATGAAGGAACACCTTCGATTTTGTGGCCTCTTGCTGAAACGATTTCAGGAATTGCTGAAGCTGCAATAGCGCTTGCTAATGCTTTTAATTTTTCTTTTTTGTTTATTCTTTCGAATAATATTTTTTCAACTTTTGGAGGGTGAGCTCTTCTTCCGCCCACTGCTTGAGGAACGAATGCACCAGCACCTTGTGCGGTTCTTCTAACTCTAGCTTTACCATGTCCTTTTCCAATTGATTTAGCTGAAGTTCTGTAACCTGCAAACGCATCGCAACCTTTTGGTTGTAATTTTGCGGTTAATGATGAGATTACTGCTCTTTTAATTAAATCTGGTCTGTATTCTGTTTCAAATACAGCAGGTAATTCAATATCTCCTTTTTCAGAACCATCTAAATTGTAAACTTTAACATTCATAAGTTAACACCTGCTCGTGTTTTTGAGTAATTAGTTTCCTTGTTTGGATTCTGTACTGATGTAAGCAACTTCTGGTAAGCCGAATTTGTCTTCAGCAGCTCTTACAGATCCTCTTAAAACTACTAATCTTTTTGCAGGACCTTGAACAGTTCCCTTAACTACAACATAGCCGTTTTTAACAGCACCGTAGTTTAAGAATCCGCCTTTAGGTGTAATTTCAGCGCCTTCGCTGCCTAATTTTAAGATTCTTTTGTTGTATTCCGTTCTTTGGTGGAAACCCATCTGACCAGGTAATGGTACAGTCCACATAACTCTTCTAGGTCTCCATGGACCGATTGAACCTGTGTGTCTACCAACACCTTTTCTTTGGTGTTTTCCAAATTGAACTTTGATTCCCCATCTTTTAACTGATCCTTGGAATCCTTTACCTTTAGTAATTGCCAAAGTATCGATAATTTCTCCAGCTTCGAAAACATCGCCAATTGCGAGTGTTTTGCCTAAGATTTCTTTAGCATAAGCTAATCTTTCAGCAACTGATGATCCACCGATTCTGATTTCAACAACTTCAGGTTTTTTCTTTGGTATTCCTGTAGTTTTTGGGTTTGTGTGAACAATAGCTCTAACTTCTGTAGCTTTTTCTACAACAGCATCCAAAGCATCAGCAGTTTTTTTCTCTTCTTTTTTAGCTAAAGTTAATTTTCTTCCTAAGTCGCCGTCTAACTGTTCAGCCCATACTTCAGTTAATGCTTTTAACCCTTTGGTTGTTTTTTCGTAGAGTCTGATTCCTGCTACGGTAACGTCCGGTGTTTCTAATACGGTTACAGGTGTAAATACTTCCTGACCATTGTTTGGACTTTTAGGGTTGTTTTCGATCAATAAAGCATGTGTTGTTCCTGCTTTGTATACAGGGAATGCTTGGAGTCCTACTTTTTTGTCTGCAGGCCATGATCTGATTTTAGGAACTAATTTCTTAGCTCTTTTTCTTGGGCTAAATGCTAGGGAACCTCTACGAGGTCTATTTTTTTTCATACCCATAGTATAACCTCCTATGATAGTTAACTAGAATTTCCGTGTTTTATTCGCGTAAGACTAGTCTTTTTTGAAGTGTTTGTTAAGTTTTTTTAAAAACAAAGCAACCTATTAATGGCTCGCGCCTTTTCAGGTCTTCCACATAGTTGCCTACAAACATTAATCATTACAATATATATAGTTAACTCCACAACTGACTAAATCAGTATTTATTTTAAAAAAGAAATATTTTTAGTTATTATTGTATTTACTTAATAAAATAGGGTGATTATGTGAAAAATAGATCTTATTTAATAGAATTCTTTGAAAAAAAGAATAATACCAGGGAAAAAATTTTGAAGATTTCAAGGGAAATTGTAAAGGATTCGGGACTCATTATTCGAAAAATACAGAAAGGAACTGAGGTAGATTTTACAGATATTGAAGAAAAATTAAAAGAATTAAAAAACTTTTCAGAAGATCACTTCGAATTCCAAAAATATAGGGGAACTCCTGAACAGGAGTATGTCGAAACACGAGTTTATTATTCGATAATTTTTGAAAATAAAATTTTGGATTTTTTTGATTTTGATAATATCTTGGAAGAAAGCTATATTTTGGGTTTGTGTGACGTTATCGGCGAACTTAGAAGAATAATTCTTGAATCAATTCGAAAAGACGAAAAAACAAAAGCAGAACTTTATTTTGAATATATGAATAAAATTTACGACTTTTTAATGGAATTTGATAATTACCACGTAATTGATGGACTTAGGAGAAAACAAGATGTTTCAAGAAGTTTAATTGAAAAAACTCACGGAGATATAATTAATTTCAACGAAAATCTGAAACTTAGAATAGAACTTTCAAAATTTAATAAATAATCTTTTTTAATTATATATTCAAATATACAAATTAATTTTCCCAAAATAAAAAGAAGTAGGGCAGCGGGGATTCGAACCCCGGGCCACTCGGTTATCAGCCGAGCACTCTAACCAGGCTGAGCCACTGCCCTAATTTACAATGCTTTTCGAAGCAAAATGAAATAAGGTGTTTTGATATATAAACCTTTCTATGAGTATTACATTTGAATGTTAACCTAAATCATACTCTGGAGAAAGATAAAGGTTCACATATTCTGATATATTGTTACAAGTAAAATTTAATTTTTTCATCTTATTTTATAAATCAAATTCTTTTAAAGCATCAGGTATTTTTTGAATGATTTCATAAATTTGAGTATCTGGCTTTGGTTTTACAAGTTCGCCCAATTTTCTATTGAGTTTGCATCCAAGTACTCCTGCTTTTTCCGTTTTAAATCCGCATGCAATTAATGAAGATGTAATTCCCGTTAAAGTATCGCCTGTTCCTCCGATACACTCCATTGCTTCAAATTTTGGATATTCAACAGTATCGATAACATTTCCTTCATGTACAATATGGTCTTTACTCCCCTTTACAACCATATTTTTCGGCATTTTTTGAGTATATGCCATTTTTATTAGCTTTGGAATTTCTTGGTCATCGATTTCTGAGATAAAACCTCTTACGTATGCTGGGTGAGATGATTTTTCATCGGCTAAAAATGCTAACTCCCCCACATCTGGAAAGAACATATGAAATTTATCGCCAATTCCTGCAGCTTTTCCAGCATACATTCCACCCGCATCTCCAATAACTTTTTTTGAGAAATCAACTTTAATAATCTCAGATATTTTTGGTTTTATGTAGTGGATAATTGTTATTTCATCATTTATTTCATGCAATTCTTCATAAATTTTTAAACTTCCTTCGCCTTCTCCAACATCTCCCGAAGTGATAAATGTTAATTCAGTTTCTTTACCAAAGTATTCTAAAGTCTTAAAAGCAGCACCCAATAGAGCGCAAGTTCCCATTGATAAAGGCAGTTTTTTATTTTCTATTTCAACTGTATCTTTATTTAATTTAACAGGGCCTTTGATGAGATCCATTCCTTTTATCGGTACTGCGCCTGCAATAATCATTTTATGCCCTCTAATGCAATTGTTTTCGCTTTTTCAAAAGCTTTATTGAGTGTATATGCACACAATGTGTATCCTAAATGTTTTGGACTATCTTCTTCAGCCACATCGAGTATATTTTTCCCTTTTAATTTTAAATTTAAATAAGGAACATCTGGACAGCCCCCTCCAGAGATATTTACAATATTTCCAACCTTATCAATTGTAATTTTCATGTTTCCCGATCTTACAAGGGTAAATCCATCGATTTTTTTTACTTTCACAAGACTCAACGGTTCCATTGAAGTATCATCTAACGATATGAATTTAACAGCTTCCAGATTATTATTTTCAAGCTCCCTCTTAATTCCCATTTCTTCTACAAGGTCGTATTCAACTGCTAAATCACAGCCTTCTCTTATTTCCTGAGGCGGAGCTACAACTTTTACCGAATAATCCTTTAAAATCCTTTCTGCAGATATGGCATCCTTTACATTTTTAAACAGGATTAAACCATTTCCTTTTTTTTCAACTTTTTCTTTTTTGGGGTTTAAAATTGTGTTTAATTTACCGAAAATCGAAGACATGGATGTCACCAAACTGAACTAATCTTTCAAAAAAATAGTAGAAATTAATTATATTTACTGCTTATGCTAAGATTGACGCAACAAATGGGGCTACCCACTGGTGGAATGCTATTGCACCAATTGCTAAACCAATTACGTATGCCATAGCAGTTTGGTTTCCTTCTCCGGCCATCACGTAGTTTCTAAATGGACATCCACCTTGAATAACGGATAAAAATCCAACTCCGAAACCACCAATGATTGTAACGATGAAGTGTGCACCAAAGCCTAAGCTTCCTGCAGCATCTCCTGGAATTGCTGTGAGTCCTTTTGTTGCTATCCATGGGAATAATGGGAGCATTCCAATAACATTAAATATAATTGAACCAATTAAGGCTCCTCCTACAAATCCGAGTAAACCTTTAACTAACCATGTATCTTTCATGAGGTAGAAATCCCTGATACCTCCACAAAAGCACATTGATGATCTCTGTCCTAAGTATCCTAAAAGAATACCAAATGCCAAAGTGGCAATTGCAGGTACGTAACTCATCATTTCACCTTTTTTCCTTAATTATGCCTTTTTTAGATATACTTCAGTAGAAACGATTACTCCGGCAGCGATACCTAATATACCGAGTAAACCGAATATGTCTCCGTAAGCGGTTCTTAAACCCATTCTAACTGGGCAACCACCCATTAAAAGTGCAAAGTTGAGTACCAAGAATCCAAGTATGAATCCAGTAACTAAACCATGGGTTTTTCTAATTTTGAAATCTTTGTGAACAATTGCACCAATTAGTGCACCGATAAGTAAACCAACAACAGTTAACAAAGGAATTAATTTTGATACTGGGGCCATTCCTAATGTGGTTCCAGCAACGCTGTTTACGATCCAGTTTACGAGGTCTCTTGTGTGGCATGCAACACAGAGTCCGTATGCTGGAGGCGGAGTAACTTTAAAGATAACTTCCAAGAGTATTGCGGAAAAACCTGCGATAAGGCCAGTCTGCAATGGTGAAACTTTCATTTAGCCACCTCTATTTCTTTAATATGATGTTTTATATTAGATATTTTAATATGTATATAGTCCAAACATACTCTTTTCTGCTTAATACATTATTTATACCTATTTATTAGTTAATTTAATATATATTTAGTAAATTAGGAAAATTGTACGACCTTAAATGGATATATTGTTATATAATTGGGGACTAAATAATTAAAGGCGTAATTAAAAGAGGGGTAAATTGTCGTCTTTAGTTCTAAATGATAAAAAAATAGTATTTTCATGTATTTTATGCGTAATCTTTGGAATTTCTTTTTTATCGACATATAACATTGATCCCGAAGAAAAATACATATCTAATTTAAATGAGGGCGATTATGTAAAAATAACTGCTAAAATACAGAAATTAGATGTAAAAATGAAGGAATATCTCGAAGTTACAGGAATAAAATCCATAAAGTTAATGGATGAAACTGCTGGAGATCTTTTAGTTTACGTTTCAGACGATATATCTGATGAATTTTTAGAAATTATATTGAAAACAACCCCTAGAATAAAGGAAGGGGATATCGTTGAAGTAACTGGAAAAATTCAAATTTACAATGGACTTTATGAAATAGTTTTAAAAGATCCAAATGATTTTGAATTAGTCGAAAAAGTAAATTTTGAGCGAGATATATTTCTTTCAAAATCCAGAACAAACTACTATGCCTCAAAAAACAGTAAAGTGTATCACAATTATGAAGACTGCCCATATGGCGGAAAAATAGTTGAAAAAATCTATTTTAAAACTGAAGAGGATGCGATAGATTTGGGATATGAATTATGCAGTTACTGTGAAAAAAGGGATTAAATGATTCAAAACTTACTTTTTTTAATTTTTGGAACTGTTACTGGAACAATTACTGGATTAATCCCCGGAATTCATCCAAATACGATTATTCCAATTTCAATAGTTTTATATCCTTATTTTGGAAGCAATAATTATTTTAGTTTTTTAATCGGACTTTTGATAGCTCACTACTTTTTAAATTACATTCCTTCAGCATTCATCGGGGTTCCGGACGATGAATCTGCAGTAGCAGCGGTTCCGATGCACAATTTGACAATTTTGGGAAGGGGCTACGAAGCAGTAGTTTTGGCAGGCTTTGGAGCATTTTTTGGAATAATCTGTTCAATTTTGGTATTCATGATAATTTCAGCAATAAATATAGATTTTCAAAGTTTTTATTCGAATTTTAAGCCATTTATCCCGTATATTTTAATTTTATTCATGCTAATTTCGATTATCTTTTCGAAAAACAGGATCTGGACATTTTTAATAATTTTATTTTCAGGAATTTTGGGAACGATAGTATTTTACAAAAATCCTAGTTTTAATTATTCTTTAACGGTAATCTTTACAGGAATGTTTGGAATTCCGCTTCTATTTGAAAATTTGACTAAAAAAGAACTAGGAAACCAGTTTATCAGTTTTCCAGAAATAAAAATGTCATACTTAAAATCTGCAATTTTTGGAACTTTGGGCGGATTTTTCAGGATATTTATTCCAGCAACCGGTGGGGCACAGATGAATTATTTTTTAAGTAAATTAATAAAAGAAGAAAATATCGAAAATTTCATAATTTCGCAAGGTTCGATAACTCTTTCAAACGAGCTTTTTTCAATTCTGGCAATCATGTTGATCGGAACTGGAAGAAGCGGAATTTCAGAAGCAATAAAAAGCTTAAAAATTGAATACGTAACTTCGGAACTTTTTTCAAACGTACTTATTGCAACAGGCCTTTCTTTTTTAATTTTAACAGTAATTTCAAAGTATTTTTTACAAAACATTAATAAATATGATTATAGCATTATTTCAAAGATTTTGATAGTTTTTTGCACGATTTTGATGTTAATTCTTTCGTTTAAAAGTTACCCGATATATCACATTATAATATACCTAGTATCAATTTCGATAGGAATATTATGCGTTAAAAAACGAGTAAATCTATCAAACATGATGGGTGTTTTGATATTCCCTACGATTCTTTATTTTTTAAAAATTTAAAAAAGAATTATTCAATAAGATAAAAGTAATCCTCAAGCCAGCTTACATTTCCATATTCTGGATTTTTTGAGTCTAAAAACATTAATATTTCGTTTACTATTTTTTCTGGATCTTTTTCGCTGCATTCTATTTCAAAAATCATTGATTCGTCATTTCTTTCAATAGATTCTACTAAACAAACGTCAAGAAGTTCGGCTTCAACATTTTCATTTAATTTTTCGGAATTATAATTTCGAGATTCCAGCCGATTTTTAATCAACAGTGGATTTGCCCGAAGTACAATAATATAATCTGGATTTAAATAATGGCTGACGTGCCCGTCCAGAAGTATATCTTTGGTTCCAACTGACTGAATATATTCATTTAATTTATCAAAATCGACAACATAAGAATCCATTTCAATATCTTTTTCCAGATAAAGTCCTTCTTTTGAAACCACTTCAGTAATATTTATGCAAGCGATATCTTTACCGCTAGATTTTAATTTTTCAAAGAGGAATTTTGATACAGTCGACTTTCCAACTCCAGGGGTTCCTGTAATTGCAATCAGTATAATTTCACCTATTCTTCAACTTCGTGAACAGGTTCTTCTGATACGTATTTATCTACTTCAACGTCGGATTTAATTGCAAGAATCGTGTTTTCTCCAACTCTTCCAAGGCTGTAGTCTAGTGTTTCGAGGTATTTCTTAAAATCGTTAAATTCTTTAATGATCGCTTCTATTGGCACTTCTTCAAGATTGATTACGATAACATCGTGTTCTACGATATTTTTAATGTATTCAAAGTCTTCTGGCGATTTAATTCTTGTCGTAAGAACTCTTGGGTAAATTTTGTGTTTTATAACTTGCACTTTGTTTTCGGAAGTTTCCTGAGTTATAGGTATTTTTTCAGACTCTTTGATCTCGTATGCTGAATATTCCTGACCTATTACAACGTATTCTTCTTCGTGTACTGGAACTTGGGTTGGCAACTCTTTATTTCCCACAAATATTCTTTTTATTTTTTTAAACATGTTATTCCTCCGCCGTGTCGTATGTGCCTGAATACATGGATTTATAATACATTTATCTAATGAAGTTATTTATCTTTTTTGATTAACTTTTTCTATTTTATTAAATTTTTGACTTTTGCCTATCTTAATATAATCAAAAAATACATGAAAGTTTAAACTATCCGTTAAAGGGCAGTTTTTGAATAATTAGAATAATAATAACATATAACTAAACAATATTTTTGAAAATACGGGTATTAATTTATAAATACTAATTCAAATAATTCTTTACAAAATAATATTAAATTAAAGATTTATTACATAGTACCTATTTTGAATATTATTGTTAAAGAGATGACTTTAATCAAACCATGAAAAAACGGAGGAATAATAATGTTTTTAACTCTTGACGACTTTGAATTGGAAGGGAAAACGGTTGCATTGAGAGTTGACATTAATAGCCCTATTGATGTTAATACTGGCGATATTTTAGATGATACAAGGATTAAAGCCTGTTACGATACAATAACTGGCCTTTCAAAAAAAGGAGCAAAGGTTGTTATTTTAGCACACCAGAGCAGACCTGGAAAAAAAGACTTCACAACACTCGAAGCTCACGCAAAAAAACTCTCCGAAGTATTAAATATGGAAGTTACACACGTAGATGGCTTAATTTGTGCATCTGCACGTGATGCAATTCTTTCAATGGATAATGGGGAAATAATTCTTCTTGAAAACGTAAGGCTTCTTGCAGAAGAAGTATTGTCCGATTGGAAATCTTGGGAAGCAATTACCCCTGAAAAACAGGCTAAAACAGTTATGATTAAAAAATTACATCCTTTTTTTGATTATTTTGTTAACGATGCATTTGCAGCCGCTCACAGGGCTCAACCTTCTCTTGTAGGGTTTTCATACTATGTTCCGATGTTATGCGGAAGGGTAATGGAAAAAGAATTGTTTACACTTACAAAAGTTCTTAAAAACCCTGAAAGACCCTGCGTATTTGCATTAGGCGGTGCAAAAGCGGATGACAGCATTGAAGTATTGAAAAATGTACTCGAAAAACAAACTGCTGACCAGGTTTTAACAAGCGGTGTAGTTGCAAATATATTTTTAGTTGCAAAAGGCTACAAAATCGGCCCAAATGAAAATTTAATTGCAGATATGGGTTATACTGGCCAGATAGAAATTGCAAAAGAGTTAATTTCAAAATATGGGGACAAAATCGTAGTTCCGATCGATGCAGGATTAAATGTTGATGGTGAAAGAGTTGAAAAAGAACTCGACATAAACGAAGAAATAACTCATCCTATTCATGACATGGGCGAAAACACAATGAAATTATACGAAGAAATTTTGAAAAATGCAAAAACAATTGTTGCAAATGGTCCTGCTGGAGTTTTCGAAAATAAAAATTTCTTGAAAGGAACAGAAGAACTTTTAAAAAGCGTCGCAAATTCCGAAGGCTTTTCAGTTATTGGTGGGGGCCACCTCTCAGCAGCTGCAGAAGTTGTTGGTTTAGCTGGAAAAATGGGCCACATAAGCACTGGTGGCGGTGCATGCATTGAATTTTTGGCAGGTAAAAAACTTCCAGTAATTGAGATGTTATCAGAATCCTACGAAAAACATAAAATTTAAAAAAAAGGAAATAACCGAGTTTTTGATTTTAAAATTCGGTGTAAATTTAATTTTTATGGAAAATTATTTATAAGAATCAACTTACTATTTTATTATTAAAATAGTTTTTTCGGATATTATAGAACTCATGGGCGATTTTATGGATTTAAGCAAGCTCGCTGACGAACTCAGAAATTTTGAAGGCGTTACAAGAAAAAAAGAAATCAAAAATGTTGTCAATAACTTTAATTTTCAAGAAGATTATGAATTCGATATTGTTGTAGATTTTGGTGATGATGCGGCAATAATTGGAATTGATGATGAAAACGCAGTACTTCTCGCAGCAGATGGGATTTGGGGAAAATTGCTTGAAACAGATCCATTTTGGGCAGGATACTGCGCAGTTTTAGTAAATGCAAATGATATTGCTGCAATGGGCGGTAGGTCCATTGGAATGACAAATATTATCGGCATAAAGGACTGCGATAAAGGAAGGGACTTGTTAAAAGGCCTTAAAGAAGGAGTCAGTAAATTTGGAATACCTGTTGTTGGCGGTCACACGCACCCTGATGCACAGTGCAATGTTTTAGATATTTCGATTACTGGGCTTGTAAAACGGGACAATGTTTTAAGAAGTGATGCTGCAAAAACTGGGGACAAAATCGTCTTTGCATATGATTTGGACGGAAAAATCCACGAAACATTTAATTTAAACTGGGATACTACATCCATGAAATCTAAAAAGTACGTTCGAGACCAGTTAAAAGTTCTTGAAATAATCGGTGAGGAACACCTTGCAAACTCCTGTAAGGATATAAGTAATCCCGGCGGACTTGGAACTTTAGGAATGCTTTTAGAAGTTTCAAAAAAAGGTGCAATGGTTGATGTAAGTAAAATCCCGGTTCCAGAAGATGTGTCCTTAAACCACTGGCTTAAAATGTACCCTGGAAGCGGTTTTGTATTTACTGCGCCGGAAAATAAAACAAAAGACTTAATCGAAAGACTCGAATTTACAGGAATTGCATCTGCAGTTTGCGGTGAAGTTAAAAACGACAGAAAATTCATGATAACTGACGGAAATGAAAAAACCGTGTTTTTCGACTTTGAAAAAGAATACATCTGTGGCTGTTAAGGGATATGCATGAAAATGATGATAGATGGGGTATTTTACAACCCTGAAGAAATAGATTTTGAAGGCGTTCTTCAAAAACTCGTTGAACTTTTGGGCGAAGAGTTAAAAGTTTTATCTTTAGAATTTCCCGAATTCGCAGCAATTTATGAACCTGAATGTTATTACAGGTCAGGGTTTTGTCTTGATAAGGAAGTTGATAAAGAATTAAGCAATGATGAATTAGCAAAAATTAGGGAAGAGATAATAGCTGTATTTCCAGAAGGCACTATTGTCTACAGCCTTAAATGTGAAATTTTATGAATAAATCAAAATCAGATAAAGTAAAAGATTTTTATGAAAATTGGGATGTTTCAAAGTATCCTGATTACTTAAAAGTATTAATGGAGTTTGAAGAAAACCTCATTTTTAAAATAATTTCAAAAGATGACTTTTTTAAATCTTTATCCAAATCCCCAAAAAATATCAAAGTACTCGATTGCGGATGCGGTTTTGGTTCATTTTACGACTTAACAAAAGATTTTGATACAATTTATCTCGATTTTTCACTGAATCTTTTAAGAAAATTTAAAATAGAAAAAAATAAAATTTGTGCAAGTATTGAAAATTTACCATTTAAGGATGGTATTTTTGATTTAATCTTGTGTATCAATGTTTTAGAGCATGTCGATTTTAAAAAAGCAGTTTTTGAAGTAAAACGGGTTTTAAAAACAAATGGAAGGGCTTATTTTATCGTAGTAAATTCTGATTCAATAATTAATGACGAAATATTTGTTGAATGGAAAATACCTCACAATTTAATTTCAAAATCTGATTTTAACGATATTGAATCTGAAGATTTTAAAATAGACTATATAAAATCATTTTATTTTTTACATCCTTTCTTTAAGGTTTTTCCAAAACCTATTTTAAAAGGAATAATAAATTTATTTTTTAAAAATGATGAAAAGATTTCAAGTTTTTTGAAATTTAAAGGACAGTTTTTAATTTGCAGAATGGTGAAAAAATGATCTGCTGTCTCGGACCAAAGGGAAGTTATACTGAAAAGGCTGCTGTTACGTTTTCAAAAGCGATAAATGACAACGAAATCCAGTTTGAAGATTCAATTTACAATGTATTCAAGGCAGTTGAAACTAATTCTGAATTTTTTGGAGTAGTTCCATCTGAAAATTCAATTGGAGGTTCAGTGTCGCTTACACAAGACCTTCTTTTGGAGTTTCCTGTAAAAATTATCGGTGAAGTGGATGTTTCAATAAACCACTGCTTAATTGGCATAGATATTAAAAAAGTAACCGAAGTTTTAGCCCACCCACAAGCACTCACACAGTGTGGGCACTACATTACAAAAAATAACTGGAATATAACCCCAGTTGACAGCAACGCAAAAGCTGCAAAAATTGTTTCAGAGAAAAAGGACGAAAAACTTGCAGCAATCTGCGGTGTTGAAAATGCAGAAATTTACGGGTTAAAAGTTCTTGATGAAAACATTCAGGACTACAAAAACAATACTACACGATTTTTTTTAATCTGCAATAAAAATAATGATTTTAAAACCAATTTAAAACCAAATAAAGTATCGATAGTAATTGAAATAAATAAAAACATGCCTGGAGCATTTTATGAAGTTTTGGGCGTATTTAAATATAGAAATGTTAATTTAACACGGATTGAGTCCCGACCTTCCAAAAAAGAAATTGGAAATTATGTATTTTATATTGATTATGAATTTTATGAGGATAATGCGGCATTACTTAGGGATCTAAGAATGTGGGCATTAAACGTAATTGAGCTTGGAAATTATTTCGTTTTAAAATAAATGAAATTAGCGAAAGAAATTAATTTATCCACTTACATATTTTAAAATGCATTATTATTTATATGAAAACCGATTATTTACTAAAAATCACTTATTCGGGTGTTAAAATGGAAAGTTATATTCAAAACTTGTTCGCTGAAAGAATTGGTGGCAAAAGCTTTGGAAAAGAAGATGTAATCTACAAATTCGAAAAAATTAAAAGAGCAAAACAGGCTGCGAAATTAAAGTACCCCGACATGGAATTAATCGACATGGGTGTTGGGGAACCTGATGAAATGGCTGACGAGTCCGTAGTTGAAGTTTTATGCGAAGAAGCAAAAAAACACGAAAACAGAGGATATTCAGACAACGGTGTTCAAGCATTAAAAGATGAAATCCCACTTTACATGGAAAAAGTCTTTGGAGTTAAAGATTTAGACCCTGTAAACGAAGTAGTTCACTCAATCGGATCAAAACCTGCTTTAGCATACATTACATCGGTATTTATCAACCCTGGCGATGTAACCTTAATGACCGTTCCAGGATACCCTGTTACTGCAACACACACCAAATGGTATGGCGGAAGTGTAGAAACCTTGCCATTATTGGAAAAAAATAACTTCTTGCCAGAACTCGATGCAATTTCAAAAGAAGTTAGGGAAAAAGCAAAAATTCTCTACTTAAACTACCCAAACAACCCAACTGGTGCACAGGCTACCAAAAAATTCTACAAAGAAGCAGTTGATTTTGCATTTGAAAACGATTTAATTGTTATTCAAGACGCTGCATATGCTGCATTAACTTACGGCGACAAACCGCTTTCATTCCTTACCGTAAAAGGTGCAAAAGAAGTTGGTGTTGAAATTCACAGCTTCTCAAAAGCATACAACATGACCGGATGGAGACTTGCATTCGTTGCAGGAAACGAACTTATCGTAAGGGGCTTTGCAGCAGTTAAAGATAATTACGATAGCGGACAGTTCATTCCAATCCAAAAAGCAGGAATTCACTGTTTAAGACACCCTGAAATCACTGAAAAAACAAGGGCAAAATACGAAAGAAGACTTTCAAAAATGGTTAAAATCTTAAAAGAAGCAGGATTTAACGCAAAAATGCCTGGAGGAACATTCTACCTCTATGTAAAAGCCCCAATTGGAACAAAAGACGGCGCTAAATTTGCAAATGCTGAAGAGTTTTCGCAATTTATGATAAAAGAAAAACTTATTTCAACTGTGCCTTGGGACGATGCAGGCAACTTTGTAAGGATGGCAGCATGCTTTGAAGCATTCAAAGACGGCGAAATTTCAATCGAAGAAGAAGACAGAATCTTAAACGAAGTTAAAAGAAGATTAACTGAAGTAGAATTTGTTTTCGAATAAATTTTAAACTTTTTTTAAATTTTTAATTTAATTTTTATTTTTTTCAAGCTTTAAAAGTGCATTTTTAGCAGCTTTCATTTCAGCTTCTTTTTTACTTTTTCCAATTCCCTTTCCGAGCATTTTTTGCCCGGATTTTACGGCAATAACAAATTTTTTATCGTGTGGTTTTCCAGCTTCTTCTAACTTTACATATTTGATAGTTTTATTGTTTAATTCAGGCAATTCCTGCAATCTGGTTTTATGATCAATAAACAATTCTTTCGAACTTTCTTCGATAATTGGAATTATGTTATTATATACAAACTTTTTAGCTGAATCTAAACCCTGATCTAAATATATTGCAGCGATAAATGCTTCAAAAACGTCTGAAATTATCGCAGGTTTATTGTATCCTTTAGAATTTAGTTCCCCTTTTCCCAAAAGGATGTAATTATTAAAATTCAGCTTTTTAGCATATGTAAAAAGTGCACTTTCACAGACGTATTTTGCCCGCAATTTTGACATTTCCCCTTCAGATAAATTTTCTTTTTTAAACAAGTATTCAATAATTATTAATTCTAAAACAGCATCCCCTAAATATTCCAGTCGTTCATTATCTTCTAAATTAGTATTTTTTTGCTCATTTACGTACGAAGAATGCATAAATGCTCGTTTAAATATATTTAAATCATTAAATTTTATATCAAGTTTCGAAAGCAGCTTTTCAAAATTCTTCATCAAACCCCCTTTTAAAATAAATTAAAAAATAGTTAATCAGTATTTTTAATTAAACGAGGATTTTTCCAGTGAATAGAAGTGGTGGAGAAATTAATTTTCCTCTCTGTTCAACTCTATCGAGTGGAATTGCAGTTTTTAAGATTTCAAAGATATTTCCAGAAAGAAGTCCTTTTTTGACCGGTGTTTTTTCGCCTTTTTTCATTATGTAGCTGTTGCTGATTTCAACTGAAAAGTCTCCCGTAATCGGGTTTGCAGTATGCGTTCCAATTAGCGTGTTGATGTAGAGATATTCATCAATGTTTTCCTGTTTTTCAACAGGCTCAATTACGATATTTGTAGGTCCAACTGATGGAAAGCTTGAATATCCTCTGCTCGCATTTCCGGTGGATTCTTTTTCTTCGATATTTGCCCTTTTGATATCGTAGAGATAGTTTTTCAAAACACCATTTTCAATAAGCATAGTTTTTTGAGTTGGAGTTCCTTCGCCATCCACAACTGCTGAATAAAGCGAGTAATCTCTCGTTCCATCGTCTTCAATTGTGATTTTTTCTCCAAATACTTCTTCACCGAGTCTATCTTTTAATACTGACCTGTTTCTCTGAACATTTTCAGCATTAAATGCAGGAATAAGTGTGTAGCTTAAAAGTGAGTTTAAAGCCCTCTGATCCAACACGATATTTCCTTCAAATTCCGTTTTTATCGCATTTGGATTTTTCAAAAATTCTACAACGTTTTCTGCAAGTTCTTTAACATCAAAAATATTGTTTTTTGTTAAATAATCGTATGCAGTTTCCCCATTATTGATTCCAGCAATTGATGCAGAGTAGTAGGTACTTTCTTCTTCAACATCAACACCGTTTGAATTTACAATTCTCGAATAGTCGTAAGAATTCGAAACTCCACCGCTTACAGTTGTAATTTTATTTTCTTTTAAAATATCTTTCATTTCAAAAAGTGCATCGATCAATTCCTTTTCAGATAGGGTTTTGACGTTGCCGTATAACATTCCTTTGGGATGTGCATATTTTCCAGGATTTGAGAAACTTGTATCAGAATCATAAATTAAATTTTCCATCGCCTTATTTACTACATCGACATCTTTTTTAGAGGAATATGCAAATCCAACTTTTTTATCTTTAATAACCCTTACTCCAATTCCAAAATCATCAGATTCCTCAATCGAATCTAAATTTTCTCCATCAAGTTCTGAACTGAAGTGTTTTCCTTTTGAGATAAATACTTCGGTTTTAAAACCTTTATTTTCTGAAATTTCCATAATTTTGTCAATAATGTATCCTAAATCCGTTTCCATAATAGCACCAATTCTTTCTATATATTCGTTTTTTATAGTTCATAAATATTTAAATAATATTGTTTTTAAATAATTGATGTTATGAACTCTATTTCTGGAGGGAAAGGATGAATATCAACTATAAGGTGTTAACAATTATTCCAATAATTTTAGCACTACTATCTTTGGCCCTTGTATCTGTAAACGGGCTCAAAGAAAGCATTGACGTAAGTGGGGGGACTGAAATAAGCATCCTCGCATCCGAAAACACAGATTTAAGTGTATTGAAAGAACAACTGCCCGATTCAGAAGTTAAAATATCAGAATCTTCAATCGGAACGTTTGTGGTAATTAAATCTGGCTTAGCTACTGACGTAGATTCAGTAAGGGCAGTAGTAAAGGAATTTTTTAATGTGGATGATCTTTCAGAATTAAGCTACACTGAAAAACAAATCGGTTCAGTTTTGAGCAGTAAATTCTGGGAAGAAGGAATGAAAGCAGTAGGATTTGCGTTTATATTTATGGCAATTGTAGTTTATGCGATATTTAGAACTCCTGTTCCAAGTGGGGCAGTTATTCTCGCAGCAGCGTCAGACATGGCAATTGCGATTGGTGGAATGAGTTTATTTGGAATTCCAGTTTCAACTGCAACAATTGCGGCACTTTTGATGCTTGTTGGTTATAGTGTTGACACAGACATCATGCTTACAACAAGAGTGTTGAAAAGAAGAACCGGAACTCTTGATGAAAGAATTGCTGGTGCAATGAAAACAGGAATAACAATGTCTCTTACGACGATTTTTGCAATGGCCGTATTGTACCTCGTAGTTACATTCGTAGTTCCTGCAGCAGACGTTCTTGCAAATATCGCAGCAGTACTTCTTATCGGATTGATTGGCGATTTAATGCTTACCTGGATGACAAATGCAGGAATTTTAAGATACTATATGACTGAATACAAAAAAGGGAAGTAATTTGACGAGGAGATAGAATGAAATTGCTAAAAGACCCTAAAGTAATAATTCTTTTAGTATGTATTTTGGCTTCCTTGCTACTTATTGCATTTAAGGGAATTTCCTTTGGTGTAGATTTAAGTGGTGGTTCTACAATAGTATTGCAGACTGAAACTGAGCTTTCAGATTCTGAAATGGTAGTTGTAAATGAAATATTAACAAGCAGGCTCAATACAAACGGACTTAGTGACGTTAGGATTTACCCAAGAGGCAGTGACGAGATAATTATTGAAATACCTGAAAGTGCAGATCTAGATAGAATAAAAAAAATATTAACACAACAAGGGGTATTTATAGCAATAATTAATAATCAAACTGCATATACTGGGCAGGAAATATCTTATGTCGAGGAACCCGGAATAACTGCTTCGGGTTATGGGGTAGGATTTAAATTAACTCTTGATGGGGCACAAGGCTTTGCAGATGTGGCCTACGGAAAAGGAGGATATCCTGTAGAACTCTACATGGATGGAAATTTGATAAGTGCTCCGATTCTTTCAGCAGATCTTGCTGATGGAAATATACACCAAAGTCAGGTAATTACTGTTGCAGGATCTTCTCCTACAGAAGAAGATATCGATGAAGCATGGGTTATTTACACAGCTTTACAATCTGGTTCACTTCCTGTAAAAGTACAGATTGAATATATCAGCTCAGTTTCCCCTACTTTGGGATCAGAATTTATAAAAGGATCAGCAATTGCAGGATTTTTTGCATTCATTGCGGTTGCAGCAGTCATTTCATTTAGGTACAAAAATCCAAAGATAGTTCTTCCAATTTTAATAACTGGATTTTCAGAAGTTTTGTTAATTTTGGGTTTTGCATCACTTATTAACTGGAAACTTGACCTTGCATCAATTGCAGGAATTATTGCGGCTGTGGGTACGGGTGTTGATCACCAGATAGTTATCACTGACGAAACAATTGCTGGTGAAGCTAAAAAAGTAACCAAAAGTATTAAAAGGGCGTTCTTCATTATATTCGGTGCAGCGGCTACAACAATTGCAGCAATGCTTCCATTGTTTGTAATGGGTATTGGAATGCTCAAAGGGTTTGCTATAACCACAATTGCAGGTGTTTTAATGGGAATTTCAATTTCAAGACCTGCATTTTCGAGAATTATACAATATGTATTAAAGCATTAAGTAATACTAATTAAATAAAATAAATCACCTACTTTATTTTTTAGGGATCAGATGGACAGAAAACAGCACAGGCTTTTAAGGAACATTGTTGTATATGGGCTCGGTATCTCTATAATTTCATTTATAATTTACAAAATAGGCATTTTTGAGGTCTATGCAGTTTTAGCATCGGCACACGTTGAAATTTATTTATTGGCAGTTTTTATTTATTTATTGACTCTTTACGTCCTTTCACTGAGATGGAATTATCTTTTAAAATTAAATGGGTACAGTGCAGGTTCTAAAAATCTTCTTCTTTTAATCACAATGGGTCAGTTTATAAACAACGTAACACCTTCAATGAAAGGCGGCAGTGAACCATTTAGGGCGTACTACTTATCAAAATTGGAAAAAATACCTTATCATGTTTCATTTTCAGCAGTTGTAATCGAAAGAATTCTCGATACTGTTATATTTTTGATTTTCAGCTTTTTTGTAATAATATATTTCGCTTTAAGTGGGGTAGTCTACACTCAAGCTTTTTTCATGGCATGGATTTTGGTAATGGCCCTAACAGTTTTTATAATTTACCTTGCAATGCACAAAGAATGGGCTTTTAAAATAACGCTCCAGATTGCGAAAGTCGTTACTAAATTTTCGTCAAAAACATTGAATGAACAGAAAATAAAGGATACAATAGATAAATTCCAAAAAACAATGATTTTCTTTAAGGGAAATCGAAAAGGAATGTTTACAGCACTTTTTATTTCATCAGCATGGTGGATATTAGATATATTTAGAATTTATGTACTGTTTATTGCAATAAGTACGCATGTAGCATTTATTTCTGTTGCATCAACGTACCTTGTGGCATTACTTGTTGGAATTTTACCAATGCTCCCTGGAGGTCTAGGAACAAGCGATACTGCAATGATTGCAATGTATTCGTTCTTTAAAATACCTTATTCAAATGCAGCAGCAGGAACGCTTCTTGATAGGTCGATATCATATATGGGAGTTACAATCATTGGATCAATAGCCTTTAAAATAATAAAGAAGAAAGCCAAAGAAAACAGTTACGAAGTTGAAAGTTAGGTGAATATTATGAATAATGTGAACATGATCATGGGAAGACTTGTAAAATCGATGGAAGCTTTTAAAGGATCGAAGCCGGTAATAAATAAAGAAGGTATTCTTTCAGTAAGAAGTGTTTGTAGAGACTCCGAATTTGAAAAATACAACTCCATAAAAGAATATTTGACCGAAAAACTTGTTCAAAATGGTTTTGAATTGGCATCCGAAGACGATATTTTGGAAATGGTTGCAAAAATAAATGAGTTAATTGGGGATTCAGAAACTTACTCCGATGAATTTGGATTTGAAGGGGTTAAAAGCGGTTTTGAAAACATTGGATGCGATTGTGATTATGTTGTTGGAAAAAAAGGAAGCACTTACGTCGGAGTTAGTATGTGGTATGAAAAACTTTCAAAAGAGCCAAAATTTGTTGAAGTAATGTCAATTTACAATATATAACAAAGAAATTTAGTTTTTATTTAGTTATTTTTGATTTTTAACTTCTTTAACTGTTTTTTTAATGAAATTAACAACTTCATCAACACCTTGCCCGTGTTTTATGGCAGTTAAAAGAACTTCCATATCTTTGTTGATTTTCTTTGCATCGTTTAACATTTTTTGCGGATCAGCGCCAACAGCTTCACAAATGTCGATTTTGTTGATTATTGTTAAATTTGCAGTTTTAAAGATTTCAGGGTGTTTTTCAACGGTATCGTCCCCTTCAGTAACGCTTACAACAACAGTTCTTTTGTGTGTTCCCAGATCAAAGTCTGTTGGACATATCAAGTTTCCAACGTTTTCAATAAATATAATATCTAAATTATCAAGATCTAAATCGTGGAAGCAATGTCCTACTTGGTGAGCATCGAGGTGGCATTCTTTTCCAGTATTTAATGGAATAACTTTAACACCGTGCTTTTCCATCCTTCCAGCATCGTATTTTGCAATAACATCTCCTGCAATGCATGCAATTTTGTATTCGTCTTTTAATTCATTGATTAATTTTTCGATTAAAAGAGTTTTACCACTTCCAATCGCACCCATAAAATCAAAAGCTGCAATCCCGTGACTTTCCAATATTTTCCTGTTTTTATCCGCATTTTTATTATTTGCCTTAATTATGTCTTTTCCGATATTCAAAACGTCGACAAAATGCATAAAACATCACCTAAATTAGCCATAAGTTAGAAGTATAGATAATTTCAAATCTTATTTTATAAAAAAGGGTATTATTTGAAAAACGATTAATGAATTATAATTACCATTACCTTAATATATTAATTCAAAACTATTTACAATACAATACGGTTTGGTGTGATAATTTGAAGGCGGACAAAGGATTTAATTTGTTATTTTTGGTAATTTCGCTATTTTTGTTGGCATTTGTACTACTTCCACTGTTAAATATGATATTTAATCCAGGAAATGTAACTGGTGCAATTAACGATTCAGAAGTAATTAAATCTCTTCTTGTAAGCATCAAAGCAGCAGGCACTGCAACTGTGTTCGCGATTTTTTTAGGGATTCCTTTATCTTACATGCTTGCAAGATACAATTTTATTGGAAAAAATGTAGTCGAAGCAGTTATAGATATTCCAATGGCAATACCTCACTCTGTAATCGGCATCATGATTTTGGCTTTCTTTTACGGAACTTCAATTGGAAGGGGGATTGAAGACATCGGTTTTGAAATTGTTGACAATTTCTGGGGAATTGTTGTTGTAATGCTCTATGTTGGACTTCCTTACATGGTAAACAGCGGAAGAGATGGATTTTTAATGGTTGAGGAGGAACTTGAAAATGTTTCAAGGACACTTGGCGCCTCAAGAATAAAGACATTTTTCAATGTTTCGCTACCTTTAATTAAAAATAACCTTGTTTCTGGAAGTATTCTGACATTTGCAAGAGGTATTAGTGAGGTAGGGGCAATATTGATTGTTGCATACTTCCCAAAGACTACTCCTGTGTTAATTTTAGATAGATTTAATGAATACGGACTTAGTTCTTCAAAACCGATTTCTGTAATTATGATTGTGCTGAGTATTGTATTATTTTCAATATTTAGACTTGTGAGCTATAATAAGAAATAATTGGGGTGCATCATGCTTAAATTAGAAAAGTTATGTAAATCCTGGAAAGAATTTCAACTTAAGAGTGTAAATTTGGATATTGATGATAATTATTGCATACTGCTTGGCCCAAGTGGTGCTGGAAAATCAGTTATAATCCAGTGTATAACTGGGATTTTAAAACCAGACTCTGGAAGAATATATTTTGATGGCGAGGATATAACAGATATACCTCCAGAAAAACGAAACTTTGGATACGTACCCCAAAATTATGCACTTTTCCCACACATGAATGTATATAATAACATTGCATACGGAATGAAACTTAGAAAATGCCCCAAATTGGAAATCGAGAAAAAAATAACCGAAATTGCTGAATTTTTAAAAATTACCCATATATTGAATAGAAAACCAACAACTTTGAGCGGTGGAGAACAGCAAAGAGTCGCAATTGCAAGGGCACTTGTTCTTGACCCTAAAATTTTACTTCTCGATGAGCCAACTTCTGCACTTGATACGAACATAAAAGAAAATGTAATTTCTGAGTTGAAAAGAATCGGAGAATTAGTTCCAATAATTCACATAACCCACGACTTTGTTGAAGCAAAAACACTTGGAAACCAGATTGCAATATTGATAAACGGGGAATTAAATGATTTTGGAGATTCTGAAATTTTTAAAACTCCTAAAAATGAAAAAATAGCTAATTTTTTAGGATATAATGTTATAACCGAAGAAAAAGAATCATTTGCAGTAGCTCCAGAAGAAATATTTGTAAAAAAACACGACGATACCGACAATGGGGAATATATTAAGGGAAAAGTCGAATCTTTGGTTGATTTTGGATATTATAAAAAAGTATCAGTTAATATCAATGAAACGGTTGTAAAAACAATAACAGATGGGGAAAATCCCGTAAATGTCGGGGATATAGTATCTATTAAATACAAAAGAAAAGTTCCAATCAATTAATTAATCTTTATTTTTAAAACTGTTCAATATTTAAGATATAAAACACGATTTTTTTTTATTTTTTAGAGATAATTTGAAGTTAAAAGCAGTTACTATTTTAAGTAGTTTAAATAAAGATAAGGTCACGTATTTTCAAGAGGATATTTGTATTCTGATCTGGTGAAAAATAATGAGTTCATTTAAGGGAATTTTTGGATTTAACAACATCGAATTGAAAGATTTGCTGATTTCGTCACTTGCGATAGCTCTCGTAGTTGTCTGGCCAAGAGGATTTCCATCATTTAGTGTAGGATTTCTTTTACAGTATGTTGCAGCATTATTTACAGTTGGAACTGCATTTATTCTTCACGAACTTGCACACAGGACCGTTGCAAGACATTTTGGAGCATGGAGCGAATTTAGGGCATGGTATGAGGGACTTGGAATTGCGTTATTTTTAAAAGTAATTCTCGGATTTACATTCATTGCGCCGGGTGCCGTGTATGTCCATAAAGACTATTTAACAACAAAAGAAAACGGATTAATTTCGATAGCAGGCCCTTTAACAAATATTGCGCTCGCAGTTTTATTCTTGGTTCTTCCAATACCTGCAATATATTATTCAGGATACTACATCGATATCGCAGGCTTTGGATATTATGTAAACGTATTTTTGGCATTTTTCAATATGCTTCCGATATATCCATTTGATGGATCAAAGGTTATGCGATGGAACTTTTTAATTTGGGCAGCAATCTTTATTCCTCTAGTTGCATTATATTTCTTCGTCTAAAATTCAAGGAATGATAAAATGGAGTTTGACCTCTGGGTTAGAATCATCAAAGAAAGCATCGAAAAAAAGGATGTTGATCCATGGAATATCAACATTTCTGAAATAACGGAGGAATACCTTGGAACAATAAAAGAACTTAGAAGATTTGATATACGGTTGTCCGCAGATGTTGTTTTAGTTGCAGGGATTCTTTTAAGGTTAAAATCGCAGGTACTCTATGGAGAATGTGAAACTGCATTTAGCGAAGAAGAGGAAGAAGTTTACGAAGATGACTATCGGGATGATGATTACATCGAGCCTGAAACGGTTGAAAAATCTAAAAAAGAACCTGCAAAAGATATTAATCCTAAAAGCATGACGTTAGATGGCCTGATCAGTACCCTTAATACAGAACTTAAAAAAATTAAGGATGCAAAGCCAAGGAAAAAACGAGAAGTGGTAAGGCCAACCGCACTTTACAATCTCGTTGAAGAGATGATTGAAGAAGACGATATTTCAGATATCATGGAATTTTTGGTTTTGGAACTTAAAAAATCGGGCGGAAAATTTACTTTCCAAAATAAATTTAAGACGAGAGAAGAGATTATAAAGAATTTTTTACCTGCATTATATCTTGCAAATGACGGAAAAATTGATTTAGGTCAAGATGATCTGTTTGAAGAGCTAAATTTAGAATTGAAGAAATAATTGATGTTTTATTGTTATTTAAACGAATATTACTTTTTTATAGTTATTAATTTCAATGAATAACTCTTTTTTTTAGGCCATTTAAAAAAATTAAATCAAAATCTTTATATATACCTTCATAGTCATATACATACCGAAGCAGTACATTTTACCAATCAACAATTGAAAAACAGAGGTGCAATTATGGCACAACCCGGAGTTTTACCTGAAAATATGAAGAGATACATGGGAAGAGATGCTCAAAGAATGAACATCTTAGCAGGAAGAATCATCGCAGAAACAGTAAGATCAACACTCGGTCCAAAAGGAATGGACAAAATGTTAGTTGACGACTTAGGAGACGTAGTTGTTACAAACGACGGTGTTACAATCTTAAGAGAAATGAGTGTAGAACACCCTGCAGCTAAAATGTTAATCGAAGTTGCAAAAACACAGGAAAAAGAAGTCGGCGACGGTACAACAACAGCTGTTGTAGTTGCTGGTGAATTATTAAGAAAAGCTGAAGAATTATTGGACCAAAATGTACACCCAACAATTGTTGTAAAAGGATACCAAATGGCAGCTCAAAAAGCTCAAGAATTATTAAAATCAATTGCTTGCGAAGTTGGAGCTCAAGACAAAGAAATCTTAACCAAAATCGCAATGACTTCAATCACCGGAAAAGGTGCTGAAAAAGCTAAAGAAAAATTAGCTGACATCATCGTTGATGCAGTTTCAGCAGTAGTTGACGAAGAAGGAAAAGTTGACAAAGACTTAATCAAAATTGAGAAAAAATCAGGCGCATCAATCGACGACACCGAATTAATCAAAGGTGTTTTAGTTGACAAAGAAAGAGTAAGCGCTCAAATGCCTAAAAAAGTAACTGATTCAAAAATTGCACTCTTAAACTGTGCAATCGAAATCAAAGAAACAGAAACAGACGCAGAAATCAGAATCACTGACCCTGCAAAATTAATGGAATTCATCGAACAAGAAGAAAAAATGTTAAAAGACATGGTTGCTGAAATCAAAGCAAGCGGTGCAAACGTTTTATTCTGTCAAAAAGGAATCGATGACTTAGCACAACACTACTTAGCTAAAGAAGGAATCATGGCTGCAAGAAGAGTTAAAAAATCCGACATGGAAAAATTAGCTAAAGCTACCGGTGCTAACGTAATTACAAACATCAAAGACCTGTCAGCTGAAGACTTAGGTGATGCAGGTCTCGTTGAAGAAAGAAAAATCTCCGGAGATTCAATGATCTTCGTAGAAGAATGCAAACACCCAAAAGCAGTTACAATGCTCATCAGAGGTACAACTGAACACGTAATTGAAGAAGTTGCAAGAGCAGTGGACGACGCTGTTGGTGTAGTTGCATGTACTATCGAAGATGGAAGAATCGTAGCTGGTGGAGGTTCAACAGAAGTTGAATTATCCATGAAATTAAGAGAATACGCAGAAGGAATCAGCGGAAGAGAACAACTTGCTGTTAGGGCATTCGCTGATGCTTTAGAAGTAATCCCAAGAACCTTAGCTGAAAATGCAGGACTCGATGCAATCGAAATCCTCGTTAAAGTTAGAGCAGCACACGCAAGCAACGGCAACAAGTGCGCAGGTTTAAACGTATTCACCGGAGAAGTTGAAGACATGTGCGACAACGGTGTTGTTGAACCATTAAGAGTTAAAACACAAGCAATCCAGTCAGCAGCTGAATCAACAGAAATGTTACTCAGAATCGACGACGTAATTGCTGCAGAAAAATTAAGAGGCGGCCCTGACATGGGTGACATGGGAGGCATGGGCGGAATGGGAGGCATGGGCGGAATGCCAGGAATGATGTAATTCCCCTTCCTTTCCTTTTTTTATTTTTGCAAAATAATATTTATAGATTTAAATATATTTAAAAAAGTATTCGGTTTTTCGGATAATATGCAGAAATTAATATCTTAATTTTCCACCGATATTTTCAACAATTTCATTGAAATTTTCTTTTAATGTTTTTAGATCTTCTTTTTCGTAAGAATTTATTCTAAAAGTTGCACTCAACTCATTTTCATCAATTTTTTCTCCAGAATATTTATCAATTACTTCAATTTCAAATTTATGGGTTAATAATTCAAGAATTATGCTTAAATCAATGTCTTTTTTAAATAATACTGAAATATCTACGAAATATTTTTCTAAATTTTCAGTTTTCCAGTCTTCAAGTTCCTTATTTTCCATCAAAGAAACATTTGAAATATTTAGAATTATTTCCTTTTCGTTCTGTTTCAAAACGATATTGTCAGCATAAACTTCTTTTAAAATACCGTAATGCACGTTTTCAGAATAAATATGTTTTAAACCGATTTCTTTTCCAACAGATTTAATCAATTTTTCAGTTTCTTTTGAAATTGCGTAAACTGCTTTGTTGGAACAGTTAAGTCCTCTTTTAGTTTCATTTCCAAAATGTTTTGCAGAATTTTTCATGTTTTCTACAAAACTATCTCTATCTTTGTTTTGGACGATTTCACTTATATTTTCGCAGTTTTTAATGAATGTATCATGGATAGTTTTTATCTGCGGGTTGTGCATCTGGATATCTGCATAGAGATAGGGGTTTTGGCCGATTATTCTTGCAATAATATTAATCATGAGTTCGTAAATTGGAGATGCAAAGTTTCTGGATTCTTTTATATCGATTCCAAGGTCCTTTAACGTGGAACCAAGTGAAATATATACAAAATGGGTTAAGCCCTGAACTACGCCCATGATTTTATCATGTTCTTTTGGGGAGACAACAATTACTTTTGCGCCTTCGTTTTCCAAAAATTCATGGATTTTTTCAAAGAACGGATTTTTTTCCTTTTCAGTCGGTGTGAGTATTACAACTTGCCTGTTTAATGAAGGAGTTTCTGGCCCAAACATCGGGTGTGTGGGGAGTACAAATACACCACTTTTCGAAAGTTCATTCATCAATTTTGAAGGCTTTTCTTTTATCGAAGTGATATCCATCAAAAGTGAGCCTTCCCTAACATGCGGAGCAACGTCTTTAATAACAGATTCTGTAACGTTTATCGGAACAGAAATTATTACGATATCTCCTTTTTTTGCAGCATCGATGTTGTCATTCGTATAAATTACACCAAGTTCATTTTCAACATCTTTTCCTTTTACCAAATCCCTTCCAGATACGATTACATCAAATCCTCTGTTTTTAAGAAATGATGCAAACCATTTTCCAAGCCCGTCAGTTCCGCCGATTATCGAAATTATCATGATTTTTTCCATTTTCAGTTTGATTGGTTTATTTTATCTCTTTTATTCTATAAGTCATTCTTCCATAATAAAATTTTTACATTTTTTTATAATTTCTGATAAATTTACCATAATTTTCTCATAATGGGGCTCTATTATAAAAAATGGATGTGCAGCATTTTTGAACAACCAATGCCCAATTATTACATTCTAATTCTTGAGTATATAACTGAAGTCAAAAATCCTCTGAAAGTGATAAATACGATGTTGCCGTATTAGGTGCCAGTAACTTATCAAAAAAGTACAAAAAATGTAGATAACGAGGGATTGACATGCTAATTGGAGTACCAAAAGAAATTAAAAACAATGAAAACAGGGTAGCTATCACACCAGCAGGTGTAGAGGCTTTCGTTTTGGCAGGACACAAAGTATACATCGAAAAAGATGCAGGTCTTGGAAGCGCAATCACTGACGAAGAATACCTTGCAGCAGGAGCAGAAATATTAAAAACTGCAAAAGAAGTATTCGACATTGCAGAAATGATCATTAAAGTTAAAGAACCTCTTAAATCAGAATTTGAACTTTTCAAAGAAGGACAAATCTTATTCACTTACCTGCACTTGGCACCAGAACCACAGCTTACACAAGCCCTTCTCGATAAAAAAATCACAGGTATTGCATATGAAACAGTTCAACTTGCTGACAGAAGCTTACCTCTCTTAACTCCAATGAGTGAAATTGCAGGAAGAATGTCAATCCAACTCGGTGCACAATATTTGGAAAAACAAGAAGGCGGAAAAGGTGTTTTATTAGGTGGTGTTCCGGGAGTAGAACCTGCTGAAGTTGTAATTGTGGGTGGTGGAATCGTTGGTACCAACGCTGCAAAAATCGCAGTAGGAATGGGTGCAAAAGTAACGATTTTAGATGTTAACACAAGAAGACTCGCTTACTTAGACGATATTTTCGGAAACAAAGTTACAACCTTAATGTCAAACAGTTTCAACATTGCTAAAGCAGTTAAAAAAGCAGATTTACTCGTAGGATGTGTTTTAATTCCTGGTGCGAAAGCTCCAAAATTAGTTTCAGAAGAAATGGTTAAATCAATGCAGCCAGGATCAGTAATCGTTGACGTTGCAATCGACCAAGGTGGATCAATCGAAACAATCGATAGAATCACAACACACGACAACCCAACTTACGAAAAATTCGGAGTTATCCACTACGCAGTTGCAAACATCCCTGGAGCAGTTGCAAGAACATCTACATATGCATTAACAAACGACACGCTCCCTTACGCATTACAGATAGCAAACAAAGGATACAAACAAGCAGTAATTGAAAACCCTGCATTATTAAAAGGATTAAACACACTTAACGGAAAAGTAACTTACGAAGCAGTGGCAAAAGCACACGACCTCCCATACACGCCTGCAGAAAAAGCTTTAAATGAATAATCATCTTATTTTTTATTCATTAAAAAGCAACATTTTTCAATTTATAAGGTGGAGTTCATGGTTTCACATCCTATCTGGGCAGAAATTGACTTAAGCGCAATTAAAAACAATATTGAAGAAATAAGAAGAATCACAAACCCCAAATCTCAAGTAATGGCAGTAGTAAAGGCAAATGCCTATGGACACGGTGCAGTAGAAGTTTCAAAAGTATGTCTCGAAAACGGGGCCGATAGGTTGGCAGTTGCACGCTCAACCGAAGCTCTTGAACTAAGAAATGCCGGAATAACGTGTCCCATACTAGTATTTGGTTACTGTACTGAAGAAGAAATTGAAAAAATGGTTGAAAATGATATAACTTTAACAGTTTATTCATTTGAAACTGCGAGTTCAATTCAAAAAACTGCCGAAAAATTAGGAAAACATCCAAAAATCCATATCAAAGTAGATACAGGAATGAGTAGACTTGGATTTTTGCCCAGAAAAGATGCGGTAGAAACCATACAAAAAATCATGGAATTAGAAAATATTGAAGTTGAAGGAATTTACACGCATTTTGCCGATGCAGACAATTCCGATAAAACATACACTACTTTGCAATTTTCAAGATTTACGAATTTCTTGCACGATCTTGAAGAAAATGAAATTTTTATCCCCATAAAACATGCATCAAATAGTGCTGCAATAATTGATCACCCTGAAACACATCTTAATCTAGTAAGGCCGGGAATTATCCTTTATGGGCTTTACCCTTCAGAATTAGTCCATAAAGAACGGATTAATTTAAAACCTGCGATGAGTTTAAAAGTTCTCGTAACTCACGTAAAAGAAGTTCCAGAAAACACGAAAATAAGTTATGGATGCACATTTGAAACCAAAAAACCCTCAAAAATTGCCTCACTTCCAATAGGTTATGCTGATGGATTTACAAGAATGCTAAAGAACGGATACGTTTTGATTCATGGATCAAGGGTTCCAGTTATTGGCAGAATATGTATGGATCAGTGCATGATCGATGTTTCATATATTGAAAATGTTCAAGTGGGAGACGTTGTTACAATATTTGGAACTCAGGAAAATGAAACAATACCAATCGAAGAGTTTGGTGAAAAATTGGGAACCATAAATTATGAACTTGTTTGTATGGTGGCAAGCAGAGTTCCAAGAAAATACCTACAATAATTCTTTTTTTTAGTCCTAACAATCTATAAATTCAAGTATTTAAATCCGTTACATTTATATACCAATCTACACAATTTATATATTGCCGGAATATGCGTTCCGGTGACCACAAAATTCAAAATAAAAATTCATATAAATGACCTTTCATATAACTTGAAAGGTATATCTGTAATGATTAAACATTAAAAATCGAAAAAAAACTCGGAGTGGATATAGTGGATTTTGTTTCGCTTGTTAATACCGTTAATGGTTTTGTTTGGGGCCCCTATATGCTCGTACTCCTTTTGGGTACAGGGATCTTTTTAACACTCAGGCTGGGTTTTATGCAAATTCATACCTTGCCTTACGCATTAAAACTTGCATTTTCAAAAAATCAAGATAAAACCTCAGAAGGGGATATCTCACACTTTCAGGCATTAATGACTGCACTTGCAGCAACAATCGGTACAGGAAACATCGCAGGGGTTGCAACTGCATACGTTCTCGGTGGACCTGGAGCAATATTTTGGATGTGGGTCACCGCATTCTTCGGAATGGCTACAAAATACGCAGAAGCAGTTCTTGCAATTAAATACAGAACTGTTGATGACAACGGGGAAATGGCAGGAGGTCCAATGTACTTCCTTGAAAAAGGTCTCCCTGATCACGGACTTGGAAAAATTTTAGGGGTTGCATTCGCATTCTTTGGTGCATTTGCTGCATTCGGTATTGGTAACATGGTTCAAACGAACTCAGTTGCTGATGCAGTGGCATCAAACTTCGGTGTTGATCCATTAATTACAGGATTTATTCTCGCAGTATTCACAGCTGCAGTTATTTTAGGCGGTATTAAAAGTATCGGTAAAGCTACAGGTATTATCGTACCTTTCATGGCTGTATTTTACATATTAGCAGGATTGGTAATTCTTGCAATGAACATTGGTTACATTCTTCCAGCTTTTGCAACAATATTCTCCTCAGCATTTAACTTCGATGCAGGATTCGGTGCATTAATCGGTACTGCAATCATGTGGGGGGTTAAAAGAGGTGTATTCTCAAACGAAGCAGGTCTTGGTTCCGCACCAATTGCAGCAGCAGCTGCTAAGACAGACCACCCTGGAAGACAGGCATTAGTTTCAATGACCGGTACATTCCTCGATACAATCATTGTATGTTCAATTACAGGATTAGTTTTAACAATCGCAGGTTTAAAAGCATTCCCTGGTCTTACAGACTTAACAGGTGCATCTTTAACCGCAGCTTCATTCGATGCATTAATGCCAATGGGTGGATTGATCGTTACAATCGGTCTCGTATTCTTCGCATACTCAACTGTGCTTGGATGGTCCTACTACGGTGAAAAATGTTTCGAATATTTAATTGGTACAAAAGGAATTAGGTTGTACAGGATTGCATTCGTTTTAGTTGCTTTCTGGGGTGCAACCGCAAGTTTACCACTTGTATGGAACATTGCAGATACTTTAAACGGAGCAATGGCAATTCCAAACTTAATTGGTTTATTATTACTTTCCGGAGTAGTTGTTAGCGAAACAAAAGCTTTCAATGAAATAAGGAAAAATGAAACCAAAAACGCTTAAATTAACAATTAATTAACAATCCAATACTTTTTTTTATTTTTTATATTTTTAAAGAAATAATTCAAACCAGTGATTTTTGCAATTTAGAGTTTTGAAATGATAATTTGTCTCAATACTTTTTTATACGTAAAATGGATAAATCTATAGGACTTGTAATTTAGGTGATTAAATGATTACTGACAGAGTTTCCGATTACTTGGAAAAAATCGAGAAGTCTGATGTTAATGCTTTTATTGATGTTAACAGCGAGAAAGTTCTAAAAGAAGCAGAAGAACTGGAAAAAAACGACGATCTTAAGAATAAACCCCTTTACGGAAAAATAGTTGCGGTAAAGTCCAACATAAATGTAAAAGGCTACAAAATTTCATGTGCATCAAAAACACTTGAAAAATATGTTGGAACCTACGATGCAACTGTTGTTAAAAAATTAAGATCACAGGGGGCGTTGATTGTTGGAATGACAAACATGGATGAGTTTGCAGGCGGAAGCAGTGGTGAAACATCCTGTTATGGTCCAACAAAAAATCCTGCTGCATTGGATAGAATTCCTGGTGGAAGTAGTTCGGGAAGTGCTGCGGCAGTCGCTGCAGATTTATGTGATATGGCAATTGGAAGCGACACGGGGGGAAGTATTAGAAACCCTGCAAGCCACTGTGGAATTGTGGGATTCAAACCTTCATATGGTGTAGTATCAAGACAGGGTTTGTGCGACCTTGCAATGAGTTTTGATCAGATTGGCCCATTAACCAAAAATGCAGAAGATGCATTAGTTTTAACAAACGCAATAAAAGGAATTGACAGGTCTGACAGCACTTCACTCGAAACACCGAAATTCGAAAAAAAGGATATTTCAAATTACAAAGTGGGTGTTGTAAAAGAATTCATGGACGTAACTGATGAAAAAATCAGAAATGAAATTGAAAAAGGAATTGAAGTTTTCAAAGATATGGGCTGTAAAATCGTTGATTTAAGCTACAAATATATTGATCTTGCTCTTCCAACTTACTACCTCATAAACTACGTTGAATTTTTCTCTGCAACCAGAAAATACGATGGAAGAAGATACGGAGAATTCATCGAAGAAGCTTGTGGCGAAGAAGTTTTAAGGAGAATTTTGATCGGAAAACACATCAGTGAACAGGAATTCAGTGGAAAATACTACAAAAAAGCACTTCAAGCAAGAAAATCAATGAAAAAAGAAATGCTTGGACTTTTCAACAGTGCTGATTTGATAGTTGGCCCAACTGTACCAAAGCTCCCACACAAACTCGGTGAAGATTTATCTCCGATGGAAATGTATGCATACGATGTATTAACGGTTCCAACAAACATCTGCGGAATATGTTCAGGAGTTGTTAGATGTGGTAACATTAGTGGGGTTCCTGTGGGATTACAAATCCAAGGGGCACCTCTTGAAGATGAAAAAGTACTCAGTGCAATGATTGAGTTTGAAAAAAATTATTAAATTATTTTTTTTATTAATTTTTAGATGTCGATAGTTTGTTTGCGGCTTTCATAAATATTCGGTATAACGATTTTATCGCATATTTATTTGGCAAGATCGCTGAATAAACAATTTCAAAGTCATTTTCAAACTTTTTTAATTCTGATGGTTTTAGCAATAGGTATTCAATTCCAAATTTTTCCGATTTTAGCGTAGCAAACATGATGTAATTGTTGTCATAAGGTTTTAAATAATTCCATTTTTTGTATCCTTTAAATAAGTCCAGAGTGTTTTTTTCATTATTTAAAAGCGAGATAGAATCGAGTTCATCTTCAAGAATTCTAAATATGTGCATGGTTTCCATTACTAAATCAAGATAAAGCATTGGATCGACTTTTTTAAAATCTGAATTCATAGTTCGTGAAAAATTTTGAGTGTATGCTAAAAATTCAGATGATATTTTCGTGTTTTTTACAATGGAATATCCAATTATTTCATTAATCATGTGTATCCTCCCGTTTTTAAAATAATTAAATTAAAGAGATTTTTCTAGATTTCCAAACCATTTATCGTATATTTCTTGATATGTTCCATCTTCTTCCATTTCCAGAAGAATTTCATCAATTTTTTCAGTTAATTCAGGGTTTTTAGAATTTATTACCATACTCACGTATTTGATGTCGAGTTCTTGGACAAATTTCAATGAATCACTTTCTTTCTGAATGTAATTCAGGTGGTGTTTATCTGAAATTGCAGCATCTAAATTTCCAGATCCAATGTCATTTTCAATATCTTTTGGATTGTCATAAGTTATTATTTCAAAATTCATACTTCTAAGAAGATATTTCGCTTTTTCTTCAGCTTTAGAATTTTTAAGTACTCCTATTTTTTTATCTTTCAAATCTTCGAGTCTGAAGAATTTCTGACTTTTTTCACACATTAATACTTCATAGGTACTTAAATACGTTCTCGAATATTCTATATTGTCATTATTACGTGATAAAAAGTTTGAAGATATTGCACAATCTATTTGTTTGTTTTTTACCGCTTCGTATGGTTCGTTAGTGTAATTATATAGTATAAATTCTGGAGTTACCTCGATTCTTTTGGCTATTTCATTTATCAAATCAATCTCAAACCCCTTTAATTCCCCGTTTTCTTCATAGGTATATGGGGTTAGATCAGGATATACTCCAACAGTCAAAACGCCGGTAATTTGATATTCGTTTTCAATATCGACGACATTTGAAAGGGGGCTGAGCAGTGTTAACAATACCATATATAATGATTTCATAACTCACCAGTTCTATTTTTTATTCATATTTTATGAATATAATATCTTAATTTACGTACAATAGTTTACTAATAAGAACATAAGTTATATAACTTTCTGAAAAAAATATCATAATTAATCATTATAATAATCAAAAAACGGAAAATCATCATTAAAAATTAAATTTACAATATAAAATTCGTTTAAAACTTAAAAAAAGAGAAAAATTTAGATTTCTACGACATCCACGTCTTCTAACGGGATATCTTTTAAAGCTCTTCCGATTGAAGATTTTGCAATCCTTACTGCGTGTTCAGGACTTTCTGCATTAAAAACTTTCATCGAAAGTAAAATACCTACAATCGCAGTTTTTGCAACTACGAGTACACAATCAATTGGTTCACCACATTTTGGACATATGGTAAGCCCAACATCGATGTCTACGTAGTCCAAGCTTCCTTTATTTAGAAGTTTTCCAATCTGGGATATTGCAACCCCGATCGCATCTTCTACATCTTCAACGTTTTTTGCAATATATGACGCTTGCAATGTTACGTGGTAATTTCCCATGTTATCTCACCGAAATCTCGCTATTTTGCTAGTGTAAATCTCACGTCGTCGTCTCCTACATTAAAAATTCCGAGCCGTGCTCCGGCGTCAATCCAGCCGTAAGCATAATTCAACGAAGCGAATGCATTTATATAATCCCCTTTATCTATAAATGTTTTTGCATCTTCAAAATAGCAATCGATCATTAACAAAAAGTCGGAAGCAACGTCTGATAAAAGACTTTTTTCAGGGGGCAATCCGTTTTTTATAATTGATATTGCTTCTTTTGTTCTTTCAAAGTAATTTTCTATTTTTTCATCGGTAATAATATTATCAATTTCTACCATTTAACCACAAAATTATCTTTTTTATTTTCCATTTTTAATTCATTTTCACGATTAATACTTTTATACATAACTGTGAATTCATAATTCTTATTGTGAAAAATTAAAACGTTAAATAACGTAACATTTTAGCATATTTTCGAGAATTTTTTCGTCAATATGCGAATAGTGAAAACCTTTATATAATAATAATTGTAACGATTAATAATGATGATTATGAATTTGGTTTCATTGCAGAGGTTATTTTGAGGTGAATTAATGATTGAAGTTAGATTCCACGGAAGAGGGGGACAGGGTGCAGTAACAGCGGCTCAAATTCTTGCTAAAGCTGCATTCTACGACGGTAAGTTCTGCCAGGCTTTTCCATTCTTTGGTGTGGAAAGAAGAGGGGCTCCCGTAATGGCATTTACAAGAATTGACGATGAGAAAATAAGATTGAGGAGCCAAATTTACGAACCAAATTATGTAATAGTACAGGATCCAACATTAATGGATTCAGTAGACGTTACAAGCGGGCTTAAAGACGGCGGAAAAATATTGATAAACACATTAAAAGACATAGATCTAAATGGTTACGATGTTCAAACAATAGATGCTACAGGAATAGCATTAGAAGTTCTTGGGGTTCCTATTGTAAACACAGTACTTTGTGGAGCTTTTGCTGGAATTACTGGAGAAGTTACTATTGAATCACTTAAAAAAGCAATTTTAGAAACATTTCCTGGTAAATTAGGACCTAAAAATGCAGAAGCAGCAGAAAAAGCATACAATTTAATAAAAGGTCTGTAATTTCAAAGGTGATTATATGGTAAACACAGGAACAATTATTTATGAACCTGGAAGTTCAGCAAACAATAAAACTGGAAGCTGGAGAGTATTCAAGCCAGTTTTGGACCAAGAAAAATGTGTAAAATGTGAAAATTGTTACATTTTCTGTCCTGAAGGTTGCATCCAAGAAAAAGACGGAAAATTCGAAATTGATTATGACTACTGTAAAGGATGTCTCATTTGCGAGAAAGAATGCCCTGTAAAAGCGATAAAAACAGAAAGGGAAGAAAAATAATACTGATTTAAGGAGGATATCATGTCTGAAGTTAAAGTTATCACAGGAACTTCTGCAGCTGCTGAAGCTGCAAAGCTTGCAGATGTAGATGTTATTGCAGCATATCCAATTACGCCGCAGACCACATGTGTAGAAAAACTTGCAGATTTTGTAGCTAATGGTGAATTAAATGCAGAATACATCAAAGTGGAAAGTGAGCATTCTGCAATGAGTGCAAGTATTGCGGCAAGTGCAACAGGTGCAAGAACATTTACTGCAACATCATCACAAGGTTTAGCATTAATGCACGAAGTTTTATTTGCTGCAGCAGGAATGAGAGTTCCAGTTGTAATGATGAATGCAAACAGGGCATTATCTGCACCAATTAACATTTGGAACGACCAGCAAGACAGTTTATCTCAAAGAGATACTGGATGGATACAACTATATGCTGAAGACAATCAGGAAGTTTTAGATCTGGTTATTCAGGCATTTAAAATTGCAGAAGATGAAAAAGTTCTTCTTCCAGTTATGGTAAATTTAGACGGTTTTATTTTAACACACACCGTAGAACCAGTTACTCTTCCAAAACAGGAAAGTGTACTCGATTTTATCGGAAGTTATGAACCAAAACATGCATACTTGGACCCTAAAAAACCAATGACTCAAGGTTCGCTTGGTGATCCAAATTACTACATGGAAACAAGATACGCAATTGAAACTGCAATGAGAAACGCTGAAAAAGTTATTGCAGACGTTCACGACGCTTTTGCAGAAAAATTCAACAGGGCTTACGGAAACGGGCTCATTGAAAGTTACAATTTGGAAAAAGCAGAAAACGTAATTGTTGCAATGGGTTCAATTTGTGGAACCATTAAAGATATGATCGACCTTAAGAAAAAAGAAGGCGTAGAAATCGGTTTATTGAAAATAAGATGCTACAGACCACTCCCTGTTGAAATGATTAAAGATGCACTCAAAAATGCTAAAAATGTTGCAATTCTCGATAAAAGCATAAGCCTTGGTATGAACAAAGGTGCAATTTATGCGGACGTTGCATCATTTTTGAAAGATAAAAAGACCGTAAATTACATCGTAGGTCTTGGTGGAAGAGATATTACTCCTGAAGATATTTTAGGAATTTACGTGGATGTAGAAACATCTGAAGACGGAAAAACAAACTGGGTCGGATTGAAGGAAGAATAATTTATTTGGTGATATTATGACTGGAAGCCAATTTCCAAGAGAAGAATTATTTGCTCCAGGACACAGGGGCTGTGCAGGTTGTGGTGCAGCAATTGTCGCAAGACTCGCTTTAAAAGCTGCTGGAAAAAATACAATCGTTGCAAATGCTACCGGATGTCTTGAGGTTATGACAACACCTTATCCTGAAACTGCGTGGAGAGTTCCTTGGATTCACGTTGCATTTGAAAATGCTGCTGCAGTAGCAAGTGGTATTGAAGGAGCGGTAGTTGCTTTAAAAAGAAAGAAAGGAAAATACGGCGAAGAAAAAGTAAACGTCATTGCATTTGGTGGTGATGGTGGTACTGCAGATATCGGTTTTCAAGCATTAAGTGGTGCAATGGAAAGAGGACATGATATGGTATACATCATGTACGATAACGAAGCTTACATGAACACAGGCGTTCAAAGAAGTGGTTCAACACCTTTCATGGCATCAACAACAACATCGCCTGCTGGAAGCCATATCCGTGGAGAAAACAGGCCTAAAAAAGACATGCCAATGATCATGGCTGCTCACGGAATTCCTTATATTGCAACAGCATCAATAAGCTATCCTGAAGACTTCATGAACAAAGTTAAAAAAGCATGCGAAGTAAACGGCCCTGCATTCATTCAGGTACTTCAGCCATGTACTACTGGTTGGGGATACCCTGCTGAAAACACGGTTGAAATGGGTAGACTTGCAGTTGAAACTGGTGTTTGGCCACTTTTCGAAATTGAAAATGGTGAATTTAAGTTAAATTACAAGCCATTGAAAAGAAAACCAATTGAAGAATACTTAAAAGTGCAGAAAAGATACAGACACTTAAAACCCGAAGATATTTCAGTAATCCAAGAGACCATCGACATGAAATGCGACGAATACGGTCTTTAATTAACATTTTTTAAGGTGCGATCATGAAAAAAGTAATGATGGTTAACGAAGCTTGTGATAACTGCGGGGATTGTGTTAAAGCATGTTCTGAAGTTCACGAAGTTAGTGGAATCAGCATTTGGGAGCACGAAGGAAGGTACTTGCCAGTAGTATGCCAGCACTGTACTTCATCGCCATGTATGGAAGTATGTCCGGTTTCTGCTATCGAATCAAAAGATGGCGTAATTTACCTCGATAAAGAATCATGCATTGGATGTGGACTCTGTGCAATGGCATGTCCGTTTGGTGCAATATACATCAGTGGAAAGACTGCACACAAGTGCGATTTGTGTTTTGGAAGAGATGAACAGGCATGTGTTAAAGCATGCAGTAAAAGATGTCTCGAAGTTGTAAATGTTGACGAATTAGTAATGGATAAAAAATTGAAAAATATTGAAAATTTAACAGTTTTGGGCCCTAAAGGAAAATCCAAAAATAAAAAAGGACTTCTTTCTTTAGTTACTGCATCATCAAGATGTAATCCTTAAAATAATCTGGTGAAGTTATGAAGGTAATGCCAAATATTGACTTATGCGTAGATTGCAAAAAGTGCGAAAGGGCATGTCCTATAAACGCAATTCACGTGTTTGAGGGAATTCCAATTAGATGTATGCATTGTGAAGATGCGCCATGTCTTAACGTATGTCCGGAAGATGCAATCAAAAAAATAGACGACAAGGTTGTAATAGAATCTGAAAAATGTATCGGATGTGCATTATGTGCTGAAGTATGCCCTGTTGGAGCAATACAAATTGATAAATGCAAAAAAGTTGCAGTAAAATGTGACGGTTGTGTTGAACGGGGCAGTGAAATATGCATGGAAGTATGTCCTACAAAGGCACTTGATTACTACGAAAATACAATAGAAAACAAAAGAGCGGAACTTGTTTCAAAACTTAAGAAATTAACTTCAAGAAAATAATTTTTTTATTTTATGGGAATTAACTCTGCATTAACTTTTTTTTCTTCTATTTTTAATTTCATAATGGTTTTTAATGGATATCTTGGAACAGTCGGGCTTCCAGGATTCAAAAGCAGTATTTTTTTATTTTCAACAGTTATTTCTTTGATCCTTGGAGTATGAGTGTGACCAGAAATTAAAATATCCCAGTTTTTTTCAAGGCATAGATACTTCATTTTTAATGTATCTCCACGCGGATGGATCTGATTTCCGTGAATTATTCCTATTTTGAAATTTTCAATAACTACTTCCAGTTCTTTTGGATAATTCATACAATCCATGTTTCCAGAAACAACCAAAAGTTCACTGATTTTTTTTAAATCATTTAAAACAGATTCAGACGTTACATCGCCGCAGTGTATTATCAAATCTACATCTGAAAAGTGTTCAAAAATTTCTTTTGGAAGTTTTTTAGCTCTTTCTGGAATGTGTGTATCTGAAATGAGTCCGATAATCATTGTTTACCCTGAAAAAACTTAAAAGTTGAATAATTGCAAAAATCTATTATAAAATAAAAAGTGGCTTCCTTGAGGTGGGTAAGAAACCCTGAAACCCATTGTACCCCAAGTCCTGCTCGATTCCGCAACCCTCTGAGCGTTGAAGTTCTCTCTACCGCTGCTCCCTTCCGGGCCTGACGGGGTTCGAAAGATAAAAGAGGTTTGTCTTTTTCTTCCAAAAAAGGTTCCTCTGCCATCTTACCCCAAAGGACGAAATGTCTACACAAAACTTGAGAATGAATGACAGAATTTAAAACCGCCCTCAAGTTTTCGGCTCTCGCAAAGGCGATTTCGAGTTACAGGAAACGCCTAACTTCCCAGCCTAGCCACATCAAGGTTTAAGTGTTTAGGTTTATATACCTTACGATAATATTTAATATAATTGATAACGATAGGCATGCCAAATCCATATAAAAACTATTATATAGCATAAAAGAGGGTATATATTTAGTAAAAACAATTTTTTGACTGTTAACATACTAAAAGTAATTTACACAACCATCTTCACCGCTTTGGAGGATTAATATGAGACTTGTAAAAGAAGCTTTGTCCAAAAATAATGATGAACTATACAACACCCAGATGTCAAAAGAGGATTTTGGGAATGCTAAAATTCTTGTTGTTGGATGCGGTGGTGCTGGAAACAATACCATTCACAGATTAAGCGAAATTGGCATTGAAGGTGCTGAAACCATTGCAATTAACACCGATAAACAGCATTTAGAACACATAAATGCAGACAAAAAAATATTAATTGGTTCAACCCTTACAAGGGGATTAGGTGCAGGCGGATATCCTGAAATCGGAAAGAAATCCGCAGAACTTGCCAAAAACGTTCTTGAAGATGTTATAAAAAGTGCAGATTTAATATTCGTTTCAGCAGGAATGGGCGGTGGAACAGGTACTGGTTCTGCTCCAGTTGTAGCTGAAATTGCAAAAGAAAATGGTGCTGTAGTTATCGGTGTTGTAACTTATCCATTCAAAATCGAAAGAGCAAGACTTAAAAAAGCTGATGAAGGACTTAGAAGACTTACTGAAAGCTGTGATACGGTTATTGTGATTGATAACAATAGACTTGTTGATTTTGTTCCAAATTTACCTATGAACGAGGCTTTCAGGGTAGCTGATGAAATCATTGCTCAGGCAGTCAAAGGAATAACGGAAACAATTTCATTAAAGAGCTTGATTAATATTGACTATGCAGACGTCAAAGCGGTTATGACCGATGGTGGAGTCGCAATGATTGGTGTTGGTGAGGTTGACTACGATACTAAAGGTGACAGAGTAGAAAAAGTTGTAAAAGACACATTACAATGTCCACTTTTAGATATTGATTACAAAGGGGCAACTGGTGCATTAATACACATCACGGGCGGTCCTGATTTAACCCTGGGTGAAGCTAACAGAATCGGTGAAGGAATTACAAGCAGCATGGACATAAATGCTAATGTTATTTGGGGTTCAAGGCTTGACCCTTCAATGGACGGAGCAATAAGAGTAATGGCAATTATTACTGGAGTCAAGTCCCCTAATATAATCGGCGGTGGAAGATCTCCTGCAAAAATAATTCCAAGTTCAGCCAAGAAGGCTAAAGGTTCACTTGGAATTGACTACATCGTATAATTTTAAAAATTTTTCTTTTTTAGTATTTAGGTGGGACCTATGCGGGCGCATGAACGACTTTTATTGAGTGTGGGTTCAGATAAGTTTACGGATGAATTTAAGAAGGTTCTCCTTGAATTAGACGTTCCATTAAAGGAATTTTCTGAAATATCTGATATACCGTACAGTACACTTTATAAAATCACAAATGAAAAGGATTTTAGAATATCAACTCTTAAAAAAATCATAAATACTATAAAAAGCTTTGAAGAAGAGGATTCATCAGAAGAAAAAATAGCCCTGATTGCAGCAAGGCCATCACTTAATAAAATAAGTACAAAAAGGATAGCAGTAAATGGAAAAACTTATCTTTTGAAAGAATATCCTGCAAGTACACTTGAAGACTGTATCGTTTCAGCAATATATGCAGAAAGAGAGGGTGTAAAAGCAATAGTCTGTGCCCCGATTGTAAGTACCAGCATTGAAAAGGTTGTAAGAATACCTGTTGCAGTTATTATTGCCGAAAAAAATGCATTTATGGAAGCACTTGAAATCGTAGTTTCAAAGATTTAAAAAAAGAATTTAAATTTCCTTTACAAAGGAATTTACTCTTGAAATATTTTTAGAAAGCGCTTCTTCAAGTTCATATTCAACATGATCTATTGAACTTACCGTTATTGCAGGCATGTTCAATTCAGTTAAAAACTTTTTTACGTTCTTTTCGTGAAAAACGGTTCCTTCGAAGTATTTTAAATTTGGAATTGTGTACAATACGCCATCTATTTCATTAATTTCTTTACATGACTCCATAATAATGTCAACAACAAGGGTCATGGTTCCAGAGGTTTTTGAAAATTTAGATGACCTGTATGTTTTTAAAATTCCTTTTTTATCCCCTACACAGAGTCTTTTATCAGTATTGTCTATTTTTGAGATTCCTTTATCGTGGTTTCCTTTTGGATCTTCGACAATCAATACTTTTGGATTGAATTTGGAAAGTAAATCCGGAGATACTCCTCCAAGGCCTGTTAAATCAATTACTAAGTCTGGATCGATCGAGGTTCCGTTTCTCAATTCAAGTTGTAATCTGTTTAAGTCCATAAATTTTATTCCTTCGTTAAATAGAATGTCCTGCAAATGTGGCTGGATATCAACGATGATAACTTCATCACAGTCTTTTAAAAGGGTGTATGCAATGTAGCTTCCTGAAAGATACGCGCCAAAGACAACAGCTTGTTTAAATTCTTCGCCTTCCAAGAAGTATTTAATTGCATTTGCCTTTTTTTCAACAACATCTGAAACAATGTCTTTTATTTTTATTTTCGATCGAGTAGTTTTTACGCTTTCGGTAATTCCGTAATTCATTTTTTCACCTTGATACCGATTCTTTCAAGAGCATTAATTAATTCCAACTCTACAGTTTTATCAATTGGATTTTTATGAATAATTGATGATGGGGAAATAGATCCTGTTAAAATTCTTCCCTTTTTATCCATAATAAGAAGAAAAGATCCAGAACCTGGAATTCCAAGCCTTCCACGGGATATAATTATGTCTGCATCCGAAGAATCCACAGCAATCAAACCCTTACTTACTGCAGGCATACGGGTTAAATCTGCAGAATTTGTTGGAATTTCAATCATTGATATATTTGCATCTGTAATCTTAGAGATAATATTAAATACTACTTTAAATTTCTTTTCATTTCTTGTTGCCACAACAACGCTTTTTGCACTTTTTATTATGCTTTGAATGGCATCAATTTCTTCAAATTTATCCCCAAAGCGTGCACTGTTTAGTGATTCTCCATATGCAGTTTTTATGGTTTCTTCGATATTCATGGAAAAACCTCTAACTATCAACTTACTCTTCACTGATAACGGTTTTTTTAAGCCATTGCATGTCGTTTTTGTGAAGCTCACGAATATCTGTAAGGCCTAATCTTAACATTGCAAGTCTGCTGAGTCCAATACCCCATGCAAGAACTGGTTTTTTAATTCCAAATGGTTCTAAAACTTCAGGCCTAAATATTCCCGCACCCAAAAGTTCAAGCCAGCCTTTTCCTTCCATATAAACTTCAGCTTCAAGTGAAGGCTCTGTAAATGGGAAGTATGCAGGTCTTATTCTTACCTTTTCAAATCCTAATTTTTGTAAAAATTCTTTTAAAATTCCAACAAGATTGTCGAAATTAACATCCTCAGCCATTACGATTCCTTCGCACTGGTAGAATTCTGGCAGGTGTTTGTAATCAATTGCTTCGTTTCTAAATACTCTATCGATGCAAAATACTTTTTGCGCATTTTCTCGTTCACATTCTGAAAGCGATGCAAGGTATTTTATCGATGAAACAGTCGTGTGTGTTCTTAAAACTGTTCTTTCAGAAACGTTTTCATCGAAGTTATAGCACCAGCCTTTTGAAATTTTTTCGTCACCAATGGTTCCACATTCATGAATTCCTTTCACTTTTTCAAGCAAATCTTTTGGAACTGTTCCTGTGTTTGGATATTTTACAAAAAATGTGTCTTGCATATCTCTTGCAGGGTGGTCTTGTGGTTCAAATAACGTATCGAAGTTCCAGAATTCCGTTTGGACAATCTGGCTTTTCACTTCTTTAAAACCCATTGATATCAAAACTTCATTAACTTCCTGAATTATTTTTGACATGGGGTGTGCTTTTGCAGGATAAAGTTCTTCAGTTGGAATTTTTGCGTCATACGGTCTTATGAAATAGTCATTCCATTTTCCACTTACAATCATTTCCCGTGTAAGTTGTGTGATTTCTTCCTTTATTTCTATTGGCTTTTTAATAAAATCAATTCCTGCATTTTTAAGTTCAAAACTTCTGTCAACTACTTCGTTTATTTTTAAGAAACCCCTTTTTTTCAAGTTTTCAATTATTTTAACTTCATCTTCAGAATAATTTGATAAATTAAAATCTTCCGAAGCTTTTTTTAGTACTTCTTCTTCAATATCAACGTAATCTAAATCTTTGAATACGATATTTCCTTTATCGATCGCAACTAATCCTTTTTTCTTCAAATTACCAAGTGCGGCCCCTGTTTCATCCTTTTCCAAAATTTTTGAAAGGTCTTTTATTGGAATTGATTCTAAATTATTTTCTTTGATATAATTTGCAACTTTTCTCTCCGGAATTCCTAAATCTAAAGATTGGTTACCAAGTTCGGTTAATTCACATATCTTGGTTTTATTTTCAATAATTTCAAGAAAATCTCGTCCAGAAAGCCAAAATGCTGCTCTCATGACTTTTTCTTTTTCAATATATTTTGAAAGTTCTTCTAAATTCATTATTTTTTCATTAGATTCCTGAAATGCTTTTAATAATCTTTTCTCATCATTGTGAAGTTCCATCATTTTCACCATTATAAACATATAACAATATAAACACCAATTATTTAATATATCCTATAATTTAGTTTTCGGTGGTTTCATGAACACGGGCGCTCAAATTTACAGAAATAGTAGTAGTTCAATAGATAAAAATATTGTAGATAGAATTTACAAAGATGGTTTTTTAATAGCCCAGTATGGACTCTATATGAAAAGAGAAAGGGATTATAAAACATTCAAAGTTCCAGTTGATGCAGGATTTTCGTGTCCAAATAAAGACGGTACAATCGATACAAGAGGCTGTATTTTCTGCCCGAAAATGGGTCGCCCGATAAGTGTTGAATACTGTAATATTAAATATTCGTTAAAAGATCAGATCGAAACCCAGGTAAAACAAAATAAGGAAAAGGGAATTGGAAAATTTTATGTTTATTTTTACCCCGGAACCAATACCCACGGAACTCCAGAAAGACTAAAAGAACTTTGGGATTATGCACTTTCTTTTGAGGATGTTATTGGAATTTCAATCGGAACTAGGCCAGACTGTCTTGAAGATGAAAAACTAGATATTTTAGAAAATTATGTAAAACAAGGCTATGAAATCTGGATTGATCTAGGAATCCAGACGATGCATGACAAAACTCTTGATTTTTTAAACAGAAAGCATTCTTCGAACGATATAAGACGCGTTCTGATAGAATGTAAAAAAAGGGGAATTTTAGTTTGTGGGCATATAATTTTAGGACTTCCTGATGAAAGCTGGAACATGATGATGGAAACTTCAAAAATGTTGTCTGATCTAGAAATTGATGCGCTAAAAATATACCCGCTAGTAGTTATTGAAAACACTGAACTCGAAGAAATATACTGGAAAGGGGAATACAAATCCCTTGATGAAAAACAGTACATTCACCTGGTTTCTGATTTTTTAGAACATTTATCTCCTTATGTAATTATCCAAAGAGTTTCAAAGGATAAAGTTCCTGATGAAATAAAGATATCTCCAGAATGGTCTTTAAGACGACTCAGAATTTTAAATGAAGTTTCAAAAGAACTTGCAAGAAGAAATTCAAAACAGGGTTCAAAATACAAAAAATAAAAATAATTAAATTTAAAATAAAGGAAGCGTTTTTCGAATATCTTTTTCAATTTTTGACATTTCTTTTGAATATTCAATTGCAATTTCTTCCATAATTTCAAAAACATTTTCAATTCCCATATCATTTAACCCTACTGCAGAAACGTGCGATGGAACAGAATCACTTTTTAAGTTTATTCCAAGATGGATTTTTCCAGAAGAAATCCCCCTGCATGCAATACAAACAGACAATTTCTTTTCATCAAAATAAAGGTCATCTCCAGATTTTTTTAATTTTAAATTGGAGTGATTTTCAATTACATCTTTTGCAATTGATACAAATATTCTCTGTCTTAAATATGTCATTTTTAAATCTGGATTATCAAAATGTTCAACGATAAAATTAATGGCTTCTGATGATTGAATTGGAACTGCTATGTATTTTTCTTCTTTAACATCTTTTAAATCTTTCATATTTTCAATTTTAACATCCATTGGACCGATAAATCCGACAATACTATCTTTTTGAACATCAAATGTTTCAAATGCCCAGAGAGGTTCGATTTCTTCTCCAGTGTATGTTTTAAATTCTTCTAAAATAATTGCAGAAATTGTATCAAAATCGATTTTTTTCATAAAACCACCGCGAAATCTTTCTTTGAGATTTATTAAAGAAAGAATTAAAAATAATATGTATTTTAAAGGGAGTTCCAAGAACCGCAGGTTCTGGGATTAGATAACACTTACGCTGTCATCACCAGTTAATTTTACGACTAAATTGCCAGATCCTGAATAGAGGCCCTGATTAAGTGCCAATACACAGGCTTTTGTTCCATCCCTGTCAGATCCTGCAAGAACCAATATTGTACTTTCGTCATTGTTTGGATTAGTAATTGTTTGAATTATTCCTTTTCCTTCTCCAGGGTAGTCGTTTGTAACTTCAACGCTTAAACTGTTTTGAATACTTTCTGTAACTTTGTTTGAAACAGGTCCACCAATTAATATTAAATCTGAAGAAGCACTTAACAGTTCATCCTGATCAACTAACTGGACTGAACCTTGGTAATCGACAATTTCACTGTACTTTTTATTGTTTTTATAGAGGTATGATTCATCGTCAGAATCGTCATCTTCATCATTTTCTATTTTTACTGCAAATATGTTATTTCCGAAGTATTTTGTACCTTCATCCATATCAAATTCGTAGTTTAAATTCTGTGTTACTGTAAAAAATACCGTTAAGTCTTCGTCACTTACATCTGTAAGTTCTACTTTGTAGTTTAATAATTCAAAGTTTTGGGATAGACTTTTTGGACTTTCGTATTCTAAATTTATTCTTTTACCATCGAGGTCTGTATCAATGTTACTATATCCGGATATTGTTTCCCCATCTTCGATTTCGAGGGAATCATAGATTTCAAAGAAGAAATAAGGGGTATCTCCACTTTCCATATATTCATCATAGTATATTGAAATTTTTGAGCCAGATACAAAGTAGGTATCATCAGGATACATTTTAACATTTTCAATTCTATCACTACCTTCATAAACACTTACTAAAATTTGTCCGGTGCTATCCATACCGATTATTTTAAATGTAAATGCATCGTAACTGAATTCTTCAGTAGTTTCAGTATCTTCGACTTTGTTTCCGAGAACTATTTTTTCATCTTCATCGTATTCTATAAGTTTATAAGTTTTTCCCATAAATGTTACTTCGTCCCCTTCATCGTCTGATTCGAGTTCTTCTTCATATTCAAAGTTTTTGTAAGTAACTGTTTCGCCAGATTTTGTAAATTCGACTAACAAATTGCCCTTACCATCGTTAATTTCAAATTCATCAAGTGCGGGAACATTATAAATTATATTTTCAGTAACAACGATTTCATTATCTGAATTTATTTCCAAGGTTCTTTTTGAATAATATTTATCCATTAAAAGTTCTGCGTATTCTTTATCGACTTTTTCGCTGTTTACTACAATTAAAGGGTCGTCTACAACCATACCGTAAGTTATTGGTATGGTGCAGAGTGCTGCTAAAACAAACAGTGCTATTAATTTAGTTGGAGCACTCATTCAATCACCGTGTACTTTTTTGAGAAAAGATATATCTACTACCTTAATATAATATTCAAATAGCATTTATACTTTACTTTTTTGTTTGGATTATAAGGTGATATTTTTGGTAACAGCGGAAGAACTCAGTTTAAAAAATGAATTGATAAGATTATTGAAAGATGTAAACTGCGTGAAGTTTGGTGACTTTACACTGGCCTCTGGAAAGCAGAGTAAATATTACGTAGATATTAAAAAGGCTACAACGAATCCCAAAGTTTTAAAAGCAGCCGCAAAACTTGTAAATTATTATGTTTCAAATGAAAATACTGAAAATTTAAAAATTGCAGGAGTAGAATTAGGTTCAGTTTCAATTGCAACAGCAGTATCTCTAGAAACTGAAAAAGACCTTTTAATAATCAGAAAAAAGGCAAAAGAATACGGAACGAAAAATAAAATTGAAGGGGAATTAAATCATGGTGACAATGTAATCGTGATGGAAGACGTTACAACAACTGGTGGAAGCGTTTCAAAGGCAGTGGATGAGATAAGGGCAGTTTCTGGAAACGTTAAAAAAATCTACGTAATTGTTGATAGACAGGAAGGTGCAAAAGAGAATTTAGCTCAAAATAACGTTGAATTAATCCCTCTCGTTACAATCGAAGAGCTGGGACTCAATAAATAATTTTTAACTAATTATTAACTTATTTTAAAATTAGGTAGATTTTCATGATTTTAGTAAAAGATGCGATTATTAATGGAAAAAAGCAGAATATGCTTGTTGAAGGAAATATTATCAAAAAAATTGGAAATATTTCAAATTCAGAAGTCTCAAAAGATGAAACAGAAATAATCGATGGAAAAAACTGTGTTTTAATTCCAGGATTAATAAATACGCACACTCACGTTCCAATGTCTCTCTTTAGGGGAGTTGCAGATGATATTCCATTAATGGACTGGTTAAGTGGACACATCTGGCCAATGGAATCAAAATTAAATGAAAAAATAGTTTACGCAGGAACGCTTCTTGGAACAATTGAAATGATTAAAAGCGGAACCACTGCTTTTAACGACATGTATTTTTTCCTCGATTCGATAATCAAAGCAGTTGATGAAACAGGAATTCGATCAACAATTGCATACGGAATGATTGATTTATTTGACGAAGAAAAACGGGAAAAAGAATTAAAAACTGCGAGAGAGTCTCTTGAAATGATTAAAAATTTGAATAATTCAAGAATTACTGGAGCGTTAGGACCTCATGCGCCATATACTTGTTCAAAAGAAATTTTAGAAAGTACAAATGCTCTTGCAAGGGAATTCAATGTTCCAATTCATATTCACATGAATGAAACATTAGATGAAATAAATCAGGTTGTAGAAAGAACAGGAATGCGACCTTTTGAATACCTAAATTCATTTGGATTTTTTGAGGATGTAACTACAATCTGCGCACACTGCGTTCATTTGAGTGATTCAGAAATTCAAATAATGAAAGAAAAAAATATGTTTGCGGCGCACAATCCTGTAAGTAATTTAAAGTTAGCTTCAGGGGTTTCTCCAGTTTTAAAATTACTTGAAAACAACATTCCTGTAACTTTGGGAACTGACGGCTGTGGAAGTAACAACAACATGAATTTATTCGAAGAAATAAAAGCAGTAGCTTTGATACACAAAGGAGTAAATTTAAACCCTGTTGCAGTAACTGCAAAAGAAGCTTTTGAGTTTGGAACTAAAAACGGTGCAAAAGCACTTAATATCAATTCTGGAGAAATAAAAGAAGGAAAACTCGCAGACTTTGTACTTATCAACATGAAAAAACCTTATTTAACGCCTAAAGAAAACATCGAATCGCATTTAGTTTATTCATTCAACGGTGTAGTTGATACAGTGGTGATTGATGGTAAAATCGTGTTAAATGCCGGAAAAATGGTTAATATTGATGAAGAAAAAGTTTACGAGTTAGCAGAAGAAGCTTACTTTGAACTAGCTAAATAATTTTTATTTTAAATTTTTATTTATACAATTTAAAAAATATCTTTCAATTTTTTCAAAATCTAAATTCCCAGATTCAATTTTTTTACAGTCTTTTAAAAAAGATTTTCTCAGTTCAGAAACTAATTTTATATCTTTTTTATCGATTTTTCCGGTTTTTATTAAATTTCCAACAATAGTTCTTGTAATATTATCGATTTTTTGTAAATTACTTTCAACGGGTTCTGATTTTGGAATTTTATTTTCATTTATTTTTAAACTTTTATTTTTATTTATTTTTAAAATTTGATTTAATATTTTGCCATGATCTATTTTTTCAGTCGTATCTACTGTAATATCTGGTAAATCCCACGCATATTTGGTCCCAGGAGTGTCAAACTTTTCGTACATATTTTTTATAACTTCATTTGGGATTTTTTGCCCTCTTTCAATATTTCGTTTCAAAAGTAAATCCAAAGGCGCTTTAAGATATATTGTAACGTAGTTACTGTCAAATTCATTTGCAATATTCATTAAATCCCGTCTTTTTGAATTGTAATAATTTGTATCATCTACAATAACGCTAAAATTGTTTCCAAGTGCTTCTTTTATTAAATAATTGTTAGAATCCCTTATAAATTCTTCATAAGATTCTTTCCAAACCGGAAAACTTTCCCTAATTAAATCTGTTCCGAGTATGATGTTATCGATATTTTTTTCAGCCATTTTTTTTGAAATTGCTTTTGAAAACGTCGATTTTCCAACTGATGGGAGTCCCGTCAAGATAATTAGCATTTGTTCACCGTAATTTTTAGTTTCCATTTTATTTTTGTGTTTTTTGTTATTTATTTATAATAATTAATAGTTATGTACTATTGGTGAAAAAATGGACATGTTGGACATGGCTTTGAATATTGCCAAGGACATCGAGAAAAGTGTTAAACCTTTAATCGGATGGGAAAAATCTAACGAAGTCGTCAAAATCGGGGCAGATGGCACCCCGACAAAGAGAATTGATTTAATCGCAGAAAACGTTGCTATAAATTCGATAGAAAAGGTTTGCTCGGCAATTTTAATAAGCGAAGAAATAGGATTTAAAAAAATAGGCAAAAATAAGCCAGAATACGTCATAGTTTTAGATCCTGTTGACGGGACCTACAATTCATTGAAGGACATTCCTTTTTATTCTGCAGCAATTGCAATCGGGCGAATTGATAAATTTACAGATAATTTTGAAGAAATGATAAAAAATCTCAAAATGAGCGACCTCGAAGTAGGTGTAGTTCGAAACATCGCAACAGGGGATACATATTACGCTAAAAAGGGAAATGGTGCATATCTTTTAAAGAAAGACGAGAAAAAATCGATTTCAATTTCAAATTCTTCCAATTTAAAAGATTCTTCAATAGGTCTTTTTGCACATGATATTTCATTAGATACTCTTAAATTTATAAAAGATAGGAGATTTAGGAGAATCAGGCTTTTTGGATCGATTGCTCTTGAGATGTGTTATGTTGCAAAGGGTGCACTCGATGCATTTATTAATGTAAATGAAACCACTAGGCTTTGCGATATTGCAGCAGGATACGTTATTATTAAAGAAGCGGGGGGACTTGTAACTGATAAAAACGGTCAGGAAGTAAATCTTGATCTCGACGTCAATTCAAAAGTTTCAGTTATTTGTTCAAATGAAATGCTCCATAAAAAGCTTGTAGGAATTTTTGGAAACCGCTGGAGAATTAAACCAACTAACTTTGGAATAATCTCAAGAATTGATAACGAAGAATCTATCGCAGTTGCACAAGATGTCATAAAATATTTGGATTTAAAAGGGATCAAATACGAGCTTGATAGTGGTACCTATAATGCATTAAAGAATCGTTTATCTAAAGAATGTAATGTAATCTCAAATATTGAAGAGATATCCCACATGATATCCATCGGAGGGGATGGAACAGTACTTCGGGCATCAAAAATGATTGAAGGAAATGAAATTCCAATAGTTTGTATAAACATGGGAACCGTTGGATTTTTAACTGAATTTAGCAAAGATGAAATCTTTTCTGCGATAGATTCTATAATTTGTGGATGCTACAAAGTCGAGAAAAGAACAAAACTAATGGGTTTTGCAAAGCTTTCTGACGGTAGACAGCAAATTTTAAATGATTCTTTAAATGAGGTAGTGATTACAACTAAAAATCCTGCAAAAATGCTTCATTTTGAAGTATACATCGATGGAAATCTTGTAGAAGATGTGAGGGCTGACGGAATAATTGTTTCAACTCCAAATGGCTCTACAGCATATTCTTTAAGTTCTGGTGGTCCAATAATTGAACCAACAGTCGAAGGATTTGTGATTGTCCCAATATGTCCGTTTAAACTCTCATCACGACCGTTAGTTGTAAATGCAAATTCAGAAATAAAAATAAAACTTTTGAAAAAATCCACATATGTTGTAATTGATGGAAACACGGAATTTGAAGCAAAAAAAGGCGACGAGATAATTTTAAGAAAATCTGAGTCAAATGCATATTTTGTGAAAGGAGATAATTTCTATAATAAATTGAAAAAATTAAGTTTAATGTAATTTTTCGTTCTTTTTTTCATTTTTTTCTAAAAACTAGGTTATTTAGAAAGTATTTCATCTTAAATGCTAAAATTATTAGAATTAATAATGCGATAATTAGGTAAACTAAATCCAATGTAATATCCAATATATCCTTAAATAGCGCATTTATTAAATTACTGGCTAATTCATCCATATTTTCACGAGTTTATGAAAGTGTAGTTTTTGTTCTAACACTTCCTCCACCGTCCCCTACTGGAACACTTTGACCCCCTTTTCCACAGTATCCAACGCTTAATTCAAATTCATCAGACACTGCATCGATATGGTGTAAAATATCTAAAATTTCGCCACTAAGTCCTGCATCCCTTAGTGGTTTAGTTAATATTCCATCTTCAATTAAAAATGCTTCAACAGCGTTAAACTGGAATAATCCTTTTCCAGTATCTACCTGTCCACCTCTTGAACCTTTCAAAAATATTCCTGTTTTTGTATCTTCTAAAAGTTCTTCAAATTTCCAGGAACCTGGCTTAATGTACGTGTTACTCATTCTAACAATTGGCCTATTCAGCCCATCTGCTCTAGCATTTCCTGTAACATCCATGTTAAGTCTTCCAGCAGTTTCTCTTGAATGTAAGTATCCATTTAATATACCATTTTCAATTAATGTAGTTTTTTCTCCTTTAACTCCTTCGTGGTCGTATTTATATTGTCCAAATGATTTTTCAATTGTGGCATCATCAATTACGGTTACTTCTTCGCTACCCACAGAATTCCCTAGTTTATCGTGAAAGACACTGTCATTTTGCAAAAAAAGGTCTGCTTCAGCAGCGTGGCCCACAGCTTCGTGAATGAATACCCCTGCAAGTTCTGGATCCAATATAACATCAAAAGTTCCTTTTGGACAGCTTTCAGCAGTTAAAAGTCTTATTGCTCTTTCTTTTGTACTTTTAGCCATTTCTTCAATTTTCGCATTTTTAATTATTTCAAATCCGTTTCCGCCGATTCTATCAAATGCAAACTGCAAAGTTCCATCTTTTGCAATAGCAGTCATTCTCATAAGAGCTTTAACACTTTCATTTTCTATTCTAGTTCCTTCACTGGTCATTAAAATAGAATGGCCTTCCCCATCACTGTAACTTACGGAAGTACTAACTATTTTTTCTCCAGACATGTTTTCATGCGCTGATTTCAAATATTCCTTTTTTTCTTCGATCGAAATTGTTTCAGGATGAATTTTTACATCCGCTTTCACATTATCACAAATTACAGGAATATCTTTCAATTCTATCGATTTTTTAGTGTGTGTATTTGATATTTTTGCCATATTATGTGCTTTTTTTATTATTTCTTCAATATTTTTCAAAGAAACATTATTTGAGGTTGCAAAACCCCAGCCGTTTTTTTCAAGCACCCGTATAATCACGCCAGAAGACATTCCAGAAGAAATTTCATCGATTATTCCATCTTTTTGGATAATATTGTTTGATTCACCGGAAACAATTCTTAAATCTGCGTAAGTCCCAATTTCAAGTAATTTTTCAAGTTTTTCAATGTTTAAGTCAAGTTCGTTTAAAAAACTCACAATTTCACCAGTTTAATAATGACACAAATCTGCTTTTCTTTTAATTAAATGTTATGAATTACAATTGTTTTTGTCTCGCACATTTCTTCTACGGTATATTTTATGCCTTCTCTTCCAAGACCACTTTTTTTAACTCCTCCAAAAGGCATATTGTCTTTTCTAAATGTGGGGCTGCTGTTTATCATTATTCCGCCGTATTCTAATGAATCTGCTATTTTCATAGCTTTATTTATATCATTTGTGAATACTCCTGCTTGAAGCCCATATTTTGAATTATTTGCAATAGATACTGCTTCTTCGCTATCCTTTACTTTTAATATTGGTAAAACCGGTCCGAAAGTTTCAATTTTTGATAAAATATTATTTTCATCAATATTGATGACAGCCGGAGAAATCAAGCTGTTCTGCCTATTTCCGCCAATCAATACTTCTCCACCTTCATTTACGGATTTTTTTATTAAATTTTCAATTCTTAAGGCACTTTCAGGACTAATGAGTGGGCCGATATCTGTTTTAGTATCGAGCGGATTTCCCAAAATTAGTTTTTTAGTTTCTTCGATAACGTGTTTTGTAAATGTTTCTAAAACTTCTTCTTCAACGAGCACCTGTCCAACTGAGATACAAACCTGCCCCGCATTTAAGAATTTACTTTTAACCGCGGATTTGGCAGCTAATTTGATGTCAGAATCTTTTAACACTATCATAGGGTTATTTCCCCCAAGTTCAAGTGCAACTTTTTTCATTTTCGCATTTTTTGATATCGATTCTCCAACTTCAACGCTTCCAGTGAACGAAACCATATTTATATTGTCGTTTTTCGAGATTTCATCGCCAACAATATCTCCATTTCCGGTAGCAAGGTTAAATATTCCTCTTGGAACATCCATCTGTTTTAGAACATGTTCTATAATTTTTGTAAGATATATTGCAACAATCGGTGCTTTTGATGATGGATGTAATACAACTGAATTTCCTGTGGCAATTGCAGGGCCAATTTTATGTGTTATCAAATTTAATGGAAAATTAAATGGAGTTATTGCTCCAACTACGCCCAACGGCTCTTTTTTTGTAAATATTAATCCATTTTCCGAATTAATTGTTTCTCCACGAAGTTCCTTTGCATAGAATGCAGAAAGCTTAAGTGCAGTCAATGTTCTATCTACTTCTATTTTTGACTGTTTTATTGGTTTTCCAACGTCAATTGAAATTGTTTTTGCAAAAAGATCTTTTTTCAAGCTGATCTGCTCTGCAATCTTCATTAAAATACTGTATCTTTTTGAAGGGCTTAAATTTTTCATTATTTCTTTATTTTTTTCCGCAACTTCAATCGCACTTTTTGTTTCTTCTCTATCAAGGGCAGTTATTTTCTCGATATTTTCCAACGTGTACGGGTCAAAAACATCGATATCTTCTCTTAAAATCCATTTTCCATCGATAAACATAAAGTTACACCTGCAATTTCATTGAATAATATTAACGTGTAATGGGTTATAAATTTTAGTAAAAATTAATATATTCAAAAATCCATAATTATGAGTATTAATATCGGGGGAGATACAAATGCCGATTTCACTAATGGGTTACACACTATCAATAAATGTGTTTTTAATTGTTAAGGCTATTTTAGTACTTGTTCTAGGGTATTTGGCAGTAAGGATTGTGTCAGGCATTTTAGAAAGAGGCGCTAAAAAAAGTAAGATTCCAGAACTGGTTTCTGAATTTGTTATCAAGCTATTTAGTGCAATACTTTATTTATTTGTGATATTGCTCGCAGTAGGTGTTTTTGGTGTTGAAACAGGGCCAATAATTTTGGGACTTTCTGCATCACTCGGTTTAATTTTAGGTTTTGGTCTTCAAGACACACTTACAAATCTAACATCTGGCCTTTGGATTGCGGTTATGAAGCCACTAGACAAAGAAGAAACTGTTCAAATCGGTGGAATGACTGGAAAAGTAGTTGAAGTTGGGATAATGGCAACTAAACTTTTAACTCCCGACAATGTGGTTATTACACTCCCAAATAAGTTAGTTTGGGGAAGTCCTATAACTAATTTCACTAGAATGGATATAAGAAGAGTAGATGTTGCAGTTGGAGTTAGCTACGGCGAAAATTTAGACAATGCAGTATCTACAGCACTCGAACTTATTTCTGGACATCCTTTAGTATTAAAAGACCCTGCACCAGCAGTAGCCATAACTGGTCTTGGTGATTCTTCTGTAGATTTACAGCTTAGGGCATGGACGAAAACTGGCGACTACTGGGCTGTAAAAGGAGATCTTACAAAAGGAATCTACGAAAAATATGGAAAAGAGGGTATTGAAATTCCGTTCCCACAGATGGATGTACATATCCACAAATATTAAAAAATAAGTTTTTATTTCTTTTTTTTATTTTATATGGCCGATAATGTGCCCAGTTTCTGTTTTAATAATATCAAGTGCGGTTTTGCAGGCATTAATCGATCCAGGGATAGAATATATGATTTTTTCCTTGTAAATTCCAGCAGATGCTCTTGAAAGTATTGTTGAGTATTTTACTTCACCGTAGCTTAAGTTATGGAATATTATTTTAAATCCGTCAAGTTCTTTTTCATAAATTTCCTTTACAACGTCAGCAGTAACGTCTCTTTTGGAAAGTCCCGTTCCACCGGTGATTACAATGGAATCAACATCTGTAAACTCAACGATATGTTCAATTAACCCATTTAACATCAGCTCATTATCTGGAATTAAATGGTATATTTTTGCATCCAATTCTTCCCTTAAAAAATCCCCTGATTTATCGGTTATTTCAGTTCCCGCAATTTTTTCGTTAAATCTACTATCGCTTACTGTAATTACAGCATATTTTATTTCAGAAATTCGTTCATGCATGTTTAGTCCCCCTTTATAAACTCTTTAATGTTATTTCTCGCTTCTCCGATGGTATAACCCATTTTTATTCCAAGTTTATCTTCTTTTTCCAAAAGTTCTATTAAATGTGCAACTCTTGGTAACCTTAAATTTGCACTTCTAACGGTTTCAGAGTCACTGAAGATTTCCCTTGGAGTTCCACCTTTGATAATTTTTCCCTCATTTAGTAAATAAACTTTATTTGCATATATTGGAACTAAATCTACGTCGTGAGTGGATATAATTATGGTTATTCCTTTTTTATTTAAGTCGTAAAGTAACTTCATGATCTGTGATGCACCCATTGGGTCAAGGCCTGAAGTTGGTTCATCAAGAACAATAATTTCCGGGTTCATTGCTAAAATTCCCGCAATGGCGATTCTTTTTTTCTGGCCCCCACTTAAATGATGTGGAGGTTTTCTCTCAAACCCTTCCATCGATACCGCTTTTAACGAATCTTTTACTCGTTTTTCAATTTCTTCTTTCGAAAGTCCAAGATTCATCGGTCCAAATGCAACATCCTGTTCAACAGTTGGTGCAAAAAGCTGGTCATCGGGGTTTTGAAATACGATTCCAACAGTTTTTCTGACATTTAAAAGCGATTTGTTATCATATTTTATTGGATCGTCTTTTAAAATTACGCTACCGCTACTCGGTTTTAAAATTCCGTTAAAATGGAGAAAAGTAGTGGATTTTCCAGCACCATTTGGGCCTAAAATTGCTATCATTTCGCCTTCTTCAGCTTTAAAATTAATTCCATTAAGTGCGACAGTTCCGTCAGGATAAGAATACTTTAAATCTCTTGTTTCCAAAATCGCCATTAAATCACCTTAGAGGATTATATTCTTAAAAGTATAAAAAACTTAAAATTTGAAATCACGGTTTTAAAATATCTTAATATAATTTAGGGGTATCGATAATAATCAAATATTCCTCTAAAAATAACTATATAATCCTTATATCTGTAATTAAAAGAAGTACGATGAGAATTTTGAAAAAAAAACGCTGTAATTTTAGTCCAATATTGATTAAGTTAAATTTGAACGCAAGGTTAATTTTATAACTCCCTACGTCCATAATTTTTTTAGGTGATAACTTATGAAAAGTAAAATTTCTATATTTTTGGTTTTGCTTTCTTTAGTCTTGCTTCAGCAGGGTTTTGCTGCAAGCAATATTGATTTAGGTTCTTATTCTGGAGGTGAAACCGTTTCTATATCTGAAGCTGGAGATTACGAAATCAGCGGAAGTTTAATTGGCGGAGGAATTGTTGTTAATTGTGAAGGTAGTGCTGTTAATTTAATTTTGAACGGAGTAACTATTTCTTCTGTCGACACAGCTTGTATTTATGGTGAGGATTTAGAAACTTTGACAATAACGTTACTCGAAGGAACTACTTCAAATTTAGGAAATGACGGTGAAACAGATTATGACGGAGTTATTTACAGTAATTCTGACATAATTGTTGAAGGTGAAGGTAAATTAATTGTTGAAGGAAATGCTGAAGAAGGAATTTCAACTGAAGATAAAGATATAACAATTAATGGCGGAACTATTGTCATAACTGCTGTTGATGATGGAATTAACGCCGGTGGGGACAATGGTGGATTGATTTCCATCAATGGCGGTAACATTTATGTAAATGCCGAGGGCGATGGAATTGATTCTAATGGCGACCTTGAAATTAATGGCGGAACTCTTTTTGTTGTTGGAAGTACCAGCGCTGACGATTCTGCTTTAGATAGTGACGGCACACTTGCAATCAACGGTGGAACAGTTGTCGCATTAGGCAATGGAATGTTACAATCTCCTGATTCAGATTCTTTACAAGATTTCTTGGCTGTAAACGTTGATACAATTGATGCCGGAAATATTATTGCATTGGTTGATGCTAATGGTGAAAAAATAGTTTCTTTTGCAACAACTGAAAAAAGTTTTAGCACAATCGTAATTAGCTCGGCTTTTCTGGATTCTGATAATTATAAATTATATAAGAACTGTGAAAATACAGGATCTTTAGTGAATGGAATTTACACTGGCGGAGTTTTGACATTGGGCGACGAATTAAGTGTTAGTGAATCAAGTTCAAATATGGGCGGACCCGGAAATATAGGGGAACCGAGGGAAATTCCATCTGACACAGAAAGTGAAGAAGATGAGGATGTTGGATTTTTTGAGAAAATTTTCAACTTCCTATTGGGATGGCTGTATGATTAACATATTTTGAGTCTAAATTACAATAACCAATATTTGGACTCAAAACCTCCTATTTTATTTTAGAAATTCTTTTAAAATTTTTTCTTGTTTAATAAATTGTAATCAATTTTTCCAAATTCATCTTCTTTTTTTAAAAGATCTATCAAATATGCAAATTTTGGAATCCTAAAATCATTGCACAATAAACCGCCCTAAAGTATATTTAAAACGTAAAAAAAGTTAAATTTGAAATTGCAGCTTTAATATATTTTAATATAATTTAAAGATAACAATAATAATTCAAAAATGCCAATGAGTACAACAGAATTAGTTTTAGGGTAGGAAATATCTCCAAAAAACATTAAATTTCCATCGTACCCTCTTGAATTGAGTGAATTATATATTACATCACCCTTATCAAGTGCTTTTATGAACAAACTGCCTGCTAATAATCCAAGAGAGTGGTAGGACGTTTTAAGATTTTTATAGCCTAGTCTTGTTTTTTGAGAGTTTTCAATTGATAAAGTTTCATCCATAAGCATGAATATGTAGCGGTACATCATCATTGCAATTTCAAGCATGTTTTTTGGCATTTTAGACTTTTTCAAGATGCAGAACAGTTCAGTAAATGGGGTTGTAAGTGCTAAAAATAGTGTACAGGATACTCCCCCGAGCATTTTAAAAAATGTTAAAAGTCCAAGACTAAATCCGTCTTTTAGTAAATTGAGTGTAATTCCGAAAAAATCAAATGACATGTAGATTTCGGTTCCGAACAAAAAAGTCATCATTACAAAAGTAATAATTCCGAAAATAAATGGTATCGATAATAATTTCAAATAAACAGTTTTTGGTACTTTTGCAGCAAAAATAACTACAAAACTCATTATAAATGCAATTAAAAAAGGTACGACGAAAGTTTTGGAAAAAAGGCTGACGAGCAGTGATGAGACTGCAAAAATAACCTTTAATGTAGGATTAACTGACCTTAAACTGTTACAATTTGCAATACTGTCAATCAAATAACTGTTCGTCATATTTTAACCAATTTTAGTTTTTATCTTCATATTTAGCTTTGTTGTATCCAAAGAAGTATCCTATGATTATAGCACCTATTGCAGCTTGAAGCGCAAATAAGAGACTTTCAATTTCCCCACTTGGAGGTTCCCAGAATGGTTCAAACCAAGGTTCGTAATTTGGGCTGATTTCCATGATCAAGTCTCCAGCAGCACCATCTGCACCACCGAAGTATCCTTCATCTTCACCAAGGCCTGAGTACATGATCAAAGGTGCTAATATAAGGATTATAACTCCGAGAATCATTAAAACATGTTTAAATTCCATTATTCAGCACCCCCTTCAGCTTTTGCAGGGTCAATAAGACCAAGTTTTGCAAGGAGATCTGGTCTTAATTTCATGATGTAATCCCAGATAAGTCCTGTTAAAAGACCTTCCATAATTGCAAGTGGAATCTGTGTCACTGCAAATACGGTTCCAAAGTTTGAAAGCGCTGTTCCAAAATCTGGTAATGGGTATGCTAAAGCGAGCTGGATTGATGTTGTAGCGTATGTTCCCCAGTCTGCAAATATTGCAGCGAGTACAACAACCCATGTGATATTTAATTTTCCTTTTAACAATTTAAACACTAAAAAACCAATTGCTGGTCCCATGATACCCATTGAGAATATATTTGCTCCCAATGTGGTTAATCCACCGTGTGCAAGTAAGATTGCCTGGAACAATAATACAATTGTCGCAAGTACTGCTGTAATTGCTGGACCAAACATAACTGCGCCAAGTCCACCACCTGTCGGGTGTGAACAGCTTCCCGTTACTGAAGGAAGTTTTAGCGAACTTAATATAAACATGAACGCTCCTGCGAGGGCTAATGTGGGTTTAACTTCAGGTTTGTCGTTAATTAATTTATTTAATTGGATTATTCCGTATATAACGATGATGCCAGATAGCACAAACCAGAATGCAGCCCACATCGGAGGTAGAAAACCTTCCATAATGTGCACTTTATCACCTATTAAAGATAAGTTAATTTATATTACAGTTACTTTTAATCTGGGATGTTATATATTGATTTCGATTTAGTCTAGCCTACTTTACTAAATGAAACTTATCTTGAATAGTGTCGTTGAAAGTATATAAATCTAATTTCAAAAAAGAGAAAAAACAGTCATTATTACTTTTTTTAATAATTTCATACGTTATTCATTGGTAATGTATCCTTTAACTGCGGATTTTGCAGCTATTGCAGGAGATGAGAGGTAAACTTCCGATTTTGTGTTTCCCATTCTTCCTTTAAAGTTCCTATTGGTTGTAGCAAGACATACTTCCCCATCACCTAAAACACCCTGATGGGCTCCAAGGCATGGTCCGCATCCAGGAGTGCAGATTAATGCTCCAGAATCTACAAAAGTATCGATTAATCCTTCTTTTAACGCTTCTTTAAAGATTGATTTTGATGCAGGAATTACAATTAGTCGGGTGCTTTCATTAACTTTTTTTCCTTTCAAATGTTTTGCAGCAATTCTTAAATCGTTTAATCTTCCGTTTGTACAAGATCCGATGAATACCTGATCTAATTCAATTCCTGATACTTCAGAAACTCCTTTTACATTGTCAGGGTGGTGCGGGCAAGCAATCTGTTCTTCCATATCGGTTATATCAAATTCAAATGTTTTGTAGTAATTTTCTTCGGATTCATTAACTTTTATTTTATTTTTTTTCAAGTTAAGAATTTCTTCTCTTGAAACTCCTGCATTTTCAAGGTATTTGTAAGTAGTATCGTCAGCTTCGATAATTCCAGCTTTTCCGCCCATTTCAATGGCCATGTTCGATAAAACCATTCTTTCGTCCATGTCAAGATTTTGGACTGCATTTCCGCCGTATTCTAAAGACAGGTATGTCGCTCCACGTCTTCCAACTTCCTTACAAGTTTTTAAGATAATGTCCTTTCCAGAAATATTTTCATTTTCTCCGGTTACATTTACTTGAATGGTTTCAGGAACTCTAAGCCATGTTTTTCCGGTTGCATAGACGTAACCCATGTCAGTTGCACCAAAACCTGTCGCAAAAGCACCGAATGCCCCATGAGTACAGGTGTGACTGTCAGCTCCTGCAATTATCATGTTTGGCTTCACGTGGCCTTTTTCAGGAAGTACCTGATGACATATTCCTTCGCCATCAAGGTAATAATTTTTAATTCCCTGTTTTTTGATAAATTCTCTCGTTATAACCTGCATATTCGCAGCTTTTGACGTGTTTGCAGGGATGTTGTGGTCAAAAATAATAACTATCTTTTCATTATCCCAAACTTTGTCTGAAATCTGCTCAAAAGCTTTTACTGTAAGAGGGGTAGTCCCGTCATGCGTCATTGCGACATCCACGTCTATTTCAACGCTATCGCCCGCGTAAACATTTTTTCCAACATTTTTAGAAATGATTTTTTCAGCAAGTGTCATCGATTCTCACCGTAAATTCGTAATATAAATAAAAACAGTACTGAATAGGTTAGGCGTTATTGATTTATAAATATAGGGGGTTTAAATTAAATTTAAAAGAGAATTATTTGAAATTAATATGAGTATTCACTATCATTATTTAGTTTTTTAGGTTTTATTTCGGATAATATTTCTCCGTTTTTAAAAATCCTTATAATTCCGCCACTTTCTGAAATGGTAATTGCAAGAGCGTTTGTATATTTTGAGATAGTTGCCGCAGCATGATGCCTTGCACCAAGTCCGAGTGGAAGTTCAATATTTCCACCGCTACAGCTTATATATCGACCAGCACAGAGTACTTCTCCTTTTTCACCGATTATAAATGCACCATCTATCGTTGATAATTCTTTAACGGTTCCCTTAACCTGTTTATCAAATATAAATGATTCATGACCCTCAAAAGGATTTAAAATCAATTGTGAAGACATTTTTAAAACTTTTTGTGTATCCCCAATGACAAATATTGATCCAACTGGAATTCCTTCCCTACCTTCAACTGCAAGTTCCATACAAAGGTTTAAAACTTCATTGATAACTTTTCCTTTCGTTTTTTCAATTGTGGATATGTACTCGTAATATCTGAGAATTTGCGGGTATTCATTTACTTCAAAGATAGATATAGTATCCGTTCCACCTGTAACCTTTGGAATACCTAAGATTGATACAACAACGTCTCCTTTTTTAACGATATTATTCGAAAAAAGGTTTGTTACCGCTTGTTTTATCATTGAAGACCTGTCATCATTCCTATAAGTCATTAGAAGCGGTATAATTTTGGGTTCATTTTTTAACTTCAAAAAAGTTTCTTCATTGGGCGTAGTTACAACTACTTTTAAACTTTTGAAGTCTTTTGATGACCTGTTTTTTCGGGCCCGTTTATAGATTGCTTCCTGATCTTTGTAATATTCGTAAGTTCGTCCGGTTTCAGTAAATATCAATAGAATATCTGCGTTAATATCTATTGCAAGATTGAAACCATGTTTTAATAAACTTTTGACTTTATCCATCTGGTGCACCGGTTTTAGGTTTTAGAAAGGTTCGCTGCAAAGTAGGGATTTCCAATGCAGTGCTGGTGAGCATAACCTCCAACGATATCGCCATCTTTTGAGGTTATTCCATCCATAGAGTTTATTATTCCTTTTCCCCTATTTATTCTATATGAAAAGTCGTTTTCATTAATATTTATTAGTTTTGAATAATGGAATTCATGTGCTTTAAATTCTTTAGATTTTTCACCGATAATGCAGTCTTTTTCAAAAGTTCCTTTAACATAACTCAGACCCTGAACATTTGGAGTCATTACTGCATCTGCATCTATTAATTTTAACATTTCCTTGCCATCGATTGAATTTGTAAGATACATGAGCCCTCCGCATTCGCCGTAAATTTTTCCATCAAAGTTTCTTATCGAGTCAATCATGGATTTATTGTTCGAAAGTTTTTCAGAAAATAGCTCTGGATAGCCCCCTCCAAGATAGATGGTATCGCAATCTGGAACTTCCACGTCATTCAATGGACTGAAAAATTTTATTTTAGCACCGTTTTCTTCTAATGCATCGAAGTTATCCCAGTAATAAAAATTAAATGATTCGTCAAATGCAACGGCAATTTTTGAATTGTTTTTTTCAACTTTCCAGAGAGTTTCTTCTTTATTTTTTTCATCAACTTCAAAGTCGAAACTTTCGTCACTCAATTCAACTATTTTTTCAATATCTAAACATTCTTCAACAGTGTTTCCCCATAAATCTATTCTTTCAAGCAATTTCTGCTTATTTTCTGGAGTTGGAACGAGTCCAAGATGTCTTTGGGATACAGACAATCCATCATCTCTTGGAATTGCACCGATTATCTCGATGTCATTATCGTAATATTTTACAGCTTCTTTTAATTTATTTAGGTGTCCTTCACCCCGGATTTTATTGAAAATAACACCTTTAATATTTAATTCAGTATCAAATGATTTGAACCCTTTAATTATTGCAGCAGCACTTCTTGTAAGGCTTCTTGCATCCATCAATAAAATTACTGGAGCATTCAGGGTTTTTGAAACCGATGCGGTACTTCCAACATCGTTATAAGGTGAAATTCCCTCATATAATCCTCTCACACCTTCGATAACATTTATATCTTTATTTTTAGAATGCCTTTTAAAAATTGATCTAACTTGCATTTCATCCATAAAAAACGAATCTAAATTCCTTGATTTGTTTTTAGTGGCTTCTGTGTGATATGTTGGGTCGATATAGTCAGGTCCGATTTTATATGGTTGCACGTTATTTTTTTTAGACAGTGCTTTCATTATTCCTGTCGATATGGTCGTTTTTCCAACCATCGAAGAAGTGCCCGCAATAACTACTCTTTTCATGTTTTTCACGCAAATTTTAAAATTAATAATGATTCCTAAAATCTATAAACTAATCATAAACTAAATATATTTTAAAAACATAAAAAATTTTTGATATTTTCTTGAGAGGATGAAATTTTGAGTTTTGAATTTTTAAAAAAACAGTTTAGCTGGTTTTTAAACCTGAACTTTACGAATAAATTTATTATAACTTATTTTTTATCTTGGACGGGTTTATTTACGACGTTATTTGTAAGTAAGCTTTTAAAACCGCTCGTAAACGTTGAATCTGCTGGAGTTTTAACAACTGTAAAATATGAAGTAATTTCAACAGCAGTATCTTCTCAAATCGGAATTAATTACTATTCGATCTGGTATTCGTATTTTATAAGCAATTCTCTTGCATGCATGACTATATTTTTAGTTTTTATATTACTTCCCTACATATATACAAGAGATATTTCAAAAGGAAAGTCAACAATTAACGATTATTTCAATGTTTTGTTGTTTTTTTACGTATTGATTATAGTAAATCCTCTAACCGGAGTTTTAGGCGCAAGTTTAAGTCTTTCAGAAATGCTTGCAATAATTCCGCATGGGCTTTTTGAATACGCGGGATTTTCAATGGCAATAGTTCTTGGAATCGAATATTCAATTTATAAATTGCCGTTGGAGGCTAAAAAAGAAGTATGGGATACAAAACAAAAACTAAAATTTTCAATGAAATTCTTTTCAATCCTTATCTTCATATTTATTGCAGGTGGCATAGAAACTTTGGACTGGATAATATTCAACTATGCAAAAGAAAACGATTTATCAATTTTTAGGACATTTTTTGAAGTGTATTACAGCATTTTAAAGTCTTTACTTTTTTAATCATTTTTTAGTTTTCAAAATCAATTTGTTGTTTTAATACATTAATATATCATCAAACCCCCATCTTTGATGTATTCGCCTAAAAAAGTGATTACGGGGGATAATATGTTTAACAAAAATTTTTTTGCATTTCAGCTCATTTTTGCACTTTTAATTGCAGTTTCGTTTTCAGGCTGTACTGATGATGCATCTGATTCAGAATAAGATTCATCTAGCGCGGTTGAAACTGAAAATTATGATTTACAAAGTTTTTCTGGTTCAAATACGAATGAAACTTCAGAAATTATGGAATTAGTCGCAAATCGAAATGAAATATGGGGTTATTCTATTGAAACTACGCTAAGAATTATGGCAGATGATCTAAATATCGAGATGGATGGGCTTGCAAAGGTCGATATGAAAAATAAAAAGATGTACATGTCTTTAGTATCTGATGAAGAAATCACAGAATACTATGTTTTCGAAGATGCAATTTATACTAAAACTGTTGCGGATGGGGAAACCCGTGGGTTAAAATGCCATCCGATGACGAAAATTTTGAAGAAAGTGTTGGAATAATGGCCCAATACAACAAAGATATGAATGATCTTGAAAATAAGGATTATATTGTGGAAGGTGAAGAAACAGTAAATGGAATTTCATGTTATAAAATAAGAATGGATATAGATGATATTGTTAGTTTCATGGCAGAATGCGGTATTGACGATAATTTAGTTTCAAGCTGGGAATCAGCATACGTTACTTACTATATCAGTAAATCAGACGGACATATGGTAAAATCAATAGAGGATATTAAAGTAACTTTTAAATCAGGAGACTTAGTTGAGTTTAACGACATATTAATCTTTAAAAATATCAATGAGGTTCAGGATATAGAACTTCCAGAAGAAGCAGAAAATGCGATTGATATGTCAAGTTTATACTAACTAAAAAATACTCATAAAATCATAAAAAATTAAAAAAAGAATTTTATTTCATTTTTTCAATATCGATTGAGATATCGTAAGTTTCTTCATTTGGAGTTTTTATTGTCCATTTTTGATTGTAATCTGATTTTAAACTATCAACGAAGTTTCCTCTAACTTCATTTGCGATATGATTCAGGTAATCGCTACTGAAATCGAGTCCTTCTAGTTTAACATTGATTTTTTCGTTAATATCCAAATCCATATCTTTTCTCATTGATTGGATTCTTCTAATAACTTCTCTAACCAATCCTTCGGTGATTACTTCATCGTTCATGTCAATGTTGATGTAAACGTTTCCTTTTGAAAATTCTACACCGATGATATTTTCAGGGATTTCAACTCTGAATTCAACGTATTCTGGTTTTAAAACATATTCAGAAATTTCAAATTCTCCGGATTTCAAGTTTTCTTTGAGTTCTTTTGGATCTACTGAGTTTATTGCAGCAACCACTTTTGGAACGTCGCTTCTGAATATTTTTCCAAGCTCTTTGAAGTCTGGTTTTACGGTTACATTTCCTTCGAATTCTTTTAGTTCGATTTCTTTTACGTTTCCTTGTTCTTTTATGATGTATCCGTATTTTTCAATTGTTTCAGCAATGTTTTCAGGAAGCGTTATTTTTGTAATTGGATATCTTAAGGTGTATTTTGCTTTATCTCTTCCTTTTAGGATTGAATCTACAATTTCTCTGATAATTTCAGTATCTTTTTCAAGAGTTTCATTTATAAATTCAGATTCAATTGTTAACTTGTTCATAAAGATGCTTTCAGGCATATCTTCTGTTTTCAAGTTCTGGTAGATTTCTTCTGAAAGGTGCGGTGTTACCGGAGCCATTATTGAAATTAATTTCATGATAACATAGTATAGGGTCTGGTATGCAGATAATTTCTGTACGTCGTTTTTCTCCATCCAAGTTCTGTCACGAATTAATTTAATGTACCATCTTGAAAAGTCGTTAAGTATAAAATCTCTAAGTGTCCATGTGTACGTATGCAAATGAGGTTTTTCTAAAGCTTCAACAGCCTCTTTAGCAACGGTGTTTATTCTGCTCAATATCCATGCATCTTCATCTTTAACATGCTTGAAATATTCGTCATTTGGAACGAAATCATCAAGAACCATGTAGTTTGCAGAGAATGCGTACGAATTCCAGAGCGTATTTAACATACTTCTGGTTTCATCCATTTCGGAGTATGAAAATCTTAAATCTTCCCATGCCTTGTTCGCACTTAAAAGGTAAAACCTTAAAACATCTGCACCGTACTGTTCTGTAACGTCATCAGGGCTTACAATGTTTCCTAAGGATTTACTCATTTTTTCTCCGGTTTCATCAAGTGTGAACCCGTGCATCATACATTTTTCGTAAGAAGTATCGTCAAATACCACTGCACTTAATGCGTGCTGTGAGTAGAACCATTTTGTAACTTGGTCGTTTCCTTCAGTAATAAATTTAGCTTTTTTAAGAGTTTTGGATCCAATTGACGCGTATGGTGCCAAACCACTGTCATACCAAACATCTAAAACGTCTGGAGTTCTTTTCATTTTTCCGCCACAAGAGCATGTCAAAGTAATGTTATCAACTGCAGGTTTGTGGATATCGCTTAAATCTAAATCTTTTTCGTTAGCTCTTTGTGTTAATTCATCAACTGAACCGATTACTTCATAATTTCCACATTCTTCACATATCCAGATTGGAAGTGGAATTCCCCAGTATCTTTGTCTTGAGATGTTCCAGTCTCCAACAAAACTTACTCCGTTAACGTATCTTGTTTTAACCCAGTCTGGAACCCAGTCAACAGTTTTACCCTGTTCAATAATGGATTCTTTTATTTTTGATATTGAAAGGAACCACTGTTCGGTTGCCCTGAATAAAAGTGGTGTTTTGCATCTCCAGCAGTGCGGGTAGGTGTGTTTTACTTTTCCAGAGTTTACGAGTAAATTTTTGGATATCAATGTTTCAATAACTGATTCATTCATATCTTTTACGAAAGTTCCTTTCCAAATGCTATCGATATATCTTCCGTTATCATCAATTGGGGCATATACTGGAATATTGTATTTTTTACCAATATTAAAGTCGTCTTCACCAAATCCTGGTGCGGTGTGAACTAAACCAGTTCCGCCTTCAAGAGTTACGTGGTCTCCAGGAACAATTGTATGCACATTTTCTATTTTTGCAAATTCTTGCTGTTTTTCATTTTCTTCAAGGAGTGGGTGAATATATTTTAATCCAATTAATGAATCTCCTTTAACTACTTTTGAAATACTGAATTTTGAAATTTCATTGTTTTTTTCAGCTTTTTTCATTACGTCGTTTACTAATTTTTCAGCAATAACCCATGTTTCAACGTTTCCATTTTCAAATTCAACATTAACATATGCATAATCAAATTCAGGATTTACACATACAAGCATGTTTGAAGGAAGGGTCCACGGAGTTGTAGTCCAGATTGTGATGTATTCATCGCTTTTTTCAAGTTTGAATTTTACATAAACTGAAGGGTCGAGTACTTCTTTGTATTCCCCCCTTACTTCATGTTCAGCAAGCGAAGTTTCACATCTTGGGCACCAGTATCCTGATCTCAAGTCTTTTGTAAGTAAATCTTTTTCGTGAGCTTTTTTAAGCGTCCACCAGCCCATTTCCATGTAATCTCTTTTGATTGGCATGTATGCATTTTCAAAATCTAGCCATACACCTAAATTTTTAAACTGAACTTCCATGAATTCGAGGTGGTTTAATGCAAACTCTTTACATTTGTTTATAAATTCTAAAGTTCCGATTTTTGTTTCAATATCCTTTTTAGAGCCGATATTAAATTCATTTTCCACTTTAACTTCGATAGGAAGCCCGTGCATGTCCCATCCAGCTTTATCTAAAACGTTGTATCCTTGAATTCTTTTAAATCTTAAAACAGTATCCTTTATAATTTTATTCCAAGCAGTTCCGAGGTGTATTGCACCAGAACAGTACGGAGGACCGTCAACAAAATAGTATTCAGGACCTTGTTCGTTTAATGCCTTTACTTTTTTGTAGATATTTTCTGTTTCCCAGTATTCTTTTATTTTTTTGTCCAATTCTCTAAAATTTACGGATTTGACTTGTTTCATTAATTCACCCCGATAATTTTTAAAATAATTTAAGTTATGTTAATGTGATTCTTCGATTTCTTCGTCTGAATCAAGACTTTTACTTTTGTAGTACCCTTTTAAAAGCGGCATTTTAGGAAGGTCTTCTAGGAGGTAAAAGTAAGGTTCGTGCCTCTCGCTAACAATTACGATATGTGCAGGAGGGTGAATTTTTCTAATCCTGTCAATTGCTCTTGGCGCATTTTCCTCAATCCTGACAAGGCAAGCCTTTTTACATGGTTTTTTAATGTTTCCAACAATATGCTCCAGAATTTCGTCTGCAGCTTCTGGAACCATTATTCTTGGTTTTCCAAGTATTGTTAATTTAGCATGCCTGTGAACATCAGCTATTGCGTTTTTTATTTTTTCGTAGCTGTCGCCTCTAATAATCAAGAGTACCATGTTTCTCACCGTGTTTTAGTGGTTTTAAGTTTTAGAATTATGAAAATATTCTAAATTTACTTTTTATCCCATAAATCAAGATATTCTTGAATTATAAATGGAAAATCTCTTGCGTTGACGAATCTAAGCCCAAGTCTTTGAGCCCATTTTTCAATACCTTCGTCATTTGCAACAACTGCTGCATCGAGCTCTTTTGCCAATAAAAGAACATCTAAGTCGGGGGCACTATCAAGAGTACCTCCTCGAAGGGTATTTCGATATTTGTCTCTAAAACTGTTAACCGTTTTTGACAGGACTTCGTTTAACACGTCTTCCCTATCTTTTTCGTCAGGTTTTGAGAGGATGTATGCTTCCAAGGCTGTTTCATACATTGCGTTTTCACTTATTCTCATCCCTTTATTTATTCTTTCCCTTAAATCTTTTATATATTCATAAAATATTTCAGCGGGAATTTTTATTTCGTAGCGATTTGGAGTTTTTTTGACAAGCCACGTGTTTACCTTTATCAATGTTTCAGGAGCGCACTCTTCCCTAACTAAAAAACCAATGAGTTCTTTATAAACAGTATTATATGGAATGTGACATGAAATATCGAGCTGTACTCGTGCTTGTGCAATAATATCCATTATTTTTTCTGCAGATTCTGAGATGTTTGAAACTCCTAATGATTTTCTAACATCACTGTCTGTAATTGCAGTTGTATCGAGGCAAAATCTCTGTTTTTGCAAAATTACCTACCCCCTTTATTCGTTATTATTTATCCCCTTTAAAATTTTTAAGTTTGCCGGATAGTTTTCAATGTATTTTGAGATAGTTTCCTTTTCTATTCTCGCTTCTAGTTTTGAGATTGTTCTTTCAATGTTATTTTTTGAAAAACCTCTAGGAATACATTCTTTTATTTCTTCAATTGATTTGTAATATTCTTTTTCATTTAATTTTTCTGAAATATTTTCGGGTAAATATTTACTTAAATCAAAGTTATTCACAGTATCAAGAACCATCTGTTCATTTCTTTTAAGAATAATTTCCGATAAATTATTTTCAAAAGATTTAAAGACATTTAATGTAGTTTCTGGAAGCATATGTTTTATGGATTCAAAATTATTGTTAAAAACTCCTTCCCGTATTTTTGTTCCACTTATACCTTCAATTCTTTCGATAAATTTGAATTTGGGTTTCCATTCTGGGAAATTTTCTTTTAATTTGTAAATTGTGTATGACATCGATGCAATCACGTAGTTGTCGATTTCCAACTTTTCCCCGAATTTTTCACCGGTTTCAATACAAGAAATATTGTAAGGCTTTATTTTGATATGATTTTTATTATTTATCGAATTAATCACTTTTTCCATGGTTTCTTCTTCAATGTACCCTCTTGGAATGATATCCCCATTTAACGCAGAAAAAATCTTTATCAAACACTGCATGTATTGCCCTGAACCCATAATTCCCATTGGTGGGCCTTCAACTACCAAATCTGCACCTGCAAGTAATGCCATTTCTGATCTAATATATCTATTAACTAAATATGGAATTCCCCTTCCACTTCTTTCAAGGGGTCCTGGAATAACACTGATAAATAATCCTTCACGTTTACCAAAATCCATGCAGTATTTATGTCCATTATGGAGCGGATTGTATTCAGTAAAGTCTACAACAACGTTTTTTGCATTTTTTTCGTCTTTTAAAGTTTCAATGGCCTTTTGAACTTCAACAATGTTATTTTTTGAATTTTTCGAGTCTTCAATTATCAACTTTCTATCTTTTGCAAATGACTTTATTTCGTCTTCCATCTTACCACAAATCCCATGTTTTCAAAGCTTACCGAAAAATTTATATATTATGAATGCAATGTTTATTTTGCTCTCAGAACGAGAGCCAAGAGAAGCAGAAGGGACCTATGGTCTAGTTGGCTATGACATCGCCCTTACAAGGCGAGGGTCGCCGGTTCGAATCCGGCTAGGTCCACCATTTTTATTTTAGGCAGATATATCGATAAATTTAAATATATTTGCAAGGGTTAGGTTGTAACTCTTTTTAGATTGAATATTTTGGTTATATTTTTTTAAAATTTAATTTAAAAGTTAAAAATTAGGCAAAATTAGTTCGTCCTAGGTTTCATTTGAGCGCTTCTTTGTTCAATTGCGGCAGCTCTTTTTTCGAGTTCAGATCTTAATTTTACAATTTCTTGGTTTGTTTTTTGGATCTGGGTGTTTACAAGTTCTTTGGTCTGTTCGAGCTCTTCAACACTTTTTTGGAAGTCAACGATTACTTCGTCAACGTCCTTTTCAAGTAAAACATCAACTCCTACTGAAAGAACGATTTTTTCAGGATTTTGAACTTGTGCGTTTACAAATGCACCTGCACCAAGTGGCAACAAAATTTCTTTAGAGGTTTTTAAACCTTCCATAGATTCAATGGATTTTAAAAGTTCCATAATCATCATATCAATGTTTGAAAGTTCTTCCTGAAGTTTTTGCACCTGTTGGTTATAAACATCGAGCGCCATGAATTGATTTTGAAGTTCTTCGTTCATTTTTATCACCATTAATAACAATTTTGGATTAGAATTGGAACACCATAAACTCTGAAAGTAAATCGTGTTTTGTTTTCAAATCTTTAAAACAATGAGCCTTCTTTTTAATATTTTTATAGTTACGATAATTATATATAGCTATTTATCATTATTGATAATTACGAATTGTTCCCACATGGACAAAGGTGTTAAAATGAAGCTTTTTGGATTTTTCGGGTATTTAATTGTTTTTTTAAAGGCTTTGGGCGAAGCATGGATTGATGTTGTAAAACGAAGTTTCGATGGTAAAATCGACCCAGAAGTTATTGAAATTAACACAGATATAAACAGCTTAATGGGACAAGTTTTACTTGCATCAAGCATTACATTAACTCCAGGAACCCTTACAATTGATTTAAATTCTGAAAACAAAACCCTAAAAGTAGCTTCAATAAGTCCGAGAACAAAAGATGAGATAGTTCCTTTTGAACCTTACATAAAAAAGATTTTTGATTAAATTAATTTTTTTAAATATTGTTTTTATTTTCTAGATATTTAGTTGATATTATGGATGATTCTAAACGCATTTTAATTACAAAAATATTAAAAAACGAAGTAACGGAAGCATTGGGATGTACTGAAGTTGGATTGATCGGTTACGCAGTTTCACTTTGTAATATTTCAGATCCTTTTTCGATCGAAAAAATCGAACTTACACTAAATAATGGCTCTTTTAAAAATGTTTACGCTGTAGGAGTTCCAAATACTGGAAAATATGGACTACTGCCTGCAGTTGTTGGCGGATTTTTGGGAAATTCTAAAAACAAACTTTTAATTTTTAACGATATAACTTACAGCCAAGAATTGGAAGATTTTACCAAAGAAAAACTCGAAATAAAAGTAATTAATGGCCCATTATACTGCAGTGTAAAAATTAAAGATAATTCTGGAAAAATTCATGAATCTTTAATTAAAGACAATCATTTAAACGTTGTAATTCCCGAAATTAAAAAAGAAAAAATAAATATGGAAATAAATAGTTCTGAAAAAGAAAAATACAAAAACCTTGAATTATTGGATTTTTTAAATTATCTAGACGAAATTCCAGAAGAAATTATTAAACTGGTTGAAAAAACAATTTATACAAATAAAAATTTAATTAAAGGCGACTTTTTAAATTATGGGACCGATATTTTGTCAAACATGGTTAATAAAACCACGTCAGCCTGCAACATCCGAATGACTGGGGAAAATATGACTGCAATGAGTGTTGCAAAAAGTGGAAACATGGGAATCATGGCAACACTTCCAATAATTTCCTATGATTTTTCAACTGAAAATAATTCAGAAAAATTAATAAAATCTGTTCTTCTTTCAATGCTCGTTACAATTTATTCTACGTATAATTCATCATACCTTTCATCAATGTGTGGATGCGTAAGTAAAGGTGGAATGGGGGCAGTTATTGGGCTTAGCCACTACAAAAATGGCAAAAACCTTAAAAAATTTGATAGTTCTGCAAGGACATTCACTGCAAATTTACCTGGAATAATATGCGATGGTGGAAAAGTTGGATGTGCATTAAAACTTGCATCAGGATGTTTTGCAGCGTATTCTTCTCTTTTTGTCGATATATCTTATGAAAATGGAATCGTCGGCAAAAATTTTAAAGAATGCGTTGAAAATATTTCAAAAATTAGTAAAGCAATGGGAGATCTCGATTGTGATATCGTAGAAATCATGTCCAAAAAAGAAATGTAAGTTTAAACATTTTCTCCGTTTAAAAACCAGTCCGGAGTTTTTAGTAATTTATATCCGCCAAGCGGCCCAGGCTTGGTTTCAATACTAAATTCAAGTTTTCTTAAATCATTGATTCTATTATGAACTGCAACCCTACTTTCTCTATCAATATGCTTTTTTATATATTCTCCTGAAATGTATTCCGAATTTTTAGAAAAGATCCCTTCTTTTTCAAGAATTTTCCTCGCTTCTTTTTTAGAAGTATCTTTACTCAGGTTTTCGTAAAAATCCATGACATCAAGAAACATGCAAATGATTTTAAAGTGCCCAATGTCAATTTTAACATTTTTTTCAAATGCTTTTTTAAGGCAGGTCCAGAAATCAATTTTTCTGCCGTATTTAGGAATGTTTATAAGTTCAGACATTCAGACACCTAAATTTTTAGTTATTTTTTTATGACATTTTTGCAACTTACTTTTCTTGCGAGCGCAACTTCACCGATTTTTATAAGGCCGGTAAAGAATTTTTCAAGTCCCCCACAAGCCCAGATGGCTTGCCCGAATGTAGAACCTTTTATTCTTCTTTCGTAATCTTCACCAGTGATCGTTTCACCAGTAGTCTGTTTTGTAACGATTGCAGCAGCATTCATTAATTCTTCCCAGGAAATCCCTTTTAATTCGCCCATTAATGATTTAAAAATACTGTGTACTGGAATGTCGTACAGTTTAGAAAGAGTTTTTGTAATATCGCAGTTTCTAACAATTCCAACAAGCTGTCCTCTGTCATTTAAAACTGGAATGCTTATAACTTTGTATTCAACTATTTTGGTAACTGCTTCCCTTGCAGGTTCGTTTTTATTTACAACAATTACATCCGCAATGGGACTCATAATGTCTTTTATTGGAATATTTTTATCGGAAACTACCATCAAATCAATAGCAGTCGTCCAGCCAACCATTTTACCGTCATTGTCAATAATTGGTGTGCTGAATTTTTTATTTTTATACATTAAGTCAATAACCGTCTGTACAGTAAAATCAGGATATATTTTAATAAATTTTTTATCCATCAAGCTTTTTACTTTCATAGTACCCCTCTCCGATTACATATTTTTTGATTGAATTGCTATCGCAGTTACAGGACAGTTTTTCTCACATTTTCCGCAGAATATGCACTTTTTATCATCCAATTTCATCAGTCCGTCCTCGTAAATTATCGCACCAACAGGACAGATTTCACTGCATACCATACAGTTAATGCAGGTGTCATTATTTAAAGATATTACATTTTCAGTCGGAATTTCGCCCATTTCATTCTCAACTTTTATCGAAGATTTAGGGCATACTTTTTCACAAGCAGTGCATCCCATGCAGAGATCTAGGTTTATATCGATACTGGTCCTTTTTTCAACTTTTATTGCAGAAGTCGGGCAGAATCTTTCGCAAATTCCACATTTTATGCAGGATTCTTCGTCGAGTTCATGTTTTTTAAGTCGTATTTTCCTGTGGGTCACATCTATTTCTTTTAATTCGTAAATTACATTATCATCTTTTAATTCTGCACGACCTTCCAAGACATTGATTGCCCCAACTGGGCAGGTTTTAGCACATATTTCACATTTTACACATTTTTCAGGAATTATTTCAGCAGGACTTTTAACACTCGGTTCTTTTATCGCCTGAACAGGACATACTTCGTAGCAAAGTTCACATCTAACGCATTTATTGGTTTCTACGTATAAATTCCTTTCAACTGGCACAATAATATCTTGTAATTTCTTTTTTACGGATTCTTCATCAATTCCGAGCTTTTCCGAAATATCTGAGATGATTTTTGGGACTGGTTTTTTTACGGTTATCATCTAAAACACCTTTTTAGGTATTATTCAAGTTTAATCGCTTTTGCAGGGCATATCTTTTCACAATGTCCACAAAGTACGCATTTTTCCATATCGAAAGAAATTTTATCATCAGATTCAGATATTGCACCAAATGGACAGTTTTTGGAACAAACTAAACACATTACGCATTTCTGTCGATTGTATTCTAAATTTTCACTTTTTAATCGATTTTCGATTATTAACTTTCCATTTTCCACTTTTACCCTTGTTTTAGTAATGTTTATGGCATTAACTGGGCAAGTTTCTACGCAAGTGTTGCAGTAAACACATTTATCATTAATATTTGGAATTTCTGAAAAATTTGAGCTGATTGCAGTTACTGGACACACTTCAAGGCATCTATTGCACAATATGCAAGTTTCAGGATTTATTTCGATTTTATTATTGATGTACTGGCGGTCAAGTTCGAATTGTATATCCAAGTCACCAAAGTATTTTTTAAGAATTTCCGATATCATATCAATCATCCTTCCTCTTTTCACCAATATTTTCATCTGAAACCGACTGTTTTCCAAGAGTTTTGATTTCTTCTTTCACTAACACGTAATTTTTGGTGAACTCTTCAAGGTCGTTATGTAAGATATTTTCAAATTCATCCCGTACTTTTCTTTCGGAGTATAGATCCTTGGCTACTTCAGTTTTAATGTAAGTTATTGCATCAACCGGACATGCATTTTGGCAAAGTCCACACCTTACACAGTATTCCGGATTAATATATGGTAAATTGGTTTCGTTAGATATAGATACTGCTTCAGGAACATTACATGCCCTGTAACAAATCCTACATCCAATACATTTTTCTTCATCGACTAGGTAGCATTCAGCAGTTCTTTTAGTAATTTTTTCAGGGATTCCGATTCTTATTGCAGTTGTGGGGCACACTTCAAGGCATTTTCCGCACCTTACACAAGATGTAACTTCGAGCCTTTCAAGATCGATTGAACCCGAACACACATCAACACAATTCCCACAGCCAATACATAAACTCGGAACGATTCTTGGAACTTCTGAGATTAATTCAGTTTCTTCTTTAAAATCGCTTCCGAGTCTTTTCCTGTTAAATTTGATGTTTTGTGCGATTTCTATTTTTTCAGAAAGTCCCGATTCATCGTAAGTGACTATTGCATTTTCTACAGGACAGGCTTCAACACAGTTTTTACAGCTTACGCAAAGATTAACGTCTATTTCGTAAAGTCCATTACTGTTATGCGAAATTGCATCAACCGGACATGCATTTTCACACGAGCCACAACTTACACAAATTTCTTCATCAATTAAAAGATTGACAAGTTTTGGAACGTTCCATAAAAGCTCAGTAGCTTCTTTTCGAAGAGTTCCCATCTCTAAAACATTTGTTGGACATGATTCAACACAGTTTCCACAGTTTATACAGGAACCTGCATCAAATACCGGCATATTCTTTTTAAATTCTTCGTTGTATTCCATTTTAATTGCATCAGACGGGCAGGATTCTGCACACGCACTGCAACTTATACATTTTTCAGGCAAATCAAAAATTACCGGAATTTTTCTAAATCTTTTCGGTGGGATGAAACTTCCCTTTTCAGATTTGGCGTTTGTAAATCTCATAAACCATTTTTTTCTTACGAACTCGTAAAGATACCAAATAGATGATGACATGAATACCACCTGCAATCAGGTTTATTTATTGGAATTTGTAGTCGCTCAATTTTCCATTATTTAAGTCTTTTAATTGGATAGTTCTTTCAGTACATGACACACAAGGGTCTATTGAAGTGTAGGTCGCAACTGCATCCGCAATTGTTGGACAGTCCTTTATCATGTATTTGTAAGCTTCAAGATTCATTACTGTTGGAGTTCTTATAATAATCCTTTTTATGAGTCCACCATCAGTAATTGCAATTTTATAGTAAACTTCACCCCTATGGGCTTCATTATACCATTCTCCTTCAGTTGCCCTAATTTCAGCTTTATTTCTGACAATTCCTGAACATTCTGCGTACTGTTCAAGGGCTCGTCTTATAAGTTCAACACTTGTTAGAACTTCGTCATGCCTTACCATCATTCTTGCATAGTTGTCCCCCTCATCTCTCCAATCGGGTTTGAAATTCAATGCCTGGTAAGTTTCATGTCTTATTCTCCAGTCACTTTCAGGAATTCCAGAAGCTCTAGCAACAGGCCCTGCTGCACGTGTTTTCATGATTTCTTTGTATCCGATGTTTCCAATATGTTTACTTCTCAAAGCAATCAAAGGCCCAGTTTCGAATGCTTCAATGATATTTTTCACATCTTCTTCAAATTCATCGATTTTTTTGTGAATTGTATCTAAAATTTCCTTGTTTAAATCGAGTCTTACTCCTCCAACAACGTTAAAACCCATGTTTACCCGGTTTCCAGTAATTAATTCGAGTAAATCCATGGAGGTTTCCCTTACATTTAACAGCCATATCCCTATAGTTTCATGCTCGATTGTAAGGTTGTAAACTGCTGCTGCAATTAAGTGACTGTGAATTCTCTCAAGTTCACAGGTAATTACTCTTAAATATTTTGCTTTATCTGGAACTTCAATTTTACACATGTTTTCAATACATTCTGCAAAGGATTGGGTGTGAATGTACGAACAAATTCCACAAACTCTTTCTGAAAGGTGTATACATTTCAAATAATGTTTTCCTTCCATAATACGTTCAATACCCCTGTGAACGTAACCCATGTCTATTTCAGCACCTTTTACGTTTTCCCCTTCAACTAGGAGTTTTATTCGCAAAGGTTCTTTCAATATCGGGTGAATGGGTCCAATCGGTACTACATTCATGCTATCATCTCAAATTATGCTTTGGCTTTATTTTTTTCTTCTTTTAATTTTTGATTAAGTAATTTCTCTTTAGCAGCAAGTGCATCTGGGGCAATTGTGACTACTGCAGATATAATTTCTGAGGGTCTTGGAGGGCATCCTGGAAGTTTTGCGTCCACAGGAATTACACTGTCAACAGGCCCGTGAATATGCCCTTCTTTAAATATTCCACCACTAAGTGCGCACGCACCAACCGCGATAACTATTTTAGGTTCGGGGGTCTTTTCGTAAATTTCAAGAAGTCTTTTTTCCCAAGCTCCAGTCACAGGGCCGGTTACAACTAAAACATCGGCTTCTCTTGGATTGTTATGCACATAAATTCCGTACTGTTCGATATCATACCTTGGGGCAAGGCAGGACACTACTTCGATATCACAACCATTGCAACCACCAGTATTTACCAGACAGACGTTAATTGATCGTTTTCTTACAAAATCTTTAATCATCGAGATCATCTCCAACTTAATCTATTCCTCGCCTTTCAGGATTTTAACTGTAAGTGCACGGCCTTCTTCAAGCGCTTCTTTGTACGGTTTTTTTCTGATAATTGTATCTTCAACGACCCTTTTTCTTATTAAATCGGCATCTTGTTTTGATATCAATCCGAAAAAGTCTGCAATCCAACACAAACCTAAATCGATATCTACTTTTCTTCCAAGGCATCCCATTTTAGCCTGTTCAACGTATGCGTGAGATTCATAAAGAGCCACTCCATCACAAGTCTTTACAAATACATCAATGACTTCTTCCATTGACATTTTGAGAGCTTTTGAAATTGGAACAATCGCTTCTTCCATAATGTAACGATTGCCCTTTATTATATTGTATTTTTGCTCTAAACTTGAATTTTCATAATTTTTATCAATTTCTTCTAGCATATTTTCACCTTTTTGCTAGATTAGCCCAATTGTTAGTAAGATATAGCCGATAAGTGCAATTAATAGTCCAAGACTGAATTCGGAATGTCCATATCCGGGCCTCATTCCAAGTGGGAATGCAAGGAATAACACAGATATTGGCGCATTTACTGTAAAAGCAAGCCCCCCAATAATTGCAGAAACTAATGCAACACTGTCGAGGGTTTTTTCTACGTAAGGTTTTCCATATTTTTTGTAGCTGTAGGATAACCCAAGAGCCGATCCGATAACAAATGTAATTGCGCAATAAAGTAGCATGAATGGAACTTCGTTCATAAAATCACCCTGTGATAAATGCGAAATATCCTAAATAGATAAACGCAATTAATACAGCCAGCATCATTAAATGCTCTGTAGTTTCTATTAAATGGGTTATTTTTTTGTTCTGAATAATTAATACTAAGATTCCCATGAGAAGGACTACGAAAAGGCCTAAAATTGGGGTTACAGGGTATTGAAGTATGTTAATAAGTACTATCATTCCCAAAACCACAAATCCTGCAATTGAAAGTAACTGGATGTACTGTTTCATGATAACACCTAATGGATGATTCTGTAAGCCAGATCAATTAGCGTAAGTGATGCAATTGTAATTTGGAGCATTACTGAATGATTTGGAGCAAGCAGAGGAGTCAAAGCGCAGATGAATGCAATAACCACCGTTAAGACAAACATTCCAACTAAAGTCAAAACTGAACTTGCCAAGACTAATGGGCCTAAAAACAATGCCATAAATAGCCATAATAATACAAACCATGCCATTGCGTCTCCAATCATGATAATTGCTTCGAGAGGCCCGTAGTGTTCGGTAATGTATCCGCTTACGATATCTTTTCCTTTTACTATCGCAAATGGGCTGAAAGGCGCTTTTGAAAGAACTAACACAAATACTGCAAAAGCACATATTGGAAGTTGGAACAACAACGGCCCATTTATGGCTTGATAGTTGATAATGTCTCCAATCATTAATGAATCAGTCACAGTATAGACGATTCCAGCAGCAGCAAAGAGTGGAACTTCTGCAGCGGCTGAGAAAACACTTCTAACACCACCAACTTTTCCATATGGGGATCCGCTACTTAGACCACAACCGTGTTCAACAATCTTTTGCATGATGTAGAGTCCGATTAATATCAACAAGGATGATTCAAAGACAACCGCAATTGATAGTGCACTCATCCAGACCATAATATCCATTAAAGCCACAAAGACGTACAATGGATTTCCTGCTGAGATCGGGAACGTTAGTTCTTTAAAGTAAAATTTGAATGTATGAATTAAATACTGAATAATTGGGGGTCCTGGTCGACACTGAATCCTTGCCATAAGTTTTCTGTGGAATCCAAGCAATATGCTACCAATTAAAAAGGCATACAATGCATACATAAGTCCGTTAACCATACTAAGCGCTGCGCTCAAATTACCACCCTCTGAACGGAATTTGGCCAATTTTTTCTCTTCTCGATTTTGGATTAAGGAACATCGCAATACCGAAAATTAAGAATGGGGTAAATACTGCTGTTAGTAAATACGTTACCATTTCATTCTGGGAATTTAGGTAAAGTGTTCCGATATATCCCAAGATTCCAATTATAAGTGCTATAAACCCACTTTTCGTTTCTGGACTCATTTTTTCACCTTAAGATATTGTAAGCAGAATTTCTACGGTTCTTACGATAACCAAAAGGGATGAAAGGTGTATCATCAGAATGTAAGGTGCCCCTGGAGCCCTGAACATTTCCGCTTTTGCTGCATAAAACGGTGCAACACCAGTTTCTCCAATCATTCCAACTGCGTAGAGTAGTTTTTGATAGAATAATTCATTACCATTTTTTGCAAGTTCAAATATTGAAAGAGTTCCTGTTTTTCCTAAAATCAGTGCAGCACCACCAAATAATGGAAGGGATGAAATTATTGCAATGATTCCATAGTGAAATGCTGCATTCAAGACCCATTCTTTTTTAACTGCCGAAACAATTCCAATGTTTGTAATACCAATTACTGCAAGGAATAATGCAAAGTCGAAGAGATCTCCAGTTAGCATTGAAAACGCAGTAGCAATACCACAAACTATTGACATAAATCTTCTTATTTTAAGTTCTTCAACTGTCACGTAATTAAATTTGTCACCAAATTCATGTACTTGAGCTTCTAGCTGTTTTTCAGGTTTTGTAAGGTATACTATGGCCGTGAAAAGCATCGCTATTATGAATGCTATAAGCGAGAAGTCGGTCATGTAGAATATAATATCTCCCAAAGGAATTATTCCGTGAAAGTTTCCTGCGATATATTCAACGAGCATCTTAATCACCTTTGGTCGAAGTTATTCGAACAACTCTCCAATTAGTCCGAGTTTAGAACCTACTTTTAATGCAAGTCCAAATCCGGCTATAATTAGGAAGTATGGCCATTTTGAAGGGAATAAGAAAAATCCAATAAACCCGAGTATCCAAATTGCCCATGCAATTCCTGAAAATGCTGAAATTCCTTCCCAGGATACTTTTAAATCTTCTGGAAGTATTTTCTGACCAAGTACTCTTTTTGCCAATACGTAGAACAAAAGACCGCTTGCCATGACTGCCCCACCGGTAAATCCGCTTAGCATTGCACCGTAAACAACGAGAACAAATGCAAAGAATTTTGGGGTGGTGTAGAGCACTTCCATTTTACTAAAGTTTATGTCCATGTTGGGGGTTTCTTTAATCGTAAACTCTTCTAAAAGTTTTGATCTTTTCTTTTTACTTTGTTTTCTTAAATCATTTCTTGAAACATATATTTCTGCAACTGCCAATAATTCAGCCATACCTACAACCAATCCTGGAAGGATAAGTGCTTCTGCAAGGTCTGAACCAATTGCTGCAATAATTACGAGCATTCCATATTCTACAAGGTCCGTTAACAAAATCATGTTAAGATCTGTTTTTTGGCGAGAAATAGAATAGAGCGAAATTATTCCAACTATTAATCCGACAGTAACGGTTCTACTGAATAATAAACTTACGTAGTCCATTATTTCACCCGATTATTCCTATTTAGGAATAGCCATCCAAATATTGTAAACGAGAGGAGCAAGGTCAAAGACTCTAAAACTGTGTCAAATCCTCTTGTATAGTATAATATCTCATCTAATATTCCACCAGGGGTTGAAACAATTGTTGTACCAAAGTACATTGTATTTTCACTTATTGCAATAGCAACAGGGGATAAATAAGCAGTAATTTGGCCCCCAATACCTTGATATTTAGGGTATTGAGATTTTATATCTGCAGGTTCTGTTAAGGTGATTCCTCCTCTGTCGTATGGTGCAAGAGGGGTTTTCAAAACCTGATTTTGGATTGCATCTTTTGGATATAACTGGTCGCTTGTAAATTCCGTAGGTAGGAATATACCGATGAATAAAACTATACAAATAAATCCTGCAAACAATCTGGAGACTGCACTGGGCTTTGAAATATAATTCCAGGCTTCATTTATCTTTTTCATATTATTCCTCCAGTTCCTCATTTTTGATAATCGCTCTCACGAGTACAAGTGTAAGGATAGCATTTACCCCGAGGAAGGTCATAAGTGCAAGAGTTTGGTTGTATGCGAGAAATATTAAACAAACACCAATTGAGGGAACTTCGATGTTTAAAAATCTCTTAAATGGATCTTTGGTTAATGGTCCAATAACTGCACCGACTGTACCCAATATGAGTAAGAAGTAGCCCACATACATTGCCAAGGTAACTAAATCCATTTTATCACCTATTTGGTAAGCACAGGGACTTCTGTACTATATTTTTTCTTATTTTTAAGCATATATTCATATTTTAACACGCCCAAAAGCAAGATCAATGTAGCAACTGGTTCTAACATCGAGGAAATAATTGCAACATCTAGGTAGTAGAATGAAGCAATTAATCCGATAAGTCCGCTTTCAAGAAGTGCAAACATGATTATCTTGTTAATATTGTGCGTATGAATGATGGTACCTATTCCTCCAAGAATACAGCACCCGGCAGCAACGATAGGTAGAATTTCCATCAAAATCACCTTTTCTTCTCAAATTCATCCATTTTATCGAGTTCTCCAAGTGTATGGGCTATCGCATTACTGGATACTGTTGATGATATGAAGTAAACAACTGCGGCAATTGCACCCATTGGGCTTTTTATGTAGAGTGCAATTAGTGCGGCAATGCAGAAGTTAATGCAGCAAAGTATAGGGAGTTTCAATGCTCTGCTTTTTGTCAGAAATACTTTTATAACTGAAATTATCCCTACAATTCCGATAACAAATGTTACAAGAGACGATTCCATTATATCCTCCCCATTTTTCGAGCAATACTGCCGAGAAGTCTTGATGCAGCGCTGTGATCTACGCCCTGAATTGAGAATATTGCGAGAACCATTCCTGCAATAAAGTATTCAGCACTTATAAATCCGCTAAGTAAATAAATCAATATTGTAGCAGTAATTGCTCCAATTGTTCCTGCATAACCTGTATCGTTACACAACCTGTTTCCAATGTAAATGAACAATGCAGCAATTAATCCTCCTTCAAATCCCATTAAATAGTAGAATATTGAAGCCATCAATGTTCCTGCCGATGCATCAGGGGAACATACGATATTTCCCATGAAATAGCCACCGTTAATGTTTCCACCGACATTTTCTATCTTTTCACCGATTACTTTGGCACCAAGCACTCCTGGTTTTTTTGGAAGTCCAAAGTAGGTATCAACAATAACAAAATTTAACCAGCAAACTGCAAATGCAGCCAATATCTTTCCAGTTTCAATTAACATCAGTAACACCTGGGAATATTTTATTTGCAAATTTTGAGAAAACACTCGCAAAAATTCCGATGATTACACTGGAAATCAGGTCTAATGTTATCAAGTAGCCTATTAAAGCAGTCAAGCCAAGTGCTACAAATGGAGTTGGAAATAGTACTGATCCTTCAAACGAATCCATATCAAATGAGATTTTCATACCCAAAATTGCTCCAACTACAATTGAAGAAACAAGAGCTACTGCATAGTTAATTAATAAAATCATGAAATCACCAGCAGTGTACAATCATGCAGTCTTTTTTTATTGAATATATTGGGGGAACTTCCTCTTTTGGGAATATTTGAATTATTGTCTTGTTATTCAATACGTTAGATACCTTATGTTCAAGCCTTCGAATGTCTGAGCAGTCTAACTGGATTAGTACGGTTTTTTTATCAAGGTGCAATCCTCTAATATTCATTCTGCCCCTGAAAAAATCAACTTCATTGATATCTACGACACCAAGTCGTTTTTTGATTTCTCCAGTAAAATATTTTATATCTATAATATACACAGGATGTCCTTCAATATATCTTTTACAGAAGATATCGTTTTTTGACGTTAAATCCTGGATAAAATCGACAATAGCACCTTCAAGTTTTGTCAATGAAAGTACGTCTAATAAATATAAAACAGGATTCTCTTTATCCCAAAAATTACTACATTTAAGCATCCCAAGCGTTATTGCGGCAGCATGTGCTTCCCCAATTTCCCGTTTTCCTTTTTCAAGCATACTCAAATGGGACTGACTAACCCCACTTTCTTCAGCAAGTTTGGACTGGGTTATCTTGAGCTTTTCACGAAAAACTTTTATATTTTCGGGATTGAGCAGAATTGCCCTTTCTATGATTTTTAATTTGTCGTACATTTTACCACTTTTAGACACTCTTGGACCTAAAAATTATTTCCTAAGAATAATATTATTCTAGTCGGATTATCTATATATAATTTTTTACTTGGATTTTTGGATATATTATTACCCCATTTACTCCAAAGTTACAGGTTCAAATGGCAAATGGGTGTATTTTTGGTCGCATTTATTATGTATCTTTATATGGTTTGGCCGGTATTTATCATGATTAATCATTATAGATTCTTTATATTAATATATGTACATATTGAGCATGCTTACCAAAATTTATCACAGATTTTTTCAGAAATATTTTTTTATCCTAGAAGCAAGTAAATGTTTTTGCTAGTAATTAGGTGAGAAACATGGAAAAACAATGTAATGTAATGGACTGCCCAATCTGCAGAAAAGAGAATTCATTAAAACTCATTACTCAGGAACTCGAAATACCTTACTTTGGAAAAGTTATCGAAACTACTATTTTTTGCGAGGAATGCAAATACAAAAAAAGTGATATATTCCCAGTAGATGTAAAAGAACCTAAAAGATATACTTTAAGAGTCGAAGACGAATATGATTTAAATAAACGGGTTATACGAGGTTCATCAGGCCATATTTCAATACCTGAATTTGGGTTTGAGGTGTCCCCAGGTCCCGCATCAGAAGCATACGTTTCAAATGTTGAAGGTGTATTAACAAGAATGGAAGGCGCAATCAAAACATTAATGTCTTGGGTAGAAAGCGAAGACGAAAAGAAAAAAGCAGAAGAATTAATCGAGAAATTAGAAGAAGTAAGACTTGGAAAAGAAAAAATAACTTTAATTATTGAAGATCCACTTGGACACAGTGCAATAATTGGGGATGGCGTAAAAGAAGAAGTTTTAACTGAAGAAGAGATAGCTTTGCTAAGTGATAATACTATTATTATGGATAAATAATTTTTAAAAAAATAAAACTTTTTTTTATTTAATTTATTCTTCAAATTCAAATCCGCATTTTTTACAGAAGTTTTTCAAAATTACATCCCCGTATTCAGTGTGTGACACTTCAGGGTGGAATTGAACACCGTAAATTGATTTTTCTTTGTGTTTTATTGATTCTATTCCACAAATGTCAGAGTAAGCTAAAACTTCAAAGCAGTCAGGTATTACTTTAACTTCATCCATATGGGAAGCCCATGCAGTAAATTCGCTTGGAACTCCGTTGAATAGATCGTTTTCTTCTTTTACGTAAATTTTAATACTCGCGTATTCTTCTGAATCGGCTCTTGAAACTTCTCCACCATATGCTTTTGAAATTAACTGGTGTCCAAGGCAGATTCCAAGAACTGGAAGTTCTGAATTTAATGCAATATTTTCGCAGTTTGTAGCTTTCGTAATATCTGGTCCACCGCTTAATATTATTCCTTTTATTTCAGAATCTGCAATAATTTCTTCGAGAGTGGTTGAATTTGGAATTATTTTAGCAGGTACATCAAGGTACTTCAAGCTTCTCTGGATCCTGTGTACGTACTGCCCACCGTTGTTTAAAATGACGATCATAACTTCACCTTTTATTTTAAATTATTTTGTGGTGACTTCAACACCATTTTCGGTAATTAAGACTGTATGTTCACACTGGGATACCATTCCATGTTCTCTTTCAACTAATGTTGGGTATCCGTATAATACGCCTGCCATCATCAAGCCTTTTAAGCCCGTTTTGTAATGTTTATCGATTTTTGCCATGTCTCTTTCTGAAAATGGTAGATATGCATGGTTTTGTTCGATATCTCTTAATAAGTTTCGTGCAGCTGGAAGTCTTACTGGTCTTGATCTTAAGTATTTAAAGATGTATACGTCTTTTCCATCGACAACTTGTCCAAATCCGTCTGTTGCAAATGGTTCAATTGCAACGAGGTCGCCAATATCAATTGTATCTCTTGTATTTTCAGAAACATTTGGAATACTTACTCCTGAGTGGAGTGAATACTGATGCATAACGTGCCCAGAAAGATTTGAAATTGGTTTATACCCGTAACTTTCAATTACTTCCTGAATTATTTTCCCCATTGCACCAACATTTATTCCAGGAACGATTTCTTTAATTACTGTATTCAATGCATCTTCTGAAGCTTTTTTTAAGTCAGAATATTTTCCAGATAAATCAATAGTTACTGCAGTGTCAGCAATAAATCCATCAACGTGAGATCCTAAATCTAATTTCACAATATCTTCTTCTGAAAAAACAGACTCATCGCCATATGACGGGCTGTAGTGTGCAGCAATATTGTTTAATGAAATATTGCACGGGAATCCGACACCTGCTCCCAGTTCTCTTGTCCTGTTTTCTACAAATTCTGCAACATCGTAGAGTTTTGCACCAGGTTTTACTAATTTTATGGCTTCTTTTTTAACTTGTGAAGCAATTTTTCCAGCTTCAATAATTTTAGTATATTCTTCATTATCCATTTTATCTACCATTAAAGTGCTCTTTTAACAACGATCGTCAATATATCGCCGTCTTTTAGTACGTGGTCTAATCCTACTCTTTGGCCAGGGTGTTTTGCAGAATCCCCCCAGACAAGTGCGTATCTGAAATTTTTAACAAAATCCCTGTGAAGCCTGTTACAAACATCTTCAACAGTTGAATTTTTTAAGATAATCAAAGGTTCTTCAAGGTCTGCTTTTCCACCTTGAGGTTTTAAGTATAATTTTATAAATCCTAAAGTTTCAAAGATTTTGTCTTTTAATTCTTCAAGGTTAATTTCTTTATGTCCTGAAACAAATACGTGTGGTCTGTCGCCAATTGCAGCTTCTGTCTTTTTTAAATTTGCTTCATCTGCAAGATCGATCTTGTTTACAATAACAAGTGTTGGGATATATGACCTGCTATTCAATACAACATCGATAAGTTGGTCTGCATTAATATCTTCCCTTATTAGAATAGCTGCATTGTGGATTTTGTGTTCTCCAACTATTGCAGTTATGGTGCCTTCATCTATCTTTGTTAAGTTAACGGTTTTATTGATTGCAAGTCCACCACGATCGTGTTTTTCAATTTTTACGTCGGGTTTTTCCTGATCAAGTCTGATACCTACGTTTCCAAGCTCTTTTTCAAGGATTGGGATGTGTTCTGGTGAAAATACATCCACAACGAGCATTACTAAGTCCACGTTTCTAACGGCTGCTAAAACCTCGCTACCTCTACCTCTACCAAAAGAAGCTCCAGAAATAATTCCTGGTGCATCCAAAACCTGAATTTTAGCGCCTTTGTGCTCCATAAGCCCCGGAATAATTGTAAGTGTTGTAAATGCATACGCTCCAACTTCTGAATTTGCATTGGTAAGTTTATTCAAAAGTGTTGATTTACCAACTGACGGAAATCCGACGAAAGCAACTGTTGCATCTCCCGTTTTTCTAATTGCATATGAAGGTCCACTTGATCCACCTGATCCTTTTGGGTTTTGCTGTTCATCCCTTAATTTGGCGAGTTTTGCTTTTAATATTCCAACGTGTTTTTGGGTGGCCTTGTTATATTGGGTATGTAATAGTTCGTCTTCCAATTTCTTGATATCTTCTTGTATTCCCATATTCTCACAACGCATAACCTGTAAATTGAATAAATCGATGAAAATTGTTTTAATTACAAAATTAAAAAAGAAAATTATGTTTTATTTATCCTCAAGTCTCAAAATATCACTTTAATTATTCACTAATAGTGATATTTGGTATATAAAATTAACTATGATGGTCAAAGACCAATTTATCACAGTTAATACAATGATTAATCTACAATTCCGCCCATAATAGATATCATTTCCCTTACCTTTGGATTTACAATATAGTAGTGGTTCCAGGTACCTTCTTTTCTGGCTTTAATGATTCCAGACTTCTTTAATATGTTCAGGTGATGGGAAATTGTTGGTTGGGGTTTTTTCAACTCATCAATAATTTTACATACGCACATGCTTTCGTTTTCACTCAAAAGCTCCAAAATCATTAATCTAGTGGGGTCAGCGAACGCCTTAAAGACTTCAGCCATATATTCGTACTTGTATTCTTCCATAGCCATAGTATCACCAAATAACCGTAATATATTTTATTTATTACAATATTTAAATATTTTGAGATACGAAAAAAGTCCATAATACTCGGTATGGGATCTTTATTCAAAAATAAGAGTGTTATTTCTTTTCAATTTTGATTGAAATTGTTTCAGGGTTTTCCGTACCCTTCAGTGTTCTTACAATCCCTTTCAGAGTGTTTTTTATAATGTCGGAAACAAATGGATTTACCGGGATTGTTCTGCCATCGACTATCAGTGTTAATGCTGTTGACATAACACATTTGTTCCATTTAACTTCGCCCGAAGCCAATTTATTCGCAAAACCTTTGCAGTTGTATCCGCAGTGACCGCAGTTTAGGTTATACGTTGGAACTATAGCTTTTTCAAGAACCTGGGCAGTAACTTCATCTATATCATATTTGAAGTCATCAATGACCATTATGGTCTGGTTGTCTTTCAATTCAGCGCCCCGTCCCCCTTCAGTTACAAGTATTTTTGGAATATTTAATTCGATCAAATCTTCTTTAAAACCTTCAACGAAAACAAGGTCGCAGTCGAGCTTTGCAAGGATTTCTTTCAAATTCATCCTGTTATAATAAAAGGCAGAGCCTTTTTGAGTAACAAAAACAGAAGTATCAGCAAGCTGTTTTAGCCTGTACGAGTCAGTATCTGGGGAATCAACGTCTATGTCCATATGTGAATTTTTAACTGTCGCAACCGACATGCCATCCAAGTTCTTGAGGATATTGGCTATCAAACCTGTTTTTCCAGTATCCTTTCTTCCGATTACACCTATAACTCTTATCATACCTTACTTATAATAAATTATCATATATTTAAATGTTGCCATATAGAACGCATAGTTTAAAAGATATAAGTAATTAAACAATGCTTGAATACAATGGTGATAATTATGATTCCTGAACAAATACACAATATTTTAAGAAAACAGCACTACCAGTTAAAAGAACACAGCGGGGTAAAACTCTGTGGATGGGTTAGAAAATCTTTTTTAGAAGGAAAAGAATGCTATAAATCAAAGTTTTACGGCATAAACACCCATAGATGTGTTCAAAGTACTCCTTCAGTTGCATGGTGTCAGCAATCATGTATTTTTTGTTGGAGGGTTCTTCCAAAAGATTTAGGATTGGATTCATTTGAATCTCCAGAATGGAAAGAACCAGAAGTTGTTGCAGAAGATATTTTAAGCATGCATAAAACTATCATAACGGGATACAAGGGAATTTTGGACAGGATTGGTGAAGAAAAGTACCTCGAAGCAACAAAACCAAAACACGTTGCACTTTCCCTTTCAGGAGAGCCTACGATGTATCCTTACATTGACGAATTAATCGAAGTATTCCATAAAAAGGGAATGTCCACATTTTTAGTTTCAAACGGAATTTTAACTGATGTAATTGAAAAGGTAAATCCAACACAGCTCTATATTTCCCTTGATGCATACGATTTAGAAAGCTACAAGAAAATATGTGGCGGAACAAAAGACAACTGGGAATCCATATTAAATACTTTGGATATTTTAGACTCAAAAAAACGAACCTGCATTAGAACCACGGTTATTCGAAATATAAACGATAATATTTTGAAATTCAAAGAATTATTCGAAAGAGCAAACTCAAACTTCATTGAACTAAAATCTTACATGAATGTTGGATATTCAAGAAAAAGATTAAATCTTGATGATATGGTAAAACAAGATGAACTTTTGGAAATGGGTAAAATTTTAGGTGAAAACAGTATATTTGAAATTGAAGATGATTCTCCTGAAAGCAGGGTAGTTTTACTTACTAACAAAAATAGAAAAATTAATCCAAAAATAGATTTTGGATTTTAATTTACGCACCATATTTTTTTGCAATACTCATAAGGTCCATTAAAATGGGCATAATATTTGTTCCTTTTATCCAGTTCAATCCACCTTTATATGTGGAAAATTCGTCGAATTTTTCAACATCGTCAACTCTAACACTTTTTCCCCAGATTAATATTGGTAAGGGGTCTGCAGAGTGGTCCATTTCTTCAATCGGGGTTGAGTGGTCTCCCGACATTGCAATGTAAACTTCATCTTTGTCGATATTTTTTGTAATGTAATCGAGCATTTCATCAATTTTTTCAATTATTTCTTTTTTAAGTTCGTAATTTCCATCATGTCCTGCTTCATCTGCGCCTTTTACGTTTACAAGTATAAAGTCGTAATCTTTAAGTGTTTCAACAATTGCACATGCTTTGGCCATAAGGTCTGAATTCGGAGTTCCATCACAACCTTCAACATCTATAACATCTAACCCGACCATTTTTGCAATTCCTTTGATAAGTCCAGTTCCTGCAATACATGCCCCTTTAAGTCCAGTTTTTTCACTAAACTGCATAATTTCTGGAACCTGTCCAACACCTCGTGGAACGATCATGTTTGCAACAGGCAAGTTCTGTTTTCTTCTCTCTTCGTTCACGGGGTGTTTATCTAATTTTTCGTAAGCAATTTTTAACAATTTATTAACAATTTCCGCAGTTTTTTTAGCTTCTTTTGAATTATCAAGAGGATGTATTTCTTTTACTCTTTTTCCTTCTTTTTTAGGGTCTGCATCGCTTATTTTATCACTTAAACCAGGACCTCTTAAAACAAGGGCCGCTCGGTATCCTCCAGACTCTTTAAAAATAATATCTATATCGTCAATTTTTAGTCCATCGAGCTCTTTTTCAAGTTCCGACGTATCTTCAATTCTTCCAGCTCTCCTATCTGTTACAATGAAATTTTCATTAACTGAGGAAAAATTGCATCTAAATGCAATATCTCCAGGTTTTACTGTAACTCCAACACCGCATGCTTCAAATGGCCCCCTTCCAGTATATGTTGTGTATGGGTCGTAGCCTAAAATTGCGAGGTGTGCAGTGTCGCTTCCAGGTCTCACTCCAACATCAACAGCGTTCATAAGTCCACAAATTCCGTCTTTGGCCATTTTGTCCATTACTGGAGTCTTAGCTTCTTTTAACGGAGTGTTTCCATCTTTGTTTGGCCTATCTCCAAGCCCATCCATAATAAAAATAACCGCTTTCATAGATTCACCATTACGATAATTTTGAATGATATCAGCTATTGTTTCGTTTTTATTAATATTTTTGGGTCTTAAATTCAAGAAAAATTGATAAATAGCCAAAAGCTTTAAATTTCGTTTGAAAAAATAGAAAAAAAGATAGATTAATTTGATTAATAGAAATTTTGGGTAGCAACATAATACGTACCATCAAAAGATACGCCTATGCCCATATTGGTGTATTGGGAGTTTAGAATATTTGCCCTGTGGCCGGGACTATCCATCCAGGCATCCACGATAGCTTTTGCAATACTTTCAGCATCGTCTGAAACATATCCAATTCCAATTACATTGCCAGTAGGCATTTTTGCAATATTTTCGCCAATTCCTGTAGCGTAATATCCGTCTCCTAGGTATTTTACAACGTTATAATCTGCTGCAATGGCCCTATCGGTAGGAGTTTCTCCATCTAAGTTTACATGGGAAAAATAATCATTTTCCACCATGTCATCACTATGAGCTTGTGAAATTTGACTTAACTTACTATCTAATATTAACTCATCGAGTCCATATGAGGAGCGTTCTATATTGGTATAGTCTAATATATATTGTTCAATCAATGAGTTTTTATCTACTACTGGTTCTTCTACTACTGGTTCTTCTACTACTGGTTCTTCTACTACTGGTTCTTCTACTACTGGTTCTTCTACTACTGGTTCTTCTACTACTGGTTCTTGTGTAGTTTTAATGATATATAGCGATGTTTTTGGAGATTGAGTAATTTTTGAAGGTAAATAAACGTAATCTTCAGAAGACGTGTCGGTATTATCTTCAGAAGACGTGTCGGTATTATCTTCAGAAGACGTGTCGGTATTATCTTCAGAAGACGTGTCGGTATTATCTTCAGAAGACGTGTCGGTATTATCTTCAGAAGACGTGTCGGTATTATCTTCAGAAGACGTGTCGGTATTATCTTCAGAAGACGTGTCTACCGTAGTCACTGGAACATATCTTGATTCAAGAAAATCTATTTTTGAAGACGTCTTTTTCAGGGGAGCATATGCTTTAACTTCAAAAGTCTTGTAGTCCAAATTATTTTTAAAAAGGCTGTTTAATTCGAAGAATAGATTATGGTTGTTATCAAATAAATTAGAATAGTTTTCGTTAAAATTTTGGTAAGTTACGTTTGAAAAAGTTGGTTCACATCCATCGAAGACACAATTTGCGCTAGCGGCTACTAATAAGGATAGTGTAATTAACGTTAATGTAAAAGCTTTAAACGGCCAATCCATTGTTCAGTCTCCATATATATTTTTGAATATTGGGGATTACCCATTATTTAATATATTGGATCTATTTATATTGTTTTCTATAATTTTGACTTAATATCGGCCGATTTTAGCGTAATAAAATAAAAATATTTTTAGGAAGTGCTTTTTGATCCCAGATTGTCGAGATACAATCTTGGTAGTTATCTAATTATGGAAGCCATGTTTTTGAATCTTCAATTTTTGCAGGCAAGTATTCTTCAACAACATACTTCAAACCGTATTTTGCCAAAGACTGTTGTTCTGCCCTTACTTTACCGTCAGCCATCTGATTTAATGCTTTCTGCCATTCAGGAAATGATCTAACGAAGTCATCGTTTTTAAGACCATCTTTTAATCTTTTAACATCGTGGTCTTTTAGCGGGTGGGTTGGAAGTTCGTAATCAACAATATCTTGTGGAGTTACCCCAATAAGTCTAGATTCGGGAACTGCCAATTTATCCGCTAGGTGAACTGCTTTACCACTTCCTACCTTTAAAGTCCTGTAGATGTTTAAGTATCCGTAAGGGTCACCATCCGTAAATACTAAAATTGGCAATTTGTGTTCTTCATTTAATCTTTTGATAAATCTTCTAGTTGCCCTTGCAGGAACACCTTTTAAAGAGATTAATATACAGTTGTGTTTCTTCCAGAATTCTTCAGCATTTAACCTTGCAAACATACCCGCAGTCTCTATTGCTAAAATGAAATCTGCTTTTGTTTCAAATTCTAATTTTGTAACATCATTTGGAATGTTGTATGCACCGCTTCCAAGTTTAGTACAGTCAATTTTAATTTCTTCCCCATCTGCAGTTTTATCTGCGATTCTTAACGGCCCGATAACAGCTGCACCATCTTCTTCAGGGATGAATCCTAAATCTTCCCTTAAATGTTCCGAAGCAGCTTCAATATCCTCAATAACTCCGTTTGATGGCTGTTGATCATCAAATCTAGCTTCACCCCAGTTTTTGGAGACATAATAAGCTTCTCTCAAGGTTGAGAAATCGTTTGTATCAAGCAGTTCTTTTGAAAATTCCATCATTTTGATAGTTTGGGCAAATATTTTTGCTTGATTTACCGTTAACATCCTATCTTTTTCTTTTCCAAGTATCGCAAAAGTTCCTTTTTCAGCATCAAATTTTGCATTGGCGAGACTTCTTATTGGGAAGGTGATTTTAGGTCTTTTTCCTCGTATGATGTCTTCATACATATCATTAGCAAGTTTTAATAATTTTTTGGCCGCTAAATTTCTCTCTTCTGAGGTTATCACAGTTTCACCGCATTTTAATAGAAAATAATATAAATATGAATCAAATAAATGAAAGCTATAATCGGCATTTATACTCCGAATATTAATAATTTTATTTATAACTATATTTTTGGTATTAGTCCTAATCAAAAGATATAAATCTTGTAACTTATATATTTCCAATGATTATTTAAAACCCACACAATCAGGGCTTTGAGGGCATGCACTATTCATGAGGAGGTAATAATCTTGAAATTTTTAAAAAACATAGCACAAACCGATTTTTTGGAACCTGCTCCAGAACAGCTTTCCGATATAGATAGAGAATTGCTTGAGTTGATAGAACAATCAAAAGCAAGAATCACAGTTGTAGGTTGCGGCGGCGCAGGAAACAATGCAATAAACAGATTAATTGCAGAAAGTATCGAAGGCGCAAGAATTGTTGCAATAAACACAGACGCACAGCAACTCGTAAAAACTCATGCCGATCAGAAGGTTTTGATTGGTAAAAACCTCACTAAAGGGCTGGGTGCAGGCGGAAACCCAGTTAAAGGTGAAGAATCTGCAAAAGAAAATTCAGAAGAAGTTAAAAAAGCAGTTCAAGATTCAGACCTCGTATTTGTAACATGTGGACTCGGTGGTGGAACTGGAACCGGTTCTGCCCCTGTAGTTGCAGAAATTTCTAAAAAAGTGGGTGCTTTAACAGTTGCAGTTGTTACATTACCATTCTCAATGGAAGGAAAAGTTAGAATGTCAAATGCAATTGCAGGCCTTAACAAATTAAAAGAAGTTGCAGATACGATTGTTATCATACCTAACGATAAATTGTTGGAAATTGTTCAAAACGTTCCATTAAGAACAGCTTTCAAAGTCGCAGATGAAGTTTTAATGAATTCCGTTAGGGGAATGGTTGAACTAGTAAACAACGCTGGAGACATCCACGTGGACTTTGCTGACGTTAGGGCAGTAATGAACAACGGCGGAATTGCAATGATGGGTATTGGTGAAAGTGACTCTGAAAAGAGGGCAAGAGAAGCAATACAAATCGCATTAAACAGCCCACTTCTTTGTGTGGATGTTGACGGTGCAACCGGTGCATTAATTCATATAACTGGGCCTGAAGACATGAGCCTTGAAGAAGCAAAAGAAATTGTTTCAACAGTTTCAGATAGATTAGACGAAAAAGCAACGATTATTTGGGGAACTACAATCGATGAAACACTCGAAAATTCATTAAGGGTTTTACTTATCGTTACAGGTACAAAATCAACTGGTGACTACACCATTGACGTAACGAAAAAGAAATACTTAATAGATATCCCAAAAATCTAAATTTAATCTTTAATATATGCCGAGGGATATTATGGCAAAAGAAAAAACTACAAGTACTGAAATTTCTACATCAAAGGTAAATACGACATTGAATAACTTAAAAGACTTTTTACACCAATGTAGAAGAGTTTTAATGATTTCAAGAAAGCCAACAAGACAGGAATACATAACAATATCTAAAGTAACTGGACTTGGTATATGCCTTCTTGGTTTTGTTGGGTTTATAATACATGTGCCAATTACGTACGTGAAAGGATTAATAAAGCCATAAAACACGAAACATACTTTTATATTTTTAAATTTATGAATAGATATATATACTATAAATTGATAGTAATTTTCAATTATTTTGAGATCTATTTTTAAAATTATTTATTTTCAAATTTCATTCCATTTTGGTGATATTATGATTTTTGCAGTAAGGACCACTACCGGTCAGGAAAAAAACGTTGCAGAATCTCTGGCTTCAAAAGCTGAAAAAGAGAACTTAGAAGTATTTTCAATTTTAGCAACCGAAGATTTGAAAGGATACATCCTAATTGAAGCTGCTAACAAAGGGGCTTTAGATGACCTTGTTAGAAAAAGCTTCAAGGTAAAAGGAATCGTTCCGGGAGAAACCAGCGTAAGCGAACTCGATCACTTGTTAACTCCAACAAAAATCATTGAACATATCGATAAAGGAGATATCGTTGAATTGGTTGGCGGTCCGTTCAAAGGTGAAAGGGCAAGAGTTACAAGAGTTGACAAACACAAAGAAGAAATTACTCTTGAATTGATAGATGCAGCAGTACCTATTCCAATAACTGTTGGTGTTGAACAGGTTAAAATTGTATCTAAACAGGATTAATTTGTATTTTATAAAGTCATGGTAAATTTTAAATAGGATACACATAAATAGAAATAAGGAACTTATGATAGTATTATTGCGATACTAAACACGATTCATTTAGAGGTGAATATATGGCAGAACAAGTAGTAGAGATACTCGTATCTGGTGGAAAAGCAACAGCAGGTCCTCCTTTGGGTCCAGCAATCGGTCCTTTGGGCGTAAACATCATGCAAGTTGTTCAAAAAATCAACGACATGACAAAAGACTATGACGGAATGAGTGTTCCAGTTAAAGTTATTGTTGATACTGATAAAAGAACATTCGAAGTTGAAGTGGGTATTCCTCCTGCATCCGCATTAGTTAAAAAAGAACTCGGAATTGCAACAGGGGCACAAGAACCAAAACACCAAGTTGCAGGAAACTTGACAATGGAACAAGTAGTTAAAATTGCAAAAATGAAACAAGATGCAATGTTAGCATACAACTTGAAAAACGCTTCAAAAGAAGTTATTGGAACATGTGTATCAGTTGGAGTGAACGTAGAAGGAATGACTCCAAAAGAAGCACAAAAAGCAATTGACGCAGGACAATTTGACAGCTACTTTAATTAAATGAATTTCACTCTCTTTTTTTCTGGAAATTCATATTTATTAATTCAAATATTTATTGGATATGAACTCCTACAAGTATGCTTGAGGATTTGAATGGAGGTTCTGTAAATGACATGTACCATAGTAGTTGGTGGCCAATGGGGCGACGAAGGAAAGGGAAAAATAATAAGCTACCTCTGTAAAAAAGACAACCCGTCAATTATTGCAAGAGGCGGTGTAGGCCCTAATGCAGGACACACTGTTGAAGTAGACGGAGAAAAATACGGAATAAGAATGGTTCCAACCGGTTTTCCAAATGTTAACGCGAAACTCGCCGTTGGTGCTGGAGTTTTAACTGATCCAGAAGTTTTACTCAAAGAAATCAAAATGCTCGAAAAGTTCAATGTCGGAGAAAGGATGATAATTGACTACAGGTGTGGTATCATTGAAGATGTTCACAAAGAAACTGATAAATCAAACGAACACCTTTCAAAAGAAATTGGATCAACTGGAACAGGATGTGGTCCTGCAAATGTTGACAGAGCAATGAGAACATTGAAACAAGGAAAAGACGTAGAATCAATTTCCAAATACCTCGGAGATGTTTCAGAAGAAGTGAATGAAGCGCTGGAATCTGGAGATAACGTATTAATCGAAGGTACTCAAGGATCCCTCTTATCATTATTCTACGGAAGCTACCCTTACGTTACCTCAAAAGATACAAATGCAGCATCTTTTGCAGCAGATGTGGGTGTAGGTCCTACAAAAATTGACGAAGTCGTTGCAGTATTCAAATCCTACCCTACAAGAGTTGGTGAAGGACCTTTCCCAACAGAAATGACTGTGGAAGAAGCTGAAAGTCTCGGAGTCGTTGAATACGGAACCGTTACTGGGAGGAGAAGAAGAGTTGGTTACTTCGATCATGATCTTGCTAAAAAAGTATGCAGATTAAACGGAGCAACCCAAATAGCAATAACATGTCTTGATAAGTATGATACTGACTGTTATGGCATAATAGAATACGATAAATTATCTGAAAAAGGTAAGGCATTCATAAAAGAAGTTGAAGAAAAAGTTGGCGTTAAGGTAACTCTTATTTCAACAGGTCCTGAACTTGGACAGACTATCGATGTTAGAAAATAAATAATTATAAAAATTTTAACTTACTACTTTTTTATGGTTATAAATCATTATTCATTTTTATTTTAGATTGGTAGGGATATGATGACGTTTGACGAGAACATTAGCAGAATTTTGGTAAAAGATAAAGAATATGAAATGCCCTTTTCAAAGGGTCTTTTAGCGAGATCCCTAACCGCTGCGGGAATGAAACCTAGTGAGTCCTATACTTTAGCACGTGAGATTGAGCGAGATTTAAACGAGCAAAATGTATTAAAGATTTCTAAAGATGAATTAAGACGAAGAGTATATTACACACTTATTAATCGAGATTATGAAGGAATTGGAGAAAAATATCTCTTATGGCGAAGAGTTTTAAAGAAACATTCGATAATTATTCTCGTAGGCGGATCAAGTGGAGTTGGAACTTCCACAATTGCATTTGAGCTTGCATCAAGGCTCGGTATTCCAAGCGTTATTGGAACCGATTCGATAAGGGAAGTAATGAGAAGAAGTATCTCAAAAGATTTAGTTCCGATGCTCTACGAATCGTCATATACTGCATGGACTGCACTTAGGCGTTCACAATGGGATGAACAGGACACAAAAGAAATGCATTTACTTGGATTTGAAAGGCACGTTGAACCTGTTCTTTTGGGTATTGAAAGTATTATAGATAGAAGCTTAACTGAAGGAACGAGTGTTATAATTGAAGGAACACACATTGTTCCGGGATTAATGGGTGAAAAATACCAGTCAATGCCAAACGTGATATTTTTGAATTTAACATTAAGTTCAGAGGAAACCCATAAAAAACGATTTACTGCAAGAGCCAAGGTAAGTGACAGGCCTCTTGAGCGGTATTTAGAGAATTTCGAAATAATAAAAGAAATTAATCAGTATATTGTTGAAAAATCAAAAGAAAATAAAGTTCCAGTCATTGAAAACGTTTCAATCAGTGAAACTGTTCAAAAATGTTTAGAAATTGTTACTGAACGATTTAGCAATCTAAATGATGAGCCAATAATCGATTCAGATATGTACTAATTCTTTTATTTTTGGGGTATTATGAAAATTTTCAAAAAGAGCGACATTTCGGGGATATTACACGAATTGGGGATATTAATATCTACAATCGGCCTCATAATGATGTTGCCATCTTTTATCGGACTTTACTTTCACGAACCATTTTTTTACTTTTTGTATCCATCACTTTTTTTCATGATTGTTGGATTGTTGATAAACAAACTCACTAAACCTGTTTCTGTAAAATTAAAGCATGCAATGGTTATTTCAGCATTAGCATGGCTCATGGCATCATTAATTGGGGCAATTCCATTTTATATTGGAATTGAATATTTCGGATACCTTGATGGTGTTTTTGAAAGCATGTCTGCATGGACTACAACTGGATTTAGTATTGTTCGGGATGTAGAATCCTTACCAAGAACACTTCAAATATGGAGAAGCCTTGAACAGTGGATTGGCGGGGTTGGTGTACTTGCAATGGTTATATCAATTCTATCAAAAGCAGGTGCATCAGCATACTACCGTGCAGAAGCAAGGGAAGAAAAAATCATGCCAAGCACTATTGGAACGATTAAAAAGATTTGGCATATCTATCTGTTATACACAACGATTGGGATATGTTTACTTTATTTGAGCGGTTTAAATTTGTGGGTTGCATTAAATATTTGTATGTGTGGTATTTCAACAGGCGGTATGAGTATAAGTAATCAAAGTTTTCCATTTAACAACTTCGCAAAGATTATAATGACTTTAATTATGTATATTGGAGGTGTTGTTTCATTCTCAGTACACCACAATGTTTTAACCGGAAGGCGGGTTGATGATATACAGACAAAAACTTCCATTCCGATACTTTTCTTTGCAGCATTTGTAATTACACTAACTTCGGGAATAGATCCACTCGATTCAATGTTTACAGTAGTTTCTGCAATGACGAGCACAGGATTTTCAAGTGTAAAGATATCTGCTTTAACAAACATTTCAATTGCAGTTTTGATATTTGTAATGGCAATTGGCGGGGCTACCGGAACCACTACTGGAGGTATTAAACTTATAAGACTCGTAATAATGTCAAAAGGATTTTATTACCGATTAAAAGAAGTAGTGTCTCCAGGAAATGCGATATTAAATAAAAAAATAGGTAAAAATCCATTATCTGATTTTTTAATTCTCGATGCATTTATAATTACATTTGGATACATCGTCCATTATCTATTTGGAACCTTTGTGCTAATAAGCCTTGGATACGATCCGTTTTTATCGGTATTCGAAGCAGTATCTCTAGTCGCAAACATGGGACTTTCTGTTGATATTGTAAACCACTCGCTACACCCTGCAGCAAAACTTATGGGGATATTTTCAATGTGGGTTGGAAGGCTTGAAATTCTTCCGATATATGTCCTAATAATCCTCCCGCTTTACTTAAAACTAAAAGATGTGGGCAAAAACAAAATAGTTAAAAAAATCGAAAGTTATAAATAGTAATTTAACCTCTTTAAGTTGAATTATGAAGATATTTTCCTTTTATAACCGAATTATAAGGTGGGATTTATGGTCGAATTTTGTCCTAAATGTAATAATATCATGCTCCCAAAAGGCGGAGTTTTAAAATGTGTAGTTTGCAAACACGAAGAAGAACTCGGTGACGCAAATCAAGAATACGCTTTAAAAGAAAAGATCGAATCTAAAAAACAGGATGTTACAGTTATTGAAAACGTAGACACCCTTCCAACAACAAGAATAGAATGTCCTGCATGTGGAAACATGGAAGCATTCTGGTGGTTACAGCAGACAAGATGTGCCGATGAGCCTGAAACCAGATTTTACAAATGTAAAAAATGCAGCCATACGTGGAGAGAATACGATTAACTTAAGAATTAAAATCAAAAATTCAAAAAAAACTTTTTTATTTTATTTTAATTAAATCAAAATTCCGTAGTTTAAAACAGCTTCAATGATTATAATTGATACGGTTAATCCTAAAACTTTTTCTGGAGATATTTTTATTTTTGAAACATCTTCATCCATATATCTTACAAGTCCTGCACTTGTACTGAGTCCAGCATCCTGATTCTTAGCCATTTTATCACCTTATTTAAAAACCATATGTTTTGAAAGTTTATAAAACTTTCCTTTATATTTTATTTAATTGGTAAGTGATTGAATTGGTGCAGGTATTCTTCCGCCCCTTTCAATAAGTTCTTCTGAAGAAAATTCGCTAACTGGCATAATTGGCGCAGTTCCAAGGAGTCCACCATATTCTACCGAGTCACCAACATCTTTTCCGGGAACCGGGATAATTCTAACTGCTGTAGTTTTTTTGTTTATCATTCCAATTGCCATTTCATCAGCAATTATTGCAGATAATGTTGATGCAGGTGTTTTTCCAGGTACTGCAATCATATCAAGACCTACTGAACATACACAGGTCATTGCTTCAAGTTTTTCTAGTCTCAAAGCTCCAACTTCAACTGCTTCAATCATTCCTGCATCTTCACTTACGGGTATGAATGCACCGCTAAGTCCACCAACATTGCTTGAAGCCATTGCTCCTCCTTTTTTAACTGCATCGTTTAACATTGCAAGTGCCGCGGTAGTTCCGTGTGTTCCACATCTTTCAAGACCAACAGCTTCTAAAATGTTTGCAATACTGTCTCCAATTGCAGGAGTTGGTGCCAATGATAAATCAACAATACCAAAGTCAACACCAAGTTCACTCGCAACTTCTTTTCCAACGAGTTCACCCATTCTGGTAATTTTAAAGGCAGTCTTTTTGATTTCATCACTTACAGTTCCGATATCTTTTCCTTTCAACTGTTCAACAACTGCCCTAACAACACCGGGTCCAGAAACACCTGCATTGATTACCGCATCTCCTTCACCAGGTCCGTGAAATGCTCCTGCCATGAAGGGGTTATCTTCTGGAGCATTACAAAATACAACAATTTTTGCACATCCAATTGCATCTTTTGTAATTTCTGAAGTTTCTTTAACTATTTCGCCCATTTTTTTAACTGCGTACATGTTAATGCCTGCTTTTGTTGTAGCAACATTAACTGATGCACATACCCTGTCCGTTTTGGTCATTAGTTTTGGAATTGATCTAATGAGCATTTTTTCTTCAGGAGTTGCTCTTTTTTGAACTAATGCGGAGTATCCTCCAATAAAATCTACTCCAACTTCTTTTGCGATGTTATCGAGTGTAATTCCAACTTCAACACATGCATCGACTGCTTCTTCATTACTTAATCCTTTCAAGGTACTTCCCATAATAAGTCCGATTGGAGTTACCGAAATTCGCTTGTTTACTATCGGAATACCATACTTTTGAGAAACTTTGTTTGCAGTTTCAACTAAATTTCCGCCATATGATGTTATTTTGTTGTAAATGTTTTCTTTTAACAAGTCTAAATCCTTATCAGCACAGTCTTTTAGGTTGACACCAAGTGTGGTTGTCCTGATATCTAAATTTTGATATTCGATCATTTTTATTGTTTCAATAATTTCCTCTGGAACATACATGTTTTATTCCTCCTCATCGATTTCAAAGTCTTTTTTAATAAGTGACGCCATTACGGATTTTTGTCCAGCGTATTTTGAGCATTCTCTGTCTGAATAGCCTGTATCTGCAGGTGAAAGTGTTTTACTAAATATTAACTGCCCTACTCTCTGGTTTTTATAAAGTATTACTGGTTTATCGTATGCCACGATTTCTAAAGTTATTTTTCCTTTAAATCCTGAATCAATCCATCCTGCGGTTTGGTGGGTTTGTAAAAACACCCTTCCAAAACTGCTTCTACCCTGATACTGTGCACAAACGTCATTTGGAAGTTCCACGTATTCATTGGTGGTTCCTAAAAGCCCTCCACTCACAACGCAGTTGACATTGTATTTTTCTTTGTAATTTTTAATTATCGTTTCATCGAGGTGATGATTTAGTGGACAAATCATAATCGAATTTTCAATTTCAAATTTATTATGACTTAAACTTTTTTTAAGGTCGTAAACGTCGTCTTTGTATTTTATAAATTCGCTTCCAAGGGTGACATCGTAAGAACAGGGCCCAACGAATTTTGAATTAAACGGTTCTATCAAAACTCTTTTTGAATTAACGTAATCAAAAATGTCTTTATCACTTAATATCATTCTATTTCACCAGAGGGATTTAGATTAGTCCTTTTCTACGAAAACACACTTTTCAGATTTTGAAGGGGTTACTTTTATTTTTGCATTATCATATTCAGAATAAAGTGTTTTTCCTTCAGTGAGCCTGTCTAAAAATATTGCAAGTGCAGCAACTTCAGAATGGGGCTGGTTTCCAACTGATAGATTATAGTTTGCAAGGTCATAAGCTTCTCGAGGAACTTTTTCAGCACCAATTATCAAAAGCAAGTTTTTATTCGTTTTTGAAATATCTTCTCTAATCTCTGTCATAATTTTATTAATATTTTCCCCATACATTGTAAGGTGTACTACTATCCCGTTATCCTTAAATCTTTTTGCATACGTTCTCCAGGATTTAACCACTTCAAATTTAAAGTCTCCACCCCATGAGTCAACAATTCTTTCAACACTTTCTTTTACGTGTTTATCCTCTTCGGTAAATATTATTTTTTCAGCTCCAAGCGCCCTCGAAGTTAATGCAACGTGGGTAGATATTCTCTTGTCTCTCTCGCCTCGATGGCCCAACCTCAATATCTCAATAGCCATAAAATCACCAGATTAATCAAATAAAATTCGAGTTAAATTAAAAGTTTTCAAAAAATATTAAAAAAGTTAATATTTAAAATTAATTGAAATAGTTAAAAAATTAAATCTCTCAAAATTAATTGAGATATTCTGTTCCGTAATTTACGCTGTAAACTTTAAATCCTGGCTGTACGCCATAAGTGGTTGGATCTTGCGAAGCTTTTTCAAGGCTGATTTTTTCAAGTCCATATCCGTCAAGAAAATGCAATTTTGTATATACGCTATCTTCGAGATCTTTGGTCGATATCCAAGCGTATACTTGGTATGTATCTTCAGATACTTTTTCAAGTCTTACGATTTCGGAGTAATCTCCATTTTCATTAATGTCCTGTTCATAGACATTTTCCCCAAATTTTAAAATCAGTTTATGGAAATTTGGAGTTTGCATTTCAACTTGTCCTTCAGTATCAATTAATGCGTTAGCTGTTGCGATTCCAGACTGGCTTATTTCAATTATATTTATAATGTCGTATTCATCACCACTATACAAGGGTAATCTAATTACTGTGGTTTTATTAATTACTTCTGCAGTACCAGTTAATTTTTGATAATATCCCTTATCTCTTACACTATTATCCGTATCTGACGGTAAGCTAAAGTTCCAGTTTCCAAACATACTCCAAACTTGTGCAATATCTGTCATCCGGTTATATGTAATTAAATAATCAGGATTTGTATTTTCAGGGTGTGTTAAAGCGATTATTTCGTCTACTTCAGTACTGTTTAGGCCATATTTTTCTAAAAGCAATGCCTTAGCATCTTTTTTAGATAATGGAAGTATTTCATTTAGTATATTTACAGTATCTTTTACCGAACCTGTTTTTTTAAGTAAAAGACTATCTTCATCAAATGCACTATCGCCACTCGACGCAAGCATTCTTAGAATTCCAACAGACAGGTTTTCATCAGAAGTTGAGAATGCATGTCCGACCCAGTATGCCCGCGGAGTGTTTTGGGATCCACCATCAAATGTTACCATTTTTCTTGTGGCCCAAGTGTAGATGTGTCCGTTGTCCCACCAGCAAGTAACAACGGAATTTTCAGGAGTTTCTGTTTTTATCCAGTTTAAACTATCCATCCAACCATCATTCATTGTGGGCGCAGTATAAAATGGTACTGCCGTAGCCATTGATGGAAGAACCAACATAATTGCAAGAAGTATTCCAAATACTTTTTTGAAAGCATTTTCTTTTTCAGAAATTATATCTGATATTTTGTAAATCAATAGGGAAAGTATTGAAATTATCGATATATAAACTACAATCGGAACATATGTCGTAGGAATTAATATATCTGATATTTCGGCACCATATTTAAACAAAGTAACCGCCGAAATAATCCCAATTACGGGATATAAGATGTATTCCACTTTTTTTTCGTATCTTTTAAGTATATTTTCAACCTGACCTGCAAATATTCCAATGCCTATTGCAAGTGCAGGGGTCATCAATGCAATAAATCTTACACCTTTTGTGGCAGCATAAAACGTAGCTAAAAGCCACAATGTTAAATAAAGTGCGTATTTTATATCAAATTCTCTTTTCTCGTGCCTAAATGAAACAAATGAGAACATTATTCCTATTACTCCCACAATAAATAACAAAATGCTTCCAACAGAATTTGTTATGATTTCGTTAAATGTGGGTATTGCAAGTTCCGAAACTGTTGTATAAACATTTGGCCATCCAGTTATCTTAGAACCTTCGGAAATTGCAGTGAACCCTATGGGTGAGAATACCCCCTGTATGAATTTGTTTATTCCGGATATTAATGAAATGATCAATCCTCCACCGATCAAAAATAACGTGGAGGTATAGAGTACATTTTTTAAATTTTTTGATTTTGTGATATATTCGTATGCTAAATATATTGCCATAAATCCTGCGGTAATGTCATATGCATACCACCAACCGAGCCACATTTTTGGATAAATTCCCATTAATATTGTTGCAAGTCCCCCAAATATCACGGATTTTTTAGTATTGTCCTGTGCATGAATTGCTTCCATTATGAGCCATACAATAAATAACAAAGGCAATATTTCAAATATCGGAGTATCCGAAAATCCTGCAGAAGTTTTATATATCAAACTCTGACTCGAAATCAAAAGTAATGCCCCAACAAGTCCCCCCATATTTGATGAAGTGTTTCTCCGTATTATGAAAAATACTGGAATTCCAAGGAAAATACTCATTATTGCTGGAACCCAAAATGCCGCATTTAATAGTGTTACAGTACTATCTAACGAGTTCCATAATGAATATACTATAATTGTGGCGATAGATAGTGCGGAAACTGATCCAACTGTATGCCCTGGTGGTGCATATTGTATAGTGTCATAAGGAACATTTTTATTGTCTATTTGAACAATGGTTTCCCCAACATGTGAATAACCACTGTTTTGATAATTTTCAGTTAATCTAAGGTAATAATAAGGATCGAGTGCAGTTAAATACATCCTCCCATTATCGTCCGAGAATAACTCTTTTAAATACTGACTATCTTCTGCAAATGGCATGTCTGCAGTCTGTGCACGTATTTGAAAGCTCATCATTCCTATAAACAATATTATTAGAATGAGTTTTATTTTTTCGTTCTTTTTGAAAAAATCTGAGATTTTATTTAGTAACTCACCCATAATCCTCCTCCAAAAGCTTTTATCAAAAATAATCGATAATGTATATATAAATAGTTTATTAATTGAATTATGTTTTAATTAGTATAAATGGTGATGTTATGGATTTATATTTTGTTTTATCTGCTTTATTTTCTTTTGTAATTTCCATTATATTTACAAAATTCATAATTGGAAAAATGGCAAACAACAAATATGGTTATGATCTGCATAAAGAAAATAAAATTAAAGTAGCTGAAATGGGCGGGATTTCTCCAGTAGTTATAAGTTCTATAACAATGCTTTTTTTTAATCCTGCACTTTCGCTTAGCATATTCCTGTCAGGATTTGTCGGAGTAATTGATGATATTTCGAGATTGAATTCGAGAGAAAAGGTAATTTTAACATTTTTGATCGGGTTTCCTGTTGCATTTCTTTTAAAATTGAATATTTTATCGTCTGTTTTATTAATACTTGGTATTTTTATTTCTTCAAATTTAACAAACATGCTTGCGGGCTTTAATGGTCTTGAAATTGGAATTGGAATAATTCTTTGTTTATTTATGGCAACAGTATGTCTGATAAATGGGGATATCTTTGGATTTAAAATTTTGATATTATTTTCAGCAGCATACCTTGGACTTTTATACTACAACAAATACCCTGCAAAAGTGTTTCCTGGAGACACGGGAACCCTTCCAATCGGCGCATTTTTGGCAACCGTTGCAGTATGGAGGGGTTTTATTCCCGAATTTTTCATAGTCATGATTCCATTCATGGTTGATGCACTTTTAAAGCAGGTTACTGCGGGAGTTACAAAAAAAGACAGTATATTTACGCCTACCGAATTAAAAAATGGAAAATTACACGTTGAAGGCGGATATTTGTCGTTACCAAGAATGATTTTAATGAAAAAACCAATGGAAGAATATAAAATAGTACTTGTTTTATGGGTTATTGAAGCCTTTTTTGGAATTTTGAGTATTATATATACAAAATACATGGGATTTAATATTTTTTAAAAAAGTAAAAAATTTTTATTTTTAGTTATTATTTTCTGATAAACTTCGCAATTGATGGGTGAAGTTCGGAGAGCTGTTCCTGAACAAGCTGTTCGTACAATCTGTATACGATGGATACTGTAAGCAAAACTCCAGTACCTCCACCAAGTGCTCCGGTAAAGTCCGCAGCGGCGGCTAAAAATCCAACAAATGCTGAACCCATTACTGTAATTGGGGTGATGTATCTTTTTAATCTCTGTTCAATTGATTTTTGGCTTTTTCTAAATCCTTTAATTGCCATATCAAGGTTTCCAAGCTTTTTGGCCATTGATTTTGCATCGAGTCCCGAAGTCTCAACCCAGAAAAGACCAAACAATATACAGAAGATTGTCATCATTATTGTGTAGAACACTGCATGGATTGGGTCTGCAATTAAGCTTGAAATTCCGTAAGGTGTTGAGAAATAGTATGCAAGCCCATCAACTGCCCTACCACTCGTGTAATGTCCAAGAATTGGAAAACCCATCTTTTCTAAAAACATTCCCCATAGCTGGATGTTTGCAAACAATGCTGCAGCAAGGATAACTGGTAAGTTTGAAACGTAAATGAATTTTATTGGATATTTTCCAACTGCACCTTTTACTCTTCCGTGTGCTAGTGGAATTTCAACCCTAATACTTTCAACGTAAACTACAACTAAGAATACAAGTATCGTACCCAAAATTGGTAAAATGTATTCCAGTGCAGTCCATAAACTTCCAACAGTCATTGCACTGAAAAATTTCCATAAGTATCCTTCTGCACCAAAGGTTCCCACAAATATTGTCTGTGAAACCCCTGCAGCAATGAAAAGACCAATACCTGATCCGATACCGTATCTTGAAACAATTTCATCCAGATAGATAATAAGTATAGCACCAAGTGCAAGCTGTAGTACCAAAACAACCATTAAAAGTGGGGTTAAGGTACCAAATGCACCTGCTCCAACGAACATTAAAGCTTCGAGGAAACACAACCCTATACCGAATAATTTTTGCAAACCTTGGAATAATGCTCTATTCATTGGTTTTGATAAATCCAGACTTATAATTTCAGATCCTACCAGAAGCTGCATGATAATCCCCGCAGTTACAATTGGTCCGATACCTAGTGTAATTAAGGTACCCATTTTTGAGGCAGTAACGGTCTGCCAAAAATCAAATATTGCGGGCATTTCTGAACCGCCCGTGTAAATATCAATTGTACCTAAAATAAAGTACAAAATAAGTACAAGTCCGGTCCATTGGATTTTTTCCTTAAATGAAATTTCTTTTAAGGGTCTTTTTACTTCAGGAATTAATTCAAGTATAGGTTTTATTTTTAACAGAAAACTTTCCAAATTCTCACCTTGGAATAAACATTATAAATTTCAATAAACGATAAAAACACGAAATTTTTTATCAAATATAATCATTAAGATAATTTTTGGAAAAAGTATTGGATATAGTTTTCGCATATACAAAATATTTTAAAAAATAATTATTTATTTGATTTGGATTTTCATAGTATCCACTATCAAAAATAAGAAAAAGCAGGATTAAATGAAGTAAGTAGTTCTTAATTGAATTATAATTCAACAAATTCTCCACCGGCAGCCTCAATTTTTTCTTTAGCCCCTTCAGAGAATTCAACTGCTTTTACAACCATTGCGGTTGAGATTCTTCCTTTTCCGAGAACTTTTTCGTATCCGATTGTGGTAGCGTCAACTACAACTTTACCATCTTCTACTTGGAATGCATCTTTGTATTTTAAGATGTATTCTTCCAATTCTCCAATGTTAATAGTTTCTAATTGTTTTATGAGGCATGGGTTTCTGTTGAATCCGTATTTGCCGAAGTAATCAGGATTGAATTTGCAGACTGACAACCATTTATGTTTTTGGTGACCAGCGTTACCCCTACCACCTCTGTGGCCAGCGCCTCTATGTTTTTTAGCTTCTCCATATCCGCAGGTTCTGGAGCCTCTCATTTTCGTGATTTTTTTGCTTTTTCTAATCATTAAATCACCTTAAATTACATCATTTTATTCAATAAATCGTTGATTTTACCAGATCTGTAACCTAAGGCACCGCCAATTGAGAATCCTTTTTTGACTCCTGCTCTATCGTATCCTTTTCTTGGAGGGTGTAATCTGAATACTGGTTTGATTGGCGTATCTTTTATTTTGATTTCGCCAGCAATTATTTTTTCAGCCAACTCTTCAACTGGAAGTTCTGTTAACTCTTTTACGAGTTCTTCAGTTAATCTTTTGTTTCCAGGAAGTCTTCCTCTTTTTAGAATTAAAGCTACGAGTGTATCTTTATCGATTTCACCGTAGGTTACATAGTCTTTAACTTTTTTTATCATTCCAGTGTAGTGTTCATTATCTGGAATTACAACACAGTGGTTTACTCGGTGTAATCTCAACATCTTCATGGTATCTGCGATGTTTCCTCTAACACCTACGCTTCCTCTGACTCTTACAACTGCGTAAGCCATGTTTTAATCACCTTTTTTAAAAAGTAATAAATTAGAGTACTCTTCCTTCAGTAAGACCTAATTTTTCCTTTTGGTTAGGCAAGCATCTTACGAAGTTTAAGTTGTTTAATGCATCGAATGTAGCTTCAGCAAAGTTGAATGTGGTTCTTGTGTCACCAAAGGTTTTAGTCCATGCATCTTTCACACCTGCAAGACCTAAAACAGCTTTTGCAACGTTACCCGCAACTAAACCAACACCTCTTGGTGCAGGGAGTAATTCGACTTTAACGCTACCGCAAGCCCCTTTAGCTGCGAATGGAATTGAGTGAGGGGATCCGCAACCGCATTCCCATGAACCGCAGCCAACTCTAACTTTGATTAATGATAATTTTGCGTGAGCAATTGCTTTTCTGATAGCAGGGCCAACTTCTTTTGATTTACCCATGCCTACGCCAACGTAACCATTTTTGTTACCTACAGCAACAGTTGCTCTGTATCTTGCTCTTCTTCCAGATTTGTGCATTCTTTGAACTAATTTAACGTCCAAAACTTGCTCTTCTAAATCAGGTAAGAGTGCATCAACAATTTCAGGTTCTAATAATGGAAGACCTTTATCCATAATGTAACTGATGTCTGAAATTGTTCCTTCCTTAACCATTCTACCGATTTGAGTTTTTGGTTCCCAAGCTTCGGTATTGAATTTTCTTTTTTCAGCTCTTTTGTCAGCCTTTTTTTCAGCCATTTATATCACCTTATAAGTTAAGGATTTTTTCTTTCAGTTCTGCAACGTGTTCTGGCAAGTCTTCTGGGTTTAATCCTTTTTCTAAGTATTTTGAGAACTGTTTTTTGTACGCATCAGCATCTTCTTTTAAAGATTCTGCGTAATTTTTAACGTGTGTTCCGTTTAATCTTTCTTCTTCTGCGATGATTTCATCACCGTGAGGTATGTCCATACCTGCATCGAGTGCACCTTTTAAAACAGCGAAAATTGCAGCTCCTTTAGTAGCTCTGTGAAGACCTTTGTCTAAGATAGCTTCTTCTGCGCCTTCTTTAACAGCTTTTTTACCTAATAATAAACCTGTTAAGTATGCTGCAGGCAAGTTTCCACAGTGACCTTTGTAACCCATTTTAACGAGTTCTTTTGTATGCGCTGAAACTAAGACAACGTCTCCTTTTTCATCGTATGACATAAGCTGAGCGGTTACATTGTTTAAGGATTTTCTCGCAACTAATCTTGGTTTACCAGACAATAATAATCCTAATCTTTGTCTGAAATCAGTTTTTCCTTCTCTTCTTCTTCTAAAAGGAACTCTGAATTTGGCGTTCTTTGCCATAGTCATTCCTCCTTAAATTTGAGTTATTCAGCTAAAATTCCGTGTTCTTTCATGTATAATTTCATGTGGTTCCTACTTCTGAATGCGCCACCTTTAGCCATTCTGTAGAGTTTTCTGTATGCTGATCTTTCGATTTTTTCATTTTCTCTTAAATCTTTCAGCATTTTTCTAAGTGGCCTGATTGTGTTCATCCATTTCTCTTTTTTAGGTGTTCTTGCACCTTTAGCCCCTTTCCTAGAACCTTGTCCTTTTCTCTTTCCTTTTCTCTTCTGTTCTTGGACTTGTTTTTTTCTAGCGCTACTGATTCCTTTTTCCTGTTTTTTAACAATGATTCCATCGTTAATCAAGAGTCTGATGTCATCTTTTGTGATGGCCATTTTGACTCTTTCCAGGTTTTCAGGATCAATCCATACCCTGTCGATACCGCAATCCAAAACAGCTGCAGCAATTCTTCTCTGGGTTGATACATCCATAATATCACCTTATATCTTAAGCGAGATTATAAACTTAAGAATTCGTCCTGTTTTTGTTTGGATACGTTAAAAACTCTAATTCCTAATTCATTAGCTTTTTTAACGATTTCTATTCTTTTTCTTTTACCAACGGTAGCTGCAATTCTTGCGCCTTGAATTTCAGGGTTTAATGCAACTAATTCTTTTACGTTGTTAACAAGAATATCTTGTAAACCTGATGGGTGTAATCCTCTAACAAGAGCAGGTCCTCTGTAACCTACTGTAGCAACAGCAGCTCTGTGTGTCAATCCTATTCTCATACCGCTGTGTTTACCGAAAGGTCTTCTCCAGCTAGTTCCAATTCTTGAACACTTGAACCAGTCCTGTCTTTTAAATTCAGGTCTTTTTTGTTTCATTTTGAGTTTTAATCTCATTAATCTTTTGAATTCACTCATGAGACCACCTTATAATACTTTCCCTGCTTTTTCTACAATGTAGATGCCATCTTGGAATATTCTTGTGTCTCTTCCTTTAACTTTAGTAGCTTGTTCAATGTTTGCAGCGGTTTGACCAACAAATTCTTTGTTAGCTCCACTTACAATCACTTCTTCACCACTAACTTTTACAGTGACTCCATCCATGATTTTAGCAGTTCTAGTGTATTTTTCTCCTAAGAAGTTGTCAATGGTTACAGTGTTTCCTTTAGCACTAACTTTCATTGGGAAGTGAGCGTATCTGATTACTAATTTGTATTCAAATCCGTCAGTAACGCCTGTGATCATGTTTTGAATGTGTGATCTGTAGGTTCCAACAATTGCGGTTTGTACTTTTCTTGGGAATGTACACTCAATAACAACTTTTCCGTCTTCTGTGCTTATTTCGATTCCCGGGTACATTAAATCTCTTCTGAGTTCTTTTGCACCAGATTTAACAGCAACTGTGTTGCCATTAATTTCAACGTTGACGTTTTCAGGAATTTCGATTTCTTCCCTTATTAAAGCTGCAACTGGCATAAGAATACCTCCATAATGTCCTTAGTATATGTAGGAAATTAATCTTCCACCTACTCCAGCGTTTCTAGCTTCGTCGTGTGTCATTAATCCTTTTGGGGTACTTACGATTAACAATCCGAAACCTTTAGCTGGTAAGTATCTCTTTTCGAATTTTTCGAAGTCATGGTTTTTAACTGCGTATCTAGGCTTTACAGCTCCACACTTGTTGATTTGTCCGATTAAATCAACTTTGTAGACACCTGCTTTTCCGTCTTCAATGTATTCGAAGTTTCCAATGTATCCTTGATCCTGCATAACATTTAGAACTCTTCCAATTAATTTTGAAGCAGGTTTCAAGTAAGCTACGTTTTTACCCACACTTTCGCAGTTGGATACGTGGTTTAATGCGTTTGCAAGAGGGTCCATTAAACTCATATTGTTACCTCCTTGTCCTTAATCGTACTTTTTAAATCCTAATTTTGGTGCTAATTCTCTGAAGCATTGTCTGCATAAATTTAATCCGTATTTTCTGATAATTCCTGGTCCTTTTCTTCCGCATCTTTTGCAAACTTTTGAACCTTGGCCGAATTTTGTCTTAAATGGTGCTTTTGTCATTCTTTCACCTTATTCCCTAACTACTTCGGTATCGAATTTAGTTTGGATGTATTCGATAGCTTCGTCTTTGGTAACTAAGTGTTTCTTTGGAATGTGGCTTCTTTTTAATTTTCTGGATTTTACTCTGTATCCTGCTTTATCGAAGGTTACACAGACATCCATACCATAAATTCCAACTGATGGGTCGTATTTTTGACCTGGGAAGTCAATATGTTCAGGAACACCAAATGAGAAGTTTCCAACTTGGTCAAATGATGACGCGTAGAGTACTTTACCGCATGCTTTGAATGCAGTGAACGCATTTTTGAGGAATTCTTCCGCGTTTTTTCCTCTTAATGTTACTTTTAATCCAATTGGTAACTTTTTTCTGATACCATATGCAGGGTTTGTCTGTTTAGCTAAAGTCCTTACTGGCGATTGGCCGGTGAGTTCTTCAATAACTTTTGCACCTATTGTTAACCTATCTCCAGCTTCACCTACACCGAAGTTTACAGTGATTTTTTGGATTCTTGGTTTTTTCATAGGTTCTTTTTCCCAAACTTCTTGGAATGACATGTTTCGTCCTCCTCTAATTTTATGGGCATTACATCGAAATTACTGGCTCGTCTTGACCTACGATAAATACGTAAGGCTTAACGGTTTTAAATTTCTCGCCGTCTTTGTTTTCTAAAGTTACAATGTCTGAGTACAATGCTCTGTTTTCCACTTCAACGATTTTAGCAAATTCTCCAACGTGTTTACCGCCAGTTACGTATGCTAATTTTCCTTCGCCGAATGCAACATGTCCAACAATTGACTGTTCTGGAATTGAAACTAAAACGCTGTCTCCGGTTTTGTAAACATCTTCTTCTGCTTTTGTAGCATCTGAAACTTTTACAATCTGGTTTCTACCATCGTGAAGGTTTAATTGAATGTGACCGCCTTTTATGACAGTTTTGTTCACGATTTTGCATAATTTTGCATCTGCTTTGTCAGTTTTTTTCAAGCTGATTCTTCCGCTTTCGTCAAATAATACAAGGTAGTTTTCATCCATTTCAGGGATTGATAAAACATCCATTAATCCAGCAGGGTGTTTGTATTCCTTTCTTTTTAATCCATCGATTAAGATTTTTCCCGTTTGGATAATTTTTTTAGCTTCTCTTGCGTTATCAGCGTATTTTAATACATCTCTTACAACTAACAATAAAGGTAAGGATTTATCCATTGAGTGTGGTCCAGGTGATGGTCTTACAGTAAATGCTTTTACTTTTCTAGGAAGTTGCCAATTTGCTGGAGCAGCCAATCTTTTAAGATGTTTTCTAGGTCCTTTAATTGCCATGCTCACACCTCTTAGTTACTTGAATTTTTAAATCTCTTTTCGTCTGATTCGTCCAATTTGGTAATCATAACATTTGATGGATGAATTGGATATGCTGTTTCAGTTCCATCTTGTTTTTTGTTAACTACTCCTTCAACAATGATTTTGTATCCTGCGTAGTCAACTTTTGAAACTTCCCCTTCAATTCCTTTGAAATTTCCTCTGAGTACTTTTACAGTATCTCCTTTTTTCACAGGAAGGGAGTTTTTATTGAATTTTTCTTTCAATTCTTTTGATAACATTGCAGCCATAACGCTATTTCTTAAATGTAAAGGTGCGTTATAGAGTGCTTTTCTTTGTTTTCTTGGCTGTTTTGAGTTTGTCAAAACCATGATTTCACCACATGCCTAATTAGTGAATAATTTTAGCTAATCTTGAAACACCAGGCCATCTTTCAGCAGCTTCTTTTGAAACTGGACCTTTGATTTCTGAACCTTTTGGTGTTCCTTCTGGAGTAACAATAACAGCTGCGTTATCTTCGAATTTTACTCTTGTACCGTCAGCTCTTTTGTATTCTTTTTTCTGTCTGATGATAATTGCAGGTAAAACCTGTTTTCTCATTTCAGGAGTACCTTTCTTTACTGAAACGAAAACCATGTGGCCTACACCACCTGCAGGTAATCTTCTTACAGTACCTACGTAGTTTTTAACTGCAATTACTTCGAGCTCCTTTGCACCTGTGTTATCTGCACAGACAAGTCTTGCTCCGTTCGGTAATGATCTTACGATTGTTGAACCTAGTCCTTTCATAATATTCACCTTTTAAAGGATTATTCCAGGTTTTCAGTTTTTTCAATTACAACAAATGATTTTGTTTTACTGATAGGCCTGCATTCCATAACTTTCACAGTGTCGCCAACTTTTGCTTTGATGCATGCAGGGTTGTGTGCAACCAATGAAGTTGTTCTTTTTTCATATCTTTCGTACTTGGATATGTATCCAGTAACTTCTCTTTTGAGCACGATTGTGTCGTGTCCTTTGTCACTTGTAACGGTTCCTTCGAATATTTGTCCTCTAACGGATAAAGTACCGTGGAACGGACAGTTAGGATCTTCACAAACGTGTTCAGGAGCTTTTACATCGATTCCAATGTTTGACATAAATTGTACCTCCTATATTTAGAGTGTTTAATGTCGATTTTAAAGTTCCAGATTTAATACGGGCTACAGGTATATAATATTTTCATAAATACCACTAACGCCTGTTTAGAACTTAAATTTTAATTCTTATTTTCAATTTGGGACATTTAAAATAGCTGAGAAGCTTAGTACGAGTAGAGTTGTTTTATTTTTCTTTTCAACCTGTCTTCAGGTCGTCCAACAAGTAGTCTTCCGTCAATGTCTACTTTTACAACGTCTCCAGAATTTTTGAAATCAATTCTGAATGTTGAAATTTCTTTCACAACGGTAATTTCCTTGCCGTTTTCTTTTTCAAGAACTAGTGTGTTTCTAGTTTCGTTGATTACTCTACCTTTTGTTGAAATTAAACCCGAATCAGTAGATTTTACAACTTCAAGGTCTAATCCAATTAATTCATGTCTCAATATATTTTGTGACAATTTCATGGGTGTCCCTACCCTCTGAGCATGGGGTGTACATTTTCAGTATCCACATACTCATGTGAATAGATAATTATCTGACATCAATCATGTCTTTTGAGAATCCCATTTTGATAAGGGTTTCTTCAGCTTTTCTCCTGTGGTCTCCCTGTAACTCGATAGAATCTTTCTTTACAGTTCCGCCACAAGCGCATATATCTTTTAACTTTTTAGCCAAATCTTTTACATCAATCAAGTCCGCATCAAAGCCGTCGACGACTGTCATCAGCTTACCAAACCTTCTTTTAGTTACGTAAACTTTAATTTTCTGTTCTTCCTTTGCAATCTCTTCACAGACACACAAATCTTTTGGTAAACCACATATAGGACAAATCTCTGGCATCAATGCACCTCTCATCTTGATAGACTAATTTTGTTATAAGTATACTGGATATACTTACTGATTGATGGTATTTAAAATTATGCTTAAGCATTTTTTGCTTGAGCTTCTTTTTCGTTCATGATGGTTAAGATTCTTGCGATTGTTCTTTTGATTTCGCTGATCTTACCGGGGTTTGAAGGTGCACCGCCTGTTGACTTGTTTACGCCTTCTTTCATTAATTCTCTTTTTAATTCTGCGATTTTTCCTTTCATTTCTTCAGCTGAAAGTTCCCTAATCTCGCTAGCTTTTAAGATCGCCATTCAAATCACCTTATTCTTGGGATGCTTCACTATATTCAGTAACTTCTTTGATTTCGCCGGATAAAATTGTGATTTCATCAGGTAATGTTACATCAGGTTTCATAATTTTTACTGTAACGCCTACAACACCGAGTTTTAATTTTGCTAACTGGTGTGATTTGTTTACGAGTGCTTCAGCAGGTTCACCACAGTGTTTCATGTATCCATCCATGAACTTTTCAGTTCTTGATCTTTCTCCGGATAATTTTCCAGAAACGATAATGGATACCCCTTTTGCACCTGAGCCCATAACTCTTCTTATTGCAGAGTGTGCTGTTCTTCTAAAGTGCATTCCTCTTTCTAATGAAGATGCGATTTTGTGACCTACGATTGCAGGATCTAAATCTGGGTTTTCAACCTGTTTAACTTCAATTTGCGGGTTTTTAACAGCGTATTCTTTTGCAAGTGTTTCTGTTAATTCTTTAACCATTTTTCCTTTTCTTCCGATAACGAAGCCTGGTTTTTCAGCGAATACAGTTATTCTTGTTCCAATCGGTGTTTTTTTAAGGTCGATGTGGCTGTATCCTGCTCTAACTAATTTAGTTTTAAAGTATTCGTCGATTAATGTTTCGGAAACATTTTCTCCAACAAATGTTCTTTCAATCATTGTTTCACCATTAGTAGAATTCTTCAAGGATTACTTGGATATGTATTGTTTCTTGGTTTTTAGGGCTTGCTCTACCAAATGCTCTTGGCATGTATCTTTTAATTGTGAAGCCTCTGTTTGAAGATATGTGTTTAATTCTTAATTTTTCTGTGTTTAATCCTTTTTGCTCAGCGTTTTTCTTAGCGTTATCTAAAACTTGTAAGATTTCTAGCGAAGCTTTCTGTGGGAATCTACCTGAGTGCGTTCCAATTTTTCCTTTTCTGTGTGGTAAGTCTTTGTTGTGAACTTTGAATGGTACTGGTGTTTCTAATGCGATTACTCTGTTTAAGTATGCAACAGCAGCATCTAATTTCATTCCAGATAATTCTCTGCAAAGTTCAATAGCATGTTTTCTTGATATTCTTAAAGTTCTGCCCATAGCTCTTGCAGTGTTTTTTGGGTCAGCTTCAACTTTGTATTTTAGTTTAGCCATCGTCTTCACCTCAATCGGGTTAGTCTCTCATCTTTAACAGGAGTTTAGCTGTATTGATGTAGTGTACTTTCACGTTTCCAATCATGTTTTTTATTATTAGATTGGTTTTTTTATTTCCAATCTCTATAACGGGATTATTTTCATGTGTTACATTGATAGAGTATCCCCTATCATCCATATAGTCAATAGCCTTTTTTATTTGCTTAAACTTATTTATATAGTTTATCATAACAATCCCATATCTCGAATTAAAGCTCAAAATGAGTGTTGTTTTAAGTTAGGGCTATTTTTCGTTAGTTAAAAAATTAGTATTGGTGAAATTAAACGAGTGAAAGTTCAACTACTTCAGCGCTTTCTACATTTTCTAAAGCGTTCATAGCTTCTTCGATAGGGTCCATTCCGCCTTCTTTCTCTTCCATTTCAACCATTACAAATACCGTGTAAAGTCCAAATGCAAGTGGTTCGTCGGAAACTCCTCTACATTTTGCGTCGTTGTTTTCAACGAGTTCTTTTAATGTTTCTTTTAAAGCTTCTTTTTCTACTTCTGGGCTTGTAGGCATTACTTTTACTTTTGCGATAACTGTTGCCATAATTTTCACCTAATTTTCGTTTTTAGACTAATTTAAGGACCTTCGTATCCACATACTGGGCAGTTGTACGTGTTGCTTAATTTTCTGCATTTTTCGCATCTTACCAGTTCTGCTTTTCCACAGTTAGGGCACAAGAATTTTGTAGCATTTTCTCTAGGTGCAATTTCTGCATTGCAGGAAGTACATTTTTGTTTCATGTTCTCACCATAGTGTTTTATTTCAAGGTTATTTTCGTATACGTATCAAATACGCCTTTAAAAATGTTGTTTATTCTCTCAGGATGATTTCCGTTAACAACGAAGCACTCAATGCCGTATTCGGATATAAGTTTTGGTAGGTGTTTATCCACAGACGTAAAACCTTTAATCGTTTTTGTATTTATTGTATTTAATAGTTTTCCCTCAGGATATTTATCATAAATTCCGTCGACGTCGGTGGCTATAATTAGTGTTTTAGATTTTAATAATTTTGTGATATATCCTGCAAAAGAATCCGAAGTAACTTCCCAAGAACAGGGCAATTCATCAGTACTTAGTATAATCTTTGACGGAAGTATTATAACTATACTTTCATTTTGAAGGATTTTTTTCGCATCAAAAAGATTATCTGCTGTTTTTATCCCGGAAATTTCGGAAAAATAGGTTCCAGTAATGTCAGTACACAATGTTGCAAGTTTGTGTGCAGAAATATCGGTAATTTTCCCATTTTCATGAAGGGTTCGAACATTATTTGCGAAATTTCCGCCACCCGGAATAATTACAATTTTTTCTCCAGATTTTTCAAGACTTTGAAGAAGTTTTTCTGCATTATTAGTTAAACTTCCGCCAATTTTTAAAACGTACACAATTACCACTTATTTTAAGATATCGAGATAAATTTCAGCCATTTGTATCAAATGTTCTATTTTGATATGTTCGTTTGGTTGGTGTGCAGTCTCATACCCTATCCCCCAAACTGCAACATTGTATTTTTTTTCCCTCAAAAATGCAGCAACGGTTCCACCGCCCATCCCACATAAAACAGGTTCTTTATTTAACACATTTTTAATTGCAGATCCTAATTTTTCCACAACTTCTGAATCAGTTTTTGTTTTTTCCGTTTTTTCAAGTTTTAAAATTTCATATTCTATTGAAATATTTTCTTTTTCAGAAATATCAAAGTGAACAACATGTTTTTCAATTTCGTTTTTAAAATCTTCAATGTAGTTTTCAATATCCACCAATACTTCTTTTGGATCGTATTTTGGAATTATTCTGCAATCAAAGTTCAATTCAACGTATCCTGGAATCGTATTTGTGTTTTCAACATTATTTCTTAAAATTGTAGGTTCAAACGTTGAAAATGGTGGATTGAATATCGAATCAAGTTCACTGTATTTATTATATAATGTATCATAGAGCCCTTTTCCAAATGAAAACGCCATAACATCTGCGTTAAATCCATTTTCAGGGGTACTTCCATGACACTGTTTCCCCTTAATTTTAAAATTTAGCCAGAGTATATTTTTTTCGGCAATTTCTATAAATTCTCCTTCGGGCATTCCAAAATCTGGAACGATTATCAAGTCTTTCGAATCAAAAAGTTCATTTTTAAAGTTATTTACAAGATATGAAAGCCCGTATTCACTACCATCCTCTTCATCTGACACAAAAATTAGATTTAAATTGTATTTTGGATAGATTTTTTCTTCAAAAATCATTTTTAAAAGTAAAAAAGATGAAACGATTCCTTTATGATTGTCTTCACTGCCTCTGCCATAAATTATCCCGTCTTTTATTTCAGCTTTGAACGGATCGGAATTCCAAAGACCAAAATCACCCTCAGGGACGATATCCATGTGGGAAATTATTGTTAATGATGTATCTTTTCCAAAGTCGTATTTTGAAACGATATTTGGCCTTTCTATTCCGTTAGAATCGATTGTATTGTATTCACTTATTTTACAGTTTTTTATCGAATACTTTTCATGATATTCTTTTAATTTATTTTTTATGTAAATTGACTTTTCTTTTTCTCCAACTCCACCAAAAGTTGGATTTACCGAGTTTATTGCTATTAAATCAGACGATATTTCAATAGTTTCATCCAAAATACTTTTCATGATATTCACCGAATTTTATTTTAAATCACTTATATTTTTAATCCAACTAATTTACTAAGCCCATTTTCCATACAAACCCCATACATCACGTCAGATTTACTTATCATCTGTTCACGGTGAGATATTACAATGAACTGTGAATTTTTTGACGCATTCTTAATCATTTCACCGATTAATCCTGCATTTTTCGTATCAAGTGCAGCATCAACCTCGTCAAGCACATAGAACGGAGCAGGATTCAAATGCTGAATTGCAAACAAGAATGCAAGCGCAGTAAGCGACTTCTCACCACCACTCATTACATCAAGACTCTGTAATTTTTTATTCATTGGTGAAGCATCAATTAATAAACCACCTGAAAATGGATCGTCCGAATTTTCAAGACTTAATTTTCCACTTCCACCAATTTCAGTATATATCTTTTCATAATTTTCAGCAACTTTTACATAAGTATCCATGAATACTTCTTTTTTCCTTTTGCTAACTTCTTCTATTAACTGGAGGTATTTTTTCTCTTCATTTTCATAATCTGTTCTTTTTTCGAATAGTTCATCGTATCTATCAACTATGAATTGATAGTCTTCAATAGCACGCATGTTTATTGGTTCTAATTTTTTTATATGTCCTTCAAGGTCGATCTGATGGCTTTCAAGAGCATCTACGTCGAATTCTTTTATTTTTGAAGTAATATCTTCAGATATATGTTCGATATTTTCACAAACGTACAATTTCCTATTTTCTTCTTCAAGTCTCGTTTCGTATTTTGCCATGTCGATTGAAAGGCTGTTTATCTGGCTTTCGTTCTGGTTAATTCTTCCATAAACTCTTCTTTTTTCGCCATTTAACATTTCCAGTTCTTTTTCAAAGGCTTCTTTCTTTTCGGTAAGTTCTCTTAAGTCCTTTGTAAGGTCTTCGTAGCGTTCTTTTTTGTTTTTTAGAATTTCGAAGTTCTTTTCAACATTAGCTTTGTAGAATTGAATATTTTGTTCGAGAATTACTCTTTTTTCACTTAATTCTTTAATGTTATTATTTAATTCGCTTATTTTAGGGATTAAAATTTCTTTGATGAGTACTGCATCCCTTTTTATTTCGTTTTCAAATTCATTCTTTTTCTTTTCAAAATTAAGGATAGTTTCATCAATTACTTTGATTCTTTTGGAATGTTCTGAATTTTCAAAAGATGTTATTTCTTCGGAAATTCTACTTCGCTGTGCTGTAAATTCATTAATTTTTTTAGTGTATTCTTCAATTTTTCTCTCAAGTTCTTCTTTTGAACCATCTAAATAATCGAGTTCTTCTTCTAACTTTTTAGATTCCAATTCAAGTTCTTTAATTTTTATTCCGTTATTTGTTAGTATTCCTTCTTTTCTATGTTCCGTATCGCGAATAATTTTTAATCTGCTTTCAAGTTCCATTTTTCTTGTCGAGTATGTCGCATTTTTATTCTGCAATCTTTCAATTTCATCTTTAGTTTCAGTTAATGTGCTATCAAGTTCTGAAATCTGTTCTGCAAGTTTTTCAATCCTTGAAGTATCAATATCTACTTTAATAACTGATTTTTTTCGTGAACGTCCACCAATCATTGCACCGGATGGTTCGATAACTTCGCCTTCAAGGGTTACAAATCTTGCTCTGTGGTCTTTTGAGAGAATTTTCGCATAATCTAAGTTTTCAACGATTATAGTATTCCCAAAAACGTATCTAAAGAGGTCTTCGTATTCCGGTTTATATTCAACAAGATCGATTGCTCTTCCAACTACACCTTCATCATCCAGATAAAGTGCTTCAGGCCCATTGATTCTATCGAGTGGTAAGAATGTAGTTCTACCAAGATTATTCTTTTTTAAATAATGAATTGCTCTTGCACCATCATCCATTCTTTTTACAACGATGTAATTAAGCCTGTTTCCACCGGCATTTTCAATTGCAGTTTTGTATTCCGCATCGGTTTTCCCGAGATTTCCTGCAATATCTACTACTCCCGGCAATTTTGCTTCAAGAACACTTTTTACAGCCCTATCTATACTGAAATCTTCCATATCTTTCATTGCTTTGATTTTAGCATTTTCTTTAATGTAATCAGCGTGAGAGTTATCCAATTTTTCTTGATATTCTTTTTTATCTTCCAAAAGCGTGATAACTTTCTTTTTAGAGTATTCAAGCTCAACAGCAACGTCTTCAAGTTCTTTATAGAGTGCCTTTGTATCTTCACCCTCTGACTTTATATCATCGAGTTCTTTCTGTAAAGTTTCAATGGTTTCTTTATTCTTAGTTAAATTAAATGATTTTTTATTGATTTCATTTTCAAGAGCATTGAATTCATTTTTTAAATTGTAATGTTCGTTCTGACTTTCATTTAGTTTTTCAGATAGTTTTCGTTCTTGCTGTTTTAAAATTTCAGTTTGAGTTTCGCTTTCTTCGACTTTTGACTTCAATTTCTTCTTTTCAGTTTCTAGATTTTCCATTTCAGTCTTTAAAGTTTTAATTTCTGCTTCTTTTTCTAGGGTTTCAGTCCTTATAGTTTCTATTTTTTGTCTAGTTTCCACTAAATCCTGTCCTTTTTTTTCTGACTGTGAATTTACATTTTTCAAGTCATCTAAAGCCCCATTTAATGATTTTTTGTCGTTATCAACGGTAACTTCCATTTCTTTAATAGACTTGTGAAGTTCCATTATCTCTTCATTTCCTTTTTCATTTAGCTCATTTATTAAATTTTGAAGCCGATTTCTAATATCATTTGATTTTACATCGTATTCAGAAATTTCTTTTAAGAAACAGACTTTCATTTCTTTAAGAGCTTCGATTTCTTCTTTAGTTTTTTCTAAAACTCCATTTAAGAAATCAATTTTTTTCGAAGTTAGAATATATTTTGTAGCTTTCAATTCTTCTGATAGTTTTACGTATATTTCTGCATCTTCCTTTTCTTTTCTAAGTTTTTCAAGGTTATTTTTTACTTCATTAATCCTTATATCGATTTTTTCGATAAATTCCCTTGCTTTACCAAGTTCTTTTTCCGCTTTTTCCCCTTTTTCATCAAATTCTGCAACCCCGCTTATCTCATCGATAATTTTTCTTCTTTCATTTGGGGTAGTATCTATAATTTTTATAAGGTCTCCTTGAAGTATGATGTTAAATCCGTCAGCACTAAGTGATATTTTTCCAATAACGTCTAAAATTTCAGATTTTTTTACTTTTTTCCGTTTTTCTTCCATTACTTTTTTTATTTCCCCATTTTCTTTAACTTCTTTTTCTTCATCCCATATGATGTAGTAGTTGTTGTCGCCGTTTAGTTTAACTTTTCTTGATATCCCAACTTTATCTGACTCTACAGGCATTTTTCTATCTTTATTATCAAAAAAAAGCGTAACTTCTGCGAAATTTTCCCTTTTTCCATTGTGGTAAGTTATCAACTGGTTGAATTTACCTGCACGAAGCGATTTTGCTGAAGTTTTTCCAAGGACAAAACAAATACCATCGATAGTGTTCGATTTTCCTGATCCATTTGGTCCCAGTATCGCGGTGAAGCCATCAGGAATTTTTAATTTTGAATTTTTAAATGATTTGAAGTTTTTCATATGGATTTCTGATAATGACGCCATTATATTCACCAAGAACCTGCGGAAAAATTTATAAAATACTATTTGGATAATAATTGCTTATATTTCTTAATTAACTGATATATTATGTTGTTGATTTTACTTTGGTTTTTATTTTTGAACGTTTAGTTTTAAAATCAGGGTATTATATTTTCTATATGCTATTTCCATATTCTCTGTTTACCTTTATTTATATAGTTTATAAATAATATGGCTCTATTAAAAAATTAGTTGATAGTTATCTTTATATATTAAAAAATAAAAAGGGAACAGTTAGACGTTATCGAAAAAAGGTAACAGCTATAATAGAACCCTATTAAAAAGCTTTCAACTATAAAATTTGAAATTTAAAATAAACTAAAACTTAAAACATGATGGAGGTGGAAGCAATGAGAACCGATATTGTCAATTCAGGAGTGGGGGAATTATCCTACGAGATCAGAGAAATTGTTAAGGTGGCTAACGAAGCCAAAAAATCGGGATTAGATATTGTATGGGAAAATATTGGTGATCCTATTGCCAAAGGAGAAAAACTTCCCCTCTGGATAAAAGAAATAGTTTCAGAAACCACGATGGATGATAGTTCATATGGTTACTGTCCTACAAGGGGTCTTTTGGAAACTAGGGAATTTTTATGCGATTTAAACAATAACCGAAACGGAGCACAGATTACGCCTGATGAGATCGTGTTTTTTAACGGCTTAGGGGATGCTATCACAAATATTTATGGATTGATGAGAAAAGAGTGTAGGGTAATTGGCCCAACACCAGCTTACTCAACACATTCTTCTGCAGAAGGACTTTACTCAAACTGTAGTCCTGTAATGTATGAATTGGATAGGGATGATGGGTGGAATCCCGATATCGATGATTTGAGAAATAAGGTAAAATACAATCCTTCAATTGCATCGATATTGTTAATAAATCCTGGAAACCCAACAGGCGCAGTTTATTCTAAGAAAGTATTAAGTGACGTTGTAGATATTGCAAATGAATACGATCTTTTCATATTGGCTGACGAGATATATTCAAACCTCGTGTACAATGGAAAAAAACACAACTACTTATCTGAAGTTTTAGATGATGTTCCAGGAATTTCTTTAAAGGGAATTTCTAAGGATTTACCATGGCCCGGTTCAAGGTGCGGTTGGACAGAGTTTTACAATACACAAAGTGATGAATTATTCAAGAAATACACTGAAAACATCTGCAAGTTCAAGATGATTGAAGTATGTTCAACGACACTGCCTCAAAAGGTAATCCCAAAGATAATGTCCGATAAACGATACAAATCATACCTCGAAGAAAGGAAAAGCTACTACGAGAAAGCTTCAAATTATGCGCACAATAAAATGAAAAATATCGAAGGATTAAATGTAAATAGAACAGATGGTGCATTTTATAACACTATAGTTTTGGAAAAAGAATATCTAAACGAAAACCAATCCTTGAAAATTCAGGATAGTAGACTTAAAACTTACGTTGACTCGATTTCAAAAGGAATTCCTGAAGATAAAAGGTTTGTATACTACTTGCTTGCATCTACTGGAATTTGCGGTGTTCCTTTAACTTCATTCTGTTCAGAGCACAACGGAATGAGATTCACGCTTCTTGAAAGAGACGAAGAAAAGAGAAACTGGGTTTTCGAAACAATTGCTGAAAAAGTTGAAGAATACATTAACAGCAGCAACTAATTTAAACACTTTTTTCATATTATTTTTAAAATTAGATTTAGTTTCAATTAATTTTTCGATTTTCAAGTAATTAGTTATATATTTTACAAAATGTAAGTTTAAATAAACTTTAGAATTTTCTATTTAAATTTTTAAATCACTGAATTACGTAATGGTGCCAAAATGCATGTAAATCATCCTTTGATAAAACCAGAATCTATTGAAGCTAGAATTTACCAGCAACTCGTTGTGGCAAGTGCACTAAAGCAAAATACGCTTTGTGTTCTTGGAACTGGACTTGGTAAAACTGCAATTGCAGCTCTTACAATAGCAGGGATTTTATCAAAACAGGACGGAAAAGTTTTGATTATCGCACCATCAAGGCCATTGGTTGACCAGCACTTTAAGAGCATGAATCAATTTTTAAATATCGATTCAGAAAAAATTGTTATTTTAAACGGCAAAATCTCGCCGAAAAAACGAGAAACAATGTGGGAATCCGGTAAAATCTTTATAGCAACTCCCCAAGTTGCAGAAAACGATATCATTTCTAAAATTTTAAAACCATCTCAATTTTCACTTTTAATTGCGGATGAGGCACACCATACAACCGGAAATCACTCTTACACGTTTGTTGCAAATAAATTTAAGAAAAAATCACACGTTTTAGGATTAACTGCATCTCCCGGTTCAAATATTGAAAGAATAATTGAAATTTGCGGGAATTTAGGAATTGAACACGTTGAAATAAAAACTGAGGAAGATCCGGATGTTTCACCATATGTTGCAAAGGTAAAAATGCGACCAAGGCGTGTCGAACTTCCAGAAGAGTTTGGAGTAAATTTAACTCTTTTAAAAAATGCATTAAAGGATCGTTTAAGAGATTTAAAAGAAAATCGAGTAATTCATACTATAAATGTAAATAAATCCGAGTTACTTGGTTTAAATAAAAGAATAATGTCAATGGATGACAATATAAAGTATGAAATGCTTCGAATTTCATCTGAAGCTGTAAAATTAGAGCACGCAATTGAAATGCTCGAAACGCAAGGCAGGAGCACTTTTTTAAATTACTATCAAAAGCTTTTAACCCAAAATACAAAATCTGCAAAAGAAATTACAAACGATCCAAGATTTATTCAGGTAGTTAAAAATTTAAATGAACTAGACATCGAGCACCCAAAATACGAAAAAATGCTCGAAATTGTAAGTGAAATTTTAAAAGAAAACGAAAAAATAATTATCTTTGCACAATATCGGGATACTGTTCAAAAAATTGTGGATTTACTGTCTGAAAACGAAATTGAAGCAATAATGTTTGTTGGGCAATCCAATAAAGATGGAAAAGGAATGAGCCAGAAAGAACAGGCAAAAGCAATTGAAAAGTTTAAAAATGAGGCAAACGTGCTTGTTTCAACGAGTGTTTCAGAAGAGGGAATCGATATTTCAAGTGTAAATTACGTTTTATTTTACGAACCCGTTCCTTCAGAAATTAGAATGATTCAAAGAAGGGGGCGTGCTGCAAGGGGCGAAGGTGGGCAGGTAATCGTTTTGATTGCGGAAAAAACACGAGATGAAGGGTACTATCGAGCAGGACTCGCAAAAGAAAAGAACATGAAAAATATCTTAAAAAACATGCAGACATCGTTAAATAAAAAATTAAAAGAATTACATGAAGAAAAAGTCGAAAAAACTGAAAATAAAGATCATTATTTGGATTTGAGATCAGTTGTAAATTCTAAAACTTCTGCTAAATCAGAAGAAAAAAAACCGACAAAACTCGATAAAAAAAGCAGAAATGGACTACCAAACAAAGCAACTATTATTGTAGATTCAAGAGAACGCCATATTGGCAGGTACCTTTCAGAAAGAGCAGAAGTTGAATTCAAAACCCTTGAAATTGGAGATTATATTTTAAGTGACAGGGTTGTAGTTGAGAGAAAAACTGCAGAGGACTTTGAAAATTCAATCATTGATAAAAGGCTATTTAATCAGATAATGGACTTAAAAAAATATGAAAGACCTTTAATGATTATCGAAGGAAATGAATTTGTGAGAATTCATGAAAACGCGATACGAGGTATGATGTTTTCAATAATGATCGATTACCAGATTCCAATAATGTTTTCAAGGGATATCGAAGATACTGCAGATATACTGGTAAAACTTGCAGAAAGAGAGCAGATAAAAGAAAAACGAGAAATATCGATAAGATATGGAAAAAGGCCGATGTCATTAAAAGAGCGCCAGAAATTTTTGGTAGAAGGACTTCCTGATGTTGGGCCGGTGATGGCTGAAAATCTGTTAGATAATTTTAATTCGGTTGAAAATATATTTACTGCAACAGAAGAAGAATTAAAGGCTGTTGAGGGAATGGGCCCTGTAACTGCTAAAAAGATTAAAGAAGTTGTAACTAAAAATTATAGAGAATAGGTGTAATTATGATTTGTATTCCCGTAATTGATGAAGATATGTCCGATGCAATAAATTCCGCAAAAGAAGCTTTAAAATACGGAGATATCGTTGAATTTAGGGTAGATTTATTAAACAACGTAACTTTTGAGGATATTACAGAGTTTTCAAAAATCCCATCTATAATTACAATAAGGGCAGAATGGGAAGGCGGAGCTTGGAAAAAATCCAATGAAGAAAGAATCGAACTTTTAAAACACGCGATAAAAAACAATGCGAAATTTGTAGATATCGAACTAAAAGAAGAAAAAAATTTAGAATTAGTTAAATATAGAAATGAAATTAGATCAAATACAAAAATTATCGTTTCATACCACGATTTTGAAAAAACTCCCGAAATAGATGAATTAATTGATGTAGTTGAAAAAGAGTTAAAAATCGGAGATATTGCAAAGTTTGCAACGTTTGCCAATTCAAAAGAAGACACATTAAAAATATTGAATTTGATGAACAAATATTATGGAAAAATAATTGCAATCGGTATGGGCGAATCTGGAAAACTTACAAGGATTTTGGGTTTAGATTTTGGATCAATACTCACATTTGCATCGATGGAAGGAAAAGCATCAGCTCCAGGTCAGGTTGATGTTAAAAAATTAAAAGAAATTTTAGAATTAATAGAATAAATTTATTCAACAATTATTTTAAATTTCAAATCTGCTCCTTTTTTTAATTTTTCAACAATTTCACGATTTATATCTTTTGAGGCTTTATCTGAATTTACCATTAACGTTCTACCGCATGAAAAGTCACTCGTTCTAATTACGATATCTGTTTCATGGGTAAAAGTTAATTTTGAGTTACCTTTTCCAGTAATTATTTCTTTTAACCCTTCAACTTCGATTTCAACAGTGATTTTATCCGAATTTCTTAAATTTTCTTTGAAACTTTCCGAAAAATCGAGTATAGATTTATCCGCAGAAATTCCAACAATGCAGTCACCTGTACACGTCACGTGGTTTTCTTTTGTAATTTCAAGAGTACTTTTGTGATTTGCGCGGATATTTTCGTGCCCCTTTGCGTAAATTGTAAATTCAAAAGCCATTATTTTCACCCAAATACCAAAAACGGTAAAGATTAATACTTTGGAGTAATAAAGTTTTTAACTAAATAGAATTATTCTTTTATTTAAATATAAAATACGAATTATCGATTTTAAAATCATTTCTTTATCGGTGAAATCATGAAATCTACGGTCACTAAAATAGCTGAAAAAACGTACCAGCTTCCAGTAAGTTACAAAGACTGCATGAGAGTTCCTGGAAACGTTTACCTAGACGAAGTATTGTTTGAACATCTTGAACCAGATGTATTTGAGCAGATTGCAAACGTTGCATGTCTTCCAGGCATTCAAAAGTACTCTCTTGCAATGCCTGACTGCCACTACGGATACGGTTTTTGTATCGGGGGAGTTGCCGCATTTGATGAGGTTACTGGAGTAATTAGCCCTGGCGGAGTTGGTTTTGACATCAACTGTGGTGTGAGACTCGTAAAAACAAACTTAACAAGAAACGACGTCACTCCAAAATTAAAGGAACTTTTATCCGAAATTTTTAAAAACGTTCCTTCAGGACTTGGGAGCAAAGGAAAAATAAGAGTTACTAAAGATGAAATTGACAATGTACTCGAAGAAGGAGTTTCATGGGCTGTCGAAGAAGGATATGGTTGGGAAAATGATATAAAACATATCGAAGAACACGGAAAAATGAAAGAAGCAGATCCAACACTCGTTTCAGACAACGCTAAAAAAAGAGGACTTCCACAACTTGGATCATTAGGTAGTGGAAACCACTTTTTAGAAGTTCAGTATGTTGACGAAATATTTGACGAAGAAGCTGCAAAAACATTTGGGGTGTCACCTGATCAGGTAGTTTTAATGATACACACGGGTTCAAGAGGTCTTGGACACCAGATATGTGCAGATTACTTAAGATACATGGAAAACGCTGCAAAAAAATATAACATTAAATTACCCGACAGACAGCTTGCATGTGCACCGATAAATTCAGAAGAAGGTCAGAAATACTTTAAAGCAATGTCTTGTGGTGCAAACTATGCCTGGGCAAACAGGCAGTTAATTACGCACTGGATAAGGGAAAGTTTTGAAACTGTATTCAAAACGAGTGCGGAAGATTTAGAAATGGATATAATATATGACGTAGCACATAATATTGCTAAAAAAGAGCAGCATTTGGTAGATGGAGTATTGAAAAATGTCATTGTTCACAGGAAAGGTGCTACAAGGGCATTTGGACCAGGCCATGCTGAGATTCCAGCTGATTATGCCAATATTGGGCAGCCAGTAATAATTCCAGGTGATATGGGCACTGCGTCTTATTTAATGCACGGAACTGAAAAAGCAATGGAAGAAACGTTTGGATCAACTGCACATGGTGCTGGAAGGGCTCTAAGTAGGGTAAAAGCACTTAAACTTTACAGGGGAAACGAAGTTCAGGAAGCACTCCAAAAAAGAGGAATTTTGGTAATGGCAGATTCAAAAGGAGTCATTGCAGAAGAATGCCCCGAAGCTTACAAGGATATCGAAAATGTTGCAGAAATATGCCACGATTCAGGAATATCTTTGAAAGTTGCAAAAATGAAGCCGATGGGAGTTGTAAAAGGATAAATTCCTTTTAAATTATATTTATTAAAAAAACAGCGTTCTAATCATATTTTAATAATTTTTATCCAAAAGGTGAAAGAATGAAGATAAAAGTAGGTATTTTGGGAGCTACTGGAAACGTTGGACAGAGATTTATCCAGATGCTTGAAAATCACCCAGTTTTTGAACTTGAAGCGCTTGGTGCATCACAAAGGAGCGCAGGAAAAACTTACGAAGATGCATGCTACTGGTACCAGACTGAAGCAATTCCTGAAGAAGTTGCAAGTGCAACCGTTGTTTCAACAGATCCAAACGATAAGGCTTATGATGATATTGATATTGTTTTTTCAGCACTACCTGCGGACCTTGCTAAAACACTGGAGCCAGAATTTGCTAAACGGGGAAAATACGTATTTTCAAACGCTTCAGCAATGAGAATGGAAGCAGATGTTCCATTAATTATTCCAGAAGTAAACCACGAGCACTTTGGAATGCTCGAAGTTCAAAAAAGCAACAGATGTTCAGATGGTGCAATAATTACAAATCCAAACTGTTCAACAATTGGGGCAGTAATCTCATTAAAACCGATAATGGATAAATTTGGAATTGATTTAGTAAATATCACCACAATGCAGGCAATAAGTGGTGCAGGATACAGCGGAGTTCCTTCAATGGCAATCTTGGACAATTTGGTGCCGTACATTGGTGGCGAAGAAGAAAAAATGCAGACCGAAGCATTAAAAATTCTTGGAAGTATCGAAGGAAACGATTTTAAAAACGGAAACTTTAAAATTGGAGTATCCTGTAACCGAGTTCCAGTAATTGATGGCCACACTGAAAGTATATTTGTAAAAACAACTGAAGAAGCAACCCCTGAAGAAATTGCAAAAGTAATGGATGATTTTGATCCTTTAAAAGGTTTGAATTTATCAAGCTACGCAAAACCAATCGTTTTAAGGGAAGAAAATGACAGGCCTCAGCCAAGACTTGATAGAAATACTGGAAATGGGATGTCAATTGTTGTTGGACGAGTTAGAAAAGACCCTATCTTCAATGTAAAATACACTGCACTTGAGCACAACACAATAAGGGGCGCTGCCGGAGCAAGTGTCTTAAATGCGGAATTATTCGTTCAAAAATACCTTTAATTACTTTCTTTTTTATTTTTTAAATATATTAAGATTAATCGATATATTGATAGTTATAAATATATCCTGTTTTGAATTATACTAATATCAAGGTGGTATAATGCTTCAGTGGAATTTACAGTGCCCAAAATGTAACAAAAGACTGACTTATCGAGTAGATGTTTGTATTTGCAAAGCCGCAGAAGTTGAAATTCCAAACTGTGAATTTTGCGGTACAAAAATGGAAATAGATGTTTCAGGACTCAAAGGAAGAAGAAGGGTAAAGAAATAAATTTACAGAAATGCCGAAAACCCGAAGTCCAATCTGTATAAATATTAAAACCTGAAAATAAATGATTAAATCTGACTTAATTTTAAACAATCGGTGTATTGATGATAGAAATCAAAAAAAATCCAATGTATAATTACCTCTTTTTTCTGATAGTTGCAGCCGCAATTTCTCATCAGGTCTGGGGAACACTTTTTAACAATTTTGCGGTGGACGTTGTTGGCATAAACGGTTTTCAAATGGGTTTAATCCAGTCCATTCGAGAAATACCTGGTTTTTTAACGTTTCTTGTAATTATGTTTTGTTGGTAATAAAAGAACACAGGCTTTCAGCGCTTTCAACTATTTTAATGGGTTTTGGTGTCGCAATAACGGGGTTATTTCCAACAGTTCAAGGTTTAATTATCACGACGTTTTTAATGTCTTTGGGATTTCACTATTTCGAAACAACCAATAAATCACTTACACTCCAGCATTTTAATAAAAAAGAAGCTCCAGTAGTTTTTGGAAGATTTAGTAGCTACGGTGCAATCGCAAGTATAATTGCAGGATTTTTCATATGGATGAGTGTTAAGTTATTGCCCATATGGACAAATTATCTAATTTATGGAATAATTATAATGGCAATAGGGGTTTATTCACTTTTTAAAAATCCAATCTTTAAAGAAACAGTTCCACAAAGGAAAGGAATGGTTGTAAAGAAAAAATACTGGTTATACTACATTTTAAACTTTTTAAGTGGTGCAAGAAGACAAATATTCATAGCATTTGCAGTATTTTTACTAGTTCAACATTATGGATTTAGTGTTTCTGAAGTTGCAGTGTTATTTGTTTTGAACAATTTGCTGATTTATTTTACTGCTCCAAAGGTTGCAGAAGGAATAAATACATTGGGGGAGCGAAAAATGCTCACTATAGAATATGTAATGTTGACTTTCGTATTTTTGGGATATGCATTTATTGAAAACAGAAATATCGCAGTTTTACTCTACATAATCGATCACATCGTATTCAGCTTTGCAATCGGGATAAATACTTACTTTCAAAAAACTGCAGATTCAGAAGATATCGCACCTTCAATGGGTGTTGGATTTGCAATAAACCATATTTCAGCAGTTATAATCCCTGTGGTTGGCGGGATTTTGTGGATGACAAACTGGAAGACTCCATTTGTTATGGGTGCAGTATTTAGCGTAATTTCATTATTATTCGTTCAAAAAATTCCAAAACATATAAAAATTTTACAAAATTAATTTTAATTGAAATTAAATCTGATGTATTAATCAATACTATTCAAGGTGGTTTTATGAAAATAAGAGTATTTGGTATGGGATGTTCAAAATGCAATGAAACGTACGAAAACGTTAAAAAAGCAGTTGAAGAATCGAAAATTGATGCAGAAATTGTGAAAATAACGGATATAAAAAAAATTTCTGAATGGGTATTGATGGCTCCAGCAGTTGCATTCGACGAAGATATTATATTTGAAGGAACTATGCCTTCTGTAAACGATTTAAAAAAGGAACTTGAAGATTATTTAAAATCTAACTAATTTTATTAAGTTATTATTACTATTTTTTTAAAATTTATTTTACCAGTATTGAAGCATATCCAACAACTTCGGAATAATCTTTCGTAACATCACCAGAAGTTGAATAATAAAGTAAATTTGAGTTTTTCGCACCCAGATCTTTCATTGCTTTGATCATTGCAATAACTGGTCCGTATCCGCACATGCTTATATTGTGAGTTACAACATCGGTAAATATTTCTTCATCTTTTAATTCCAAAATGTCTTTTATAACGAGTGCATCTTTTTTTGAAGCAGATTCCTGTGATTCATAATGTGAAAAGTCCGTAGAAGCAATTATTATAATTTTTCTATTCATTTCCTTAGCAACTTTTGCAATAAAGTATCCTACATCCATGGAAGTCTCATAATCCTGCATCATCATACATATTGGAACAAATTTGAATTTTGCAATGTTTAAATCTTCCAGATGCTTTAAAAAAGGAAGTTGAACTTCGATTGAGTGTTCTCTCAAATGTGAATTTTCATCCAAATCCAAAACATCGCATTCCTTCCACAACCTGTCTGCAAATTCATTATCGATTTCCATATCTCCAAAAGGCGTTTTCCATATTCCTTTCATCGTGGAAATTCCAGATCCAAGTCCGGTATGATTTGGGCCAAGAATTATTGCAGTAACTTCCCCATTTATATTTTCAGATATCTTCTTGTAACCATGTGCCGCAACAGGCCCAGAATAAATATATCCTGCATGAGGTGATACTATTCCAAGCGGTTTTGTGTAATTTCCCCGTTTTGAAGGAAGTTCTTTAGGGCCTCTCGGACTTAAATAGCAGTATTCAATCATTTCAAGCAATTCATGGTATTCAGCAGGATAAAACATCCCTGCAACCACGGGATTTCTTTTCATAATGCCCCCCCAAATTTATTTACATTAATCTATTTTATTTTTCTAAGGATTTATATTATTTTGAAATATCCATTTCCAAAAATTAAGATAATGCCGGCAAGAATTACGAGATTTAAAAACCAAAATATAATACTAAAAATTGCTAATTTTCTTGCTTTTTCAATTTCCCACCATTTGTAAGGGGTTATTCCGTAGAGGTAGAATAAAAATGCGGATGCAAAATTAACTGATATTATATTTACGATAAATAATATCAAAATTGGAATTGATTCTACATAATATCCCGAACCAAGCATCAATCCAAATGCAACTAGTGGTGGCATCAGTGCAACTGCAATCATAACACCAACAACAGTTGACGAGATTTCCGGAATTAACATTGAAAGAGTTCCAACGAATCCTGCTGAAAGTGCAATTGCGATATTTTGTAGACCTAAATTCATTCTGGATGCGATTTGCGGACTTTCGGGACTTACTTGTAAGAACGTTCCTATGACAAATGAAAATATGAGTACTGTTAAAATTCCTAAAAGAAGGTTTTTTAATGATTTTTTTGCAAAAGCTAAATCCATAACTGCAACTGAAAACGTAAATGAGATCATTGGGCTTAAAAAAGGTGCAATTATCATTGAACCAATTATCAATGCAACGTCATCCAACCATATTCCAATGGAGGCAACTACTGCTGCTAAAAATAATAGTGAATAGTATTCTTTTGAAAGATTAGATACGTCCCCTATTTTTCCAATTATTTCATGCCTTGAAACTCTTTTCGGAGCTTTATCTTCAACTTCCTCTTTTTCTTCTTTTTTAATTTCTGGAACTGTTGCAGTTGGTTCGGTTACTAAAATTCTGAAATTTGATCCGCCATATTTTGAGGAAAGGACATCGATTACTTTTTCAACGTGTTCTGTTTCGGTTAGCAACCTGATTACAGTATAGTTTGATTCTTCGCAAACACTATGCCAGATGATATTTTCAATATTATCTTCAAGCGATTCTTCGTATCCTGCATATATTTTCTTTGGAACATAGCATTCGATGAGTCTCACGTTCACGTAAATCCCTCAAAATAAGTTAAATAATAAAATATCTATAAAAAAACTATCTAATATAATTGTCGAAAATTTATCTAAAAATAGTAAAAAAGTTTAAAAGAAGTTAGTATGGAACTGGTAAACCAATTTCTTTCCTGTGTTCTACTTCTTTTGCATTTTTCTCTTTTTTGGAGATAGCGAGTTTTTCAACCAATCCTAAACCTGGTTTTACAGCGTCAATCTCTTTTGTTTCAAGAGCGCCAGCTTCAACCATTTTGTTTAAGTACTCTTCCCCTTTTGCAGTTCTAACAAAGATTGTACTCCATCCGTCCGGACTTCCTACTGATCCTGTTGAGATATCTGCAAGTTCTGCTGTGTAATCCATACATACGTGGCATGAACCTTGTTCGTATGGGTGGGTGTCTTTTAATGGAACTGTTTTTACATCGCCCCATTTTGAGTAAACCCAGAATTTACCTTTTCCGATGTCGGTTTTTACAACATCGTCCATTTTGATACCGCAGTGTTCTTCAACAATTGCTTTCATACCGTTGTACGGGAAGTTTTCCATACAGAAGATACCCATAATTAATGCAATCTTGTCTGGAACGTGCCTGTATCCAACAGGGTATTTTATTGCTTTTCTAATTGATCGGACTTGGCAAGGGGTTCCAACGAATCCAAGTTTGTCGCATCCATATTCTCTTACAGCGCTTTTTACTACTGAAAGGTTAGAACATACTGTGTATTTTGTTCCTGCAGCGCTTAAGATTTCTTCTCTTGTTGTAGCAACTTTTGGAACTGCTGCGAATCCATCTTCTTTGTCTGCAATAATTACACCATCGAGAAGTCCGCTTTCTAAACCGTAAATGTATGCGGCAGAAACGATACCTCCGTCTTGTGCTTTCTTAAGGATTTCTTTGTCTGCAGCTCTTGCGGAAACTGCTTTTATATATGTTCCAAAGGGATCCATCTAATCACCTTTTTTTATTTTCCATCATTGCAATTATTCTATTTTTTCAATTAAGTCAGGGAATCTAATTCTAGGGCACTGAACTGAGCATGAGCCACATTTTATACAGATTTCCTTGTCAACCAATGGTCTTCCTGCATCCATAGATACTGCTCTTGTAGGGCATGCTGCTGCACATGAACCGCATCCCATACAGAGTGATTTGTTAATTACTTTTGTAATCAAATCGCATCCACAAGCTTCTGATCCATATTTTGCAAGTTCTGCATAGGGTTCTAAGTATTCCATATCGCCATTTAATGCCGCTAAAACAACTGCAACTATAGATTCTGGTGATGGTGGACATCCTGGAATTGCCAAGTCACATTTTACAACTTCTGTTAATGGTGCAAATGCATCATGAACTGGTTTTGATGGTTGATTTCCTTTTGAAAATCTTGTAACATTACCGGTAGCAGCACAAGCCCCTAAAGCAACTAATATTTTTGCTTTCTTTCTGGAATCAAGTGCAACTTCCATTGCGTGGTGGTCGCTTAAACAAACGCTACCTTCGAGTAAGATTATGTCTACATCGTCAGGAACTTCTCTTACATCAGCAAGAGTCTGGGAGTAAACTAAATCTATAGCTCCTAAAACATCTAAAAGCTTTTCATAGGTGTCTGCAAGGGAAACTAGACACCCACAGCAGCTACTTAATTGCACGTGGGCAACTTTTACCATGATATTCTCCTCCCTTAGTTGATTGGTTTTCCCCTTAATTCGGAAAGTACTATGTCTACGGCTACATCTACTGCATTTTGGACTTCTTCTGACAGTTCAATTACTACATCAGGTTCTGAAACGTACTTTTTCTGACAACCAACAACTTTAAAGTCTATTTCATGAGGTGCATCTCTAAATACCCTGTACATGGTAGTTGAGAGTGGCCAGTCATGACTGTCAACTTTTGTATGTTCTGGTTTTGGAAGGTCATCCATAGTAAGTATCTTAATTTCTCCCGGTTCTAGTCCGTAATCGATAATATCTACGACTATGATTTTCTTAGTCTTAGCTTCACTGTCGATTAAAGTGAGCACCTGTTGAGGAGCACCTGCTCCGGCATCTACCAGTGCAATATTTTCTTTTTCTTCTTCAGTCAATAATTCCTGTAATTTTTCGATTACATGGACACTGAATCCATCGTCTGCAAATAGGATATTTCCGCATGCAAGAACCATATTTTCCTTTAACAGGTAAGAAGGGGTTAGTTTATATTCCATATCAATACCGTTGAAATGATTTTTTGATTACCGTAAGTTAAATTTTGTCTCTTGAGGTCCATTAAGGTTCCCTTTTTGAGACTTTCCTTTTCAGGAATTTAAAATTCTCTTATTTCAACAACGTTTTTAGTCTGTTCATCTTTTACGATGACGTGCGTAGCACATGAAGCTCATATGTCGTAAGCTCTCATAATTACTTCCGCATATTGATGGTGGTAACCTTCAATAGCTTTTTCAACAGCTGGGAAGTTCCACGTTGAAGCAGCAATGATATTGTATTTTTCGATTTTACCATCTTTACCCATTTTAGCCATGTGGGTGTTGATGGCCCTTGGTGCTTCGTGAACACCTATACCGTATTCTTCTTTTGCATTACTGAAGTTAGGTATTTCTCTTGTAGTTCCGTTAATGTTTAATTCATCAATAAGTTCCAATGATCGTTTAACAGCTTCAAAGTTTTCCATCGCTCTCGCAAGGTTAATGTCCATTGCTCCACCGGCAGATTTGAAGTTTCCGTATTTAATCATTCTTGCTCTAGGTCCACCTTCTGCAGGGTTTCCCCTGTAGAATGGGATCTGGTTTGTTGCGGTTTGTGCAATATCTGGGAAGTCTGCATAGTATCTTTGTGCAGTAACTTCTGTTATATCTTTAAAGTTGATAGCATCTCTGTTACCAAAGGTTGTGTCTGAAGCAATATATGGGAGATCATGTTTACCTAAATCAGGAATTCCAATTTCTTCCAAGTATCTTTCCATTAACATTTCTAATACTTCTAACATCGCATTACAGTCTTTTTCATATTCTCTGCAAGCATAGTAGAGTTTAGCTTTTGCCCTTTCGGTGATGTTTGTTCTCATTCCACCAACCATTAAGTTTGGAGGGTGAATTCCTTCTCCACCGGCAACATCTACAAGCATCTGTCCAGCTTTTCTCATTCTCTGGATTAATTTAATTCCTTCTACTCTTAAAGTTCCTGCTTCTTCAGGTTTTAAAAGGTCATCTACAATTAATAAGTGGTGTAATGGGTGCGAATGCATCCTATTTCCTAAACCTACTAATTCTCTTAATATCATACCGTCTTTTGGTATTTCCATGTCAATAGCGTGTTCGATTGCCTCACATGAAGCAATACCGTGGGTTGCCTGACATATACCACAAATTCTCATAACTGCAATAGGGCCGAATGCTGCAGGTTTTCCTTGCAACATTGTTTCGAAACCTCTTACAGGGGTCGTATTTGGATAAAATGCCTTAGTTACAATCCCTTCATCATCTACGTTCAAAACTAGCTTAGCATGCCCTTCATGTCTAGTTGTAGGGCTGATAGTTACAGGTTCTGCCACTTTAGTCACCTCCAAGGGTAATATGCATACATTAAACTTTCTTTCTCGGGGATAATATAAAGGAATACCTCTTTAAAAATGCAAATAAGGGCAACTACGTTATTAAATACTTAAAAACCCATTTAGATTATTTATTTTTGAAATAGGTATCAAAAAAATAGATATAATATTTACTATCAAATTTTAAAATATAAAAAAAGAAATTAATCAAATAAAGGTAAAACACTACCGATAGATGGTGCAAGTGCAGGAATTTTTAGGGTTTTCCAGATTGTCATTGCAAGAGAGAGTGCTTGGTATCTTTCCCCGTGCATTACAATCGCTTTACTTGGTTGAGGTATCTTTTTCATAAACCGAAGTAACGAATTGTAATCTGCGTGAGCAGAAAACTCGATTTTTACAACTTTTCCATTTACAGGAATTGCTCTTTTAAATGGTTTTACTTCTGTAGCACCTTCTTCAAGGCTTCTTCCAATTGTTCCTTCAGCTTGATATCCTGTCAAAATAATCTTGTTTCTTGGATTTTTTAACAGTGAAAGGTATTGAAGTACTGGGCCTCCTTGAACCATTCCAGATGTTGAAATAATAATACATGGTTCTCTACTGAAAACTTCATCTCCACCTTTTATGAGGTTTCCAAATGGATTGATCCTGTTTTCAATTGCATTTTTTATTTTTGGATTTAACCAGTCTGAATATCCCATGTACATTCCAGTAGTGTGTGTTAAAGATCCATTAATGTAGATTGGAACTTCTTTTAAAGCACCGCTTTTCATGTAGTTGTTAATTACAACAATGATTTCTTGAGATCTTCCAACTGCAAAAACTGGAATAATTACTTTTCCACCGTTGTCGATAGTTTCAGAGATTTCATCGATAAGCTGTTTTTCTAAAACTTTTCTCGCAGGTTTTATATCAAGTGGGGATCCGTAAGTAGATTCAATAATTATTGTATCAATATTATCAAAGTCAGTATCTGCTGCACGAAGAGTTCTTGTTTCAATTTCGTTGATATCTCCAGTATAGAGTAATTTTTTTCCATCGATATCCAAATAAAGAGAAGAACTTCCTAAAATGTGTCCTGCATCGTACATTTTCATTTTAATGTCTGAAGTAACTTGTTTTTCTTCTCTGTAGTTTACAGTTTTGATTACGTCCATTGATTTTTTAATATCTTCTTCCCTGTACGTTTTTGAAAGGCTTACTGTATCTTTCCATACATTGTACATTAAATCCGCAGTTGGGGGGTTACAGTATATTTTTTTAAAGTTAAAATAAGGTATTGCACCGCAGTGGTCTAAGTGAGCGTGTGAAACCAAAACTGCGTCAACGTCTGAGTCGTTAATGTCTGGAAGCCCGTTGTCTGAAGGGTCCATTCCACAATCAATTAATACTTTTGATTTTTTAGTGTTTATTTCTACGCAAGATTTTCCGATTTGGTGGCAGCCACCGTGAAATTTAGCAATTGTCATAATACCACATAACTTTAATATATTTCAGTTTTTTAAGTCAAATATAAATTAGATATTAAATTAACAAACTAAAAACTTTGAATCAACGTCTCCATTTTCCAATCGAGTTACAACTGATGCAACAATGTTTTTAGAAGTTTTTAAAATGTTTCCATTTTTTATAAATGTAAATATTGGATTATATCCTTCTTTTATCAATCCAGTATTTTGAAGTCCAATTATTTCAGCACCGTTTATAGTCGCCATTTTAAGAATTTCTTTTGGATCTACGTGGTAAGTTTTGTAGATAAAGTCCATTTCCTTAAATATTGACGGAGAATTTGCCATAAAGTTATCTGTTCCAATTCCAAGTTTTAAATCGTATTCCAACATTTTGGAAATAGCTGGAATTCCAACATTAAACGCGGCATTTGCTCTTGGGCATACTACAACGGGTATTTTATTTTCACTTAACAGGGATAGATCGTCAGAACTTGAATGTGTTGCATGGATAATGAAATCTGGTTTTATGTTTAGATTTATCAATCTTTCAATTTCGGAAATTCCATATTTTTCTTTTGAATACTGGACTGAGCCCTTATGCTCATTTGCATGAATCGAAAGTATTTTTTTGTTTACTAATTTGCAAATAAACTTAAGTTCTTGGTCCGAATACTCATTTGAACCGCTTAATCCTAAACCATCACAATTATCCAAGATAATGGCTATTTCATGTTTTAAAAGGTTTTCATCCCTTTCAGTGGGCCTTCCAAGAATTATGGGTTTAATAGATACATCTGAATCTTCAAATGCTGATTTAAGTAAATTTATTCCATTAATTCCATTTTCACGAAAGTCACAAAAAGCCTTAATGCCATTATTTTCCAGATCATAAAGCCCTTCTGACATCCCATGCACCAACTCTTTCTCGCTACAACTATTTAAAAACTTGTGTTTAATACCGTTTGGCGGTTTTACAAGTTCATCTAGTGACTTTCCAATACCGATATCTTTAATACTATTGTCCCCAATATGGGTATGGGAATTAATTAGGGGAGGAATGACTAACCCCTTGTAATTTAAAACATTTGAATGGTGTTCGCTCGTAAAACCTTTTATTATTCCATCTTCGATAACCAGAATTCCTTTTTTTGGTTCGAAATCGTCACCATATAAAAAATTAGAATTTAAATAAACCATAATTCGCACCTTTATTCTAACTACTTAAATATGGAAGTTTAACCATTAAATATTAATCTGTTGGTGAAAATCATGCTCGCACTAAAGAAAAAATCTGTTAAAGCTGCATTTGAAGCACTTATCCCAAAAATCATGGAAGAAGGAACTGAAATGGTTAGCGAAGATGGGCAGAAGTGTAAGGAACTAATGAATACAATAATTGAAATTACCGATCCATCCGATAAATCAATCTCTGAAAAATATCCACTTGGTGAAAGAGCTGTTGAATCTTACACTGAACAGTTATTGCATGGATCGGCAGCAACGTTTGTTTACGATTACCATGAAAGGATATTTGAATATCCAAGCGATAAAAAGGAATTAAAAAATGACCAGATTGATTATATCGTAAATAAATTAAAAGAACAGATTAATTCAAGGCGAGCAATTGCAATTACCTGGAATCCCTACATTGATCAAACTGTAAAAGATGTTCCATGTTTGCAGATTGTACAGTTTTTGATAAGGGATAATAAATTGTATCAAACAGTACTTTTTAGATCAAACGACGCATTTTTGGCATTTCACGCAAATGCAATAGGGTTAATTGCTCTTGGTGAAATGGTTGCCGAAAAATTGGAAATTGAACTTGCAAAATACACGCACCATTCAGTATCTATGCACGTTTATTCTGAACGGGATATTGATGCTTTAAAAAAGTTTTAAAATAATCAAAAATAATATTATTTTATTTATTTCCACTTAACTGTTTTAACTTTTTACCGAGTTCTAAAAAGTCCATACAGTCTTCGATGCATTTGTATGAACCTCTAGCTTTAAAACAGTCAATTATTTGTTGAAGTTCCACACTTGGTTTTCCTCGTATCTCACGCCATACATTTTTTAATGAATTTCCAACGCCCATTGTATCTACCTTCAATAAACTTTGTTATTTGTGCCTACAAAGCCCTTTTTAAAATTAAAAACATTGTAATACAACAAAGATAAGTATTTTTTAATTATTATATTATTGTTACTATTGCAGAAAAATCGAAACACTTTTATTATGCCCCATATGATAATGCCCATAACTAAAAGATATTATTATATAATGCCGAAAAAAAGTGTTAAAGTTTTAAATAATTATTTTTTAGCCAGATTTATAATTAATATAAGTTTTTCACCGTCGTATGAACTTCGGATCCAGATGGAATTGTAGTCTGAAATATTATAATCACTTTTAACCATGTCATTTTTGATGTAATCAAATGCCCATTTTGCATACTGTTTTTCAAAAATTGGAGTATATCCCCCAAATTCAAAGAAATACTGAATTGTTACTCCTTTTTCGTAAGATCTCGGAAGGTATTCCATTGAATCTAGATATTTGATATTGTAATCACTTTTTATTTCATAGTTGTTTTCAAAATACGTCATCAAGTACCTTGAAAGGCCAGTAATGTCGTTGTATTTATTTGAATCTGAATCATAAGTTTCAACAGATTCAAAATCTTTTTCAAAATAAATCGAATTATTTATCAATTCAATTTTGTAAAATGTGATATTATCTATTTTATAGTCTTCAACGTCTTTTTTGTAATCTAAATAGTTATATAACTCTATTATTGGCGGTTGCTGGTCGATAATGTAATAATTACCATTTATATTAACTGCAGAGGTAGCGTGACCTGCATTTCCTTCTGATTCAAATGTTAAAATATATATTGGGGAATAATCCATTTTTAAAAGCAATGAAGAAGTTAACAGTGCATAATCTCCACAAATTCCAGATCCTAATTCAAGTGTTTCAGCAGGACTCTGTATCGTATTATTATATGGATCAGAAACTTCTTTTTTTCCAGTTACCCAGTATGTAACTTCAGGGTTAGGAAATTCTGCTTTTACATGGTTATATTCAATATTATCTTCTTCCCAAAGTATGATATTCCAGATGGAATCTTCAATTGTATTGCCATTTAGGGATTTGGCTAAATAAGATACTTTTTCAAGTTCATTTGGGGATAGATACATTTCAATCGAATCTTCAAAGATATATTTTGGAAGTTTTTCAGAAGTTTCACCAAATCCCCTATTTTCAAAAATGTCCGATAAATTAAATGTTTCAGAGTTATTTTGAACAAAAAATAGTGCGGAAACCGCTAAAATTCCAACAATTGTAATATAAAGTATGTTTTTCAGTTTTAAATTCATAAAAACACCAAAATAAAAAAATTTAAGTTATTTTATTCTTCCGGTTTTGATTCAATTTCAGATTCATGTTCTAGCTTTTCAGGTTCTTCATAAAAGTCGTAAAAAACTCCTTCAGGCGCAATAGGAATAATTATTGCTCCAATGATATATACAACAATCATTAGTGGGTTCATAAAAAATAATAGCACCCATAAAAGCCTTATAAGGGTTGGATCTACATTGAAATAGATTGCAAGTCCCCCGCATACTCCTGAGAGCATTCTTTCTTTATCTGATCGATATAATCTTTTCATAATTTATCCCTCAAAAATAGCCTAATTTTTTAGTTCAGTATAATTTTTGTGAAAAATAGTATTTAAAAAATGGTCAAGTAAAAATTTGAATTATTCTTCAGATTCTTGTTTCTCTTTTTTAATTTTTGGAACGTATTCTACCACTTCTTCAGGGCAGACTCTTGCAGTTGTAATGTATCCTGTATGTCCGATCATTCTGGTTGAAGGTCTTACACCCTTTTCTGAAATTTCAATGTCTCTTACAATACATTCAACAGTTCTGATATCTAAAAATCCGTGTTCTTTTAAAGCTTCAACACCTTTTTTAGCCTGTTCTACGTAAGGCACATATATTGCAATTCTTCCCTTTGCCTTATTGAGTGATTTTTTAGCATGTTCTACAACATTCCAAGGATCAGGCATGTCTAAAACTAAAACATCGATATTTTCATCTTCAATTTTTTCAGTAATATCGCCGATTTTTTGGGTAACGTTATAAAGTCCATTTTCTACAATTTCCATTTCTTCTTCGTCTTCGTCGTCAATTCCAATGATCTTTTGGTTTTTTCTAACGGCTCCAACTATTTCAAGATTTTTTCTCGCAATTTTTGCAAATTCAGGTCTTTTTTCATAAGTTATTATTTTTCCTTCTTTTCCAACAGCATTTGCTAAATAGATAGTAAGTGCTGCAGAACCCGTACCTGCTTCAACAACGGTTTCGCCATTTTCAATACCGCATTCAGCAATAATTAACCCGATATCTTTAGGAAGGAGCGTTGTAACACTTCTTTTCATCTTTTTAATAATATCATGAATGGTTGGAGTTACTAAATAAAAGTCTCCGCCTTTATTCGTAATTAAAATTGATCCTTCTTCTTTTCCAACCAAATCAACAACACCAAGATCGTTTCCGAAGTTATCAAGGTCTTTATTTAAAAGGTACTTTTTCCCACGATTATCTATAATCAGTTTTTTGTTAACCATTATTTCACCCATTGAAATATTTTAGATTCTTCTATTTCCTTTAAAAGATTTTTTGAAGTTGCCCAGCTTTTTCTTGCAATTTTTGGCAGGCCCTTGTTTTCGTGTACGTAATTTTTCAAAAATTTCTTCGTTTTTGGATCACTTGGATATCCGCTTCCAATTTCACCAAAAGTCTTTTTATATTCTTCAATGACATTATCACGAGTTACTTTGGCAATAATTGATGCAGCAGATACTATTTTGTAATTTTCATCAGCTTTGTGTTCAGCAATGATTTCAACGTTTTTGTTAATAAGCTTTGCTTTAAATTGGTTTGAAAATGACTGTTCGTTGCTACTGCAAGCATCGATATAAATGGATATATTTTCGTTTTCCTTAATAAAATGATTTGCAAGTTTTGAAAAAGCGCCCAATTCAATCTTGTTTAAGTTAATAATTTCCATCTGCTCGTCAATTTTTTCAGGATTGATGACAACTTTTTTAACATCGCATATCTCGCTTATTTTTGTATAAAGCTCTTCACGCTTTTTTTTCGAAAGTTGTTTACTGTCCCTTAATCCAAGATCATCTAACCTGGGAAGATCTTTTTCATTAATTTTTACCGAAGCAATTACCATTGGCCCAATTACCGGTCCGCGACCTGCTTCATCAAGCCCAACAATTATTTTGCCGTTAGATTCGTCTGAATTATTTAAATTATTTTTAATATCCTCATTCATTGTATCACGTAAATTACTAAACAGGAAACATATAAAAAACAGTAACACGGATATAATAATGCTTTATTTTCGGTCAAAAAACTCATTTTAAATACCCTATAAAACCATGGTGGTAAGATGATTCCAAAAGAAGAAATAATGGGGATTTTTGAAAAGTACAACAAGGACGAAGTGACTATCGTTACGGTGGGAAGTCACACGTCATTACACATCTTAAAAGGTGCGAAATTAGAGGGCTTTTCAACTGCAGTTATAACAACAAAAGATAGGGCTATTCCGTACAAAAGATTTGGGGTTGCGGATAAATTTATCTATGTTGACCAATTTTCAGATATTTCAAAAGAAGAAATTCAACAGCAATTAAGGGATATGAATGCAATTATTGTTCCACACGGTTCATTCATTGCTTATTGTGGTTTAGATAATGTGGAAGATTCATTCAAAGTTCCAATGTTTGGAAACAGAGCTATTTTAAGATGGGAAGCTGAAAGAGATCTCGAAGGACAGCTTTTGGGCGAAAGCGGTCTTAGAATCCCTAAAAAATACGGTGGACCTGACGATATAGATGGACCTGTAATGGTTAAATTCCCTGGAGCAAGGGGGGGCAGAGGATACTTCCCATGTTCAACAGTGGAAGAATTCTGGAGAAAAATAGCTGAATTCAAAGCTAAAGGTATTCTTACAGAAGACGACGTTAAAAAAGCACACATCGAAGAATACGTTGTTGGTGCAAACTACTGTATCCACTACTTCTACTCGCCTTTAAAAGATCAGGTAGAATTAATGGGAATCGATAGAAGATATGAGAGCAGTATTGACGGACTTGTCAGAGTTCCTGCAAAAGACCAGCTTGAGTTAAACGTCGATCCATCATACGTTATCACTGGAAACTTCCCTGTTGTAATTAGGGAAAGTCTCTTACCTCAGGTATTTGATATTGGTGACAAATTATCAGCAAAATCAAAAGAACTCGTAAAACCAGGAATGCTTGGACCATTCTGTTTACAGTCATTGTGCAATGACAACCTGGAACTCGTTGTATTTGAAATGAGTGCAAGGGTTGACGGTGGAACAAACACGTTTATGAATGGAAGTCCTTACTCCTGCCTTTACACTGGCGAACCATTAAGCATGGGTCAGAGAATTGCAAAAGAAATAAAATTAGCACTTGAATTAGGTATGATTGACAAAGTCTTATCCTAAATTGCATTTAATTTTTTAATTTTTTTTAAAAAAGTATTTTTAGGGAACTTTTCAATTTATTTAAAATTTAAGAATTTATTATTTCTTTTATCTCTTTTAATTTATCATTCATTGTTTTTTCATCGTCTGCTTCTAAATTTAACCTTAAAAGTGGTTCAGTATTTGATGATCTTACATTAAACCAGAATTTATCACAATACAATGAAATTCCATCTAATTTTTCAATTTTACAAATGTTTCCATATCTTTCTTCGATAGATTTGATAGATTTGTTTTGATCAGTTACTTTAAAGTTTATTTCGCCACTGTGGAAATATTTGTTGTAGTTTTTCGAAATTTCTGAAAGGGGTTTTCCTTCTCTTTCAAGTGCTTTCAGGATATAATTCAATGCTAATAACGGGCTTTCAAAGTACCCTACTGATTTGAAGTAAAAGTGATTGCTAAACTCCCCTGCAAATTCAGCATCTATCTCATGCATTAATTTTTTTATAAAGTAATGGCCAACTCTTGTTTTTACCGGAGTTCCACCATTTTTCGAAATTATTTCAGGAACGATTTTGCTGCATCTTAAATCGTATACAATTTTTCCTTTAACTTCATTTAGGATTTCATTTGAAATTATCGCAGTTATTATATCCCCTGCCAAAATTTTTCCTTTTTCATCGACCATTCCAATCCTGTCACCATCCCCATCAAAAATAAGGCCAAATTCGCAGGAGTTGTTTTTTACACTAGTTATTATATCAATCAAACATTCTTTTTTGAGGGTATCTGGTTCGTGCGCTGGGAACTTTCCGTCCGGAAAATCGTTAATAAATATTTTATTTTCCAAAATTTTTTCTAAAACCTGCTTTTCAGCATGGGTGGTTGCACCGTTTGCAAAGTCCACTGCAATTTTTCTATTAGTTTTTTCAATTTTTTCACTTAAAAATTTCAGGTATTCGCTTGAAATATCAACTTTTAAACCTTCTAAATCCAAATTTTTAATTTCTTTTTTCTGGGTTTCTGAAAGTTCAAACATTTCAAAATCTGGTTTTATTTCATCTACTGGAGACAAGGGAATTGCATCGATGTCACACATTTTAAATCCGGTGTATTCTTTTGGATTGTGTGACGCAGTTAAAATTACCCCAAGATCGAACTTTTTAAGAGTTCCAAAATACATTAACGGAGTTGAAATTTCTCCAGCATAGTAAACTTTAGAAGTTTCAAGTATCCCGTAAATAAATGGTTTTAAAAGTTTTTTTGAACCAATCCTGATATCATTTCCAACCATTATTCGTCCATATTTTTTTCCAACAAGTTTTCCTAACGAATACGCAAAATTATCATCTAACTCTTTTTCATAAATTCCCCTGATATCATATGCCTTAAATACCAACTTAAACCACCGTTCAATGTTCAAATAAAAAAATCTATACGTTATTATGTAAATTGGGGTTAAATAACTTTTCAAAAAAATAAAAAATAGTATACCATAATTACTCTGAACAATGGTCGAAAATAAAATTACTCCCCATACACTTTGGAATGAGGTGTTATTTTTTATATCAATGTTTTTATAAAAATGTTTTGATTTAATAATGCGAAAAAAAGAAGTTTTATTGCAATCCTCAACTCTCAGATTGCAATACGTCTGGCTTTTGCGATTTAAACGAATTAAAATTAGTTTCTCAATTCAATTTCGATTTGAACTGTGTCTGGAATTCTAACTTTCATGATGTGTTTCATGGTTCTTTCGTCAGCTTCAATGTCGATAACTCTTTTGTGAACTCTCATTGTCCATCTGTCGAATGATGAGGAACCTTCACCATCTGTTGATTTCCTTGTTGTAACTTTTAACGCTTTTGTTGGTAATGGAATTGGACCTGCCATGTCTACACCAGTTTTTTCAGCAATAGCTTTAATCTGGTTGCATACACCGTCTAATTCTGTGTGTTGTGTGCTTGATAATTTAATTCTTGCTTTTTGCATAATATTCCTCTTTTTCCGTGTTTTAATAAGAAAAAAAAGTTAAGCTAAATTATTTGTTTTTAGCTGTAACTTGGATTGCCATACCTGCAGCAACTGTCATACCCATATCTCTGATTGCGAATCTACCGAGTTGTGGGATTTCTTTAACGCTTTCCATAACTAATGGTTTTGTAGGCATTAATTTAACGATTGCAGCGTCACCAGCTTTTAAGAAGTCTGGGTTTTCTTCTAAAACTTCACCAGTTGCAGGGTTTAATTTTTTCTGTAATTCCATGAATGTACATGCAATTTGTGCTGTGTGTGCGTGGAATACAGGTGTGTAACCTACTGTCATAACTGATGGGTGTTGTAAAACAACAATTTGTGCTGTGAAATCTGCAGCAACTGTTGGAGGGTTTGTTGTGTGTCCTAAAACGTCTCCTCTTTTGATGTCTTTTTTACCAACACCTCTTACGTTGAAACCGATGTTGTCTCCTGGTTCAGCGCTTGGTAATTGTTCGTGGTGCATTTCCACAGTTTTAATTTCCCCTACTGCTCCTGCAGGTTCGAAGATAACTTTGTCTCCTGGTTTGATGATACCTGTTTCAACTCTTCCTACTGGAACTGTACCTACACCAGTGATTGAGTAAACATCTTGGATAGGTAATCTTAATGGTAAGGTTGTTGGTTTTTCAGGTGGTTGGAACGCATCGATAACTTCTGCAAGTGTAGGTCCGTTGTACCATGGTGTTTTGTCGGATTTTTTGAATACGTTGTCACCGTGGAGTGAAGCAACTGGTACGAATGTGATGTTGTCTGGGTTGAATCCAACCATTTTTAACAATTGGTCGCCTAACATCTTTTTCATTTCGTTGTAGTCAGCTTCTGAGAAGTTTACTGTGTCCATTTTGTTGATTGCAACAGCTAATTGTGAGATACCGAGTGTTCTTGATAAGAATACGTGTTCTCTTGTTTGTGGTTGAATACCTGATTTAGCATCGTCAACGTTTACAACTAAGATGGCTGCATCAGCTTGTGAAGCACCAGTGATCATGTTTTTAATGAAGTCTCTGTGGCCTGGGCAGTCTACGATTGTAACTTCGTATTTTGCGGTAGGGAATTTTTTGTGAGCTACGTCAATTGTAACCCCTCTTTCTCTTTCTTCCTTTAAACCGTCCATAACGTAAGCAAATTCGAATCCTGCTTTACCTTTTTCTTCAGCTTCTTTTTTTAATCTTACGATTAACTGTGGGTCGATAGCTCCACCGTCTAATAATAATCTTCCTACTGTTGTTGATTTACCAGCATCTACGTGTCCGATAAATGCAACGTTAAGAATTGGTTTTTCTTTTGCCATAATCATTCCTCCATAAGAGCATGTGTTTAGTCGATTTTTGTAATATCATAGTGAAAAAGGGTATATATATTTTATGGTAATTGATTATTCAGATTTTAAACCTTTTCTGTCTCTAATCTGTTTAACAATTTTAGGTTGAAGCTCTCCTGGAACTTTTTCAAAGCCTGAGAACTCAACGCTCCATAAACATCTACCTTGGGTAGCCCCTCTAATTGCACCAGCAAATCCGAACATTTCAGCAACAGGTACTGAGGATTTGATGATTGACATGTCTCCTTCTTGTTCCATGTCGAGGATCTGTCCTCTTCTGTTGTTGATTTCTTTCATACCGTCTCCCATGTAGTCTTGCGGGGTGTTGATGTAAACACTTTGCATAGGTTCGAGGAGAACTGGTTTTGCTTGGCTAACTGCATCTCTTACCCCGAATCTTACAGCAGGGATAATTTGAGCAGGACCTCTGTGGATTGCATCTTCGTGGAATGTTGCATCCATTAATTTGATTTTTACGCCCTGAACTTTTTCAGCTGCGAGTGGACCGTTTCTTACACCTTCTTTGAAACCTTCGATAATTAACTCTCTAGCTTCATCGAGTTGTACGATACCTCTTGTCATGTTTACAATCATGTTTCCGTTGTAAATTGACATTACTTTTTTAGCTTGATCTTTTTCAAGACCTGCTTCAACTAACCTTGCTTCACCATCAGCGGTAGTTTTCTTTTTGTAGTCTTCATCGTGAAGTTTACCTTCTACGTATGCAGCGTATACGGATTCTTCCATAGGCTCTGCAATCATGTAGAGCTTGTTGTGTTTGTTTGGTGATTTTCCTTCGATTTCTGGGGATGTGCCCATAATCGTTTCTCTGTAAACAACGATTGGTTCACCGACATCTACTTCAATTCCACCATCTCTTCCGATTTTGGTGTTTGTGATAACTTCGATGTGGAGCTCACCCATACCGCTGATTAAGTGTTCACCGGTTTCTTCGTTGATTTCTACTCTTACTGTGTTGTCTTCTCTTGCAATCTGTCTTAAGATTTCAATTAATTTTGGCAAATCTTTAGTGTTTTTAGCTTCGATTGCAACAGTGATAACTGGTTCAGAGGTGTGGCTTAATGATTCAAATCCAGGTTCTAAGATTTCTGAAGGGCTGCATACTGTTTCACCAGCAGTAGCTTCTCTTAATCCTGTTAAAGCACAGATGTTACCTGCTGAAATGCTTGGCACCTGAACTCTTTCAGCACCCATGAAAATTGAAACTTGTTGGGCTCTTGCTTTCTGTTTTGAACCAACGAGGTAGAGATCGTCTCCTTGTTTGATTCTTCCTGAAAACAATCTGCATGCGGAAATTGCACCAGCGTGTTTATCAACGATAATTTTTGTAACAACACCTGCGAGAGGTCCGTTAGGGTTACACTCAACCATTGATTTACCGATAGCTGATTCAGCATCTCCTTTCCAGATATTTGGAATTCTGTACTTCTGAGCTTGGAGTGGGTTTGGTAAGTGTTTGATTGACATGTCAAGAACAACTTCGTGGAGCGGAGCTTTGTCGGCTAATTCTCCTTGTTTTTCTTGTTCACAGTAGTCAATAATATCTTTGAATGAAATTCCTGATCTTTGCATGTATGGAACTGAAATAGCCCAGTTGTTGTATGCTGAACCGAAAGCAACTTTTCCGTTTGCAACGTCACATAACCATTCGGTTTTGAATTCTTCAGGGGCCATTTTTTCGATTAACTTGTTAACTTCTGCAATGATTTTCATGAATCTTCCCTGTAATTCTTCAGGGGTTAATTTCAACTCATTGATCAATCTGTCAACTTTGTTAATGAATAAAACAGGTTTAACTTTTTCTTTTAATGCCTGTCTTAAAACAGTTTCAGTTTGCGGCATAACACCTTCAACTGCACAACATACAACAACAGCACCATCAATTGCTCTCATTGCTCTTGTAACGTCACCACCGAAGTCAACGTGACCAGGGGTGTCAATTAAGTTGATTAAGTATTCTTTTCCGCCGTATTCGTGTACCATTGAAACGTTTGCAGCGTAGATTGTGATACCTCTTGCAGCTTCTTCTTCATCGAAGTCGAGTGCAAGCTGGTCTCCAGCTAATTCTTTTGAGATCATACCTGCTCCTGCAAGCAAGTTGTCTGATAATGTTGTTTTACCGTGGTCGATGTGAGCACAGATACCCATATTTCTAATTTGGTCGTGCGTTTCCATTAAGGTTTTAACCTTTTCAACCATTTTTGCTCTTCTTCCCATAATCTCACTCTTTTATTTTTTGAGCAGTTCATAATATGTAACCAGTAGTTACCAAATTATGATACTTGGTTAATTATAAAGAAATAATAAAAAATATTTAAATTTATCTTGCAGATTGTGCAACTCTTTCTTTTTCTTCTTTTTTCCTAACAGCAAAGCTTTTTTGCATGTCAGCTTTTGAAGCAAAGATGATTTCGTCTGCTAAGCATTGAGCAACGGTTTTTTTGTTTTTATGTGCACTGTCTGAAGCACCGAGAGCGATGTTTCTGAAAGCAGTGTCTAATCTTCTTGATGGTGAAACATCAACGGACTGTAAGAATGCGATTCCCCCGTAAGAGATTCTTGTTGTTTCTTCTCTAGGTCCTGAATTTTCTAAAGCATCAACTAAAACTTGAACAGGGTTTTCTTTTGTCCTGTTTTCAATAATTGCTAAAGCTTCTTCAACAATTGCTAAAGTTTCGTGTTTTTTACCGGTGTTGTTTTGGTTAGCCATTAATTTGTTAGCTAATCTTTCTACAATGTTCATTTTAGCTTTATCAAAGCTTTTCTTTGTATTTCTTCCTGCAGTATGTGGAACTAAAACTGGAGCTACACTAATGTAGGATTTTAAACTTGGGTCTTTAACTGTGACAGTTTCACTGTCCCATTTACCAAATAATTTGATTTCCAATTTTTCACCCTTTTTTCTTTTTTAGATCTTAATTTATCTTTTAACTTTTTCCTGTCTTCCTCTGACAAGCTCTCTGATTGAGTTTTTACCAACCATTACAACTTTGTACCTAACTCCAGGGATATCCCCTTTAGCCTGTCCTGATGGACCACCGATACCTTCGATAACAACTTCGTCGTGTTCATCAATGAAGTTGATAGCGTGGTTTCCAGGTGCAAATGCTGTAACTTGTCTACCGTTTTTGATTAACTGAACTCTAACACATTTTCTGATAGCAGAGTTTGGCTGTTTTGCTTCGAGACCTACTTTCTCAACAACAATTCCTCTTCCCATTGGAGCACCTTCTAATGGGTCAGCTTTTAATTTTAAGCTCAATGCTTTGTTCACGTATTTGTAGTGGTGCCATCTGCTTGCTTTTCTTTTCAAAAGTAATTTTCTTCCTGCGAATTCTCCTTTTGGAGATTTACTTCCTGCCATAAAATCACCTTATTGGTTTTCTTCAGCTTCAACATTTGTAGATGATTCTGCTGCTTTTTCAGGTATTTCTTCCTGTTTTGGTTTTTTATCGTTATCTTTTTTTAAACCAGCAACGACTTTGATATTTTTAACACCTGCAAGTCTTCCTGCAATGTCAACTGCCCTATCAATGTTTTTTCCTTTGTCTCCGATAACAGCTCTCCTTAATCTTGGATGAACTCTAACGTAAACTACTAAATCGTCACTAAATTTTTTAGTCCAGACATCTTCCAACTCGATTGGTGCAAAAATGTTTTTAATGAACTGTTTTGCATCTTCGGAGTATTCGATTAAGTCTATTTTTTTACCGAATTTTTCGGTTGCATTTCTCACATTTTCGCCGCCTTTTCCTATTGCAGCTCCAATGTCGCCTTCCTTAACAACGAAAACAATCTTTTCGTCATCAGAAGTACTATCAATCACGTTAGCGCCAGTCATCTTTTCGAAGAGGCTGATTCTCATGATATCTTCTGTATTAAGTTTAATTCTCATCAACCATCACCCACGGTTATTCTTCATTGTTAACGTTTAAAATAGCCGAGTTACCAGGTTCTAAAACCAACAATGCGGAAACAGGGAATGGTTTTCCACAGATAGCTCCAAGTTCGATTGAAGTTGCCTGGTGTGTGTAAACCGGGGTTTCTGAAAGTTTTGTGTAGTAAAAAATGTCTTCTTTAACGTCTTTTGCACAGTTGTCTGCAACGATTACTAACTGGCCTTCGCCGTGTTTTATGTTTTTAATAGCCTGTTTTGTACCTAAGACTACGTTTCCAGTGTCCACTGCTACTCTTATAGCTCTGTTTATGTCCATACTAGACCTCCTTCTCATTATATTCTCCAGAGGGTTTTCCTATGCAATTTGGAAATTAATGTCCCTATGAATATACGAACTAGTTAATAGTTACATGTTACTTTTATACCTTTGCATCAAACAAGAACTCTCTAATTATAATTAAAGGATCTAAGTGGGTATTATAAACGGTATAAAAAACAATTGTCTTAAAAATAATTAAAAAAGTATTAAATTATAATTCTTTTCCTTCTTCGTAAGTCTTGTCGATGCATATGTCGATGCAGCCTGTACCCATTGCAATTGGTTTTCCAACAATAATGTTTTCAACAACTCCGCCGAGTTCATCAACATATCCTCTCATGGATGCAGAGTAGAGGTGTTTTACAGTTTCTTCAAATGCTGCTCTTGCAAGAACTGATGCTTTTTCACCACCAATACCATGTCTACCGATTGGTTTTACAACTCCATCCGTACACATAAGGTCTGCTACCATCATCAAGTGTCTTTTGTCTACTGTAAGACCTTGGTTTCCAAGGGTTGCATCCATTTCGTATATGATTGCATTTCTTGCAGCTTCGATACCTAAAACATCCTGAATTTCAACAATGTTGTTTGTAGTGGTTTTTGTTGTATCAACACCTTCGATGTCAAAGACTTCTTTGATGTTTGAACCTTCACTGTAAAGGATGTATTCATCAACTTCTTTTCTGATAATAACCCTTTTGATGTTTTGCACACCTTTTAAGTGGATTGCTCTAACTTTTGGAAGTCTCTTTCTTAATGCTTTCAATGAAGGTGTTTTAATTTTTAAGTTGAGCACGTTTTCGTGATCATCAATTTTAAGTTTCATTTTGGATTTTATTGCTTCGATTACATCAGGAACAGTTAATCCTCTGCTTTCAAGCTGTTGGCTGTTCAATATAATTGTAATGCATTCATTTACTAAATCTACACTGATGTCTTCTGAAACAGATTCAACATTGGTACTTTCAATGTTTTTTGCGACCATTGACGCTTTTTCTCTATCGCCCTTGAATTCATCATTTAAGTAAATTGTCATTGTTGGGGTAGATGGCTCTTTTCTAGCATCTACAATTTCAATCATCCTTGGAAGACCAAGAGTAACGTTTAACTCCGCTACCCCTGCATAGTGGAACGTTCTCATTGTCATCTGCGTACCAGGTTCACCAATTGATTGTGCTGCAACAACACCAACTGCTTCTCCAGGCTCTACGAGAGTTCTTTCGTATGCCCTTGTAGTTTCGCTTATGATTTCGTCAACGAGGTATTCTTCACTTAGTCCATCCTTTAAAATTTTTTCCGAAAGTTCTCTTTTTAACAACGGTGGCAGGACGGAATTTTCCAATTTCTTTTCTAAATCAGCCATTTGCATGTGTTTCACCTAGAAATAGTTTTAATTTAAGAAATTGAAAATAATTAATTTTCATATTTTGAAGTAACTTTTGTGAATACTTTATCTAAATCTACACCTTTTCCGTGGTCTGCTTTTGCAGGGTCTACCAAGTCTTCCCCGTATTCAAACTGAACAACGAGTCCTCTTGAATCTCTTACAGTACCATCGTATTCTGCTCTAATATCCTGTAAAGCATTTACGAGTCTTCTCTGCATGTAACCAGACTGTGCAGTCCTGACCGCCTGATCCACAAGACCTTCTCTACCACCCATTGCGTGGAAGAAGTATTCTGTTGGTGCTAATCCTTTTTTGTAGCAACTTCTAACGAATCCGTGTGATTTTGCATCTAAACTTCCTTTTCCAAAGTGCGGAAGGGTTCTGTCTCTGTAACCTCTAAAGACCCTACCCCCCCTAACTGATTGCTGACCAACGCTTGCAGCCATCATCGTAATGTTAAGGAGCGAACCTCTTGCACCAGTTCTTGCCATCAGAGCCGCGTGGTTTTCTTTACTTAAATATTTTTCAGCAACGTTACCAGCTTGGTCTCTTGCTTTACCCAAAATCTGCATGATGTATGCTTCTCTGGATTCTTCAACACCTCTTCCGGGGAGGGATTCTAAAGTTCCGTTTTCATATTTTTCAACGATATCTTCGACATCCTGTTCAGCTTTATTTAATAAATCCTGAATTTCCTGAATTGCTTCAGCAGGAATATCTTCATCGTCAATACCTGTCGTAAATCCTTTCAAAACCATTGCTTTTATTGACATTTTGGTTGCAGCATCAAGGAATAATCTTGCATCTTCTGAACCAAAGTCTTTTACAAGGGTGTTTAATACAATTCCAGCTTCTGAACCAAATCCGTTTTTATCGATTACTCCACGTAATAGTTTTCCATTTCTTATTACCACGTAAGCATCGTGTTCACATTCTTCTTTGGTACAGTTATCACATTTTTTACAGATTTTTGCTCTATACTGTAAGCTCAATCCTTCTGGAAGTGTTTTACTGAATAATGTTTTTCCGCTGTAGTATTCCACTTTATTTTCAACGAGATCGGGTTCGCCAAGATCTAAATTGAGTCCAGAGCTATTTAATAATGTTAAAGCTTCGTCTTTTGTAAATAACGAACTTGTAAGGATGTATGCTCCTGAAATAAAGTCGTGAATTCCACCGATGATTGGACCACCAAATCTTGGGGAAACAATGTGTTTTTCAACGAGCATTAAGTTTTCAGCTTCAGCTCTCGCTTCTTCAGACTGTGGGACGTGAACGTTCATCTCGTCACCATCGAAATCCGCGTTGTAAGGTGGACATACACACAAGTTGTGTCTGAAAGTTCTGTATGGAAGAACTTTTACTTTGTGTGCCATGATTGACATTCTGTGAAGTGATGGCTGCCTATTGTACAACACAATGTCTCCGTTTGAAAGGTGCCTTTCAACAACCATTCCATCGGTTATATTTTCTACCCACATGTCTTTGTTGGCATCAGTAATTTTTATTTTGTATTCTTCTTCTTTTCCATCTTTAGTTCTTACTTTCTTAACCACGTAGTTTACCCCGGGGTGGGTGTCAGCTCCGTTTCTTAGAAGTGTTCTTACTTTTTCAATGTTGTAAGGTGTAACTTTTTCAGGAACAGTTAATTCTTTTGCGATTAATTTCGGAATACCAACTTCGTTGATACTGAGTCTTGGGTCAGGTGAGATAACAGTCCTTGCAGAGAAGTTTACCCGTTTACCTGCTAAGTTGTGTCTGAACCTACCTTCTTTACCCTTTAACCTTTGAGCAAGTGTTCTAAGAGGTCTTCCACTTCTGTGTCTTGCTGGGGGAATTCCTGGTGCTTCATTATCAAAGTAAGTGTTTATGTGGTACTGTAATAAGTCCCATAAATCTTCAATAATCAAGTTTGGAGCTCCACCGTTGATATTTTCTTCTAACCTCTGGTTAATTCTGATAATATCAACTAATTTATGTGTTAAGTCATCTTCACTTCTTTCTCCACTTTCAAGTGTGATTGAAGGCCTAACCGTTACTGGAGGAACTGGTAAAACTGTCAAAACCATAAATTCAGGTCTTGCAACTTTTGCATTAATTCCTAATAATCTACAGTCTTCAGCAGGAATTTTTTCTAAAATTTCTCTAACTTCTGATGATGTTAACTGTTTTTGAGCTTTTCCATCTAATTGGTGGTATGCAGTAGGTTTATCGTATTTTACATCTGCTTTAACTTCACCACATGAAGGGCAGACGCTACCTTTTGCAGCTTCTTTTAATAAATCATCACAGAGTGTCCAAGGGTCTCCGCCATCTTCTTCGAGTTTGGCCATTTTTTCTAAGTATTCATCCCTTTTTAGCTCTGTAATCGCAACTTTTCCACAGTGTGGGCACACTGCTTTTAAGATTTTATAAATATCTTTTGCAAATCCTATATGGATTACTGGTTTTGAAAGTTCAATATGTCCGAAATGTCCAGGACAAGTTCCTACTCTTCCACTGCAGCTTTTACATACTAATCCAGGGTCAATAACACCGAGTCTAGTATCCATCAATCCACCGTCAATTGGGTATCCGTCATCATCGTAGGTGTCTGCGGTAACGATTTTCGCAACTGACATGGTTCTTATCTGTTCAGGGGAGAGCAATCCAAATGTAATATCTCCGATTTCCTTTGGAACATCAAATCTATCCATATGTTTCACCGTGGTTTTAGACCTTTTTAATAAAAATAAAATAATTTAAGTTATGCTCTATCTTTTAATTCTAATTTTGGATCGATTCCCATACTCTTAAGTTCATCCAACAATAATTTGAATGCATAAGCAATTTTTACAGGCGGGATCTTTCTGTTATCCTGAATGTCTTCTGATTCACCACAAACTGGACAGAATTTCATGCCCCTCTTGTAATCGAAGATTGCAATTTCACCACATTTTGCACAAACGTAGTCTTCGTGAGGGTCTGATTCATCGAGAAGTCTTTCTTTAAGGAGCATTGCAGCACCGTGGGCAACTAATACATCTCTTTCCATTTCCCCAAATCTAAGGCCTCCTTCTCTTGCCCTACCTTCGGTAGGTTGTCTTGTAAGAACTTGGATTGGCCCCCTGCTTCTTGCGTGGATTTTTCCAGCAACCAAGTGGTGTAGTTTCTGGTAGTATGCAACTCCAACGAAAATATCGCACTCTAATTTTCTACCTGATTTTCCATCGTACATTGCTTCTTTTGCATGGTGTTCGAAGCCGTATTTTTCAAGGCCTTCTCTTAATTTCCATTCGCTTTCGCCGCTGAAAATTGTTCCGTCGATTCTTCTGCATTCTAAAGAACCAACTTTACCGCCAATCATTTCAAGAACCTGTCCGATAGTCATTCTCGAAGGAATTGCGTGTGGGTTGATAATTAAATCTGGAATTACTCCATCTTCGGTGTATGGAAGGTCTTCTTGTGGAACAATAAGTCCGATAACGCCTTTCTGACCGTGTCTGGATGCAAATTTGTCACCAAACTCAGGAATTCTTAAATCTCTAACTCTAACTTTTCCAAGTCTGTTTCCTTCTTTCGTTTCACTTAAAATTACAAGGTCAACGATTCCTTCTTCACCGTGTCTGATCGTAACGGAAGTGTCTCTTCTTTGTGATTTTGTTTGAAGGGTGATTTCCTGTTCTTCTAAAAATCTCGGAGGTGACGTTTTTCCTAAAATTACATCTCCAGATCTTACATTGGATTCAAGGTCGATTAAACCATCGTCCCCTAAGTTTCGGTAAGCATCCTCAGCTCTGTAACCTCTAACTCCTTTTTCAGGAACTTCGAATTTATCGAGTTGTCCCCCCGGGTATCTTTTTTCAAAGCTTTCGTAGCTTCTAAAGAATGTACTTCTACCAAGACCTCTTTCAAGGGATGCTTTGTTGATAATGAACGCATCCTCCATGTTGTAGCCTTCGTAACTCATAACTGCTACAACGAAATTCTGTCCAGCAGGTCTTTTGTCAAATCCTAAGATTTCCTGGTGTTTTGTTCTTACAAGAGGAACTTGTGGGTAGTGGAGTAAGTGTCCTCTTGTATCCATTCTCCATTTTATGTTTGCCATAGGAATTCCAAGTGACTGTTTACTCATCGCAGCAGCCATCGTAATCCTTGGAGCTGAATTGTGTTCTGGGTATGGAGCAACACCTGCACCGATACCTAAAATAACAAGAGGGTCGATTTCAATGTGAGTGTTTTCCTCAGTTATTTCATCTTCGTACATCGCAATTCTTGCGTTTTCTTCTTCTTCAGCATCTAAGTATTCAATAACACCTGAATCAACTAGTTCATGAAAAGTTAATTCTTGAGCATCTACTTTTTCGAGTAATTCTTGTGTTAATTTTGAAGCACCGTTTTCAACTACAACTAATGGTCTTACAGCCCTTCCACCATCGGTCGAAATGTGTACATCGTTGCTCTCTTCATTGAATGAAATTGACGTACTTGGTGATAATTTTCCACTTCTCCTGTTTTCCCTTAAGTTTTTAACAAGTGTTTCAGGGTCTTCTGTGGTATCGATCAATTTCCCGTTAACATATACATTTGTCTGTTTTTCCAAGGTATCCACCTTCTTAATTGACTAAATTCGTTCAATATTAAATTTAGTTTTCCTTTGTGAGACCGAGTTCTCTTAATAATTCGATTACGCTATCGTCGCCTTCATCAGTAGTTACTTTGCACATTACAGCAAGGTTTTTTACCAGACCACAGTTTGGACCTTCTGGTGTTTCGGATGGACATATTTTACCCCATTGGGTTGCGTGCAAGTCCCTAGCTTCGAAGTGAGGTTGTGATCTTGAAAGTGGAGATACAACTCTTCTTAATTGGGATACTGTTGCAAGATAACTGGTTCTATCGAGAAGTTGAGATACCCCTGTTCTTCCACCCACCCAGTTTCCTGTAGCCATCGCATGTCTCATTCTTTCAGTTAAAACATCGCTTCTAACTGCAGCTTGAATTGAAGGTTCTTTGTTTCTAATTGCTTGTCTTTCGAGTTGGTATTTAATATCTTTAATTAACTGGTTGAATGAATGTCTGAACAAATCTTCCATCAAGTCTCCAGCTAATTTTAATCTTTTATTTGAATAATGGTCCTTATCATCTTCAACCCTTAATCCTAAGTAGAGTTCGATTGAGTTTTTAGCCATTCTTCCAAGATATTTACATTTAGCACCTAATTTCTCAGATTCTACGCCCATGTGTGGCAATAAATAGTTGCAAAGAATTGTTTCTGCTCTTTTTAATTTGTACTCTTTAGGCTGTCCTGGAGCTACTCTTTTTCCGATATGTTCGAGTGCATCTTCAGTCGTGTTTATTGCATGCTCTTCTCGTGCTTCCTGTAAGTTTGCAATTAATTGCATAACAACTGTTGGTTCGTCCGAAATTAATTCGATAATTTCTCTATCTGATTCTGCACCAAGCGCTCTCATTAATATAACTAGTGGAATTGTGCTAGGCATTCCCGGGAATGAAACATTTAATAATCCATCTGGATTTCTCTCAACCGTACAAAGTGCCCTAAATCCATGTCTAGTTGAAAATACTTTTGCGATATCTACAACTTTGTTGTTTTTTTCTACCTTTTCACATATAATTCTGTTAGGAATAAGGTCTTCTTGAGCAACAACTGCTTTTTCTGAACCGTTAACAATAAAATAACCTAGAGGATCTTGTATATCTTCGCCGTATTTTATCAATTCTTCATCAGATTTTCCGCACAAGTGGCAGATTTCTGAACCAAGCATTACTGGAAGTTCTCCGATATAAACTTCAACAGGGGATAATACCTTTTCTTCTTCATCTTCGCCAACTGTTGGTATCATTTCAAGATAAAGCGGTGCAGAGTATGCAAGGTTTCTAATTCTCGCTTCCATAGGTGTTATTTCTTTTACAGAACCGTCAGCTTCTTTATTTATTGGTTTTGTAACTCTCACTTTTGCAAAGGATACTTTGTATCCTCCTTTAATTTCTGTTTCGACACCAGTTACCTCATCGATGATCTTTTGAATTTTATTCTTCACAAAATCATCGTAGGAATCGATGTGGTGTTTTACTAAACTGTTCTCTTTAAAAAATGCATCAACAACGACACGGGATTCCATGATTTTCCCCCATAGTTTTTAGATAAGGAATAATAGCTTATTTTAAATTTAAAAAATATTTAGCAGGTATTGACAGGCAGTTAGGGTGAAGTTGCTATTACTAATCTGTAATAGGTAGTTTCGCCTGCAGTAGGGCTCATTCTTGTTATTTTTAAAACGTCTCCTGGTGTCGCTTCAACTTCGAGCACGAGGGGATCGGTATCGAGCAATTTAGGTAATTGCTGCAATTTTATATCATATTTTTCGAGTAAAAGGGGTATTTCTTCTCTTGGAATAATCTCATGTGTCGGAACCATTTCATGTGACGATACTTTCACAATTTGGCCTCCATTTGTTTAAAATAGTTATAAAAATAAATTTATGCGTATAATATTAATATCATGAAAAATAGTGGTAACTCATATATATTATTTTCTATCTTTAAATATATTTCGAAATTATTTCAGATTAGCAAAATAGTGAAATGGTTATATATTATAGTTTATATATACTCTAGAGCTAACTTGATGGATTATTGTCCAGATATTATACATTCACTGCTTTAAATATATAAAATTAAGGTTGATATTTTGAAAACCGTTCACGAAATTAACGAGAAGATACGAAATGGCGATGCAGTTGTGGTTACTGCAGAAGAGATGATCGATATAGTCGACAAACTGGGTGCAGAAAAAGCGGCAGTTGAAATAGATGTAGTTACGACAGGTACATTTGGAGCAATGTGTTCAAGCGGAGCATTTTTAAATTTTGGACACTCTGATCCCCCAATAAAAATGTACAAGACGTATTTGAATGGTGTAGAAGCATATTCTGGACTTGCAGCAGTTGATGCGTATTTGGGGGCTGCCCAAACAAATAGTGATGATGATATTGATATTTCATACGGTGGTTCTCACGTTCTTGAAGATCTTGTGGCAGGAAAAGAAATTGAGCTCGTTGCTGAAGGTTATACTACGGACTGTTATCCAAGAAAAAAAGTGTCAACAACAATAACAATAGATGACTTAAATCAAGCAATTTTGGTAAATCCAAGAAACTGTTTCCAGTCATACAACGGTGCTACAAACAGTACCGATGAAAAAATATACACTTACATGGGTGCACTGCTTCCCGAATACGGAAATTTCAATTATTCTGGTGCAGGCCAATTAAACCCACTGCAAAATGATTTCAACAAAGAAACAAAGAATTACAATACTTTAGGAATAGGTACTAAAATATTCTTAGGTGGAGCACAAGGTTATATTACTGGTGAAGGAACTCAACACAGTCCAAATAGTGGATTTGGAACTTTGATGGTTCAAGGAAACTTAAAAGAAATGAATACTAAATATTTAAGAGGAGCAACAATTCCAAAATATGGAAGTACGCTTTACATGGGCATAGGTGTTCCAATTCCGATATTAAATGCAGAAATCGCAAAAACCTGTGCAATAAAAGACGAAGATATTGCAGTTCCAATCATAGATTACGGAATTCCTAGAAGAGATAAGCCTGAGTTAGGTGTTACTAATTACAGGGATGCAAGGTCTGGAAAAGTAACGATTGAAGTTGAAGTCGAAGGTAAAAAAGTCGATAAATGCATGAGAACTGCTTCAGTTTCAAGCTACAAAATTTCACGGGAAATTTCAAAAGAGCTTAAAAACTGGATTTCAAATAGTGAATTTACATTAACGGAAAGACTGGAGCCATTAAAAAGTGCAGTTACAAAACCGATGAAAGCAAAAATGAAACTTGTAAAAGATATATTAAGCAAACCTGCAGTTGTAGGAAGTTTAAACACATCAATTACAGAAGCTTCAAGAGTTTTAATTGAAAATAATATAAATCATCTTCCAATTATTGATGAAAACGGCAAACTTTCTGGAATAATCACATCATGGGATATTGCAAAGGCAATGGCTCAGGACAAACATTCTATTTCTGAAATAATGACCACATATATAGTATCTGCAACACCAGATGAGACTATCGATATGGCAGCAAGAAAAATGAGCAGAAATAATATTTCAGGACTTCCAGTTGTGGATTCAAACAACAGGGTTCTTGGAGTGGTTTCAGCTGAAGATATCTCAAAACTTATCGGGAGAACAGGACTTCATAAAATTTAATCTGGTGATTTAAGTGAAAAAAAGAGTATTTTACTGGATATCTGGAAGCAACGTAAGAGAACCGGTAGTTTCAAACGTAGTTTTAGGAACTGGCGTAATGGTTAATATCTTAAAAGCAAAAATGGAACCAAGAGAAGGATTTTTAATTCTCGAATTGACTGGCGATGAAGAACAGATCGAAAAATCAATTGAAATATTGAAAAAATTCGGGGAAGTAGAAGATATACCTAAAATTATTCAAAAAGATGACGAAAAATGTATCGACTGTGGTGCATGCGTTGTTCACTGTCCGGTTGGCGCTATTTCCGTTGACGATGAATTTAAAATATTACTTGATGAAGATGAATGCATCGGCTGTAAAAACTGTGCAAAAATATGCCCTGTAAATGCAATTAAAATATTTGAAATCTAATTATTTTAATTAAATTTAATTTTTTACTGTTTTTTTAGGTGATTTAATATGGATTTAACAATAAAATTCTTTGCAAAATGCAGGGAAGATTTTGGCGAAGGTTTAAAAATATCAATAGATCTAGATGAAGTATCTATTTTGAAATTGATTGAAATTTTGGAAAATGACTACAATTTACAATTAAAAGAAGATTTTGAAAATGGAAAAATAATTGTTTCAAAAGACTTTGAAATCGTTTCTTCAAACGATGTAATAGACAAAAACAGTGAAATTGGGATATATCCTCCAGTTTCAGGCGGATAATTTAAGTGATTCATATGAAATGCAGAAAATGTGGTGAACCTTCCGTATATCATCAAAAACACTCTGGAAATAAATACTGTAGGACATGTTTCATAAAAGAAACCAAAAGAAAAGTTAGAAAAACCCTTGGAAGGGATGTTCTCAAAAATAATATAAAAGTAGCAATGGGTCTCAGCGGTGGAAAGGACAGCCTTGTAATGGCTTATCTTTTAAATGAATTTTACAAAGAAATTCCAAATTCCAAAATTATTGCAATAATGGTTAATGAAGGAATCGAAGGATATAGGCTCGATGGAATAGAGGCAGCAGTAAAATTCTGTGAAAAACATGACATCGAATACAAAATCGTTCAATTTAAAGATTACCTTGGAACCAATCTCGATGAAATTGTAAAACTCGCAAAAGAAAAAAATCTTACAATGAATCCGTGTTCATTTTGTGGAGTAATTAGAAGAAAAATATTAAATCGGGTTTCCATTGAAGAAAAATGTGATTTCCTTGCAATCGGGCATAATTTGGATGATATTGCACAAGCAGTAATGATGAACTACATTGAAGGCGATGTTAAAAAATTGGCATTCTTGGGAAAAAGTTTAAAGCATCCTAAATTTGTTAAAAGAATTAAACCTTTAGAAAAAATCCCTGAAGACGAAGTACTTTTACTTGCAGATATGCTCGAATTAACGTATCACAAGTCGCCATGCCCTTATTCATGCCTATCATTCAGGTCAGAAGTCTCTGAAATTACCGATACTTTAGAAAAAAACCATCCCGGAACAAAATATTCAATTGTAAGGGGATACGAAAGACTTCTCGAACATATAGAACTTCCAGGATACACGGGAGAGTGTAAAATCTGTGGGGATTTATCTGCAACCGAAGTCTGTAAAGTTTGCAGTTATTTAAAAAATCTTGGAATTTTGGAAAAATCGAAATTTGAAAAAATTTAATCAATAAAAATAAAAAAATTATTCTTCGCAAATCTTTTTTAATTCTTCAAAGTCATCGCTCATTAAAGTCTTGATACTCGCTTTAATTTTTTCAATTGGCCAGTCCCACCATTTTATTTTCAAAAGAAGTTCTATTTTTTCGTCAGAAAATCTTTTTTTAATTATTTTTGCAGGATTTCCACCAACTATTGTATAGGGAGGAACTTCTTTTGTAACAATGCTTCCTGTTGCAACTACTGCACCGTTGCCAATTTTTACGCCAGGCATAATTGTTACGTTTGCACCGATCCAGACATCGTTTTCAATTACCGTATCTCCTTTTTTCAAATATCCTTTTCCATTTTCGGATTTTAAATCTTCAGGAGTTTCAGAAATCAAAGTTAGTGGATAAGTTGAAATCCAGTCGTATCTATGGCCCTGATTTCCACCCATTATGAATTTAACGCCTGATGCAATACTGCAGAATTTACCAATAAATAATTTATCCATGTTTTTGCAATTGTCGATTTCATCAAGATACATTATGCAGTCTTTAAACTTTTTTCCTTCGTAGTATCCCGAATAGTAAGTATATTCTCCAATTTCGACGTTTTCACTTTCTATTTTTTCACGAACTATTCCGTCCCCTCTTACAGGGTATTTCGGGTTTTCGTTCATTATTCTAATATCCCTATAAGTTTCAAATGGATTTGAATTCAAGATTTTCCCCTGATTTAACAATTTTTACATTCATTACAATTTCTTAAATTTAAAAGCTGTTCTTCAATTTTTTCTATTTCTTCAGGTGTTGCATTCGTTATAGGGTGTTTTGGAACTGCAAAACAGCTTACTTCTTTACTGGTCGAAATACCAAAAGTTCCAATTTTTCTTGCAATATCCATAATTTCAATTTTATCCAATCCGATTAAAGGTCTTAAAATGGGATAATCAATTCCTTCACTAATCACACGCAAATTTTTAAGAGTCTGGGATGCAACTTGTCCCATATTATCCCCATTTATGATAGCATCACATTTATGCCATTTTGCGTATTTTTCAGCCATTTTTAACATGTATTTTTTACAGTAAAGGCACGTGTATTTATCCCTATTAATTTCAGTAAGTTCGGCTTTAATTTTTTCAAGTTCTTCTTTAAAATCCATGTATACAAATTTAGCTTCTGGATCAAAGTCACTTAAAACATCAGCAAGTTTCTGGGTTTTTTCAAGTCCTTCATCTGAAGTTTTCATGTGCAAAAGTAAAAGTTTGCATCCTCTTTTTGCCATCATGTATGCAGAAACAGGGCTATCGATTCCATCTGATAATAATACTAAAACTCTACCTTGGGTTCCAACAGGAATTCCGCCAATTCCACTAATTCTTTCTGCAAATACGTAAGCGTATTCGTTGAATACTTCGATATCAAGAGAAATTGTCGGATTTGTTAAATCTACTTGTATTCCATATTTTTCGGAAATTGGCCCCCCAACTTCCATGTTTACTTCAAGAGAAGTTAAAGGGAATTTTTTCTGCGGTCTTTGAGTTTTTACTCTAAATGTAATATTTTCTTTATTTTCGTATTTTTCAATTTCTTTTTCAAAAAGTTCGGATGAAATTTCCTTTATTTTTTCAATATCAGGATCTATGTAATAGCATGGGCTAAATGATACAATTCCAGGTACTTTTTTTAATAGTTCCTTCATCTTTTCAAAATTTTCTTTAGGAATGTCTACAATCAATCTTGTATGGATTATTTCAACTTCTGCGGAAATTCCGTGTTTTTTTGCAAGCTTTGAAATGTTTTTTGCAAGCAATTTTTCAAACCTGTGCATGGTCTGTCTTGATTTTGTTCCAATTTCTCCGTATCTCACAATAAATTTTTTCAATATCTCAACCTAAAACCGTTTTTAAACCAATAATAAAATGAACTTAAATAAAATAGCTACATTCCAAATAAATACTTTCAAACATTATGCCTATATATTATGTTATATTTATGTGATGATTTTTGGTGAATTCATGATAGACTTGAAAGAGTTAAAAAAGTATTGCAATCATTCATATTTAACGATAAGGAACGATAAAATTATTGTGGGAAACAAAGGTTTGGCGAGACTTTCAAAGGAAAAAATGAGAAAAATTGAAATGGATTTTGAAATTCCTGTTGTTTATTCTCGAGTTTTTGAAGAAATTTCGGAGAGAATGGGAAGATATGTTTCAAAAAATAATATTATTTCTCCAAAAGATAAAATACTCGTGGGTTTAAGTGGTGGAAAGGACAGCCTTGCACTTTTGCACCTTTTAGAACCGTACCGTCGAAAATACGGAGTTCAAATTTATGCAGTAACCGTTGATTTAAATATAAATGGAATACGGCCATGGACAGAAAGTAACAAAAACGTGAAAATGATTTCGGAACACTGTAAAAACCTAAATATTCCCCATGAAATAATTGCGCATGATGGAAATGTCGTTGAAATGTCAAAAATACTTTCAGAAAACACGAAAGGAATTGAATATTCACCATGTTTCTCATGTTCAATGGTTAGAAGACACGTTTTAACTAATTATGCAAAAAATAACTTTGAAAGCGATTCAAATGTAAAAATTGCAATAGGTCACACGTTAGAGGACAATTCTGACACAATAATGGCAAATATATTTAAAGGAAATGTAATAAAGGCACTAGAGCCGATTAAAAATTTCAATAAGACAGATGTGGACTTTAAAGATTTTAAATTAAATCTTAAAAGCTGCTGTATGATTAGACCTATGCTCAATGTCTCAGAAGAAAAAATTGTAAAGGCCTTAGTCGAATGTGACATCGAATACTACAAAGACAAGGATGAATGTCCTTACAGTAGGCATAATGGGGATGGAATAAGGAAAAAATCCCATGAAGTTTTGAAGTCACTTGAAGAAGATGTTCCAAATATTCGGGAAATGATTATTTCTTCAATATTAAATAGTATTGAACAATATAAACAAAAATGATTGATTTAAATATATGATTTTGAAATTCTAAAACAAAATCAAATCTAAAAATAAAAAAACTAACAATAAAAATTTAAAAATTCAAACAAAAGAGTGAAAACATGGATGGAAAGCTCAGGGCAGATGAAGTAGCAGTAACAAAATCGATATTGAAGTCCACTTTTAACATGTGGATGGATGTAATTGACGTCGACGTTGTAATTGTTGGTGCAGGTCCAAGTGGACTTACAGCTGCAAAATATTTGGCTCAAAAAGGAGTTAAAACCGTAGTTCTCGAAAGACACCTTTCATTTGGTGGTGGAACTTGGGGCGGAGGAATGGGCTTTCCAAACATCGTCGTAGAAAAACCTGCAGATGAAATATTACGAGAAGCAGGAATTAAATTGGATGAAGTTGATGGGGAAGATGAATTATTCACCGCAGATTCAGTAGAAGTTCCTGCAAAATTAGGTGTTGCAGCAATTGATGCAGGTGCAAAAATATTAACTGGAATCGTGGTAGAAGACTTGATTTTAAAAGAAGATAAAATTGCAGGGGTTGTTATTCAATCTTACGCAATTGAAAAAGCAGGACTTCATATCGACCCACTCACAATCAGTGCAAAATACGTGATAGATTCAACAGGACACGATGCTTCAGCAGTTCACACACTTGCTAGAAAGAATAAAGACCTTGGAATCGAAGTTCCTGGTGAAAAATCCATGTGGGCAGAAAAAGGTGAAAATTCGCTCACAAGAAACACTAGAGAAATATTCCCTGGATTGTATGTTTGTGGAATGGCCGCAAATGCGTACCACGCAGGTTACAGAATGGGCGCAATCTTTGGTGGAATGTACCTTTCTGGAAAAAAATGTGCTGAAATGATTCTTGAAAAAATGGAAAAATAAATTCAATTCTTTTTTAATTTTTAAATTTAATTTCTTTTGAAAATCTTTATTTTGCGTTAAATTTTAATAATTTATTTAATGATATATCATATCAAATCTAATTTCGGATAGAAACCGAATGGTGAACTTATAATGATTATAAATATACGAAAATTCCGGGAACATGACTTAAAACGGGTAATGGAAATAGAAAAAGAATCTTTTGATAAAAATTATCCGGAATTTTTGATGATGCACATATACACGTCATTTCCAGACGGTTTTTTGGTAGCAGAAACTGAAGATGGAAAAATTGTTGGATATATAATTGCATTGATGGAATGGGGAAACGGGCATGTTGTATCGATTGCGGTTGATTCAGCTTACCAAAATTATGGAATTGGAAACGCCCTTTTAAGTGCTACTGAAAACTTTTTATTCAACGAGTGCCATGCAAAACACTGCGTTTTAGAGGTTCGTTTCGATAACAAAAAAGCGAGAGAATTTTACTACAAGAGAAATTATGTTGATAGAAAAGTTCTCTATAATTATTACGATGACGGTGCAGACGCAATACTAATGATAAAAAGAAGATTTGATTTATCCGGAAACTATCCTATTTTTGTGAACATGTGGTAGAGATCATGAAAATTACAATTTATTCTAAAGATATATACACTTACGGCGCTATGCTAGTCGGCGGAATTTTAAAAGAAAAGCATAACCATAACGTAAAGCTTACAAAGGATATAAAAAACAAGAAACTCTTTTTAAAATCCGATATAGTTATTTTTAGCCTTTATTCTACGCTAAATATTGTCGATCCAGTGATTAAAGATACAATCGACTATTTAAAATCTAAAAATATAAAAATTTACATTGCAGGCCCAGTTTCAGCGTATCCTGGGATTATATTGGGTGAATTAAACATTGATGGGGTAATTTTGGGTGAAGGCGAAATTAAAACTCCTGAAATCATTAACGGAAGTACTGAAGGATTGGCATATCTTGAAAATGGTGAAATAATAATTAATAAACCAAAATCAAAGCCAGATTTGGATTTTTCAAAGATTTACGTTCCAAAAGATATAGAAACTCAAAACGTAAGGGGTGCAAATGTATATATTGAAACCCACAGGGGTTGTCTTGGACACTGCACGTTTTGCCAGGTTCCAGAATTTTTTGGGCGAGATATTCGAAGTAAACCAATTGAATTAATAATTGAAGAAGTAAAAGAGCTTAAAAAAAATGGTGTTAAAAGAATTGCAATAAGTGGCGGTACTGGAAGCCTCTATAACTTTAAAAACACGGTAAATAAAAATAAATTTATAGAAATGATTGAAAGCGTTTCAAACATAATTGGAAGGGGGAATTTATCTGTTCCAGACATGAGGGTTGACTACGTTGACGAAGAGGTTTTGAATGCCATTAAAAATTATTCAATTGGATGGGTATTCTACGGAATTGAAAGTGGAAGTGATAAACTTTTAAATTCAATGAAAAAAGGAACCAATACAAAGAAAAATTTAAAAGCAATTGAGCTTGCAAAAGACTGCGGAGTAAAAGTTGCTGGAAGTTTTATTGTTGGACATCCAAAAGAAAAAGAAGTTGATTTTTTAATGACAAAAGATTTTATTGTCGATGCAGAACTTGATGATGTTTTTGTAAGTGCTGCAGAACCAATTCCAAGAACTGAACTCTGTAATGAAGTATTGACTACTGGGATGGATAAAAATCCAACGTTCATGCCCCATAATGGACCTTATAGAAAATATGGATTAAAAGAAAACGAAGCAAGGGCATATGACTTGATGCTTCATTCAGAGATGTGGAAATCAACCCCTAGAATGATTACAAATACTTTATCGAAGGTATATCTTGATGAAGCAAAAATGCAAGGTTCAGATATACGTAAGGCAACCGAGTTAATATTTAAGTACCGGGATTTCTTAATTTAATTAAGAGGTATTAGCATGATAAGAACAAATGAACAGTTGGAAGAACTCGCAAACAATATCCGTGATTTTATACGGGAACAGGTAGAAAATGCAGACGCAAAAGGCGTTGTAGTGGGGCTCAGTGGCGGAATAGACAGCGCCCTTGTAGCATATCTTTCGGTAAAAGCTCTTGGTAAAGAAAATGTTTTTGGAGTAATAATGCCGGAAAAAAATTCAAATCCTGACGACGAAAAGTATGGAAAACTCGTTGCAGAAACTCTTGGAATTAATTACACGGTATTTGATATAACTCCTGTCTTGGTTGCATTTGGTGCAGGCGGATACGTTGAAGGAAAAGAGTTTGATAGACGTGTCGATGCAAATTTAAAACCAAGAATCAGGATGACTGAAGTATACTACCACGCAAACAAGAAAAACTACCTTGTTGCAGGAACTTCCAATAAATCAGAAATTTACATGGGCTACGGTACGAAATATGGGGACCTTGGAAGCGACTTTTTAACAATTGGTAACCTTTTCAAAACCGAAGTAAGGCAGCTTGCAGGCCATGTTGGTGTTCTAAAAGAGATAATTGATAAAGCACCTTCAGCAGGACTTTGGGATGGTCAAACTGACGAGGACGAACTTGGAATTTCTTATGAAACTCTCGATAAACTCTTGGATTTAATGGAAAAAGGAAAGGAAATTGAAGATATCTGCGAATTTTTAGGTATTTCTCTAGAAAAAATAGAAGAATTAATGCTTAGAATTACAACAAACAAACATAAATCTCTTCCTTTACCAATGCCTTAAATTTAACTATTTTTATTTTGTGAAAAGATGGATAAGCAGGAATCTTTAGAAAAACTCCTTTTAATAATTGATGATCTAAAATTACTGGCTGAAAAAGGAATTCCGATATTGGTGGAAGGTCCAAATGATATATTATCCTTGAAAAATTTAAAAATAAATGCTAATTTTATAACTGTTTCAAATACTCCTATATTTCAGATAGCAGACGATTTAATTGCAGAAAATATCCCTGAAATTATACTTTTAACCGATTTTGATCGAGCCGGTAGGGTTTATGCTAAAAATATAATGGAAGAATTTCAAAGCAGGGGAATTAAAGTAAATAATTTGATCAGAAAAGAGATAATTAAGTATTCTCGCGGTGATTTAAAAGATATTGAAAGCTTATACCCGTATATTTCGAGAAGAATTACAATTAATAGCGATTTAAGTGATATCATGATTCCTTATGTTATATCAAATGTTGGAATGACCTTAGATGGAAAACTGGCCACAATAGAAAATGATTCAAGAATTTCTGGTGAAAACGATTTAAAAAGGGTTCACGAAATAAGAAAGGACGTAGATGCAATCATGGTGGGAATTGGAACTGTTTTAAAAGACGATCCAAGGCTCACAGTTCACAAAATCAATGCATCGCCAAAAGATAATCCCTTAAGAATTGTGGTTGACAGCAATTTAAAAGTTCCATTAAATGCAAGAGTATTAAATAAAGACGCGAAAACTGTGATCGCAACAACAACGCCAATTTCGGACGAAAAAGAAGAAAAAATCAGAAAATTAAAAGAAATGGGAATTATGGTATTGCAGGCAGGGGTTCAAAAAGTTGATTTAAGAAAAATTATGAACGAAATTTACAAAATGGGAATAAATAAAATTCTTCTCGAAGGTGGCGGAACTTTAAACTGGGGAATGTTTAAAGAAAACTTGATAAACGAAGTTAGGGTATATATCGCTCCAAAAGTATTTGGAGGGGCAAATTCTCCAACATATGTTGATGGAAAGGGGTTCAAAAACGTTGAAGAATGTACAAAATTAGAATTAAAAAATTATTATCCATTGGATGACGGAATTGTCTTGGAATATCGAGTAATTGGATCATTTAAGTAATATGCTTCTTTTTTTCGGATTATTTATTACTTGGATATTCAAATGAATAAATTTAAATGAATCATCCAGATATTTTGAATTACAAACTGATTATCTCTTGTAATTGAAAAAAGAATACGATTTTTTAGGAAAATTATAAATACTGGAAGAATACCATTTTAATTTGTAATAAGAAAAGAAGGTGATTCTATGGCAGAACTTCCAGTTGCACCAATGGAGAGAATCCTCAAATCCGCAGGTGCTGAAAGAGTAAGTAGGGATGCAGCAGTAATGCTCGCAGAAGCATTAGAAGAAATTGCAGTTGACGTAGCTAAAGAAGCAGTTAGTTTAGCTAAGCACGCAGGCAGAAAAACTGTTAAAGCAGACGATTTGAAATTAGCAATGAAATAATTACCTTAACAATTTTTTTACTTTTCTTCACTACTGCATGTTTTTGTATGTAATTAAATCGATATATAGTTGGTTATTATATTTTGTGAAATATTATTTTTTTAATATTATTGGGTATGGTGGACACCATGTATGCTATCGGTATCGGTAAAAATCGAGATGAAGTGCTAATTGCAGCTGAAAACCTAAAAAAAGAAGGAATAGAAGTTGAATTAGTGGAAAATCCTGAAATTTTAATTGATGGTTTGATTAATAATCGATATTGTGGTGCAGTTAGGGGTTCGCTTTCATCTAGTGAATTAATTCCAATTTTAAGAAAAAGAATCGGGAAATTTTACCGAGCATCTATTTTAAAAAACCCGTTTAACAATGAAATTTTCATACTCGCCCCAGTTGGAATAGATGAAATTTCTGAAAGTCCTGAAATAAGGTTCGACGAGAAATTAGAAATAATTAAATATTCATCTGAATTTTTAAAATCAAATGGAATAACTCCAAAAATAGGAATATTATCTGCAGGACGGCTTTCAGATATTGGAAGAAGTAAAAAAATAGATGATTCTATACTTGAAGCTGAAGATCTTTTAAAACATGTTAACTCTTTAGATATTTTTGAAAATTTAGAAATTGAACACAAGGGAATTTTAATTGAAGAATATCTAAAAGATGGATATAACATAATTCTTTCAGAAGACGGAATTTCTGGAAATCTTTTATTTAGGGCATTTGCGCTTGTTTGTAATATGGAAGGATTTGGTGCTATTATTTTAAATAGTGAAAATATTAAGTTTATAGATACAAGTAGAAGTGGATCTTCTAAAAGATATTATAATGCGGTTAAATTTTTAAAAGAAGGTTTTTAAAAACTCTGGTGGTACTTTGCCGTTATTTAAATTTTATGAATATTTGAGCAAATTTGGAGCATTAAAACTCTACGAAAAGGAATTGGAATCAAAAATTTCTAAATGCCCACTCCCAAAACACGTTGGAATAATTATGGATGGTAACAGGAGACTTGCAAAAAAATTGGGCGAAAATCCTGAACTCGGCCATAATTTAGGAGCTTCAAAGGTTCATGAAGTTATAGATTGGTGTGTTTCTTTAGGAATTCATACTATTACGCTCTATGCATTTTCTTTAGAAAATTTTAATCGACCAGAACATGAAGTAAAAGTTTTGATGGATCTTTTTGAAAGAGAATTTATTGAAATTGCAAATCATCCGAATACCCACAGAGATAAAATACGTGTAAGTGTTATTGGAAGAAGGGAGATGCTTCCAAAGCATGTTCAAAAAGCAATTAGTTATGCAGAAGATGAAACAAAGGATTATTCTAATCATTTTGTTAATTTTGCAATTGCGTACGGCGGGCAGCAGGAAATAATTGATAGTGTCAAAAAAATTGCACAACAGGTAAAAATTAACGAAATAGGTATTGAAGATATAACTGTAGAATTAATATCTAAAAATTTATACACGAGCAACCTTCCATCGCCAAACCCTGATTTAATTATTCGAACATCTGGTGAAGAGAGAATAAGTAATTTTTTAACATGGCAATCATGTTATTCAGAACTATATTTTTGCGAAACCTACTGGCCGACATTTAGAAAAATTGATTTTTTGAGGTCCATTCGAGAATATCAAAAACGTGAAAGGAGATATGGGAAGTGAAGAAATGAAATATTCGTTTATTTTTTTAATTTCGGCAGTCCTTATTTTTAGTGGTTGTATCGAAAACAATATCACTACTGAATCAAACGAAACTTTATTTTTAAACAATACTTCATCCAAAAATCCGAATATTGGAGTAGAATTGAATAATGGTACTGAATCCGACGATTCTTCTGAAATCGAATCGATATCATTTAAGATATTAGAATTTGGAATTTACGGGGATTCTTACAAGCATTATGAAAGCAGTATAATTGGGGATAAAACCATTATCGAAGTTTATATGGGTAAAAAATTAGGTTCTGACAATATCATAGAAATTAATTTGATAAAATTGAAAAATGGCGTATTAATCGTTTACATCGAAGAAATAACGCCTGAAACCATTTCTGATCGGGCAATCGTCTATCCTTATGAAATAGTTGAAGTTAATGGGATTTACAATAACGTTGAATTTAAAACAATCGAGTAGTGATCAACTTTGTTAGAGATAATATTTCTTGGGGGCGGGGGGGGCCGATGGGAGAGCATAACTCAAGTAAAAGGTACTGGCGGTTTTAGAATTCATTCTGAAGATATGAATATGCATATTGATTCTGGAGCAGGTGCATTAGTTAGGATGAATCAACTAGGGATAAATCCTTGGAAAACAGATGCAATAATTTCTACACACTGTCATCCGGACCACTATACTGATGCCGAAAACCTCATCGAAGCAATGACTAAAGGAATGACCAAAAAGCAAGGAATTTTGATTGGTAACAACTCGGTTTTAAATGGAAGTAGCAGGTTTGAAAAAGGAATTTCAACCTACCACCAATCTAGGGTTGGTGAAAGGCATGTTTTAAAGCCTTATGATGAATTAAATGTAAAAACTTGGAAATTGACTGCGACAAAAACAAAACACAACGATCCTGAAACAATTGGCTGTAAAATAGAAACAGATGATGGGTTAATCGGTTATACTTCGGATTCAGAATATATCGATTCATTAATTGAAGATTTTGATTGTATAGATTTTTTAATCGCAAACGTAATTCGCGTTAAATGTCAAAAAGTACCTGGCCACATGTGTTCAAATGATATAATCGAAGTAGTAAATTCGATGAATAAAAAGCCAAAAATGCTCACAATGTATCACATGGGAATGAAAATGACCGATCCAGATTCAGAAGCGAAATATATTTCAGAAAAAATTGATATTCCCGTAATTCCTGCTAAAATTGGTTTAAAAATAACAATGGAAAATAAATCTTGTAAATATGATTACATTAAGTATTAATCTAATTTTTTCACGTTTATTTTAAGTAACCCTGAAGTTCAAAGTGGTTATGCTGTTTTACAAGAATTACTGGGGTTCCAGTATCGATTAAATCTTTTTTTAGTTTTTTATCGTTAGTACAGATTATTACATCCTTATTTTCCTTAGAATAATTTATAATCATTTCATCTGCATATTTTCCGTTTGAATATTCGATAATTTCAAAATTTTTGGCATATTTTAGTGCTAAATTTACAGAAAGCTTTTCTTTTCCTTTAAATTCTAATTTTAATTTTTCAAGTTCTTTTAAAACACAATCCATAATGAATATTTTGTAGCCTCTATCAATAGCGCTATTTAATTCGTATTCGAAATTTATGCCCTGTTTAAATGCATAAATTAAAAAGTTGGTGTCTGGAATTACTCGGTACATTGTTTTAACCTATTCTAAAGATACTTTTGAATTTTCGCCGATTTTTCTAACTTTTACAATGTTATCTGCAATCTGTTCGAGTTCCTGATGGTGCGTAATTATCGCCATCTGGTTTATTGTTTTTATGTTTTTGAATATATTTAAAAGGTTTTTACGCCTATCTTCGTCGAGATACGCTGTTGGTTCATCTAATATGATGCATTCAATATTGTTACAAACTGCTTTAGATATTCCAAGCCTTAATGCGAGGGAAACTGCAATCTGTTCTCCACCACTCAATGTTTCAACTGGAAGGCCATCGACTATCAAGCTGTAGTCATCTTTTAATTGAATATGGGAATATGGAAGTTCAAATTCCTGAAAAATCTGGTTTGTATGCCTTTGAATTAACGGAATATACTTTTCTCTTAAATACTTTTGAAAACCATCTTTTGAGAATATTTCCCTTTTTATTTTATCGAGATACTCTTTAAATTCTTCAATTTTCCTTCTTTCTTCTTTTTTATTCGCCAAGTTTTGGATTTTTTCATTCAAATAAACTATATTTTCATTTTTAAGTTTTAATTCAAAATTTATTCGTTCTAAAGTTATGGATATATCATTAAATTTATTGATTATGGATTCATAAGCTTTTTTAGCGTTTTCATGCACTTCTGGACTGTAATTTACAATTTGTATATTTTTTTCAGTATTTATTCTATTTTCTAAGAGTTTTTTAGATATATTCTGTTTTTCAGCAAGTTTCTGGTTTAAAAACTCATTTAATTCATTTATTTCTACAGAATATATTTTGGAATGGTTTTTAAGAACTGCTAAACTTTCCATATATTTTTCGTAATTTTCTTTATATTCTGATATTTTAGTTTCAAAAGCTGATTTTTCAGTTTCCCATTTAATGTAACATTCAACAATTCCTATTTTTGAAGACATGTTATCTTGAATATCTTTTAATTCTGATTTTAGCTTATTTTCTCGTTCTAAATTAGAAATAATTATTTTTAATTCATCTTTTAAATTTTCGAGGGATTCTTTCTCATTTTTAATTTTTAAATAATCATAGTCTCCGATAATTTTTAAAATTTCAGATTTTTTATTTAAAATTTCAGATTCATCATTTTTAGTCAAAAATTGAACGGAATATGTATATTTTTTGTAAATTTCTTCTAAATCGTTTAATTTATTTTCAATTAACTTTATTTCATCGTTTAAGGAAGAATATTCGTTGAGTTGTTCAGTTAATTCGTTTAATTTTTGAGTATTTTCAATTATCGACTCTTCAACTTTCAAAAGGTAATTCTTTTTTTCTTTTAATTCCCCGTATTTTGATTTAAATGAATCAATTTCATTCAATTTGAGTTTAAGCTGCTCTTTTTTGTTTAATATAACTTCAAGCTGTTTTTTGATACTTTCAATTGATAAACCTTCATTTTGAATTAGAGAGGTATATTTTTTGAGTAATTCCTGTTTTTTTTCTTCAGTTATTTTGGACTGGCAGACGTGACACGAATCTTTGGTTTTTTCAAGTTCCAGCTTATAATTTTTAGTTTCTAAGATTTTACTTTCTTTTTTTGTGATTATTTCATTTAATTTATCTATTTTTTCAGATAAACCTTCATATTTTTCTTTTAATTCATTTTCAAGATTTATTTTTTCTTCTATTTTTTCAAAAACAGTTAATTCAGAAATTAATTTGATTTTTTCTTCAATAGCACTTTGAAGTTTTTTTTCAAGATCATTTTTTTCCTTTAAAAGATTTTCATAACTATTTTTTTTAGTCTTTAGGCCGTCAAAAGTTTTAATCAGATCTTCGTAAAGTTTTGAAGAATCAAAATGTGTTTCTACCGTTTTTTTGTGATCGTTTATTCCAGAAATTTGTTTTTCAATAAAATTAAGTTCTGTTATTTTTTCTTTTACACCGTCCAATTTCTGAATTTTTTTATCAATTTCGTTTAAATTTTCCTTTAATTCATCAGGATTTTTTTTATTATCCTTTAACGATTCTTTTAAGATATTTAATTCGTTTATTAAAGATTCTACAATTGTTTTTAATTTATTGTAAGATTCGTAGTCTGATTTATGACTTATTAATTTAGTATTTAGTTCTTTAATCGTTAATTCAAGTTCTAAGTATTTTTTGTAAATTTCTTCGTTTTTAAATAAATTTTCCGATTCTTCAACTACTGAACTTAATGAGTTTTCAAGATTCTGAATTTCTAAATTTATATTTTTGATTTCTGAAATAATATCCTTTAAATTTTCTTTCAACAGGTTATTTTCAGCAAATTTTTCTTCCATTGAAATTAATTCTGAATTTTTTTCAAGTTTTAATTTTTCAAGATTTTCATATTTTTTCAAAATTTCTTCTTTTAAAATTTCAGATTCAGAAACTTCATTTTTTAATTTTTCAAGATTTTCTAAAATTTCAGGTTCTTGGACGAGCTCCCCTTCAAGTTTAAAAAGCATTTCTTCGTAGCTTTTTTTTACAATATTCATTTTTTCAGAGGCTTTTTCGTACTTTTCAATTCCAAGAAGCTTTCCGATAACTTCTTTTCGATCTCTCGGAGTCATCTGGATTAAATTTGCAATTTCGCCCTGTTTTATGTATATTGCATTTGAAAATACGCTGTTATCTATTTCTAAAATCTCTTCTATTTTTTTGTTTATTTCCGATGCAGATTCAGCATTTAATTTCCCGTTAACGTATAGTTTGTCATCTGTTTTATTTTGAAACCTTTTTCTTTTTACAAGATATATATTTCCCATCATTTCAAATTCCAATTCTACAGAAAAAGATGCAGAGCCCTGTTGCATTAAATTTTCAATCCTAAAATTGTTTCCACGCGGAGCAAAAAGTGCAAAATTCATTGCCTGAAATATTGACGATTTTCCACTTCCATTTTGGCCAATTATTGAAGTTATTCCTTTGTTAAAATTTATCGAGGTGTTTCTGTGGCTTCTGAAGTTTTCCATTTTGATATTTTTAATAATCATCAAACGCGCCCCCGTAGTAATTACCTTTAAAGTAGTCATTTACGTAAAGCAATGAATCTTCATCGTTTTCTAAAAGCTTTTTATAGAGCCCATACACGAAATTTACATCCATTTCTTTGTTTTTAATATATTCCTGAAATATTTCTTCAATGCTGCTTTCATTAATATTAAATGATTCTTCAAGATTTTCATCAATCCTGCTTATCCTTTTGTAAAGTGTTAAATCAGTAATTTCATCGTTAAATGAATTAAATAAATTTTCAACGATATCGCAATATAAAACTGGCTTTTTCTTTTCATTTTGAATATTTTGGAGCTCTTTAATTATTTTTTCGTAATCATTTTCATTTTTAATTCTTTTATCGATCAAGAAATTCCTACATTCAACATCAATTTTTTGAATCGAGTTAATATCGAAATCTCCGCTTAAATCCCCTAAATAAAATCCTTTTCCATTTTGTTTGTAATCTTTAACTTCGCTAACTGACATGATATCAGTGGATCCTGCATAAGAAAATACAGAATTTCCCTCATTGATTGGTTTTAAGGCCCTTTGATGAATGTGACCTCCAGCAATATAGTTAAAATCTTCAGGAAAGTCCGTAACTTGCATTTCAAAGCTTTGCGGGATAAATGGGTTCACGCTTTGATGGAATAAAAGTATCTTTTTTTTATAATTTTTAGAATCAAAACTGATTTTTTCCAAGTCTTCGTAAGTTTTTGGAATTTTATTTTGGGATACGTATTCAATTCCTCCAATGAATACTTCGTTGTTAAAAACATGGGATTTATTTTTTCCAAAAGTTAACAAACTGTTTCCAAGTATTTTTTTCAAAATTCCAAACGGTTTTCCCTTCTGTTGGCTTTTTGGGATATCGTGATTTCCATGAATTAAATAAATTGGTATATTTTTTTCCTTTAATTTTAAAAAACCTTCCATTGTGCATCTTATTGCATTTACTGGAGGCTGAGGGCTTTCAAATAAGTCGCCGCTATGAATTACAAAATCAGGCCTTATCTCAATAATTTTATCGATACATTCTAAAAATGATTCGTAAATATCGTTTTCCCGCTCATCAAGGTTGTACTGGCGGTATCCTAGGTGATTATCCGCCATGTGAACAAATTGCATAATATCGCTCCAAAATTACTTAAGGTAACATTCAACCGTATTTGTTAAATATTTTTTTGTACAATATACTATCTGTGGTTAAGTACAGCATAAAATAACATTCGTAATATCGATGCCATATTCATGGTGAAATTATGTCAAGACCCGTCATATATGTATATTGCAGGGGCGATGAACAAAAAGAAGAATTTACTAAAATGGCAAAAAGAAATGGTTTTGAAAATACTTCAGAATATGCCAGAACTAGCATGATAATGTATGATAAATTAAAAGATATTTTAGAAACCTTAATGGGATTTGACAATAAATTAAATTCAATTGTTGATAAATTCGACAGTATTGAATCAAACATAGATGAATCAAACAATAAACTTGTCAAATCTCTTTCAGATATGAATTCAGAATTAAAAGTGCTTTCAACAAATGAGAAACGGCAAGATATGCTTTCTCAAATATTCAATATTATGTCAAGAATATACCCTCAAAGGTGTACCTTTGAAGAACTCGGCGAATATCTTGGAGTTCGTGAAAATGAATTTAAAAGAAATATTTTCTGGGAACTTGTAAATTCCAATCCCATATTTGATGAATATGTGGAAAGGGATGGAAACACATTAAGAGCCCGTTTAAATCCAAAAACTGGAAAATTCGGAATAGGTGAGATAGTTGAGGATTTATGATGGATTTAAATTTAAAGAACAAGACCAGAAAATAATTGATAACTATATGGCTTTCCGATCAGGACATTCAGATAAAACAGTTATAACAAACATTTCTGGAATCAGAATTTTTATGAGATTTCACAAAAACAAAACTTTTGATGAAATATCTCTTGAAGACGTGATAGAGTTTTACAGAAAACATGAATCTTCTGAAAACACAAAAATTCAATATCTTTCACGGTTAACCCTATTTTATAATTGGGGAATTAGTGAAAATTATTTTCTTAGAAATCCTGTTGAAAAGTTTCTCGTAACTTTAAGAAAAAGCAAAAAAGAACGGGAATATTTAACAAAAGAACAGACCAATTATTTACTTTCAAATGTTTTTGAATATGAATATCGGTTATTTCTTATGTTTTTCCTGCATACTGGAGTTAGAAACAGCGAATTTAGAAATTTAAAAATCCATGATGTAGATATGGATGAAAGAACCATTAGAATTTTAGGAAAAGGCAGGAAAGAAAGATATGTATTCATTGATAATGAATTGTATTCTTATCTTAAAATCTGGCTCATTCAAAGAGATTCAAAATTTCCAAAATCTGACCATTTCTTTGTAAACCGGCTTGGAAATCCTATACGATTAACACATCTTGTAAGTTTTACAGATTATTTAAACGAAGTTTCAAAAAATAAAATAGGTTTTCGAATTACACCGCATATCTTAAGACATACATTTGCAACACGCTGCATAGATATGGGAATGGACTTAAAGACCCTTTCTTTAATTTTGGGTCATGAAGACATAAAAACAACTTCGATTTATTTACACAAAAATAAGGAATCTTTAAAAAGAGAATTCTTACGTGTAATGAATTAAAATTATTCTTTTTTAAATTTTTAAGAGTTTTTAAAAGGTATAGACAAAGGAGTTGATATTTTACGCCTTGTCGTGTCAATATCCAAAATAAACCTCGTCCAAACACATTCACACTACTGAATATGTATCTCACCTCAGAGGTTATATTATACTTTTCATAATCTGATATTTATAAATTACTTAATTGAAAAATTTCGGTAATGTTTTTTAAGATTTTTTACTTAAATAGGGAGTAAAAATCATTCAGTTTTTACTCAATGTATGGCATTATTATTTATATTAAGTTTTTAAATGATAAATTACCCCTTTCCCTCAAAAGAAAGGGCCAAGGTATAGACAATAAAGGAGGTGATTTTTTTGACCGCCTTGTTAGTGTTGGCAGTTGTTTTACCCGTAATAGTTAAAATAACTGTTAAAATATATTTGAAATAAACTAATTATTTGGTAAGGGTCTACTTTTTAGTAGAACACTACCCCTTACCTATAACCAAAATTTACAAAATAACTTCAAATACTCTTTTTTATTCAATAACTTCAACTTCTCCAAATCCTATCATCTGGAAACTTTTCATCTCTCCGTCTTCAAAATAATAAACAGGAATATCTATATCAAATTCTTTTATTATTTTTCTTCCTTCTTTTTTTCTTATCAAACTCTTTTCTAATTCGTATAATCTGATGGAATGCACGCCTTTTTCAGTAAGTGAATAATAAGATTTCGTAATTATTAAATATTTCCGTTTTTCGTGCTTTAAAATTAAATTACAAGACTCTAATTCATTTAATATACTTTTTAAATAACTATTATCTATCTTAATTTCTTTTTTAAGACTGGAGTATTCAATTTTTCCATCAACTAACTGATAAAGAATTTCTTTTACGTGATTTTTAGCTAACAATTCAAGTAACATATTTGACCCTTAAAAGTTTAAAAATTAAATTTTTATTCAATGATTAACTTTTCATTGAATTTTGATGACTGCATTATTTTTATTCCGTAAACTTCATCCCAAGTTAAATTTATCGAATATTTTGTACTGCCCTGATGATTATAGTCGTAATTATATTTCAAATATACATATTCTGGCTTATCATAACTGCTATCTATTATTAAAGACCTTGTTTCAATTAATATATTCCTAACTTCTTTTAAAATGTCTTCTTCGTCCAGATAATTAGTTCTTTCAAAATATAGGTATAATGTACTTTCATTCAGTAGCGATCCTTCGTAATAATGTGAAAAATCACTTTCTTCAAATCCGGTATCAATATCGTTTGTAAGGGACAGTATGACCTCTTCATCGTCTTCAACTATTTCTTTTTCAAGGATTAAATCCCCATATTTTAATTTATAACCTACTGATCCAGTATATTCAATATGGTACCATCTTGAATTTTCTGGAAGTTCATAGACCAATATCCCGTAAGTTTTACCGCCATTTTTCAAAGTTACCGATTTTAAAAGATCCGGTATATTGTAGTTAAAATAACTTGGAGTATATGACACATTATCTACTACAACCTTGTAATTATACGGATTAACTTTAAATTCGTCATATCCATAATTTTCAATTTCTAAACTAACTATCATAAACTCCTTATCAGGATTTGCATATTTTGTAAACCTGAAGCTATCATAGAGATAATTAAAATAATATGAAGACACCGCACTACGGTTTATTAAAATATACTTTTCACTAACTGCTTTTACATTTTCAGAGTTATTCTGGTTACTAGTTGAAACAGTAGATGAAACAATATTTTCTGAATTTGAATTATTTTCGGCTGGAGCAATCATTAAAAGACCTGCAACGGTTACAACTCCACCTAAAACCATTAAAAAAATAATTCCAAATAAAATAACTAATTTTTTACGAATTGTCATCAAAACCCCTTTTTTATCATTTTAAACCTGAATGGATATCCATTTGTTAAAAATCGTATAAATAATTTAAAGGTTTAATCGTGGATTTTATTAAAATTTAAAAAAAGAGTAATTTTTGAATTTAATTGGAATGGTTATTAAAATTTAAAAATATGGTTATTTTTCTGAAATTTCCCCTTTCCAATTCTTTTTTAATTCTATGACATGTTCAATGGTCTTTTGAATGTTTTCTAAATTATTACCATTTTTGGTTAAATATTCATAAATTGTTTTTATTTCATTAAGAGAATACGAATTTAACTCTTTTATTAAAAATTCAATCAGATTATCAACACAGTATTTTAGTGCATTTCTATCATATTGGGAAATAGATCCGCCTTCATGAATAAAATTGTTTCTAACAGTATACAGATTTTCAATAACATGGGCATATAATGGATTTCTTTCATTAAATAATGCTTTTGAAATTTTAGGGATCATGTCATGTTTTCCTATATCGGACACCATTGTTGCTCGTTCCAATGCCACCCATAAATTAAAAAAGGAATCCGTCTTTTTATCTTGATAAACCCCGCAAGCATAGTTTGTAAATATTTCTTCTAGTTTTTTTTGAATATCCGGACGTTTTGAATTATAGAATTGGATTAAATAATTTAATTCTGTTTCATAAAACTTTTCAATAGGTATAATACAGTCTTTTGGTATTCTTTTACGGGTTATGTCTCCCACAAATACAGTAACAAATTGGGTACCTATTGTTTCTATCATTATTTGCGGATATATTGGGAATATGGCTTCGGTTGGGCCTTTAAGTGTTCTGTAGCTTGAATTTTTGGTAATAACATATGCAACCATGCCAATGAATAAATTTTGAATTTTACGTGCAGTTAGGCATGCATGGGCATCTGTCTGACTATTAACAGTTATTTTTAAAAATTCACTTTCATCGAAATTCACATTTATTTCACATTGCGGGTCTATTTCATGGGCTTTTTTGATACTTTCGTTTAATTTTGGCTGATTTATAATCCCTTTTATCTTCCTATATTTCACAATTTCTGCACAAAAATTTCTACATTTTATTTTTTCAATGGTGAATTCAGTTTTTAAATTTAGTGGAATGTACATTTCATACAGAGTATATTGCTTAAACTCACTTTTTAACGATTTAATTTTTAAATCAAGAATATTTTTGAATTCATTATAATTATTCAAGTTTTTAGTTTTTAGTTCAGTTAAAACATCAAGAATAAGTTCAAAATTGTTAATATCACTTGAAATCATCGTACAGTATTTTAAATCCGTTATTTTTTTAGAAATATTTTCATCTTTGAGTAATTCATAATTTAATAATGATAAATAAGTTTCAAATTCAAAAAGGCTTTTATCTTTTCTAATTTCGAGCTTATTTTCATGAATATAAGTTAAATCTAAAATTTTGTTAATAATTTTAGACATTTCATTATCTGGAAGTTTCTCCATTTCCACACCTTTAATAAAATTTCCCTCAATCAATAAACATAAATATCCAATATTCAATCAAAATAAACCTTAATTTCAATAAAAACAAAAAAATCAATATCAATTTTACTATTTTTGAAAACTGTTATTGCTCATAAAGTTGTTATTTATGTTTATATTTCCAATATTTTGGTTATTGTTACCGATAATGCAGGTTGTTAAATCATTTGACTTTTTTTCTTTTTCCTTTACCATTTTGTCTTCTTTTTGATATATTTCAACAGCCATTTTTCCCAAATTTGTTAAACTATAATAATTCTTAGGAATTCTTCCGTCGTCGTCTGTTTCTTCAGTTCTTTTGTTTACAAGACTTTCTTCCTGTAATTCTGATAAAATTCTACTTAAATTACTTTTAGGTTTATCTAATTCCTTTTGAATTTGACCGAAGTATAATTCATCGTATTCATTCAAAAGCATTAGAATTTCTTTTGCATTTGACTTGGATAAAATTTTTAGGAACATTTTTACCCCTTTTTAAGTTCCGTAATTATTTAATGTTATATTTTATGTTTCCATTTGAATAAATTATAATATTATCAATATTTCATCCGTTACTAATTTTGGAAACATTTATATAGGCGGATATCCACAATTATTATTGTTACCAATACTGGAAACGGTTAATAAGTTGGTAACAACCCACCCCTCACTAAAAAAATACTCACAAAAACCAAAAAAGAGGCGATAATGAAAAAAGAAAAAATCATCGAAAAAACGGTTAAACCTTCCGGAAACACCGGACACATAACCTTACCTAAAAAATACATTGGAAAAAAGGTTAAAATCAAAATTCAAGGTGAACACAAAGATGATTAAATGACTCTAAAAAGACTCGATATTTCAATTGTACCCAAAATCATTACAATTCGAGAAATAGGCGAAATTGAACTAAAAGATGTTCAAAAATTCAACATTACGGGCGAAAGGCTCAACGAAGAAACAAAAAAATTTGTAAAATGCATAGTACAACACGAAGAAGAATTTTATCAAATGCTGTTACCTGACCACAATTTTAAATTTTATGAAAAAATCGAGGTTAAAAGAAATTTAACCGGAATAGAAATCAAAAGACTCGAAAAAAGGGTGAACGAACATGAAAATACCGGATTTATCAAAAATACCAGCAAATGTTGAACAAAAAGCAGGACTAGTGACCGTAAAATTTATTGCAGGTTCTGAAGCTGTCGATGTACTCGACCCTGCAACAGGTCAGCCAATCAAAACCAAAGAAGGCTGGAATAAAAAAGACTGGGTTGTTTCAAAAAGACAGATGGGAAAAGTTACATTAACAAAAGGAACCGGTTCTACAAAAAAATACATGGAATTAACTTACCTCGAATTTAAAGAATTAACTGAAATGAACAGTAAACCCCAATCAAAAGAGTTAATCCAATATTACTCGATGGTTGAAGCACTCTACAACATGAAAAATCTCGTTGCAGCAGGGGCCAGTAAAGACTTCATAATGAAAAATGTTAAGGAACTCGGATACCCTGAAAGTCTCGCTAAATTAATCATATTTGGCGAAATTGTTTCAGATGAGCCAAAAAATGAAGAAATAAAGGCTTAAAAAATCCATTTTTTAACTTTTAAAAGGTGTCTTCTATCAAACCTCCAGCACTCACAGAAGAAGAGCACAAAAGAGTTTCTTATGAAGCCGTAAGGAAAAGAAACCTCCTTGAAAAAATCAAGGAAAACAATCAGAAAAGACCGCCTACCCTTGCATATCCCAGAATATCACTTGATAGGGTAATGTTTTCAGTATTTTCTCATGACATTTTCAAATTTGTTTATGATAACAAATACGACCCCGCAGAAATACAGCACCGGATAAACGGTGTTTTGCAAGACCTCAAAGAAAATGGAATTGAGAATTTAGATGTCGAACTTCCAAAAAAACAGCATATGAAATACAGAAAAGATGTTTTCATAAAATACGAGCAGTTCAAACAGAATATGATTGACCATAAGGGATATTCTAACGGTCTTCACTTCTCTTTATGCGATTTTGAAGGTGAATCTATTTTCTGGATTACTATATCGATGAGAGAACCTCATTTAGCTGTTGTATATATTAATTTCCAAAAATACTACCGCTATAAAAATAAAATCGATAAACCTGTTGGCGGATTCTTCGACACTAACTTTTTAGATATTTCTTATGATAATCGGGATAAAATATTTAATGATTTTGCAAAATTATTCCTCAGCGTAAAGAATGAGATAAAAAAGGCATATAAAAGTCTTATTTATCAACTATTCGGCTACGATTTGGAAGAAGTTGATGTTATACCCTCAACTGTGGAAATACCTCTTGAATATTTAGGAAATGACGTTTCTGAATACGAATGGCTGACAGATGAAGCTGTTTGTAAGACCGTTTTAAAATATACTGACCTTACACACACGATTTACTTTAATAAGAACTGGAAAAAGCTTTTAATTCAAATGAAGCTTTACCAAAAAGCGGCAGGAATTGCACGTTTAGAGCTTACAGTTCATAAAAATTTCGCATCTCATTATTTCTGTGAAACTGACCTCGAAACACTAAAAGACAAGATTAAAATGTGTATCGATGATGTTTTAGCATACTATGAGTTATCACTTCACGAAATAAAGCCAGTAAAACTCGACCATGACGAAATAGTCGAACAAATTGCCCTTTCCATGTCACTTGAAAAAGAACTTTTAATGACCCTGATTTATAATGACGTTGGCGAACTCACATTTTCAGCAGATAATCAAGGTTTAAGAACTCGACTTTTAAAGCGTGGATTGATTGAAAAGGGTGACAAAAGGGGAGTTTATAAAAAAACTAATCTTTTGAGCTTCTTAAAAGCCTCTCTTGGTAAATACTTTGTTTGTGAAAAATGCGGATTTTTAATGATGAAAAAAGCTCGTGGATATGTCTGTCCAGTTTGCAGTAACAAAAAGAGTTTTTGAAATCAAGGGATAAAATGACTTTCAAACTATCAAAAGCGTTTAAAAATGTTCCATTTGTCAAAGGTTGATAATATGGACATTGAAGTTTACAGCCATATCAAAAATGGCATTTTAATTTTTGAAATCGAAATTCCTGCAAATGACCGACTTACAAATCCAAAAATGATTATGGAAGCTGTAAGCGTTTTAAAAAGATTTGCAGAAGAAAAAAGGGAAAAAATGTTTTTTTAGGGATATAATGATTGCATTTATAACAGAAATTCCAAAAAATAATCATATTTTCGAAGACAGTAGTGTGTATCATGTAAATTCTAAATTAAAAGAAATTGCAATGGATAGAATAAAATATATGATGGATTCATGCAAATTTGATGATTCAATTGAAAATATACTTGATTCTAACAATATCGCTTATGATTCAGATGATATCGATATAACTATTTCTGTTGGAATCGAAACAAGAAAAAGACACGTTTTAGGTCTTAGATTAGTTAAAAAATCGGGTTATATAACTTATAAAATGATTTCTCAAAATTCTTCAAAATATGATTTAAACCCGGTTGTGAGTTGGGAAGATGAAGCATTTTAAAAAACTATTTTTCATCCTGCTTTTTTTAATTCCTTTCGTAAATGCAGATGAAGGAGAAGACTATTCAGATGTTTCAAGTTATGAAGCTTTAAATTCTTTTACTGATTCTTCAGGAAGTGATATTTACACGGTAGACGGCTGTGATATAGTTTCTTTTAAGTATAATACAACTACAAAAGAGCTTAACTTTGAGATTTATAACTCAAATTCTCACTCTGTTACAATGACCGCATATGATATTTATTCTAAAAGGAATACCGAGATTACTTTAGACCCCGGAAGGAACTATAAAGAATTTCACTCAGTTCAATTAAAATCGGGTCGTTTCTGTTTTGTGTTTTGGAAAGAGGGTGGAAACATGGCAATTGTAAAAGAGTTTGCAACTCCTTTAACTTTGCAGCAGAAATTCTATATTGCTTCATCAAATGCTTTAGGGTTTCTAAGTCTTCAGTCCGGTTTTTTATTTGCCTTTTTGGTAGTATTTGGACAATTAACAATTAAAGAACTGCTTTATAAAAGAATGTTAATTGATTACTGGAAACAAGGCTGTTATGTTTTAATTTTGGGCTTTGTAGGGTTAATTGCTGCAATGCTTTCAATTAAATATGGCTTACCTTTCAGTATGTACGAAGTATTAACGATTGAAAAATGGAAATTTGTTTTAAAATTGCCGTTTTTTGATTTCTCAAACTGGAACTTGCTTTATTTAATATCTTATTTCAACTGGATATACCCATTAGCTTTAATAATCGGTTATTCGTTAGGTTTTAAGCTTTCCAAGCCCGAATACATCAACATTTGGTACATGAATTTTAAAAGTAACATGAGAGATATTAAAATCCTTCCTGTATCTTGGGAAAGAGATATTGCTCGTGTTCGATGGGATGATGGAAAAATTAGGGTTTTGAGAATGCCACACGTAAACGCTACTAAGTATATAAATCCAATGACTGGAAACCTTGAAGACCTTTATGAAGTTACTTCATTTGAGCTTCACGATACTGAAGAAAAAGTTTACAATGAATCAACTGCAATCAACAGGATTTTAACATGGTTTGAAAAATTCGTTGATTGGGTAAAAGATTATTTTGGAAGGATTCACGGGGTTGTAACAATAGATTTCAGTAAAATAATGAATAAAACGGTTGCTGAATCAATATTTTTACACGATAACCTTGAAACAATTGCCGAAGAAGTTAATAACTGGGCTAAAAAGTTCTATAATGAAAAATATCAAAAATCAATTAAAGCTCAGGAGTTTACGGCTGTGGCAGTTGAGAAAATTGCAAGAGATTTAAACCCTCTCGCAATGGAAAATGCAACAGACATTCTCGGAGATATTGAAGATTTCTTTGATAAAGGAATAGACATATTCAAAAAAGATGAAAAGGATGATATTAATGAGCCTGACGGAGATGGAACTGAAAATACTGGTCAATAGTTTTATGTCCTTTGAATATGTTTCAAGAGATAACGATATTTTAATGTCTGCGATGGCAAAAGTGAGTAAAAAAATTAGAACAATATGGATGGCTAACCGACTTAGAAGACTCGTTTCTTTAAAACCCGAACTTTACCCGATATATATAAAAGCAACAGGGGATAAAAACTCATTTAAGAGCTTTATTTCAGCACTTGAAAATGAAAGAATGAAAGAGGAAACGAAATAATGGTTAATTCGGCTTTATATGGTGAATACGATTTAAGTTTGATGAAAGAGCATACTCTTGCAAAAAGTTTAGGTTTTGATGTAGAAATTGATTTTTCAGATTCGGAAATATCTATACTTGAACTTGTAGATATGTATAAGCCCTATAATGAACATCTTTCTATCTGTATCGATGGAAAACGTGGTTCTTTTAAGACTACTCACTTAATTGCAATGCATGAAGAATGTAAAAAATTAGGTTTAAAATCCGTATTTATCAAAACAAAAGCCGACTTTGAAAAATTAAAAGGTAGAAGGGATTTAGATATCGTATTTATTGATGATATCGCTAAATACTTCTATAAAAGGGATGGAGCAACTAAAATAAATAAAGCATTTGCGAAGATTTTGCAGATGGTAAGAACTATTGTTCCTGTTATTATTGCAACTACTCCCGATTTATCTCTTTTAGATAAAGATGGTAGGGCTTTCTTTATTGAAGCTTACGTTTTAAGAAAAGGAACTATTTCAATGATGGGTGTAAATATCGGAGTTGAAGCCCCAAATATTGAATTTTATAATGGATTTAAGGACAAAGAACATGATACTCGGTTTAAAGAATTTGATGAACTTGTAGGTATTATTTCACAGAATTAATTTATTCGCGTTTTTTATTTATTTTGCAATTATTTATATATTCTCGAAACAATCTATTATACGGGGATGGTCACCCAGATAAATTCGGAATATGGTTTCTAGTGGTCTTTTGAATATCGAGATGCATTTAATTATTACCGTTTAAACTTGTTTTTTCAGTCATATATTAATTATTTCTATTTTAAACCTAGCCTGTTCTTTTTACACTTATTAATCTTTATTCTATACTTTATTCGTATTTTATCTCATAATTACTTTCTATTTTTACCTTAAAATCTTCTTCTGAGGTATGGCATGGAGTAAGTAAAACTAATTCATATTCTAAAAATTTAAAAAATAATTTACAACTAAATCGTTGCTTTAAACATATCCAAATCAAATAAAGCGATTAATTTAAAACATTCTTAAAAATAAAATCAAGTTACTTTCTATTTTTTACACGTTTCTGTAACGTTTCGGAGTTATCCCAACCCGAAGGGAATAAAATCAATCTGCCCAAAGCACAAAAATCGCCATTAGGCGACATATACCCAAAGGGTATATAAGCCATGGCTTGACCTCTGGAAATTCCTAATTTGCGTGGGCTACCGTCGAAAAACCGAACTCCCTAAAAATAAAATCAATCATCGGTTTTTCAGGTAGGTCTGAGCAGGTCAAGACCTGCGAAAGCAAATGAACCATTTGACCGGAGTGTTAAAATCCAAGCTTAATTAAATGAATTGCGACAGCAATTCTTAACTCCGATAAAATCAATCTGCCAAAAGGCACTTTTCGAAGGGCGAAGCCCTTCCCCCGGTGTGGTAGCCCGACACCCGTGTCGGGCGTAACCCCCTGCCCCGAAGTTATGAAGTTCCGCCCGACAGGGCTATTACTAGATAGTCATACTTTGTAAGTGAAATTAGGCGATAACTCAAAAAAAGCCCTAATTAAAAACCCTTAAAAATCATATTGTTTTAATCGTTTAATCTGTTAAACTCTTTATTTTAAAAAAATAATCGTTCTATAAATATCCGTTTTCCTGCCGTTTTAGAGCTAACGAAGACCATTGAATATTGTCAATGTTATAAACTTAAAATATCGTAATACTGTTTTTATCATGTATCACACGACATACATAATTATATAGTTTTTTATATCATTGTACCATCAATCCTTTTAAAATAAAATGTGAAAACCATGAAACAGGAACCTCTAGAACTCGGACTGAAAATTGAAGATGCAATTTTGGTAAATGAAAAGTTGAAAGATTTTGTAGTTTACAAGTCTGGAAAACCAAGAATCGATTTTAAGAATAAAGAAGCAATGAAAGAATATAATATTGCAATATTAAGACATGTTTTTGGATTAGATATGGATTTTCATGAAGACGCACTCATTCCGACACCCATTAACAGATATTTATTTATAAAAAATATTTTTGATGAAAAAGAGGATATTAAAGAGGTTCTCGAGATTGGAACGGGTTCGGGAATCATCTCAATATTGATTGCAAAATATTTTGAGTGTAATGTCACTGCAACAGACACAGTTTTTGATTATTTGAAAATTGCAGAAGAAAACATATCAAAAAATAATCTCAATTCAAAAATAAATCTGGTAGATTCAAAAGGAAAAATAATTTTTGATATTCCTGAATTAAAAAACAAAAAATTCGATTTAATTATTTCTTACCCTCCATACTATGCAGATAATTCGGTTGCATCGAAAAGAAGTTTTGGGGGAGCTTTTGCAAGTGAAGTTGAATTGATTGGTGGTGGAAGTTACGGGGAAGTATTTTCTCAAAAAATAATTCAGGAAGGAATGAATTATTTGAATAACGGCGGAATCATTGCAATAATGTTTCCAGAAAAGCCTTTTGAGCGAAGAAAACTTGTCGAAGATAAAATTTTGGAACTTGGATTGACTCTTGAAAAATCGGAAATAACGACTGGAAAAAGAATCAGGCACATCATAAAAGCCAAAAATGAATAAAATCGAAGAATTTATTTGTAGTTTTACAATATATTGTACCCCAATATTTCTATTTTTGAAAGAATTTCAAAAGATTTATCTTTGATTCTTGGTGTGACTACCCCATATTTTTTTAAAAGCATTTCTTTTGCTTCAAAAGGATTTTCAGCTTCAACAATTTCTGTCTTTACACTATCCTCATCGCCCGTGAAAAAAAGCTTTATTTTGTAACTTTTCATAAATTCCCCCTCTAAAAAACCAATAATAAATTTGTGTTTCAAATGGGTTAATGTAATTTTTGATTGATCAAAATTAATTATTAAAAAAAGTATTTTTAGATATTTTTTAATTCTTAAATTTATTCGGTTATTCGCTTATTTTTTCAAGAACCAGTTTTACTGCACCATCAAGGGACGCTTTAACTTCATCAGTTAAACCAACTTCGATATCAGGCATTGTTACTCGTTTTGCTTGACATCCGATAACTGTTACATCGATTCCAGATTCTTGTGCTTTTATTAAATAGTCTGAAAGTGGCATATCGTGTGCATCAAAGGTGTATTTGTCTATTTTTGTGAGTTCATCAGTCGAGAGTATTTTTAGGGTTCCGGGAGGAAGCTGAAAATCAATGATATCAACAATAATTATTTTTTTAGTAACGCACTCTTCATCCATTATGGACATTAAATAGTACGGCGCTCCAGTTCCCGCATCGATTATCCCAACGTTTTCGGGAAGTTCCATCTTTTCGAGCTTTGAAATTACTTCGTATCCAAAACCATCGTCTGCAAATACTAAATTTCCGCAACCAAAAACTAAGATTTCGTATTTTAAAGAATCGGGAATCATATTCATCACCAAAAAAATCAGTTCAAAATTTATTTATCCTTTTATATCTAAGTGAATATATAATCAAGGTATATTATGTTATAGGAATCGGTATCAAGGTAATGAAAATGGACTTTAAAAATATCAATCTCGGAATTTTTGGACACATCGATCATGGAAAAACAACACTTTCAAAAGTTTTAACTGAAATCGCATCAACTTCAGCACACGATAAACTGCCGGAATCTCAAAAACGTGGAATTACAATAGATATCGGGTTTTCAGCATTTAAACTTGAAAATTACCGAATAACTTTAGTTGATGCACCGGGACACGCAGATTTAATTCGTGCTGTTGTAAGTGCTGCAGATATAATCGATCTTGCATTGATTGTGGCTGATGCAAAAGAAGGGCCAAAAACCCAGACTGGGGAACACATGTTAATCCTTGACCACTTTAACATCCCAACAATCGTTGTGATTACAAAGTCAGATAATGCACAAAATGAAGAGATTAAAAGAACTGAAATGTTTATGAAGTCCATTTTGCAATCAACACAAAATTTAAAAAACAGCCCACTTATTCCAATCTCTGCAAAAACAGGATTTGGTGTGGACGAACTTAAAAATTTAATAGTAAATATGTTGAATAGTACGGAAATTATTAGAAATACCGACAGCTATTTTAAAATGCCACTTGATCACGCATTTCCTATAAAAGGGGCAGGAACTGTTGTAACCGGAACTATCAACAAGGGAATTGTGAAAGTTGGTGATGAATTAAAAGTTCTTCCAATAAATATGTCTACGAAAGTTAGAAGCATACAGTGCTTTAAAGAAAGCGTTATGGAAGCAAAGGCAGGGGATAGGGTTGGAATGGCAATTCAGGGAGTTGAATCAAAACAGATCTATCGAGGATGTATTTTAACTTCGAAAGATACCAAATTACAGACTGTTGATAAAATAGTTGCTAAAATAAGAATTTCAGATATTTTCAAGTACAATTTAACTCCGAAGATGAAAGTCCACTTAAATGTCGGAATGTTGATAGTTCCTGCAGTTGTAGTGCCTTTTAAAAAAGTAAAATTTGGCAAATCGGAAGAAAATGTAATTTTAAATGAAGTAGTTTCTGGAGACGAATGCTACTGTGCATTCGAACTTGAGGAAAAGGTGTTAGCGGAAGTTGGAGATAGGGTTTTAATTACAAGGCTTGATCTTCCACCAACAACACTTAGAATCTGTGGCCATGGTTTAATCGAGGAATTTAAGCCAATAAAAGATTTAAATATTAAAAAAGAAGTATTGCGCGAAGGAAAAGTTAAAATTGATAAAGGAAGGACGGTAATCGATGAACTAGCTCAATCAAAGGTTGCAGCTGAAAAATTGATTGGTGAAGAAATATCTATTGGTGGAAAAGATGTTGTTGGAAAAATAAAAGGAACTTTTGGAACAAAGGGACTTTTAACTGCAGAATTTAGCGGAACTGTTGAAAACCGTGATAAAGTCCTATTAAATAGGCTTAGAAGATGGGGTTAAGGTGGATTAGATGAAAAAGATAAAAACCCCCTCAAAAATCATATTGTTTGGGGAACACGCGGTAGTTGATGGATATCCTGCAATTTCAATGGCACTTGATTTAAAAACAACTGGCGAAATTGAAGAAAATTCAGATACAATTTCGATAGATCTTGTAGATCTAAACGAAATTTTTGAAATAACTCCAGAATTAATTAAAAATTTAGAAATTTCAAATTTCAGCCCTGCGTTAAAGTATGTAATTTGCGCTGTAAAATCTGTAATATTTTATTTATCCGAATTTAAAGATTTAAAAGAGATAAAACCTTTTAAATTAAAACTATATTCTGAAATACCGCTTAGTTGTGGATTGGGCTCATCTGCATCTGTAGTTGTAACTGTTATTCGTTCAATTTCAAATTTTTATGGAATTGAATTGGACAATGATGAAACAATAAATCTTGCATATTCTGTCGAAAAAGAGGTTCAGGGGAGAGCAAGTGTGACTGACACTGCAACAATTTCTCTAGGGGGAATGATTGAAATTATAAATGGTGAATACAAACCAATGCCAAAAGACTTGGAAGAATTTATAAAAACTTGCAAGTTTTTGGTTGTGAATGTTGAAGAAAGGACAAGAAAAACTGCAGAACTTGTACACGATGTTTCAAAGCACCCTGAAAAAGAGCAGATTTTTGAAGAAATTGGAAATATAATTCAAAAGGTAAGGCAAGTTACAGAAAAAGCAGAACTTGGAAAATTGATGAATGAAAATCATGAACTCCTTCGAAAATTTGGAATTTCAACTGAAAAATTAGATTTAGTTGCAAAAGCAGGTCAAAAATATGGTTACGGGGGAAAATTAACTGGTGCCGGAGGAGGGGGTTCTGCAATAATACTTTTAAAAGAAGATCAAAATGAACTTTTAAACGAACTAAAAAAAATAGGGGTAATTGGAATTTACGAATGCAAAATGGCCAATTAAAATATTAATTTTATCTTTTACCTTTTTTCGCCTACTCCAACGTAAATTCTATGCTTTCCAATTCTTCCACCGCCAAGAGAATACAGTTCAATATCGTCTGTTCTTGCAAGTTCTTCAACTTTTTTTCGACCAGTATCTCTTGATTTTTCAGAAAACGAAATAATTACAAAAGCATCATCTAATTCTTTTATTCCAATGACTGGTCTTGTATTCATTCTTCCAAGTTCATCTATATTTTCAAGATGCGAGATAATCTGATCAGCGTCATTGATAAATGGGAAGTTTTCAAGATTTTTTGTTATAAAATCAATGTTTTTAGTTCTTTTCTGTTCGTATTTTTTTAAGTTCATTCGGTGGTAGTTTAATTTACCGTTTTGGAACTCTCGAATTATGCTTTTTGAAGTCCTATCTATGTCAATTTTACCGTCTTTTGTAAGGAAATTTAGTTTAGTTCCAATTTTTTCAAGAAGTTCCATATTTATGTCTTCTCCGATATCAAAACCATAATATTCTTTCAAAATCGTGTTATCAAAGGTATGAATACGATTTAATATCTTTAATGCCGGGGATATAACATCATCGGCCTTTTCATACCTCAATGCACCTGAAATTACGAGTTCATCTTCATCTTTTGGTTCAATTATTCCTGGAGAATCGAGTAATTTGATATCTTTTGTTAATTTTACCCACTGTTCTCCAACCGTAAGTCCTGCGGTAAGTCCACTTCTTGCACTTTTTTTACCCGTCAGTGCATTGATTACTGATGATTTTCCAACGTTTGGGTAGCCTACGATTCCAACTTGGCCGTATTTTATATTGTTTGAATTTAAATAAACTTTAATTTCGTCCCTTAACATTTTTGTACCCAATTTTTCTTTGGCACTGACAAAAACTACAGAAGAATCGGGGTTTTCAGATTTGAATTGTTCTTTCCATTTTTCGAGAATTTTTTTTGGAACTAAATCTGATTTGTTAATTACGTAAATTAATTTTTTATTTTTTTCAATGGTGTATTTTTCAAGAGCCCTGTTTCGGGTAGTTTCGGGATCCCTTGCATCAACAACGAGAAGCACGATATTGCATTCGTATATGATTTTGTGAACCATTCTTTTCATGGGAATTTTGTTTTCCATATTATCCATCTTTAGGTGTTTTACTGAGTTATTTAACATAATCTGACTTCGTATATAATATAGCCTGTCGATCTAAAATAATATAAAATTTGAAAAATGTCTTTAATTTTAGTTTTAACTTTAAACATATATTGGGTAATTAAATTTTAGAAGAAAGTGATGACAATTGTTATTAAACTAGGCCAATAAATCTTTTAAATATTATTTGGTCCATTTTAATGCATTTTTGCGGTTAATCCCCCCCATCTCTCACATAACTTATATATAGCATAATATGAAAATAGTATATTGCACTTGCTTGTGGACAACATACAGGTGCTATTATCGTTGGATTAATGGGGATTAATCGTTAGGATGCAGGATCTTTTGGATTGAGTTTTGCATCCACTTTTTTTATTATTTTATGAAATTTAAGGTTTTTTTACTAGTTTTATATTCTACAAGGATCAATATACCCACTTGAAATCATTAAATCTGCAACTGTTATTGCAGCCATTGATTCGAGTACAGGAATTACTCTTGGAACGATTATCGGGTCATGTCTTCCGCCAATTTCGATTTTTTCATTTTCATTTGATATTAAATTTACACTTTCTTGAATTTTTGAAATCGATGGGGTTGGTTTTATCGAAACTCTAAGAACTACTGGGGAACCTGTGCTGATTCCACCGATAATTCCGCCGGTATTGTTAGTTTTTCCTTTTATTGAATCTTTATTCATGTAATATGAATCGTTCATTTCACTTCCGTAAAGTTCTGAAGATTCAAAACCGCGGCCTATTTCAAATCCTTTCACGGCATTAATTCCAATGAATGCACTTCCAAGTTTTCCTTCTAATTTATTAAATACTGGATTTCCTACTCCTTGCGGGATTCCTTTTATAATTATTTCAATTATTCCTCCAACGCTGTCTTGTTTATCCATCGCATCAAGGACGTAATCTTTCATTTCATCGCTATTTTTTGAAGGGCATCTTAGGGGATTATTTTCGATTTTTTCAAATAATTTTTCGATATTCGAATTACTTTCAAAGAATTCTGGGTTTTTGTAGTAATCAAAATCTCCGTTTATTTTTCCAATTTTAGTAGAATACCCGATTATTTTGATATTATGTGTAAATTCGATTAATTTTTTAGCAACTGCTCCGCCAATCACGTTTCCAATCGTGGTTCTACCACTGCTTCGTCCACCGCCCCTGTAATCATAATTTCCGTATTTTAAAAAGTAGTTTAAATCAGCATGTCCTGGTCTCGGGGTATTTTTAATTTTACTGTAATCTTTTGATTTTTGACCTTTGTTAAATACGAGTCCTGAAATCGGAGTTCCTGTAGTTTTTCCTTCGAAAATTCCTGAAAGAATTTCCAATTTATCTTCTTCTTTTCGCGGTGTTGAGAAGATGCTGTAGCCAGGTCTTCTTCTATTGAGTTCATTTTGGATATCTTCTTCTGAAATGGGTAGATTTGAAGGACATCCATCAATTACTGCGCCCAATGCTTTTCCGTGGCTTTCTCCCCATGTCGTTACTCTAAAATTATCTCCAAAAGTGTTCAATGTATCACCGTGATTTCGTAAGATATAAACATAATACATTCAATACATTAGATATACTGGTTTAAAAAATGAGGGGATGGTTATGATTGCAGTTGTAGGGGGAGGGCCTGCAGGTCTTTCTTGTGCACACGCACTTGCTAGATATGGACTTAAAGTTGAACTCTATGAAATGGATAAACTTGGTGGAACCTGCTTAAATTATGGTTGCAGGTATGTAAATGCTTTAAAGGAAGTTTCAGACTTAATTGATAATTTAAATACGATAACTGGAAAAAAACATGATTTAGAAGATATAATTTCACTTAACGAGCTGCATGAAAAAGTTTATAAAATTCACAGATCAATGCGGGAAGGCGCCAAAAAAACACTTGATGAACTAGGAATTTTTGTAAAATTTGAAGAATTTAAAGAAGAATATGAAAAAAACTACGATTACGTGATTTATGCGAACGGACAAAATTATGCTAAAAATTATCTTGGTGTAGAATGTGCAATTCATAGTGAACTTCCGTATCTAAAAAAATTACCAAGAAAAATTCTTATAATTGGTGCAGGAACTGTTGCAGCAGAGTATGCTTCGATTTTTTCAACATTTGGAAGTGAAGTAACTGTTTATGTGCGGTCAAAATTTTTAAAAAAAATCGAAGACGATGAAATCAGGGATTATATTATCAATGACCTTTCAAATTTTAAAATAACTCACAGCGAAGAAGAATTGAAAAAGATGCTTTATGATGACGAGTATTTTAATATTTTGGCAATAGGTGGAACTCCGAGATACACAACAAACGAATATTTTCAAGTTGATGGAAAATCAAAAGTTTATGCTTGTGGAGATTCCGTAAGGGGGGGATATACCCCAATTGCTAATCGTGAAGGCAAAACTGTTGCAGAAAATATTTACAACGAGATAAATAATCTTCCACTAAAAAAAATGGACTATGGAATTGAGATTGCTACAATTCGGATGCCAATTAGTATTTTAGTTGTCGGAAAACAGACAAAAGATTTCAAAACTTCATACAACCGCCCCGGTAAAGGATACTATTTCCGAAAAACCGAGAAGCGTGGAATGAATAGAATTTACTATGAAAATGGAAGAGCAGTTGGTGCAGTTGTAATGACTACTGCAACTGAACTTGCACCGTACTTTGCACAGTACTTAAAAGGAATCGATGTTTACAAAGACTTTTTAGAAGTTTACCCCTCAACCGACCCCTATTACTGGCAGGTTTAAATATAAATTAATTTATATTTTTTTAAAAATGGTATACTATGGATTTTGTTGCAATAGGGATGGATCTCGTTAATACATATGGACTTTTGGCTATTTTTTTGATTGGATTTTCAGAGCCAATTTTTCAGCCAATTCCAACCGAAGTCTTCATGCTTGGAGGACTTGCTCTCGGACTTGATTGGGGGTATGTAATATTGGCATCCACGTTAGGAAGTACGTTAGGGGGAATTGTAACCTACTTTATAGCTTCAAAATACGGTGAGAATCTTTTTTTAAAAATATTTAATAAAGAAAAATATTCGAGCGCAGAAGAGTTTTTAAATAAATGGGGCCCCTTTGGAATAATCGTGATAAGTTTTACTCCGATTCCTTTTGAGGTGATCTGCTGGCTTTCAGGGATATTTAAGATGCCTTTTAAAATTTACGTTTCAGCATTAATTGTAAGTAGAATTGTAAAACACGGACTCGTAGTGCTGCCATTTGCAGCTTTATCAACTATACTTCCGTTTTAATGATCTTTTTTTAAAAATTTTATCGATATTTATAAATAGATTAATTACAGATTTAGAAATATTATTTTTATCTCTACTTATTTCAGGTGAAATCACATGTGTCTTGCAATTCCATCCGTAGTTATCGATATATTTGAAGAAGATGGTGAGAAATACGCGCTTGCTGAATACAAAGGCGTAAAACAAAAAGCAAAACTTGCACTCATTGAAGGCGTTGAAATCGGGGATTACGTATTAATCCACACGGGATACGCTCTTGAAAAGATGAGTGAAGACGAAGCAAAATTGAGTTTAGATGCATGGGAAGAATTGTTCGATGTACTCGATGAAATGGACGGAGTTAAAAAAGAAAATTCCGAATAATTTAATTAAAAAAATAAATATTTAGTCTTCTTTTACAGTTATTGCACCGGTCGGGCATACGTCAACGCATACTAAGCAAAAAGTACAGTCTGATTCTCTTGCAACAACTACTTTGTCCCCTTGAATTTCAAAAACTTCTACAGGGCAGGTATTTACACATTCGGCACATTCCGGGCCTTTACATTTATCGTAATCAATTACAACACTCATTTTATCCCCTCATTTTTTTACAATATATTTTTTAAAAGTTAAAGTATTAAAATCTTGTAATATTCGGGCTGTTTAAAATCCTTTCAATATTCCAGATTTCGTTTAATGCTTTTGAGTTGATATTTGCACGTAAAAATGGAACTTTAAATCCAATTGCTATGTGCGGGAATGAGGTGTTGTTTCCTGAAATCGTTGGAGTTAATCCTTTTTCAATTGTGTAATTGATATAATAGTTCATTTCTGTAAGGGTTCCCATGGAATAAGGGTCTATTTTTGAAAAATCCGCTTCTTCATCGATATTTTCAGTACACAAAATTCCATCGAATTCAATTATTTCAGAACTTTCCAAGTAATCGAGTTCTTCAATTTCTTTTCTAAATTCCGAGATATTTGCACCGGATAAAATTTCGATATCTTCATCTTCAGAAATGTTTGAAATAATTTCTTTGAATTTTCCAATATCTTTAAAAATGTTTTTAGAAACGTATTCTCCGTAGTTATTTTTAAAATCGTATTCTTCAGAGAGTTTTTCTAATATTTTGTTGTAAACATATATCATTTCGCCAATTGATTCTGCCATCGGAATTGTCAAAAGCTGATTCATTCCGTCTGAAACTAAAGAGCATCCTACAATTGGAAGGTTTGTGGATAACACTCCCCCAATATGCTTAAACAACGGAATTTCAACGCTGTTCGCGGCAGCTCTCGCAACACTCAAAGAAGTACCCATTGTAACTTTCGGACTGTCTACTGAAGTATCGCATATTATTGAATCAATAATATCTTGATCATAAGCAGGATAGCCAACAAGTTCTGGAGCAATTACATTTTCGACGTCAGAAATTACATAGTCGGGATTTTCCGCATCTATTACATCGTAACCAATTCCTTTATTGGTCAATGTAGCAATCCGGACTTGAATTTTTGAGTCTTTAAAAACCTTCTTTGCAGTTATCCTTTTTATGGATGTACTGTTTTCCACGAAAATTCCCCCAAGGAGTTTAAAATAGTTAGTTATTGTTTTTTAGCCTGTTTTTTAACACATAGTGGGAGTTTACCCTGTTTTACTTCATCTTCAGCTAAATTTAATGACGAAGTTTTGTCTGATTCTATTGTGAGTGGAGCACCGTCAGAAATTTGGAGGGATCTTGCACCAACTAATCTTGCAGTTTCAAATTTGGTTAATTTCATAAAATCACCCAAGCGGACTTTATAGATTAATAAAAAATGGGGCCGCCGAGATTCGAACTCGGGTTGCACGCCCCCCAGACGCACAGGATGGCCAGGCTACCCCACGGCCCCGTCTGAATAGATAGGTAATTAGTAAATAATAAAATTATTTGTATTCAACGATGTCGTCAAATAACTCTCTGTCGTTGTCCAATCTGTGGGATGCGAACATTCTTCTACAACAGTATTTTTTAACTTCTAAGTCGTTTAAAATTTCTTCTGGGTTTTCGCCATTTTTAAGTCTAGTTCTGTATTCTTCATAGACTTCTGATATTACAGCCCCGCAGGAAAAACATCTGATTGGAAATATCACTATTACCACCTAAAAAACGTAAAGGGAAAGAAAAATAATTATCTGTATGATTTTTGTCTTTTAGCTCTTGGACCTTTTGAAGACTTACTTGGTTTGTGTGGTTCTGTTCTTCTTGCGTCACTGACAAGTAATGTTCTGTCGTAACTTAAGAATTTTTCTTTCAATTCCATTTTACCAGTAAATTCAACAATAGCCTTACCTAAAGCGGTTCTTGTAGCATCCATTTGGCTTACGATACCGCCGCCTTTAACATCAATATCTACGTCAATGTCGCTTAAAGCTTCGCCTGCTAAGATAACAGGTTCCATTAATTTCATTTTGATGTATTTAGGTTCCATTAATTCTAATGGTTTTTTGTTAATTCTGATTTTACCGCTGCCTTCTTTTGCCGTAGCTCTTGCAATTGCGGTTCTTCTTTTACCTACTGTGTGGACTACTTTCACACTTTCACCTCAATTAGAATTTAGCACCTAAGTATTGGCTCAATTCTCCAACGGTTACATATTTGATTGTGTTTGGTGCGCTACCTAAGTTAATGTCGATAGAAACTCCTTCAGGAACTCCAACTTCAATTTTAATTTTTTTGAAAGCTTCTACTCCTCTAGGTTTTTTGTATGGGAGCATTCCTCTGATAACTCTTCTTACGATGTCATCAGGCCTTCTTGGATATTTTGGACCCATTTTTTTAGGGTTTGAAATACTTTTTCTTGTTCTGAGTTGTACATATTTTTGGAATATGTATTCTTTGTTTCCGGTCATAATTGCTTTTTCAGCGTTTACAACGGTTACTTCTTCACCGCTTAATGCAAGTTTAGCAACGTATGAAGCTAATCTTCCAACAACTGCGTTTTCAGCGTTTACAACAACCATAATTCCACCTTCGTGTTTAATTACGCCATAATGGTTACTTTAGAACCTTTAGGGTTTTCTGCAATAAGTTCTTCGATTGTTAAGCATTTTCCGCCTACAGCTTCAATTGCTGATTTTGCAGTTTCTGAGAATGAAAATGCTGCAACAGTTACGTTTATTTTTAATGACCCAGCACCGAGTACTTTGCCTGGAATTAAGATTACATCGCCTTCTGACGCGTATCTGCTGATTTTGCTTACGTTTACTTCAACTTTTTTTCTAGCTGGTTTAGCTAACTTTTTAGCAACATCTTTCCAGATTGGTGCACTGTTTTTGAATGATTCTTCTTTTAACTTCTGAATCAATTCAGGAGTTTTTGGGTTTGTTGACATGATTTTTTTCATAATTTCACCCTATGATATTGATTCATAATTTCCAATAATTTGGAAGAAATAATTAGGTAATTAATTTTCGTCACTTAATTCTTGGCCTTCTAGTTCTGATAAGAATTTTTCAGCTTTATTTTTCAAAATTTCAAGTGAAGATCTTATAATGTCTTCAGCATCCATGTTTCCGAATGACTCAATTTTAAATTCCACTTCGTCATTTGATATCTGTTTGTAAACTGCATTACAAGGTTGCCATTTTGCATGAATTTTTCCTGTGCCCACAAGAGCTTCAGCTTCTAACTCAAGTTTCTGGCCTTCTGCTAATTTTACAATTGGAATATTTTCAAAAGCAGGCTCACCGGATTCAGATTTTATGTCTGATGAGTATACCATACAAGGTCCTTCTTTGGATATTGTAAGTACAATAACTTCATCTCCACTTACTGGAACTCCTTTTATTGGAACTAATCCAAGTCTGTGAGCTAGAACTTCATCGTACATTGAAGATGTGTTTTCGTAAAAGTATACATTTTCAATAGCATATGTAGGGACTTCTGAAATCATTATTCTTCTTAATGCACTGGAAAAAGATAAAGGGGCTTTTAATTCCATTTTCATGATTTCCCCTGTTCTCTTTTCCTCTTTTTGGATGTTTTTTATCAAAAAAATCACCAATTATCTGTTCTTTCTTTTTGGTGTAGTTCCATCGTGTGGAATTGGTGTAGCATCTTCAATTCTTCCGATTCTGATTCCTGCTCTTGATAATGCCCTAATAGCAGCTTGAGCACCAGGTCCTGGATTTTTGGATTTCTGGCCACCTGTAGCTCTGACCTTTACGTGTACCTGATCAATTCCTTTGTCCCTCATCAAATCTGCGATTTTGAATGCAGCTTGCATTGCAGCATATGGAGATGATTCATCTCTCTGATTTCTTACAATCATACCGCCTGAAACTTTAGCGATAGTTTCTGCTCCAGTTAAATCAGTAACGTGGAGAATTGTGTTGTTGTACGATGCATAAATGTGTACTAATCCCCATTTTTGACTCATGTAATCACCTTATTGATTTTCTTCGCTTACTGCGGCAGTTCTTTCAGGGTGGTTTTCTGAAGCCATTGGTGAGTTAGGCACGTATTCTATCGCATCATTTTCAGCTACTGAAACTAAGTATGCTGGAGCGGTAACTCTTTTGCCGTTTACTGCAATGTGGCCGTGAACGATGAACTGTCTAGCTTGTTTTGCTGTTTTAGCGAGACCTTTTCTGTATACGATGGTCTGTAATCTTCTTTCTAAGATACTTTCAATGTTCAATGAAAGAACGTGGTCGAGTGTTGGTTCTGATTCAACTAAGATCGCGTATCTTTTTAAAACATTGAATAACTGAACGGCTTCTTTTCCACCTTGTGTTGTGGTATCGCTGATTAATTTTCTTGCCTGTCTTCTGTAGTTCCTTAATTGGGTTTCCATTTTCCAAAGTTCTTTTTTGTTAACTAAACCGTATTTTTGGCTAATTTCTTTTTCGCTTTGGATTCTTTCCCCAATCCATGGATGGTTAGGCGTGTCGTATTTTTTACCCAATCTTCTTGGATCTCCCATTGTTTCACCTTTTTATCCTTTTATTTCCTTCTCTTAACTCCCATTGAAGTTCCTTTTCTGAATGAACCTCTGGTTCTCTGTCCCCTACAAGGTAATCTTAACTCGTGTCTGACTCCTTTGTAGCATCTTATCTTTTTCATGTTTGTGATGTCTTCTTGTACTGTGAGTACGAGGTCTGTTTCGATAAGGTGTTTATCGAGTCCTGAGTAAACATCTTTTTTCCTGTTGAACATCCATGAAGGGATTCCATGTGTTGCAGGGTCTTCCAATACTGATTCTATTTTCAAAACATCTTCGTCAGCTAAGTAACCAGCCTGTTGTTTAGGGTCTAATTCAGTAACTCTGATTACTGCTCTAGCCATCGCTCTACCAATACCTTTCATTTCTTGTAGTGCGTATTCAAGTGGATTTTTACCTTCAAGGTCTGTTTTTGAGATTCTAATTCTGTGTTTGAATTCTGTCTGAGTCACTCTTTGCACCTCCAGAGATCTTCGTGTTTGACTGATAAGTATAGTAATAAAAAAATAAATGGCGCAGAGAGGGGGATTTGAACCCCCGCGAGGCAAAGCCTCATACGGTTTCCAGCCGTACGCCTTCCCAGGCTAGACTATCTCTGCACACAGATAGCTACTGATAGATATGATATATATGGAGTTATCACACTGTGTAATTAGTGTCTTTTTAACCGTGTTTTATTTATGGTCTCGTGTTTTCTATCACACTATACCTTATAAAATTTCATTTATATAGATTTCGATTTAGTCTGTGGTTCGCCAATTTTGACGTCGTGTTTTAATCTACCTTAATGATTTCTTTAATTATCAACGCATTTATTGTATATATTCCTTTGCATGGATTAACAACATTTTTTAATTAGATAAGTAATATATGAGTATGGTGGATTACAAAATTAACCGATAAACCAATAAGTTTATATATTGGAACTATAATTCTTATTCATGCGTCTAATCGTAGGAAATGTGCCAAGGTAGTCTAGTCCGGCGAGGCAGCGGACTGCAGATCCGCTTCAGAGGGGTTCAAATCCCTTCCTTGGCTTTTTTATTTTGGAAATATTAATTTATAAATTTCAATTAATTAATATATTTTTATTTTTAAAAATTTTTTTAACACATAATTATATAAAATGTTTCAGCTATAACCTAAAAAATCATGAATTTCTATTTAATTCAATTATTTTTTTGTTTTTGATTGTTTAAAATTTTAGGAGGAAACACAATGCACTGGGCTGATGCAACATCGGAAAAAATAATGAAAAAAAGAAATGCAGACGAATATGTGGTATCAAGCGGCATTACGCCATCAGGTCATATCCACATCGGAAATGCAAGAGAAACACTAACTGCCGATGCAGTTTACAAAGGAATTGTAAAAAAAGGTGCAAAAGCTAAATTAATTTTTGTTGCGGACGATTACGATCCTTTAAGAAAATTATATCCGTTTTTACCACAGGAATTTGAAAAATACATAGGAATGCCTTTAAGTGAAATTCCATGTCCAAAAGGTTGCTGTAAAAGTTATGCAGATCACTTTTTAATGCCGTTTTTAAATAGTCTCGAAGAGTTGGGTGTTGATATTACAACACACAGGGCAAATGAATGTTATAAGGCTGGAATGTACAACGATGCAATTATAAATGCTCTTGAAAACAGGTTAAAAATCAAAGAGATACTAGATTCATACAGAAAAGAGCCTCTTGCTGATGACTGGTTCCCTTTAAACGTTGTATGTGAAAAATGCGGTAAAATGCACGAAACAAAAGTTACCGCATACAATTCCGAAGACAAAACAATAACTTATGTCTGCAAATGCGGATTTGAAAACACGGTTCAACCATTCAATGGCGTCGGAAAGCTTCCGTGGAGAGTTGACTGGCCTGCAAGATGGGGTATCTTTGGAGTTACTGCTGAACCAATGGGAAAAGATCACGCAGCATCAGGTGGATCATACGATACAGGAATTAAGATTGCAAGACAGATATATGGCTACCAAGCACCCGAAAAAATGGTTTACGAATGGATCCAGTTAAAAATTGGTGACAAGGCAATGCCAATGTCTTCATCTTCCGGAGTTGTATTTGCAGTAAAAGACTGGAATGAAATTTGCCATCCTGAAATTTTAAGATTCTTAATTTTAAAAGGAAAACCCACAAAACATATAGATTTCGATTTAAAAGCAATTTCAAATCTGGTTGACGATTACGATGAACTCGAGAGAAAATACTTCGAATTAATCGAAAAACAAAAAATTGAAGAATTAAATGACAATGAAAGCGAAAAAATAAGTTTATACGAACTTGTAACTCCAAAAATACCTGAAAGATTACCATTACAGGTTGCATACAGGTTTTGTTCAATTATTGCTCAAATTGCACTCGATAAGGAAACTCAAAAAATTGACATGGAAAGAGTTTTCGATATTTTGGGAAGAAATGGATACAATCCAGCAGAATTTTCAGAATACGACAAATCAAGGCTCGAAAAAAGGCTTTACATGTCTAAAAAATGGGCTTCAGACTACGGTGAAAATTTAGAAATAAACGATCTTGAGCAAGCAAAAGAACAGTACGAAACACTCTCAGAAGAGCAAAAAGCATGGTTAAAAGCATTTTCTGAAGAAGTAGAACAAATCGAAATCGATGCAACTACAATTCACGAATTAATGTACGAAACTGCAACAAAATTGGAACTTGCACCAAAAGAAGCGTTCGTTGCATCATACAAAATACTTCTCGGTAAAAACTACGGGCCAAAGTTAGGAAGCTTTTTAGCATCCCTTAAAAAAGAGTTTGTAGTTGGGAGATTTTCATTAACTGAATAATATACATTAAAAAAACTTTTTTTCATTTTTTAAAGAATTTAAACCAATTTATCAATTTTTACAAAACGGTTTTAAATCACCCAAATCTTATAAAGTTATAAAAATAGTAAGGCAATATACATAAGTCCTAATGAGTTTGAAGAGGATATTATGATTGAAACTATATCATACCAAGAATTAAAGGGAAATAACAAAGAAATTGTTGATGAACAGTTTGAAAAGTTGATTGCAGAAATAACGGAAAAATATGGTGCAAAAGTTCTATCAAACGAATCAGATGAAGAAGGGGAACTTTATACGAGGATTACAGAATTAAAAATAAAATTTGAAACAGTTTTGGACTACATTAAGTACTGTTTGATGTATGGTGCGGATTTGGATGTAGTATCCCCTACAAAATTGAAAATTTCTGGAAATGAAATGGGAAACACTATCGGTTATATCATCGATTTTTTCAAAAAATTTGCTCAAAAATACGGTGTCGCATTTAATGTATATGTAAAAAATGAAATTGATGCAGATCTAAACGCTTTAAAAGAAGGACGTTGTGACGAAGACGATATTTACTTAATGGAAAGTGAAGAAGGACTTTTAAGGGTAAAAGCAGTATTTGAAGGCGATGGAAAAACCGAAGAAATAATTATTAAAAAAATACTTGCATCATTAAATCAGGATATCGTTGTAAACAAGGTAATTACAAAATCCATGGACGAATCAAAAGGTATTTTTTCAGGACTTGTTGCAATAGAGATGTTTTGCAAACCATTTGACATTGTAGAAGTTGCATATAAATTTTTGCCAGTTGCAATTTCATTTGAAAATTCAGATATTGAACTCGATATTTCAGAATTACAGGATATCGGAAATGACCTTGGTGGCGCAGTATTCGAGCTTACACATGCCGCTGCAAACATGAACAAAAAATAACGATAAACATTAAGAATAACTTAAACAAATTATATTTGGATTTTAATTATTTTTATTATTCGACTTATTAAACATGGTTTAGAGATTTAGGTGAGATAAATGCATCCTTCGCTAAAATACATGAGAAAGGACCGGTTACCACACATATTTTGTTCTGGTTGTGGTAATGGTATTGTTTTAAACTGCTTTACAAATGCTCTTGATAAATTAGCCCTCAAAAACGAAGATTACATCGCAATTTCAGGTATTGGATGTTCTTCAAGGGTTCCAGGATACCTTTTCTGTGATTCACTCCACACAACTCACGGAAGACCGATTGCTTTTGCTCTTGGAACGAAAGTAATTCAAAATGACAAAAAAGTTGTTGTATTTACTGGAGATGGTGACCTCTCAGCAATTGGTGGAAATCATTTTATTCACGGATGTAGGAGAAACATCGACATAACTGTAATCTGTATAAATAACAATATTTACGGAATGACTGGAGGACAATGTTCGCCAACAACTCCGCACGAGAAAAAAGCAACAACTGCACCTTACGGAAACCCTGAAAACCCGCTTGACTTGTGCGAACTTGCAAAAGCAGCTGGGGCAACTTATGTAGCAAGGTGGACTACTGCAAATCCGATCCAGCTTGCAAATTCAATTAAAAAAGGAATGGATAAGAAAGGATTTTCATTTATCGAAGTAGTTTCACAGTGTCCAACTTATTATGGAAGATTCAATGTTTCAAGAAAACCTTCTGAAATGATGAAAAATTTAAAAGAAAGTGCAATAACTGTTCGAAAAGCAGAAAGTATGGAAAAAGAAGAACTTTTAAACAAAATAGTTGTTGGAGAGTTTTTAAATATCGAAAAACCAGAATATGTCGAACAGCTTAAAAAATTACAGGAATAATGTGATACCATGAGAAAAGAGATAAGATTTTCAGGTTTTGGCGGTCAGGGAATAATTTTAGCAGGAGTTATTTTAGGACGTGCTGCATCCCTTTACGCTGGAAAAGAAGCAGTTCAGACACAAAGCTACGGCCCTGAAGCAAGAGGCGGTGCAAGTAAGTCTGAAGTTGTAATTTCAGAAATCGAAATAGATTTTCCAAAAGTAATTCAGCCAGATATCCTCATTTCAATGTCACAACCTGCTTTTGATAAATACGGTTATGATTTAAAAGAAAATGCAAGAGTAATCGTTGACAGGGACTTAGTAAACCTCCCTGAAGGTTACGAAGAAAAATACGAAGTATACAAAGTTCCATTTACAGAAATTGCAAACAAGGAAGTTGGACTTGGAATAGTTGCAAATATCGTAATGCTTGGTGCTTTAACAAAATTGTCAGGATTAGTTCCAAAAGAGGAAGTTGAAAAAGCGCTTCTCGACAGTATACCCAAAGGAACGGAAAAAAAGAATTTAATGGCTTTTGAAAAAGGATACGAATACCTTTAACTTAAATTATATCTATTAAATTTTCAAAATCTTTAATTTATGAAATACGGCTTTAACAGATTTAATTTTTTAAAATACTATTTTTTAATCATTAAATTGGATATTGGTTAATACAATGATAATATTTTTAAAATTAAAAAATAATTATTCCTTATATTTATATTTAAAGTTTATAAAATTCTGGAAAGTAGATAAAAACCCCTAAAATCTTTTTTTAATCCTGTAATTTTTTAATTAATTATTTATAATTAAATCAACATTCTTTTTTAAAGAACTTGATTAATTTTCATGATTTGGATATTTATCAATCTAATTTAAGAGGATACTATGATAGAAAACTGCAAAATATGTGGCGGAACCGGAAAAAAAGTGGTAAAATACTCTGAATGTCCGGAATGCGAAGGAAAAGGCTATTTAGAAGAATTTGAAACAAAAAGTCATTTTAAAAATGCTTCCAAAAATTCAAAGTATGATTTTGATGACGAAGAAATTCCATGCCCAACATGCAACGGAACTGGAAAGATTCCCGAATATGAAGATTGCGAGTACTGCAATGGAACCGGAAAAGTTGTAAAATGCGATTCATGCGGTCGTGAAATTGGAAAATATCCTGAAGATAAAGATTTAAACACCTGTGAGAACTGTAGTGGTAAGGAAGAAGCGCAAAAAGAGAACAAAAAGGTTGTTTATGTTTTAGACAACATGTTTACCATGAGCGATCTTGAAGAAGGTAAATTTTACAAGGGAAAAATTAACCGAACCGAAAAATACGGAGTATTCGTTCAGTTAAATGAAAAAACAAGAGGTCTTTTAAGATTTAGGGAAGTTGTTGGAAAAAGGCCAAGCGATTTTAAAATCGGAGACGAAATTATTGTACAGGTGTCCGAATTAAAACTCGAAAAAAGAGAACTTGATTTAAGATACGTTCCAATTACCGGATACAAACTCGAAAAACTCGAAAAAGAACACGAATTAATCGATATCAAGGAAATATTCGATACCGGATTAATGAATATGAAAGATAAGGTTATTAGAGTTCAAGGAGAAGTTCTTCAGGCAGCTCAAACTCCGGGTCCAACCGTATTTACAATTACAGATGGTTCAGAAGTTGCATGGGTTGCAGCATTTGAATCTGCAGGAGTTAGGACTCACCCTGACGTAGTAATGGGCTCAATTATTGATGTAGTTGGTTCAGTATCTGTAAGGGATGGAAAACTTCAGATCGAAAGAATGAAGCTTGTAAAACTCGAAGGCGAAGCTGAACAAAAAGTAATGGATAAAATTGACATTGAACTTGATAAAAAAGCAGAACCTGAAAGCGACATTGAATTTTTAGTTGAAAGCGATATCTTGGAAAAATTAAGGCCAAAAATGGCAGATGTAGCAAAAAGAATTCGAAGAGCAGTTTTGGATGGAAGACCTGTAATTATCAGGCATCACGCAGACACGGATGGGTACTGTGGTGGGATTGCTCTTGAAAAAGCAATAATTCCAGTTTTGGAGAAATATTCAATGGATTCTGGTGCACAATGGCACTACTTTAGAAGAAGTCCTTCAAAAGCTCCATTTTATGAGTTAGAAGACGTAACAAAAGATCTGTTGTTTTCAATTGAAGATTTTTTAAGATTTGGACAGAAAATGCCATTAATTGTTCTTGTGGATAACGGAAGTACTAATGAAGATATTCCTGCAGTGTCACAAGTTAAAGCATACGACATTGAAGTTGTAGTTGTTGACCACCACTTCCCCGGTGAAGTAATCGATGGAAAAGTAGAAATTGATGAATTCGTCGAAGCACACGTAAACCCATACCTTGTTGGGGGAGACAGCAACCTTACAGCAGGTGCTTTAGCAACAGAAGTTGCAAGAATGATAAATTCAGAAGTTACCGAACTCGTTGAACATTTACCTGGTATTGCAGTTGTTGGGGACCACGCAAAAGGTGAAGCTGTAGAAGCTTACATAAAAATAGCACTCGAAAGACTTACAAAATGCAGTTCAGAGTTTGGAACTGGAAAAATATATTCAAGAGCAGACGTTGAAAAAATTGGTCAATGCATGGATTTTGAAGCATTTTACTTAAAATTCATGAATGGAATGGGTATCGTAGAAGATATCTATGGTATGAACAAAAAAGACTTTGCAAGACATGAAAAACTTATAAACATACTCTACGAAAGAGCAATGGCAATGGTTGACAGGCAGATGAAAGCAGTACGCCCTGCAATAAAAACACAGATCTTGCCAAATGGAATTGTTTTCAACACTTTGGATGTTGAAAAATATGCACACAAGTTTACATTCCCAGCTCCGGGAAAAACCTGTGGATTTGCACATGATTCAATAGTTGAACAGTATGAAGCAGGTACTCCGGTAATCACTCTGTCTTATGGTCCTGATTTTGCAGTAGTCCGTGCAACCGATGCAGTAAGCGAAAAATTCAACTTCAACTTAAACCACATTGTAACCCGATTTATCGAAGAAATTCCTGAAGCATCCCTTGATGGTGGTGGACACGAATGTGCAGGAAGTTTGAAATTTGTTGAAGGTTTGAGAGAAAAAGTAATAAATAGATTTGCAGAAGTAGTTTTAGAAATGAAAGAAAAAGATTAATTAAAATTAACTTTTTTTAATTACAATTCGGTGTTAACATGGGAGTTCAATTTGGAGATTTGATACCCAAAACGGAAATCTCTTTAAAATTTTTAAAGAATAAAACTGTTGCAATAGATGCGATGAACGTAATTTACCAGTTTTTATCAAGCATTCGTTTAAGGGATGGAAGTCCTTTAAAAAATAAGAATGGAGAAATTACTTCAACTTACAACGGTATTTTTTATAAGACAATTTACATGCTAGAAAATGAAATGACCCCAATATGGGTTTTTGATGGTAAATCTCACGATTTAAAAGAAAAAACAAAAGAAGAAAGAAGGAAATCCCGAAATGGTGCACTCGATAGTTATTTGGAAGCAAAAGAGCAGAATAACTTGGAAGAAATGCAAAAATATGCTAAAAGAGCAAATTTTTTGGATAAAAAAACAATAGATAATTCCAAAAAACTCCTTGAGTTGATGGGAATTCCATACATCAATGCTCCATCAGAAGGAGAAGCACAGTGTGCAGAACTTGTAAAATCAAACGATGCATTTTGTGTGATAAGTCAGGATTACGATTCAATCCTTTATGGTGCAGAAAATGTTGTAAAAAACATAACTTCATCAAATAAAGACATTGAATTGATAGAACTGGAAAAAACTTTATCTGAACTGAACGTTTCTCTTGATCAGCTTATTGATGTTGCAATATTGATTGGAACTGATTACAATCCTGGTGGGTTGAAAGGATTCGGTCCAAAAAAAGCAATTGATACCGTTAAGAAAGGTAAAATGGAAAATTATATATCCGAAATTGAAAATTATTCTGAAATTAGAAAAATATTTGATGAACCTAATGTAACATCAGAATACGATACAAAATTGAAAACCCCTAAAAAAGAGGAGCTGGCAGAATTTTTGATCGAAGAAAATGATTTTTCAAAAGATCGAATTTTACCAAACATTGAAAAAATTAGCAATCTTTTGGGCAATAAAAAATCCCAGAAAAGTCTTGAAGCCTGGTTTTAGGTGTAAATATGATGAAAATATACAGTTTAAATAAAATCTCCCCGATATTTTGGATATTTTTAATTCCATTAATAATAATTGGTTTAATTTTAATTATCCCAATAATATTCTTAGCAATAGTTTTGGGAGCAATTTATTTATGTTATAAAAAACTTAAATCTGGAATAAATGGAATTATTAGAAAATTAAAGACTAAAAAGATCAAAGTTACAGGCAGTTCTGATAACGGCGAAGTTCAAATAAACTTTTCAAAAAAAGTGGAAATTGAAGAAGAAACTATCGAAGAAAATATTCCTGTAATTTCTGAAGATACTGGCGAAAAATGGGAACATAAGCAGTTTATTAATTATTTAATGAATAACGGATTATCTGAAAACGATGGAAAACTCTATTATTTTGATAAATCAGTTTATCCAATTTATAAAAAGACATACCCTGTAAATGAAGTTGTAAAACTTTACGATGAAATTCCAGAAGAAGATATGATTGTTTTAGGTTTGAAAGGCGACTACGACGACCCTAAATTATTATATTTAATTCCAAAAGAGAAATGTAAAAGCAGAATGGGTATTTCAGAGCTTAAAGAATACGAAATAAATTTAAAAAACCAAGAAATAAATAACCTTAGTTTATAATGTAGTTAATGTGAAAACATGGAAATATTGGACAAATGTGTAGGATGTGCAGGATGTGTTCCATTCTGTCCGGTCGGAGCCATTTCTGCGTTTGGTAAGGCAGAAATTGATAATGAAATATGTACAAATTGTGCAGTATGTAAGGATTATTGCCCATTAGATGCGATATCTGAATAATTAGACTTTAAAATCAGGTGGTTTAATGTATATTGGTAGATTTTTAGTTTTTGGAAAAACGGAAGAGGGATATCCTTTTGTAACGTACAGAGTTTCAAGCAGGAGCTTTCCAAACAGGCTTGCAAAAGTAATGGATGACGATACTGTTTCAATTTTACCAAAAGAATTGGAAGAAATGTTTAAAAACCCATATATTACATACAACTGTGTAAAACTTGTAGGCGATGTTGCAGTAGCTACAAACGGCTCACACACGGATATAATTGCAGACAAAATTAAACTTGGACTTCCAATAAGAGATGCGTTATCATATTCATTATTAACAATGGATTATGAAAAAGACGACTACAACACTCCAAGAATTGCAGTAGTTATAACAAAAGATGAAGCTTACATGGGATATGTAACTGACAGCGATGTTAGAATCAAAAAAGTTGAACTTGAAGCTGGAAAAGCATACTACTTGGGCGTCTACGATGCATGTAAAATTACGGAACATCAGGTAATTTCAGTTACTGGAAAAACGGCAGAAGATTTAACTAAATTTGTAATGGACTACGAAGAATTTGAAAAACCAGTAACTGCAGCAACAGTTTTAGTAAAAGATGGATTTAAGCTTGCAACACTTTAATTTTTCTATTTTTTTAACTTTTTTGGTGAAATTTTGAAAATTTACAATAATTTTGAAAATAAATGTCCAAAAAAGCTCTTTTTAGCAGGAATTCACGGGAACGAATCAAAATATACATCACAGATTTTAGAAAATTTACAAAAAAATATTTCAAAATTAAAAGTTTCTGGAAACATAATAATTATTCCCGAACTTGTAAACGATTCAAAGTACTATTCAACCCTAACTCCAAAATACTACGAAACAGAAGAAGGAATATCTCTTTTAAAATTAATTGAAGAATATACTCCTGAATTTTATTTTGAAATCCATTCGTATTCCGAAAAATCTTATTCCAATTTAACCGAATTAAAAAGAGTCGATTTAAAAGGAATTCCTCCATTTGTTGATTTAGATAATGGTGTTTTGATGGCATCGATTTCTCCAATATTGCGAGAAAAATTTAAAGAAACTAACTTTTGTATGGCCCTCGAAGTTCCAAACGGGAAGGTTTTGGAAGTTGAAAAAATTGTACTTGAAATTTTGGAATTTGGAATAACTTCAAAAGATAGAAATGAACTGATTGAAAAAATTTTTAATAAATATCCTAAATCCGCAAAAACTGCAAAATGGCTCGCTGAAGAATTTAATCTAACCTTTTTATAAAATTTTCAAGCTACATTACTTATAAATATCTTTATTTATAACTCTAATAAAAGCGAAACACAAATGGTGAAAGGATGAAGTTTTTTTTAGACACTGCAAATGTTGAAAAAATTAAAGAATTTAACGCACTTGGTTTAGTTGACGGAGTTACAACAAACCCAAGTTTAATTAAAAAAGAAGGAAGAGACTTTTATGAGGTAATCAAAGAAATCTGCTCAATCGTTGATGGGCCAGTAAGTGCTGAAGTTATCGCACTTGATGCGGAAGGAATGGTTAAAGAAGCAAGAGAACTCGTAAAAATTGCAGAAAACGTCGTAGTTAAAATTCCAATGACAAAAGAAGGAATGAAAGCAGTAAACACACTTTCAAATGAAGGAATAAAAACAAACGTTACATTAATCTTTTCAGCAAACCAGGCATTACTCGCAGCAAAAGCTGGAGCTTCATACGTTTCCCCATTCGTTGGAAGACTCGACGATGTTGGGCAGGATGGAATGTTTTTAATTTCAGAAGTTATGCAAGTATTTGGCGCATACGGAATCGAAACAGAAGTTATCGTAGCTTCAGTAAGACACCCAATCCACGTTTTAGAATCAGCAAAAATGGGAGCAGACATTGCAACAATTCCATTTGATGTACTCGATAAATTATTCAACCACCCGTTAACAGACAACGGAATTGCAAAATTCCTCGCTGACTGGGAAGCACACACGAACAGATAATTTCTTTTAATTTATTTTATTTCGATTTTTTTTATAAATCCGGTGGTTTTTATGTCATTTCAAATTGATAAACGGGCTTATCAGTCTTTAAAAAATTTTTCAAACATAATTTACAAAAACGCCATAGTTAACAAAGACGATTTTTCTAAAACGGAAGAAATTGTTGACATAACTTATAATGGAAATTTCGTTGCAAAAGCGTTATACGATCCAAAATTTCCATTAATTAAAATTTTAACAAGGGAAAACGAAGAAATCGATAAAGATTTCTTTTTTAAACGGATAAATAATGCGAATAGATACAGAACCGATATATTGAATTATAAAGATACTTACAGGATGATTTATGCCGAAGCAGATTATTTACCGTCAATTATACTCGACAAATATAATAAAATTGCTTCAATTCAGATTTCGTCAAATATTATGGATAATTATTCAGATTTAATTTTTGAGTGCATTTCTGAAATTACCGACGTTGAAACGATGTATGTTCAAAGCGGTAAAAAGGGAAGTGACGTAAAAACAAAGATTTTTGGCGATAAATCACAAATTGAAACTGTAATTTCTGAAGGAAACGCTAAATTTAACGTAAACATGAACGGCCACAAAACCGGATTTTTCCTAGATCAAAGGGACAACAGAATTGATCTTGAAAATTATGTGAAACCTGGCGATAAAGTACTCGATATCTGCAGTTACACCGGAGGATTTGCAGTTCACGCAGGAATTAAAGGTGGGGAAGTTACAGCAGTTGATTTATCCGACAAAGCACTTGCTGTTGCAGAAGAAAACATGGAATTAAACGGAGTTAAAAATTATAACTGTATAGTTTCAAATGCGTTTGATGCAATGAAAGAAATGATTAAAAATAACGAGAAATTCGATGTAGTAGTGCTTGATCCTCCAGCATTTACAGATTCTTCAAAAGATATCAAAAATGCGTTAAATGCTTACAATTCAATGAATTACCTTGGATTGAAACTGGCAAAAAGAATACTCGTAACGTGTTCTTGTTCGCACCATATCGATAGGGAAAGTTTTAAACATACAATTGTTTCTTCATCATTGAGGGCTAAAAAAGAAATAAGACAAATCGGGTCATACCGAACACAGGCGCCTGACCACATAATAACGATGGCAAATAAAGACCTTGAATATTTGAAGTGTTTGTTCTTCAATGTAGTAAACTAATAAAAATGATCAATGCATATCTTTGAAAAATAAACATTGTGAGAATAAAAAAACGGTGAGAACATGATGGTTCCAGAATCCCATCCAAGGTACAAATCATTATTGAATCGAGACAGAATTGTAGAAGCATTTGAATCAGGAGTCCTGGCAAAAGGCGGAATGATTGCTCATGGAAGGGGCGAAACTTTCGATTATTTGATCGGAGAAAACACGACCGATGTTGCACTAAATTCCATAAAAGTTTCAGCAGCTCTTTTAGTTTTAGCAGAAAATCCTGTAATTTCAGTAAATGGAAACAGTGTAGCTTTGGCAAAAGACGAGTTTGTTGAGCTAGCAAAAGAGTTAAACGGCAAAATCGAAGTTAATTTGTTTTACAGGACAACTGAGCGGGAAGAAAAAATAAAGGACGTATTTGAAAATGATATTAAAAATGGAATCGTTCTTTTAGGCATAGATAATGCAGATAAACAAATTCCAGGTGTTGATCATTTGAGGGGAAAAGTTTCAGAATCTGGAATCTACACTTCAGATGTGATTTTAGTTCCTCTCGAAGATGGTGACCGGGCTGAAGCACTAGTTAAAATGGGAAAAACAGTAATTGCAATTGATTTAAATCCCCTTTCAAGAACTGCAAGAAAATCAACAATTTCAATAATTGATGAACTTACAAGATGTATTCCATTAATCACAGAATATGTAACAGAATACAAAAAAATGGATAGAAATGAACTCTTAAAAATTGTTGAAAGCTACAATAACGAAGAGAATTTGCGAAATATATTAAATTTGATTTCAAAAAGGTTAACTTCAGTAGATTTAATTTAAAAATTTTTTTATTTTATTTTTTTAATTAAAATTCGAATTTAAGCAGTAGTTTTCCAAAATCTGTTATAGTAATAACTGCCTGATCTTTTTCGATAAATCCATATTTTAAGAGCGGATCGATCCTATCGTATGCGGATCTTCTATGAATTCCAAGCGCTTTTGCAAGTTCTTCAACTTTTACGGAACCTCCAAGCTCATGGATTTTTAAAAGTGTTTCTTTTGTTGCAGGGTGTTTTGTAAACATGTGAATTCCTTCTTTAGCACTTATTGTAACTAAATCTGGTGCAAAAGAACACATGCTCATTGAATAGTTTCCGTATTTTCTAAAAGAAATTTCTCCAAACGTTGAACTTCCAAAAAATGGATTTACGTCTGAATTTTCAATTAGTTTTCCAATTTTTTCAGGATCAATCTCTGACAAGAATGATGAAATATTGCAAAATGTGAATGCAGGATCGTAATGTGGTTGAGTATTTTTTAAAACATTAGTATTCGTTTCAAATATATGTTTTAACTCGTTTTTATCAATATTTTCTATTTTCAATTCATTTGAATTGCTTATATTCGATCCAGTAATTAATTTCTTGTTTTTAATTGCTATCGGACCTTTAAAGTGGATATCTCCTGCTGTATCTAAAATACCTAATGGATGAGATAAATAAAATTCTGGATCTTTTTCAAGCTCTTTTTCAGAACCTTCGTATCCTGAAATTTCAATATATCTTTTTACTGCCGAAACCTTGCCTATTTCTTCAATGGAACGTTTTTCTGATTTAGTAATTAAATTTTCTAATTTTCCCTGATTTTCGTTATACTCGTAGTTATTATATGAAATTTTGGGCACTATATCTCCGCCAAATGCGACACAAACGATACTGTCTAGATAAACATCGTTTCCATATTGGTATGTATGTTCAAATTCGAAATTATCTGAAGAAACTCCTCCAAAAACAGGTATCGTGACACCGAGTTCTTCAACAACTCCTTTTAAAACCTGTTCTTCGCATTTGCAAAAATCCATTATTACATAAAGCAGCTTTGGAAGCATTCCGAGGTTTTCAACTGCATCTTTAACTGCTTTTTTTCCAGATTCTTTTGGATTTATCGAAATTCCAAGTCCAACCCCCATTCCAGTACTGAAGTATTTTGAACCCAAAATTCCAATTGAAACGCCGTTTTCTAAAAATTTATTTCCACAAACTTGAAATTTTGAACTTCCACCAACTATCTGGACAGTATTTCCAAGTATTAATTTAACACCATTAAGCACTTCTTCAGGATCGTAATCTGGAGAAGAATACAAAAATACAATATTGGGCTTTTCCGAATACTTTTTCATCATTTTCAAAGCATCGGATGCAGCATGTGCACCAGCCTTTAAAGAATTTTTATCTGTTGAAGTACCATACCCGAATTCGATAAATTCCACAATAACACCAGTATTTAGATTAAATAATAATTTTAAAGTACCAGTAATTTAAATAACAATATAAATGTGCTTCGTAATCTATAAATATTATATGGTCATAGTTTTTTTTTGCTTAGTATATGAGGTCATATTTATATATTTGATGTGTGCTCTGAGTACCACAAACCCATCTTTTTTAAATTAAAGATAATTACAATGATTTAACCCCAATTAGGTGTGCATAATGAAAAAAATTTTAGTAGTTGAAGACGAAGAAGATATACTAAATTTAGTTAAAATTATTTTAGAAATTAACAATTATGATGTTATTGTGGCCCATGATGGATATCAAGGTCTCGAACAGATTAAAGAAAATCCTGATCTGATAATACTTGATATTATGATGCCAGGAATGACGGGTTGGGAGTTTTTAGATAAAATTAGACAAGATGGTTTTGATATTCCGGTAATTGTGTTGACTGCAAATGCTCAAATGAGTACTCTTGAAACTGCAATTGATAAAAAAGTTGATGATTGCATTGTTAAACCTTTTGATAGGGAAGATTTGATGGAAAAAGTTAGCACCATACTTAATAAAAATTAATTTACATAGGGCTAGGGGATTAAAATGAACACTATACCACCTATTAAACGATTAGGAACTAAATTGATAATTTATTCCATAATCACGGCATTGATTCCAATAGTAATGCTTGGTGCAGTATCCACCGATACAATAAACACTGAGATGACAAAACAAGCACAGGAAAAGATAAATGACGATTTAAACACTGCAGAAAGTGTGGTAAATCTTAAATTGGATAAAATATCTGCAATGAACAGATATATTGTTTTAAATGAAAATACTGTTGATATTTTAAAGAATAAGGATATTTCTGAACTAAAGAATCTGGCACTATCCTACAAAGATGCATCAGATCCTGATTTCGTAGTTTTTTTCGATAACACTGGACAAGTAATTGCAAGATCAAATTCTGATGTAAGTGGGGATATATCTTATGATAATCTTTTTAAAAAGGTGGTAAATAGTACAGGGTATACCTCGATAGAAGTTCTCGATAAAGAAGCCATAAAATACGAAGATGTCGATGAAGTTGTAAATATTGATATAAAAGGAACGGAAGATTCAATAGATTCAACAGACAGTGTTCAGGATAGTGCAATGGCTTTAATATCCATGGAACCAATTTATGATGAAGATGGAACCTTGCTTGGGGCTGCAATGGCTGTTGATATATTAAATAAGGATTATTCTATAGTGGATACAGTAAAAGATGCTTCAAAAGATGCCACAACAATATTTTTGGACGGTGTTAGAATATCTACCAATGTTCAGGACAATGGTGGAAGGGCCATTGGAACACTAGTTTCAGAAGAGGTTTATAAATATGTTGTTTTAGGTGGGAACACATATTATGGTAGGGCATTTGTGGTAAATGAATGGTATTTAACTGCTTACGAACCAATTTATGATTCAGATGATAAAATTATTGGAATGCTCTTTGTAGGTACGCCTGAAAGTAAATTTTTGGCATTACAGGCAGATGTTAGAAACCAAACCTTTGCAGTAGGATTGATTGGTTTATTCATTGCTTTACTTGTATCTTACCTAATAAACCGTGGAATAATAAAGCCACTCGAACAGTTGAAACAGGGTGCTGAGCGTTTAAGTAATGGTAGATATGACCAAAAGGTTATTGTTGATTCAGATGATGAGTTTGGGGAACTTGCGAAAGCTTTTAACAAAATGGCAACTCAAATTAATATTTCCGACGAAAAACTAAAAAAACACGCAGAAGAATTGAAAGCATCATACAATGAATTAAAAGAACTCGATAATTTAAAATCAGAGTTAATTGCAATCGTTTCACATGAATTGAGGACACCTCTTACTTCCATAAAAGGTTACGTTGAACTAGTTCTTGATGGAACGATGGGTGCAATAAATGACTCGCAAAGAAAATGTTTACAAGTCGCAGATGATAATATAGTGCGACTTAGGAGATTAATCGAGAGCATGCTTGATCTTTCAAAGATAGAGCGTGGAGAACTTGAAATGTATCGGGAAAAAGTGAATATCTGCGAAATCGTAGGCGATGTTATTCAATATTTAAAGCCACTCGCAACAGAAAAAAATATTAAATTAAATAAGAACGTTGAAAAGATCACGCTAGAAGCCGATAAAGATAGAATTACTCAAGTTCTCACTAATTTGATAGAAAATGCGATAAAATTCAGCCCTGCAAATGAATCTATACTGGTAAACGGGACTTTAGAAGACGAAGGTCTGCACTTAAAAGTAACGGATCATGGAGCAGGTATTCCTAAAAAAGATATGGAAAAAGTATTTGATAGGTTTTATCAGGTTGATTCATCAACAAAACGGAAAAAAGGCGGATCTGGACTGGGGCTTGCAGTCTGCAAGAGTATTGTTGAAGCACATGGTGGTTCAATCTGGGTTGAAAGTGAACTTGGAAAAGGAAGTACTTTCCATATAATACTTCCAATTTCTGTCGAAGGGCAGTAATTATCAATACCAATCTTATTTTAATATATTATTTTTTTAAAAAAGATGTTTTTACAGTTATTTTTAAGTTTAATGGGAACTTATTCTTAAAAATTATCTTACTACATATTTTACAATTTTTATTATTAATATTCAGATAATAAAATATATATATTTTCAATATCAAACTTATAAACGGTTTTGTGGGGCGCGTATATCTAAGAGGTGTCCTTATGGTTTTTGAAGGAAAGTTTATAATTACTACTGCAGACGACATTCCCGGACTTGGTCTGTACTATATGGGCATAGTTTCTGCAGTATCCGATAACGTAGATGCTATCGTTAAAGATTTGGAAGAACAAGTACTTGCTAAAGGAGGCATGGGATTAATTGCTTTTAGAATTACTTGTGCAGACGGTAAATATTTGGGATACGGTACTGCAGTTAAGGCGGACGAAGCTCAGTTTACAATGGCATAATCCTAATTTTTTATTTTTTTAAAGTTAGAAATACTAAAAATTTCAACTACATCAAGTTAACTACTACTACTTAACAAAACTTATTATTTAATTTCTATAAATTACCCTTTTTTTGGACTATAAAGAAGTATTTAATCTTTATGATATCATTCCAATCGATAACTATAATATATAATACATACATATGTGGTGCTAGTACCCCACAAGACCACAATATTCACATGGAGGTAATATCATGGATGTAAACCCACCTGATAAAATGGTGGAACTTGCAGGAAATGCAGGTCAAGTAAAAGGAAACCTTAGTCCAAGCCAACTTCTTGTCAGAGGAGTTATGGGCGGTGCTTACATTGCAATGGGTGGTGGACTCGCTACCGTTGTAGGAACAGGTATAGGTGCAGCAATGGGTGCCGGTTTAGGTAAATTCATGGCAGCCGCAGTATTCCCCGTAGGGCTGATCTTAATTGTCTTAACCGGAATGGAACTAGTTACTGGAGATATGATGTTATTGCCAGTGGCAGTTTTCCAGAAAAAGGCATCATATGCACAGTTGATTAAAGTATGGATTTATGTTTACATTGGTAACCTCATTGGTTCCTTAATATATGCTTCAATGATGGCATTTGGCCCATTGAGATCATTTGACTCAGCAACGGGTGCAGCAAGTGTAAATGCATTTGGTCAAACTGCAATAGGTACTGCCCAAGCTAAAGTTTTACCTTACATGGCAGCAGGATCCGCAGGATGGCTTGCAGCACTCGTTAAGGGTATTGGTTGTAACTGGTTGGTTAACCTTGCAGTTATTGGTTCAATGGCTTCAACAAGTATTCTTGGTAAATTCTTCATGATATGGTTCCCAATCATGGCGTTCGTTGCAACAGGTTTTGAGCACTGTGTGGCAAACATGTACTTTATCCCTGCAGGTATGATGCTAGGTGCAACAGTAACTGTTGTAGATTGGTGGATTTGGAATATAATTCCAGTAACTATTGGAAATATTATTGGTGCAGTGGTATTCGTATCAATGATCTACCAGTTCGCATACGGTAAAAAAATCTAAAGATGAAGAATATTAACTTCATTTTTTTGGTGTTAGAATGCAATTAAACGTATCTTTAAGTGATCTAAAAAGACATGCAAAAACCACGCCTTCAGCATTTATTTCGCTGATAATATGTTTAGTGTTTACTGCATGGTCTCTCTACGTTAGTAGAAACATTTGGATACTAATTATGGCAATTCCATTTATCCTAGGTTTAACTTTAATTCCGATTAAAATTTCCCAGATGAATAAAGAACTATCGGATCAACTCCTCCCCGAATATGTGCATTATGCTGAGGAATATAAAATATCGGAAATAACTAAAGATAACTTAAATCAGAGAGTCAAAGTCATAGGAAAATTGGATAAGGTAGTATATGGGATTTCTACGAAACCTACTATCCGAATTAAGGATGATACTGGGGAAATATTCTCCAACTTAATTTCTCCTGTTCCAGAAGGAATAAAAAAAGGGGATATTATAGAACTCTACGGAGTTGTTGCAAAACACTACAAATTTTTTGGAATAATGGGTATTCCAAACCTTTGGAAACCCAAAATATACGGAATTGGAATCCGAAAAATCTAAGAATACATGGAGGTTATAACTTGGGAGAAAATGCAAAACCAAAGAAGAAACTCGCAATTGTGACCTGCATGGATACTAGACTCGTCAACTTTCTTTCTGAAAAGCTCGGAATAGCTCAAGGTGACGCGAAAGTAATCAAAAACGCAGGAAATATCATAACAGAAGATGTAATCAGGTCTTTAGTAGTTGCAGTATATTTACTGGATGTTGAAGACATTATGATTGTTGGCCATACTGATTGTGGAATGGCAGCTGCAGACTTTGAAATAGTCAAGAAAAAAATGGTAGAGCGAGGTGCAAATCCAAATTTCACCCCTGATTTCGAAGCATGGCTTGGCAGAATGCACTGCGAAGAAACCAATGTTGTCGAAGGTGTTGAACTTTTGAAAAACCACCCTGCATTCCCTAAAGATATCAATATCGATGGATATATAATGGATATTGAAACTGGGGATTTAGTAAAAATAGCCTAAAAGTTTGATGTGGATGATGCCTGAGTGGCGGACACATCCCGTATCTAACCCATTAGAGTTTAACTAGCCAAATTAGCCAAATAGTTCAGATAAAATAGCCTAACTTTATCTGCCTACATTAGCCTACATAAAATACTTAACTATATCTACCATTTTTTATATTTCAATTTATTCATTTAATCTTATCCATTATGTCATAATAAATTATAATAGCACAACTTGATGGTGTGAACCAGTTTTCGGAACACCGTCTTTTTAATCGAACCAAACCTTGCCATTTTATAATTAAAATGGTGATCAAAAATGGAATTAAACTTTATCCATACGATTTGCCCATATTGCGGAACAGGCTGCGGTGTGGACCTCGTAGTAAAGGATGGGACACTTGTTGGGACCAATCCTTTTAAAAGACACCCTGTAAATGAGGGAAAAACCTGTATTAAAGGTAGTTATTGTCACGAATTTGTACACCGTGATGATAGGTTGACAACTCCATTAATCAGAAAAAATGGAGAATTGGTGGAAGCATCATGGGATGAAGCACTCGACCTGATTTCTGGTAAATTACAAAATTATTCCCCTGAAGAAATCGGATTCTTTTCATCTGCAAGATGTACCAATGAAGACAACTATGTATTTCAAAAATTTGCAAGAACAGTAATGAAAACTAATAATGTTGATCACTGTGCGAGACTTTGACACTCGGCAACTGTGGTCGGTTTAGGGCAAGCCTTTGGTTCAGGTGCTATGACAAATTCAATTTCTGATATAGAAGATGCAGACTGTATATTCATAATCGGTTCAAATACGTTTGAACAACACCCTTTGATTGCGAGAAGAGTCGTTCGAGCAAAAGAAAAAGGAACTAAAATAATTGTAATAGATCCAAGATACACGCCAACTGCAAAACAGGCTGATTTGTACTTACAGTTATTACCTGGTACAAATATTGCAGTATTGAATGCAATAATGAATGTTATTGTAAAAGAAAACTTGATCGATGAAGAATTCATCAAAAATAGAACAAAAGGATACGAAGAACTTAAGAAAACGCTTGAAACCTATACTCCTGAGTATGCATCAAAATTATCCGGTGTAGCTCCGGAATTAATTGTCGAAGCTGCTAAAATGTATGGTAGTGCAGGTGCAGCATCGATACTTTACTGTATGGGTATAACGCAATTTACAACTGGTGTAAACAACGTAAAATCTTGCTGTAACTTGGCAATGATTACCGGAAACATCGGAAAACCCGGAACTGGTGTAAATCCATTAAGGGGCCAAAATAACGTTCAGGGAGCATGTGACATGGGTGCACTTCCAAACGTATTCCCTGGATATCAGGCAGTTCCTGCAAACCATGAAAAATATGCGGAAGCATGGAATACCACTGTTGATCCAAATGTCGGTCTTTCGATTCCAGACATGCTTGCAAAAGCTGGAGAACAGGTTAAATGTGTTTACGTAATGGGTGAAAACCCAATGGTCTCAGACCCAGACATTCACCACGTGGAGCATGCGTTAAAAAGTCTTGATTTATTGATAGTTCAGGATATTTTCTTAACAGAAACTGCACAGGTTGCAGATGTAGTTTTACCTGGAGCTTCATGGGCTGAAAAGGATGGAACTTTCTCAAATACTGAAAGAAGAATCCAAAAAATCAATAAAGCAGTAGATTCTCCGGGTGAAGCAATTGCTGACTGGAAAATCGTAAAAATGATTGCCGAAAAGATGGGTCAGGGAGAATTATTCAACTTTGAAACTCCTGAAGAAGTATTCCAAGAAATTGCAAAAGTAACTCCTCAATATGCAGGTGTAACTTACGACAGACTTGGTGTAGATGGACTCCACTGGCCATGCAAAACTTGTGAAGACCCAGGAACTCCGATTCTCCACTGTCAAAAATGTTTAACTCCTGATGGACTTGGAAACATCTTTGCAATAGATTATGCAGATCCAGACGAAATGGCAGATTCAGAATACCCAATGGTTCTTACAACAGGTAGGATCATTTTCCACTACCACACCGGAACAATGACCAGAAGAAGTAAGCACATGGCTGATGAAATAAACGAAGGATTTGTTGAAATTCATCCAGACGATGCTAAAAATATGGGAATTAAAAATAAACAAAAAGTCAAAGTTTCAACCCGTAGGGGCGAAGTTGTTGTAAATGCAAAAGTAACACCAAATATCAAACAAGGTGTCGTATTTATGCCATTCCACTTTGCAGAAACTGCAGCTAACATCTTAACAAATCCTGCTCAGGATCCAAACTGTAAAATCCCAGAATACAAAGTATGTGCTGCAAAAGTGGAGAAAATATAATTTTCCCAAAATCGGGATTTTAAACGAGGGATATCATGAGCAATGAAATGTATTATGTACAGGCTTCTGACCCAGCAATACTCGAAAAAGGAGAATGTGGTGGTGCAGTTACCGCACTATTCAAATATCTTTTAGACAAGGGTATTGTAGATGGTGTTTTAGCTTTGAAAAAAGGTGTCGATGTATATGACGCAATTCCAACGTTTGTTACATCTTCAGAAGATTTGTTGAGTACTGCAGGTTCTCTCCACTGCGCCCCTACAATGTGGGGCGGAATTATAAAAGAATACTTACAAGATGCAAAAATTGCAGTTCCCGTAAAACCTTGTGACATGAGGGCAATTGTTGAACTTGCAAAAAGAGCACAGATTAATCTTGACAATGTCTACATGATTGGATTAAATTGCGGTGGAACGGTTCCTCCAAAAACCGCAATGGAAATGATAAAATTGTTCTACGAAGTAGATCCAAAAGACGTTGTAAAAGAAGAAATCGACAAGGGTAAGTTTATAATCGTAATGAACGACGGATCCCACAAAGAAGTTAAAATGCACGATCTCGAAGACAACGGCTACGGAAGAAGAGTAAACTGTCAGAGATGTGATGAAAAAATCCCAAGAAAAGCAGACATTGCTGCTGGAAACTGGGGTGTAATTGGAGAGGATGCTGGAAAATATACCTTCATGGAGGTATGCACTGAAAAAGGTAAGCAATTACTTGAGGATGCAGAAAAAGATGGATATATTAAGAAAAAATCTCCAAATCCAAAAGGAATTGAAATAAGGGCCAAAGTAGAAAGCTCAATGTTGAAAATGGGCGAAGACTACAAAAACAAATGGTTGGAAGAAGAATATCCAACAATTGAAGAATGGAACAGGCAATGGAATAAATGTATAAAATGCTACGGCTGTAGGGATGTATGTCCAGTATGTTTCTGTAGAGAATGTGCACTTAATGCAGACTACCTCGATTCAGGATCAATACCTCCTAATCCAATAATGTTCCAGGGAGTTAGAATGTCACACATGGCATTTAGCTGTGTAAACTGCGGCCAGTGTGAAGATGTATGTCCTATGGAAATTCCAGTTGCAAGAATATTCCACAAAGTTCAGGAAAAAACAAGAAAAGAGCTTGGATACAGGCCAGGTGTCGATGATGAAGCACCACCTGCTCTTGGAGGCTCATGCCCAACCCAATAAATTATTTACTTTTTTAATTTTTTAAGTTCAGATACATATCCAACGAAAGCACCTGCTGAAATTGTATCTCCAAGTCCAACGGTACTTTTTGGGTTCTCAACGATTCTTGAAGGAACTAAAATAATCCTATAATCCTCTAATTCTTTTTCTTTTGAAAGTTTTTCAACTATCTCTTTTAGGACTTTACCATGTTTGTTATGTGGAATTTCAAGTCCTGTTTTTAAATCATCAATATTTGAAATTTGTCCGAGGGCCGCTTTTGTCGAAGCTAAGATTGTTGCAAATTCGAGAGTTTTTTCTAAAGATTCATCACTTAAAATGCCGCCTTTTTTACAGAGGTACATTATGTAGTACATTGTATGTACTTGCATTCCTTCTAAATTGTACTTTTCAAAAAGTATTTTTGAAGCTTTTACAACATCTTCAATTTTACTGTGTTTTAAAATTCCTTCACTTAAATCTTCATAGCCTAAAACATGGATTATGTTTGCAATTTCAGTTTCATCCATTCCAACACAGTCAACTTCAGGCAAGATCGATTCTGCAATTTTTTTTCTCATTTCAGTGTTTTGGATTGATGCAAATTCAAAATGAACTTTTAAATCTTTATTTTCTTTTTTTAGCGATTTTATATCTTCTTTAACTCGATTTAGGTAATATTCTGCAGTTTTTCCATCAGAATATTCCTCTTTTATCGCCTGAACACCTGAAATTATTGCACAATCAACTAATTTACCAACTTCAGGTAGATGACTTTTCAATTCTTCTTTTATTTCAATTCGCAAATTTTCAGGGCGGGATGCAACGATAAACCTGTTACTTTGCGGAGTTATGATTTTTTCATTCTGTAAATAAAATTCAATATCCTCCTTATACTCAAAAATTCTGTTTATTTTAAGTTCATCGTTTTTAAAAGAGTCAATTGGTTTTTTTAAAACTAATTTTCCATCGATTATATTTGGAAATACTAAATTTTCATTATTTTCAAACATTTCAGCCTGTTTTTTTGCTAAAATCGGTGAATAGAAAATTATTTTTTTTAAATCTAAAATAGAGAGTAAATTTGAGATTATTCCTACCTGGCCGCCCATTCTTTCTTCATTGTAAGTTAAACTGTTTAAAAAAGTATCAATTTCTAAATTATTTTTTAATGGAACTTCTGCAGGTTTTCCAGATTTCATAGCATGAATTAATCTTGCAACAAAATCTATCGGTTTTTCAATTGTTCGAGGATATTCTTCAATTTTTGTAATTATTTCTGAATCACTAAAATTTTCCTTTAATTTTTCAATATCTGACGAATCTGCCAAGTATTTCAATGCATCGACATTTACATTATATGCTAAAAAAATAGATACGTTTGAAAAGTCTTTAACGTGATTAATCAGTTCCATATTTCCCCTCAAAATAAAATTATTTGGATGTTATGGTGTATTTTCCAGTTAGGGATTTGTTTTCAGAATTAACGTTTGAACCCGTTAAACATTCATGAGCTATTTTTTTTCCGTATTCAACCGCAGGTTGATCAAATGCATTAATTCCGTAAAGTTCTCCCGAAATTGCAGTTTGCATTTCATACATCAGGAAAAGTTTTCCCATGGTGATTTCGTTTAATTTTGAAAGTGAAATCTTTACATTTGGGACATTATTATGTGTCATCGAGTTTTCAGTTCCAACCAGTTCTGAACCGATTATTTCTGATAAATTATGGCCTGAAAGATGATGTTCATACTCATACTCAATTTTTAAATCATTTTTATATTTATTTACTTTTAAGAATGTCGCAATTTTATCTTTTGGGCCATCCATATAAAGTTGAAGCTGGGAATGCTGACTCGTTGCACCAACTGCGATAACGGGAGTTTGCCCAAAACCTTTTTTTCCTAAACTTTCAGCCCAGAGTTGCCCATACCACATTCCAAAACTTCTAAGTCTTTCAATGTAGGGCATCATTACAGAAACGGTTTTTCCACGATTATACATAATTTTATGGATTACTGCATTAATTAAGGCAGGGTTTTTAAAAACATCTTCCTTTTTACATGCTTTTTCCATGGATTTAGCGCCTTCAATTAATTTTTCAATATCTACACTAGTACATGAAAGGGGGGCAATTCCAACGGATGAAAGAACAGAAAATCTTCCTCCGACATTTTCTGGAACTTCAAAATGAATATAATTTTCTTTTTCAGTAATTTTTTTAAGTTCTCCGCCGCTAGTTATTGAAACTACATGTTTTCCTAAATCAATATTTTTCTTTTTCATTAAATTCCTGATTATAAAGAAATTAGCAAGAGTTTCAACGGTATTTCCGGATTTACTTATTACAAACACGAGAGTTTTTTCTAAATCAATGTTTGATAAAATATCATGGGTTTTTTCAGGGTCAGAATTGTCCATATAAAATATTCTTGGAATTTCATATCTTGATGAAAAATTTCCAAGTATTCCCGCTTCAGTGGCCCTTAACCCCAAATTTGATCCGCCTATTCCAATAATCAGCATATTTTCAAAATTTTGGGAATGCTCTTTTAATTCATGATATCGATCCAAATTATCAGTTAAAACATCTAAAAATCCTAAGTTTCCGTTTATTTCTTTTTCTTTTAAAATTTCAATGGTTTTAGAAGATTCGTTTTTAAAATATTCTAATTCGTTGACACTAATCCCAAAAGTGCCCAAAGTTTCTTCCATTACATTATCGTATTTGAAGGATAGTTCCCCGTCCATAGTACTCCTCCCAAAGAATAATTATAATTATTTAAAATAGTGTTTATACATGGCCCCGCCAAAAAGGGCTCTGTATCTTTCAGCGCTGTCGTTGTTCTGCCAGCTCAGGTTTTTTTGCACATGATTGTAACAATTTTTAATAATCAAAGATAATGGACTATTTTCTTCATACGGACTTTCTGGGCAGTGAACATGCTTATAATTTATAAAAAGACATGCTTCGTCCAGATTGTAGAATGTCCAGTAGAGGCCGTGTTCAATACCCCATTTAAATCCGTATTTATCATAGTCATTAAATAAAACTCCTGTAGCAATATCAAAATTTGGGTTTTTATGGGGATCGGGATGAATTGAAATTACGGTGTCACTCAATCCGCCAGTATTTCTTGCAATTACGGGGGTTCCGTAAGCCATTGACTCCATCTGGGTTAATCCGCAAGGTTCCCAAAGAGAAGGCACAACAGTCCAGTCGCATCCTGCATATATAATTGGAACTATGGGTGGACAGTGTCCAACTAAGGCTATTATTTTGTTTGGATAGCTTTCTGCAAAATCCTTTATTTTTTCTTCTATTGACTTTTCTCCTTTAGATAGGAGTATAAAATTGGCATTGTTTTCTTCCAAAACTTCTGGCATCGTTTCAAATATTAAATCAAATCCTTTTTGATAAGTTGCCCGACCAACAAATCCAATTAATGGAGTTTTCAACTCTCCTTTAATATTTCCATGTATTTCAATATTGCTTCCAGAAATATTACTTTTATCCATCTCGTTCCAATCATTAATATATTTTTTTAAATTTTCACATTTGCAAAACCATGATTCCTTTATTCGGGGTTTTACTTTCGTTGCGTTTGATATATTGTAATTTTCAATGTAGCAGTAATCTTGTGGATTTAATTGTCCATTACTTAAAATTTTCATTCGTTCGACTATAAACTCTGGAGCGTAACTTTCAGAATCAATTCCATTAATTATTCCATGAAAAGGTTTATCTTTGGATAGATTCTTTAAAAAATCTAAATTTCGTATTTCTTCGGCATGATGTGGACTCACTGTACTAAATGCATCGCTAAAATATATCCCATGCTCTAAAAATGAAAATATATGACCCTTGTATTCAATTATTGGCCCCTTAAATGCTTCGTTATGTATTGTAAGTGCTGTTGGAAGATTTAATTTTTCATGGCATTTTGCAATTGCAAGACCGCACGGCCAATCGTGGCCTGAAACACATTCAATGTTTTCAATGTCTGATAAAAAAGATACAACTAATTCTGCAAAAATTTCGTATTTTATCGGGTCCCAGCTATCAAGCGAATTAATTTTTGGGTTACTAAATGCAAAAATTTCAAAATTGGATCCAGGATGAACTGCTTTTATCACATCAAAGAAGAATTTCGAACCCTGATATTTTATTTCTATTTTTTTTATAACTTCATGAGGCCTTTTTGAAATTTTGTTTTGATGGTCATATGTTATTACAAATACCTCATTTCCTAAATTTTTTAAAAATTTTGGTAAATCCTCTAAAATATCCCCAAGTCCCCCTATTGACGTCAAAGGTGCAATTGTCGGTGTCAATATTGCTATTTTCATAAAAATACCCCTTTTAACATACTCCCGTACTTTTATATGCTAATGAAAATATATGTTTAATGGAGAATATATTAGTTTTTAATCGTTGAAGGGGGCGGATGGAAATGAGGGTGTCCATCGTTACTTGGGAATACCATCCGATAATGGTTGGTGGATTAGCAGTACATTGTAAGGGGTTATCTGAAGCGCTTGTGAGGGCAGGCAACGAAGTTGACGTGATAACGGTAGGTTACGACCTTCCGGAGTATGAAGAGATAAATGGGGTAAATGTTTACCGTGTAAAACCGATTTCACACAATAATTTTTTAACGTGGGCAATGTTCATGGCAAATTCGCTTGAAAAAAAGATAGGTAGTTTGGGTGTTGAAAATTACGATGTTATACACTGCCACGATTGGATGACATCATTTGTAGGTTCAAATTTAAAACACACCGCAAAAAAACCGTACGTTCAATCAGTTCACAGTACTGAACGAGGGAGGTGTGGCGGAATTAATTCTGAAGATTCAAGGGCAATAAATGATGCAGAATGGTGGGGAAGCTATGAATCAAACCAGCTTATCGCAGTAAGTCATTCTACGAAAGATGAAATGTGTTATGGATTTAATACGCCTTGGGAAAAGGTAAATGTTATTTATAATGGGGTTAATCCTTGGGAATTTGATATCGATGGAAATGATGACGAAAAATATAATTTTAGACGAAGTTTTGGGGTAGCTGATCACGAAAACATGATTCTTTTTGTTGGAAGGCTCGCATATCAGAAGGGGGTTGAGCATTTAATAAGGGGATTTCAAAAATTTTTAATTGGGCACCCCAATTCAAAACTGGTAGTTGCAGGAGAAGGGCACATGCAGGGGCATTTGGAACATGTGGCTTGGACGTTAGGCTGCAGGGACAGAGTTATTTTTTTAGGATTTAAAAATGGAAATTTTTTAAAAAAATTATACAAATATGCAGATGCATGTGTTATTCCTTCAGTATACGAACCATTTGGAATCGTGGCTCTTGAAGCAATGGCTGCAGGAACTCCTGTAGTTGCAAGCGATGTTGGTGGATTGAGTGAAATTATAAATCACGAATACAATGGAGTTAAAGTCTACCCTCGAGATGCAGATTCTATTGCATGGGGTCTTGATAGGGTAATTTCGGATTGGGGATTTAGAGAATGGATTACTAAAAATGCAAAGCACGATGCATACACGAAATACAGCTGGGACGCAATCGCAAATCAAACGGTTCAGGTATATAAACGTGCAATTGAAATGATGAAGCAATATATTATTATAAAGCTTGATTAATATATTTAATAAGACTTAATTTTTGAATTTTAGCCTATTTAACTAATTTTTAATAGTTTTTCAGGGTGGGGTTAATGGTTGGAATTATTGGAAATGGGAATATCCTCGCAAAAATAGATGATTCTGGCTCTATCGAATACATGTTTTACCCGAGCCTCGGCTATGAAAAACACATTTTTGACGCTTCTTTTGCAATTTTTAATCACGGCCTTAAGTGGGCATGGGATAATGACTGGGATATTAATCAAAGTTACGTGAAAGACACGAATATTTTGCGAACTACTTATGAATGCAGCGAATTTTTAATGGAATCAAGAGATTATATCCCTATTTCTCACAATATAATTATAAAACAGATTTCAATATCAAATAAAACAGACGAAACTCAGGATTTAAAGCTATTTTTTTATGAAAATTTACGAATGGGGGAAATTCCAAAAGAAAACACGGTTCAATTTATCAAAGACTCCCAGACGATACTAAAATACGATGGAACTTATTCCACATGTATTGCAAGTGATAAAAAAATCGATTCATATCAATGCGGGGTTCGTTCATCAGATAGAAGTGCGTTAATTGATATTTCAAACGGAATTTTAAAAGAATATTCTACTTCATCAGGCCTTATAACTGACAGTGCCATATCCTGGGATTTAAAATTACTTCCTGGCCAAAAACAGTCAGTTTCTGTTTACATAATCATGAACCAGTACAATGGGGATTATCAAAAATTAATGGAAACTATGGCTTCAATCAAGGTTGTTATTGATAACCACGAAGATTTTTACCAGCTTACAAATTCTTACTGGAAAAATTTACTTGAAACAACGATTAGTAAACTTAGTGCAAACGAATTAAATCGGGTGATGATGTGCGAAGATCTATGTAAAAGATCTTTTCTTACCCTATTGCTGTTATGTGATCGTGGAGGGGGAATAATGGCATCTCCTTCACTTTATCCTGATTACAGACATGTCTGGTGTAGGGATGGAGGATACATTGCGGTTGCACTTTCTCTTTGTGGTCAATCTAGTATCTTGGAAAAATATTTTGAATGGTGCAGAAAAACCCAAAATGAAGATGGTTCGTGGGTTCAGAGTTACTATATCAATGGAATTCCACGTTTAACAGCAATGCAGATAGATCAGGTTGGAACTACTCTTTGGGCAGCTTTAATTCATTATCGAAAGAGCGATAATGGGAAATTTTTAAAGAAAAATTGGGCAATGATAAAAAAGGCAGCAGATTATCTTTCAAATGCAGCAATAGCCCTTTATCCGAGCTATGACCTTTGGGAAGAGAAATACGGTGTGTTTACATATACTCTGGGTTCAGTTTATGGGGGACTAAAATCTGCAATAGAAATTGCAAAAATTTTGGAAGAAACCGATGAATCTATTGAAAAATGGCAAAATGCAAGTGATTTTTTAAAAGAAGAGGTTGTTGAAAAAATATATTTAAATGATAAAAATCGCTTTTTAAAGGCGCTGCATCCAAAAGACGAGGCTTTGGATTCAAGCATACTTGGAATAGCGTTTCCATTTAATTTAGTAAATCCTGATGATCCAAAAATGGTTGCAACAGCAGATCAAATAGAGTCTGCATTTAACTATAAAGTCGGTGGAATTGGTAGATACCCAGAAGACGTTTATTTTGGGGGAAACCCCTGGATTATAAACACTTTGTGGCTTTACATGTACTATGAAATGCTTGTTTATTCCCTTTCAAAAAATAAAGCAATTAAAAAAGAAATTTTAGAAAATTACCGTGAAAAATGTTCAGAATTATTTGACTGGGTATGTAAATATACATTTAGTGGTTTGATGCCTGAACAGATACATAAGGATCTGGGTGTTCCAATTTCTGCAATGCCGTTAGGATGGTCGCATGCAATGTTTATAATTGCAATTCACGGAGATTTTGACCTATTAATTCCATAAATTAAGATATATTATATACTATTAAAAACACTATTTTTATGTACTTTAAATCTGTGGGGGATAATTGTGTTGCTGTCTCTTAATTTTGAGGTCCATCAACCAAACAGGCTTAGAAAATCTGTAAATTTAAACAGTGGGGATCTTTGGGGCCGCTATGTTGACGTAGAATTAAACAAAGAAATTTTTAACAAGGTAGCTGATAAGTGCTATATTCCATCAAACATGATAATGCTTGAATTAATCGATAATTACGATATCGAGATATCTTACAGTATTACTGGTGTTTTTTTAGAGCAGGCTCTCGAATTTAATGAAGAAGTCGTTGAATTATTCAGAGATTTAGCAAAAACTGGAAATGTAGAATTTTTAGGTGAAACTTACCACCATTCATTATCGAGTCTTTTTGAAGAACATGAAGAATTTAAAGAAGATATTCTTGAACATAAAAACTTGATAAAAGATCTTTTTGGATACAAAACAACGACTTTTAGAAATACTGAGCTGATTTTTAACAACAAAATTGCAGAAACTATTAAAGACATGGGATTTAACGGAATGTTTACTGAAGGCGCTAACCGTATTTTAGATTGGAGGTCACCAAATTACGTTTATAGTTCTTTATGTGGATTAAATGTACTTCTTAGAAATTACAATTTAAGCGATGATATTGGTTTTAGATTTTCATCAAGGAATTGGAAAGAATACCCGCTAATGGCTGATAAATATGCAAAATGGGTTTCAAATACTCCGGGAGACTGTATAAATTTATACATGGACTATGAAACGTTTGGAGAGCACCAGTGGTATGATACAGGAATTTTTGAATTTTTAAGGCACCTTCCAAAAGAACTGGATAACCACAACCACATTGAATATGCAACGCCTTCTGAAATTCTTGAACTTTGTAAACCAAAAGATACTATCGATGTTTTTGAATTTTCAACTCTTTCATGGGCAGATTCAGAAAGAGACATTAGTGCATGGCTTGGAAGTAAAATGCAGCAGTTATCATTCCAGAAATTAAAAGAAATAAGGGGATACCTAAACCAGTACTTACAGCAATTTGATGAAAAAGAGCGAAAAGAGTTAATAGAATATAAAATCTATAAGAACATGCAGACTAGTGATAATTTTTACTATATGTGCACGAAAGGTTTTAATGATATGGATGTACACTCTTATTTCAGCCATTTTTCAACACCTTTTGACGCCTATGCAGCATATCTGGACACATATTATGATTTTAAGAATCATCTAGTTTTAAAATTACTTTCAACATATTTTAAATAATCAAGTGATATTATGCAGTACGAAAACACGAACAATGAAAATAACAATATTGGCACACAAGATATTCAAAAATTTAAAAAATATATTCGAACCGAAAAGAAAGCAGATGAGCGACCGAAAGTAATTGTAATGGGCCGTTCAAATGTCGGAAAATCTACTTTTGTAAAAATTGTAACTGGAAAGAATGTGCGGGTTGGTAAAAAGCCTGGAGTTACACTAAAAATTACTGAGTATGATATGGGAACGTATATTTTGGTAGACCTTCCGGGTTTTGGATTCATGGAGGGAATTGAAAAAAAAGCGCAGGAAAAAATTAAAGATCAGATCATAGACTATGTTGAAGACAATAAAAATACAATTGCCGCATCAATTCACATACTGGATGCTAAATCTTTCATGGATATAGTTGAGAGGTGGGACAACAAAGGAGAAGTTCCAATTGATCTTGAAATGGCTGATTTTTTAGAGGAACTTGAATTAAACCCCATATTTGTTGTAAATAAAATGGATAAAATAAAAAATTCAGAATGGGATAACCACCTTGACAGAGTTTCTGAAACACTTGGATTTTTACCCCCTTGGAGACAGTGGCTTGATAATTTTGTTCCAGCAATAACGAGGGATAATTACGGAATTGATGGAATAAAACACAGAATAAATAAAAGAATAAATGGCTTTAAAAAATCAAAGAAGTAAAGACCTTTTTTAAATTTTTTAGCACGTTTTGCTTTAAGAAATGTTTATATATCATTAGATAGATGTATATTGTAGCACGCTTATGAATGGCTTTTTTACAAACACGAAACATATGGAGGAACAATTATGGCACTAAGACCAGCAAGATGTTACAGAACCACAGAAAGAAGATCATACACAAGAAAAGAGTACGTAAGAGCAGTACCGCAACCAAAAGTTGTTCACTATGTTATGGGAAACTCAAGTGTTGAATTCCCTGTAGAAGTACAGCTTGTATCAAAATCAGATATCTTGATCAGACACAACGCTTTAGAATCCTCAAGGATTGCAGGTAACAAATACATTATGGGTGAGTGCGGTAGAACCGGATACTTATTCAACATCAGAGTTTACCCACACGAAATCTTAAGGGAAAACAAAATGGCTGCAGGAGCAGGTGCGGACAGGATTTCCGATGGAATGAGATTATCATTCGGTAAAGCTGTTGGAACAGCTGCAAAAGTTAAAAAAGGACAAGAAATCATCACAATCGGTGTAAATCCTGAAAGATTTTACGCTGCAAAAGAAGCATTAAGAAGATGTTCAATGAAATTGCCAACCGCTTGTAAAATCGTTGTAACAAAAGGAAAAGAATTAATTAAAGATTAATTAAATATTTTATATTATTTTTTTCAAATAAAATTTTTAAAAAAGTTAAAAAAGTATAAGTTTTTTAAGATTATTCATCATCTTCAGGAACTTCTGCCCTGATAAATTCCTCTTTTCCTTTTAATAAACTCATCGTAGCATCAATTCCCATCTTTGCAGTTAATTTATTTTTGTGATCCGCGGATGGATCTAAAGATGAGCCTTTAGCTCCAGAAATGATTACAATATCCTTATCACTTTGAACTCTTGTAGCAACTGCGTATTCTACATCGTTTGCATCGTAAATGTTGATGTCACCATCTACAACAGTTACATGTTTTAAACTAGGATGTGCTGCAAGTGCTGCAAGGATTGCGTTCTTACCGTCCCCTTCTGTTTTTTTGTCAATTGAAACAACAGCATTTAACCAGCAGCATCCACCTTGTGTTAAAGCAACGTTTTTAAGTGATGGAACAGTGTTTCTTATTCCTTTATACATTCTAGGTTCTTGAGGTAAACCCATCAAGATTTTGTGCTCACTTCCCCCAGGAAGTAACGCGTGGAATATTGCACCTTCTTTTCTTCTAAGTGCAGTTATTTTAATCAATGGTTGTTTTCGTATAACATCGTAGGTTCCTGTGATGTCAACGAATGGCCCTTCATCAACCATTTCTGCCGTAATTTTTGCTTCAATAATGAATTCTGCTTCTGGAACTTCTAAATCAACGGTTTTACATTTTACTAAATTTAATGGTTTTTTCATTAATGCAGAAGCGTATTTTAATTCATTAAATGAAACATCTCCTGAGGTTGAAGCCGCAAGTAAAACTGCAGGATGAACTCCAATAACAATTGCACAGTCTACTTCGCCATCGCCAATGTTTTTATTGTATATGTAGTGAAGGTGTCTTTGTTCAACCATTCTAATGGCCAAATTACCGTCAGACCTGACTAAAATCCTGTGAATTGATGCGTTTATTCCTTCATCGTTATCCTTTACGATAACGACTCCTGAAGTTAGGTATGGTCCAGCATCTTTTCCATAGTATGTTGGAATTGGGTATTCGTGAATTTTTTCTAAATCATCATCGATATAGAGTTTTTCTAAATTTTCATCGACAATTAATTCCCCTTTTTTCTCATTGTTGATTGACTCAACCATGTGTTTCATTAAATCTTCTTTTTTAATTCCGAGGCTGTTTGCAATAACGTCTCTTGTACATAAATTTCCAATAACTGGATACCCATTTACATCTTCAATGAAAACTGGTTTGTCATCATTTTCTTTTAAAATTCTCGAAACTCCAAATTTTTTGGTAGATTTCTCAAAAACAAGTTTTTCAATAGAATTTACTAGGTTTTTTACCATATAACCACCTGAAAAGTAAATTAAACAAAAATAAAAAGATTATCGTTTTTTTCTAGCAATTTCTTTACTTAATTTTTCGCCGGTATCGCTTAACCTGCTTGCAACACTTCTAGGAACATTGCCTTTTTCAGACAGTATCTTTCCGATTGTCCCAGATAATAAAAAAATAGCAAAAGTGTGTTCTGATTTGGTCCTGTGGATGTGGTGGGGCCGTATATTTAATTCATCGTATTCTTTAAATGATTCTTCAAGTTCGATTCCAAATTTTCTTGCCAAATCTTTTCTCATGTAAACTAAGAGTTGGTGTAATTGGATGAGTTCATCCTTATGCATTCAATCACCTTTAAATTTAAAAAGAAATTGTTTTTAAGCTACAATTTCGTCGAATGAAAATAATCGAAGGTTTACGGGTTTTTTAGTAACATTTATTTCTTTTCCAACAATTATCGGGGTCTTGTCGTAAAGTAAATCCACTATCTTCTGACTTATAGGCATGTCTGCTGCAAAGAAGTCCATTTTTTTGATTTCATGGATATTTGTTAGAAATTCTTTGAACGTGTTTGTTTTTTCAGTTCCATCAACAACAAACTTAACGTTGCCTGTGTTTTTAATGCTATCGACTATTTCTTTAACACCGCTGAATTTTCTATCGGCCTGAATTTCGTTCGTGGCATCAACATCGATAATCTCAGTTTCGGTTTTTTTTACAGGTTCTACAACAACTATTTCTTCTTCGACTACAGGGCCCTCAAAAACAGGTTCTATAACTGGTGTTTCGACTTTTTCGTAATATTTATGCGTTACCGGTTCAAAAATCTCTTTTGGTGTGTCTTCGATAACTTTGGAAACATTACATGCATCATTACAGGTATTTCCAACGATCTGTTCAACAGGAACTTTCGACCTTAAACATTTCATTATTTCTTTTTTGGACGTTCCTTCAACTTCTTTACCGTATGGCGCTCTTGCAACGTAGTCTATATCACAGGTTTGAAGGAGTTCTTTTAAAATCAATTCTCCTCCCCTATCACCATCTGTGAACGCAGTTGTTGTTTTTTTCTTTGTTAATTCCATGATTGATTTTGGAACGGATGTTCCTTCAACAGCCACTGTATTTTTAATTCCGCATCTTAAAAGATTTAAAACATCGGCTCTTCCTTCAACAACAATAATTGAATCAGAATGGACTACATTTGGACCACAAGGAAGGTTTTCTGGCCCATACTCCATAATTTCTTCAGTTCTCAATGACTCTTTGATTTCTTCCGTTATTTCGTAGGTGTCAATCATTTCGTCCATTAATTTTCTTAAAATAGATCTAGCTCGGTTTGTGATATACTGTCTTTTTGAGACTCGAATATCTTCAACTTCGGTTATTTTAACCGTGGCAAAACAGGGTCCAACTCTATCAATCGTTTCAAGAGTCGCTGCAAGTATCGACGTTTCAACCTTGTCAAGGCTTGAAGGTAGTGTTATTTTGGCAAAAGATTTTCCGTTGATATTTTCAAGGTCAACGTCTATTCTTCCAATTCGCCCACTTTTTTGTAAATCTCTCAAATCGAGTTCATTACTCAGCAATCCTTCGGTCTGGCCGAAAATTGCGCCGATCACGTCATGCTTTTCAACATAACCATCTGCAATGAGTTCGGTGTATATGATATATTTGGTAGTTCCTAAATCCATAAATGATCCTCCTAAAGAAGTTTGACCGACCAATCTCAAAAACCAAATTTTCTCGAAACAATAATCTAATCTTACCTATCTAGTTATAATATTTTTTGTATATAAAATTAATATGGGAATTTTCTTTTATTTTGAAGAACAATCATTTAGCATCCAACTCAACCGAAAAGTTTATATATAATATACTACAATGTGTACTATGCTCTGAGATGAGTGAGAAAGGGAATAAAATAGCGGCTTTGATGTAGACTGGTATCATACGGCCCTGCCACGGCCGACACCCGGGTTCAAATCCCGGAGGCCGCATCTCTAAAGATTAAACGTGCGCCAGTGGTGTAGCCTGGTATCACTTTGGCCTTCCAAGCCAGTAACTCGGGTTCAAATCCCGACTGGCGCATTTTTTATTTTGGATATATTAATTTGTTAATTTAGATTAATAAATAATATGGTATTATATATTGCAAAACACCCTATTTTCAAATAATCATCAACCATTTTTATGGGGATATTTTTGAAAAGGAAAACCCTAATTTTCTTTACTTTAATTTTAATTTTATCGGCAAACTTCGCCAGATACTCTTTGGAAGACAATTCTAACGAAATAGAAAAAAATCGTTTTGAACCTATAATTTTAATCCATGACGTTAGTCCGGTTTATTTGGATGATTTAAAAGAGATTGACGAAGTAATTAGCAAATATGGGTATCCTGAAAGAACGTACCTTTTTTTGATAGTTAACCATGCAAACGAATATCCATTAGAAGAAAATCAGGATTTCGTTAAATATATTCGATATCTCCGAACAAAAGGATATAATATTGAATTACACGGTTATGATCATATCGAATGCGAATTTGACTGCAATTGTACCCTTGCGACCGAAAAAATAGAAAAATCTCTTGAAATATTAAATTACTACAAAATTGATGGTATTTCTTACATTCTTCCACCAAGATATGGGATTTCCGAAGATTCAAAAAAAGCAATGCTTGATAATGGTTTTTCAGTAATTATTGGACAATATGCTTTTGAAATGAATAATAGTACAGTTTATAAATATAATATTACAAACAAGGAATATACTTGGTATCTCGAAGAAAATAATGCTGAAAATCAATTAGAAATGGCTAAAAAAGAATATTTTGAGTCAGAAGATAAATATTTCCTTTCAATACATCCAAGAGCGGTAAATTATGGCGGAGGTATTGAATTTTTGGAGGAATTTTTGAATTTTACAAAAGAAGAAAACAGGTTTAATTCTGAGGATCCAATCGATATTTATTCTTATTTCGGAATTAAAAAAATAGATTTTAGTTAATTTTTGTATGGATTTTCCATTTTTTTCTTTAATTTTCCAGATTCTTTTGCTATATTTTTATTGTAAATATTTCCAATTCTTTCAACTGCATCCAAAGTATTTATCGCAGTTTCAAGGTATGAATAGATATCTCCACTGTATGTTTGAAGTTTTAATATATCATGAATGATTTTTGATATCTGAAGCGGTGTTTTTTTGTTTATTCTTAAATTAAGAACTTTTTTGGAATTGTAGTTAATAATATCTTCTTCAATCATTCCGTCAAATTCAATCAACCACGGCAGTATTTCATCCCTTAAGGTTTTATCCTTTATTTTTTCGAAGTTTTCCTTTATTACTTCGAAAGCATCGATAAATCTGGTTGGAATGTTTGTATTTGTAGTTTTTGTGATTTTATTCTTTAAGTTTGCAGGAATATACACATTTTCAAATGGTGAAATGGACACTACCAAATCAATAGGGTTTTTATGCAAATTTTTCCTTATTTTTTCTGCATCTTTTGGATACAAGAATGAAATTGATGTAGCATAACCGTATCGGGTTGTATTTATGTTTTTATTTTGTAAATCAAGCATCTGAAAGCTGGAAAGCGATTCTAAAACATAATTTAAACCCAAATTTTTCCCAAGAACTGGAACTTTTGAAACGTCAGGAATCGTAACTTTATTTTTGTAATTTTTAATTGAACAGATGTTTGCTAAAACCTGTTCAAATTCTTCATCTTCATTGTATTCCAAAGAAACTTCTTCGGGTTCAGAATTTAGCAGTTTAAACGAAATTTCATCCTCTGAATTTTCCATTTTAGCATGATATTTCTTACCAATTTCAACAAGGCTGTAAACTTTTCCCTTATCATGCATTCCTTTTCTTCCCGCCCTACCGCACATCTGCTGGAATTCTGAAGGGTTTAACCAGTCTCCACCCATTGCAAGGCTTTCTAAAACAACTGTGGATGCTGCAAAATCCACACCTGCTGCAAGTGCCGCAGTAGTTACAACACACATTGTTTTTTGTTTTAAAAAATTATCTTCAACAGTTCTTCTTTTCGAATACTCCATTCCGCCATGGTAGTAATCTGACTTTATTCCTTTCGTGTTTAGATAATTTGAGATATATTCTGCTCTTTTTCTTGAAAATGTAAATATTAAACTTTGACCCCTAAATCCATATTTTGATTTTGAGCCAAATTCCTGTTTAACAATATCTTTTACAAGATTTAACTTTCCATAATCGTTTTTAGTGAAAATTAAATGTCGTTCAAGTGGAACTGGCCTTCCATTGTATAATACAAGTTTTGATCCAAGTTTCGAAGCTAATTCTTCGGGATTTCCAACAGTTGCAGATAGATATATCATCTGACAGGTGAATAAGTATCTTAATCTTCCAATTAGTCCATCAAGACGTGCACCTCGTTCATCCATATTTATGGAGTGAACTTCATCAATTACAACGGTTCCAACATCTTTTAATTTTCCCGATCTTATCAAATAATCTATTCCTTCGTAGGTTCCAATTATTATGTCAGAATCGATACTCGAATTGATATTGCCCCCTTTATTTTCGGAAAGTCTTCCGGTTCCAACCCTTAAAGATACTAAATATCCTTCTTTTTCATATCTATCTTTAAATTCGACGTACTTTTGATTTGCAAGGGCAACTAATGGAACTAAAAATAAAAATTTACCCTTTTTTTCAGAGATATTTTTAATTCCTGCAAGTTCTCCAATCAAAGTTTTTCCAGAAGAGGTTGCAGAAGTAATTAAAAGGTTATCATTTTTTAAAAGTCCTGCTTTTACGGAAAGAGTCTGAACTGGAAGTAATTCGTCTATTCCCCTATTTTTAATAATTTCTTTTAAAAAATCGGGAACTTCAAGTTCATCAATGCTATAATTTTTAATTTCATCATCAACGTTTCCGGTTAAAACATCGTATTTCGTAAGTTCTGGATTTTTAAGCGGATTTTTGGACTTGAAAAGTTCAATTACTTTGTTTGCATCCTTAAATCTTCTAAGTAATTTTTCAATGAATTCCTCGTTAACGGCAACTTCATGTTTTACCTCATCAATTGCACATTCAAGACAGGTCTCGCTGTTGTATATTTTGTATTTATCCGTAATCTCGCTAAATTTGCCTTTGATAATACAAAATGGGCATAAATCGATATAGCCGTATTTAATATTATTTTGTTTGAGGAATTCTTCTAATTTTAACGATTCTTCGTCCGTACTTAAAAGGACTTTATTTGATCTAACGAAATTTAATAATTTTGAAGGCTGCACTGGGTTTACATTTCCTGCTTTTTCTTCCCTACATTTGTAAAGTGTAATTCTATTATTTGCGGGCCTTATTATGCCATAATACGCTCTTTCATCCGTTAAATCAACAAATTGGATCTCTTCTTTTTTTTTTTTTAATTTTCTCACAATAATCATGGATTCACCAAATAATCACTAATAAAAACCATAAATTACAGATAATATTATAAATGTATGAAAATGGTACAAAGCTATATAATTTAAAGGTATATAATAAAATGGTGGTAAAATGTCTGTTGCTTTAAAGAAGTTTTTTTCAAACAAGGGCCAGTTAAGTCTTGAATTTTCAGTTCTGATTCTTGCAGTCATTACTGCGGCAATTCTTTTGGGCTACCACTTAATTGTAAGTTCAAAGGCAGTTCAAGAATCAAATATTGATACAATTAATAATACGCACAACACAGCAATGGATGCGCTCAGTGAAGTTAGTTAAATAAATAAACTTGAAAAACGTTAACAATCGGGATAATATGAAGTTAATCGGAATTACGGGAATGCCTGGATCTGGAAAAAGTGCAATTACAAAATTGGCAGAAAAATATAAAATAATTGTCGTTTCAATGGGCGATGTTGTAAGGCATGAAACATCAAAACAAGGACTTACATTAAATCCCGAAAATGTTGGAAATACTGCTGTAAAACTTCGGGAAATTCATGGAAACGAGGCAATTGCAGTACCTTGCCTTAATTATGTTAATGAAAAATATAAAAACGAAGATTTTGTTATAATCGAAGGAATTAGGAGCATTTATGAAGTTAATTACCTTGGAAAAAATGCCAAACTCGATATTATTGCGATTCACTCTTCACCAAAAACCAGATTTGAACGCTTATCTGGCAGAAACCGGGAAGATGATTCAAATGACTGGAATACTTTCGTTGAACGGGATGAACGAGAATTGAATTTTTCAATTGGCAATGTAATATCACTTGCAGACTATATGGTTGTAAATGAAGGAAATTATATGGATTTTATAAATAATCTTGAAAACACGTTGAAAAAAATAATTAAAGCAGATTAATTTTTTAAGCTTATTTTAATTTTTATTTTGAGTTTGATTGATACTTTTCTGAGAGTTCATCTAATTTATCTCCAGTTAATCTGTAAATTAACCAGTCTTCAACAGGAACTCCACCCATTTTTTCGTAGAATTTTCTTGCAGGGTTCCCGTCTAAAACTGTCCATTCAATTTTCCCGCAATTCCTTTCTTTTGCAAGATTTGATAAATATTCAAATATTTTTCTTCCAATTCCAATTCCTCTAAATTCTTCTTTAATGTAAAGATCTTCGATATAGATTCCTGATTTTCCAAGAAACGTTGAAAAATTGTGGAAAAATAAAACAAGACCGACAGCTTTTGAATCTGCTTCAACGATTAACGCTTCAGCGTACTTTTTTTTTTCAAATAATGATTCTTTTATTATATCTTCGGTTGCAAGAACATGGTCTTCTAAATTTTCGTATCTTGCAAGTTCTTTGATAAAATTGAAGATTAAAGAGACGTCTAAAACTGTTGTTGGTCGGATATTAATTTTTAAATTGGTATTCACAGTAACCCCCTCGAAAGATTTTAATAAACAGTTCAATTTTATATACTTAAAAAATATAAAAAAGGTAAGGTATGAAACAGTATTTGCCAGTTTATTGCTCGTTTTATCGATGGATTCATGTATTAATGTTTAAAAAAATGGTAAATTAAAATTTTAAATTTTTTTATAATAATTTTAAAAAAGAATAATTAGTTCTCAAATCAATCATTAAAAATGTTGACGAGCCCGGAGGGATTTGAACCCCCGACCACAGGGTCCGAAGCCCTGTATTCTATCCAAGCTAAACCACGGGCCCAACCAAAATTATATATTATTTTAAGAAGTACTCTTGAATATACTTTATTATATACTATATAAATCTTTTAGTTAGGCAGACTAATCTGAATATTTGGTGATTTTTTGAGAGAAATTCTACTTATCGGCCTCGGTGGATTTTTCGGGGCGATATTGAGATATCTTGTTAGCGGAATAATTCCTGTAAAATTTGGAATTCCAACAGGTACTCTTATTGTAAATCTTTTGGGAAGTTTTATAGTTGGCTTTTTAATATACTCTTCATTATTTGGGTCATTATCTCCTGAATATCGGTTATTTATAATAACTGGGTTTTGCGGGGCTCTTACTACGTTTTCTACATTTAGTTATGAGTCATTTGCCATGCTGGAACATAATTATTATTTAAAAGCAGGATTAAACATTTTATTAAATGTTTTTGGATGTTTAGGAATGGTATATCTTGGAAGACTCGCATCAATGTTTTTCTGGTGATTTAATGAAAAAAATATCTGCAAAACTTCTCAGGATTTATTTAAAAGAAGATGACAAGTATGGAAAGGAATTACTTATCAATTCAATAACTAAGACACTAAAAAATAATGGAATTGCCGGAGCAACGGTTTTCAAGGGATATTGTGGTTATGGAACAAGAGGTATTTCTAGAATAGATATAATTCGCCTTTCCAGAAATCTTCCGGCAGTAATTGAATGTGTTGATTACGAGGAAAAATTAAATGATATAATGCCAAAACTCGTTGAAATGGTCGCAGAAAACGGACTTATAACAATGCAGGACATTGAGGTATTTAAGGAATTAAAAAAATAATATTTCGGCATTTGGTGATGTTATGATAACAGATGTGCTCATAATTGGCGGTGGCGGTGCTGCAGCAAGGGCAGCAATAGAATGCGGGCAGAAAAATGTGGTAATCGCTTCAAAAGGCCTTTTCGGAAAAAGCGGATGTACAGTAATGGCTGAAGGCGGGTACAATGCAGTACTAAATCCAGAAGATTCATTTGAAAAACACTATTCCGACACGATGAAGGGTGGAGGATACATAAACAATAAAAAACTCGTAGAAGTTTTGATAAAAAATGCACCAAAAGAATTTAAGAACTTGGAAAAATTTGGATGTATTTTTGATAGGTCAGAAAATGCAGAGTTTGCACAGAGGCCGTTTGGTGGACAGAGCTTTAATCGAACGTGTTATAGCGGAGACAGTACTGGCCATGAAATGATTGCAGGATTAATGGAGTATCTGAATAAATTTGAGCGCATAAAAATATTGGAAGATACAATGGCAATAAAATTAATTGTCAATGAAGTTTTTGAAAACGAAAAAAAACTCAAAAAATGTTTTGGGGCAGTATTTTTAGATTTATTAAATGGCGATATTTATCCGATATATGCAAAATCTACGATTCTTGCGACAGGGGGTGCAGGACAGATTTATCCTATAACTTCAAATCCGAAACAAAAGGTAGGGGATGGATTCGCAATTGCTTATCGTGAAGGTGCTGAATTAATTGACATGGAAATGGTTCAGTTTCACCCAACAGGAATGCTTGGAACAGGAATTCTTGTAACTGAAGCTGTAAGGGGCGAAGGTGGGATATTATACAATAAAAATAAAGAAAGATTCATGAAAAACTACGATCCCGAAAGAATGGAGTTATCAACAAGAGATGTAGTTGCTAAGGCAATATACAATGAGATTCAAGAAGGTAGGGGTATTGATGGTGCGGTTTACCTGGATGTAACTCATTTGGACCCTGAAATTATTAAAGAAAAGCTCGAAACTATGCTTTCACAGTTCATGCTTGTGGGTGTAGACATTAAAAAAGAGCCAATGAAAGTAGCTCCAACGGCACACCACTTCATGGGCGGAATTAAAATAAACGAAAATTGTGAAACAAGTATTTCTGGATTGTATGCCTGCGGAGAAGTTGCAGGTGGAATCCATGGTGCAAACAGGCTTGGTGGAAATGCCCTTGCAGATACGCAAGTTTTTGGAGCAATTGCTGGAAAAAATGCATTTGATAATGCTGAAAATGAGATTGATATCTCAAAAGTATATAATTCAGTTGAAAAATGCATTGAAGACTTGAAAAATGCATTTAATGATTCAAATTCTGGCGATAACGTATATTCATTAATTGATGAATTAAAAAAGACAATGTGGGATTTTGTTTCAATTTTAAGAGACGAAAAAGGATTAACCTCAGCTCTTGAAAAAATAGTTGAAATAAAGGAAAAATCAGTTTCAATAAATGGAATAGTGGACTTTTCAAAAAAATTAGAACTAGAAAACATGATTTTAGTTTCTGAAATTGTAATAAATTCAGCCCTCCTTAGAAAAGAGTCAAGAGGGGCACATTTTAGAAACGATTATCCAAAAATCAATGAAGAATGCATTGGAAACTTTGTGGCAAGTTTGGATGGAATTAGTTTTGTAAAACTTGAATAAATTATTTTTTTGTTTTTAATTAATACGTCACAAAATTATTCTTTTTAATTCAAAGAACCTTTTATATACGTCGACACAATATTCTGTAATTATAATTATCGATCATTATATATATCGGAATTAAATAGTTATTTTAAATACCCCCTCATGTTTTTGCATTCACGATTAACCGAAATTTGCAATAATTATGCGGTTTAATACCCTATCAAATTAAAACTGATTAATTTCAAAGGTGCGGAATATGAAAGAAAAAATGAAAGAAATTGCAGCAAGAGTTCGCGAATTAAGAGAACTCTCGGATATTTCAATTGAAGAGATGGCAGACCACTTAAAAATTTCACCCGAAATTTATCAACACTATGAAGAAGGAACCTGCGATGTTCCTGCAAGTGTTTTGTACGAAATTGCACACAAGTTTGAAGTTGATATGGGGTTACTTTTGACTGGAGAAGAAACCAGAATGCATATTTTTACGGTTACGAGAAAAGGAAAAGGAATTTCTGTGGAAAGAAGAAAACAGTACAAATATGAAAATTTGGCTGAAAAATTCGTTCACAAAAAAGCAGAACCATTTATTGTAACTGTTGAGCCTAGAACTGACGGTAAAAAACCATCCAAAAACTCACACCCTGGCCAGGAGTTTAACTATATTTTAGAAGGCACAATAAAACTTTACATTCATAATAATGAAGTTATTTTGGAAGAAGGAGATTCTATATTCTTTGATTCAGGATATGATCACGCTATGGAAGCATTAAATGGGAAAAACGCTAAATTCCTTGCAATTATAATGTAATACGTTATTTAATCTTAAAAACGAAAAAAGGTATAATTATGGTATCTTTAGTTAATAAATATGTTAAAAAAACGGACTTTGAGTCATACGAAGACTTTGTGGAAAATTTTAAGATAGACGTTCCTGAAAACTTCAACTTTGCTTATGATATTGTTGATGAATATGCAAAAATTGCACCCGAAAAGACTGCAATCATATGGTGTGATGACAATAACGACGAAAAAATTTTTACATTCAAAGATATGAAAAAATACAGTGATAAAGCAGCTAATTTCTTTTTAAAACACGGAATTAAAAAGGGCGACACTGTAATGCTCACATTAAAGAGCAGATATGAATTCTGGTTTTGTATGCTTGGACTTCATAAAATCGGGGCTGTTGCAATTCCTGCAACACACATGCTTACAACAAAAGATATTGTATATAGAATTGAAAAAGCAGGCTTAAAAATGATAGTATGCATCGGTGAAAACGGTGTTCCTGAATACGTTGATGAAGCAGTATCTGAAATTAATTCTAATGTTTTAAAAGCCTGTGTTGTAAATTTAAACAACAAAAATTGGATTGATTTTTCAAAAGAATTGGAAGAATCATCAGAAGAGTTTACAAGGCCTGTTGGCGAAATGGATACTAAAAATGAAGATGTATTGGTTGCATACTTTTCATCCGGAACAACAGGATATCCAAAATTAATCCAGCACGACCATGAATATCCTCTAGGACATATTACAACTGCAAAATACTGGCAAAACGTAGAAGATGATGGACTTCACTATACTGTTGCAGACAGTGGTTGGGCAAAGTGTATCTGGGGAAAACTATATGGTCAGTGGATTGCAGGAACTGCGGTATTTGTCTATGACTACGACAGATTTGATGCAGGAAACATGCTTGAAAAAATTGCAAAATATAAAATTACAACGTTCTGCGCACCACCTACAATTTACAGGTTCATGATCAAGCAGGATATTTCAAAAGTAGACTTTTCAAGTTTGCACTATGCTGTAACGGCTGGAGAACCGTTAAACCCTGAAGTTTACAACAAATTTTTGGAATTCACAAGTCTCAGATTAATGGAAGGATTTGGACAGACTGAAACAGTTGTTTCAGTTGCAAACTTCCCGTGGATGGATCCTAAACCTGGATCAATGGGAAAACCGGTACCAATTTTTGATTTGATGATAAAAGGGTCCGATGGAAAAGAATGCGATGTTGGTGAAGAAGGAGAACTCGTATTCAAGACAAAAGATGGAAAACCACTCGGTCTTTTTTCAGGATACTTCAAAGACCCTGAAAGAACCAAAAAATCATGGTACGATGGGTACTACCATACTGGCGACACCGCATGGAAAGATGAAGATGGGTTCCTCTGGTTTGTTGGAAGAAATGACGATTTGATCAAAAGTTCGGGTTACAGAATTGGTCCTTTCGAAGTAGAGAGTGCACTTATTTCACACCCTGCGGTACTCGAATGCGCCATAACTGGAGTTCCTGATCCTGTAAGGGGCCAGATAGTTAAAGCTACAATTGTTTTAACAGGGGATTATGAAGCAAGTGAAGAACTCAAAAAAGAACTTCAGGATCACGTTAAACACAATACTGCCCCATACAAATATCCAAGGGCAATTGACTTTGTAAAAGAACTCCCAAAAACAATCAGTGGGAAAATTAGGCGTGTAGAAATCCGAGAACAGGATGAAGAAAAAAGTAATAATTAAATACCATAAAAATTATTTTTTTAAACACATTTTGACTGAAAAATTATTTTAAAATTTAACGGAAAAACAGATGAAATCATGGAATGTTCTACAAAAAAACCTTATCCTGTAATTAACACTCTCGAATGCAAAGCATGTGAAAGATGTATAATTGCATGTTCAAAAGATGTCTTAAAAATGAGCAAAGACTGGAATGAAAGGGGATACCACTACGTAATTTACACTGGCGAAGGATGCACAGGTTGCGGAAACTGTTACTACACGTGTCCAGAACCTTTAGCAATAGAGGTACACATCCCGCTTAAAAAGTGCGAATAGAGGAGATAATATGGCAACACAACTTGTAAAAGGAAACACTGCTGTTATTATCGGAGCCATGTACGCAGGATGTGACTGTTACTTTGGATACCCGATAACACCGGCAAGCGAAATACTTCATGAAGCTTCCAAATACTTTCCAATGGTTGGAAGGAAGTTTGTTCAAGCAGAATCCGAAGAAGCTGCAATAAATATGGTTTACGGTGCAGCATCAACCGGAAAAAGAGTATTATGTGCTACATCCGGCCCGGGAATGAGTTTAAAACAAGAAGGAATCTCATTTTTAGCAGGTTCTGAACTTCCATGCGTTCTTGTAAATGTGCAAAGGGCAGGTCCAGGTCTTGGAAATATCGGGCCAGAACAGGCTGATTACAATCAGGCTGTAAAAGGTGGGGGACACGGAAACTACAAAAATATAGTTTTAGCTCCAAATTCAGTTCAAGAAATGTGTGACTGTACTGCAAAAGCATTTGAACTTGCAACAAAGTACAAAAACCCAGTAATTGTTCTTTCAGATGGTGTTTTAGGTCAGATGGTTGAGCCGTTAAAATTCCCCGAACAGGCAATAAAACCTGAAATCGATGAATCTTGGGCAGTCCGCGGCACAAAAGAAACAAGGAAAAATTTAGTTACGTCAATCTTTCTAGATTTTAAACAGCTTGAAGAATTTAACTATGCATTACAGGAAAAATACGAAATAATTAAAGAAAATGAACAGGATTTTGAAGGATACCAACTTGACGACGCTGAAATTATCCTTGTTTCATACGGAATCAGCAGTAGAATTTCAAAAACTGCGGTAGATGTTGCAAGAAAAGAAGGAATAAAAGCAGGATTATTCAGGCCAAAAACATTATTCCCATTTCCTGAAAAAGAACTGAACAAACTTGCAGAGAAAAAATGCACGTTTATTTCAGTTGAAATGAGCAACGGTCAAATGGCAGAAGATATTAAACTTGCAACCTGCTGTAAAAGACCAATTGAGCTTGTAAATAGGCTTGGTGGAAATTTAATTGAAGTGGATCAGATTTTAGCTAAAATTAAAGAAATTGCAGGAGGCAACTAAAATGGCAGAAATTACGGAAAAAGTTTTGAAAAAGCCAAATGCAATACCTGATGTTTTTGAAAGAAAGGGCGGTTCTGCACCAACTGCAACGCACTACTGTGCAGGCTGTGGACACGGAATAATCCATAAATTAATGGCGGAAGCAATCGATGAACTTGAAATACAAGATAGGTGTGTTTTAATCAGCCCGGTTGGCTGTGCCGTATTTGCATACTATTATTTTGACTGTGGAAATATCCAGGTGGCTCACGGAAGAGCTCCGGCAGTTGGAACTGGTGTTTCAAGGGCAGAAGACAATGCAATTGTAATGTCATACCAGGGAGATGGGGATTTGGCTTCAATTGGATTAAATGAAACAATTCAGGCTGCAAACCGTGGAGAAAAAATGGCAGTATTTTTCGTAAACAACACAGTTTATGGAATGACTGGCGGTCAAATGGCCCCAACAACGCTTATCGGTGAAAAAACTGTAACTTGTCAAACTGGAAGGGATCCAAGATTTGCAGGATACCCAATTCACATGTGTGAACTTTTAAGCAGCTTAAAAGCTCCAGTATTTATTGAAAGAGTTTCTGTTTCAGATATTGCACACATAAGAAAAGCAAAACGTGCAATCAAAAAAGCTCTTGAAATTCAAAGAGATGGAAAAGGATACGCATTTGTTGAAATATTGTCACCTTGTCCAACGAATTTAAGACAGGATGCAAATGCTGCTCAAAAATTCATAAACGAAGAAATGGAAAAAGAATTCCCATTACAAAACTTTAGGGACAGAAGTGCTGAAGTTGAAACTTTAAATAGGGGAGAAAGCGACTTTTCAAAAGAATGTCTCGACAATATATTTGAAGTAAATTCAAAAGGTGCAGAAGATCCTTCAGAAGACCTTTCTTTCGAAGAAAAACTCGTGAAAATCGCAGGATTTGGTGGTCAGGGAGTTTTAAGCATGGGTTTAACTCTCGCAGAGGCAGCATGCAGGGATCAAAAATACGTTTCATGGTACCCTTCATACGGCCCAGAACAAAGGGGTGGAACTTCAAACTGTTCTGTTATAATTTCAGGACACGAAATTGGATCCCCTGTTGTGTACAGCCCCGGAGTTTTAATTGCTCTTAACAAACCATCGCTTGAAAACTTTGCAAAAGACGTGAAAACCGGCGGAACAATAATTTACGATGAAAATATCGGGGACTTTGAAATTCCAAACGGAGTTACTGCAATAAAAGTTCCAGCTTCAAAAATCGCAACTGAAATGGGCGTTTCAAGAGCCGCAAATACTGTAATGCTTGGAGTTTTATCGGCACTTGGGTACACAGGACTTTCTGAATCAGTATTTGTTGGTGCAATAGAACAAACTTTCTCAAAAAAACCTAAATTAATTCCAATAAACGTTGAAATATTAAACGCGGGAATTTCATGGGCTAAAGAAAATTTAGCCCTATAATTAATTTTTTTAAATTATCAAATATTTTCTAAAACATTTTAATTTACCAAGATTTATTTATTTTTTAATCGAAAGGGGCGATATAATGCAGGTTAAATCAGAATTACCTCCTGTGCAGGTAGCTCTTGATCTTGTTGATCTTCCAAGGGCAATAGAAATTGCAAAAGAGGCAGTTGCAGGCGGAGTTACATGGGTTGAGGCAGGAACTCCACTAATAAAATCCGAAGGAATGAATGCAATTCGGGAACTAAGGAAAAACTTCCCAACACTTACAATCGTTGCAGACATGAAAACAATGGATGCAGGAAGTACTGAAGTTGAAATGGCAGCAAAAGCAGGTGCAAACGTTATATTGATATTGGGTGTTGGTCCCGATTCAATGATAATTGATGCTGTAAAAGCTGGAAAAAAATACGGAGTTTTAGTTGGAACTGATTTAATTGCAACCGAAGATCCCATAAAAAGAGCAGTAGAACTTGAAGAAATGGGCGTAGATATTATAAATATCCATGTAGGACTAGACCAACAGGTTTTAAATGTCGATCCTGTTGAACTTGTAAAAAGAGTTTCAGAAAACTGTAAAAAAGCAAAAATTGCAGCAGCAGGCGGTTTAAACAGCGAAACCGCGGTAAAAGCCTATGAAGCAGGTGCAGACATAATTATTGCGGGAGGAACATTATACAAATCCGCAGACCCCGAACAAACTGCAAGAGATATTATAAAAGGTCTCAAAACTGGAAAACCTGTAAAAACGGATAAATTTAAGAAATTTAATGAAAGTGAACTAGTCAGTGCATTTAATGTTGTAAGCACTTCGAACATAAGTGACGCAATGCATAGAACTGGTGAAATGAAAGGTTTAAAACCAGTCTGGAACTCTGAAAAACCTTTAAAATTTGCAGGGCCAGCAGTTACAGTTAGAACTTATTCTGGAGACTGGAGTAAACCTGTAAGTGCGATAGATGACTGTGAAGCAGGAAATGTTTTAGTAATTGATAATTGCAGTTCTGAAATTGCCTGCTGGGGCGGACTTGCAACGCTTTCATGTGAAACCAAAGGTGTAGTAGCAATTGTAATAGATGGTGCTGTTCGAGATGTTGAAGAAATTTTAAAAATTGGAATTCCAGTATTTGCAAGAAGTATAACTCCAACTGCAGGGGAGCCAAAAGGATTTGGAGAAATAAATGCCGTAATTGATTGTGCAGGCAGAACTGTTGAACCCGGAGATTGGATCGTTGGGGATGAAAACGGAATTATTGTAGTTCCGAAAAATGAGGCAATGGAAATTGCAAACAGGGCAATTGATGTAAAGGAAAGAGAAGATCGAGTTAAGGAAGAAATAACTCGTGGAACAACGCTTGCAAAAACAATAAGGTTAAAAGACTGGGAATTGAAAAAATAAAGTTAATTATAAAATTTAATTTTTAGATTTTTTTTATTTTATTGTAAACATCTAATAGGCCGATACATCCTGTAATCATTACATCTCCGCCAGGATATGCATAATTACCGTAACTTTTGAATAATTCTCGGTTTGGACCTGCAATAAGTATGGATTCAGGTTCAGTTTTACAAGTTACACACGCACCGTGGCCGTTGTCGTTATATATATCCTCATTTTTTAAAGTTCCGTTACAAGTTCTTTCAACAATGTCTTTTAATTTTCTTGCATCGATTAATCTTGTGTGGTGTTCGAAAAGGCCGTTAATCTTTTGATTTTGCATTGAAACTCCTAAAGTGTGGCCGTTTCCAATGTCAAGACCGATAAATTCATTAATCTTGTTTTCATTTGCGTAATTTAAAATACCGCAAACAGATGCCATTTTGCTATCCATCACAAATCCTTTGTATTTGTTTTCATCAAGAGTTCTTAAAATGGATTCAAACCGTGAAAAATTGTCTGTTTTATAATTTTTATTATCAAAATAAAACTCATACGGGTCTTTTGTTTCATTCAATTTTTTTTCAAAGTATTTAAATCGAGTAATCCGATCACTCTGGCCCTTTACAAATCCATGATCCTGACATGCTACACAAACAACATCTGGAGAGAAATCCTGTCCCATAGACGAAAAAATTGTTTTTAACATTTCAAAATCCAGATCTTCCAAATTTACATTTGGATTTTGAATATTTTCTTTTATAACAATTCCTTTTTCCCTAACTTCGTCTAAATCATCTCTAATGGTTCTCACACATTGTTCGGAAATCTCTACATTATACCCTTTTTTTAATTTCTGCATTATTGCAAAGGAAACAGGACCTCCGCCCATTAATTTTCCGTCAATTCTTAAATCTTCTTTTAATTTCATAATTTTTCGAGAAATAATCGTTGTGGGGGAAGGCAGTATTAATTTAATTGCATTTTCAACGTTTTTTTCAGTATCAAAGTATAAAATGTCCTGAGTTCCTTTTCCAATATCGATGCACAGAATATTCAAAGTAATCACCTTAAATGACATTTTTTTATAAATGTTAATTAGTTGATGATACTATTCTACTTCTATATCTTAAGATTTTTTATTTATATCATGAATTTTATAGTTGTCCTTGCTTTTAATTGATTTTTGTGAAACTATGAGAATTTTAGATATTGATCTGGACTTTTTCTTAAATAAAATTGCATTTTGGAAAAAAGGAAATAAAAGACTCGATGAAAAAGAGTACGTAGTATGGAAAAAAGATAAATTTATTGAATTTTTGGAAAATAACTGTAATTTATCGAAAAATAATACAATAAAGGGGAGAATTGTTAAAAAACACCACGAAGCTTTTTATTTTTGGAGAGAACTTATCGAAAAAAATGAACTCGAAGTTCCTTTTGAAGTAATTCACATCGATGCTCACGCAGATCTTGGGCTTGGGGACTTTTCATACAAATATATCATGGAAGAATTGCTCCACAAACCTGTTGAAAAAAGAAATGATCCTGAAATGATGTATGAGGGAAATTATCTTGCTTTTGCAATTGCAAATCAGTGGATTAATAATATAACTTATGTTACGCACCCGAAAGGCGGAAATGACCTTTTGAATTTTCATTTTAGGGACTATGATGTAAAAAGTGAAATTATTCAGCTTAAAAAAACTGAGAAAATAGAAACTGAAATTAAAAATGTAAAAATTTTAGATGTGGAACCAGAAATTCCTTTTAAATTAATATCTGGGAAAGATTATGTTGAAAAAGGAACTTTTGATTATGTTGTATTTAGCATATCCCCAAAATACACTCCAAAAACGATAGATAGATTAATTCCAATCGTAAAAGAATACATCGAGGAAATTTAGGTATCATTCCTTAAATATCCAAGTTTAATTTTTTTATACCATAATGACGTATTTTATTTAATCTTCATATTATTTTTATCAAAAAAGGTGGAAAAATGGATATCGGTGATTTTGTAAAACTCGAACTGGAAAACACGACGTATTCTGGAACGGTAATGCCTTCTTTAAACGAGGATACTGTTGTAATCAAAATGAAAAGCGGATACAACGTTGGACTCGATAAGAAAAAAATAAAAAATATTGAAATTTTGGAATCAGGAGACAAACCAAAATACGGCCTTCCACCTCTTAATTTAGAAAAAAACCCAAAATTAAAAAACATTTCTATTTTATCAACTGGTGGAACAGTTGCTTCAAGAGTGGACTATAAAACTGGAGCAGTTCATCCTGCATTTACAGCAGATGATTTAATTCGAGCAGTTCCCGAATTAATGGACATTGCAAACATCAAAGGAAAAGTTATTTTGAATATTTTAAGTGAAAATATGCTTCCAGCTTATTGGAAAATGACTGCTGACGCAATAAAAGAGGAAATTGAAAACGGGGCTGAGGGAATTGTTATTGCACACGGAACAGATACTATGCACTACACTGCATCAGCACTATCATTCATGGTAACTTCAGAAGTTCCAATTATTTTGGTTGGCGCTCAAAGAAGTAGTGATAGACCTTCTTCAGACGCAGCATTAAACATAATTGCAGCGGTAAAAGCAGCAACTGAACCAATAAAAGGAGTTTATGTATTAATGCACGGAGAAACTGGAGATACCGTATGCCATTTACACGAAGGCACAAAGGTTAGGAAACTCCACTCATCAAGAAGAGACGCATTCAAATCAGTAAATGAAACCCCAATAGCTGAAATTAACCCATTTATAAAAAAAGTAACATATTTAAGGGATGTAAAAAGTCAGGACAAGTCAAAAATCAAAGAAGTAGTGTTAAACACAGATTTGGAAGAAAAAGTTGCTTTAATCAAAGTTTATCCTGGGATTGATTCTGAAATTTTGAAGTTTTACGTTGATAACGGATACAAAGGAATTATTTTGGAAGGAACTGGACTTGGACACACTCCCGAAACCTTTTTTGAAGGAATTGATTACGCAAATGAAAACAATGTTTTAGTTGCAATGACTACTCAGACGATCAATGGTCGAGTAAACATGAATGTTTATTCAAATGGGCGAGAACTTCAAGCAAAAGGTGTAATTCCATGCGAAGACATGCTTCCAGAAGTTGCATTTGTTAAATTAATGCACTTACTTGGAAATTATGGATTTGAAGAATCAAAAGAATTAATGTCTAAAAACATTGTCGGAGAAATTAACGAATCTATTAATCTGGAGTGCTAATTGTCTAAATAGATTTATTTAGTATTTACTTTGATTTTTGGTGATAATATGGATCATGATTACGAAAAACTTGGATTGAAAGTTGGACTTGAGATACACCAGCAGTTAAACACTAAAAGGAAACTTTTCTGTAACTGCCCAACAAAAATAAGGGATGATGAACCTCATGGGGAAATTGAACGGGTTTTAAGGCCTTCTCAAAGTGAAATGGGTCACGTTGATAAGGCGGCACTTCTTGAATCAAAAAAGGAAAAGAAGTTTATTTATCAATATTACAATGATTCTACATGTTTAGTGGAACTTGATGATGAACCACCTCATGACGTTTCCCCTGAAGCAGTAGATACTGCATTGGAGGTTTCAACTTTAATGAACATGAAAATGGCTGATGAAGTTCAGATCATGAGAAAAATGGTTATTGATGGTTCAAATACCTCTGGATTTCAAAGAACAATGTTTGTATCCCAAGAAGGATTCATTGAAACGGAATACGGAAATATTGGTGTTACAAGTCTGTGTTTAGAAGAAGATGCATGTAAAAAGATTGAAGATGGTAAAGACTACACAAAATATTGTGTTGATAGGCTTGGAATCCCGCTTTTAGAAATTACAACTGAACCTGATATCACATCTCCAAAAATGGGTAAAGAAGCTGCAAGAAGAATTGGAACCATTTTAAGAGCAACTGGGAAAGTTAAAAGGGGTCTTGGTACAATTAGGCAGGATGTAAATATTTCAATTCGGGAAGGTGCAAGAATTGAGGTTAAAGGAGTTCAAAACCTTGATTTAATTGAAAAAATCATCGAAAACGAAGTTACAAGACAGATCAGTTTAAATGAAATCAAAGAAGAACTTTTGAAGAGAAATGCGGAAGTTGTCGATGAAATAAAAGATATCACCGAACTGTTGAAAGATACTGAATCAAAAGTTTTGAAAAGTGCACTTAAAAATAAAGGGGTAATTAGGGCAATTTTGTTAAAAGGATTTTCAGGAATGATCGGAAGAGAAGTTCAGCCGGGAAGAAGACTTGGAACGGAATTTTCAGATCGTGGAAAGGTACTTGGTGGAGTTGGGGGATTATTCCACACAGACGAACTTCCAAAATATGGAATTACTGAAGAAGAAGTCACAAAATTAAAAGAATACATGAACTGCGGCGAAAACGACGCTGTAATTTTGGTCGCAGACAAGAAAAACAAGGTTGAAAGAGCACTCAACGCAGTAATTGAAAGGGCAAAAGAATCAATGATTGGAATTCCTGAAGAAACGAGAAAAGCACTCGATGATGGAAATACATCTTATTTAAGGCCGCTTCCTGGAGCTGCGAGGATGTATCCTGAAACAGATGTTCCAACGATTACAATCACAGAAGAAAAGCTCGAAGCAATTAGAAATAACCTTCCAGAAATGCCTGAAGAAAAACTTGTAAGGTTTGTAAAAGAATATGAATTAAACGAAGATCTTGCAAAACAGATGGTGATGTCTTACCACGTTGATTTGTTTGAAAGTCTGTCAAAAAAATATTCAAAAATCAAACCTACGCTTATTGCAACGACCCTCGAAGCTACATTAAAAGAAATAAAAAGAGAAGGGCTTGATACCGATTTATTGACTGAAGAACACCTTGAAGAACTTTTTAAAGGGCTTTCAGAAGACAAAATGTCAAAAGAAGCAGTTCCTGATGTTATAAAAGGATTTATCGAAAACCCTTCAAAAAAACTCGATGAAATTTTAGAAATTAAGGGAATGTCTTCAATGTCAGTTGATGAGGTAGAATCAATAATTGAAGATATAATCAATCAAAACATTTCCCAAGTAAACGAAAAAGGGATGGGTGCAATGGGTCTTTTAATGGGAAGATGCATGGCACAACTCAGGGGAAAAGCTGATGGAAAGCTAATAAATACAACATTGCAGAAAAAACTCAAAGAAAAAGTTCAGTAAGCAAACTGAAATAATTATTAATTTTTTTAAGTATTTTTAACTTTTAAATATTGTATATTAGTCGGAGGGCGGTATTTTTGGATAATTTAATGGGCTACGTTATAGGTGAAACCTCAAATACTGAGTTGAATTTTCTTGCAAAGCAGTTACCTGAAATTGGAAGCTATGTATCGATTAATTATTGCGATTTAGAAATTTTGGGAATGGTTGAATCGGTTAATCAAGGATGCAAAATCTTTGAAGACGTATACAATATAAAAGATTTTGAAAAATTGAAAGATTTTGAAAATAATGATTCATATTACACAATTGGAAAAATAAAGATTCTGGGTGATGTAAAAAATATGCAAATCCCAAGAATTCCGCCAAAACCTGGAACCGAAGTTTATAATGCATCTGAAAAAATACTGGAAGAAATTTTTTCAAAAGGAACAATTGAAATTGGAAATTTAATTTCAGCAGATTCAAAAGTTAAACTCGATGTAAACAAACTCTGTTCAAGGCACTTGGCAATCCTTGCAATTACCGGAATGGGTAAGTCAAATACCGTTTCTGTTCTTTTGGAAGAATTAAATAACATTCATGCAACCGTTTTAGTTTTTGACATGCACAGGGAATACGTTGAAATCGAAGCAAAGAGCGGTACAATTCGAAGAAATATCATAAAACCAAAAATAAACGTATACAACATGTCATATGACGCATTAATGTCTCTTGCCGGAGTTGACCCACAAGCTACAGTTCAAAGGGCTATGGGAAGACGTGCAATGAAAAAAATAAAGGAATCAAAAAAGGAAGTTGATTTTAATACTGTTGATGAATACATAAACTCGATTATCAATGAACTCAATTATTACATGGGTATGGATGAATTCAAGAGCAAAGTGGACAGTATTTTAACATTAATTATGCGATTTGAAGATTTGATGACATTCAAGGATAAAATCACTGCGATAAATTACAATCCTATTCAGGATATAAAAGAAAATTATGTGAATATTGTTGATATAAGCGAATTAGACGAAAGCAGCACCGATTTAATAATCTCTTACTTTACAGGAGAGATTTTAAATGATAGAAAAAAAGTTTTATGGGATACAAAAGTTGCAAAACCAATATTTTTAATATATGAAGAAGCACACCTTATTGTGCCACAAAACAGACCCACAAAATCCAAAGTTCCGATTTCAAAAATCGCAAGAGAAGGTCGTAAATTTGGTGTTGGGATATGTCTCGTGTCTCAGAGGCCAAAAACCCTTGACCAAGAGTCACTATCCCAGTGCAACAACTTTATAATTTCAAAATTAATTGAACCAAGCGACCAAAAACACGTTCAACACGCATCAGAAAATTTAAGCGAAGATTTATTAAACCAGCTTCCTGGATTAAACGTTGGAGAAGCTGTGATAATAGGCCCTTGTTTAAAAATTCCTGCAATGGTTAAAATAAAAAGATTTGAAGGAGAATATGGTGGTGAAGACGTTAAATTTGATGAACTTTGGACTAGTGAAAAAGAAAAAAATATTCCTGAATTTATAGAAAGTAATGAATTTTTTAATGACGAATTGTAGCGTCAAAAGAGGGCTTATGAGCTTTGAAGTTACATTTGACGGAGTAAAATATTCTTGCGTTAATTGTACATATTGCTGCAGCTGCAAAAGCTGGAGGGTATACCTGAGTTATTTTGACAGAATGCGACTCGAAGGTTACGAAAATTACATTGAAAAGTCAAATTCAGAATATGGCCATGTTTTATCTTTAAGGGATGGGAAATGCGGACTTATTGAGAATAATTTATGCAAATTACAAATCGAAAGGAACTACGATTCAAAACCTGCAATGTGTAAACTCTTTCCATTTAGTTTCATGGTAAAATGGAATGGCGAAATGCTTTTGATTTTAAAACACTATTGTAGTGGAGTTCAAGTTGGAAAAACCAGTAAACGAACAATAAAACATGCAGTAGAGTGCTGTGAAGAATTATATCACGATCAACTTTCAGAATTATCAATAAACGGTACTGAAACAGCTGAAAAAACAAATTTAGATGAAAAAAATAAAATTTACTGGGAGGAACGAGAAAAACTTGGAAAATATTTCTTTAAAACCAAAAAATTTGATAATTTTTCTGAAAAATATTTTGAAATATTCTCCGAAGATATCGGGGATTTTATTGATAAAATAAAATCAAAGAATAATTTCGATACGAAAACCAAAAAATTCCGTGAAAAAGAAATTTTACGGTATATGCAGGAATTAAACAAGAGGGAGCATTTTAGAAAAATGTCCTTTAAAAAAGAACTGAATAATCTTATAAATGTCGGGCTCACTATTAGTGACTATGAAGATCCACTCAAAGGGGAAGGGGTAATTGATTCAAAACTCCTTCTAAATTAAGAATGAATTGTGAAACTATGTCTTTAAAAGAATATCTTATTATTTTAGTAATGGTGTTACTTTTTGCAATGGCCCCCTTGATAATATTGCAAGAAAAAAAGAACAATCTTTCAGAGATGGAAGAACTCGAAAAATATGGTGTTTATGAAGTAAAAAAAATTAGTTCTGAAGAAGGGGATACATTAAGACTTTTTCAAGTTAGGAATACAATGGGGCAAAGATTAAGGAATGAACTTGACAAACCTGCAAAAGTAGATCTTTGTTATATCTTAGGCTATTCCTATAACAATTTTGAAGATATAAAAACTGTCGAAGTGATTTCTTATTATAATAACAGTGGAAATCTAGTCATATACTACGTCTATGAAATCGAAACAAGAGAAATAGAAATTTCTGAACTTTCAAATGTTTCCGAAGCAGGTATTATGGCAGATATGGAATATTATTATCGTAAAATAATTAAACTAGGAGATTTAAAAGTAATGGATGATAATATCCCCTACTGGAAGGAGGCAGATAATGGTTACAATAGTTCCGATAAATGAGGAAGAACGGGCAAGCATACTAAATGGGCTCAAAAGTTCAGTGCCAGCTACTAAATTAATAACTTTGAAAAAAATTGTAGATTTAACTGTTTTAAGGCCCGAATCATTGCAGTATATGGAAATGACTGACAAAATGTCAATTCAGAGGATTATCTCGGGAATTGAAAGAATAATGGAATATGATATCGATGAAATTTTAAAAAGAGAAGCTGCAATTGCTCTTGAAAAAGTAAAATTAACGCTTGGTTCAAAATTTGTACAAAATTTACTGCACTGCCAAAACTGTAATTCTGTAGTTGACATTGGATGGGAAAACTGTGCAAACTGTGGTTCAAATTTAACTGAAATGACTTATCCTGAAACAAAACCTTGTCCAAACTGTAACAAACACACTTCCGAAAACTGGAATAATTGTGCACACTGTGGATTCCAGCTCATTAAAGAAGAAGATAAGATTCAAAAATGTACGGGATGTAAACGGGAAGTTGATCCAACGTGGATGGTTTGCCCATACTGTGGAGCTCGACTCAAGGGATCAAAAAAATAATTAAATACATTTCTTTTTTCAAAAATGTTTTTTTAATACTGTTCTGCTTTTAATTTTACTGTAAATTTTATATATTTAAATACATATTTTCTATGAATGATTATTCGAGGTGTTAATTATCAAAAGATTTGCAATAATTGCAAGCTTATTATTGGCACTTTTGTTTGCGGGCTGTATTGACAGTACCTCTTCAGATGCAGAAGTCGCTGATTTAAAGGTTGCATATCTTCCATCAGACCACGATGCACCATTATTTGTTGCAGCAGAATATCCTGAACTATTCCAGAATGGATATGGAGTTTATTTGAAAGAAGTTGAAAATAAAGATACCTACGAACTTTATGAAAACGATAAACTCGTAGCAAACGTTGAATTTATAAAAGTTATTGAAGGTGGAGCAAAAATCATGACCTTGATGGCACAGGGTCAGGTTGACGTTGGATTAAACGGAGTTCCTCCAGCAGTATTTTCAATTGATCAGGGAACAGCTGCAAAAATTGTAAGCCCTGCTCAATCTGAAGGTTCAGCAATCGTTATTAAAAGCGATATTGCTGCTGAAAATTGGGAAGAATTTGTAGTGTACATAAAAGAACAGGCAGAATCAGGAGTTCAAGTAAAAATTGGACACCCTCTTCCTACATCAATCCAATACGTTATGATAAAATCAGCACTCGATGCTGAAGGAATTACCTACACAGAAAATCCAAACGAAGATGCAATGGTTCAACTTATTAACTGTAAAGGCCAAGGAACAATGCCTCAGTTATTAAGTACAAATGAATTAGATGCAGTGATTGCATGGGAACCAACGCCTGAGCAATTAACACTTTCAGGAATTGGAAAATCAGTAATCTATTCGGGAGATATTCCTCCTGAAGGAATGTGGGAAAACCACCCTTGCTGTGTGTTTGTAGCGTCAAACAATGCACTTGAAAATAAAAGGGAAGGCTTAAAATCATTCTTAAAATTGATGGCCCTATCAAACAATGAAATTATGGCAAACCCTGAATTCGCAGTAAATGCAAGTTCTGAATGGCTCGGAACAGACTTGGAAGTTGAAGAATTATCAATTCCAAACATTAAATTTACAAATGAAATCGGATCTTTAGAAGCAATTGGACCTGCATTCGTAAATGTTATGGATGAACAAGGTGCAATGACTGGCCAATTGGCGGGACTTGAAGATATTGAAGAAATAAATTCAATTCTCTACGATTTCACATTATATAATGAAATCATGGATGAAATACAATAATATTCATAAACTTTCTTTTTTTAATTATTTTTTGAAAAAAATGTTAATTTAGCAAGGAACTGTTTATTTTTTGATCAAAATTTTAATAATAAAACTTTAATTTTGAATGATACTTAAATTATATTTATAAGCTTTTAATAATACTTTATGTAAAATGTGTACGATTTATATAGTTATTCAAACTAAGTATTAACCTGTACGATTTGTAAATATGGAGGTTAAACGAATGCCTAAAATGATTATTTGCGGCCGCGGTGGTTGTGGAAAAAGTACATTAATTACGCTTATGGCTCAGAAGATTGAAGAACAGGGAAAGAAGGTTTTAATGTAGATTCAGATGAATCTAACCTAGGACTCAGCACAATGGCAGGGACGGGGCCTGCAGAAAAAACACTCATGGATTATTTGGGCGGCAGACCTTTTGTCATGGAAAAGTTGATGGCATCTATGCGGAAAAATTGGGAAGAAAAAGTAGAACTCTTCCAGGAATGTGGTTTAGATGAACTTTCATCAGATTTCGTTAGTCGGAATGGAAACAAAGGTTTCATGCAAATTGGAAAGATAGAACATAGTCACGAAGGCTGTGCATGTCCTATGGGCGTAATTGCAAAAGACTTCTTAAATCATGTAATTGTAAATGATGATGAGTGGGTTTTAGTAGATACTGAAGCTGGGGTGGAACATTTTGGCCGCGGAATAGTTGAAGGGGTGGATTCCGTAGTTATGGTAATTGATCCATCTAACGATGCAGTTTTACTAAGTGAAAAGGTATCTCAATTATCCAAAGAAGCAGGTAAACCATTTGGGGTTGTTTTGAATAGGGTTGACGATGAGACAAAGAAGATCCTCGAAGATGCCATATTAGAAAAGAATATTTCCATTATTGGTGATATACCCTACTCAAAAACAATGGCCCGTGAAAATCTTAAAGGAAACAGGCTGGATAACAACATGATTGAAGGGGATATTGGCGAAATACTAAAAAAAGTGGAATCTCAATAATACAAACAAAAAATTACTTTTTCTTTTTTAATATATTGAACAAAGATATCTTAGCCGGATTACGAACGTTATTTATTTAATATATTGGACTCTATTTTAAAAATTTTAATAACCTTTACTTGATAGTGTATGGTTTAAACCGAAAAAAATGCTTTTTTAGGGCTCTATTAGGTTAGATTTTTGTTATTATCCATTAAATTTATATATTTGAAAAAAGCTCCTATATTTTAAGAATTATTCGTAATTTACGCAAACATTTTATTTAATTTTGGTGAAAATATGGACATAATAATAGTCGGAAGCGGTGCAGGGGGACTCACAACTGCATCAAACATAAAAAAACACGATAAAAATGCAAAAGTAACGGTAATTACTTCAGATAATTATATTGCATACTCACCATGCGCAATACCTTACGTAATCGGTGAAGAAATTGCAGATTTTGAAAGCATAATCATGCACACACCTGAAGACTACAAAGCAAAAGGAATCGATGTAATTGTTGAAGCTGAAGTTTTAGATGTAGTTTCAGACGAAAACAAAATAATTTACAAAAAAGATGCAACTGAAACAGAACTTAAATATGATAATTTAGTTTTGGCAACCGGCGGAACTCCATTTGTACCTCCAATTGAAGGGGTAACTTTAGGCGGTGTATTTAAGGTAAGAACCATTGAAGACGGTCGAAAAATAACAGAATGGGCAAAAGACACTAAAAATGCAGTAGTTGCAGGTGCTGGAGCAATCGGTATTGAAATTGCATTTGGATTAAAAGAACTTGGATTGGATGTAACCGTTGTTGAAATGGTTCCTCAAGTATTTCCAAGAGCACTCGACCCAGACATGGCAGAAACTGTCCAGAAATATTTGGAAGAGCAGGGAATTAAAGTTATTCTTGAAAAACCTGTCGGAAAAATTATCGGAAATGACAAGGTTGAATCAGTTTTAGTTGGCGAAGAAACAATTCCTGCAGAAATGGTAATCATGTCAACTGGAGTTAGATCAAACATCGAACTCGCTAAACGCGCAGGCTGTGAAATTGGAAGATGGGCTGTTCTTACAAATGAAAAAATGCAGACTTCAATTCCAAATATCTATGCAGTAGGGGACTGTGTCGAAGTAATCGATGCAATAACAATGCAAAACACGCTTTCACCATTTGGAACAACCGCGGTAAGGCAGGGAAAAGTAGCTGCTAAAACAATTGCAAACATTGAAGCAGAAATCAAACCTGTATTAAACAGCATGGTCTCAAAAATCGGAAAGCTTGAAATCGGCGGAACAGGAATGACGGAAACCGCTGCAAAGATGAATGGCATTGAAATTGTTTTAGGGTACTCAAAAGCACTTACAAGGGCAAGATACTACCCTGGCGGAAAACCAATCTACATAAAAATGGTTGCAGACAAAAATACGAAAAAAATAATCGGCTGCCAGATTATTTCAGAAGAAAGAGTCGCAGAAAGAGTGGATGCAATGTCAGTTGCAATTTTCAATGGAATGACTGTTGAAGAATTAGCAAATCAGGAATTCTGTTATGCACCTCCAGTTTCAATGGTAATTGACCCGATAGTTTTCGCTGCAGAAGATACGCTCGATAAATTTTAATTACGATTATCGGCGTCTTAGCCTTTTTTAAACTTTTTTATTGAATTTAAAAACAAAAACTATTATAATCTTTTAAACAATAATTTTTGATTACGACATATCTTATCTAACTTTAACAATTAATAGATTGCCAGGCGATTAAATGTTGATTAGGCCAAGAAGACTTAGAACAAATCAGAAAATCAGAGATATGGTAAGAGAAACAGTTTTAACAAAAAACGATTTAGTAATGCCAATTTTCGTAGATGAAAATTTAAAAGATGACGAAAAAACACCGATTCGATCAATGCCTGGCCAGTTCCGATATGGAATAGATGCCGCAGTCAATGAATGTGTTGAAATTTCAGAATTAGGGGTTCCTGCAGTAATCTTATTTGGAATTCCTGTTGAAAAGGACGAATTTGCAACCTCCGCAATAAATGAACAGGGCGGAGTTCAAAAGGTTATTTCAAAAGTAAAATCTAAACTTGGGGACGATCTTTTGGTAATTGCAGATGTTTGCATGTGTGAATATACTAGCCACGGGCACTGCGGTATCATAAAGGGGGAAGAAATTTTAAACGATGAAACTCTTGAAGTGCTTGGAAACATTGCTTTATCGTATGCAAAAGCAGGCGTTGACATTGTTGCGCCATCTGACATGATGGATGGAAGAGTTTTAAAAATTAGAAATGTTTTGGATCAAAATGGGTTCAAAAACGTTTCAATAATGAGTTATGCTGCAAAATATGCGTCAGCATTTTACGGGCCATTTAGAGATGCTGCAGAAAGCACTCCACAATTTGGGGATAGAAAATCATACCAGATGGACATTGGAAACTCAAAAGAAGCTTTAAAAGAGATAGGACTCGATATAAACGAAGGTGCTGATTTAATTTTGGTAAAACCTGCTCTTCCGTATCTCGATATTGTAAAAATGGCAAAAGAAGTATCTAACATTCCTGTTGGTGGCTACTGCGTGAGTGGGGAATATTCAATGATTGAAGCAGCAGCTCAGAATGGATGGATTGATCGGGAAAAAGCAGTATTTGAAACTCTGCTGGGTATAAAACGGGCAGGTGCTGACTTTATAATAACATATTGGGCAAAAGAAGTAGCTAATTGGCTTTAAATACTCATGAGGGGGATTATGGGATTTTTAACTTCACTATCAAAACACAGTTTATCACCAATAACTGGAAAATTAAAATATTTTCCAATAAGTTTATTTTTAAGAAATCTCGATAAAAACGAGTATTCTATTTTAAAAGATTATAATTTGGAATATAATGGCGATTCAGCGGTTATCGATTACCTTATAGTTTCAAAATATGGAATTTTTGTAATAAATTCAAAAAATATCTCAGGAATTATTTCAAATTCAAAAGAGGGCAACTGGATTCAAAAAATAAATGGATGCAAAAATTTAATTGAAAATCCTCTTTTGGAACTTGATAAAACAAAAAACATGTTAAAAGAGATGTTTTCATCAAAAAATATTGAAATAATCCTGATAACTGTGTTTAATGCTACTTCAAAAATAGATGTGAATTTTGATAATGTTGTAAACAGTCCCGAACTTGTTAGGAAAATAAAAGAATATGGAAATCCTGTAATCGACCAAAAAGAAGTAGAAAATATTATATATTCTCTTTTACATGCCAATACTTCAAAACATGGGTTAAATGTTGGAGAATACCCAATTGTAAAAATCATAAATGGCGATAAGACCTACTTCTGCCCAAAGTGTGGTTCAAAACTTAAATGTTCAGAAATTGAAAAAAGCTTAGTATGTCCAAATAATTTAAAATGCGGTTTAAAATTATAGTTAAATTTCGTTATCTTTTTTTAATCCTTTTAAATACCATTCAGGTGCTTTTCTTTTAGTCCATTTACAAAAACTAGACTTTTCTGCAATATAGTATTTGCGATATGACGATACAGCATCATCTGAAACATATTCTTCAGGTATCGCTTGAGCAAAAGGTGTTAATTCGTTTAAATCTGATTTTACGGGATTATATTCTAAATATTTTAAAAGTTCAGATGATTTATGCATTTTTTTGTACCTGTAACTATATTCTGATAAAAGTGCCTTTAAAAGATGTAATGCCCATTCATAGTTTTTTCTAGTTTTCGAAGCCCATAATACACAGGGGTGTTTTTCATGCGTTTTTTTATAGCATTTTTCTTTGTAAATCGAATTATGGATATGTTGAACGGTTGATAAAATCTGTGCAGCTTCAAGCGGCATTTTTACAACGTGTTTGTCGCAGTGCATTTTTGCAGCTTTTTCTGGATCAGCATCTAAAATAAAGAGTTGCACAATTATCCCTCTAAAAATTAAAAAAAACATCAATAAAAATATATTAAAAAAAGTTAAAATAATTATTCGATTGTTATTTCAAATCCGACTATCGGATGTTCGAGTTCGAAGTTTAAAATCACTTCAGGATGAATTTCTCCAAAAAATCCTACTTCTTTTCCATCTTTGATTATTTTTGCACATCTTCCAGGTATGAATGCTGGATGTTCGTAGTTTTCAAATTCAAAATCTTCAAAAAACTCTCTTAGGAGTGCTTCAGTTGAACTTTTTATTTCGTTAAAGTTCGTTAAAGGATGTGTTATCGCACCCGCAATTTTCTTGATATTTTTACACTTGGTATCAGTTTCAGTATCATTTTCATCGATAACTACGCAGTCACCAATTTCAAATATTTTTTGAGGAAGCGAGTGATGTTTGTTAATGTAGAGTGTTTCTAAAAGAAGTGGTAGAATTGAAGTTCTAAGAACCCTGTGTTCGATTGAAGCAGGTTTTAAAACTTCAATGTAGTCTTTTTCTTCTACTTTTAAATTCATTTTTTCAAATAATGTGTCTTGATTTGAAAGTGTAAGATTCATAACTTCGTAGAATCCAAGTCCAATCATCAAATCAGACATTGCGTTACATTTTTTTTCAACAGGGTCTTTTGAGCCAGTAGTTGCAACTGATGGCAATTTTCCTTCGAATTTTTCATAGCCGTAGTTTATAGCAATTTCTTCTTTTAAATCAACGTTATGTAAGATGTCATTTCTGTATGCAGGAATTTTTACAATCAAATTTCCATCTTCATAGAGTGCATCCATTCCAGATTTTTTAACAGCCTGAATCATTTCTCCGGGGTTTAACTCCAGTCCTAATTTTTTGTTGATTGATTCCACAGAAATCATTCTTGATTTTAAAGATAAATCAGGATATTTTTTTCCGTTAACATCAACTGAAACAATGGTTCCGCGTCTTTCTGCAAGTGCGCAGACGATAATATTAAGGGTTTCTTCAACAGCTTCTTTTTCAGTTCCAGTAATGTCGATAAGTAAGTTTTTGGATGTTGGGGTTACTTTTGTTAGTGTTCCGTTAATTATGGGGGGCATTGAAAGAACTTCGCCATTTGCATCGACAATAATTGGGAATTTATCATTCTGAATTAAATGAGCGTATTTTATTCCCTTTTCGTGTTTTTCAATAATTTCTCTTGGAGTCATTTTTTCGTCTTCATATCCTAAAGGAACAAATTTAATCTCGTCGCCTTTGATTTCTTTGTAAGTAAATGGAGCTTTTACTTTATCGAAGTCGTGAATTCCAATTGCAAGTTTCTTTCTATCTCTTCCAATTGCCCAGTGTAATTTTTCCTGAAGGTTTATCATGCTTTCAAGGACGAATTCATCCATTAAAACATTTTTAACAAGTGCAAATGCAACATACGGTCTTGTTTCATTTTCTTCAACAATTACTTTAATGTCTGAATTGAGTACTTCAAATTCTTGGATTCCCGTGGTAATTCCCATAAATCCCCTGAATCCTCTTGCAAGGCCTTCAACACTTAAATAATCAGGTCTATCCGGATTTATTGAAAACTGTACCATTTTCTGTTTTTTCCCGTTTTTATCGACTTCTTCAAATATTTCTTCTACTTCTACTCCCATCATCGGAAATCTGTCTTCGATTATCTTATCCGAAAGGGAAATATTGCTCAATCGTTCTAAATCTACCTTATTCACGTTAATTGTAGGCACAGTATTCACCCGTGTTCTTAATTAATATTACATTCTAAATTATTCCATTATCATTTTTTTGTTGTTGTATTCAACTAAAACTGTTTCTCTTTTAGTTTCGCCATTTAATTCAACGCTGTCTTCGATTTTTCCAATTACAAATGCAGGTATGTTGTGGTGGTTTGATATTTCAATTATTTTTTCAGCATCTTCCTTATCAACGATTACGCAAAATCCGATTCCCATGTTAAATGTTTTAAACATTTCTTCATCGGCTACGCTTCCTAAATTCTGTATTTCTTTAAATATTGGAAGAATTTCAGGTAATTCATCGATTTTGTAGCATACTTCTTTGTTTAATCTTTTTAATTTCCTAAATCCGCCACCTGTGATGTGTGCGAGTCCTTTTACGTTTACCTGTTTGATCATTTCTAAAACTGGTTTTACGTAAATTTTTGTAGGGGTTAAAAGCTCTTCAGCAACCGTTTTGCCGTGTGATAATTTGCTGTTGACATCGAGGTTTGCGATGTCGAAAAATACTTTCCTTGCAAGTGATAAACCGTTACTGTGAATTCCGCTGCTTCTTAAACCAACGATTAAATCACCAGGTTTTACTTCTTTACCGGATACGATTTCATCTTTTTTAACAACTGCAAGAACGGTTCCTGCTAAATCCACTCCTTTGATCATGTTTGGAAGTGATGCAGTTTCTCCACCGATTAAATTGATGTTTGATTCTTTTATTCCGTCATTCAATCCTTTTCCAATTTGTGAAGCGATATCTTCTGTGATATCTTCAACAGCCATGTAGTCAACGAGAGCAACAGGTTCTGCTCCGATACATATTGCATCGTTTACGTTCATTGCAATCATGTCAATTGGAACGGTGTCGAATTTGTTTGCCATTTCCGCAACAACCATTTTACTTCCAACACCATCAGTACAGAGCACCAAATAGTAATCTCCAAATTCAATAGCTCCTGCATAATGTCCTTTTAAATCAGCAGGTTTTATTGCATCGTTTCTTTCAAATTTAATCTGGGATGCAAGCGCCCTAATCACTTTGTCTTCTTTATAAATATCCACACCAGCGTCTTTGTAAGTTACCAAAATACCACCTTAAAAATAAATGAATAAATGTTTTTCTTTATCTAATCTGCAGTTATTAATTTTAAACTTTACTTATCTCTTTCCTTAAAAGAACGTTATCGCCTTCACATACCCCAACGTGTTCTGCAACAGGCTCACATTTTGCTTTTAATATGTAGTAAACAGGAATTTTTTCGGAGTTTTCCCGTTTTTCTTCGTATTCAGTTAAACTCTCGTAATTGCCCATTCCTTTTGCAATAATGAAATCAGAACTATTCAATTCACTTAAGAATTCTTCTGAAGATTCTTCAAACCGGATTCCAATTGTATCGGTTCCGCTTGTAATTACTTTTGTTACTTTATCGATTCCTGCGGTTTCAACGTCTTCTAAAGTAGCATCGTTTAATATTGGACTTCCCTTAACTGATACAACAACTTCAACGTAATTTTTAAGTTCTTTTATTAATGGAAGGTCAAAAACAATTTCGCCTGCATTATCACAGGTGTAAAATACTTTTTTTGAATTTTTAAGTTCATTTAATAATTCTTCGCTAAAATCAAGATCTAATTTTCCATCAAGCGTCGTTTTTACCATGTTTTCAATATTGACATCAGTACTAAACGGACCAAAATCAATTACATTTCCCGCAATTGCCAATTTTACTTTTTTTTGCAATCTTTCAAGTTCATCGTCACTTTCAAGCAAATGTTCAACATCATTTAAGTATTTAAGAGCAAATTCGTTTGCAACATCTTTTAAATTTTTGTAAGGATCGCTATTTTGAGTTTTTAATTTCAAGTGCCTGTGAAGTTCAGTACCCATAAATGAAGGAACGGAAGATTCACTATACATTTCAGATATTTTTTTAAGACCCCATGCTATGATTTTAAACTGTTCGGATTTGTCATCTGTTAGTTCCTTTGCAACATCCACAACCTGTCGTGTAATACAAAGTGCGCATTCTGGTTTAATTTTCAAAAGTCATCACCGGTAATATAATAATCGAGTTTGAAAAATAATAGTAAATTTCACTATAAAAAATAAATGCTAATTCAAATAAAAAAATCTAAAAAAGTTGTAATTTATTTTATTTTTTGTAAATGCATTTCACAATATCCTTTTCTGTAATTAATCCGACAAGTTTTTCTCCATCAACTACTGGAAGTACGCCAATATTTAATTCATTCATCTTTTTAACTGCATCAATTAGCTTAATTTCAGACTTTACTGAAACAATATCTGTTTTCATAATGTCTTGCATTCTTACATTCGTAATTTCTCGAATATTTCCGGTTTTCATATGGTTAAATGCCCAGTCGCTTCCAAATAGCCTTACAAAATCAGTTGAAGTAATAATTCCAACTAATTTTTCTTCGGAAACTATTGGAAGCCTTCTGAATCCATTTCTAAGCATCGTTCTTGCAACATCCTTTAATCTTTCCCCGGGTGTTGCAGATACCACATTTTCAGTCATGCAGTCTTTTACAAGAAGCTTTTCGTCAACCTGATCTTTTAAGTACTTTATAACATCTCTTTCATTAATTGTTGTAATCAAAACGCCTGATTTATCAACTACGGGCATTCCACCAATTTTTTTCTCAACAAATAAGTCGATTACTTCATTTAATTCTGCATTTTCTTTTATTAATACCACATTGTCGGTCATTATCTCTTTTACCGGCTCGTTAATGGCAGAAAGCATATTGTGGTTGTGCTTGAACTTTACGAGATTATATTTGGAACCTCCGCCCAACATGTTTACAATATCCATGTTCGTTAGAATTCCTTCAACTCTTCCAGTTCCAGGATCAACAACACATATTCTTCTGATGTTCTCCTTGTCCATCATTACAAGAGCTTCGATAATTTTTGTAGTGGGGTATACTTTTTCGACTTTTTTTTCGCCGACAATGGTTTTTATTTTCAAAATATCCCTCTTTTTTTAGATAATTACTCTTCTTCGTCTTCAGAATCTTCATTGCAGTTTTTACAGATATATCTTCCATTAATGTAATTTACACTATCTGTACTTCCGCAAATTTCGCAAATTCCTTCGATTTCTTCAGTTTTAGGGTATGGATATTCTGAATTATGAATTTCGTTTGTTTCGACCATTATATTGAAGAGCTCAGGAGATAGTTTTGTAATATCGCTTACTGTAACTATTCCGAGTAATTCATCACCTTCAACTACAGGGAGTCTTTTTACGTTTTCCGAGTCCATTTTTCTAGCTGCATCCATTATCGTGGATTTTGGAGCAATGGCGATTAATTTTGGAGAAGAAATTTCTTCCACTATTACTTCTTTTGATTTTAAATTTCTTGAAACAACGCCAAGTGCTAAATCTCGCTCTGTTATGATACCAACTGGTTTTCCAGCATCGTTTAATACTACTAAACAACCAATTCCTTTGTCTTTAAGGATATTTGCCACATCGTAAGCTGTGGTATCCAATGTTACTGTGGCTACCGGCGTACTCATGGCTTCAGTTACTGAAAGCTCCAGGTTCATGTTATCACCAGGTTTAGAAAATAATCATGGTAAAAGTGTGCAAATTCTGATTTATATAAATTTTTATTTGATTTCACGCCTTTTGCACTATTATTTCAAGTTTAGGATGTATCTTGCACCCTGACCAATTCCTTCATTTACTGTAGTTTCGATCCATTCGATTGACTTTTCAAGACCCATTTTTTGAAGCTTATCTTCAATAAATTTCGCAAAGTAAATGGATAGATCTTCTGCAGTAGTTGATTTTAAAGGGAGTAAATTAATGTCTTCTACTGGAAACATGTATTTTTTTACTTTTCCCGATTTTTCAACGTATTCTAAATAAATCGAATCTCCTTCCAATGAGTATTCCATGTTTTCATGATCTCTTGGAACAAGCAGTTTATGGTCGAGTTCACCACAAAGTTCCTTTACAATCTGCTTTAATATTTTAAAATCGCAGACAAACCCAAATTCTCCGGAAGGTTCGCCTGAGAGTTTTACGTCTACGTAGTAAGAATGGCCGTGAATTACCCCGCAGCTGTCATGTCCAAATACGATATGTGCTGATGAAAATCGGAGCCCTGCATAAATTCCATTTAATTCTAAAATCATAGTAATCCTCCTTAGATTATAATTGATACTATACAAATAGGGGTATAAAAAATAATTCAAAATGGAACAATTTCAAAAATTTAAAAAAAGTATTAGAGTAAGTTTTGATTGTTTTCGATAGCTGCGTAAAGTTCTCCTTTAGGTTTGGCGTTTACGTAATCTCCGCTGAATTTGATAAATGTTCCTTTCAACTGAGTTCCAGCATCTTTTTTGGATAATTTAACGAGTGGGTCTTCAACTATTCCTTCGAATTTGAATGATGGAAGCGGTTCTAAGATTTTACCGTAAACTACGATAGCACCTTTCATCATTTCTCCACCCGCTCTTCCTTCGATATCCCCTTCGATAATAATCATACCGCCATTTTGGTGGATTCCTGGGAGGATTTTTGAGTTACCTTTGATAAGAATAGTTCCGCCTTTCATGTATTCTCCAAGTTCGGATCCAGCGTTACCTGTGATGGTAATTTTTCCACCACTCATTCCTCTCCAGTCTCCTCTGTATGCCGAACCAACGTAGTTTTCAGCGTTTCCGTTAATGGTGATATCTCCACCTTTGAGGTTTTGACCTACCCAGCTTTCAGCGTCACCATTTACCGTAATTTTTCCGCCTTTCATTTCAACTCCAATGTACATTCCAGCATCGCCGTTTACAACGATTTCGCCAGATGTCATTTTTTCGCCGATTCTTTTAACTTTTTTACAGCAGTTGTTAATGGTTACTTTTGCAACAGGGCTTTCTTTGAGTTCAACGTCAAACATTTCGCTTAGTTTAACAGTTTTGTTTCCCTGTATCAATTCAATTCCAGAAATTTCTTCTAAGCTCATTTCTTGGAGTTTTTCTGGAAGTATTTTATCCATTTCAATAGGGACTGATACATCGCCCTTCAAATTAAGAATTAATTCATTCATAATTTCCACCTTAAAAAGATTGAATAAGATTTCCTTATTGTATTTCAGTAGCATCAATGTTTATTGGCATCCAGCTGTTTGCATAAGCATCTTGAACTGGGTAGTTTTCCATGTTTACGGAATAGAGTTTTCTAAACTTCATGCTGAGATCTTTCATGAGTTCTGCTTCTAAGTTCTCGTTTATTTCTGCGTTCACAAAGATTGTGTCCCCATAAACTTCTTTTACAACATTTCCGTTCTTTACAACGATTTCGCCATCTTTTAAAACATAAGCTGCTTCAAGGAATGCTTTTTCTATCTTTTTACCGGATTTTTCTTCAGGGTCGATGTCGTATATTGAAATATCTGCTTTAGCACCAGCACCTAAGTGGCCTCTGTCACCGCTTAAACCGAGTACTTTTGATGAATTTGCTCTTGTAATCTGTGCAATTTCATACATTGAGTATTCTCTGTCGGTTTCAGTTATGTGGCTTTTTTCTGCAGCCCATTTGTGAACCCTGTTTTGAATCCAGTCATTTCTGTATTCTTTGCTGAGTAACCAAGCGATAACTCTTGGGTATCTTACAAATGGTCCTGCATTAGGGTGGTCTGTCGTTAAAATTAATTTTTCAGGCTGTGTGTAGAGGAAAATGTCTAAACCAATAGCCCACTGGAGGGAGTAAACTGGTCCTTTTGGTGAGTAGATAAATGGAACAACACCTGAACCTGTTTCAAGCTCAACATCACAGTTTGCCCATTTAAGACCGTTTGTCATGTGGAGATCGTATTCCATTGGTCCATCAGCAGTCATTGTGGTGGTTTCATCAAGTGTAACTTGACCAACATCAATCATTACGTGTTTGTTTTTGTTTACGTAATCTGCAGTTTCTACCCCTTTACTTACACAGTCTTTCCATGAAGTTCCACCGTATGAGTGGAATTGGAGGTGGGTGTTATAGTAAACAGTATCCCTGTCACCGAATTTTGGTTTAGCTTTGATATCTTTTACACAGTCCATCGTATCAATGGTGGTTTCCCAGTTTCCAGGGTGACCGAGGTTATTTGGGTGTACGTGAATGGAATGTGGTAACCCGAGCATTTCGTTTACTTTTGCAAGTCCTGTTACGATTTCTCTTGGTGTGATTCCAAAGTATGGAACTTCGTCATCTAAACCGTGTACGTTTTTACCCCAACCCCAAGCTTCTGTTCCACCAGGGTTTACGATTTTTATTGCATATCCTTTGGTTACTTTTAAAAGCCAAGCAACGTATGCAGCACACATGCTCAAATCGCCATTTTTCAAGTACTCAAGTACCATCCAGCTGTTACCAAATAATGGCATTGCAGCTTTGTCGATTTGTGGTAAATCCATAAATTCTTCGTGTGTGTGTCTTGCAACAAGCGGAGGCATAGCTGCTTCGATAACTGTTGTATAACCCATACCCGAATATTGGTATCCTGTTTTGAATGTCGAAGGTATTGAAAATCCAGATCCTTGTCTCAATCCTTCTTTTGAAAATAGATCTTTTTTACTGTCTTCAGGTCTTAGTGTCCTTCCAGTATTTACTTTAGCTCCTGCAATGTGGCTGTGTGAATCAACACCACCTGCCATTACTACTTTTTTATTTGCATCAATTTCTAAAGCATTTTTTGATACAGATTCTACGATTTTTCCGTCTTTCACGCAGATATCCATCTTTTCTCCGTTGACCTTATTTTTAGGGTCGTAGACGGTACCATTTCTTATGATATATTCCATGAGATCACCCGATATTCCAATTATTCAATGTATGCTTTTCTCATTAAGTCGGACATTAATAATACTTCGTCATCAGTTTTTTCAACTTCTACTTCAAGAGGGCCTTTAAATGAAGGCATTGCGGTACTTTCAGTGTCAGGTAAAACAACTCTGTTTGCCCAAGGTCCCATTGGGATAAATATCATTCCAATTGGGGCTGGCTGGTCTGTTGTAATTGCATTTACTGCAACGTCACCATATTCTGAAGTTACTTTTATCGCATCGCCATCTTTAACTCCCAATGCATCCATATCTTCTGGGTTCATGTAGCAGACTGCTGCAGCTTTTCTGTACATTTCAAGGTTCTTTCCAGCTTCAATGGCTTCTCCTTGCCAGATGGTTCGTCCCGTATTTAGCATAAATTTCATAATATCACCAACAATAGATAAGATATGCTTAAAATTCCAGTTATTTTACAATAACCACTTTAATAGCATCAACAGGGCATGCTTCGATACATGCACCGCATCCACCGCATAAGTCCCCGTTTACGATGGATACAACACCATTTTCTACTCTCATAACTAATTTTTCATCGCTACTTGGTCCTTTGCCACCATATACATCGGGGTCTTGTGCATTTACAGGGCATGCAACAACACAGTTTCCGCATCCGTGACATTTTTCAGGATATACTTCGAGTTTGTACATTAAATCACCTATAATATTCACATTATTTTATTAATTTTGAGAAAGCTTTTTTCCATGCAGGTGCATTTGCTTCAGTCATGTTTATGTTTGTTCTTTTAACTGTTAATGCATCAACAGGGCATGAATGCGTACATGCACCACAGAGGATACATACATCCTGATTAACCATAACGTTAGGCACTTTGTCTCCCTGTTTTTCAGGTTTTGGGAATACAAGGGCATTACATGGACAAACTGAAATACATGCACCACATGCGTTACATGCAGGTTCGTCGATGATTAATTCTCCTTCGAATGGTTTTTCAACTTCTATTGCATCAGCAGGACAGATGTTTGCACACCATCCACAGGATACACAGAGGTCTTTGTCGATGTTTGTTTGTCCCTTAATTTCTTTGTAAAGCTCAGGTTCTTTAATTTTGCTTGCAAGTGGACATTTGTAGCAAATTGCTTCAATTGCATTGTGCGGACATGCTTTTTCACATACTTTACAATATACACAAGCGTCTAAGTCTATTTTAATATCTGCAATTGGATTTAAGCTTAAAGCGTTCATGTCGTTTGGAATTAATTCAATTGCCTCAGCAGGACAGTATTCAGCACAAATTCCACATAAAACACAATCGTCTTTTTTAATTGTGATTTCCCCTAATACTAAGGATTTTCTTTCAGGAACTTCTCTTTCAACGTCAATAGCACATTGAGGACATACTAATTCACACTGTTCACATAAAACACATTTGGACTGATTTAACTCAATTCCTCTTTTGATTTTAGGGTACTGTGGCATTTCGGTGATTGGTTTGTCGTTAATGCTTAATTTAACTGCATCAAATGGACATGCACACGCACACATACCACATAAAACACATTTTTCTGAGATGTCTAATTTTGGAGCATCAAGTTCTCCTTTAAAAATAGCACCTAATGGTCCCATTTCTATAGCGCTTGTAGGACAGATTTCGCTACAAATACCGCAACCAACACAGGTACAGTCGTCCCATTTCAAGACTCTTTTTTCAACGCCAGATCTTGAAATTTCAATGACGCCATCATTTTCGTCTTTTTTGAAGTTTTTCATTGTACTTCCTCCCTAATTTCGATTATTTGACTATTTTCAAAGCACCAACAGGACATTCGGAAACGCATTTACAACAAAGAATGCATTTTTCTCTGTCTATTGATATGCCGATATCTTCGGAATATACTGAAATTGCCCCGTATTCGCATTCAAGGCATTTGCCACATGCGATACACTTTTCCATGTCAATATCTATTTTTATATTGTAAATCCGTTCTATTAACTTTTTAGTAATCTGCTTGTTGTCTCCAAGCGAAGTAATTAATGGAATACCGTATTCTCGGGGTAAATTTATAATCTCTTCAGAGACTCTCATGACCTTATCTGATGGATATCTGCCGTGTAGGTAGTGGGAGATGATTGAACGATCCATTTCTAGAAACTCCGCTATCTCTCTTTGAAGTTTCCCTTCTTTTCGCATTTTTATTGCGACTACTGCTTTGATCCCTGATAGTATATGTTCTGGCATATTTTCATCCCATGTGAGTCATATACAACATAGGCCACCTATCTATTTATATGATTCTTCTAAAGTCAAATGATAAGATATATATACTATCGTTAGGTTCGCTAACGTTATCTTTATATTATTAAAGGACAATTATATTTTTAAATTCAGAAATTTAATCGAAAAATGTCAATTTTAAGTAAATATATTATTTTTGTGATTTTTATGGATATTAAAGCACTTGAAGATAAATTAAAACCAAACGGAACCGTATCTATTATTGGATGTGGAAGGCTCGGGATTAGAATTGCAATGAATATTTTGGAAGTTCACAGGGGTGGATTTGAAAAGCTCCAAATTTTTGATGCAGCAAAGATTGATCAAAATGATGTAGTGCACAGAAAACACGGTGCAAAAATTGGTGAATATAAAGTAAATTTTTTAAAAGAATTTTTCCCAGAAAGAATTGAAGCATTTTTTGAAGACATTACTGAAAAAAATATTGAAAAAATAACTGGAGAAGTAGTTTTAATTGTTTTTGCGGGCGGAGATACCCTTCCAATTAGAAAAAAAATTGTAGAATACTGTAAAAATACTGGAAAAGTTGCAATTGGAACTAATGGGGTATTTGGATTCAATCCATTAATTAAAATTGGGGACGCGAAGACCGAAAAAGGTCCAGTTGAATTTTTAGAAATGGGAACAAAAGGACATTTGGTAGTAGGCACGGGTAAATTTATAAAAGACATGGAACCAATAACACCATACACCTTAGACGAGATGGCAAAATACATCGTTATTGAATCTTTAAAAATAAAAAAAGAATTACTGAAAAACTAATGAAAAATAAAAAAGTGACAGATCATTCAAAATCACGAATTTACTTTTGGTGTTTTTATGGATATAATTGAAAGGATAAACAAACTGAAAAACGAGAAAAACGCAGTAATTTTGGCTCACAATTACCAGCCTGAAGAAATTCAGAGAATTGCAGATATTATTGGAGATTCACTGGAATTATGCATTGCTGCAAGGGATACTGATGCAGATATAATTGTATTTTGTGGCGTAGATTTCATGGCAGAAACTGCAAAAGTACTAAACAGCGGAAAAAAAGTACTTATTCCAGAAATTGTTGAAACAGACTGCCCGATGGCACACCAGCTTCCACCTGAAGTTATAATTGATACAAAGAAAAAACACCCAAATGCAAAAGTTGTAATTTATGTAAATACGCTTGCTTCTGCAAAAGCTCTTGCTGATGCAACATGTACTTCTGCAAATGCGGATTTGGTAGTAAATTCTTTCGAAGAAGACGAGATATTATTTGGCCCAGATAATAATTTGGGATACTTTGTATCAAGAAGATCGGATAAAAAAATTATCCCAATGCCTGAGGGTGGACACTGCTATGTCCATAAAATGTTTACTCTTGATGATGCAAGAGCAGTAAAAGAAAATTATCCCAATGCAGAACTTTTAATCCACCCCGAAAGTAACCCAAAATTACAGGATATTGCAGATCACGTAATGAGTACTGGTGGAATGGTAAAACACGTGTTAAATTCAGAATGCAACGAATTTATCATCGGAACAGAATGCGATATGATATCAAGACTTAAAATTGATCTTGAAAAAGCAGGAAAATCAAAAAAATTAATTCCATTAAGAAAAGATGCTTTATGTACTTCCATGAAGAATATAACTTTAGAAAAAATAGAAAAATGTCTTTTGGAAGAAAAATACGAAATAATGCTCGATAATAAAATAATTGAAAATGCAAGAAATGCAATCGAGAGAATGCTTTCAATTTAATTTTTTTATTTTATTCTTCTTTTGCGTAGTATTTTACCATTTCTTCGGTTTCATCGAATATTTCAGCTTCGTAGTATTTTACATCGCCGTTAGTATCGATTTTTACATATACGTGCTCTATATTTTTGTATTGTTCATCAGTCTTTGTAAAACTAGGAGTTACGGATTGTGAAAATGAGTTTCCTTCTCTGGCGTATTCAAAGATTATATTTCGACCTTCAACAATGTATCCTTGATAGTCTAAACCGCCCATGTTAAATGTAACCGCTAAAAACACGTATTTTTCAGAGTTATCGGGTGCAAATGAAAAGTATATTGCGCCCACAAGAATTAAAAGCATAATTACTGGAAGTATATATTTAGAACTCATTAATTCACCTTAACTCGTTTATAATTGTTTTCATGCTATTTATCACGTAGTCAACTTGAGTATTGGTTAATCCATAAACACTCATCTTAAATTCTTTTGTAACCCCCCTTCTTATCCCGCCGAGTCCTCTTCTCTTCAATTCTTCGTAGAAGAAAAATCCTCTTCTTTTATCTTTTTCTGCAATTTCATCTAAAATTGGAGTTTCAAATCGTATGATATCGTGGTTTCTAGGTTTTTCCCCAATTTGTTTAAATCCTAATGGTTCAAGTTCATTAACCACTTTTCTTGTTTTTTCAAGTTCTAAATCCCACTTTTTAACCCTTTCAATCAGGCGTTCAAAGCTTGCCATTAAACTCAAAATTGGAATTCCTCGACTTGTACAGCCAAGCATCTGGAGTTCTTTTACCACATTTACTTTTGATGTTTCAAGCACTTCATCTTCGTATTTTTTATTTATTGAAAGAAGGCCACAAGGACCTGATGCAGCCATACTTTTGTGTCCTGATGCTGCGATAAAGTCTACATTTAATTTTTTTCCGTCAATAGGCATTCTTCCAGCAGAATACGCACAGTTTAATAAAAATGGATACCCTTTCGATTTTGCAATTTTTCCTACCTTTTCAACATCTGCAACGTTTCCGTAATTTCCATCAACGTGCGTTAAAAGGATTAATCCAATATTTTTTTTGGAGTCTTCGAGCATGTCAATTTTTTCAGCGTAACTTTCAGGAATTACTCTAAATGTCGGGTATTCCCCAATGTCGGTTTTTTCGTAGTTTAATTTGGCCCTTTCGATTGCCACGTATGAAGTATAGTGGGCATTTCCATCTAAAACAACATAATCCCCTTCCTTACAGATGGAATTCATAACAGCGTATTTACTTTCCCTTGCACCATGTGTAGGTCTTGTTATATCCATTCCTAAAAATTTGGACATATCTTCTAAAAATTCGTTTATTGGAGGAGTTTCGATTCTGTCAAGTCTTCCTGAACAGTAATCGCAGACACTGTATCCGTCCCAGTATTCATAGATTATTTTCTTAGATTCAGTTGGAAGGATTCCTCCCCTTTGAATTGGATTTAAATTAATCATTTCCCTTTCAAGATTTCTCGTAATATTTTTGTATTTATCAGTATTTATCTCCATAAAATCACCAATTCTCGCGTAATTTAATTATTTAAAATTTAGGTCGATTACAACCTTTTCAAACCCTATTTTTTTAAGTTCCGTATTTATTCTTTCTATCGAATCATTATCAAATATTTTTTCCGATTCGTTCTTTGTTAACTCAATAATTGCAATATTTTCAATGTAGCGCACCCTTAAATAACTTTCAATATGGAAGTTTGATTTTATAAACTCTTCTGCTAAATTCGATTTAGCCATATTTTCTTTAGAAATCGGTGCTGATAAAATACGGGTGGCCATACAGGTATCTTTTTTTGGAATATCAATTTTTAAGTATTTTGAAATTTCGAAAACGTCATTTTTGTTGAATTTTAAATCAGAAAGGGGAGAAATTATATTTTCTTCGTGAAAAGCTTTTATTCCTGGCCTATCTTCGAATATATCGTCGTAAATCGTTCCATCAACAATAATATCATAATTTAATTCATTTTTTATTTTTTTAAGTTCTTCTGCAATTCTTTTTTTACAGTTGTAACACCGGTTTTCTAAGTTTTTTGAGGTAATTTCATTTAAATAATCTATTTTTTCTGTTTTCTGGGGAATATTATATTTTTTAGCACAATCTTCTGCTTTTTTTATTACATTTTCAGAAAAAAATCCGTTATCAACCGTTACAGCGAGTGTTTTTGTGGCATCGCTTGCAATTTTTGAAATAAGTGTGCTGTCAACACCTCCGGAATACGCAACAATCACTTTTTTATTTTTGAAAAATTCGAGTAATGAATTATATTTTTCCAGCAAACATTTTTCCATGTTTATCATCGCTCAAAACCCATTTCTTCAATCATTTTTAAATCGGATTGGATATTTTGTCCATTTGTTGTTAAATAGTTTCCAATCATTAAACCATCAATTGCAAGAAGTGAATATTTTTGCATATCTTTTAAAACATGCTCTCTTCCACCACAAAGCCGTATTACTTTATTTGGAAGAGTAATTCTTGCAATGCAGAGAGATTTCAATGCACCAATGGAATTAATTGGCGAAATATCCCCTGAGTTTATTCTATCGTAAATTTTGGTGCCGTAAATAGGATTTAAAAGATTTAGTGCAATACTATCAACACCGAGCTTTTTTAAATCTAAAAATAAATTAATTCTATCATCAATGGATTCACCCATTCCAAAAATACCGCCGCTGCACATTTCAAGCCCAATTTTTTTAGCTTCGAGAATTACTTTTATTTTATCGTTGTAGTCATGGGTTGTACAGATATTTTTAAAGTAATTTTCAGAAGTTTCAAGGTTATTGTGGATTCTTACGTTTTTTTCGTTTAAAGCTTTCAATTGATCTTTATTTAAAAGCCCTAGAGACACACATACTTTCAATTTCGTTTTATTTTGAATTTCTTCAATAGATTCAATAATTTTTTCAAATTCTAAATCTGTAACTGTTTTTCCACTTACAACAATTGAAAAGCGGTTTGAATATTTTTCAACGGATTTAGCATTTTTTAAAATCTCTTCTTTTGATTTTAATTCATATGTATCTATTTTTGAACTGTTATGTTTTGATTGAGAGCAGAATATACAGTTTTCAGGACATATTCCTGATTTGGCATTCATAATGGAGCATAAATCAATTTTATCTTTGTTAAATAATTTTTTTAAGGCGTATGAAATATCCAGCAAATCATTTAAATCTAAATTCCACAAATCAATTAAATCGTTCCTATTTAGTTTTTTAGAAGCTGATTTTTCGTAAATTTCTAAAGAATCAGAATTTAATTTAATTTCCTTCAAAAAACCACCTTTATGGCGAATAAGTTTCTAAAATAATTTTAAAAATAGTATTTGTTTTTACATTTTAAATTTAATGATCATCTGTTTTCTTCGGAGCCATATGATTCATCATTAGAAGTATCGTATTTTTCTTCATTTTCTTCTTCATATTCTTCGTTTAAAACGGCGGCCTGAACAGTTTCATTTGACGGATCTGTATAGTCTGCACATCCGGTAAGGATTACGCAAAATATTATTGCAGAAATTAAAACGATACCTTTTATTGCTTTTGAGTTCATGATATACACCAAATATACTATAATTTTACTTCAAACCATTTCAAAAACATTTCCCAAAACTTCTTTTTTATCCGTTTTTATCAATTGGGGTATTTTTCCAATTTTGCCAGCATGTTCGCCCATGCATACAAAAACACCATCAATTTTGGAAATAGTTTCAGCTTTTTCAAGACAATTATTCATTGCATCAACAGCATTTCCAACTGCAAAATTTCCAATCGAAGTTGCAGCTGCATCTGCAATAATTGCAGATTTTGAAAAAACAGTAACTGAATCAGCATTTCCAAAGCTTACAGAGTGTCCAACAGTTCCTGATGAGGTACAGATTCCATATCCATTTTTCATTTTTTCTTTTTTTAGTTTAAATCCCAAATTTCCAGAAAGTGACGAATTTCCGGCATAAAGTCCAACTGTTGTATCCATTTCACATTTTAAACAGATATCGCCACCATTTTCAGAAATTGCATTTTTACAGTCATTTTCAATCAGATTTTCAACAATTAACTGACTGAATGTTCCTGCAACTGCCGCCATTGGCCCGACATCCGCGTTAAATCCAGCTTCAGCCATTAATTTTACTATTTTTGGCGCGTTATCCGGAACTTCAAGTGGTGAATAGCTAGTTAAAAAAATGGGATTTCTTAAAATATAATTTTCAAGGTTTAATCGTTCATTAATAACGGCATTTTTCGCCATTTTAAAAAATTTGGGATTATCTACTTTTAAAAGAATATTTGTTTCTTTAATTGCTATTTGTTCTTGAAAAAATTTCATGGTATTCCTTTTTTAAAATTAAAATAACTTAGTGCTGTTCTACCCAGTAGGAACCATCTTTTGAAAATTCCTTTTTCCATATCGGAACTTCTTCTTTTAAGCTGTCGATCAAATATTCACAGGCTAAAAATGCTTCTTTTCTGTGTTTTGCACCAACAACGATTAATACAATATTTTCTCCAACGTTTAGCGTTCCAATCCTGTGGATTAATGTAGCATTGATTATGTTAAACTTTTCAATTGCCCTATTTTTTAATTCTTCAAGTTTTTTTGAAGCCATCTGTTCGTAGCATTCAAATTCAATAAATTCAGCTTCTTTTTCAACGCCTTTATCATATCCTACGTTTCTAACAACCCCTACAAAATTTACAAGACCGCCTATTTCAGGATGTTCTTTTAAAAGGGCTTTAGTTTCAACATCAACGTTAAAATCTTCATTAGACACTCTAATCATTCAAACCACCGCAAATTTTACATTCAGGATTTTTCTTTATATTAAATGTGAAATAATCATTTGTTCGCATATCTATCGAAAGCAATTTATTTTTTAAAGGAGTTCCTATTCCAGTTATTAATTTTATCGCTTCGCTTGCTTGAATTGAACCAATTACTCCAGGAGTTACTCCGAGCACTGGAAAAGACTTATTTTTTTCTTCATCTTTTAATTTAAAAATACATTCTATACATGGTGTTTCATCGGGAACTATCGTTGTAACCTGTCCTCGCAAGTCTTCAATTGCCCCGTGAACGAGCGGGATTTTGTATTTATTTGAAAATTTATTTAATAAATATCTCGCTTCAAAATTATCGAGACAATCAACAATAACGTCTGAATTTTTAATATGGGATTCATTTACTTTTTCAGGATAAATTTCAATGTTTATCTCTGAATTAATACTTTTTAACTTTTCTTTTGCAGAAATGACCTTTTTTATTCCGATATCTTTTTCAAAATGTAATATCTGCCGATTTAAATTTGAAAGTTCAACTTCTTGATAATCAACTAATTTTAACTTTCCAACTCCTGCGGCAGCTAGATATTGTGAAACAACGGTTCCAAGTCCGCCAACACCGACAACAGTTACAGTTGCATCTAGCAGTTTTTTTTGGCCAGTTTCTCCGAAATCATCCATTAAAATCTGTCTTTTGTATCTTTCCAAGTTCATAGTATCACAGTTATTTAAACAACTATATCCTTTAAGTTATAATAATATTGATGGTATGATTTTGGAGTGTGCGAAAATGTCTAAAATGGTTACAAAAGTTAAAACGTATTCTTGGAGCGCAGAAAAAGGGCTTTTAGAAAAGGAAGACACGATAGTAACTGAGGATTTCTATGAATTGTACCTTGATGGAAAATTAATTGAAACAATGGTCGTATCTCCTGAAAATATTGAAGAATTGGGTATTGGATACACTATTTCAGAAGGATATATCACTCCTGAAAATTTTTCAAAAATTAAGATAGAAGATAAGAAGATTTACGTGGATTCAAAAGAATTAGAAAAAGAAGATACAAAAAAAGAGAACGTAAATTTAAAATTAAGCACAATTAAAAAAATCATGGAAACAATGCCAACTCTTTCAGACACTTGGAAGATAACAGGCGGAGTCCACTGGGCAGCACTCTTTGACTTTTCAGGAAACAAAATAATATATTTTGAGGATATCGGAAGGCACAATGCAGTAGATAAGGTAGTTGGATATGCTGTTTTAAATAATATTGATTTAAACAATTGTGTACTTGCATCAAGTGGACGACAGCCAACTGCGATGGTTAAAAAAGCAGTAAATTCTAAAATTCCGGTAATTATTACGAAATCCCCGTCAACAGACAAGGGGGTAATTTTGGCAAAAGAAAATGATATTTTATTAATCGGTTTTGCAAGAATTGACCGTTTCACAGTTTACAACGGAGTAGAAAACATAGATTTTAAAGCATAAAACTTTTTTTATGCAGAAATAATATAATTAATTTAAAGATAGTGGGTTATATGGATAATAATCTTGAATTTAGGCCTTGGACGCAAAATAAGCGAAATTTAAAGCATTTAAATCAGTTAAAAGAAGATATTTTAAATAATTTTGAAGATTTGAAGTTAAAAGACGAAAAAATAATTGTAATGCTCAGTGGCGGAAAAGATAGTGCTGTTTCACTCGCAGTTGCAAAGGAACTTGGATTAAACGTTCATTTGTGTGTTCATTTTGTCCACAAATGGAGTTGGGATATTTCAACAAACGAAGCAAAAAAATTAGCCGATAGATTTAATATACCAATAATCTTTCCAAACGTGACTGAAGAATTGGCCAAAAAAACACAGGGTGCAAAAGGAAAAAGCATCTGCCGCATCTGCAAAACGATAATGAAAGCTAGAATGATAGATATTGCAAAAGAAGAAAATGCAAAAATAATAATGACTGGAGAAACTGCGCTTGAAAAAATTGCAGGCCCAGTCTTCCAATATATCCGTGAAAATAATACCAATGTTAAAAGAAAAGACGAATTTGAACTTTATAAAAAAATGGAGATCACAAAAGTTCCAAAAAGATACAAAATTCATTTTTTCAGGCCATTAATTCGTGTTGGGCATTTTGATGTATTTAATCTTCAAAAATATTATAATATCGATATAAAACGAGTAAGCGAAGCAGGAAATAAAATCGGTTACTGGAGAGAGGGCTGCTGCCTTCAGTACTGTAGTCCTGACTGTGAATTAACAACTGAATTATTTGATGATTTATATAAAATAAATAAAAAAGCAACAGAAATTGCGAGAGAAAATGGATTCAGGGCATCAATTACCCTTCCAGCAAAAGAAATTACTGTAATTCCAGAAGAAGAAAAATATTTCAAAAAAATTGAAGAAATTTTAAAAGAGATTTAATTTAAATTTTATTTTTAAGTTATTTTCTAAGAGTTGCAATGATTCTTTTTTCATTTAAAAGCAGATTTATTGCATCTTTTATATTATTAATCACGATATCTGACTTTAAAAGCGCATTTGTTGACGCCCCTTCTTCTCCGATTATTAATATTCCAAGTTCACTTTTTTCAAGCATTAAGCAGTCGTTATTTCCGTTTCCAATTCCAATATATGGAGAATATTTTTCAGCAGCTTTTTCTTTTTCTATTTCATTTTTGATTTTATCAACTGTAATTGGAAGGCCATTGAATTCCTTTTCCAATGTTCCGTAAGTGTCTGCTGTAAGTACAACGAGTTTATAAGTTTTTCCAAGTTCTTTTAAAAGTTCTTTTATTTTCTCACTTACAAGCCCATCAACTGCCAAAGTCCCGTTTAAATCGAAAACAACCGTTTTAGAAGTTATTTTACCGTAATTTGGAATATCAATAATACTACCACCTAAAAAAAAGAAAATTAATTATTTATCAAGTTTTACGTATTCATTAAATGCTTCCCGCGTAGTTCCAACAACAACTCGTTTGTAAGTTTCTTTTCCGTAAACTTCTTCCAATTTTCCGCGAACAATTATTTTTTCGCCATTATATGTGGATCCTGCATAAGTATGGGTAAATGATACCACTTCTTCAATTTCGAAAGCAGAAACTTTCGCATTATTTTCATTGTTTAAAATTTCAACATTTTCTACTTTGTATACTGCAGGGTTGTCAAAAACAAAGGTATCGTCTTTTACTTTCGCTTTAATCTGGATAAATCCTAAGTTTTTGTATTTTTTATCCCCATATTTTTCATTTATTTCATCCCAGCCTCTCGTTGCAAGTAAATCAAACATTACTCCATCAACAACGCCCCTGTTTAATTTTCTCTTTTCATGCCAAACAAACTCATCGTAAGTTAAGGTTCCATCTTTTATTCTTTTTGCATACGCCTTTTTCCAGAAATCTTCTGAGAGCGGTTCTAAAGTTCCATCTTTAAAAGTTTCTGAAAGAATATCTCTTGCATTTTTGTGGTTTTTCATTCCGTAAATTACAAAATCAATGTCTGAATTTTCATTGTTTAGTTTTAAAACAGTGGATCCAGATACCCCCATGTTTTTATATTCAATTCCGTAATCATGAAGCGTATCTGCTAATTTCGCACATTTTATTTCGGCTTCAGTATTTTGTTCATTTAAAACTTCTTCTAATCTTTTCTGGGGACTTAAAATTTCTTTAACATTGTTTTTAGGAATGGCATGCAAGAGTACGTCGTTTATATCATCATAAAATAAATATTCTGGGTAGTATTCTTTTAAAATTGCATAGGCTTTCGCGCTGTCCGCTATTTTTATGTATTTTTGACCGTTCAGTATTCTTATGTCGTTTTCGTTGAGATCATAGTCTTTTAAGATATGATTTCCAATTTTATCAATATTTATGTATCTTAAAAAAGAAATGACTGAATTTTCCGGGTGGTAATAAGTATTAACTGCAAAATAACCTTCATCGGTTTTTACAAAATCCCTAATACGAGTGTCCATAATTTCACTTTTTTAAATCTAAAAAATATATTTTAAAATGGTTTAATTATTTTGAATTAACCTTGTTTTAATCCAACTGTGGCACCCGCTGCAAATCCGCCGCCCAATGATACAGAATGAATTAATCCAATAGCTAAACTTCCGTAAGACATAACTGCACCTTCAACACTTCCAACAAGACCGAACAATGCATCTACATTTATTGAAATAACGCCTAAATTACTTAAGTATATTAAACTGAATACATAAAGACCCATTAATGCAATAACCACTTTCATGGCCATTTTAATTCCCCATCCAACAACAAAACCCGTTATAAATCCAGTTCCAAGGTCTGGAACAAACTGCATTATGTCCATGATCTATCCCCATTTTTTCCGCTTTTATATGATAATATTTAATTCGTTAACTCATTTTTTATATCTTTTTATTTGGTTTTCAAAAATTAAATGTTTTTTAAGACTTAGGGGTAATATTCATGTCAAATACACTGTTATTCATATCTCCAATTGGAATTCCACCTTCTAAAACATAATTTCCAATCAAAATATCTTCTTTTTCAATGATTTCGCGGTTTATAATATATTTACCCGAAATATTTTTTATATTTTCCATGAAATATTTATTTACAGGCAAATTTTCAGTAATTATTTCGGCAGAGGTGTATTCTTGACCAATTTCAATGAATATTCCGTAATTTTTATTGTATATGATTATATCATTATAATTAAGTGGTGTATTGTATTTAAGATCGGGTGATCCAACATAATCCGAATTTAAAAGTATAAGTCCATTTTTTGTTTTTATATCGTTATTTACAAAAAGGCTTCCAAATCTCCAGAGTGGAGTTTTAACGGCCAATTTTGAGTAATTATTTTTATCAATGTATGTACCATCAAAAATTACAAAGAAATAATCAGAAACTGGTTCTTCAGAGGTTTTATTTGCAACTATTTTTAGCATATCCTTATTTAGGTAAATAAATTCTGGATAAGGGCTATTTTCAACGAGTTCAACAGAACTGTAATCATTTCCAATACATCCTGAAAATAGTGTTAAAACTGAAAGTAATGCAATTATTTTTTTCAAAATCATCACTTCGTTAGTTTATAATGCAGACTAAAAGATAAGAATAATTATTTCCAAGTAAATTTGATATTTTATCTGTAATTATTCTTTCATTGTCATAAGAAAGATTTTCAAGAACAGTAATTTCTTTTTCAGTAGAAATTCTATTTTCAACTAAATAGTTAAGATCATTTTTTAAATTATTTGGTAAAAAAATCACTTTTTCATCATTTTTTACAAAATCTAACAGTTTTTTTAAATTTTCTTCTTTTCCATGTAGTGTAAGAATGGTGTAGTCTTCCCATGATATTTTGGCTTTTGCAGCCGCCATCTGAATTGAAGAAATTCCTGGAACCACTTCAAAATCATCCTGTTCAATAAAATCAAATGAAAAAATGGTTTTTAAAAGGCCACTAAAACAGGGATCTCCTGTAGACAGGATAGAAACCTTTTTTTTAGAATCTGAATTTTTATAATTTTTTAGAAATTCATAAAGTTCGTTTTTAAGGTTTACTGTGAGCTCTACTCTTTCTCCGTTAATTTCAAAGATTTCAAGGGATCTTTTACTCCCTAAAACAAAATCAGAAGTTTCAACTGTATCAAATGCTTTTTCTGTAACATAATCCCTGCTTCCAGGTCCAATTCCAACGATATAAATCACGGTATCCCATTTATAATTTTTTGAAGAAGTTTTGCGAAACTATATTTAAAATGATATTCAATATAAGATTTAAAAACTATTAATCTTTCGAAAAAATTTTTCAGGAATACTATGGATTTTGAAAAGTACGACGTTGTAATTGTTGGTGGCGGACCTTGTGGATTTATCACTGGAGAGAATATTAAAAATAAGAAAGTGCTTGTTTTAGAAGAACATCAAGAAATCGGGGTTCCATTGCAGTGTGCAGGACTTTTAAGTAAAAAATGTATAAATGAACTTGGAAATCCAAAAGGTTCAGTAAATAAAATTGGGGGGGCGCATATTTATTCGAGAAACAGTTCTGTTACAGTTGGAAATGAAGAAATCCGGGCAGAAGTGTTTGAAAGAAAGGTAATGGATAAGGATATTGCAACAAGGGCTTCTAAAAATGTGGATGTATTGTTAAAATCATACGGAAAAATTAAAAGTTCAAACAATTCTTCTACAATTTGGGATAAGACTAAGCATAAATTACAGATAATGCACATGGATGAAACATTCGAAGTTTCTCCTGAGGTAATTATTGGGGCTGATGGAATACGGTCAACAATTGGTAGATCATTGAATATGCTAGATAAAAAGCGAGAAATAATTTCTGGAGTTCAGATCGAGTTTGTTAATGCAGAAATTGATGACGATTTCGTTAATGTATTTTATGATAAAAGGTATTCTGAAAAGTTTTTCACATGGATAATTCCACTTGGAAACGATAGGGTAAGGGTTGGAATGTGTGATTCGAATAATTCTTACAAAAAATTAATGGATTTTTTAGAAACTAATAAAATTGCAAAAGAAATTTTGAAAAATGCAACCCCTGTTGAATTTATTTGCGGTGCAATTCCAATTGGATATTCAAAAACAGTTAAAGACAATATAATGCTTGTTGGAGATTCTGCTGGCCAGGTAAAACCTTTAAGTGGCGGTGGGCTTTATTATGGTGCAAAATGCGGAAAAATCTGTGCAGATACAATAAACCAGTATTTTGAAGGAAATTGTGACATTGATTTTTTGAAAAACTATGAAAAAAACTGGAAAAGCGAAATCGCTTCTGAAATTGATAAGAATATTAAAATTAGAAAAATTTTAAACATGTTAAATAATGATAAAATGGATCGAATTTTTGATTTTATCAATAAAAACAACCTTGTAGATTTTATAAATGAAAATGGGGATATGGATAATCCTTCAACAGTTGTCAGGCCAATTTTAGATAGAGTTCTCTTTGGAAAATAGAAAAAATTAATAAAATAATAGTAGTTATTTAATCGTACCATTTATTTTTTAATTCGTAGAGTGCTTCATCTTGTTCTAATTCAAATAAAGCATCGTTTATTCGGTCTTGGAGGCCATTATCTTTTTTCAATGCAACTGCCCAATAGACAATAGTCATTTTTTCAGAAATCATTCTGGATTCAAAATTATTCTGTTCTGAGTAGTAGTCCATATGTATCTGATCAGTAACAACTGCATCAAGATTTCCAGAATATATATCTGACATTAATTTATCAATGGATTCATAAGATATGAGCTCTGCATCAATACTTCCCAAATAGGAGTATGACCAGTCTTCAGAGTATGTGTCTTTAAAAACTGCAATTTTTTTGCCGTTTAAATCTTTAAGTTCCGTATATGGGCTGTTTTCAAAAACTGCAACTATCATATATGTTTGTAGGTATGCCCTTGAAAATTCCATTCGTTCCTTTCTTTCGGGTGAAACTGTAGTCGAGGGAATGCAATCAATTTCACCATTTAAAAGTGCTTCTTCTGCACCTTTGTAGCTGTAAACTTTGAATTCAGGCTCTAAACCCATTTTATTTGCAATTTCTTTCATCAGGTCTATATCGTAGCCTTTCAGTTCTCCTTCTTCATAATACTGTAGAGGCGGTAAAATGGGTGTGATTCCAATTGTTAAAACACCTGGTTTTACTGTGTCACACTCTGCACCATAAGAAGAGATACATCCTGAAAAAGAAGTTATTATTAATATTGATGCTATTATTATTAAGATTGGGGGGATTTTCATATTATCTCCTTTATGGGTTGATAATAATGATATTTCTCTTCATTGTCCACATATATTAACTTTTAGATGGGAATTCTAAGTCCGGTTAATCAAAAATGGTTAATTTAGTCATAATTGTAAGTTTAGATCATTGCAATTGTTTAAATTAATGGGTAATATTAAATTTAATATGTACTCGCAAATTAAAATTCAAAAATACTACATTTATATAATCAAATTTCCATAATTTATACTGTTTTTTTAATCCGTTAATGTCTATAATGCATTTTAAAATTAAGGAGAAGATATACATGGGGTTTCTTGATTCAATTAAAGGAATATTTAGTAAATCACCAAAAATTCACTACGCAAAATCACAGAGTATTGATGTAATGGATTTAAATCCAAGGAGAGTAGGTCCAAATCAAAATATATTGCCATATTATACGGTAGCATCTGTTGAGCTTGGAAACACGACAACAAAAGCGATTATATGTGCAACAGAGATGGGTTCTGGAAAAACATACGTTGTATCAAAAGAAGTCAGAATGACAAGAGATGTAAGGCCTCCAAAAAAAGGAGAAGAAGTTTTTGGAAGAACAATCTGGGATGTTGAGCTAACAAAAGAAGCAGTTTCTGAAATGGTTCGCGATGTATTAAAAGGTGCAATGGATAAAGCGCATTTGAATGTAAATGACCTTCACTTTGTTGTTAGAAGTACTGGAGTTACTGCAGGTTTTGCATCCCCTGAAGAAGTTGGTGTAATGATCGTATCTCTTGCTGAAGGATGCAGAATGGCAGGAATTCCAAATGGAAAGATGACACCAATAATGACAAAAAAACAGCTTCCAGAAATACTTCAAGACTACACATTAATTGAAAAATTGATTTTTGATGGGGCAGTAACTGGGGTAGTTCCTCCGACTGGAAAAGAAGTGGTTGCAAATGAAATGGAAGGAGAACTTGTAACTGCAGGATTGAAAATAGGGGGTAAGTGGACTGGTGTCGACTACAGAAACCCTTGTATTAGTATTGATTTTGGAACGACCCTTGCAGGAAGGATTACAAACAATGGTGAACCTTATGCAAAAGTTATAGGAAACCTCTGTGGACTCGCAGGTGCAGTTTCTGATGCGGTTGTTCGTGGAACCGATTTAGTAAGTAAACGGGGCGGTGCGGTTTTGGATATTCATGCTGAAAAGGGCAGTCCAAACAAAGAACTCGCGGAAAAATATGCAAAAGAAATTCACGAGCACGTAATCATAAAAGAGGTTCCAATGGGGATGGAAAGATTTGGAACTGTTCCCGTAAACCCTGAAAGCGCAGAAAAAGCAGGAACGTTTTTAACTGGTTGCGATGTCGGTGAAAATGGAAGCGATATTCCCGAACTTGAAAAAATCGGTGCAAAAATTTTGAAAGAATCAAATCTTCCAACTTTAATGTATACTTTGGATATAGTTTCTGCAAAAATCACTCAGAGATTGATAAAAATTGCACACGAAGAAGGAATTATAAGTGGAGATACTGCAATAGGGATTACTGGAAGGGCAGGAATTACTGGTCAAAAGCCAAAATTGATAATTGAAATGCTTTCAGAACTTGAAATATGGGATAACGTTTCTGAAAACATAATTTTCGTTGAAGATGGACTCGCACTTGGTGCAAGTGTCATGGCAAGATGTATGAACTGTCTTGGAACTCCAAATGTACCAATTGGCGGAAAAAGAAACGGCCCATGTATATTGGCTCAGAGAATAAAACGACAAAAAGAAATGGGAATGATAAAATAATTTTAAATTAAAAATAACCAAAAAATTCTATTTTTTAATTTTTAAAAAAGAAAATATAAAATTTATTTTTAAAAGATATTAATCCTGAATACCTTTTTCTGTAATTCTAAAGACTGCTTCTGAATCGGGTAAGTGTGGTGAGTCGTATAATTTTGCAACTCTTTTATCTCCTTTTGATTTTCTTAAGAAGAATCTGAATGTTGCAGCGTGTCCAACAACGTGTCCACCAATTGCTTGTTCAGCAACACCGAAGAATGCATCTGGTTTTGCAGCAACCTGATTTGTAACTAAAACAATGCAGTTGTATAAATCTGCAAGTTTGTTTAGTGTAGCCATGTGTCTACCCAATTTTTGCTGTCTTTCAGCTAATTTACCTCTTCCGGTAAATTCATTCCTGAAAGTGCTTGTAAGGGAGTCGATGATTACTAATTTAATGTTATTTCCGCCTTTAATTAAGTCTTCGATTTTTTCAGCAAATAACATCTGCATATCTGAGTTGTATGCTCTTGCAACAAATGTATTGTCTAAAACGGTCTGGCCATCAATTCCAGCTCCTTCAGCCATCTGAACAACTCTTTCAGGCCTAAATGTACCTTCAGTATCAATATAAACTGCTTTTGGATTTTCCATTTCTTCTTCTACTACGCCTTCTAAATCAGCAAATATTTTTTCAGCCATTTGTAAATTTACGCATGTTTGATGCATGATTTGCGTTTTACCGCTTCCATACATACCTGCAAATTCAGTTACGGACTGACTTTCGAGCCCCCCTGCAAGAACAGTATCTAATTCTTTACTACCTGTTGAAAGTCTCCAAACACTCTGTCTTTGTTTTAATAATTCAACACCGCTTTTAAAGCCAAGGTCGCACAAGTCTCTTGCAGCCATAATCATTTTAGCAGCAGCTTTTTCACTGATTCCTTCAATATCGGTTAGTTCACCAATTGTTGAAGTTGCAATTTTCATAAAATCGAGGTATCCTGCTTCAATTAATTTTTCCGCAGTTGATGGGCCTACTCCCGGTAATTCAGTCAAAACGTCAGCCATAACTTCACCTTTTTGTTAGATATGATGAGAATAATAAAATTGTATAGAAATACCGTAATTGTTACTATTTAAAAATTAAGCCAATATATAAGTAGCTAAAATCAGTATTTATAACTTGTTAATCAAAATAATAATTAATGTGAAAAAATGATCCAAGACAGTGAATTTTTTAGAATGGAAGGGGTTCCAATAACTAAAGAAGAAATTAGGGCCGTAAGTATCGGTAAATTAAATTTGGATCCCGAAGATATAGTTTTAGACATTGGTTGCGGTAGCGGCGGCATGAGTGTGGAGATCGCAAAACGCTCAAAATTTGTATATTCAATTGATAACAGTGAAGACGCAAAAAATACAACATCAATTAACTTAAAAAAGTTTAAAATAGAAAATTGTGAAGTATTTCATGGAGATGCAAAAGATTTAATTTCAAAATTCGATTTTAACAAGGTATTTATTGGCGGAACTCAAAATATCGAACAAACTTTGGAAATTTTAAAAGAAAAAAAAATTGAGAAAGTTGTTGCAAATACAATAGTTCTTGAAAACAGTGTAAAAATAATCACTAAATTTGAAGAACTTGGATACAACGTGGATTTTGTAAATTTATCTGTGTCATATGGAAAAAAAATTAGTTCTGGGCACATAATGCTTTCAAAAAACCCAATAACGATCATAACAGCCACTTTAAAATAGAATTTATTACTCTCTTTTAGATATATTTAATAAACATAAAATAGAAAGATAATATTACTCAAAAATTCACGCTTTAACTTTGTTTTGGGGGATTTAATGAAAAACACTGCTTATTTTAGCATGGAGTTTGCAATTGATCAGTCTTTAAAGACTTATGCAGGAGGACTCGGGTTTTTAGCAGGATCCCACTTTAGAGCAGCGAAAAGACTAAATGTACCTTTAGTTGGCGTTTCCATGCTCTGGAGCTACGGATACTACGATCAAGTGCGAGATCGTGAAGGCCGTATGAAAGTTGAAAATATAAGGAAATACTACGATTTTTTAACAGATATTGATTTAAAAGTTCCAGTGGTAATAAACGGGACGACTATTTGGATTAAAGCGTACAAATTAGAAGAAAGTACATTTAACACTTGCCCGATCTACTTTTTAACAACGGATATTCCAGAAAACGATCATTTATCGAGAACTATTTCTTACGGACTTTATGATGGAAATAATTTAACCCATATTGCGCAAGAAATCGTTTTGGGAGTTGGGGGATACAAAGTTATTCGGGAATGTGAAAATGTAAAACTTTTCCATATCAACGAAGCTCATTCTCTACCAATTGCATTCAAAATGCTTGAAGACTATGGAATTGACTATGTAAAAGAACATCTGTTATTTACAACACACACCCCAATTCCTGCAGGAAATGAAACGCAGGATATAAATCTTTTAAAAAGTATGGGCTTTTTTGGAAGTATTGATACGAAAACCGCTGAAAAATATGGTGGAAATCCGTTTAATTTAACAGTGGCAGCCTTAAGAATGTGTAAACGAGCAAATGCAGTTTCAGAGCTTCACCGAGAAACTTCTGAAAAAATGTGGGCTTGGGTTACTAATCGGGAGCCAATAATAAACATTACAAATGCACAAGATAAATATTACTGGCAGGATAAGCAGATAAAAGAAGCAGCGGAAAAAAAAGATATAAAAATGCTTCGCGAACGAAAAATGGAATTAAAAAAGCAGCTTTTTGAAGAAGTGGCTGACCAAACTGGAAGTCTTTTTGATCCAAATATTTTAACAGTAGTATGGGCAAGAAGATTTGCAGATTACAAAAGACCTTCATTTTTGTTGCGAGATGAAAAAAGGTTTAAAAATTTGTTAAAAACTGGAAAAATTCAAGTATTGTGGGCTGGAAAACCACATCCCGCGGATTCAAATGCACAAATTACATTTAACTGGATAGTTTCAAAAACAAGGGAATTGAAAAATGTTTCAGTATTAACCGGATATGAATTGAAACTCAGTAAACTCTTAAAACAGGGTTCTGATGTATGGTTAAATACACCAAGACGGCCAAATGAGGCATCAGGAACTTCTGGAATGACCGCATCTATGAATGCATCAATGCACATGAGTACGATGGATGGATGGCACGTTGAATGGGCAAAAGCTTATCCTGAGGATAGTTTTACTATTGGGGATGGGGTAAATCTTGAAGAAGATTACGAAGCAAATGAGATGTACAAGTATCTTGAAGAAGCGATAAAGATTTATGATACTGACAAATGGTGGGAAAAGGCCGTAAATGCCGTAAACCATGTTGTAGAATATTTTGATGCTGAAAGAATGATAATAGAATATGATAAAAAAATTTACAGCGATTAAATTCATTTAAATTTAATTTTGAATATAAAAACAGCTTTTTTTCTATTTTTGCCACGAATAAATACTTATAAATAAAAGGTGGCACCTTATTAAATTTTCAAACTATTTTCAAGTTATGTGGTAATCATGGATTTTTACGAATTTAAAGAATATTCCAAAGAAAAATTTCCTTATCATGGAATGAGGTCCCAGCAAGAAGTTTTAATGGGAAAAATTTTCGAATGTGTAACTAATAAGAAAAACCTTGTAGTTGAAGCCCCAACTGGTGTTGGAAAGACTTTATCTTACTTAATTCCTGCATTATACTTTGCAGAGCGTGGAAAACGGGTAATGATTCTTACGGAAACGATTGATCAGCAAGAAAGAATCGTAGAAGATCTAACTTCATTAAAACACAATTTAAAAGTATCTTTTATGATGGGGAAGGGTAATTTTTTCTGTAAATCAAAAGGGGATAAAGCAAACACGCTTTACTGTCAATTAAACAAGGGATGTATTTACCGGCCAAACAAAAAACCAGTCTGTGTCTGCGGTACAAAAAAGGAAAAGATCGAATTTGATGGAAATACAACATTTTACTGCCCCCTTTGCCTGTGCGATTATCAAAAAGCAAAGATCGAATGTTTTGATGCAAATATAATTGTGATGAACAACAGCATTTACTACTATTTAAAAGACGAAATCGACAAAAAGAAGCAAACTGATATCGTAATTTGTGACGAAGCCCATAAATTAGAAGGAAGTATTAGAAATGCTGCTACAATTGTTATAAATCCAAAATATGCTTTAAGAAGACTTAGATTTATGGCATACCACTACTCAAATTCAAGGTTGAGAGTTCACTTTGATAGAGTTTCTGAAGAAGATGACGATACATTCTGGACAATCGTTGAAGATTACATTGTAAAAAACGCGGCTGGAAAAGACTGTAAGAATTCACTGGTATTTGATGGATTTAAGATTACTTCATTTGGATTGAAAGAAGATGTGGCAATTTTGGGTACGCTTCTTGAAGGTTATAATGAAATAGTAAAAATCAAGGAACGAATTGAAGATTTAACCGAAAATGAGGAACTCGATAAAAAAGATATGAAATTTAAAATCGATAACAAGGCTTTGATTCCATTGGAGCTTCAATTTATTGCAGATAGGAGAATTTCTGACGTCCCTCTTGTTGAATTTTTGGAAAATTTGGGCAATCTTAGACATATTACTGGAAATTTTGTAGTTTATAAAAACAACGGATCGATTCTTTGTGAGCCAGTACTTGTTTCAACGTATTTAAGTAAACTTTACGGAGACGCTTCAGTAGTTCACTGTTCAGCAACACTTGGAGACTTGAATATTCATGCAATAAAGACAGGAATGGGAAAAAGTGAAACACTACTTTTAGACAGTCCTTTTTCAAAAGATAGAAGAAACATAATTTCGCTCTCCGATGGAGAAGATATGAAATTTAATTCGATAGATTTCCAGTCAAACAATAAAAAACGAAATAACGCAAATGAAAATCTGTTTAAAATGGTAAAGGCCGCAAAAGGAAATACTTTGATACTTTTTAAAAGTTTTGGGGATTTAAAAACGGCTCACGAATACTTTTTGGATGCAGGATATCGTGGAAACATGTACTGCTATGAATCCGGAATGGATGGAAAAGCTGCAAAAAAACTAAAAGAAGACTTTCAAAAATATGGGGGCCTTCTTTTAGCAACCGGAAGATTTGCAGAAGGTGTGGATATCCCTGGAGATGCATTAACCTGTGTTATAATTGATAGTTTGCCGTTTCCAGTTCCTACACCTCTTTTGAAAAGAGAACAAACCCTTCTCGAAGAACGTTTGAAGTCGAGAAAAGTTAAGGATGCTTCATGGAGTGCATTTTTAATGACCTCGTTTCATATAATGGCAAGAACAGTCATACAGATGATTGGACGATTAATCAGAACTGAAACGGATTATGGTGTTGTTGTTATACAGGACAAACGATTTAACGAATGGGTTGGTTCAGAAATGCTCAAAAGAAAGTATTTAAAAGATAAATTCATCCCGATGTCTGTCGATACTGCTGAGGAATACATTCCAAAATTTATGAAAAAGATGAAAAAAGATAATTTGAAAAACAGTTCTTTTTTTAAATAATTTTTTTATTACATTCAAAAAATTATATATTTATGTAGTACATACACAATTGTTAACTGAATTTTAGAGAGATTTATCGGGTGATTTCATGTTCATGAGGGAAATTGAATTAAAAGGACACATAATTGACAGTTTTATACTCGCAAAAGTATTTGACAGAACTTTAGAACTTGGCGGAGACTATAATGTTTTGGAATTTGATATCGGAAAGAAAAAAACCGATGTATCATATGCAAAATTGCTAATTTCTGGAACTAGTGAACAGCACCTTGACCAAATTCTTGAAGAACTTCAAAATGTCGGTGCAAACATCCCTGAAATTGAAAATGCTAATTTGAAACCTGCTTTAAAAGATAGCGTTCTACCGGATGGATTCTATTCAACTACAAATCACCCAACGCACGTAAAAGTAAATGACGAATGGATAGAAGTTGCAAATCCAAAAATGGATGCTGTAATTGTAGTTTATCCCGAAGAAAAAAGGGCAGAAACAAAAGTGATGAGAAAAGTAAAAAAAGGGGATTTCGTAGTAATTGGACACAACGGAATCAGAGTAATGCCTCCTGAAAAATCAAGAGAAGCAGGACAGCTTTTTGAATTCATGAACTCCGAAGTATCATCTGAAAAGCCAAAAGAAGCAATTATTAAAAGAATTGCACAGGAAATGTACGAAATAAGGGAAAATTATAAAAAAACAGGAACAGGCGGAATTGCAATTGTTGGCGGTCCTGCAATTATACACACCGGTGGTGGCCCTGCTTTAGCAAAAATGGTTGAACTAGGATACATTCAGGCAATTTTGGCAGGAAATGCACTCGCAACACACGATATTGAATCGGCACTATTTGGAACTTCACTTGGGGTAGACATAAAAACTGCTAAACCAGTAACTGGTGGGCACAAACACCACATCTATGCGATAAATACGATAATTGATGCTGGAAACATTAAAAACGCAGTCGAAAGTGGCGTATTAAAAGAAGGTATAATGTACCAGTGTGTAAAAAACGATATCCCTTACGTTCTTGCAGGAAGTATAAGAGACGATGGGCCACTTCCCGACGTTATAACTGATGCTATGGTTGCACAGGATCAAATGAGAACTATGGTAATGGATAAAAAAATGGTTATTATGCTTTCAACACTTTTACACTCCGTTGCAACGGGTAACTTAATGCCTTCGTACATAAAAACAGTCTGTGTTGATATACAGCCTTCAACAGTTACTAAATTAATGGATAGGGGAACTTCACAGGCCATTGGCGTAGTTACGGATGTAGGGGTATTTTTAGTTCTATTGTTAAAAGAATTGGAAAGACTTGAATTACAGGAATAATTATTTTGAGGAATAATATGTCAGAAACACAGTATTCAAAGGAATTAATTAAAAAAGCTGTTGAAACGATTTCAAAAACAAAGGCAGTTGCAACAACTCAAAATCCAAGCCAAAATAACGATAAAAAGACATTTACGGATGCAAAAGCTGGAAAAATCGATAGTTCGGAATTTAAAAAAGCAGTTCATTCTCTTATCGAAGCAGATGAATATCTTTACAAATATGCGCCAAATCATGATTTGGACGAAGAAAAGGCTAAAGAATTTTCAAAACTTCTTTTTGAAGCCCAAAAACACATTAACAATGTGTTAGGCGGGTTTGGATTTGAATTTGAAACAGTTTCTTTGGATGGGCAGGCTTTGTATATTGTAAGCAATAAAAAAGTCTTGAAGTCATTAAAAGAGATCAATCCTGATTTGAACATTATTTCAACAGAAGGAGTTTTGGAAATTGAGGATATGAAAGTTGTAAATCCAAAAATTCCAGAAAAAGCTCTCTTAGGAATAGAAAAAAAATGTAAAATCACAAAAGAGCAGATTTCAAAAGTTATATCAAATATATCTCCTTCAAAAGTTGTAGTGCTTGTTAAAGATGGAGATGTTGCCGATGAATTGATATACAAAAGGGCAAAAGAACTTTACAACGCGGAAAAATTAAATGCTGATGAAATACTTTAATTTTTTTATTTTTATTTTGTTTAGGTGTTTTTCATGTCAATTGATGATAAAGTAAGAGCAATAGTTAAGGAATTTAAAGCATACGTTCCAGGAAAGTCAAAAGAAGAAATTGCAAGAAATTATGGGATAGATCCTGAAAAAATTATCAAATTGGGTTCAAATGAAAACCCTTGGGGCTGTTCGCCAAAAATTGCAGAGAAATTAATGAATGAGGTGTCAAACCTTCACCAGTACCCTCAACCGATAAACCCTGAATTAATGGACGAAATAAGTAAATTTACAAAAATGCCTACTGAAAATATAATTGTCGGTGGAGATGGGGCTGACGAAGTAATCGACAACATCATGAGGATATTAATCGATGAAGGCGATGAAGTAATCATTCCAATTCCAACATTTACCCAGTATGCAATTTCTGCAAAAATCCATGGTGCAAACATAAAATGGGCAAAATTTGACGAAGAAAATGGATTTAAACTTGATGTAGAAAGCGTTTTAAATAATATCACTGAAAAAACGAAAGTAATATTTTTATGTACTCCAAATAACCCTACTGGAAACGTAATTCCAACAGAAGATATTAAAAAAATCGTTGAAAGTACCGATGCACTTGTGATGATTGATCATGCATACATCGAATATTCAAAAGGAGAGTATGATTTAACAAATTGGGCTTTAAAATATGATAATGTGCTTGTTTTAAGAACATTTTCAAAAGTATTTGGACTAGCTGGGCAGAGAGTTGGTTTTGGAGTTACAAGTAAAAAAATCGTTGACTACATGATGAGGATAAAACCAATCTTTAGTTTAACAAGGGCATCACAAGTGTCCGCAATAACTGCACTTCAGGATAAGGAGTTCTTTGACAGATGTTTAAAAGAAGGAATTGAAAGCAGGGAACAAATCTACAATGGTTTGAAAAAATTCAAGCAACTTGAAGTTTACCCGACAGAAGCAAACTACATGCTTGTAAAAGTTAAAAACGGCATGAATTCAAGCGAGTTTTGTGAAGCACTTTTGAAAAAAGGAGTAATTGTAAGGGACTGTTATTCATTTGAAGGACTCGAACCTTATTATTTCAGAATTTCAATAGGAACATTTGAAGAAAACGAGAGATTTTTGAAAATAATGTCTGAAATAGTTGAATAACCTTTATTTTAATATTTTTTTAACATTAAATTTTTAGATTTTCATTGATCCATATCGTAACTATTATATGTTCGGTTTTTCCATACCTTTGCTAAAGAAAAATTTACAAATTAAAAAATTTCTCGGTGTTTAAAAATGGCTAAATTTATCATGGTCGTAGGAACCTCTTCAAACAGTGGGAAAACGGTTTTGGTATCCGGAATTTGCAGGATGCTATCAAACAAGGGTTACAAGGTAGCGCCATTTAAATCGCAGAACATGAGTTTAAATTCAAGGGTCAGCATTGAAGACGGAGAAATTGCAGTAGCACAGTACACTCAGGCAATGGCTGCAAGATCTGAACCATCAGTTCATTTTAACCCGATTTTGTTGAAACCAAAAGGAAATTTTGTGTCACAAGTAATCGTCCACGGAATTCCTTACGAAGATAGGGATTATAATGAATACCGGTCAAAAAAAGATGATTTTTTAGATAAAATAAAACAAAGTATCAATTATTTGGATAAAAATTATGATTACGTTGTAATCGAGGGAGCTGGGAGCTGTTGTGAAATAAATTTATTAAAAGACGATATTGCAAACTTAAGGGTCGCGGAAATTGCAGGAGCCGATGCAATTTTAGTTTCAGACATTGATCGAGGCGGGGTTTTTGCATCGATTTATGGAACAGTCCAGTTACTACCTGAAAACTGGAGAAACCTCTTAAAAGGATTTGTAATCAATAAATTTAGGGGAAATATTGATGTTTTAAAAGATGGGTTTGAAAAAATTGAAGAACTGACCAAAATTCCCGTTATTGGAACTATTCTTTATGATGAAACTTTGATACTTCCTGAAGAAGACAGTCAGGCTCTGGAAGGTAAAAGAGTATTTGGAAATGTAAAAAGCCCGATCGAGGTAAATATCGTTAAGTTTTCAAAAATTGCAAATTTTACAGACGTTGATCCACTTTCAAGCGACTGTTTAATGAAATATATTGATTTTAACGATGATATAACAGGGGATATCTTAATTTTACCTGGAACCAGATGTTCCACTGTTGAAATGGATTTAATGAAAAAGCATGGGTTAGATAAAAAAATTTTAGAATTTGTAGAAAACGGCGGAATTGTTCTTGGAATCTGTGGTGGGTACCAGACGTTAGGAAAAATGTTAATTGATGAAGATTTTTCAGAAGGGGACATCGGGACGATTTCAGGACTTGGATTATTTGATATGGAAACGACTTTTGGAAATGAAAAGGCAATAAAAAACTCAACTGGAACAATATCAATTTTTGATCAAAATTTTAATGTGACGGGCTATGAATTACATGAAGGACATTCAGTTTCAAATGAAACGCCATTAATATCACTTTCAAGAGGTTTTGGAAATTGTGGGGATTCATATGACGGCTCCTTTAAGATAATTGGAAATTCGTATATTTTTGGAACCTATTTTCACGGAATACTTGAAAATTTTGAATTTAGAAATTACCTCGTAAATTTTGTGAGGCATAAAAAGAATCTTTCGAAAATTGAAAATGATAATTATGCTGAAATTTTTAATGAAAACATGGATAAATTATCGAAGCTAGTCGAAGAAAGTCTTGATCTTTCAAAAATTATAAAATAATACTTACACATTTACTCCATTACTTTTTTTAAAGATTTTTAATATTGAAACAATATATTTTTTACTATCTCTATTTTTGAGGGGGCCAAATTATGATCGATGAAAAAATTCGCTCTGAACTGGAATATTACATCCGTTATGAACTGAGGGGAGTTTATAAAAGCAGGATGAAGGGGGATATTTACGAAATCGAATTTGAAAATACTTCGTATTTAAAATATTTTAAAAAATTACTCGAAAAAGAAGGAATAAAGACAAAAGATGCAGATATTTCAAAAATTGAAATATTTAGGGATCAATATATTGGTGGAATAATCGATTTATTAAAAAAGGAAAGAATGGAAGAATTAATCGAATCAATGAACTTTCATAATTCCGTAATCGAATTTATATCTCGGAATTTTAACCCGATTATTACAAGCGGTCGTGAAAGTGGTATAATTCGCTTTAAAATGATGGATGATGGGGAAGCATTTGCATACAATGAGTTAAAAGAACTCGGGTTTAATGTATCTCTTGAAAATGAGTCAATAATTGTCGATATTTCAGATACTGTAAAAGAAATGTTTAAAAGGGTATCAACTGTTTTTGATCTTGAAAACATGACCCCATATTATGCATTCAGTGTAACTGAGGACGAAGCAATTGAAAAATGCAAAAAACTAGATGAATTGTCAGTTCCATACAAATATTCTGACGTTCATCGAGAAATATACCTTGATTTTGATTCCTTAAAACATGTAATTTCTAAATTTAAAAATGATTAAAAAAAGTTATTTAATTATTGTTCGGTTGGAACGAACTTGTATCCGTAGCTGATTACGCCATCGCATCCGTCTTCTCTTATTTTTCTAAAGACTGTTTCGACAGGCATTCCTATTTTAATTTCTTCAGGTTCGCAGTCGATCTGAGCTGTGACTTTTGTACCTTCTTCAAGTTCCACGATACCAATTACGTATGGGGACTGTTTTTCAAAGTCCTTTGGCGCAGCGTATACTACTGAGTATGTGTACACTTTACCTTTACCGCCCAATTTGAAATCTTCCAATTCTCCCTTTCTTCTGCATTCTGGGCAGACACTTCTTGCAGGGAAGTAAACGGTTCCACATGTTTTACATTTTGATCCAATAAGGTTGTACCTTTCTTGCATGCTTCTCCAGGTTCTTACTACCATAATCTCACCGGAAATTTTTTGCTTAAATTAGTAATTATCTTTTGTTTGATAAGATATGTGTACAGACTGTACCGCCTGTTCCACCAACGTTTGCTGAGATAGCGTATCCGTTTTCAATTGTGACTTGTCTATCTTTACATTCTTTGTCCTGTTTTAACTGCCAGTAAAGTTCACCGACTTGTCTGATTCCTGTAGCACCTAATGCGTGGCCAGCAGCTTTTAATCCACCACTTGGGTTTACTGTAACAAAGCTGTCGTCATCGATTCTGGTTTTTCCAGCTTCTACAACTTTTCCAGCTTCTCCTTTTTTACAGAATCCTAAGTCCTCAGTTAATACTAATCCATTGATTGCAAAACAGTCATGAACTTCTGCAACATCCACTTGGCTTGCATTAATTCCTGCAATTTCATATGCTTTCTTTGAAGCAACTTTTGCAGCGTTTAATGTAGTCATATCATTCCTGTCCTGTAATGCAATAGTGTCTGATGCCTGTGTAGATGCTTTTATGTATATAATTTCATCTTTTGGAGCATAATCTGTTGCTTTTTCTGCATCACAGACGATAAGTGCTGAAGCACCATCTGAAACTGGTGAGCAGTGTAATAATGTTAATGGGTCTGCAACTGGGGATGCCCTCATAATTTGATCAATGGTTATTTTTGATCTGAACTGTGCATAGTTATTGTGAACTGCGTTTTCGTGAGCGATAGCACTCCAGCTTGAGAGCTGTTCAAGTGTTAAGCCGTATTCTTTCATGTATCTTTTTGCCATCATTGCGTATAATGACGGGAATGTTGCACCTACGAAAGCTTCCCATTCCTGATCTGATGCTGTTGCGATTGCTGAAGTTGCATCTGAAACATCAGTCATTTTTTCAACACCGCCGACTAAAACAACGTCGTGTGCACCGCTTGCAATAGATAAAAATGCACTTCTCAATGCTAAACTTCCTGAAGCACATGCTGCTTCAACTCTGGTACACGGGATTGGGTTTAATCCAGCATAGTCTGCAATTAATGATGCAGTGTGTTCTTGTCCCACGAAAAGACCGCCGCTCATTGTACCGACGTACATTGCATCAATGTCGTCTCCATCAACGTTTGCATCAATGATTGCTTTAGTTCCTGCTTCTACAATTAAACTTCTGAATGATTCTTCCCAGAGTTCACCAAATTTGGTCTGTCCGTATCCTATAATTGCTACATCCTTCATTTTATCCACCTGATGAAGTTACATTCTAATTTTTCCTCTGTATTTCAAGTAAACTGCGTAATCAACGTATTTTTTACTTTCCAAGAGTTTTTCAGTGGTTATTTCTTTGTCAACCACTTCTGAAATTCTGTCAGATACTGTAATGTCAAATGCATCACTTCCTGCACCACTACCATATGATACAACGAAGATTCTGTCATCTGCTTTCGCATGGTCTAAAATATTTGAAAGTCCGAGTGGAACAGCTCCTGAATAGGTGTTTCCCAAGTATGGTGTTAAAAGTCCGTATTTGTACTGTTCTTCGGTAAATCCTAACTGTTTAGCTGCGCTTATGTAGAATTTTCCATTTGGCTGGTGGAATACGCAGTAATCGTAATCTTTTGCAGTAGTATCCATTTTTGCCATCATGCCTTTTGCACCGTTTAAAACGTGCTTGAAGTATGCAGGTTCTCCTGTAAATCTACCACCGTGTTTTGGGTAGTGTTCATGTTCTCTTCTCCAGAAATCTGGGGTATCTGTGGTGTAAGAGTATGTTCCGTTGAATTTAGCGATAAATTCTTCTTTTTTAGCACCGATGATGTATGCAGCACCACCTGCAGCAGCAGTGTATTCAAGAGCATCTCCTGGAGCTCCCTGAGCAGTATCCGCACCAACTGCCATAGCATATTCCATCATTTCGCTTCCAACTAAACCCATACACATTTGCATTCCCGCAGTTCCTGCTTTACATGCAAACTCTAAATCTGCTGCGGTAAAGTCTGGTGATACACCACATGCTTCAGCAACGATTCCTGATGTTGGTTTTACTGCATAAGGGTGGCTTTCACTTCCTACGTAAACAGCGCCAATATCTTTTGGGTTAATTCCTGCTCTTGATAATGCTCTTCTTGCAGCCTGTACTGATATTGTTGCAGTATCTTCGTCAGGTCCTGGAACGCTTTTTTCGTTTACAACAAGACCTCTTTTGATTGCTTGAGCGTCTTTACCCCAAGCACCAGCGATATCTTCCGCTTTTATTCTATATTTTGGAAGGTCACTTCCATATCCTACAATACCTACTTCTTTCATCTGCTCACCATTTTTTTGTTAATGAACAATTGTTAATTAATAACAATATAAACAAAAAAAATTATTTCATTTCTTTTAATCGCTTTAAAAGCTCATCGGTACTTAATTCTGTCACTATGAGGCATATTCCCTCAAGTTCGGCAAGTTTAACCGCAAGTTTATCTAGTTCGGAAACTCCGTTGAATATAACGACTCGTGGTTTAATATTGCTTACACGAATTGCAACCATGGGGCTTCGTCCTGCTGAAACTTCGGTAAAAATCAATGCTCTTTCAGTTGTCCAACCATAGAGATTTAGGAAATCCTGGCCATTCATTTCCAAAATAGCTTTAACACTGTCTACCACAGTATGGCCAAATAGCTGATTATTTAAACTGTTTTCGCCACAGATTACCTTTCCTTCGATAGTGGAAAGTAATTCTCTGACTCCAACTGGGTTTTGATATTCTTTTATTTGCAAAATCGCCTTCATCGAGGTCGGGTTTAACACTTTACTCAATGCTTTTATGGTATGTCCGCCCCTTTCCTTGTCAATTTCTAGGAGTGCATATACATATTTTTTGACGATATTTACTCCAGGATTCTTTCTTCTGCCAACTTCGTAATCACTGATCACTGATGGGGAGACATCTAGGTACCTTGCAGTTTCTATCTGCGGTATGCCAAACATTTCTCTCCATTTTTTCATGGCTTTACCGATATCTTCGGACAATACAATTTCTCCCATGATATGTATCGCTATTTTCTCCATGGCACTATATGTGGGCTAATTCTTATATAAATATTTCGATTTAAAATATAAAGTCATTCGCTATATGTCGAAATGGTTAAAAATGTATTTTTAAAATGAATAAATTGGGTTTAAAATAGAATTTAATGAATTAATATTCTAAATTGGAATCTCTGTCGCTTTTTTCATAAATTCCAAGAAGTTTTACGAATTTTTCGATCTCTTTTTTCTCAATTTTTACGTTTTCGTGTGATTTTTTCAAGATATAGGGGTAGTCTGAAACAGATATTCTTTGAAGATTTGAAAAGAAAGTTTCGTCTAATTCTTCAAATGAAGTTATGCACAAAGTTCCGCTGTTTTTATCAAGTTTTACAAACTGGTAATTTAGTTTTTTAAGGTCAATTCCAAATTTTTTAAAGTATTCAACGTTTTTATAGAAATTTTTATTTATTTTTTCATCAACGAGATCGAGGGGTTTTGAGTACCCTGAATTTTTACATTTTGAAAATATTGCAAGATCCGGAATGAGTGCATCTTTAAAATAAATGTTCATTTTTGAAGTTTTTGCAACTCCAACAATTTTTTCACGATATTTTAAAATTTCAGATAATAATATTAAATATTCAAGCTGTTCGAGTATAATTTTTTCTTCTTCGCTAAATTTTAAATCATTTGAAAGTTCAACACTCGAGTTAATATTTTTAGAATCGATTTCTTCAAAAATTTTATTTTTTAATTCAATGCCATAATGTTCGTAGTACTTGGAAATTGTATTTTCTACGTTTTCCCCGTTAATCGAAAATTTATTGTTTGTCTGAACGAGTAGTGAATAAAGAGAACCATCATAAAGATAGTAGTCGATATTCCTGTTTTTCAAATTCCAGAGCGCAACTTTTAATTCCATATTGAGCATGTAAAGACTGAGTCTACTTTGAACATACCTGTATGGTAAAATAATATTTGAATCCCATGCAGAAATGGATTCTTCAACTTTTCCATCAGTTTTTTGAACGTATGAAACAGCACCAGAAATATACAGACAGTAATTTATGTAATCGATTTTGTTGAAGCTTCCATCTCCTCCTGCAAAAATTGCATCAGAAGTACTCGAAAAATCGCAATTATTCCAGTAACTTTCATAATCAAAGTTAAAATCGATATTTTTTATTTTAGAACATATATTCTCCTTTTTTGAGAGGAGTTTTGAATAGTCCATAAAATACACCTAAAAGTTAAAAAAATAATAAAAGAGTTATAAAATTATTCCGTATCCGATCAATCTCCATCTTGATCCGATTTTTCTGCTTATTGCAACTCTGTCACCTTTATCTGCACATACTGGTAATTTTAATTTAATTTCTGCTTTGTCAGCTCTTGCAGATGCCGTTACACCGACAGTTGTAGACGTTCCAACGTTTAACATCAAAACTTCGTTTGTTTTCAAAGGTTCGATTACAAGTTCATCTTGGGATCCAACAACTCTTTCAAGGAGTTGTGGTTTGATAACCATTTTTTCTAAAGTTTCAGGAAGGGTTCCTGGAAGTCCTGCTAAACTTCCGCTCAATGCATCGGATTTTGTTAAATTTGGATCTAATTCAGTTCCAACACCGATTAATCCACCGGGTACTGCGGATTTTAATTTTTTACCTCCAACTCCTAGGGATATAATTTTAGTTACGATTGGAACCCAGTGCGTTTTGTTTCCTTCAGTTACTTTTATACCTGGTTTTATTTCAAGCTCGTCACCAACTTTTAAAGCACCTTGGATGATACTTCCCCCGATAACTCCACCTTTTAAGTCTTTTATTTCAGAACCGGGTTTATTTACGTCAAAACTTCTAGCAACATATAATTTGGGGGTTAAAGTTTCGTCTCTTTCTGGAGTCGGGATAAATTCCTGAATTGCTTTTAAAAGTACATCTAAGTTTGCACCATGGTGTGCTGAAACTGGGATAATTGGCGCATTTTCTGCAACAGTTCCTTTTGTAAATTCTTTAATTTGGTTGTAATTTTCAATTGCAGCTTCTTCAGTTACGAGGTCGATTTTATTTTGAACGATTAATATGTTTTCAACACCAAGGGCGTCAAGTGCCATCAAGTGTTCTTTTGTTTGAGGTTGTGGGCATTCTTCGCTTGCAGCAATAACTAAAATTGCACCATCCATAAGTGAAGCTCCTGAAAGCATTGTAGCCATCAGTGTTTCGTGTCCGGGAGCATCCACAAATGATATTTTTCTTAAAGTAACTAATTTACCGCCACAAGAGTCGCATTTCTTACCGACAGTATAGCATTCTGGTTCGTCGCATGTTTCGCATTTCTTTATCTCACAGTCTGCATATCCGAGCCTTATTGAAATTCCTCTCTTGAGCTCTTCACTATGTGTGTCGGTCCATACACCAGTTAATTTCCTTGTTAAACTCGTTTTTCCGTGGTCTACGTGACCTACCATTCCAATATTAACTTCTGATTGGTTGGATGCTGCCATTTTATCCCTCGCACAATTTTTTAGTTTTTTAAATTACAAGAATACTTGAAAATCAATATAAAAATGACTTTAAAACTATAATCACTTTATGGCTAATCCTTTATATAGATATATAATCTTTAAAAAAGTCTAACCAACTAAAATAGAAAAAAAGAGTTAATTTATTCGATGCTTTCAGGTTCTCCGCCGAGTGGTGCTGAACCGTATTCTACAACTTTTGTGTTGATTAATGTAATGTCTTTAGAGATTGTGTTTCCTCTTAAGCTTTTTCTTCTTCTGAGACCTTTTTCTTTAACATTGTATCCAGGTCCGCTTTTTAAGAGTACTCTCATTTTCATAGCGCCGTGAATGTCATGTCTCATTGCAAATCCACATTTGTCGGATCCGCCTGTGATTTTTAATTTGTATCCTTCTAATTCAACAACTGAACCGCTGATTTCGTCACCGATTTTTTTACCGATGAGTGCAGTTGATTCTGTTTCGAATTGGTATGATTTTCCTGTTTTAGAATCTGATACAACAACTTTAAAAGCCATAATATTACCTCGTTTTTGTTTTAATATATCTTGTTTCAAATCGTTCGCGAAAAAGCTCTAAAAATTTATTTTTCCAAAAATTTTCCTAAATTCCCGTCTCTGTTCTATTACTAACTTCTTACTTTTATAGTTTTTGGAAAGATCAACGGGGATAATAATCGGTAAAACTCGAATAAACCATTAATAAAAAAAAGTTTAAAAAAAGTAATTAGATTTTTAAGTATTGTTTTGTTTCCCAGTCTGTAACTGAGGTTCTGAATGAATCCCATTCAGCATTTTTGATTTCAATGAAGTTTTCAAAGATGTGTTTTCCTAATGCATCTTTCAATACTGAGTTGTTTTCTAACTCGTCAAGCGCAGCTTTTAAGTTTGCAGGAACTGATTCGATTCCTTCAGCTTTTTTCTGAGCTTCACTCATTGCAAAGATGTTCTTTTCAACAGGGTCTATAGCACTTAATTTTCTTTTTACACCATCTAAACCTGCTGCAAGCATTACTGTGAATGCTAAGTATGGGTTACATGATGGGTCAGGTGCTCTGAATTCAATTCTTGTTCCCTTTCCTCTTGGAGCTGGAACTCTAACGATTGCACTTCTGTTTGCATTTGCCCAAGCAATGTTTACAGGAGCTTCGTATCCTGGAACTAATCTTTTGTATGAGTTTACTGTTGGGTTTGTAACTGCAACAATTGATTTCGCATGGTCTAAAATACCTGCAACATAGCTCATACAGGTTTCACTTAATTGGTATTGTGCGCTTTCATCGTAGAATGATGGTTCACCGTTTAACCAGATACTCTGGTGGCAGTGCATACCGCTTCCGTTGATTCCGAAGAATGGTTTAGGCATGAATGTAGCTTTTAAACCTTCTTGTGCAGCAAGTGTTTTGATTGTTGTTTTGAAAGTTACAACGCTATCTGCAGTTTTTACAGCATCTGCGAATTTGAAGTCAACTTCGTGCTGACCTTCTGCAACTTCGTGGTGGCTTGCTTCTACGTGGAAACCTAAGTTTTCAAGAGCGAATACGATTTTTCTTCTGATATCGCATCCTCCATCAAGAGGTTCTAAGTCGAAGTATCCTGCATCATCTGCTGGAACCCATGAACCGCATGCATCTTCTTTTAAGATGAAAAATTCTGGTTCAGGACCTACGAAGAATTCTCCACCGAGTTCTTCATCGAACTTAGCTAAAACTCTTTTTAAGCATCCTCTTGGGTCTCCTTCGAATGGTTTTCCGGTTGTAGTGTATACATCACAGATAACTCTTGCAACTGATTTTTCGGTTGGTCTCCATGGGAGTACTGACAATGTTTTTAAGTCTGGCTTTAACATCATGTCAGAACTTTCAATTGAAACAAATCCTTCAATTGAAGAACCATCGAAGTATAATCCTTTTTCCAATACATCGTATAATTCTTCCTCACCAGCAGCACCTGCTTTTACTGGGTAAGCGATGTTTTTTGGCTCACCGTGTATGTCTACAAACTGGAATCTTATGAATTTAACGTTGTTCGTTTTTATGTAGTCCATAGCCTGTTCAACAGAATTCATATTCATGCCTCCGAAATCATTGATATATAGGAAATAGCTTTCCGCTTTTTCAATATATATATTTTACGGTACGTAAATCAATATTTATTAATATATATTAGCTATAATTCTGGTATTGCTAACATAAAATCTATTTACTTCAATATTAATATTATATTCGGTGATTTAATGCTGGTAGTTAAAAAAACCCCTAAAATAAAAGGAATATTAAGCGCTCCCCCATCAAAATCTTATACGCACAGGGCAGTTATCTGTGCCTCTCTCGCAAACGGAATATCTAATCTAAAAAATCCGTTAAATGGCGCAGACTGTTTATCTTCTGCTCACGCATGCGAAATGTTCGGAGCTGAAATTGAATTAAGCAATGAAACTTGGGTAGTTAGGGGTTCAGAATTAAAAACGCCAGATAATATTGTTGATATTGGAAACAGCGGAACTACTTTAAGAATATTGACGGGAATTTCTTCTCAAATTTCAAATGGGTATACGGTACTTACTGGAGACGATTCAATTCGAAAAAGACCAATGCAACCACTTTTGGATGCATTAAATCAACTAGGACTGACCTGTTTTTCAACAAAAAATAATGGGACTGCCCCAATTGTTGTTAAATCTGGAAAAATTAGCAACAATGTAGTTGAAATTAGGGGAGACGTGAGTTCCCAATTTATAACTTCCATCATGATGACATTACCATTTAGTGAAAATGACTCTGAAATTGTATTAACTACTCCCTTAAAGTCTGAACCTTATTTAAACATTACAATAGATGTTTTAGATAAATTTGGAGTTAAAATCGAGAAAAACGAAGAAAAAAATAAATCAGGATATAAAATTAAAGGAAATCAAAAGTATTTACCATGTGATTACACAATTGAAGGAGATTATTCCTCTGCATCTTACCTTGTTGCGGCAGGAGTTTTATTAAATTCTGATATTGTAATTAAAAACGTATTTAAAGATTCAAAGCAAGGAGATCGGGAAATTATTGAAATAGTTAAGAAAATGGGCGCAAATGTGGAAATAAATGAAGATCATGTTAAAATTACAGGTCCTTACAAATTAAAAGGAATTGAAATCGATGTAACAGATATTCCAGATTTAGTTCCAACTATTGCAGTTTTGGGATGTTTTGCTGATGGAAAAACAGTTGTTTACAATGGGGAACACGTAAGACTAAAAGAATGTGATAGACTTGCAGCATGCACTACTGAATTATCAAAAATGGGTGCAGAAATCGAGGAAAAAAAAGATGGACTTATAATTACAGGAGTTCATAAATTAAACGGGGCAAAACTTAAAACCTACCATGATCACAGGCTTGTAATGGCATTTACTATTGCAGGAATGCTTGCTGATGGGGAAACAATAATTGAAGGCGAAGATTCAGTTAAAATCTCGTTTCCCGATTTTGTAGATAACATGAAATCAATTGGAAGTAATATTGAAGTAATTTAAAATAACTTTTTCTAAATTTTTAAAAAATAATATTTAATAAATTATTTACGTTAAAAGGCGATTTTATGGATAAGTTTGGGGAATTTTTAGAGTATTTGAAAGAAAATGACATAGAAAAAGCAGTTATTACAAAAAAAGAAACCATAAACTACTTTTTAGAAAAGTATCCTCCAAATTTTTCAATGCTTATTTTTGATAGTAAAAAAGGTACAACAGCACTTCAAGTTTCAAAACTCGATTTTGAAATGGCAAAAGAATACAAGAACAAAAATCTTGATATCGAACTCTACGAAAATTTTGAAAGTACATTTAAAGGTTGCAAGGGAATTGAAGATACTCTTCCGATCCGGTTTTTGAAATTTGTTAAAGATTACAAGTTAATTTCTAAAAAAATCGAGGAAATGCGGGAAATTAAATCAAAAACCGAAATTGAAAATATCAAAAAAGCTGCAAAAATAAGCGACGATGCAATTGAATATGCCACTAATTTTGCGCTCGAAAATGATAATTTAACTGAAAACCAAGTTGCAGCAGAAATCGAGTATTTTATGAAGAAAAATGGAAGCATTCGGCCTTCATTTGACACAATATCAATTTCTGATAAAAAGACACGACTTCCACATGGAATGCCTTCAAACGATATTGTAAAGAACATACTTTTAATGGACATCGGGGCGCTTTATGAAGGCTACTGTTCAGATATTACAAGAACAGTAATTTTAAATGAAAATATCAAGAATTACTCTGAAATATATAATATTGTAAATTCTGTGAAAAAAGAAGCAGAAAAAAATTTAAAAGCTGTAATCTCCGTAAAAGAACTCGATTTAATTGCAAGGGAACATATGGGCGAATTTAAAGAGTATTTCATACATTCTCTTGGACATGGTGTTGGGGTTGAAATTCACGAAAATCCTGCAATTTCTTCAAAAATAAAAGAAGACATAATATTAAAAGAAGGTATGGTCATCACAATTGAACCTGGAATTTATATGGATGATTTTGGAGTTCGGATTGAAGATCTTTATCTTGTAAAAAAGAACGGCTTTGAAAAATTGAGCAATGCAAAAATTTTAGAATACTAACTTACCATTTTTATTATGATGTTTATTATTTTGTGATTTTATGAACAAGATTGATTTTAGACTTGAAAAAACTTTTGGATACACTACAGGTGCATGTGCGGCGGCTGGATCATATTCTGCGCTCTATTTTTTAAAAAATAATAAAAAATTAGATTTTGTTGAAATTTTAAATTTAAAGGGCGATTCTTTAATTATTCCTATTAAAAATATCGAAAAACAAGGAAACACTGCAATTTCAACAGTTGAGAAATTTTCAGGAGAAGATATTGATATTACAAATGGAATGGATATCAAAATAAAAGTTACTCTTGAAAATATGGATAATAATTGCTCAAAATCTAGCAACGTTAAAATTATCGGTGGAACTGGGGTTGGATTTATTACAAAGTCCGGTTTACAGGTAAAACCTGGAAAACCTGCAATAAACCCGAAACCAAGAGAAATGATCGAAACTAATTTAAAATCACTTTTAAAAGATAATGAATGTGTAACTGTAAAAATTTCAGTTCCAAATGGGGATGAAATTGCTAAAAAGACATTAAATCCAAAACTTGGGATAATTGGTGGAATTTCAATTCTTGGAACTACGGGAATTGTTCGTCCGATGTCAAATGACGCTTACAAAGAGTCCCTTGCACCCCAAATTGATGTAGCTTTGGCGAATAATTTTAAAAACTTGATATTTGTTCCTGGAAATATCGGAACAAAACATGCTAAAATTTTATTGAATGCAGAAGAAGACCAGATTATCGAAGTTTCAAACTTTTGGGACCACATGCTTGATAAAGCGAAAGAGAAAGGAGTTAAAGATATAACTGTTTTTGGACACGCTGGAAAAATTGTAAAGCTTGCAGGAGGAATTTTTGACACCCATTCAAGGGTTGCGGATGCAAGAAACGAAATACTCTGCGCATATACATCGTTAGCAACACAAGATGTAAAAATACTTCAAAAAATACTTCAATCGAACACAACTGAAGATATAGTTGAAATATTAATTGAAAAAGGTATTTTAACAGAAGTTTTTGAAAAAGTTTCAAAAAGAGTCGTCGAAAGGCTTTCTTTGAGGTGGGAAGGAATTAATTTTTCATGTATCATAATAGATATGGAAGGGAATATACTTGGAAAATATGTGTAAGGGGTTGAAATTTTGAAAGGACATGAATACAAAATTTTTGAAATTGGACTGTTTAAAAAAGAGGGGGAAAATTCATATTTGGAAATTTACGACGAATTTTTAGATGGAATTGACGGATTAACTAAAAATTCAAAGATTTTAATTTTTTTATGGTTTAATAGGTCTGATAACGAAGATAAAAGAACTATATTAAAAGTTCATCCGAGGGGAAATATTAATAACCCGATAAGAGGAGTTTTTTCTACAAGGTCCCCCATGAGACCAAACCCTATCGCACTTTATACTGTAAATATTGAAAAAATTTCTGGAAACAAGATATATATTGAAGAAATTGATGCATTTTCAGAAACTCCAATAATTGATATAAAAAATTATTCAAAAGAACTGGATTTATAGGGTTATTATGAAAAGGATAATTTTTTTAGCCCCCATTTTAGTTTTAATGTTTTCAGGTTGCATCTCTAACAATGATATTGATTCAGGGGATTTCATAGATTCTCACGAACATTTATTTGGAACTGTTACCAGAGTAGTCGATGGTGATACAGTACACGTTGATTCAAACGGGGTCGATTATAATATCCGGCTTTTGGGAGTTGATACTCCAGAAACTTACCAAAAAAACAGTATTTCAGAATATTATATTACTTACGAAACTCCAATTACAGATACTGAATATTTAGATTACTGGGGACATTTAGCAACAAACTATACAAGAGATACTCTTGAAAACAAATCGGTTTACGTGGTTTTTGATAAAAATAGCGATAAAAAGGATAAATACGGAAGATACCTTGCATACATATATTTAGATAATGAAAATTTCAACGAAAATTTAATAGAATACGGCTTTGCAAGAGTATATGTCAGTGATTTTGAATTAAAGGATAATTTTTTAGAAACTGAAAAAACGGCAAAATCCGACAGAATCGGTCTTTGGAACTATAACAACTAATATTTCAAAAATCTGAAACATTTTTTAACTATTATAACTCGATTCATTTCGGAACCAGTATATACTTTTAAAAATAAATATCCTCTTCGGGTGGATATAATGTTAAGATACGACTTAAAGGCAGAACATAAAATAATATTTCTTATATTGTTCTCTACTGTTTTTTGCACGATATTATTCATTATTGGCTAGTTTACTAATATTTCAGGCATTTTTTTTATTTTTTAAAAAGTTTAAAAAGAATTTAAATTACAAAAGATGGTTTGGCACGATATCTTTTGAAATTAAGTCTGCAAGGGTTTCTCTTGCCCGGATCAATGAAACTTCTTTTTCGTTGGTAAGAATCATTGCAGGTTTTCCTCTTGAATTGTAGTTGTTTGCCATGCTGATTCCGTATGCTCCAACGTCTAAAATTGCAACGGTGTCTTTTATTTCCATTTTTGAAAGTTCCCTATCTTTTCCAAATACATCAGAACTTTCGCAAAGTCCTCCTGCAATGCTTACAACTTCTTTTTCGTCTCTTACGGTACAGGGAACGATTTCGTGGTATGATTCGTAAATTGCTGGCCTCATCATGTCGTTCATTCCAGCATCAATCATTATCCATTTTGCAACAGGTGTGTCTTTAACGTGTTCAACAGTTCCAAGTAAAACTCCTGCAGTTGCAACTAAACTTCTTCCAGGTTCTAATATAAGATTTGGAAGTTCGATTTTTCCTTCATATTCGTAAATTACATCGAGAATTGCTTTTGAGAGGTCTTCTTGAACAGGAATTTTTGTATTTTTATCATACGGGATTCCAAGACCCCCGCCTAAGTTTACATCCTTTATTTCAATTCCTTCATTTTTAAGTAAAACTACGAAATCCATGATCTTTCTTGCTTCTTCAACAAATGGGCTGATGTATGTTAATTGGGATCCTATATGGCAGTGGATTCCAACAATTTTTACATTATCCATTTTTTCTGCCATTTTAATTGTTTCAAGAGCAATTCCGCTTTCAATGTCGAGCCCGAATTTATTCTTTTTCATCCCTGTTGAAATTTTAGGGTGTGTTTTTGCGTCAACATTAGGATTTACTCTAAATGCAACGTTTGCAACTTTTCCCATTTCTTTTGCAGTTTCGTTGATTAAAATAAGTTCGCTGATACTGTCAACATTGAATGCCCTTATTTCAGCTTCAATTCCCATTTTAATTTCGTCTTTTAATTTACAATTTCCGTTAAATACAATTTTTTCGGAAGGAACATCTGAAAGTTTTGCAATGTATAATTCCCCTGCACTCACGATATCTGCACCGCATCCGAGTTTTGAAAGGAGTTTTGTTACAGCAAGGTTCGTGTTTGCTTTGTATGCAAATGAAATTATGAATTCTTTTCCGGTTTTTTCAGAGTATTCTTTAAATGATTCAACGTATCTTGTAAAGTTTTTAACGGTTTGTGTTTCACTCATGACGTAGAGTGGAGTTCCGTAAGCTTTAGCAAGTTCGTTTGCATTGTATCCATCAATTTTTAAGTTTTTACCTTCAACGGTAAGCATTTCATTCCCCAAGAATTCCATGATTTCACCATAAGTTGTTTTTTCATCATAAGCAGTGATATTATTTAAATATGTCGATGAAATACAATATATGGCTCATCCTTTAATTAATATCTCGTTAAAAAAGCAGGATTAAAAAAAGACAGTATAATGAATATTATTTTAATATTAAAATTATTTCAAATTCCTAACGTATTCTGGAGTTTTAACGTTTTTTGGAATATTGTAGTGGAATTCACGACCGAATTCAAATATTTTAAGACTTCTGTCCCCAAATCTTTCGACATCTTTTAAAAACATTCCAAACTGGATGAACTGGTTAATGTCTTTCAAATTTTCATCAGGATTTTCTGAAAGTTTTTCCATCATGATATCGAGTTTTTTGTGGAGGTTTCCTTCCAATTCGTAAATTTCTGTATCATTCGTCTTATGTTTAACCATATTCATTGCATGATTGAACATTTTTGAAATTATATCCTGTATCTCAAAAACTTCTTTTTTTATTGCAGGGTCAACAAAAAGCCCATTTACAATTTCTTCTGCAATGTTTGAAAGGTAATCTCCACATCTTTCGATATTTCCTGCAATGTCGGATATCTGCATTAGACTGTTCATGTCCATGTATTTTGAAGCTTTCAGTTTAATTACGAGGTTTACTTCATCTTCCATTCGGTTTAATGCGTAATCTTCAAGAATAATATTTTTAGCAATGTCTAAATCATGGGTTTTTAACGAATCAAATGCCTTATCGATATTTTGAATAACGTTATTTCCCATTCTATCAAAAGTTTCGTAAATCTCTTTAAAATATCGATCAGTTTCTATGTAATCTTCGAATTCTTTTAATTTTTCAAGATTTACAACATAAGGGTGCATTATCGCCCCCCCATCTACAAGCGGTTTTAGCAGTTTTGCAACATACCGTCTGCTTACGTTTAACCTGTCTGCAATATCATCCTGAGTTTCTGGTTCTTCGTCAAGAATAATGTTTATTATTGCAGCAAGGGTCGCATCCTTTCCCCTCAACATAGTATCCCTTTGACGAATTAAATTTCATATAATTTGAATAATAGTTCATTAAAAAAGAATACGTGTTTAAGATATATAAATTTACGTAATATAAAAAAGTGAGAATTATACGTAAGTTTTTAAAACTTCGGATTTTAACTCGTCAATTATTTTTTTCTTGTATTCTAAGAACTCGACACTTGTTCTTTTTCTTGGTCGGCCCAAATCTATATCAATAATGCATTTTATTTTTCCAGGTCGTGCAGTCATGACAACAACACGGTCTGACAGATAAACTGCTTCATCAACACTGTGCGTTACAAAAACAACGGTCTTTTTTTCACTTTCCCATATTTTTAAGAGGTGATCCTGTAACACTGCTCTTGTCTGTGTATCGAGGGCTCCAAATGGCTCATCCATCAGTACAATTTTGGGGTCATTTGCAAGAGTTCTAGCAATTGCAACTCTTTGTTGCATTCCGCCACTTAATTCGTAAGGGTAAGAATCGCAAAATTCTTCAAGTCCAACCATTTTTATAAATTTTTTAGCAATTTCAATTCTTTCTTCCTTTGGAACGTTTTTAATTTCAAGTCCAAAAGTAACATTTTGAAGAACTGTTTTCCAAGGAAGAAGGGTGTACTGTTGAAATACCATTCCTCTATCTGCATCAGGGCCTAAAACGTCCTTTTTATCGAGGTAAATTCCTCCGGATGTTGGATTTTCAAGTCCTGCAATCATTCTTAAGATTGTGGATTTTCCACAGCCGCTGGGGCCAACAATTGATACAAATTCGTTATGTTGTACAGATAAATCTACATTATCAACTGCAACAAGGTCTTTTTTACTGTTTCCAAATTTTTTGATAAGATTTTTAAGTTCTAGAACTGACATGGTTAATCCGTCCGATTTTAAGTTATTAAATTATTTATTTTATCATTTTTTTCCAGCAGAAGTATTTGGTTTCAATATATCTAAGCCCTTTATCAAGAATTATTCCAATTATTCCAATTATTATCATAGAAGCTACGACAACGTTCATTTTGCTCAAAGAATATGCATACATGATTAAATATCCAAGTCCGGCATCACTTCCAGGAAGCATTTCCGCTGCAACAACACACATCCATGCAATTCCTGCTCCAACCCTAAGTCCTGTTAAAATATCTGGGGAAGACGCTGGAACTACAACACTCTTTAAAATATCTTTTGTAGATCCTCCAAGAGTTTTTGCAGCTTCAACCATGATTACAGGTACGCTTTTAACTCCTGAAATTGTGTTTATTAGGATTGGGAAAAATGCACCTATGAATATGATGAAGTGCATTGAGGATTCGCCAATTCCAAACCATGCAAGGGCAAGCGGAACCCACGCAAGTGGAGGGATAGGCCTAAAGAGTTCAACCGACATATCTAATAAGTCGTTTATAAGTGAATAATAGCCCATGAGAAGTCCAAGGGGAATTGCAAAAGCTCCTGCAATGAAAAAGCCTATTAAAACCCTTTTAATGCTCACAATCGTGTTTTCAATTAAATTTCCTGTCCCTAGTATGCCTACCCCCGGATTTAAAAGGATTGAAATTACACTTTCAACTTTTGGGAGGATTACGGGATTATTTAAATAAATTGCAAGGATTTCCCACGTTAAAATTCCAATTACTGGTAAAATAAGGTTTTTTAGTAGTTTCATTTAAATTCACCGTATTAATAAAATAACTAACGTGATTATTGTTATTAGAATATACAAAAGTTTAACTATATAAATTTAAAAGATTCAAAGCAAAATTTTTTAGCTAATTCGGTAAAAAAAGACCAGTTAATTTCGAATAAGAAAAATATCGGGATAATAAAAAATGTAAAAATAAATTAGGAAAGCATTGCAATTACAAATCTTGATTCTGCTTTATCGAGTTCTTCCAACGAGTTTCCTTCAATTACATAAGTATTGTTGTATTTTGTAATGGTTGCTGAATTATTGGTTCTTTCGATCTGGATAATAAGTGTTAAATTGCTGTTTTTTACTTTTTCAATGTCTTCGGTATTGTTAAACAAAGTTTGATCGGCAATTTCGTAAGGATATGTCGTAGTAAAGACGCTCACTTTTGAAACAAGATCTGTAAGTACGATACCACCTTCTTCGTTTGATATAGTTGGATCGTATTCAAAGTACATTATTTTGTAGTTTCCGCTTGTATAATCACTTTTTATGTCTGAATCATTCGTATTTATTAAAGATGTAGTCATTGAATCATTTATTACTGCTCTTAACGGTACATTTACCATTGTGTCTCCAAACTGAACTACTAATGTACTGCTGTAGTCGCTTAAGTCTTCACTTCCGCCGTCTGTTTTATCAGTGCAGAGGCAAAAACTACTTAATAAAACGAGCGACAAAATCAAAACAATTTTTTTCATATTTTCACCATATAATAATTTATTACCTTATACCGCCCATTACTTTTTAAATGTATCGAAATCGTTCGTAAATTGGCTTAATCCATCATTTGAATGTTTATCCAAAACATGATAAGTCCAACAAGGTATTCGACTTCGTTATCAGTTAATTCCCTATTCTTTGGAAATTTATGCCATTTTTCAATACATTCCCTACAGCAAGTTACAGTTGCATGCTGTGCGATAAATACGGGATTTCCTTTTATGGGGGTCTGTTTTACATCGTTTTTTATAAATTCTGGTTTAATTCTCGTATTTATAAACTCAAATGCTGTTTTTCAATATTATTTATTCCTTTATCATTAATATATTCTTTATTATGGTTATTTAATTGAAATTTACCCCTAAATTCTGATTTCATCATGTTTTTATAAATTTCTTTATATTTTTTGTAGTCTGAAATATCAATAAATACCCTAAACATAACATAAAAATTTCAAAAAGTGCCAAAAAAATGTTTCAATTACTATTTTAAAAAACTTTCCAGAAAATTAGCAAAAATAAAAAAATAGTTTGAAGTTATGGCTGAGGTAAAACTTCTGGTTTTTCTCTTGACTGATACCATGCTGCAGCTAGTGCAATCAATATCAATAATATTGCAGCCATAGCAAGGTAAATGTTTATTCCACCAAGTGGGCTTTCCTGCTGTAACACAACTCCTGTTTCATTATCGTATGTTTCACTATCTGAAGTTACATCCTGTGAATTTTTCGCAGTGGTCTGTTCGGTATCTTCCGAAGTTTCACCAGGATTTGCTGATGAAGTGGTCTTCATCAAAGTTCCTGAATCTGAATTTTTGGTAGTGGCTGAAGTTTCTGACGAATCTGAACTGATAATAACTGTCGATGAAGAGTCATCTGAACTACTTCCGCTAGATCCGCCACCTCCTGTACTTCCAGAGTCCCCAGTTTCAGTGGCTTTACTTGAGAATGTGATTATTACGTAATGTACTCCTTCATCGTAAGGAACTTCATTTTCGTAAGTAGCATTTGACAATTCTGCAGTAAAGCTTGAATAAGTTTCCTCTCCAGAAACTAGTGAAAACGTGACTACGTTACTACTGCTTTCGTAACCTGTCGCAGTCAGTTTATCATCAAGAGGCCCTTCTCCCCCAAATACTCCATTTTCAATTTCAATTGAATCTTGAAGTACATCGTCAACATACACATTCAATGTGCTGGAAGGTAATGTATCATCAAGATAAACGAGTCCGTAGAATAATTCTGGATAAAGTGGCATTGACGAATTATTTGTTTCATTAGTATTTGAATTACTATTGCTATCTTCCGTATTTGCTGATTCAGAAAAACTTATTTCCATGTAATACGCTTCCCCTTCAACGTATGGAAGTTCATCTGTGTAAGTTTCTTCACCGATTTCCGCAATAAAACTTGAATAAGTTTCCTCTCCAGAAACTAAGGTGAATTTAACTTCATTGGATTCTCCAACGTATCCTGTTGCGACGAGTTTTTCTGCAAGTGGGCACGGCCCTCCAAATAATCCGTTTTGAACTTCAATTGACTCTTGAAGTACGTCATCAACATAAACGTTTAAAGTTCCTGAAGCACTGGTTTCCCCAATTGTTGCGATACCGTAGAATAATTCGGGATTAAGTGGCATTGATCCACTGTCACCGGTATCTCCAGTATCACCGGTATCTCCAGTATCACCGGCATCTCCAGTAACTTCTGAAAACTCAATATCAATGTTTTGTACCCCTTCAACGTATGGAAGTTCATCTGTGTAAGTTTCTTCACCGATTTCCGCAATAAAACTTGAATAAGTTTCCTCTCCAGAAACTAAGGTGAATTTAACTTCATTGGATTCTCCAACGTATCCTGTTGCGACGAGTTTTTCTGAAAGCGGTCCTGAGCCCCCAAATAATCCGTTTTGAACTTCAATTGAATCTTGAAGTACGTCATCAACATAAACGTTTAAAGTTCCTGAAGCACTGGTTTCCCCAATTGTTGCGATACCGTAGAATAATTCGGGATTAAGTGGCATTGATCCACTGTCACCAGTATCACCGGTATCTCCAGTATCACCGGTATCTCCAGTATCACCGGTATCTCCAGTATCACCGGTATCTCCAGTATCACCGGTATCTCCAGTATCACCGGTATCTCCAGTATCACCGGTATCTCCAGTATCACCGGTATCTCCAGTATCACCGGTATCACCCGTTCCGGTGAATTCTAATAATACTTGAGTATACCCTCCAGATGCGAAGTCAATTTCTGAAACGTACTGAGCTGAATCTACGAGGTATATATTATAAGCTGGATTTATTGTATAACTTTCAGCTTCAAATGAAAATGTAAGTTCATCCCCTGAAGCTCCACTAACAACTAGTTTGGGATCAAATAATCCCTTACCAAACTCTCCATCATTAACCTGCACTTGCTCACTTTCCACTCCGTTTACAAGTACTTTTAACGTTCCTGTTGCAGGAAGTCCATTAATTGATACGTCCCCATAAATTGTATGGGGTAAGCTAGGAGCAGAATCTGCATAAGCAATATTCAAGCCGGAAACAAGTGCAAATACTAATAGTAATGTACATATTTTTTTCATTTTTTACACCTCAAAAAAGAGGAATGGCTGAATTTTAATTTTCAGCCATTATTAGCATTTACTGTCCAGCAAAGCTACAGCTTGAGTCTGCATATGCCCAATATGCATTTGTTGGTTCAAGTGGGTCGCTTCCGCTGAGTTTTAGCCATCCACTGGAACTGAATTCTAGCAATTTGCTAATTGGTGCCGTTCCAATGAAATCTTCACATGCTACATGATCTAATGATCCACCGTATGTATTTACACCGACTAAATTCCATCCTGAAGCTAACTGTATTTCGGGTGGGGTGTCGGTAGGTAATAAGTCTTCTATGTATATCGGCATACTGCCTTCAAAGGTACCAATGTATACATAACCTTCCAATGGTTGGAATTCTGTAACTTGTTCCCATCTTCCGTTTGTGTATTTTACAAAGGAACCTTCTGCAATGCCTGCATCGATAATCATCTGTTCAGTATCTACTTTTCCAGGTACAGAGAACATTTTCATGTTTTCAAGTTCAATTGTTCCTGAACTTTCGGATGTTCCTGAACTTTCAGGTATTGAAATTCCTTTCAATAATGCACTGCAATCCACTATTGGGAAGCCGTGTGGGCCAAGTATTGCAGTTTGATTTATTTTGATTGATATTCCACTTGTTCCCGAAGCAATTGTGTGGCCGGTACCCAAGTGTACTATAATTCTATGGTCATTTGTGCCATCTTCTTCCATCCAAGCGCCTGTACCAAAGCTTCCACCAGATATATCAAATCCAGCCAATGGGTCAGCATAAGGCTCGTAGGAATCGTTAATGCTTACTGTATCATTAAATGTTACGTATAGGGTAGTGCATGGTAAGTAGCATGCAGTAAGTATTGATACACATTCTCTGTCTATCGTAGTGTTTGTTTCATTAATTTCTGCAGGTATTCCACTATTATTGATACATACGGCTCTTGTTTTGGTTGCTTCCATGCTGCCACAATCGTCATCATATGCGTAAGCAACAATGCAGTAGCATCCATCTTCCATAGTTGTGGTATCCCACATGTAGTTCCAAAGACCATCACTACAGGTAATTTCATCTGTAATCATATTTGGAATTCCCTGATCAATATACCATAATTCGATAGTATCAATTACAGGGCAGTTTTCAACCGTACCTCCAACTTCTATTGTACCATTTTTAACTCCTGAATTTATTGCAGGGGTTGTTAATGTAATTCCAAAGGTGTTATCCACATCAATCATGCTCATGTCTGATGCGATTGCGCCTTCACATGGCCAGCCGTATGCTGAAGCCTTTATTTCATAGAGTCCGTCCATTCCGCAAGTGTTGAGATCGATTGTCCATATCATACCTTCACAGTCGCATGTTATAGGCAGGTATATCGTACTGACATCTGGGAAATTAGTCCAGTCTCCAATAGGCTCTCCAGTAGGTTCGCATATTTCTCTGTATTCGAATTCTAAGTAATCTAAGCACATGCATTGTACAGTACCTTCTATCGTAATAGTTCCTGCAACTGTAGGTTCAACTCCTGGACTAGTAATATCCAATACTACAAGATCAGGGTCATATTGCATGCATTCGTATTCTGTTGTTATTGTTGTTATTGTATTTCCACAATAGTAATCTGCTTCAGCACGAATCTGTGTTGATGCATTATTCAATTCACATGGGTTAAAGCAAAGTCCCCACTCCCATGTACCGTCACCGATATATCTGAAAGTTTCATTGGATACGTCCCCAATAAGTTCGCCACTTGGGGTGTATATTTTTACGCCCCCTACTCTTTCATCTACCAAGCATCCTGTTAAAGTACCTCTTATAGGTGCTTTGGTTCCTGTTACATAGTATACACAACAGTCAGGACAGGTTATATCGATTTCAATAGCGTTGTTTACATTAACCATTACATTGCTTTCACTCTGGTCACATGGGCCTGTAACTACAGCTTTTAAGTATAATGGTCCATCTTCAAAGCAGCAAGTGTTAAGTGCAGCTTTCCAGCGTCCATCTTCTACATTTACATCGATATCTTCTTTGTACAATGTCCAAGATGAGTTATCTTCTGATACATAGAAGTCTACGTTTGAAACTCCAGCACCGACTGCCGTACCGTATACCCAGAAGTTATCGCATACAGTCTGTCCGTCGATTGGTTTTGAGATTGTAACGCCTGATGTATCATCTACATAGATGTCTATAATGTATTCTGCGCGTTCAAAGTCGCCGCATTCGTCATTTTCACATGGTTCTACAACTGCTTTTATTTCGTAGTGTCCGTTATCTATGCAGTTTACCATGCATGAAGTCCACGTTACATCCCAGTATGCATAGTTGTCACACCATCTGAAGTCTGGCAAGTTTGGATATAGTGGATCTATTCCGTAATCAGTAAAGTCGATGTACTGTTCGCTGTTTTTCCAGCTGAGGAATGCACTGTCCATTGGTAACCAGTTTTCGGTTCCATATTCTCTCCAGTAGAGATCTACGTGGTCAGGTAGGCATACTTCATCCTCATCTGGCCAATTATTACATCCTGGCCAGCACCACCAGCCGCAACAGTCTGTATCTACCCATACGAATCCTCTTATGACTTTACCGTTGTATATTGTATTTCCTTCGCAAGGATCGATTATATTAACGTCAAATTCGTTGTAGATACTTGTTCCAATAGGTTCGGATTCAAATTCACCGCAACCTCCTGTCGCAACACCCCTTATTCTTACGTATTTTCCTTCTTCATTTTGAATATCTTCTGGAGTACACCAGTCAGTTTCCCAAGTTCCTGATTTGAGGCATGCTCCTTCATAAGTCCATGTAATTGAACCATCTGTACAGCTTGCATCTTTCCATTTGTCGTCCCACTCGATATGCCATGAGCATTTGTCATATACTTTTTCCCCAAAGTCATATTCAAGGGCTACATAGTCCGGGTAATCTATCCAGCATGTTGGGACTGTGATATCACCGTATGCAGTAACTGTTCCACTCTGAATATCGTATACTTTATAGCAATTATCACCCATCCAACAGTCTTCGTATACGCAATCTTCAAGTTCTATTGTCAGGTTTCTTTCATTGCAGTATGCAAATTCTACAGTGTCGTATCTGTATTCATAGTAGCATTCACATTTGTCAATAACTACGGCGTATACTTCGTAGCATCCTGAATCAAAATCACAAAATTCATTTGTTGTGAATGTCCAGTTTGGCATTGTAGCATATGTGCATCCAAGGTATTCCATATCGTATAACGCACATTTACAAATGTAGTTATCATGATCTTCAGGAATTCCACAGATACATTCTGGAACTCCGGTTCCAATATCTTCATTTGATGGATATCCGCAATTTGGACAGGAATATCCTGTAACTATTCCACCGCATGCACCGCAGATAATTGGATCCATTTCTGCACCACAATTTGGACAGATGTTTTCAGGTAAGTCCTGAAGTTCTAAATCCAATGTTACAATTTCTCCATCGCATGCATTGCATGTTGGTGCACAGCAAGCTCCATCACAAAGCGTGAAGTTTCCTGTTTTTACTGCATAAAATTCAATACATTGTGCAGCATTACAAGGATCGTTTAGGATACCTGAAAATGTAATTGGCCCACAAAGTGTCATACCACATTCTGGCGTAACTGGCGCAGGGCATTCTATTTCAAAGCATACATCTTCCCTTATAATTTCGAGATATCCCACGTATTTTTCACCGATCTGTACGCCATTATACATACAGTCATCAGTGCAGTCTGCGTAAGGTGTAGCAGTTATTTCATAGCATCCTCCGCAGTAAAGGTTGTTAAATAATACATCAAAAGTGTAGTCACAGCACATTGCGTTTCCAAAGTCTTCTCTATCGACAATGTATGTCATAGTAGGCATGCAATCTTCCTGAGGACATCTAAGACAAGAGCCTTCTCCAGTGTAGTTTGCAGTTATTAAAATATAGTCAACGCAATCGCAGGATTCATTTAAACATCCTTCGATAGTTCCTCCGCAGGAAAGTGATGCTGGAAGATCTAGGCATACAGCAACCCCTTTATCGAAGCATATGTATACGGGCTCTGAAGGACATCCTACTTGCATATCACAACCATCGTAGAGTACGGCTCTTAATACGTAACAGCCATCAGTTTCACAGCAGATAGGCCAGTCTAAACTCCACAATGCAGGACATTCTCCTTCTAAAGAATCATCGGTACCGACAACACTCCATCCGCATTCTTCATAAGCTTCAGGATTACCGCATTCACAGTCACAGCAGTAGTCGCTTAATTTTTTATAATATACTTTTATGTAGTCAGCACATCCCAATTCATCATCAACGCATGGTACGATTGTCCCGTTAATTGGCACTTCATCACACCACGTGGATGCGCATTCTGGTGAAATAATACTAATATTAAAACATCTATCATCAGTACAGTTACAGTCCATAATGATAGTACCTGAACCACTGTCACCATTACAAGTGCAAGTATCTAAAGTAGTAGGTTCAAGTGCTATAACACCCCCCATATTTGAGAGAACCATAACAAGTACCAAGAATAGTGCTTGTCCTGATTTTTTATTCACAAAACCACCCCTGGTTTCATATTAAAATATTTGAATATATTTAATGACCAATATATGGAGTATCCACTAACCAAGTTTTAAATAACCTATTGAAAACTAAAAATTTCCCCAAATTTTAACGTGTTTTCAAATTTTCTTAGTTTCCATAACCGGTCAAAAAATTCCAATTAAATACTTTCGTATTTTTCCTAAACACTGTTTTAAATTTTATTTCGTCTTATTATGCCCTTTACGATGAAATGTTTATGGCATTTTATGCGCCCCTCTTCAATTTCCCCGATCAAATCTATGTTAAATAAACTTTTTAAACCTTTCGAAAATGCCATTTTTAAAATAAAGATATAATAAACGATAATTAAAAGATTAAACTTAAAATTTAAACTTAAAGTTAAATTTAAAAGTTATATAATTATAATTTAAAGATTAAATGCGTAAAAAAAGATTTAATGTTAAAATCTCATTTATAAAACTTATAATATAAAATTAATCCGGAATAATCGGGATTTAAATGTTTTTAAGCGTTTAAAATATCTTTTGAAAAACAAAATTTTATCGAAAAAATCATGTAAAAAAGAATAAAATCGGGTTTTTTAAAGAAAGTATGGATTAATTAGGATCCATTAACAGAATAAATGATTATTTTTTCTTTAATTTTAAATTAGGTTTTTTTGTAACAATAGGAATTCTTTCAACTTCCAATTTATCTGATGTGGGATAATATTCTGATATATATGCACTAAATTTAAAATTAAATTCATTTTCTTTTAACTGTTCGATTAAATCTTCTAAAATTTCCGGATTTAAGTATAATCGATCTTTTAAAAGCTCAAAGTCTACTTCATTTTCTTTTAATATATCAATTACTTCTGAAACGTCTTCAATGTTTTTAAAATTGATGATTCCTTTTAATAAAAGGCCTTCTTCTGTAATTTCTTCATATGGTTTTGCAACGTTCATTGCACGATTTATAAGTCGGTTTTTCATCTGAACACTGTCTTTTAACGAAGAAGGGCAAAAATGGATTATCATTTTTCCTTTAAAATTATCACGTACATATTTTGCAGTTTCAAAGCTTCCTGAAATTCTGGAAGTTGTATCATCTTTTTCAGAAAATCCTCTATCGATTAAAGCTTGGTAGTTAGTTTCTGAATATTCAAGTTCATTGATATTTAAGAATTTTACGCCGATTTTATCAATTTCAAAAGCCAAATCTAAAATTTCTTTTTCAAAATTTGGAATTCCTGGAATTTCAACTCCAACATCTTTGACGTATTTTTTACAGAGTTTCAATTTTTCTAAAAACTCCATTTTATCGAAATTTTCAAAATCATTAAATAATTTTGTTGAGTGTAATCTAATTTCATCGAGATCTGCTTCTTTTAAAAGCCTTAAATTTTCTTCATTAACAAATTTTGGTGTTGTGTATAAATGTGCGTGGAAATTCTTTCCAAATTCTTCCTTCAAGGCTTTTAGATATTCAACCGTTCTTTCAATCCTTAAAAGTGGATTTCCACCAGTTATTCCTACCCCTTTACTTCCACAAAGATATGCTTCTTCAATCGCTTCTTCAATCGAATCGATCTGCTTTTCATTTGCAAAAATTACGTCCTTTTTCTTCCTTTTTTCTGAAAGTGGGCAGTAATAGCAGGATTCTTCGCAGAGTCCTGTAATATACAAAACCAGTTTTTCTCCTTTTATACAGTATTTACAGCCCAAGGCCAGATCTTTTTCATTTAAATTTGATAAATCCATAAAAACACCTTAAAAATCGGTAACTTTATTTTTGTAAATTTTGATAAAACCTGAAATAATATTCTAAAAAATAGATATGAAAATTTAGTATTTATATGCTATGTTAATTTATAATTGGCTGAATTTTAATGATTTTTTGATTACATCAACGTTTGTTTCACCGTATGACATTAATTTTCCGGTTCTAAGGTCGTTGATTGTAACAACTGCTGGAGCAAATATTCCTTTGTCAATTTTGTAGAAATCATAGTTTGCTTCTTTGAATACATCTAAGAATGGTTTTCCATAGGTTTCAGCGGAACAGGATGGTAATGATTTGCATAAGTTTTCGATGTCGTCTCCTTCATCGCTTTTAACGTAGTAGTATGTTCTACCGCCGTATAAAACCATGTCGTTTGTAGCGCCCATCATTTTCAAGTCGTCTCCGATTACTGGAGCAACTGGAGCAATACCTGCTGCAAATTTGACTTTTCTTACATCAAAGTGAAGAGCTTCTAACATTTTGTAGGTTCCGTTTTCTACAACTCTACCGCTGATTTGAACTGCCCCCACCATTGAAGCTGTTGGAGCGACGAGTAAGTAAACTTTTGAAACATCTACGCCACATTTTTCAGCAACGTGGTCAGCAACATTTTCGTCAGGAAGTTGTGAAGATTCTAAACAAAGAATTGCAACATCTGCTTCATCTTTGTAGTCAATTTCTTCGTAGGTTGCTTTTGGCATCATTGCTAATGCTCTTGCAGGTCCTGAACCCATTGCGAAGTATTTACCAACACTTACGCTCCATCCAGCTTTTTGTGCACCGAGTGTTGCAATTGCAGGGTGTGATGTTTTAATTTTTACACATGGTAAAACGAGTTTGTTGTCAAGGGATCCTGAAATGCTTATTCCAACGTGTGCAAGTCCACCAAGACAGATTTTAGTAAATAATTTACCTGCTTCAAAGCTACCCATTACGTTTACACCGCAGTCAAGTACTGTAGCTCCGTTTTCCAATTTAATTACTTCAATGTTTAAGTCTTCTTTTCTGTTGATCATATCTTCAACAATTGGTAATGAAGCTAAATTTACACTGATCACTGTTCCACCTTTTTTATATTCTAATTTTTTTAGATATTTTTTAATTTTTATAACTTTTGATTTGATTTAAAGAAATGCCCTTAAAAAGACCGATTTACAAAGTTAGTGTATAAACTGGGCTGATAATAAGATATATATATTATATTGATTATTTGATTGATAGTCACACATGAAGTAGGAGTTGATTTTTTTGATTACCAAAGGAGATACAATTAAAGTAGATTACACCGGCAGATTTGAAGAAGGGGAAGTTTTTGATACCTCAGTAGAAGCTGTGGCTAAAGAAGAAGGAATCTACGAAGAAGGAAGACCATACATGCCTTTGGAATTCACTGTTGGGGAAGGACAGTTAATCCAAGGTTTCGAAGAAGCAGTTTTAGGCCTCAAAGTTGGAGAAGAAGTAACTGTTACAATCCCGCCTGAAAAAGGATACGGATTTAGAGACGAATCTTTAATCGAAAGAGTTCCAATCGAAGCATTCGATGAAGCAGACTTTGAACCTGAAGAAGGAATGGTAATTGTTGCTGGTGAAGAACCTGCGGTAATTTTAGAAGTTACTGATGCAGACGTCGCTCTTGACTTCAATCACGAATTAGCTGGAGAAACACTCCAATTTACAATAAAACTTATAGAAAAACTTTAAGTTTACTTTTAAAAAACCATATCTTTTTTTAATATTCAAAATATATTGCATTTTTAAGTATTTTTGGTGATTTTTATGGCTAGGACTAAAAAAGCTAACGATGAAGTACCCACGAATTCTGATTCTTTGAAGTTAAAAGTTGCAAAACAGGCTGCAAAACTTGTAAAAGATGAAATGGTTGTAGGACTTGGTTCAGGCTCAACAGCAAATCTTTTCATTCAGGAACTTGGAAAAAGAATTGTTGAAGAAGAATTATACATTTACGGGGTTCCTACTTCATTCGATTCAAGAATGGTAGCAAGTACTGCCGGAATTCCATTAATTTCACTTGATCAATGTGGTGAAATTGACATTGCAGTAGATGGTGCAGATGAAGTTTGCAAAAGCACTCTTTCACTAATAAAGGGTGGCGGTGGATGCCACACAATGGAAAAAATCGTGGACTACCATGCAAAAGAGTTCATCGTTTTGGCAGATGAAGGAAAATTAGTTGATTCATTAGGTGATAAAACTCCGGTTCCATTAGAAGTAATTCCATTTGCTTATTCCACAGTTTTAAACAAACTTTTAAAAATGAATACTGCACCTGCAATCAGGACTGGTTCTGGAAAAATGGGACCTGTAATTACAGACAGCGGAAACATGATTATTGATGTATTCATCAGCATTGATGATGCAGAAGAAACCGAAAACATGTTAAATAATATTCCTGGAGTTTTAGAGAACGGGGTATTCAGCAAATGTGATAAAGTACTTGTTGGAACTTCCAAAAAAGTAGAAATACTCAAGAAATAACGGGATTTTTTAACAAAAAACTCTTTTTATTTCAATTTCAAAAAGAATAACCTTAATCTTTAAATATGATAGCATTTAATCATAGTATGCAATAGTAGAATTTACAGTTCTTTTTTATTTAAAACACGGCCAATGAGGTGAATCCATGTTTAGCGCCAAAAAATTATCTCCAACAGATAAACTCAGAAATATCTCGTCAATGCTCGAAGAAATCGTGGAAGACACAACTGTTCCAAGAAACATCAGAGCAGCAGCAGACAATGCAAAAAATGCATTACATAACGAAGAACAGGAATTAATTGTGAGAAGTGCAACTGCAATTCAATACTTAGACGATATTAGCGAAGATCCAAACATGCCAATTCATACAAGAACCCAGATCTGGGGAATTGTAAGTGAACTCGAGACAATTAAAAATTAATTAAAAAACGAAATTAAATAAATTTTAAATTTAAACCTTTTTGAAATTTTTAGAATAATTATTCACCCAAATTATTCATAATATAATTTAACTGTGCTATTTCTTCTAAAACTTCAGTTTTCACGTAAGCTTCAGTTATATCTTTTCCTAGCGTAACTATTCCGTGGTTTTTTAGAATAATTGAGTCTTCAACGCAAGCTGAAACATTTTCTGCAAGTTCTAAACTTCCACATGGAAAATAGTCAACGTATGCTATTTTTTTAATAAAAATTTCAGCTTCAGGAGTTAATAATTCCAATTTTTTATCTAGTGCTGAAAATGCAGTACAATACATCGAATGAGTGTGGACTATTGCATTTATGGACTCTTTATTTTGATATATTTTCAAATGCATATTTAATTCTGAAGTAGGCTTTCCTTTTAGGATATTTCCTTCAATATCTGCAACACAAATGTCTTCTTCATTTAAAAATCCCAAAATGGAGCCTGTTGGAGTAATGTAAATAAGATTTTTATTTTTTATACTTACATTTCCGCCAGAACCAACAACATATTTTCTATCGTATAATAGATGGCATATTTTTATAAAGTTAGATAAATTCATAAAATCACCGGAAAAAAGGGGAAAATTAATTATAATCAATTATAAGTTATCTAATTCGAATACTAATGGAATTAATTCTTCGAGGCGTGTAACTGCAATTACATCGATTCCTTCTGGATCGATAACGTCTTCAAGGTTGGATTGAGGAATAATTACTCTTTTAAATCCGTATTCTTTAGCAGCATTTATTTTTTCGTTAACTCCGCCAATTGCAAGAATGTCTCCATTTAAATCAAGGCTTCCAGTTATACAGAAGTCCTGTTTTAAGGGGATATTCAGGAGTGATGAAATAATGCTTAAACATGCCGCAGCTGTTGCAGAGTCACCATCAATTTTTGAGTAGGACTGGCTAAACTGAATGTAGATTTCATGTTCTGCTAAATCAAGGTCTTCTTTTGAAAGGCCGCCTTTAGCTTTTGCAATGCTCAAGGTTCCATCAGAAACAAGCTTTTTAGATAGTGCAGATGCTAACGTGATACTGTGTTTTGCAATATCTCCACTAATATTTAGCAGATTTGTTCTAGGGTGTTTTGATTTTACAATTTTTGTAATAATTTTTGTAACATCTCCAAGCCCGTCTGCACCTAAAACTGCGAGTCCATGGATTACTCCAGTTTTTGGAACATCATTTGAAACGATATTTTTATATCTCTTGAAATTTTTCAGATAATCAATTGCAACCTGTTTTGTCATACTGTATATGCCAGTATTTACAATTTCATTGATATGTTCAAGAGAAATCACTGTTTCATCTTCTTTTTCAATAACTGGAGCTTTCGAAACAATTTTTTTATGGGATGTATCTTCACTTTTTTTAGGTTTGAATTTTCCAACAACTTTCATAATTTTTTTAGTTTTTTTCTTTTCACCAGGTTTTTCAACAGGTTTTACAGTTAATTCAGGCCCAGTTTCTTCAGACATTTCTTCAATGCTTTCAGCGAGTTCTTTACCTGTTGCAATATCGTTCGCCATTTTGATAATATTTGAAACCTGTCTTAATCTTAAAGTAAGTTTGTTTTTTGATCCTGAAAGCAACTGAGCCATTTTAACAATTTCACAACATGCTTCATAGGTCATCGGTCTTAAATTATTGTTTTTAAGTTCCTGTACAATAAATTGTAGTAATTTATCCCTGTTTTCCTGATTGTTGTCCATTTTATTTTTTAAGACAACTTTGTAGTCAATCCTGTCAAGTAATGGTGCTCTTAAATTACTTGCATCGTCCATGTTTCCAGACATTATCAATGTTAAGTCACAAGGTATTGGGTTGGTTTCAACTGAAGCACCGCTTGAATTTGGATTTCTACCGCTGATTGCAAGCTGTTTATCTTGAAGTGCAGTTAAAATGTAATCCTGAACATCAACAGGCATTGTTTTAATTTCATCCACATAAAGGATACCCTTGTGTGCTTCATGGATTGCCCCTAAAATTACTCGTTTGTGTGGTGGTGTTCCAATTGGAGGTTTTCCCCCTAGTGGACAGTGTTTAATGTCCCCGAGTAATTTTGTCGTGTTGTATGCACTTGCCCTAACAAGTGGCCTTTTTTTGCATTCGTAAAGTACCACTGGTTTTACGTCAGCAGGACTTACTGTATTTGGCATGGATGCTTTTGTAGCTCCAAATATATTTAGGAATAGTATTAAAAATACTAAAAGGGAGCCAATTACAGAAATGGCAGCAATTACTGCGAATTTGGATGACGGATCAGACAATCCATTTAATATGTAGCTCAATACAAGTGAGGAAACAATGATTCCAAGTAATAGTGTAAATATGCTTGGAGGCTGTCTCATTAATTTTGGATTTTGTGTCTGGATCGTTTCCTCAATCATTCGTCCTTCGATTAAGTCAACTATCGGTTTTTCCGAGTTTTTCATATTGGGTCGTGCGATTAAGGAGTACGGTTTAAACTCGCTTGAATGTTCTAAAAGCTGACCAAAAGCTTTTACCATCATTGATTTACCGACACCAGGGTCCCCAAGTAATAATGCATGTCTTTTATTTTTTACAGCACTCAATACTATCTTGACCGCTTCGTCCTGTCCGATAACCTGATTAATTAAGTTAGGGGAAGGTTCTGGTAATTCATCAGTCGTGTTGAATTGTACTGAAAACATAATTCACCTTGTTTTATAATAAAACAGAATCAATCTCTTCAATTAATAATTTTGAAAATTCATCTGCTTTTTCTTTTATTAGTCCAGATAATGGTTCACCAAACTCAAGATCCGTTGGTTCGATTCCTATAATTAATATTTCTGTATCAATATGAATATTAATGTACTTGATTATAATTGATAATGGGAGTGAGTGAGTTGAAAATCCGGTTTCCGAAATTTCATCACTTTCTACAATTCTTAAAGTTCCTGGTTCTTGATGCATTAATGCAGCATCAATCATCATAATTTTGTCCGGATTTTCTTTTTTGATTACATCTGTGAAATTTTCAGGAACTACTCCACAATTCATCAGGACTAATTTATCATTTACGGAATTTACTTCTTTTTCTAAGTATAAAGTCTCATAAGTTTTAGAATAGTTTTTAACTAATGATTCAACGACATAAACGCCGAATCCATCGTCACTTTTTAAATAATTTCCAATACCTAGTATTGCAATTTTATTACTGTTATTAATGAATGATTTGATAGTACTTTGGATACTTTCCAAAAATCTCACCAATTTTTATTCAGGGGTTATCTCTTCTATATATAGTAGATACTTGATTACAGTACTATATAAAAACTGCGTTTTGTTTTAAAATAATCTGATTTAGGGTGTTTTTTTGGAAAAAGTAGTTATCAGAAACGTTAGAAAAAATGATATCAATGAAATAATGAACATAGAAAATGATTCATTTGTCGAAGGCATTTCTGAAAGTAGAGACGCTTTTTTAAATCGAATAAATACATTTTCGGATGGTTTTTTAGTTTTGGAAGTTGATTCGGAAGTTTTAGGATACATTTCTTCTGAAATTTGGGAATATTTTGAAAACATCGACGAAAAAATGTTCAATTTGAATCACGATATTAAAAAAGTCCACAATATCAATGGATCAGAACTTTATATCTCATCGATAGGGGTTTTAAAAAAACACCGGAAAAAAGGATACGGGAATCTACTATTTAATGAATTAATTGAAAGAATTACAAAAAAGTATAAAATTTCAAGCATGATTCTAACGGTTTCGGCAAAATGGAATGCTGCAATTAAACTTTATGAAAAAAATGGTTTTAAAAAAATAGGTATATTAAAAGAATTTTTTGAAGATGATGAATGTTCAGATGGAATTTTAATGAGAAAATATATTTAATTAATAACCTTCTCCGGGAACTACAGTTAACTGACCGTTTAAGTCATGTATTTGGGTGTTTACACCGTATACTTCCACAATGTTTTGTGTATTGATTATTTCTTTTCCGCCTTCAGCAAAGATTTTTCCATCTTTTAACATCAAGAATTTATCTGAATACCTCAATGCAAGGTTTATATCGTGCATTACAATTATTGAAGTAATATTTTCTGAAACTGATACATCTTTTAGTATTCTCATAACTTCAAGCTGGTTTTTCAGGTCAAGATTGTTTGTAGGTTCATCAAGGAGTATTAATTTTGGCTCTTGAACGAGCACCCTTCCAATAATTACCTTTTGAAGTTCCCCGCCGCTAAGTTCATTCGTGTTTCTAAGTGCATATTTATCAAGGTCGAGAAGTTTAAGCACGTTTTCTGTAATTTCAATGTCTTTTTGTGAGATTTCCCATTTAATATGGGGTTTTCTTCCCAAAAGCAATGCATCAAATACAGTCATGTAGTTTCCATTAGACCTCTGTGGAACGTAACCTACTTTTTTTGCCAAGTCAAGCCTATCCATTTTATTTACGTCTAAGTTTTCAATAGTTATGGTTCCTTTTTTAGGTGGTAAAATCTTATTTATGCATTTTATAAGGGTTGACTTTCCAGCCCCGTTTATTCCGAGGATTGAAACGACTTCTCCTTTTTTTACTTCGAATTTAACGTCTTTTAGTATTTCAGTACTTTTGTATTTGAATTCAACTCCATCTACTGAAACAATCATGTTTTCACCAAGACTAATCATTTATACATCTTCATTAGTAAGTAAAGGAACATCGGAGCCCCTAAAAATGATGTTAATATTCCTACTGGGAGAATTATTGGAGAAATTATTGTTCTTGCAATTGTATCTGCTAAAAGTACCAATACTGCACCGAATATACTGCACAATGGAATTAAGTATCTGTAATCTCCACCGACAGTTATTCTTACAATGTGGGGACATATTAATCCAACAAATCCAATAATTCCCAAAAATGCAACGCAAACGGAAGTTACGAGGGATGCAACAAGCATTCCGGATAATCTTATTTTATCTGTGTTAACACCAAGGGATTTTGCAGTTTCCTCACCGCTTTCAAGAGCGTTATAGTCCCATCTTTTATGTATGAAGTAAATAAGTGAAACAGCGGCTACAAACGCCATAATTTTTACTTCTGGCCAGAGTGGTCTTCCAAGGTCACCAAATGACCAATAAACCATTGCAGCTAACTGCATATCATCTGCAAAGTACTGTATAAGTGTGGTTGCAGCAGTAAATAGTGAAGATATTGCAACCCCTGCAAGAATCATTGCTTCGGGACTTAATCCCTTTAATCTTGCAAGTAGTAATACTGCACAAACGCCAAGCAATGAACCAAAGAATGCAAATACGGTTATTGAATATGGATTGTTTATTGCGATATGGCCGGTACTTTCAGCACCACCAATTCCAAGGGTAATTATTGCAACGCATGCACCAAACATAGCTCCGTGAGAAATACCCATGGTAAATGGGGATGCAAGCGGGTTTCTCAAAACACATTGCATTACTGCACCTGAAACCGATAGTCCGATTCCGCAGAGTACTGCAGCAAATATTCTTGGAAGTCTAATGTTCCATATAACGAGGTTTGAAGCAGCATCTCCTGAACCAAGCAATGCATTTATGATTTGATTGATTGATAAATGGAAATCTCCAGTGCATAGTGCATAAACTGCTATTACGATTAAAGCTATAATCAGTAAAAAACCAAATATCAGTTTTTTTAAAGTATATTTTTTGTAGTCATTAACAGAACTTTCCACATTATCCCTGTTTTGGTAATAAACTTATCAAATAAGTATTATTCTAACATATAAATAGCTATTTAATATTATCAAAAAATAAATTTTTCAAAAAAAAATAGTAAATGGGATTAGTTATTGGTTAGTTCGGTATATCCTGGAAACTGGCTTTCCATTATTGAATAAACTGGTTTTCCAAGGAATTTTTCGTATATTTCATCAGCTTTTTCTTCGACATTTATATCGGAAAACTGTTCAGGATATATGGTTTTACCAACGAAATAAGCGTTTGCAATTCCTGTTTCTTTATTAAATGAATACCAGCAGTATGGTAAAACTCCGTAGACGTTTCCATTTTGAACTGCGCTCAATCCCCGATATGCAGGATCGTTTAAATCTTCATTTATTAAATTCATTGAAGATTCACTTACAAAGATGTATTCTGGATCCCATTCAAGAACCTGTTCTTTATTTACTGAAATTCCTTCACTGACGTCTGATACTTCTGAAGCTACGTTATTGGCATTCAAGAGTTCAAATGCAGGCCAGTGTGGGTCAGTTCCATCAAGACCATGAACTCCCATGTAAGGTCTGCCTGCAACGTAAACAGTAGGTTTTTCTTCATTGGATATGTCTGCTACTCTGTTCGCAAGATCAGTTTCATATTCTTCGAATATTGAGATTAATTCTTCAGCTCTATCTTCTTTTCCTAAAACTTTACCCATTAACTCTAAAGTTTCATAGTACTTTTCGTTCTGAGCTTCAGTTCCAACTGTAGCAACGTATACAATGACAACAGGAATTCCTGTTTTCGCCTGAATATCTTCTGCACTACCTGCACCCGAAGTTCCAACAAATATCACATCAGGTTGAAGTTTTGCAATTTCTTCAACGTTAACTGTGTTACCTGCGTTAACAACAGTTAAATTCATTAATTCTGGATATGCAGCAAGATATGGGAGTTCTAAACCTGAAGGGAAAGTTCCATCAGTTTTTTTTGCAGCTTCCCTAAATTCGATACCTACAACTTTATCTTGTGATTGAAGGTAAACGACTTCTCTTAACGCACAACTTAGTGCAATTATCTTTTCTGGATTTTGTGGAACCTCAACGGTTCTTCCAGCAGCATCAACAACTGTAATTGTAGTTATTTCTTCATTAGTTACTGTAGTACCACCTGTGGATTCAGTACAACCGCAGATTGCGATTGTTAGAATCATCAAGGAAGCAATAATTAACGTACCTATTTTTTTATACAAAATACCACCTGAGTTATGTAATATTTTTTAAAGATAAGTATTATTAATACATATAATTTTCTATTTTTTTGGGATAATATGGTAAAAATTTAACTTAATAACATCAAAATAGATCAAATGATTTTTAAAAAAAGAAAAAAAGAAATTATTGGTTCGAAAAGTTTAACTTTTCAAATCCGCCAAACATTTCAGCCATTTCAGAGTATACTCCTTCCCCATCTAAGAATTCGTATATTTCATCAGCTTTTGCTGCGGGATCTACATCTGAAAATGCTTCAGGATAAAGGATAGATCCAATGTAGTATGAATCTGCCATTGCAGTATCTAAGTTTGTTGTATAGTAATTAAATGGTAAAATGCCGTAAACATTTCCAGTTTCAAATGCATCAAGGGATTCATAATATTCTGGACTTTTTTCGTAGTCTTCATATACGAGTGAGAGTCCACCCTCATCGATAAAGATGAATTCTGGGTCCCATTCAAGTATTTGTTCTTTGCTTAGGAATAAGTGTTCAGTGGATGCAACTTTTGCAACGTTTTCAGTGTTCAATGCTTCAAATGGAGGATATGCACCTTCAGTACTGTCGATTCCATGAACACCTTTGTTACCTATTGCTCCAACGTAAATAGTTGGTTTTTCTTCATCAGGTATGTCAGCAGTTCTTTTATCTAAATCGTCTTGAATTCCAGTCATAAATGAAATTACATCTTGAGCTCTTTCTTCTTTTCCGAGGATTTCTCCGGAAAGGGTTAATGAATCAAATATTGCATCATTTTTGAAGTTTCCAAGTGCACCGTAACTTAATACTACAACAGGAACCCCTGTTTTTTCTTGAAGTTCGTCAGCTTTATCTGCGTCCATGTATGTTATGAATATAACATCTGGCATTACATTTAGTACTTTTTCAGGGTCGGGTCCAACGTTAATGTCTTGTGGGCCCCCGTTTCCAATTACTGTAAGTTCTGAGAATTCATCATGTGCAAGCCTGTATGGTCTTCCAATAAGATTTGTATTTTCAAATCCTTCAATACCAACCAAATACTCCGTTGCATCGAGGTAACAAATCAATCTTAAACAGCCTGGTCCAGAACATACAATTTTTTGAACATCTGCAGGAACTTCAACAGTTCTTCCAAGCAGATCTACAATTTCAATAGTGTCAGAAACTTCAGATGCGCTTGATTCGCTACTTCCAATACATCCGGAAAATGCGACAACAAGCGACATCATAAGTGCCAATATAACAGATATTATTTTTTTACTCAATATACCACCTGAATTAATATCTTTCTAAAAATGTGGTATTGTTGTTACATATATTTTTCGATTAAAATATTACTAAAAAAATAATAAAATTCTGTTTAAAAAAGAAAAAAAGAAATTATTGGTTAGAAAAGTCAAGATTTTCAAAACCACAGTAGCCTTCAGCCATTTTATCGTAAACAGCTTCGCCAACTAAGAATTCATATATTTCATCAGCTTTTTCTTCCATATTGATATCAGAAAACTGTTCAGGGTATACTACTTTTCCGATATAGTAGGCATCAGCTAATGCAGTGCCGTAATTTGTAGTGTAGTAGTTGTATGGGAACTGCGTGTACACGTTTCCATTTTTAAATGCACCAGGGGATTCATAGTATTCTGCATTTTTATCGTAGTCTTCTTTTATGAGTTCATAGCTTCCGGTATCAATGAATATAATATCTGGATTCCATTCTAAAAGCTGTTCTTTACTGATGAATACTGATTTTTCTACTCCTAAGGAACTAGCAATGTTATCTGCATTTAATGCAGCGAAAGGAGCGTAGTTACTTGATGTACTGTCAATTCCGTGAGCACCTTTGTTACAGAGTCCTCCAATGTATACTGAAGGTTTATCTTCATCTGCAATATTTTCCGTTCTTGTTAAAAGGTCGTTTTCAGCATCTGCAAAGAAATCGATTACTTCCTGAGCTCTTTCTTCTTTTTGGAGGAGAGTTCCAAGTAAGTTCAAACAAGAAACGAGATTTTCGTCATGGAATGAATTAACGTCACCATAATTTAAAATTACAACAGGAATTCCGTACTGTTCTTGAAGGTCGTCAGCCCTATCCGCATCCATGTATGTAATAAAAATAACTTCTGGAGCTGCACTTATAACCTGTTCAGGGTAAGGTCCAACACCAATTTCTTTTCCACCACCAGCTCCGGTCATGGGTAGTGATTGGAAAAATTCAACATTTGCAAGGTGATATGGCCTTCCAGTGCTATTATCTTGTTCGATAGATTCGACACCAACAACTTTGTCCTGTGCTTGAAGGTATGTTACGAGTCTAAGACATCCTGGTCCGGAACATACAATTCTTTGAATGTCTGCAGGAACTTCAACAGTTCTTCCAACCATGTCTACAATTTCAACTGTTTTAGCAACTTCAACTGAAGATTCAGCAGTGTTATCAACACAGCCTGAAAAGCTGAGTGCAATCATCAACGAAATCAAGGCTGATAAAACTCCTAATTTTTTCAAAATTTCACCCGATATTATCAATGTTCTAAAAATATGATATTTATCATACTTTTAAATTACATGTAATAATTAATACATAAAATTTTCGATATAATATGAGATATTGTTTAAAATTAAAAAATAGTATTAAAAAATAAAAAAGAATTATTTAATTTTTTTCGCAACAATGATATTGTTTGGAAACATTTCTTCGCTAAATTCAATTAATTCGTAAACCGGTTTTGTATCAAGTATTTCAAACCCCAGCCCTTCAAGATATGAAACATATTCTTCAAAAGTAAGGTCAGTATCAAAAGTATACCTTACAAGTCCTTTTCCTGTATTTTCAAAACTGTTAAAGTTCCATTCCATGTTATTTAAGTTATCTGACGTGCTTTGTGCAGATAATTTTGGAAAAGCCTGTTTTGTAACGAATATTCCACCTACATTCAAAGCTCGATGTACTTTTTCAGCAACTTTTGGATTTTTTCCGCCCGGATTGTATGAGCTAAAAATTACGTCGTAATTTTCGCCAAATTCATCTGTAAAGAAATTTCCCGGAATTGTATCAACGTTTTTCGCATCGTATTTTTCTATGAATTTTTTGGTTTCAAGTGTAACCTCTGGCAAATCAAAAACAAATGCATCTAAATTTTCATTTAACATTCCAAGGCTTATCCCATAGAGCCCATGGCCTCCCGCAATATCGAGAAGTTTTTTTGCGGATTTAAATTCAGAAAATTTAGCTACATATTCAACAGTTTTTTGAAGTTCCCAGCATTTGGTGTCATTTGCCATTCTTTTAATAATTTCTGGGAAAAATACGGTTTCCGTGATTTCGCTTTTAGAGCCGTTCATTATTTCGGATAATTTTGTCCATCTATCCATGCTGTTAAATGAGGCGGAAATAGAGGGGCTTTTTGAGTGTATGGAGTCCGTTTTTAGGTAATTATCGCTTCCAGTTGTGTTGATATAATGAGTTTCGCCATTTTTTGAAGCTATTGAAATAATTCCAAGTTCATAGAGTGATTTTAACATCAATTCGGTTAAAACAGGATCTAGATCTAAAATTGATGATAATTCTTCAGATGTTTTTGAGTCAGACAAATAATCAAATATTTTTAATTCGAGTGCAGTTTTCAATAAATAGAATTTCTGAGCTCCAAAATAAGTTTCACTCATTATTTTATCGATTTTTTCAGGGCTTTCATCCGGAAGCGGAAATGAATTTTGATATTTTTCACTATTCAAAGAAATCACCAGTTTTGAAAATATTTTTTAAAAATAGATTAAAACGAATATATATATATCTATTCATACTAATTCTATAAAAATAATATAAAATTACATATTTAAATTATATGATTAAATTTTAGTTAAAAAATAAAAAGGGAATTATTCTTTTAAATCAGTATAACAGAACCACCAGTCGTATCCTTCAAGTTCTCCACTTTTACAGGCTTCCAATCTATTTTTTCGAGCATCCATATTATTTGCAGGCGGAACTATTACTTTTTCATTTAAGAAATCATTTTCTGGCCAGTTCGCAGGTGTTGCATAGCCTTTGTCTGCAGTTTGAAGTGCTTTTACAAGTCTTACAACTTCATCCATATTTCTACCAACTTCTTGTGGGTAGTATATTATTGCACGAATTGTTCCTGTAGCATCGACTACAAATACTGCCCTGACAGTATTATTTCCCTTATATGGGCTTATCATTCCAAGTTTTACTGCTAACTCTCCCCTATCATCAGCAATTATTGGAAATTCTATGTCAACGTCGAGTTTTTCTTTTATCCACTCTACCCATTTTATATGGCTAAAGACCTGATCAATACTCAATCCGATTAATTCAGTATTTAATGATCTGAATTGGTCGTATCTTTTTTGAAATGCAACAAACTCTGTAGTGCAAACTGGCGTGAAGTCTCCTGGATGACTAAATAAAACAAACCATTTTCCAGCTTCTATATAATGTTCAGGCAATTTTAATTTTCCATGGGTCGTTATAACTTCAACTTCTGGAAATTTTTCTCCAATTACAACCATCATACCCCTCTAAAATGTTTAAAAATGTACAAATAAAATTTGAAATTTGCCCGATATATAGATTTTGACATGTTTTTAAAAATAAATTTTAGTTTCAAATTTGATCAAAAATGTATTACATTTTTAAAATACTTGGGAGATTTATATACTCCAAAAATAATATTTTTTAATAGGGGAATACTCAAAAACCTATTTTTTTAAGTTTAAATCATTGAGGGAAATATATGGTGCTTTTAACTTCATACAATCCCGTGGTTCTTGCGTTACTAGCAACCATATTTACCTGGTTAGTGACCGCACTTGGGGCATCTTTAGTATATCTTACAAAAACTGTTAATCGAAAACTGCTTGATATTTCACTAGGGTTTGCCGCAGGAATTATGATTGCCGCAAGTTTTTGGTCGTTACTTGCCCCAGCAATTGAACTTTCAAATAGTATGGGTAATTTAACATGGTTTCCTGCAAGTTTTGGTTTTTTAATTGGCGCATTTTTCCTTGCAGGGGTTGATAAAATAGTTCCGCATCTTCATAGGGGCCAGCCCTTAAAAGAAGCAGAAGGTCCAAAAACAACGTGGCATAAAAATCGACTTCTTTTACTGGCTGTAACAATTCATAATATTCCAGAAGGGCTTGCTGTGGGAATTGCATTTGGTGCACTTGCTTTAAACATGTCTATTGATTCTTTAATGGCGGCAATTGTTCTTGCACTGGGTATAGGGATCCAAAATTTTCCAGAAGGAATTGCAGTTAGTTTTCCTTTAAGGGGGGAAGGGCTATCGAAAAATAAAAGTTTTTTTTATGGACAACTTTCTGCAATTGTGGAACCTATTGCAGGTGTTTTAGGGGCTTTTTTAATTACTATTTTTACCCCAATACTCCCATATGCACTAAGTTTTGCAGCAGGTGCCATGATGTTTGTAGTAATTGAAGATATAATTCCAGAATGTCAAAGGGAAGGAAACATAGATAGTGCAACAATAGCAGCAATTTTTGGTTTTATAGTAATGATGATATTAGATGTGGCTTTGGGATAAAACATAAAACTCGTTTAAAACCTTTAAAATTTAATTTTAACATTTAATTGTCCCCATATTCTTTTTTACATGGTAAAATATATTAATTTCTAAAAAATGAATATTATATGGGGGTGAATAGTATGGCACAAGTATCTCGTGAAATGGTAGAAAATTCAGGCATTAATGTAGATGAACTGGTTGAACTTCTGGTTAAGAATGCTGCTGCCGAATTAACCACATTTTACTACTATACTATATTGAGAATTAATTTAATTGGATTAGAGGGGGAAGGCCTTAAAGAAATTGCAGAAACAGCTAGAATTGAAGATAGAAATCATTTTGAAGCACTAGTTCCAAGAATCTACGAATTGGGTGGATCGCTTCCAAAAGATATGAAAGATTTCCACGATATATCTGGTTGTCCACCTGCATATTTGCCAGATGACATTACAGATATCAATAAGCTAATGAAAGTTTTATTGCAGGCAGAACAATGTGCAGTTAAGCAGTATACAAAAATTTGCAACATGACTGCAGGAAAAGATCACAGAACGTATGATCTTGCTTTGGCAATATTGAATGAAGAAATTCAGCATGAATCATGGTTTTCAGAATTTTTAGGTGATGGGCCATCAGGACACTTCCTTAGAAAAGGAAAAACGTCTCCATTCGTATCTAAATTTTTAGAATAACCTAATTAACTATTCTTTTTATATTTAAAAAGATTTTTGGAAAATTAAAAATCTTATTTTAGATATTTCCTATTTTTTATCAATTTTTCAAAAAAAGTATATTTTATTTTAAATTAATTAAATTTTTAAAATCTTATTTTGAATATTCCATAAAGAACATATAATAAAGCACACAATGCGAGCGGTTCAATAAAACCAAACATTGAAAGTATTATCGATATCCCAAATATTGCTAAAAGTGGCTTTTTCGGATATTTTGGATAGGTAATGTCTGATATCATAAGAATGCCTGCAATAATTGCAATAATTGAAACTATGTATTCGGATCCAAAATTGTATTTTAAAAACACCTGGCTTAACACACATAAAAACAATGCAGCAGCAGGAATTGGAAGTCCAATAAAATGTTTTACATCAAGGATTCCAAATCTTGCAAGCCTTAAAGCGCCCCCTATTAAAAATACAATTGATGCAAAAATTACGGCGGTTGAATCAAAGTAATAATAAATTAAATATGCTGGAGCGACACCAAAACTTACAACATCGCAAATACTATCTAGTTCTGCACCAAAATCAGAAACCGTGTTTGTTTTTCTCGCAACAATTCCATCAAGTGCATCAAACACAATTGAAATATAAACAAAACGAAAATCGTGGAGAAGTATTGCAAGCATCCCGAAAATAATGTTTATAACTGTTACATAATCCGAAATCGTGATTATGTTTCTAATTTTGAACATGTTTATCGCCGTTAAATCAATTTTTGAATCAATAATTTAAATAGGATTTTAAAGCCAGTAATGACATTCGTTCCTCTTGCCATCGAATATTCTGTATAAATCGTTTTTATGGGTACTTCTTTAAATTTGAGATTATTTTTTTTGAAAAGGACTATAAATTCTGATGATACCTCGTATCTATTGCTTTTAAGCTGTTTTGAAACTATTTCCGCAGCATTATATGAAAAAGCCCTTAGCCCCCCTTGGCTATCGGTAACCATTTGTCCGCCCATAAGATAGGTTATAAAATTTAAACCCCAATTTCCTATTTTTTTAATAAATGGCATATTTTTTAGTTCATTTTCATCAATAAGTCTGCTTCCAACAACAACATCAAAATTATCTTCAATTATTGGTTCTGAAACTTTAATTATATCGTTTGGATCGTGCTGTCCGTCTGCATCAAAGGTTACTATTGCTTTTGGATTGTATTTTATTGCACATTTTAAGCCGGTTTTAAGTGCTCCACCAAGTCCTCTATTAATAATATGTTTACAAACGATTACATCTTCTGAGATTGCGAGTTTTTCAGTTTTGTCCCTACTTCCATCGTCAACTACAATGATATTTTCATAACCGTGGCTTTTTAGGTTGATTAATGTATTTTTAATCATTTTTTCTTCATTATATGCCGGAATTACAACAAAAATATCATTTTTTTCCATACTATCCCGAATCGTTTGAATATTTTAAATTCTTTATTTATATTTAAGCTGGTCATATATAAAAAAAGTTATTATATAAATAAACTGTTATTTTGTAAATTTTAAAAAAGTTAAGAAATATTTAAAAAAGAAGAATGCATTTACATTGCATTTTCAAGGGTCATATCCATCATTTCTTTAACGGATTTTGCAAGTTCTGGTGGAAGTCCCGAAATGTCCACGCTTAAGAATCCTTTAATAATCAATGAAGCTGCTTCATCTTCGCTTAAGCCCCTTGACATCAAATACATAATCTGATCTTCTGCAATTTTCCCAACTGCCGCTTCGTGCGATAGTTCTAGGTCAGTTTTTTCAGCTTCAAGTTCTGGAACTGCTAAAATATGTCCCTCATTTGATAAAATTAGGCCCCTGCACTCAAGGTGTCCTTTAACGTGCGATTCTGCACCTACAAGATGGCCCCGGGATATAACTTCTGCATCATCTACAACGATAACCCTTGAAATCATGTCTGCAGCTGAATTTTCACCCGAAAGGATGACTCTTGAGCCCATATCCAGTTTTGAGTCACCTTTTCCATACACAATCGTTTGGAATGTTGCTTTAGCATTTTTTCCTTCACAGTATGCAGTAGGATAGCTTTGAATGGATTTTACTGGCATCATTGTAACGTAATTGTTAATGAATATCGAATCATCATCCATTTTTACTGCAGTTCTGGGTCTTACGTGTACGTTTTCCCCCCAGTTGTGAATCATTGTAAATGTAAGTTTTGCATTCTTTCCAATATATATTTCAGAAACTCCTAAGTGAAGTCCAGATTTTACGTGCGGGGATGTAGTACAACCAGTAATTAAATTTAATTCGGCTCCATCTTCAACAATGATAATGTTGTGGACGTTTTGAGATACTTCTTCACTGCCGATTAAAAGGCAAGTTTGAAGAGGAATTGTTTTTTTAACGCCTTTTGGAGCTCTGATAAAGTATCCTTCGGTAAGTTCGTTTGCAACTCTGGCTCCGTACTTATCACTCATTTTTACAGCACTCCAGTAGTAGTCGTCAAGTTCGAATTTTTCAAGAGCTTCGGTGATAGGCATAATTATAATATCTGAATACATTTTGGAGTATACTGCATCACTATTTACCTGAACGTAGGATCCGATGGTGTTTTTCTCTTCAATATCTACACCCACATTTGCAAGAGCTTTTTTGTGATCATCACTTAACTCTTTCAATGAATCTACTTTCAAAAGGTTTTCTTTTGGTGTGGGGTACATGCTTAAATCAATATCTTCTCCGAATTTTGCAGAAACGTCCTTGTATTTCTGAGCCATTTCTTTTACTTGTTGCAACTTTTTTTCTGACAGCATGAAACACACCTCTGGTATCCGTTTTTGATAATTTCATTTAAAATTTCATCAGGTGTTCCTGAACATGCAATTACTCCGTCTAAGAGTACGTGAGCTTTATCAACTTCCATGAAATTAAGGATATACCCGAGGTGGGTTATGATAAGTCCTGATTTATTTCTTTCACTTGGTTTTTTATTTTTATCGAGTAAATGATTGATAATTCCACCAAGGATCTCTACATTTTCAACGTCAACACCACTATCCGGTTCATCAAACATTACAAGATCAGGGTTTTGTGCGAAAATCTGTAATAATTCAGATCTCTTAACTTCGCCACCTGAAAAACCAACGTTTAGGTCTCTCGAGTAGAAATGCCGGATATTTAATTTTTCAGCCATTTCTTCCATTTCTTCATCACTTCTATTCGAAATGGCATTTATCATTGTTTCAAGCCTTACTCCTGAAATTGCAGGCGGTGATTGATAAGAAATACCGATTCCAAGCAATGCTCGTTCATGCATTGGCATATCCGTTATTTCTTTTCCCTTAAAGTAAATGTTTCCTCTTACAACTTCGTATTTTGGGTTTCCAAGGATCGTATTGAGTAATGTGGATTTTCCCGCCCCATTAGGTCCGAATAAAACATGAGTTTCTCCTTTGTCGATATAAAGGTGAATATCTTTTAAAATTTCCTTTTCACCCACCTTAACTGACAAGTCTTCGATTTGTAGCATTTAATCACCTTTAATATGTTTTAGCAATGCCTCTCTAATCTCATCCACGTTTTCCAGTACAGTAATGCTCTGCATTTTCTTAAGTACATTAACATTTTCTACATCTGTATCTCTAATATATAGCTTTAGTGTTTTACCCCCGGGGAGAATTGTTTCTATCTCTTCTTTTTTGTTATCTGGAGGGTAGATATATGTTGGAACCATTGCTTTTGTTCCTTGTGCAACTGAATTCGTAATCAAAGTGTCAGCAACCCCATGTGCTATTTTTGCAACACTGTTTGCAGTTACTGGCGCAACCAAAAATAAATCGTATTTTCCAGTTTGCAACATTCCGGGTAAGAATGGAGCGTTTGAATTTACTTCTTTTCGAATATTATAAAAAGTATCTTTTAATTTACCCATTAATTTATACCAGTTAAGTACCATTTCTGCACTTTTTGAGTAGTATATATCTACATCTAACTCTTCATGTTCTTTTTTTAATTCAATAATCATTTCAACGATTTCTTCGATTTTATCGCCACAACCAGTAATGCCCCAAGCTACTTTAACCATTTTTATTCACCCTTTTCAATTAAACAATTTTGAAATTTTTTAAGGGTTCTTTTAAGAGTTCTTATTCCTTCAGAATCTTCTTCAACCCCTTTTCTGCCCTGATCCTGGGACCAAAACGTAGCGCCCAAATTAGAACCAAAAGAACCGCCACTTATTGGAATTACTCCGTTTAGTATGTAAAAGTCATGAATGGTTTTTAATACAACTTCTTGGCCACCGTTTCTGTCACCGCCAACAGAAAGCCCAATTCCATGTTTATTCCTTAAAACATCTATATCTTCTGCAAATATTGCCCTACATCTATCCATAATTGTTTTTAACTGCCCGGAAACTGTTCCGTTATAACAAGGACTTCCCAAAATTACTGCATCAGCCCATTTTAATCCATCATAGATTTCTTGCATGCCATCTTTATGAACACAGCCTTTTTTCGTTCTCAAACAGTAATCACAATGTATGCAAAATTCAATTTTCTTTTGAAAAACTGAGATGTATCTAGTTTCGAATCCTTTATCTTTTAAATAATCAAGTGCGTAATTTACAGCAAAATGAGTTCCTTCCTTTCTCGGGCTTCCAGATATTCCAAGGATTTTCATAAAAACACCTATTCATTAAAAAATATTTACGATAATATGTTGATAAGAATTTAAATCCATATTAGTTAATATATTTCTATATAATTTATCTTTTTGTATTGGTTCTGATTTTAAAATGCAAAATTGCGACTATTTTGAACTTGAAACAAATATTTTAAGATATTATTTCCAAGGATCGTACCTTTTCAAAAGTAAGGACAATCCAATAATTGTTATGGAACTCAAAGTCATCGCAAAAGCTGCAAGTTCGGGTTCAAACCTGATATTATATGAATAAAGAGCACCAGCAGCAACAGGGATTAAAATCGAGTTGTATGCAAAAGCCCAGAACAGATTTAATTTGATCTGTTTTAGTACTCGTTTACTCAATTTTACAAATCCTGTAACATATTTCAAATCGTCATTCATTAAAACGACTTCACCGGTTTCAATTGCGATATCAGTTCCACTTCCAACTGCAATTCCAACATCTGCAGTAGAAAGGGCAGGGGCATCATTTATACCATCACCAATAAATTCAACGTAACCTCCTGCGGTTTCCTGAATTGATTTGACAATTTCAGCCTTTTTTTCAGGCAAAACATTTGAAAATACGTGATCTTCTAAAATACCAACTTCTTTTCCAATAACTTTTGCAGTTTTTTCATTGTCTCCCGTAATCATGTAGGATTCAATGCCCATTTCACGCAAATTTTGAATCGTAATTTTCGCATTTTCTTTTATTTTATCAGATATTGCAATTATCCCAATTATTTTATTCTCAAGGGCAACAATTATCACGGTTTTTGCATTTTCCTCTAATCGCGATATTTTTTTGTTATAATCCTCATTTATCGAAAGATTATTTTCTTCCATAAGGCGCCTGTTCCCTATGAAAACCCTCTGATCTTTTAATACCCCAATAACGCCCATTCCCGTAATTGATTCAAATTTTTCAGGTTCTTGAAGTGAAATATTTAATTCATCAGCTTTTTTAACAATTGCAATTGCCAAAGGATGCTCAGAATTTTTTTCGAAGGACCCTGCAATTACTAAGAGTTCTTCTTTAGTGTAATCCGTAATTATTTCATCAACTTCAGGTTCTCCTTTTGTGATGGTTCCAGTTTTATCAAAAATCATACATTTGAGGTTTCCTGCAACATCAAATACTTTACTATCTTTAATCAAAATACCAAGTTCGGCCCCCCTTCCAACACCAACCGTTATTGCGGTAGGTGTGGCAAGTCCAAGAGCACAAGGGCATGCAATTACCATTACAGAAATAAAAGTAGTTACTGCAAGTAATATTCCGCCGTTAAAAAACCAGTATAATGATGAAACAATTGCAATTGTAAATACGAGGGGAATAAAGTAAGAAACTGCTTTATCGGCTAGATTTTGAATACCGGATTTTGAAATCTGGGCATTTTTAACAAGCTGAATTATTTGAGACAATACTGTATCTTTTCCAATCTTTTCAGCGGTTATTTTTAAAATTCCATTTTTATTTATCGTTCCCCCAATTACAGAATCTCCTTTTTTCTTGGGGTTTGGGATCGGTTCACCGGTAATCATTGATTCATCAACATACGAATCTCCATCAAAAACAGTCCCATCAACTGCAATCTTTTCCCCGGGGCGAATAAATATAATATCCCCAACAATAACGTCTTCAATTGGAATTTCAAGTTCTTCATCATTTCTAATAACTTTTGCAGTTTTTACCTGTAAACCCATTAATTTTTTAATCGCTTCGGAGGTTCTACCTTTTGCACGCTCTTCTAAATATCTTCCAAGGGTTAAAAGCGTTGCAAGCATGATTGTTGTATCATAAAACATGAAATTCATTGGAAGAAGTCCGAAAGTTACAAGCAGTGCTGAGACATATGCAACCCCCATTCCAAGGGAGTACATTACGTCCATGTTTAGGGACTTAACTTTAAGCGAATTAAATCCTACTTTAAAAATAGGGAGCGCAATGTATATCAACGGTGGAAGTGACACTAAAAATGCTAAATATGGTTTATATGGAATTTCTAGGTACATCATTGAGAACAGTGCAATTGAAAAAATTGCCCCCACAATTATTTTTTTGAGTTTTTCCTTGAGTTCCACGTCTTTATCCGGTAATTCTTCAACTTCTTCTGCAATTCCAAGGACTTCATAGCCTAAACTTTCAATTTTTATCCCGATATCTTCGATACTAACGATTTTTTCATCAAAATTGATAACTGCACTCTCATCCAGCAAATTTACAGTTATACTTTCAACGCCATCCATCTTCGAGACAGATTTTTCAATTGTTTTTACACAAACTGCACAGGTCATTCCGGAAATTTTCAGTTTTACTTCCATAAGGAATCCCCAAATTTATTAAATTAGTTTTTCTGCAGGGTAGAGTTCAAAAGCTTCATTTTTTAAAATTTTTTCTTCATTTAATATATTTTCATCGTAAGTTATTATTCCCTTTCCATTTTCTAAGTCGATATCAACAGTTATTATTCCTTCAAGTTCACTTAAAAGGTTTTTAATGGTTTTTACACACATCTGACAGCTCATTCCACTTATTTTTAATTTTAATTCTTTCATCCCAATCACCATACAATAAATTTAATTAAAAATAATTATGATTGTGCAAGTATATAACACTCCCATGTAAGTATAATTAAAATAAATGGCGGTAATTTTGGAATTAAAAGTTCAAAAAAGATTAATTATTTGGTTGTATCGCAGATCCAAGTTTTGAATTCTTCGTTTGAATCATCGATAGTTATTTTTAAGATTACTGGAGTTTCAAATGGGTGTATTTCATTAATCATGTCTTTTAAGACATCCCACTTGTTTTCAGCAGTTTTTAAAAATGCTCCAACTTCAGTTTTTATTACAATGTCACCATATTCAAAATAGTGTGCTTCATGTTCTCTTAAATTTGCACAGGCTATCATTTTTTTCTCCAAAAGGTATCCTACGATAGATTTCGCATTTTCAAGGCTTGGAAATGTTGTATAAACTAGTGTCGGTTTACCCATTAGTTATCCCCTCATTTTTTACATTTTCGCAAGTTTTTTTCCAAATTCGTAGCATTTTTTAAGATGTTCTTCATCCGGAACAAATCTGCAAGTTAGGCATTCGTCTTCTACAGGATCAAAAGATAATATGTTGAAAGTATTTTTAATATGTTTTGTAGCACTCTCTGCCCAGCCATAAGAACCAAATGCTACTGCAATTTTTTTATTTGGTTTCAATCCTTCCATATATTTTAAAAATCTGGCAACTTCGGGATATAAATTAATATTGAGCGTAGGAGAACCTACAAGCACATATTTTGCATCCAGAATTTCTGCAATTATTTTACTTATTGGAGTTTCAGATATTTTATAGACTTTAACTTCCACATTACCCTCCATTAGGCCTTCTGCGATTGAAAGACCGATTTTTTCAGTTGATTTGTACATTGTATCGTATACAATTATGGCCTTTTCAGAAACATCGTTCGATGCAAATTCAAGATATTTTTCTTTAATTTTTGAAATATCGTCTTTCCAGATAATGCCGTGAGAAGGACAGATTAAATCAGTTTCAAGAGTATCTACTGTTTTAACCGCATTTGGGATAAGTGTCCTGTAAGGAAGAAGTATATTTGCAAAGTACTCTTTTGCAGAATCTATTGCATAATCGATTTCAAAGTCAAATCGTTCACTTGATGCGATGTGCTGTCCAAATGCATCGTTTGAAAACAGTATTTTATCTTCAGGGCAATATGTTACCATGTTGTCTGGCCAGTGGAGCATCGGAGTTTTAACAAATGTTAAATTTCTATTTCCAATATTTGTTGAATCTCCAGAATCAACGATTATATATTCCCAATCTTTTGTAGTGTAGTGCAATTCCAGATGTTCTTTTGCTTTTGCGTTTGTTATTATTGTAGCTTTTGAAATTTCCATAATTTTTTCTAAAGAACTGCTGTGATCCATTTCAACGTGGTTTACAACGATATAATCTATTTTTTCAGGATCAACTATTTTTTTAATTCTACTGTAAAATTCGTCAAACATGTATTTTTTTACAGTATCTATCAAAACAATATTTTCATCCACAATTAGGTATGAATTGTAGCTGGAACCGTCTTTAGTTTCGTAACCGTGAAATTCTCTGATATTCCAGTCGATTGCCCCTACCCAGTAGACATCTTCTTTTAAAACAACTGCCATAACCACACCCTAAAAAAAGTTAAATAAATTAGAATTCGACAACAGTGTAGCTATTGTCAAGATATTTTTTGAGACTTACATGTCCGTGAAGCTCGTTTTCAAGAGCAATTTTTCCCTTTATGCTTGTAAAAACATCGAACATATGGGAGCATGCTTCACAAGCTACAAAATCATCTTTCAATGCTTCAACATGATCTTTTAACGGATGATCTGCTTTTAAAAGTTCATTGAACCATTTAACAGCTTCTCCTTCAAAGACAATTTTTACTTCGTCTCCTTTTTCTTTCATTTCTTTTGCAAAGAGCAGTGCATGGAATATTATTGGAACGTATGGTTTTCCCCCTTTATCATACGTAAATATCAAAAAACAAGCTTTCATAATTTACCCCCTCTAAAAAAATAATAATTAGTTAAAGTCTGCTTTCTTCATTTCTTTTTCCAGCAATTTTTGGATCGTAGCCTTCAAATCCGCATTCTGGAGTATAACAACTTACATCGTAGAAAGTACAGATTTCACCACAGTTTGGACATTTTTCAGGAACTTTTCCAGCATCGCCTTCAAACATGTATCCGCAGTTTGAACATTTCCACCATACCATATTTTCACCTTATGCAGTTTTTGTTGTTGTTTTTTCACTTTGGGGCGGAGTTCTGACTCTTTGTCCGAGGTCTCCATCAAGTATCATAACGTAATTTATGTCCCCACCAGTTAATTTCAATCTGTCAAGAATGTCTCTAAATGAAGATTCTTCTTCAATTTGTTCATTTACAAACCATTGAAGCATTGAAATTGCTGCATAATCTTTTACTTCATGTGCAATATCCATCAATTTATGGATTCGCCCTGTTACGTATTTTTCATGATTCAATCCATTTTCAAATACATCTGTGATAGAATTCCAGTCTGGTTCAGGTTTGTCAATTGCATTTAGCTGAAGGGTTTCACCCATATCGTGCAGGTATTTGTAAAATTTCATTGCATGGCCCATTTCTTCCTGAGCTTGAACTATGAACCAGTTTGAAATTCCTTTAAACCCCTCAGTTTCTGCATAATTTGACATTGCAAGGTATAGGTATGCTGAATAGAATTCTTTATTGATCTGTTCCTCTATTTCGTATCTTAACTTGCTATCCATATCTTAAACCCCCTATCGTATATGGATTATTGAATGCTGCAACTTTTAGATAATTTCATTGCAAGATCTTCTGCATTTTTTATTGGAAAATCACTGTCGTTTAAAAATTTAACAAGTTCTCCAGCTTCTAGTTCTCCGCAAGGCATAGAAATTCCGCAAGGTAGTGCACTTCCAAGTTCAACTTTATTTTTTATGGGAAACACGTTTTTGTCTTTAAAATAATCTGCTAGGCCAAGTTTGAAGTTTTCAATATCTTTTAATGCTTCACTAAGTGGATGGTTTGTAGTAATCATTGAATCACCAAATTTAGTTTTTTTATTCAATTTTTACTTCTTTTTCGTATTTCCAAAGCCCGTGAAGGTTGCAGAACATGTATGCAATGAGTTTAAGGGTATTTCCGTTATGTTCTTCATTTGGAGCTTTTATTTTTACAACAACATCTGGTTTAGAATGTTGTGTTAGCTGAACTCTTAAAAGCGGGTATTCTTCCACGTTTAATTCAATAAACTGGATAAAATGTCCATCTTCCATCGGATGTTCTACCCCTGCGGTATGAATTTTTACTTCATAAATTTCGTCAGGTTTCACTGAACTTTTACATTCTATCATTGGAACATGCTTTTTTTCAAAATCGGTTCCTTCTTTAAGTGTTTGAGCACTTACACAACCCATTGTATCCCCCCCAATTATAATTTGCTAACCATTTTCATGGCCTTTGTAAATGCGGGCATTCCAGAAGTTAATAATACAACCCGTAGTGCATCAATTATTTCTTCTTTAGTAATATTTAATTCGGTCATTCCACTTCGCATCTGCTTTTCTGTTGCGGTTTCGTCTCCAGTAGATGCAACGATTCCAATAGCGATTAATTTTTGAGTTTTGTAGTCTAAAACTTTTCCAGTAAATGCTGCTTTATTTAATCCGACAACAGCTTCGTAAATATCTGGATAGTCTTCTTTTACAATTTTCATTCCTTCTCCGAAAAAAACACCTTCTTTCATAAATATCCCCTCCGTTTTGAAATCATGTTAGTATTTTTTTATTATTTATTTTAATCCGAGCTTTTCAGTTACTGGATCTGCAGAAATAAAGTGAAGATCAAGTGCAACTTCTTTAGGGGTCATACCCATTGCCATACCAAGCAACTGAGCATAATGAATAACTGGTAATTGATATTCTCTTCCAAAAGTTTCTTTCATTTCAATCTGACCTCGATCAAACTGCAAATGACAGAATGGACATACCTCAGTTACACAATCACCCCCCACTGAGAGTATATTTTTAACTTTGGTTTCGGCCATTTCAAGTGCAACTTCTGGGTTTCTAGCCCTTACTCCACCTCCTGCTCCACAACACATATTTTTGTCTTTATAGTATATTGATTTTGCCCCGATAGCTTCAACGAGTCCATCAAGCGATTTTGGAACTTCCGAACTTTCAATGTGTTTTACATCGGTCGGCTTTAAGTAGTGGCAACCATAGTGAACCGCAATATTTAAATCAAGTGGTTCTTCCACTCTTTCAGCAATTTTTTCAGGCCCATAATCGAAATAAAGTACTTCAGTCAAGTGTCTTACTTCTGATTTTCCCGTAAACTCAAGACCGTGTTTTGAAAGAACCTCATTTACCTTATTTCTTGCTTTCTCATTTTCCTGTAAAATGTGGTTTGCTTCAAACAATGATCCATAGCAACCATTACATATTGTTAAAATATCCAAATCGGCCTGTTCTGCCATCACGATATTTCTTGCAGCAATTGTAAGCCATGTCATAAGGTCAAAAGAACCAAATACCCCTGGTGCAGGACAGCAAGAAGCCTGTTCAAATGGATGCAAAGTTATTCCGAGTTTGTCAAGTGCTTTATATGTCGCACTTTCGATTCCAGGATACCTATTTGGTGCAATACATCCCAAAAAGAACATGTATTCAAAATCAGATTCACTCATTTTAATTCACCCCTATTCCCCAGTTTTTTGAACATTTAATGGTTCTAAGTCCATAGTTTCCCTGCAAATTCCAACTTTTTTGCAGAAATTTAGTTCATCCATGATATCCCTTACCATTTCCAGAGCTTCAGGGTATTTGTGGGTTGTTGGAGGTATTTCAGTTAATCCTATTGCCAACCTTGCTTTTTTAATTTCATCGTTAACTGGGACAGCGTGGCCAGTTTTAAAGACAAGCAAACTGGTTTTTCGGTGCGGTTCTGCAATATAACCTTTTTCAGCAGCAACATTTCTTACAATTTTAATAATGTCGGTTATTTTTACTTCCCTTGGACACTTTTCATAGCATTCATAGCACGTTGTGCACATCCAAAGGTCATCACTTGATAAAATACTGTCAATTCCTGCAAGGGCACTTCTTATCAATTTTCTAGTTCTAAGTGGTGTTATTCTTCCACTTGGACATGCACCAGTACAGGTTCCGCACTGGTAACATTTTTGAAAAGAAGATGCATTTTTTCCAAATATCCATTCGCCAGCTTCAATAATCTGCTTTGGAAAATCTGGATTAAATTCACTAGATTTTAAAACCATTCAACTTCACCTCCCTCCATAATTAATTTTTATTTTAAAACTTGATATATATTTGCACATTCGAACAAGCTATTATACAGGAGGCTAATACCTAAAACAAATAATCATTAATAATATAAATGCAGAGGAATACTTACTAATTATCATAATTGATAATGATATTTTTAAAATTTAAATCTTAAATTTATCAAAATTTTAGGAATTATTTAAGTATTTTTGGAAGGGAAAAATCATGTACGAAGGAGAAATTGCAATCGGGCCAGTACACTCTACAATGCTTGAACCCCACAGATTGAGATTATTTATTGAAGATGAAATCGTAAAAGATGCAGAACTTACAATTGGTGTGAATCACAGGGGCGTTGAACGATTAATGGAAGGACTTCCCGTTGAGAAAGCATGTATATTATGTGAAAAAATTTGTGGAATCTGTTCGCATATTCACCTCTGGAGTGCGGCAAGAGTTGCTGAAATTGGATGCAACATCGAAGTTCCAGAACGTGCAAACCACATAAGAATTATTGTGGAAGAATTGGAGAGACTTCACTCACATACATTACTTTTTGGACACGCTTTTGAGATATTGGGCCACGAAACAATGTCTATGAGATGTTTTATGTTAAGGGAACCTATTATGCAGGTATTTTTTGAAATTTCTGGAAGTAGGGTTCACTACTCATGTCCGATAATTGGTGGAATTAGGCCAAGATGTAATATCTCTGAAACTCAAATTTCACATATACATGATAAAATCTCACAATATGAAGAAGGTTTAACTAAATTTATCGAAAGAATGTTAAATGATCCGATGATTATTTCAAGAGTAAAAGATGTAGGGGTAATGGATAGAAAAACAGCTGCGAAATTCCACGCAGTAGGTCCCACTGCAAGAGGTAGCAACGTAAAATCAGATATGCGGAAGTGGGGATGGGTTCCAGAATATGATCCTTACGACTTTGACGAAATATTATTTGACAGCGGAGATGTTTTTGCAAGGCTTGCGGTAAGGTTTTACGAGTGCCTTGAAAGTGTTAAAATCATAAGACAGGCGCTTGATGCTTTAAAAGATACCTCTGACAAAAGAATATACAATCCAAATTACGAATTAAACGAATTTAAGCCGATAAACTGTTACACCGAAGCTCAAAGGGGAGAACAGTACTATTCATACGGGTTGGATGACGAAGGACTAGTGAGGCAGGCAAAAATCAGAACTCCAACTGCAACCAATCTTGGTGCAATGGAAGATATTGTAAAAGGATACCACGTAAGTGACGCAGAATTAATTATTGCAAGTTGTGATCCTTGCTTTACATGTACTGACAGGTTAATGGTTTTAAAAGAACCGTTTAAGAAATAAAATTTATTTAAAAACTTTCAAATCTTTTTTTACCTATTTGGTGGTTTTATGATTGTAAAAGATGTCATGAACGAAAATTTTTTAAGAGTTTCTCCAAACGATATTGTAGGTGAAGTAGTTCAGTCGTTATATAAAAATAAAAAAAGCTATGCACCCGTAATTGAAGACGAAGAAATTGTTGGATGGGTTACTGCACTAGATTTACTTACTGGATGTAAACACGTTAAAACAGAAGAAGCAATGCTTTTTTTAGACGAAATTAAAACAATAAATCCGAACGATGAACTTTCAGACGAGTTAATCTCCGAAATGATAACAAACGAAGTTTTTGCATACCCTGTCGTTGAGAACGATAAAATTGTTGGAACTCTGAGTTCCTTTGATATTTTGAAAAAATTAACATCAAAATAAAAATTCTTTTTTTTCTTTTTACATTAAAATTTAAAAAAATAGAAAAATAATATTTTTAGTTTATTTACAGATCTCTTGGATCAACAATTTCTCCCTTAACAGCACATGCTGCAGCAGTAATTGGTGATGCAAGGTAAACGTCTGATTCTAATGAGCCTTCTCTTCCTCTGAAGTTTCTGTTTGATGTTGCAATTCCAACTTCTCCAGGGCCTAAAAGCCCGTATAATGCACCCATACATGCAGAACATGACGGATTTGTTACAACACAACCGTACTGGTAGAATTTTTTAATTAATCCTTCATCAATAGCTTCAAGCATAATGCTTCTTGACGCAGGAGTTACAACAACTCGGATGTCTTTTGAAATTCCGCCATGTTTTTCAATAACTTCTAAAGCAGCTCTCAAATCTTCAAGTCTTCCATTTGTACATGAACCAATGAATACCTGATCAATTGGAGTTCCAGCAACTTCTCTAACAGCTTTTACATTGTCCACGTTGTGAGGGCATGCCATAACAGGTTCAAGGTTGCTTACATCGATTTCGAATTTTTTTTCAAATTCTGCATCTTTATCTCCAAGAATAAATTCGAATGGTTTTGCAGTGTTGTTCATTTCCATTGCATTTTTTACATAATTAATTGTTTTATCGTCAGGAGCAATCAGTCCTGCTTTTCCGCCCATTTCGATAGCCATGTTTGACATGGTCATTCTTGATGCAATAGTCATGTTGTCAACAGTGTTTCCTGCAAACTGTGCAGCTTTGTATGTTGCACCATCAGCTCCAACCATTCCAATAATGCTCAAAATTACATCTTTTGACATTACTTCTGGTTTCAATTCTCCTGTTATATTGAAGTAAAGTGTTTCTGGAACTTTAAACCATAATTCACCAGTTGCAAATGCTGCGGCCATGTCGGTGCTTCCAATTCCTGTTGCAAATGCACCAAATGCACCGTAGGTACAGGTGTGGCTGTCTGCACCGACTACAACAGTTCCTGGAACTATATGTCCTTTTTCTGGGAGAACCTGGTGACAAACTCCTTCTCGAATGTCGTAGAAGTGTTTGATGTTTTGTTCTTTTACAAAGTTTCTCATCAATATATGATTTTCAGCAGCGTTGATGCTATCAGCAGGTATTTGGTGGTCGAATGGAATCACAATCTTTTCATTGTCCCAGACTTTTGAAATACCTTCTTTTTTGAGGGTATTTACGGAAAGTGGTCCAGTGATATCATGAACCATCGCGGTTTCTACTTTAGCCATAACGATGTCTCCAGGTGAAACCTGAGTATTTCCTGAAGCTTTTGCCAAAATTTTTTCAGCTAGGGTCATTGCCATGTTTATACCTCCATATAGCACCATATGACAAATAAGGCGTACTTACTTGGAAAGTATTATATATCAGAACTATTTATTTATTTCTACGAATTAGAATTAGCAGTTGTTTTTTTATTATGCGAGGTGCGAATATGATGGATACACAAAGACCATTAGACGCTTTAGGTAAATCAATCAATACAAACGTAACAGTTTTCTTAAAAGACGGAAAAGTTGTTAAAGGAAGATTAAAAGCATACGACTTACACATGAACGTTGCTTTAGAAAACGCTAAAATCGAAAACGATGAAGAAAAAGAGTTCCCAATGTTAGTCGTAAGAGGAGACAACGTACTTTACGTTTCATTATAATTTCTTCGATTCAACAGTTAATTTTTTATGTGATCTCGATATATCGAATAAGGTTAAAGATAAACACGGTGAAGTAAATGACAAAAGGAACACCATCACAAGGTAAACACAATAAAGGTTCAAACCATATTGTATGTAGAAGATGTGGAAGAAGATCATTCCACGTAAGAAAAAAAGTATGTGCCGCATGCGGATTTGGTAAAAGCTCAAAAATCAAAAGATTTGCATGGCAATGGAAAAAAGTTACCGGAAAAGGAAACAGAGTAAAATAATACACCCACTTTCTTTTTTATTACTTAAAATAAAAATCCAAACTAACTTTTTTACACTCGTTTAAACTCAATTTTTGTAACACTTATATATCAGTATAATTTAGTTATTCTATCAATCTTATTCTGTGATAATCATGTGTGGAATCTTTGGAATTTATTCTCATGAAAAAAGTAACATTGTCAAAAAAGTTTACTATGGCCTTTACGCGCTTCAGCACAGGGGGCAAGAAGGTGCTGGAATCGCTGTCGGAAACGGCAAAGAAATAGGCCACTACAAGGGATTGGGATTGGTTCCGGAAGTATTTTCAAACAAAGAATTACAAAATTTGTACGGTCACATTGGCGTAGGTCATGTAAGGTACTCTACAACCGGCAGAAACACAATTGAAAACTGTCAGCCATTTGTCGTAAACAGCACTTTTGGAAAAATTGCAATTACCCACAATGGAGATATTGTAAATTCAAAAGAATTAAAAAATGAACTCGAAAAAAAAGGACATATTTTTGTTTCTACAACGGATTCTGAAGTTATTGCTCAACTTTTAGTTAGGGAACTTTTGAAAAACGATGATATTATTTCTGCAGTCACAAATGTGACAAAAAAATTAAACGGTGCTTACTCTCTTTTAATTATCTACGATGATACATTGATCGCTATAAGGGATCCAAACGGATTTAAGCCATTATGTATTGGAAAAGATGACGGCGCATACTATTTCAGTTCTGAAAGTTGTGCTCTTGATATTGTTGATGTTGAATTCGAAAGGGACGTTGCCCCTGGAGAGATGGTTGTTGTAAACAAAGACGGACTTAAAACATACAAATTACCAAATGCAAAAGAAAAAGCATCTACCTGCATGTTTGAATACGTTTATTTTGCAAGACCGGATTCAGTAATCGATGGAGTAAGTGTTTATGAGGTAAGAAGAAACATCGGAAAGATTTTAGCAAGAGAAGCTCCTGAAGAAGTTGATATTGTATCCCCAGTTCCAGATTCGGGAATTATTTTTTCACAAGGATACACTGAAGAAGCAGAAAGTCCTTACTACGAAGCGTTGATTAAAAATAGATACATTGGAAGAACATTCATCCTTCCAACACAGGAAGAAAGAGATCTTGCAGTAAGATTGAAGTTAAACCCTGTAAAACACCTTTTAAAAGATAAAAAAGTTCTTTTAATAGATGACAGTATTGTTCGGGGAACTACCTCTGGAAAAATCATGAAAATGGTTAAAAAAGCAGGTGCAAAAGTGGTTCACTTGAGAATCGGGTCTCCAAGAATTGTTTCACCATGTTTTTACGGAATAGACATGGCTACAACAAAGGAATTAATTGCAAATTCAAAAACCAATGAAGAAATAGCTGAAATGATCGGTGCAAATTCAGTTGCATATTTAAGTGTTGAAGGATTAGTTGAGGCAATTGGAAGGGATGACCTCTGTTTAGCATGTTTAAACGGAGAATATCCAACAGACGTGTCATGCAAATTTGAACGTGGAAGTTGCAAAAAATAAAATTTTAATTTTCTATTTTTTAAATATTTTAAAAATTTCAAAAAAAAGTAATTATTTCTTAAATTTTGAAAAAATGTTTCTTTTTAATTTTTCAAAGAAACTTTCGTTATACATTTCTTCGATTTTATCCATGTCAACGTATGACCCGGTAACTTTTAGCGCTAATTCAGTATATGCTTTTGAAGCAGGGCTTCTTGGGCTGTACTGGATTACATCCATTTTTTTAAGGGTTGCATTTCTGATATTCCCATCTTCCGGAATCAATCCAACAATTCTTTCTTCCAAAATCATTTCAATTTCGTCAGGCCCCATTTCACCGAAATCTTTTCCAGTTCTATTCAAAACAATTCCCATTACGTTAGTTCCTGCCATTTCACTGCTTTCTTTAATTTTCATCGCATCAGCAATTGAAAAAAGTTCAGGAGTTACTACTAGAAGGATTTTATCTGCAATTGCAAGGTGAATTGCCATATCTTTATTCAAACCTGCTGGAGCATCGATAATTACGTAATCGTATTCATCAGCAATTTCATTTATAACATCAGGGAATAAATCGAGGTCAGATTTTTTGTAACCTGCAATAGAAAGGCTTGCTGGAAGTACAAAAGCACCGGTTTTATGTTCGTAAATTGCATCTCTTACAGAGCATTCTTCCGCGAGAACTTCATGAATGGATGGCCTGTTTTTTTCAAAATCAAATATTAGCCCTAAATTGGCCATTGAAATATCGCCATCAATTACAATAGTTTTTTTGCCGAGTTTGGACAGTGCAACCGCCAAATTTGCAGACGTTGTGGTTTTTCCAACTCCACCTTTTCCAGAAGCTACCGTAATAATCATGAAATCACCAAATAAAACAAAATAAATCGTGTAACTAACTACTTATTATTTAATTTAAAGTATTTGTATTTAGTTATTTGTAACGGAAAAAGTATTTAATTGAACAGATACTATTCAATAGAAACTCAAACTAATAATCAGGTTATACAAAATGGAAGAATTAATTCTTGGAATAGTTCAAGGACTTACTGAATTTTTACCGATTTCAAGTTCTGGACACCTTGCAATATTTACTGCAATTTTTAACAGCACGCCAGATGTTGGGTATTTTGCATTTTTACACCTTGCAACATTTTTGGCAGTTTTGATTTTTGTAAAATCAGAAGTTTTTGAGATAGTAAATGGGATTTCAAAAAAAGATAACGAATACATAAACCTTGCTTCAAAACTTGTTTTATCAACGATTCCGGCAGTTATTGTTGGATTATGTTTTGGAGATTTTATAGAATCAGTTTTTTCGTCAACTTTTTTGATAGGGGTTTTTTTATCAATTACTGGAATATTAATGCTTCTTTCAGATAAACTGAATCAAAATTTAAAAACAATTAAATCTATTCCGTATCTGGATGCAATGATTGTAGGAATATTTCAGGCTTTTTCAGTTCTTCCAGGAATTTCAAGAAGTGGAACAACACTTTTTGCAGCGCTTTTTTTAGGGATGAAAAAAGAAGATGCTGTGAAGTATTCATTTTTAATGGGCCTTCCGGTAACATTTGGTGCAGGGATACTAGAACTTCAAAAAGTATCTTTTTCAGCAGAACAGCTATTTGGATTCGTTATTTCATTTTTAACAGGACTTTTAGGATTATATCTCGTTAAAAAAATGGTAATTGGCGGAAAACTTAAAATTTTTGGATATTACTGCTTTTTAGCTTCATTTTTTGTATTAATGTTTTTGTAGTAAATTGATAAAAATGAGGGATATTTTGAAAATTAGATTGATAATACTCAGTATCATGATTTCAATAATTTTTGCAGGATGCGCTGATCAAAACCCCGAAGAATATTATTCTGAAGGAATTATGCAGTATAACGCTGGAAATTACACTGAATCAATAGATTTATTTGAAAAAGCAATTCAATTAAACCCTGAAGAATCGAAATACTGGCTCATGAAAGGAGAAGCGCTTTACAATTTAGAAAGATACGAAGAATCAGTCGACTGCTACAATTATGTTATAAATGTAATTGAAGATGAGTACAATAAAGAGATATGGGCTGCAAAAGCAGAAGCTTTAAGGCACATTGATGGAAAAGAAGTCGAATCAGAAATCGCTGAAGCAAGAGCAAAATAAAAAATAAATTAAAATCAAAAATTAAAGGAATTTCTCGATTTTTGAAAGATCGGGAAATTTTAAAACTTCTTCTCCAATAACAATTGGAAAAATGTCCTCTTTTTTAACTTTTTTTAAGTAGGGTGACATGAAGTTTTTTTCAAGTTCATTTATTTTAACACCTGATGCAATGTTTGAAAATGCAGGTGTTACAAGTATTTCAAAGTTATTTTGAACTATTTCAAGATATGAAGGAAATCGCTGCTTATTTATTTCTAAAACTGGATGTTCATGACCCATAATCAAGAGATCAAAGTTAAAATCAACGTCAAATGTTTTGTCTCCATGAACCATTAAAATTTTATCTTCAAGTAAATAATCTAAAATTTTAAAATTGGTATTTTCTTTGAGTATGTATTCGAGCATTATGTCATGATTTCCGCGAATTATGATTACTTCATAATTTTTTAAAAGAGAATTCAATTCTCGAACCGTTTCGTAAACTTTGTATGGAACTTTTTGAAAGTGATGAAGAAAATCCCCTAAGAAAACTAATTTTTCAGGCTTGAATTCAACTATTAAATTTTTAAGCCTTTCTAGAAGTTCTTTTTTTTCATTCAATGGAAATAAAACACCGGTTCGTCGAATAAATTCTTCCATTCCAACGTGGACATCTGCAAGTATCAATGTTTTAGTTTCCTCTAAAAATACTGCATTATCTTTAAACTGGAGTTCATGTCCGTTGATTTCCATATTTACTCCTCAAGCGAAATTCCCTTTTCATATTCAATCATTTTGATTACCATCTGGTGGAAATCTTTTAAAAGCTGGTTTTTATTTTCAGCAAGGACTGAATCACTTGCAGTGAGTGTGGCAATTCCAAAGCTCATCGGAGTAGGAATTGGAACATCTATTACTTTAATTTTTAATTTTCCACTTCTAATTTCGCCCAAAACTTCACGAATATTGTCAAGTTCAAGCGAATCTTCGATTATTTCCCGCAAAGTTTCTTCAAGAGGTGCAAATCTATCGAGGCTTTTTGCGTAATTTATTAAAAGATCTGCGCTAACTTGCTGTTTTTTTGCAGATTTTTTATTCCCAATGTAATTTCTCAAAATCATGAGGCTTCTTGTTGCATTTATTCTAAACATTCTTTTCAAGAGGTTTGTTCCATCAAGAGCCTGTTTTAAGATATCTTTTATATTTTCGGGAGTTAATGATCGAATTACACTTTCAATATCAACTTTTTGATTTTTCGCAAATTCAAGTGAAAATCCGGTATCAGAAATACTTACCAAAACTCCAAGTTTGTACTGTTTACTCAAAGCGTAAGCAACAGCTCTGCTGAATCCATCGTTAAATTTCCTTCCGTAATTGCTGTGGAAATAGTAGTGCATTTTTTTGTCAAAAATATGGCCTTCCACAACCATTTTATTTAATGTACTAACACTATCGTTTCCCTTGTATAATATCTGCTGGTTAAAAAGCCCGTAAAGACTTTTCGTAGCATTTGAATCAAGCGGGTATTCATTCAAAAGTTCAAGAAGTCGGCCTGCATTATATTTCGAAACAGCTTCCTTTTTAAAAAGAAGTATATTTCTTCCAAGGTCGTAGCTCAAAGGCAGTCTTTCAGAGTACCAGCTAGGAATATTTGGTCTTTCACTTGTTTTATCGACATAAACCTTACTCCCCCGTCGGTACTGAAATTTAAGATGTTCTCCACCAAGTGTAAAGACATCGCCCTTTTCAAGCCTGTCTAAATACTGTTCATCGAGTTTTCCAATCCAAACCGTAGTTCCTCTTAAATAAACATCACAGCTGAAATCATCCGGAATTGTCCCGATATTCATGTAATAAATTGCTCGCGCAGTTCTTCCGGTTTTTCCAATCATTTGGGTGTCTGGATCGTACCATATTTTAGAATATATCCTTTTTTCATCCATTCCTGCGTATGACGCAGTCATATAATTTAAAAGAATTTTAAAATCTTCATCCGTAATATCGTGGTAATTGTAGCTTCTTCTAACGATATTTTTTACTCTTTCAAGTTCGATGTATCCATTTATCGCAATTCCGTAAATATGTTGTATTAAAACGTCAAGTGGGCCTTTTGGAATGTGTACTTTATCGATAAATCCATCCAATGCTTTTTTTAGCATTACAGCACACTCTAAAAGTTCATCCCTATCAAGTGCGATTATTCTACCCTTTGCAACCTTTCCAATCCCGTGTCCTGCCCTCCCAATTCTTTGAAGCATTGTTTTAACACTTTTTGGGCTTCCAACCTGTACAACAAGATCGATATATGGCATATCAATACCAAGTTCAAGGCTGCTGCTAGTTGTTGCAAATTTTAGGTTTCCAGTTTTCAGCTTTTCTTCGAGTTCGAGCCTTTTTTCTTTGGATAGGCTCCCGTGGTGGCATCCGCTATTTGTTTCATCGTATTTTTCAGGATAACGCTTTCTAAGATTATACAAAACTCTTTCAGCACCCCCTCTTGTATTTGTAAATATCAGTGTATTTTCGTGGGTTTGAATTAATCTATCAAGTTTTTCATAGAGTTTTTCAGAAATTTCTTTTGGAGTTTTATTGATCAAATCATCAACGGGACACAGTAATTTTAGATCGTATCCTCTAACAAATCTTGTATCGACTATTTCAACAGGCCGGTTGTATCCATCGTCATAGTAACCTCCAAGGTAGTCTGCAACCATTTCTAAAGGTTCAACAGTTGCACTGCATCCTATTCTTAAGAATTCCTGATTTGTAAGTTCTCGAAGTCTTTCAAGGCTTAAGCTTAAGTGTACTCCCCTTTTATTATCTGCAAGTGCGTGGATTTCATCGATAATTACCCACTGAACAGTTTTCAACTTTTCTTTAAATTTTGGTGAATTTAATATGATTGCAAGAGTTTCTGGAGTCGTATTTAAAATATGTGGCGTATTTTTAAGCATTTTTGATTTTTCATAGTTTGAAGTGTCTCCATGCCTTATTGCATGTTTAATTCCCGTGATTTCATTTCCATCTTCTTTTAAAATTTCTTTAATTTCTGTTAATGGTTCATCTAAATTTACGTGAATGTCGTTTGCAAGACTTTTTAACGGGCTGATGTAGAGACAATAAATGCTGTTTTTTAGCCCTTCTTCTTTTTCAATTCTAAATAGTTCGTTTATAATTGCAATAAAGCTGCTAAGAGTTTTTCCACTTCCGGTTGGACTGCAAATTAAAGTATTTCTTCCAAAGTGTATTTTTGGAATTGCAAGTCTTTGGGGGGGCGTAAAATATCCATTATTAATTGATTTATAGGGCTCAAATTTATTTACCCACCATTTTTTGACAGCGGGTTCAAATAAATCTAATATTTCGCCATCATTTTTCAACCCAAATGGATATTCTGGATTTTTTAAGTTTTCTGAAGCAGATGATTGGATAATATCACCGTAAAAATTATGGTGTAAATTTGTAAATTTTTTAAATCTAATTTTTGAACTGAGTGGGTTTAAAAGTAACTAAAAAATAAGTATTGGCAGAAGTATTTTGAAGCATTGCTATATGTATTTTTGGATCTATAAAAAAGTGGAATAATATTAGTGGAATTTTTCTTTTAATTTTTGTACTTGTTTTTCAATAATTCGTTTTTTCAAATTAACTTGGATTGCACCAACTGGGCATGCTGCAACGCATATTTTACAGTTGTGGCAGTCAGAAACATCAAATGCATAGTATTTTCCGTCAGCATCTTGTTTATAAATTCTAGGGCCTTTTGGACACTTATCGTAACATTTACCGCAACCTGTGCACTTTTCCTTATCAACAATGATTTCTACAGTCATGGCTTTCACGTTTAAAATTTTCTGAATTTCGACAGATTTAGTTCTAATTATTAATGGTACTGAAATATATTTAACATTATCCTTACTAAAATCGTCAAAATCTCTCAAAATAGTTTAGAAAACGTCCCAATATGTAAATTATAATTTTTAATTAAATTGAAAAATAAAAGATGATTATTTTATATATTTTTTAATTAGTTCATGCATGTTTTCAGCGGATTTTAAGATATTTTCTGCACCAACGATTGCAGATACAACTGCAACACCCGATACTCCGCATTCCAATACATTTTCAACATTTGAATGGTTAATACCACCAATTGCAACAATTGGAAGATTTGCAATTTTTGAAATATCTTTTAACCCATCAAGTCCAAGATTTCTCGCATCAAGTTTTGTATTTGTGGAATAAACCGCACCAACACCTAAGTAATCAGCACCTTCATATTCTGCAGTTTTCATTTCATCAATGTTGTATGCAGATGCTCCGATTATTAAATTAGGTGCAATTTCTTTAATTTTTGAAACAGGCATATCATCAATTCCAACATGAATTCCATCCGCATTTACGGCCTGCGCTACATCGAGCCTGTCGTTTACAAAAAACAAGGCATCATATTCAGACGTTAATGTTCTGAGTTTATTTCCAACTTCAATCATTTTACGAGTACTTGAAGTTTTCATTCGAAGTTGAATGGATGAAGCACCTCCTTTCAGAGCTTTTTCAACAGAACTAACTTCATCTGAATAATTACTGTCAGTTATTACGTAAAATTTTAATTTATCCTTAAATTTCAAATTTATTCACCTTAGCTTTTTCGAAAACTAATTTTTCATCAATTCTGTATAGCCAGTCGTATACTTTTGCTTGGAATGTTCCTGGATACGGGGCTTCGCTAAATGCCATTTCAGCAGAAATTCCATAAACTGTAAGTCCACTTACAGCAGCTTTTAGTGGTTCATCAACTGCGGAAAATGCACCAATAATTGATGTACTCGCACAGCCGGTTCCTGTAACTTTTGAAAGCATTGGATGTCCATTTGAAATTGCGTAAATTTCTTTCCCATTGCTTACATAGTCGACTGGGCCAGTTACTGCTGAAACTGTGTTGAATTCTTTTGCAGCATTTTTAGAAAGTTCGATAGCTTCATTACTGTCGTATGCAGCACTATCCACGCCTCTTGTTTTTCCATGTTCCCCTAAAACTGCAGCAATTTCACCAAAATTTCCTCTTAAAACTGAAATATCTGCAAAGTCGAGTATTTTTAAGGCTGTTTTTGTTCTTAATTTGGTGGCACCCGCACCAACTGGATCGAGTATTATTGGTTTTTTAAGGTCACTTGCAATTTTTGCAGCTTTTTCCATTGACGGAATCCAGTATTCATCAAGAGTTCCAATGTTTACTACTAAGGCACTTGCAATCGAAACCATTTCTTCTAATTCATCCATTGCATGGGCCATTACAGGAGAAGCACCAAGTGCCAAAAGCGAATTTGCAGTGGAGTTCATTACAACGTAATTGGTAATGTTTTGAACGAGTGGGTTAGTTTCCCTTAATTTTGTAAGATTTTTTGCTACAAAGTCCATTTTTTCACCGATTTCTCCAAATTATCATTTAATAAAACCATATCAGTATTTAAAAACATGTCGGTAAAAAAGTTTCCGAAAAAAGTCCAAATTTGTCATGTATCTATCTTAATAATAATGTATAACGTATATATATAGATTGATATCAATATAAAAAACATGAAATAAGGATGATATTGTTTTATGGTAAGTTAAATGGTGAAAATTATGGACGAAAAGGACATGAAAATACTTGATTTTTTGATAACTGATGGAAGAAAACCTTTTACCGAGATTGCAAAGGAATTGAAGACAAGTGAAAGTTCCGTTAGAAAAAGAGTTAAGAAAATGGAAGAAGAAGGGGTAATAAAAGGATATTCCGTGATGGTCGATACTCCAAAGATGGGTTACAATGTTGTTGCACAAACGGGATTTGATACAAACCCCGAAGACTTTTTGTCAGTTGCACAGGAACTTTGTACCTTTGAGGAAGTAAAAAAGGTTTTTACTTCAACGGGGGATCACATGATTATGACAGAAATCTGGGCGAAAGACGGAAAAGAACTTTCAGAAATTATATTTAATAAGTTGGGAAAAATTAAAGGAATCAAAAAAGTCTGTCCCGCAATTATATTGGAACAGTTAAAATAAAAAAAGAATTATTTAAAGTATCTATCTAAAATTCCTTTTAACATTTTAGCGTGTCTTGCTTCGTCTCTTGAACTTTCTTCAAAGAAATCATGGATGTGCTCGAGCCCTTCTTTTTCAGCTAAATCTGCAGCTGCCTTTTTTTCGTTGTTGGCCATTGTTTCACCTTCATACATCATCTCAAGGTTTTCTTTTAATGTGGCCTTAATTACGCCATTCATTTCAACGAATTTTGAAGCATGTTCTGCTTCTTCAAATGCAATTGTTTTTAAAACTTCTGCAATTTCTGGGAGGCCTTCTCTTTGTGCTTGTCTAGCCATTGCAAGGTACATTCCAACTTCCATGCATTCCCCTTTAACGTTTCCCCCAACTTCTTTTTCAAGCGCCGTACCTTTTGAAATTCCGATTTTGTGTTCGTTTACAAGTTCCATAATTTTCACCATATATCTTATTAATTTTGAAACATGCCTTTATTTTTAATTTCAAAATTTATTTTACTCTATTTTATATTAAGGGGTATATTTTAGGTTTTATTTTAGGATATATTGTATGTATTGGTATATTACTTTAGTTAAATATATTTATTAATTTCTGTTCAGAGGCATTGTTTTCAAATTATTTTATTTTTATTCTATTTATTTCCGATTATAGGTATAAAGAAGCCTAAATATTACATTAACCCTACGAAATTCGCAAAAATGATTTAAAAAGTGACGATATTCGAAACAGTTTTTCTAAAAATTTTAAGGGCCATAAAATTAAAAATTAAAGTTTAAAAAAGGATTATTCTATTAAAAAATAAATTAAATAGCGTTAATGTTTTTTCCAAGCTCATTTCCAAGAGAATAGCATTTTTCAAGTTCTTCTTCATTTGGAATGTAGTATAATTCATATTCATTAACTACATCAAAACCAGAACTACTGAGTTCGTTTGCAATTTTTTCAATTGCACCGCCTCTTCCACCCATAGAACCAAATGTTAACGCCAATTTCTTAAATCCTGTCCTATCAAATCTAAGTCCTCTTAAGTAGTACATTAAATCTCCAATGCTTGGGAAAGGCTGGTCGTTAATGGTTGGAATTCCAAATAAAACGGCTTTACTGTCAAGAATATCTTTTACAATTTCACTTCTCTCATCAGCGTGTAAATTGTAAATTACAACTTCGATTCCTTCTGACATTAAGCCTTCTGCAAACGCATGGGCCATTTTTTGAGTGGAATAGTGCATTGTGTCATATACAATTGTAGCTTTGTTTTTACACTGTCCTGTTGCAAAATTTTGATATGCTGAGATTACTTTCACTGGATCAGTCCAGATTTGGCCGTGCGATGGTGCAATCATTTTTATTTTTTCAAGTAATCCTAACGAAATCACCTGCTCAAACTTCTTTAAAACAAGTTTTGAGAGTGGAGTAATTAAATTTGCGTAAAACTTCTGATTTGCATCCATTAAAATATTTTCAGGAATTTCATAGTCAAATCGTTTAGTAAGGCACAAATGTTGTCCAAATGCATCGTTTGAGAATAAAATTCCTTCTTCAGCGTAGAGTGTAAACATGCTGTCAGGCCAGTGTAAAAGTGGAGCTTCTAAAAATGTAAGCGTTTTTCCACCTAAATCGATACTTTCAAGTGATTTTACAACTTTAAATGGTGCATCTTTTAGTCTTGCGTAGTGTTTTTTTAAACCTTCAACTGCAACTTCAGTACAGTAAATTGGAGCGTTTGGAAACTTCTTAGTAACTTCAACTAAAGCCCCACTGTGGTCTTTTTCAACGTGATTTTGAACAACCACATCGATATTGAATTCCTTTCCTTCTTTTTCAAAAGCATCTTTAATCCTTCCCCACATCTGGGCAGAAGTTCCAGGGTACACGTTGTCAATTAACGCTGCCTTTTCATCCCCAAATACGAGGTATGCGTTATATGTAGTTCCTTTTAGTGTATATCCGTGGTATGATCGGATATCCCAGTCGTATGTTCCAACCCAGTAAACTCCGTCACTAATTTTCACTGCATCTGCTTTCATGAAAATGCCCTCCAAAACTTGGATAAGAAATGAGTTAATACTATTGTAATTTATAAAAAGAATCTATTTATATAATTTTATATTTAGAATTATTATTCCATCAAAAGAGGTAAAAATAAGGATTATTTTAAGTAGTTTTCGATAATTATTCCTTTTTTATCACAGATATTTTTTAATTTTTTATAGAGTATTTCATCAATTTCAAAACCATTTTTCTTACCTTCACAGTTTCTAGCTTCAACGTCTCCAGGAATTAAAATTTCTGAAGCTCCTTCAGAAAGGTTTGAATTTTTTATTTCATCAACTAAATAATCAGTTTTATCCAAAAATTCGCTTTTTTCACCGAAAAATTCAGGATTTATTGCAATAAAAAAGTCTCCTTTAGTACATTTTTCATCAGCCCGTGCAGTTCCTTTTACCTTTGTTCCAAGTTCTGCACCACCGATTGCAGAGAGAATTTCGACAGCCATTGCAATTCCGTATCCTTTAATTCCGCCAAATGGTAAAATACTACCTGCAAGTGCTTGATCCGGATCAGTTGTAATATTTCCATTGATATCTACTGCTGCATTTTCTGGAAGTATTTTTCCAAGACGTTTTGCTTCAAAGATTTTGCCCCTTGCAACTGATGCTGTTGCCATATCCAATGAATATTTGTGTTTTTTTCCTTCGACGGCAATTGCAATTGGATTTGTTCCCAAAATTTTATCTTTTCCACCGTATGGTGCCATTGCAGGTTCAGTATTCGTAATTGCAATTCCAATCATTCCGTTTTTCGAAGCTCTTTCTGAATAATGCCCAGTAATTCCAAAGTGATTTGAATTATATGTAGCAACTGCACCAATTCCTACATTTTTCGCTTTTTCAACTGCTAAATCCATTGCCATTGCAGCTGTAACGTAACCCAATGCTAAATCCCCATTTATAGTTGCAGTTGCAGGGCTTTCCTTTTCAATTTTTATATTGGGGTCAATTTTTATATTTTGAGTTTCAAGGCCAATTATTGTTTGTGGAAATCTTCCAATACCGTGTGAAGTAAATCCTTTTAAGTCTGCTTCAGTGTAAATTTCAGCAGTAATTTTTGCATGTTCTTCTTGAACGCCGTATGCCATTAAAATATCAGAAAGTAACTTTTTTTCCCCTTCAGGAGTAATTATATGCACCATATATGATTCCTCCAATAATTAAAGCTTTAAATATCCCATGTTATAGTAAACGACGCTTCCATCAGCATCAACTATCGCAATAATTAATTCTTTTCTAACTGAGTGTGCAACCCTAACAAATCCAGTAATTTCTGAAATTTCACAAGGAATTTCTTCTGAGAACACTTTTACAAGGTATCTCGAGTGAATTTCATCAATATTGCTTCTTTCGTAAAGTCTAAAATCAGAGCCGTATTTTAAACCAGTTCGAACAGTATATCCTCTGTTTCTGAGGTCTTTATATGCCAAATATCGAATGCACAATTTTCTATCGATATTCTGTGCGACATCGTATACTTCTTCAAATGAAAGCAGTTTATTTTTTTTATCTTTCAAAGATATCCAGTTTTTTGATACGAGGTAGAGCCCCTCTACAAATGAGAGCGACAAAAAATTTTCGTGAAGTTCTCCGTATCTTTTTTCGTTTAAACGGGATATTCCATCTTTATCGTAAATCACAATTCTCTCGTCCGAGAGTTTTGCAGGTATTGTCTTTTTAGGTTTCGCCATTATATTTCCTCAAATTAAAAATAAAAATATCAGAATAAAAAACATGTATCTAATATATAATAGAGAAAACTATATATAGTTTTTAAAAATATTCAATATAATTCAAGCTTACACGTGATTTTAAATCCATTTCTCTTAATTTACGGAAATTGGCATATACAAACGCGAAGACTATTTTAAGGTGGATATATGAGCGGAAATTCATCAACTGATATGTATTTATTCAAAAAATCCTTGAAGGAACTTAAAGGTAAAAAGGGTAAAGGAACAGAGCTTATAAGCGTTTATGTTCCTGCAGGAAGGAGGCTTTCTGATATTTCCCAGTATTTAAGGCAGGAGCTTTCTCAATCCTCAAATATTAAAAGCAAAACAACAATGAAAAACGTACAATCTGCAATCGAGGTAATTTTGCAGAGATTAAAGCTTTTAAAGGAACCTCTCGAAATGGGGGTAATTATATTTGCAGGAATGATTCCAAGAGGAGGTCCAGGAACTGAAAAGATGGAAGTTTACGTGCTGGAACCTCCTGAACCTGTAAAAACATTTGTTTATCGGTGTGATTCTTTATTCTACACCGACCCACTCGAAGACTTTATTCAGGATACTGAAGTTTACGGTGTAATTTTAGTCGATAGAAATGAGGCTACAATAGGTACTGTCAAGGGAAAAACGATAACTGTTCTAAAAAAACTTACCAGTGGAGTTCCTGGTAAGTTTAAGGCAGGAGGTCAGTCTGCAAGAAGGCTAGAGAGACTTATCGATGATGCTGCACACCAGTTCATGGTAAGAATTGGGGAATATGCAACAGAATCATTCATGCCGATTTTAGAAGAGAAAAAATTAAAAGGTCTTCTTTTAGGGGGCCCGGGAAATACTAAAAACGAATTTGCTGAAAAAGACTACCTTCACCACGAATTAAAGAAAAAAATCATCGATACATTTGATTTGTGTTACACTGAGGAATTTGGAATAAGGGAACTTTTGGATAAAGCATCTGACCTTTTAAGAGACCTTGATTTGATGAAAGAGAAAAATTTAATCCAGAAATTCTTCAAAGAGCTTATAAAAGATGATGGTGGGCTTTCAGCTTACGGTGAAGCTCAGGTAATGAAATATCTTGAAATGGGTGCAATTGATACGCTCATTGTTACTGAGGACATTGGAATTACAAGGGTTACTGTAAAATGTAACAACTGCGACTATGCCCAAGAAGTAAACGTAAAAACAAACGAAATGTTCAAATTTGAAGAACAGTTGAAAACCAAAGCATGTCCAACATGTGGTGGTGCAATGTATATTGATGAAGAGAAAGATATTATCGAACATCTATCAGACCTCTGCCATATGCACAATACGGATATAATCGTTGTTTCAACCGACACGGAAGAAGGAAGCCAGATTTCAAGGGCATTCAAAGGGATGGCTGCAATTTTACGGTATAAATTGTAATTATTCTAAAATTACTTTAAACTATTTTTAAATGATTCTTTTAAGTTACTGGGGGAATATACATGTTTTTTGAATATTCAATTAAAACCGATAAAAGAGAGTCGTTAGTGGATATTTCTAACAATATTTTAAATGCGGTTACAAAATCAAATATAAAAAATGGGATTGCAATAGTTTTCACACCCCACACGACGTCTGCAATAACAATCAATGAAAATGCAGACCCTGCTGTAAAAAAAGACATTGTTAAATTTTTACATGAAAAAATCCCTGAAAATTATGGATTTTCACATTATGAGGGAAATTCTGATGCACACTTAAAAAGCTCTTTTTTTGGACCATCTTTAACGTTGATAATAAACGATGGAGAAGTAATTCTTGGAACCTGGCAGGGAGTTTATTTTTGTGAGTTTGACGGGCCAAGAAGCAGGAAATTTTACGTAAAAATAATGAAAGACTGAATAAAATGGTAAAATTTAAGTAAATAATTTATACTGGAATTTTATAAAACTAATCTGAAACGTTTAATTTTTGAAAAATTAATTAAAAAATTTATTTTTGGTGAAAAGATGATTGCTACAATTCAAACAACACTCGGAACAATAAAAATAGAATTATTTAAAGAAAAAGCACCAATAACTGTTGAAAACTTCAAAAAATACGCAGAAACTGGCTTTTACGAAGGAACAATATTCCACAGAGTTATACAAAGTTTCATGGTTCAAGGTGGCGGATTTACAAAAGATGGCGTTCAAAAAGAAACAATGCCGGAAATTAAAAACGAAGCTAAAAACGGACTCTCAAACAAAAGAGGAACTATCGCAATGGCTAGAACCAACGTTGTAGATTCAGCAACAAGCCAGTTCTTCATAAACACGGTTGAAAACATGTTTTTAAACTACAAAAATGATGCAAACTACGGTTACGCAGTATTTGGTGAAATGACCGAAGGTTTTGAGGTACTTGACAAAATTGCAGCAGTTAAAACTGGAAACAAAGGATACTTCGCAGACTGGCCAGTCGAAGACGTAATTATTGAAAAAGTTACAATCGAAGAATAATTATTTTTTTACTTATTTTATTTAGTATTCTGGTGAAAATATGGATTTTAAAAACGTTATTTTCATGAGTGTGGCATCAATAGTTCTTTTAACCAGTTTTGCAGGTTGTACCAAAGATTCATCAAACACTGACGAAACGGGTGAAATTGTTCATGCAACAATTCAGACGAATTATGGAAACATGAATTTTGAACTCGATCTTGATAAAGCACCGATAACTGTTGAAAACTTCAAAACGTACGTAGAATCAGGATTTTACGAAGGAACGATCTTCCACAGGGTAATCAGTGATTTTATGATTCAGGGTGGCGGATTTACCGTAAACGGAACTAAAAAAGAAACACTCGATCCAATCAAAAATGAAGCAGATAATGGACTTTCAAACAAAAGAGGAACTATCGCAATGGCTAGAACCAGTGTTGTAGATTCAGCAACAAGTCAGTTCTTCATAAACACTGTTGACAATTCATTCTTGGATTATCAAAATAATCAAAATTACGGTTACGCAGTATTTGGTGAAATGACCGAAGGTTTTGATGTTCTTGAGAAAATCGAAAATGTAGCTACTGCAAATAACGGGCAGTATCAAAACTGGCCTGTTGAAGATGTAATCATTGAAAAAGTAATAATTGAAGAGTAATTAAAAAATAGATTAATATTTAATTTTTTTATTTATTTTAACTTATTTTGCACGTTTTATTGAAAGCGAAACTCTCTTTTTATCAAAATCAATGTCCATCACCATAACATCGACGATATCCCCAACAGAGATTACATCAAGGGGATGTTTTATAAATCGGTCAGCAATTTCAGAAATATGTGCTAATCCATCATGGTGAACTCCAATATCGATAAAAGCTCCGAAGTCAACAATATTTCTGACAGTTCCTTTTAAAATCATTCCTTCTTTTAAATCTTCAAGTTCTAAAACATCACTTCTTAAAACTGGTTTTGGAAGGTCTTCTCTTGGATCTCTTCCAGGTTTTTCAAGTTCTTTAATTATATCCTCAAGTGTTGGGATTCCGCAATCCAGTTTTTCAGCCAATTTTTCAATGTCGATTTTTTCAGAAATTTTATCGATTTTTTTCTCTTTAATATCTTTTATCGAGATATTTAGCTCATTAAGTAAATTTTCTGCAATTTTGTATGATTCTGGGTGAACTCCAGTATTATCGAATAAATTTTTACCCTCAGGAATTCTCAAAAACCCTGCACACTGTTCAAATGCTTTTTTACCAAGTTTACTTACTTTTAAAAGCTCTTTTCGGGATTCGAATTTTCCATTTTCCGATCGGTATATAACAATATTTTTTGCAATGCCAATATTAATCCCTGATACGTAATTTAATAGTGAAACCGATGCAGTATTTAAATCAACACCAACAGAGTTTACGGAAGATTCAACAACTGCGCTTAAACTTTCTGATAACTTTTTCTGGTTCATGTCGTGCTGGTACTGGCCAACTCCAATTGATTTTGGGTCAATTTTTACAAGTTCTGCTAATGGATCCTGGAGCCTTCTTGCAATTGAAATTGCACTTCTAATTCCTACATCGTATTCTGGAAATTCTTCAGATCCAAGTTCAGATGCGGAATAAACAGAAGCTCCAGCTTCATTTACGATTACATAGTAGACGTCTTTTACAACTTCTTTTAAAATTTCAGAAACAATATGTTCAGATTCTCTCGAAGCAGTCCCGTTTCCAATCGCGACAACATCGATATCGTGTTTTATAATGAGTTCTTTAACCTGTTTTTTAGTTTCTGCAACTTTGTTATGTGGCTCTGTAGGGTAAACTACTGTTTTATCGAGAACTTTTCCGGTTTCGTCAACTACTGCAATTTTACAGCCTGTTCTAAATGCTGGGTCCCATCCAAGCACGGTTTTATTTTTTATCGGCGGTTGTAATAACAATTGTTTTAAATTTTTTGAAAATACTTCAATTGCACCGTTTTCAGCCTTTTCTGTAATGTTATTCCTAATTTCTCTTTCAATTGATGGTGCAATCAATCTTTTGTAGCTGTCAATTACAGTATCTTTTAAAATTTCAGAAGTATCTGAGTTTTCCAAAAGTATATTTTTAAATATCCAATCTTGAATAAATTCAACAGGTGCATCGATTTTAACTTGTAAAAGTTTTTCTGATTCGCCCCTGTTTATTGCAAGGATTCTGTGGCCAGGAATTTTATTAACAGCTTCAGAATATTCGTAATACATTTCATATACTGATTTTTCATCCACATTTTTTGCTTTTACAGCAATAATTCCTTTTGAAAACGTGGTTTCACGGATAAATTTTCTGTAGTCTGCATTATCCGAAATTTCTTCTGCAATAATATCTTTAGCACCAGAAATTGCATCTTCAATTGAATTAACTTCCAATTCTGGATTAATGAATTCTTTTGCAAGTTCTTTGATTGGTTTTTCTAAAATCTGTTTTAAAATTAATTCTGATAGTGGTTTTAAACCCTTAATTTCTGCAATCGTTGCTCTTGTTTTTCTTTTTGGCCTGAATGGACGGTAAATATCTTCAAGTTCCGTTAAAAGTTCAGATTTTTCAATTTTTTGTTTCAATTCTTCTGTTAATTTGCCCTGTTCATCAATTAATTTTATAATTTGGGCTTTTTTATCTTCTAAATTTCTTAAATAAATTAATCTATCAAAAAATTTCCTCAAAACAACATCGTCAAGTGAACCTGTAGCTTCTTTTCTATATCTTGCGATAAATGGAATTGTATTTCCTTCATCAATTAAGTTAACCGTGTTTTCGACTTGAAATGTTTTTAAATTAAATTCTTTCTGCAATTTTTGAAAAATATCCATAATAATCCCTCTAAAAAAGTAATTAATATACTAATATGATTTTCGAAAAATTAATTTTTAACTTTTCTAAATTTTGCAATGAAAAATGGCTCATTTGGCGGAATTACCTTTAAAGTCCCTTTAACTTCGCCTTCGATCATATTTATTCCTGGAAAATCGTCCACACTTAGTTCAATAAGTTCCATATTTTTATTGTTTTTCAAAATATATCTTACGATATCTTCGTCTTCTTCGATTTCTGGAGAGCAAGTACTGTATACCAACTCACCGCCGTCTTTTAATACTTCAATTGCAGTTCTAAATAATTCAACTTGTCTTTTTGCACAGAATAAAATATCTCGTTTCGTTTTTACCCTGTTACAGTCTTTTATCTCGTTTCCTGTACATGGGGCATCCAATAGAATTTTATCGAATTTTAGCTTTTTATCGATATTAACGGCGTTCGTGTTTATCATTAACGTATTTTTAAATCCCATTCTGTTAATATTTGACCTTAAACTTTTCAATCTATTTTTGTTTATTTCAACAGCTAGGATTGAACCTTCATTTTCCATCAATTGTGCAAGATGCGTAGTTTTTCCACCTGGGGCCGCACACATATCGAGTAAGTCGTCATCTTTTGTTGGATTGAGTGTTATTGATGGAATTATCGATGAAATACTCTGTAAAAAGTAGTATCCCAAAAGATATTCTGGAGTTGAACCCATGGAAAATGGCGATTTTACTACCCTAAATACATAATCTAAAAATGTATCTTCCAATTCCACTCCTTTTTCTTCTAATCTCTTTTTAAGATCCTCAGAAGATATTTTTAACGTGTTTATCCTTATAAATTGTAAATTTTCCAAAAATACCACCGTAGTATATAATATGATAATATTCATGACTTTGGTTATAATCTTTTTCGGAGTTTAGACCATAGCAAAATCGTAAAAACTGTTATTGATGGACCAAACACAAAACTGATGACATTGTGAATGTATTCGCCATTTTCAAACGTATTTGCAAGAACCCCTATAATAACGATTCTAATTATGTTTCCAAAGTATATTAATAATGTACAAAATACTGAGCCAAAAACTTGATGTTTCAACTTATTTTCAACTGTTGATATATATGCCAATAATATTGAAATTAATAAAATTCCAGTACATGGTTCAATTATCGAAATCGCGATATTTGGGAGATATATAATATGGGTAAATAGAATTACATCTTTTAATAAAAATTTTAAAAATAAATAGCTCTGATATGCGATAATACTTGTCAAATAAGTTTCAAAATGGCATAAACTAATGTAAATTAAAATGGAATAAATAAAAAATTTACTAATTTTTAAAATTAAATCTTTAGCTTTTTTATTCATTATTTTTCCATTTACCATTTGTGAACATAGCCTTCTAATTCCATGGATTTTCCATCAACCGTTTTTCCAGATTCTACGACTTTTCCAATTTTTGTTACTGAATTTACATCTTTTAATTTTTCTTCGGCCATTTTAAAATTGGTGGTGGTAAAAAGCAGTTCAAATTCTTCACCACTGTTTAAAACTGTGTTTAATAAATCCATATTGAATTTTTCGCAGAATTCAACAACATCTTTTGAAACGGAGTTTAATAACTTTTTTGAATTTATTTCAAAGTTTCCAGTATAATTTAAATCTTTTGAAAGCCCATCTGAAATATCACAGCATGAAGTAATCGTATTATTTAATAAAAGCCCATCTTTAACTCTAGCTTTAGGTTCTGCAAGTTTTTTTAGGATTTCAGGAAATTCTGACATTGTTTTTTCAAATTCTATATTTCCTAAAATTCCTTTATCTTTCATTTCAAGAAGTTTTAAAGCACAAGCGACTTTTCCAACGTCACCGGTGATACAGATATCTTCCCCGATAATTCCGCCACGATATATCGGATTATCAGTAATTCCAAATGCAGTTCCAGATAGCGTTAATTCCGGCGCTTTGTTTGTGTCACCGCCTGCAATAGGGCATTCGTACTCTTTTGAAATAAAATTTATTCCTTTTGACATTTCATCGATAAAGTTTTTGTCCGGACTATCAAAACCCATTGATATTACCATTCCAAGTGGTTTTGCACACATTGCGGCAATATCTGATACATTTGCAGTAACAACCCTCATTCCAATCTGAAACGGTGTTAGAATACTTGGAAAATGTGTCGATTTAAACATCATATCGGTAGTTACAACTAAATGCTGATTTTCAGATTTAAAAACAGCACAGTCATCCCCAATTCCCTTTTCAACGCCATTCGAATAGGAAAGATTCTTTAAAATAATTTTAATGATATCAAGTTCATTCATTTTTGTTCCTGTTTTCAAAAGTTTGATAGTTTTTATGGAAACCCTCTTTAAAATATTTAGCTAAAAATTAATGTCGTATTTAAAAACCTGAACCAGATAAATTCTAATTTTACAATCACATTTATATACTGAATCCGAGATACTAATGATGCAATTGACGCATAAAGACCAAATGTTCTTTTTATGCACTTGGTGGATGATGAACGGAGTAGCTTCTGATTTATGACGAAAGATGGGCGAGCTGACACCAATTTTTTTATTCTGAAAAGCTAAATTTTTATATCTCTTCTTTTAACTACTAGATTTTATTTTATTCTTCATTTTGGCGGTAAAATGGCAATTAAAAACGTTTCAATCGTGTACCCGAATAAATTTGGCGGGGGAATCGCATGTCTTGCAGTGCATGTTTTAACCAACCACTTAAACAAGTACCACGATATTTCTGCAAATGCGTATCTTATCGAAAATTACTCGAAAATTAAGAATAGTGATGCTATTTTGATAACATTACAGTATGAAAACGACTATTTTAACGTTGTAAAAATTGTAAAAGAATTAAAAACTCAAAATCCAAACGCTATTTTTATTGCAGGCGGCCCTTGTGCCATTTCAAACCCCCTGCCGTTACATGAATTTTTTGATGTATTTGTTGTTGGTGAGATCGAAGGGACCGATACGATGTACCAATTGATAAATGGCAATTTTGAAATTCCTGGAGTATATGTTCCAAAAACATACAACAATGAAAAAATCAAAAGAATCTATCCAAAAAAGCTCGGGATAAAAGATTATCCAATAGCTCAAGTAACTCACGAATCAGGAGCTTATGGAAAAGCGTATCTTCTTGAAATTGGAAGGGGATGTATTAGAAACTGTAAATTCTGCATGGCTAAATGTATCTATGCCCCCCCAAGATATAGAAAAATTGAAGATTTAAAGTATCTGGTCGATGAAGGCCTAAAAAATACTGATGCAGACAAGGTTTCTTTAATTGCACCATCTGTAAGTGATTATAGGTATGTACTGGATTTATGTGCGCATATCTCTGAAAAAAATGTATCGATTTCTCCATCTTCATTAAGGGCAGACACGATTACGGATGAATTACTTGATTATTTAAATTTGAAAACTTTGACAATAGCACCAGAAGCAGGCAGTGAAGTTTTGCGAAAAAAAATTGATAAGGGAATAACTGAAGAAAATATATTAAACGCAGTTGATATTGCAAAAAATCACGGAATATCCACGGTAAAACTTTATTATATGGTCGGTTTTCCCGAAGAAACAGAAGAAGATATTGAAGAAATAATAACTTTAACGAAAAAAATAAAAGAAAACGTTCGAAAAGTAGATGTCAGTATAAATCCGATGGTTCCAAAGCCCCACACCCCTTTTGAGGACTTTGAATTCGATATGGATTCAAAAATGAAGATAAAATATATCGAAAAGAGTTTGCGGAAAATAAAAGTTAGTGTTGATTTTGAAAAATTCAATTCTATGGTTGCACAGACAGTTCTTGCAAGGGGCGGGGTAGAACTTTCAAAAGTTTTAAATGAGTCAAAAAACACAATGCAACTTATTAAAAATGTGGATTTGGATAACTACATTAATAAAATCGAAGAAAAGCCTTGGGATTTTATAGAAATTTAAATTAACACTTATAAAAACGGTGATAACATGGCAATATTAGGACTTGTTGGAAAACCAAACGTTGGAAAATCAACTACATTCAATGCAATGACTGAAAAAATTGCGGATATTGGAAATTACCCATTTACTACGATAAACCCAAATATTGGAACCTCTTTTGTTACAAAACCATGCCCATGTGACACTTTAAATTTAAACTGTACTCCAAACAATTCAAAATGTTTTTCTGGACTGCGTTATATTCCTGTTGAAGTTATTGACGTTGCAGGACTCGTTCCTGATGCACACAAAGGAAAAGGAATGGGTAACAAGTTTTTAGATGATTTAAGACAGGCTGATGCATTTATACTTGTTGTTGACGCGAGTGGAAAAACGGATCTTGAAGGAAACCCTTCTGAGAATAACGATCCTGTAAATGATGTTAAATTTTTGTTAAATGAACTTGACATGTGGATTCACAGTATTTTAACGAAAAATTGGGAAAGGCTTTCAAGAAAAGCTCAACAGGAAAAAAACATCTTAAAAGCGCTTTCTGAACAATTAAGTGGATTGAATATTTCGGAAAATCAGGTTTTTGCGGTAATTCGTGGGTTTGATGAAAGTCCTATGAAATGGTCTGAAGATGATCTTATGAAAATTTCAACAAATTTGAGAAAAGCTTCAAAACCAATGATTATCTCTGCAAATAAGGCTGATCACCCTGACGCAGAAAAAAACATTAAAAAGTTAAAAGAAGAATTTAAGGACTTTTTGGTTATTCCAACCTCTGCTGAAATTGAACTTGCACTGAAAAAAGCGCAGAAAGCAGGTTTAATAAAATATGATGGAAAATCAATGGAAATTTCAGATGAATCATCCCTAAACGATGCACAGAAAAATGCATTAAACTACATGAAAAGTTACCTTGATAAATTTGGCGGAACCGGAATTCAAGATTTAATTAACGTAGCTTATTTTGATCTATTGGATATGATTGTAGTTTACCCTGTGGAAGACGAAGGAAAATTCTGTGATAAAAAAGGAAATGTTTTACCTGATGCATACCTTGTAAAAAAAGGAGCGACTGCAAAAGACCTTGCATTTAAAATACACACAGAAATTGGACAGAAGTTCATCTATGCGGTTGATGCAAAGAAAAAGTTGAGAATAAGTGCAGATCAGGAATTAAACGACGGAGACATTATAAAAATTGTTTCTGCGGCATAAACTTTTAAATTTATCTACTTTTTTGAGGAGTTATTATGATACCAGATGGTAGCAAAGCGCTAGATTTATTAAATTGCTATGTAAAAGAACAGCCAAATCTCGATCATAATTTAATTGTAGGATATGGGATGCTCGGAATAGCTAAATATTTAGAAAAAGATGAAAATGAGCAGAATTACTGGTTTGTAACCGGAATTTTGCATGACATCGATATCGAAGATTATGGTGATTACTTAGAAAAGCATTGCATTATCGGCGAAGAAATTTTAAAAAATGAAGGAATCTCCGAAAGTTTAATTGAAGACATAAAATCTCACAACGAGGTATTAAATGTCGAGAGAAATTCGGAAATTAGGCATTCATTATGGGCGGTTGACGCGCTTTCTGGAATTATTCGGGCTTATGTTTTGATGAGGCCTGACAAGGATGTTAAAAAGGCAGAATTAAAGTCAATTAAGAAAAAATTGAAAGATAAAAGTTTTGCACAGAATGTTTCAAGGGAACAGATTAAATCTTGCGAAGAAAATTTGAAAATGACTCTTGATGATTTTGTAAATTCTGTTTTAAAAGAAGTAAAAGAAAATATTTCATTTAATTAATGTTAATTAATCTAAAATTCGATATTTTTAAAAAATTATTATTTTTAGCTTATTTTGCTATGGGGAGTAGTATGTGAACGCTTGTACCTTTTCCAACTTTACTTTCAACCCAGATGGATCCACCATGTGATTCAACGATTTTTTTACAGACTGCAAGTCCAAGACCTGATCCACCAATTTCTCTTTTTGAAGAAGAATCGATCTGGTAGAACTTTTCAAATATTTTTTCAAGATTTTCTTTTGGGATTCCGGGACCCTGATCAGTGATTTCAAGATGTAGATTTTCTTTATCTTCAAAACCTATTACTGTAACTTTAGTCTGATTTTTGCTAAATTTTATCGCATTTTCGATTAAATTTGCAAGAACTTGATTTATTTTGGATTTATCACCTTTAATATATACTTCATCCACGTCTTCGAGCAAGATTATATTTTTACTATCTGCAAAGTATTTTAATGAGGATATAATTTCTCCAACTGTATTTTTAATGTTTAATTTATTAAATTTAAAGTCCAAAACTTCATTTTCTACCTTTACGAGGTCCAACATATTGTCTATAAGTCTTTTTAACCTATCAGAGTTTTCAGATATGATTAATATAAATTCGTGCTGTTTATCATTTAGTTTTCCAGCAGTTTCGTCTTTTAACAAGTCAACATACCCTCGGATTGATGTAAGTGGCGTTCTCAATTCATGAGATACTATTGAAAGTAATTCTGATTTTAAATTGTCAACTTCTTTTAACTCATCATAAGAATTTTTAAGTTCATCCGCATCTTTTTTAAGTTTTTTATCTGCCCTACTTATTTCATCAGCCATTTTATTGAATGATTCGGCCAGTTCTTCTAATTCATCGCCAGTTTTAAGTGATACTCGTTCATCGTATTTTCCATGCCCAAATATTTCAGCAGAATTTTTAAGTTTTTTTATCGGAACTACTATTTTTCTATTTAATATAAATGCAACCAAAACTGCAACTATCAAGCTCGAAAATGCGATAAAAAATATTTTTCGAATTACTGAATTCATTAATATAACAAATGGCATTTCTGGAGTACCCACACAAATCATTCCGATTACTTCTCCATCGATGTCATATATTGGAGAATATTTACCAAAATAGGAGTTTCCATCTACAATTACCTTTCCAACATAGTCCTGATTTTTCAAAACTGATTCATATGCAGTTTCTGAAGCAATTTCTCCAACAAGGTCTACTCCGTTTTTCTGACATGTTGTAGATATTCTTACATTGTTTAGATATATTGAAGCTTCATCGCCAGTAACTTCTTTAACTCGATCTACCCAGTAATCGTCCTTATTCATAATATCTACGTAAGTTACCGTACCTATGAGTGATTCTCCATCATACACGGGTGCAACAGTAAATATTGCAAGTGCATCATAGCCATCTAACTCATAATCGCTATATTTTGAAGCTTCTTCATTGGAGATGACATCATACGCATAAATTGTATCTTTTTCAATTAATTTTTTAACATAGGTACTTATTTTTGCATCAGTATTCCCATAACTCGCACAGATAACGTTTCCATCTGCATCTGTAAATGTGGCCAAATCAACCCAAGATTGGTCCTCAAGACCGTTTGCAAAATTTTGCAATGTTTCTTCATCTTTATTTTTGACAGCATCGATTACAATTGGTAATTGTGCCGTATATGCGGTCATTGTATCAAATTCAACAAATACATTATCTAATCGTTCATTTAATATTCCAATATTTGTATTTAACTCAGAGTTCTGGTTAGAAATCATCAATTCTGAAATCGTATCTGAGGATACGTAGCTTAACATAGTTATTGGAATTAAAACAATAATTATCGAAAAAATTAGTAATTTAGTTCCAATCATTCCAATTTTCGATTTTTTCATGGGTTATCACAAATAAATTAATTAAATTAGATATTTCGAAATATTTTAGTTATTTATTTTAGATAAGTATCTGGGCATATTGTTAAATAATTTTTCATTTGTATCTTTTCGACAGTTTTATTCGCAGTTCATATATGTAGAGCGGATACTGTGAATTATCATTCCAAATATTACAACAAGTAGTCCAAAAATTGCAAAAATGTCTGGCAATGCACCCCCAAGAAGGATAATTTCACCAAGCACTGAAAATACTATTTCACCAGACTGTGTCGATTCAACAGCAGCAAGTTTTTTCATATCTTTTCTGACGATATCCGTTGCTTTAAAAAAAAGCCATGTTGCAATTATTCCAGAAAACAGTGCAACGATAAATGACTGCATAATCTGGTTATTGTTTGGAATGCCTGATCTAAAAAGCCCATAAAATAAGATTAAAATCCATGTAGGCATACTGCAAAGTGTCATTCCAAGAATTCTCTGAAAAGTGGTTAATTTACCGCCTGAAATTTCCATGGTTTTCCTGTTTCCCAGAGGATATGAAAATGCTGCGACAATAACTGGTAAAAATCCAAAAATAAGATCATTTGTAGATACTGAAGTTATTCTTGAATACTGCATTAAAATTATTCCAAAAAGAATTATTGTGGAAATAAAAAGCGACTTTTTTGGAATTTTATTCCTTACTTTTTCTAAATTTCCATTATTTTCAATCATGCTGTAAAATAAGGGCGTTACAAGAATGCCCGCAATAATTGTAATCTGCCAGGTTCCCGCAATAAGCCATGATGGACCGTAGTCACCTGCAAATGTAAGTGGCGCGTAAAACAAAACCAACGTTACTCCAGATAAACCACTCTTTAAAGTTACTTTTTATCTCGGAAATTACTTTTTTAACGTTATTTCTGCCGTAAAGTAAGATTAAAAGGATTGGAAGTGTAAATATATACCTTAATGATGCGGAAAATACCCAGTCCCCACCAAAAAGATCCATCTGCCTATTTAAAACAAAAGTGGATGCGAAAAAAAGCGATGAAAGAATTCCCAAAATTATCGATTTCATAAAGACACCAGAAATTTACTAAAATAAAGTTGGGGGACTAAAATTTAAAACTTTTGATGTAACAGTATATTATATAGAATAAAACTCTACAGTTTTAGCATAGTTGTGGATAAATTTTGGATGAAAATTTTTGGTGAAAATATGGAGTGTCCGATTTGTGGCGGAGAAAAATGCATAAGAAAATCAGCAGTTGAGATTTACAAGGATTTAATCGAACTTTTTTTTAAATATCAAGATAAAGAAAGTGACGTTACGTTTAAAAAGCACCCTACTGTTGGAGAAATTGGGGAATGCGAAAAAACAAGTAAAAAGATATGGTACTGCCCGTACTGTGACAAGCCGTTTACAGAAAACTATGAACTGGATAAAATAACTGTGGAATGTCCAAATTGTAAAAAGACACTATGTATCCCAGTTTCAAACAGAACTTTCTGTTAAATTATTGTTTTTTAGATTTTTTCAATCTTTTTTTCGCTTTTTCAAATAATTCTTCAGGAGTATTTTTTTCTTCTCCAAGATATTTTAAAACAGTTTCAGCGTGTTTATAATATTCTTCAGCAGGGTCTAAATCTCCAACAAATTGACCTTTACAGTTTTCTAAAAACCAGCCATCGTATGTTAAAACAAGGCTTTTATCTTTAATTTGAACTGAATAAGGTCTTAATCTACAGATGATTGGTCTAACTCTATAGATTTTACATTTGTTGTTTTCATCTAAGAATATACATTTTTCTTTTGACGTTTTGAGCCTTCCGGTCATTCCATCAAAGTTCACGAGGTATTTTTTAACAACTTCGTCAAATGGTATTTTTAAAAATCCTGCAATGTTTGCAACATCTTTTTTGGAAACGCTTGGAGAGTCACAGCAGCCACCGCACATTCTACAGTGCCATGCAATATTTTTCAAGTCTTTTTTAATGTCAAGTTTCATAAAATTCACGTTTTTGTTTTATTTTAAATTTTTAAATTTTTTTAATATCCTAAAAATTAAAAAATAGATTTTTAATCGAAATTAAAAGTATTCGTGTACTTTTTTAATGCACGCAACAACGAGTTCGGTTGTTTTTTCAAGGTCTTCTGTATCAATAACTTCAACTGGTGTGTGGATGTATCTTGAAGGAACGGATATAACTCCTGTTGGAATTCCATCTCTTGTTAAGTGGATTGCAGTTGCATCAGTAGTTCCTCCTTCTCCAACTTCATATTGGACAGGAATTTCATCTGCTTTTGCAACATCTCTAACCATTCTTAAAACTGTTGGGTGTGTAATAATTCCTCTTCCAGATGCATCTACGATTGTAGCAACAGGGCCTTTTCCAAGTTCCACTGGTGCATCTTCTAATTTAATTCCCGGGTGGTCTCCACAGATTGTAACATCAAGTGCGAATGCAATATCGGGATTAATTCCAAATGCAGATGTTTTTGCACCTTTTAATCCAACTTCTTCCTGAACGGTTCCAACAGCGTAAACCTGACATTTTAAATCCATATCTTTAAGTAATTCCATGGTTTTCAAAACAACTGCACAGCCTGCCCTGTTGTCAAATGATTTACATGAAACTACGTTTCCACCGAGGTTGTCGAATTCAGACTTGAATGAAATCGCAGTACCGATTTCAACACCCATTTTTTCTGCATCTTCTTTATTTTTTGCACCGATGTCGATAAACATGTGTTCAGCAGAAATTAACTTGTTTCTTTCGCTTTCTTTCATTTTGTGAGGTGGTTTTGAACCTAAAACACCAACAATATCGCCTTCGTTGCTGTGAACGATGACTTTCTGGTTTAAAAGCATCTGGTCGTTAATTCCACCAATTTTTGTAAATTTTAAAAATCCTTTGTCATCGATGAACTTAACCATAAGTCCGATTTCATCCATGTGTGATGCAATCATAATTTTTGGACCAGTTGATCCTTTTTTTGCAATTAAATTTCCAAATTTATCTGTTTCAATGCTGTCACAGTATTTTTCAAGTTCTTTTTCCATGTATTCTCTTACTTTATCTTCTCTTCCAGAAATTCCTTTTTCTGTTGCGAGAATCTTTAAATAATCGAGTGTACTCATAAAATCACCAGTTTATTTCTTAACTACTCAATTTTCATAATGATATCTATTCTATGATTTAAATATGATTGTTTTAAACTGTATTTCTGATATTTTCTGAAAAATAATATTTAACAAGTGGACAATACAAAAAATTTATAAATGCATCCGATATATTCATGTTATCAATGGATTGTAATATTAATATTCTCAGAGATATAATATTTTAACATGTCTAACTTGTTTGTTGGCGATTTATTTTTATTTTTCATATTATTGCTATTATTGGTAAAATCAACAGAAAAAACGAAACAGATTTAAAAATTCATGTTTTTAAAATCGGTGAAAAGAATGAAAAACACAAAAAACTTGACTTTTGAAGAATTAGCTGCTAAATCAAAAAGTTTAAGATACAATATTGTAAAAATGATTGGACTTGCAGAATCTGGGCACCCTGGAGGATCCCTTTCAGCAATTGATATAATTACTGCTCTTTATTACAATGTTATGAGTTATGATCCAAAAAATCCAGAATTGGAATCAAGAGATAGGTTTATTTTAAGTAAAGGTCATGCATGTCCTGCACTTTATGCAACACTCGCAGATTTAGGCTATTTTAAAGAAGAAGAATTATGGAACTTAAGACAAATCGGAGCTCTTTTACAAGGACACCCGACAATTGAAATTCCTGGAATTGAGGTAAATACTGGTTCATTAGGCCAGGGATTTTCATCTTCAGTTGGTGTTGCAATTGGATGCAAATTAAACAAATATGAAAATAACGTTTTCGTTCTCTTAGGGGATGGAGAATGTCAAGAAGGGCAGGTTTGGGAAGCTGCAATGGCTGCGGCACACTACAAACTCGATAAGTTAATTGGTTTTGTTGATAGAAACAAACTCCAGATTGACGGCTGCACTGAAGATGTAATGTGTCTTGCAGATTTAAAGGCTAAATTTTCAGGATTTGGTTTTGATGTATTTGAAATCGAAGGTCACAATTATGAAGAAATTATCAAAACGGTGGAACTCGCAAAAACAATGAAAAACGGAAAGCCAAAAATGATTATCGCAAATACAATAAAAGGAAAAGGCGTATCATTCATGGAAAATAACGTTGGATTCCACGGAAAAGCTCCAAATAACGAAGAACTTGAAAAAGCACTTACAGAACTTCAGTAATTAGTGGTGATTTAAATGGTAATGATTGGTGCATCCATTCTTTCTGCAGATTACGGGCATATGGAACAAGAAGTAAAAAAAGCCGAAGAAGGAAATATTGATTTCTTTCACGTTGATATAATGGACGGACACTTTGTACCGAACTTAAGTATGGGGCTTAGGGTTCCCCACTATTTGAAAAGTATAACTGACGTTCCAATTGACGTACATTTAATGGTTGAAAATCCCGAGTTATTTATTCCTAAACTGGCAGATGCTGCAGATATAATTGCATTTCACGCAGAATCCAGCAAATATTTATTTAGAACTGTTGACATGATAAAAGAACACGACGCAAAGCCAATAGTTGCATTAAATCCCTCAACACCAATCGGTAACGTGGAATACGTTTTAGAAAATCTGTATGGTGTTTTGGTGATGACAGTTGAGCCAGGTTTTTCAGGGCAGTCTTTTATAAATCCAATGCTTAAAAAAATAGATAATTTAAAAAACAAAATATTGACTGAAGGCTACAATACAAAAATCTTTGTAGATGGTGGAATTAATCTGGAAACTGCACCAAAAGCTGTTGAAGCAGGGGCAGACGCATTAATTGCAGCTTCAGCAATATATGGGAAGGAAGATGTTAAAAAAGCAGTAAATGATTTAAGAAATTCTGCAAACTTTAAAATTTAACCTAAATTAAATTAAGAAATATAATGACGTTTACAAGTCTGTGGTGAATTATATGAACGGAAAAAAAAAAGGAATGAGGGAGGCTTACGGTGAAACGCTGGCCGAACTTGGTGAAGTAAATGAAAATATTGTGGTGCTTGACGCTGATTTGTCAGGTTCTACTAAAACAGGCATTTTTGCTAAAAAATATCCTGAAAGATTTTTCAATGCAGGAATTGCAGAACAGAACATGATGGGTATGGCAGCAGGACTTTCAAGAACTGGAAAAACTGTGTTTGCATCAACTTTTGCAATGTTTGCAACAGGAAGAGCTTGGGAGCAGATTAGAAATTCTATCGCGTATCCTGGTTTAAATGTAAAAATATGTGCAACACACAGTGGCGTTACCGTTGGTGAAGATGGGGCATCTCACGAAATGACTGAAGACATTGCAATAATGAGAGCAATCCCAAAAATGATTGTAATATCGCCATCTGACTATTTGGAAACAAAAAGTGCTGTTAGGTGGGCTGCAACTTACGAAGGTCCAGTATATGTAAGAATGCCTAGAGGAAATACTGAAATAATTTTTGAAAACGAAGAAGAAGCAAAATTCGAGTTTGGAAAAGCAAGAATTTTAAAAGAAGGAACTGATATTACACTCATTGCAACAGGAGAACTCGTTCCAGAAGCAATCAACGCTTCAAAAATACTTTCTGAAAAAGGAATATCTGCAGAAGTCATTGCAATTGCAACAATAAAGCCAATTGATAAAGATGCAATAAAAAATTCAAAAGATTTCATAGTTTCAATCGAAGACCACAGTATTGTCGCAGGACTTGGTGGTGCAATTTCTGAAGTTATTGCAGAAGAAGGATTAAATAAAAAACTCCTTAGAATTGGTATCAATGACGAGTTTGGAAAATCTGGAAAAGCAGGAGATTTATTGAAATATTATAAACTTGACTCAGAAAGTATTGCAGAAACAGTATTGAACGCATACAAAAAATAATTTTTAAATTACTTTTAAAAACAATTATTTTTATTTTTAATTTTTAAAAGGGGTTAGATTCATGAAAAAAATCGGAATTTTAGAGTTTTTAGTTTTAATTTCAGTTTTGGTTACTGCCCTTGCAATCGGATATAACTTTTTAAGCCCGACATCAGCGGAGTATACATTTGATGGGGAAGAAATGTACAAATGTGCATGGATTTCTGAAAATATAATGCTTAAAGGTTTCCCTCTTTATGCAGATATTGATGGAACATGGACTGCTGACAGTTTAGAATTCTCTGATAGAGTACAAATTTTAGCTGCAAGTGGTGGAACTCTTACCGTTGCTTATGACAATAAAGAAATGACTATCGGTGGAAAACTTGCTTCAAAAGAAGATATTGCTGCAAGCAAAATATATCTGGTGCCTTTAGGAAACACGATAATCAGGTACAACTTGGAATCAATAAATGGAACTTCATTTTCAGAAATATGTGATATTGTTTATGCAGATATTGGTGACGATTTAACGGTTCTCGAAGTCGATATCGATGGTTCATTTGCAATCGATGCAGATACTTTTTCACCGACAGAGCAACTTGAAGTTATAAATTATTTCAAATACGAAACAGCTCTCCCAAAAATGAGTTTTGTGGATGGAGGGCTTATTTTAAAAGGAACGTTTAATTTGGATGACTTAAAAAATTTAGATAGTTTAATAAATCCTCAAAAAATTGTTACATCAAAAATGGAAGTAAATATTATTGTCGAAGAATCAAGTAACGAGATAAACACTGAAAATTATAACAATGCAAAACTTATAACCTGGATGTAATAGTATGAAGAAGTTTTTGGAACTTAATTCACAAAAAATCGGACCGCACCACATATTTGTTGGTTTATCCTGCCTCTTCGTACTCTTATCAAATGTAAGTGCAATGTCTGCATGCATTGTATTATTTTCTTCAGTATTTTTTTATATTTCATTTATCGCAGGGCAGAATATCTTTAAAAAATTGGATTTTAAACCTTACGAAGTAAATTATAAACTTCATGAAAAAATAGGACTTTTTTTAATGTTATTTGGAATTTTTTTTACGATAATGGATCTTTTATGGGTTAGGGGAGTGCCTCTGTTCGATCCGGCATCCAGGAAATTTTTAAGCGTTATTTATACGGGATTTTCACACACGCTCCCCCTTGGATGGGCAATACTGGTTTCAAGTTCAAAATTAAGCAATAAAAAGATATTTTTATATTCGGGTGTATTTTCTGCTTTAATAGTACTTTTAGGATACCGTACGCAAGTTGTGGTGTTATTACTTTCAACAATCTTTGCAATGTATTATTCCGAAAAAATAAAAAATAAACTCATGATCTATTCATTAATCGGGCTTGCATTTGTTATATTTGGACTCTCATTTTTAAGACATTATATATTAAATATTGGTGGAAATCCCCTAATTTCAAGGATAGACCTTACAATGAGTATATTTGATCTTATCGTTAAGAATTTCAACGGTAATTTCCAAGGAGTTATCCATAACGCCATATTTTCATCGTACGGATTAATTGCTGGTTCAAACTATGGTCCAAGAACATTAATTGCAAACAGTATTGGGGTAACGGGGGTTACAATCACGCCAACAATATTTGGTGCAGTTTTAATGGATTTTGGAATGATAGGGCTTGTTCCATATTTTGGAATTTTTGGGCTTTTAATGGGGCTTTCAAATAATCTTTCAAGTAAATTAAAAGGTTTATATCTTGGATTTTATTCAATAATGGTTTCTTACTTAATCGTTGGAATTGAAACTGGGATTTTGGATTTAGATGTGGTTGTAATGTATGCATTAGGTATAATTATGACATTTTACGGGATTTTTCGGGGGATTTTAAATGCTAAAAAATAATTTTGAAAGATTTAAAGATTATTTCAGAGAAAAATATGGACTTGGACTTGATAACCCGATAGTAATAATTTTTTTGGGGCACATGCTGATATTCTTACTCGCAATTCCTTATTTTGATAAATTTGGAATAGATTCCCTTTTAAAAATGATATTGGTCGTATTTGGAAATTTAGCTATTTTTTCAATTCCATTTTTTATAAATTTTGAAAAGACGTTGAAATTAGGTAAATTAAATTTAAAATTAATTTCTGGAATTTTACTTGGATTTTCCATGTTCTTTGGAGTATTTGTACTTTCAGCAAGTGTTATAAATGCGATACTCTTTTCAGGACTTGTATTTTTGATTTTACACGTATTTATGAAATATTATTACTCTGAAAAAATAAGTAAAATCATGTTTTTAATCGGGGTAATTTCATTCATTGCAATAATTTTAATTCATGGAAGCGTTCCAATTACCGATTATACAGTTAGAATGGCAATTTCAAACGATCCATTGAGATTAATTTCATCAGGTGCGCTTACATTTGCAAGTCTCTTTAATTTTGGATATTTTATGGTATCTTTTGCAATTTTGGCAGTAACGGGCTATAAAGCAAATGTTTTGGTATTAATCGTTGCATATTTGCTTTATAATTATAAAAGAAACAAAATAAATGCAAAAAAAATATTTTTAATTGGAATTTTTACAATACCATTTTTAGGAATAATGGCAAAATCGATACTTTCTTCATCAGGCCAATCATGGAGCCTTAATTTTTTAGAAATCATGTCATACAGGGCCTATTTTGATTTAATGACTTTAGAAAAGATTATATTGTACCCTACGGCATTATGTGGAAAAATTGCATTTACACCTGGTGGCGAGTCGTTAATTGGTGAAATAATTCATGGTTACACACATAATATTACTTCAACCATGTTTGGCCCGATTTATCTTGATCTGGGTTACTACAGCTTAATTTTTTCGTTAATATTTGGAATAATAAGTAAGTTAATATATAAAAAGAGCGATACTAAAATATATTCTATTTATGGTGCCGTATTGTTATCAATGTGTGAAATCGGCATTAATTACGGTTTTTTAGTTACCATGTTAACGTTCTTGTATGTTTCAGAAAATCTGCAGAAAAAACCCTAATCGTTTAAAAAAGTATATTTATTTCTTATTTCAGTGTTAAAGTGGTATAATGGTATCAATAAAGGATATCGGAAAAGATTATAACGTTCCCGAAGATAAAAAGTATCTTGTTATTGTTGTCGACATGGATGACGATGTCGGAAGGAAGGCAAATATCAGGACTCCAATTTTAAGTAGGGAGGATAATATCAATGCAGCTGTGAAGCTTGGATTGACTGACCCTGGGGACAGTGATGTAAATTCAATGCTTGGTGGAATTCAGCACTATGATCATCTAAAAAAAGAAGGAAAAGATGTTGAAATTGCAACAATTTCTGGGGATATAGATATTGAATCAGAGGTATGTGCAATTAAAATTAAGGAACAGATTGACTTTTTAATTTATCTCTATGAACCTAATTTCATATATCTCGTTTCAGATGGGAAAGAAGACGAAATGGTTTTGAAATATTTGGAGTTAAAAGATATTTTCGTTTGGAAAAAGAGAATCGTAATTAAACAGAACGAATCTCTCGAATCAACGTACTACCTTGTACAAGAATTTATAAAAAAGACAATGTCCCAGTACATTCCTTTAATATTTACCTCAATCGGATTTGCAATGATTCTTTATGCGATATTCTCAGATCTGGGCTGGAGAATAATTGCAGGACTTATTGGAATTTACATCTTATCTGAGGGCGTTGGATTAGTAGAATCCCTCAAAAAGACACTTACTGAAAGTAAAAAAGGTCTCGAAGTTGGAAAACTATCTCCTTTTGGAAATATTTTGGGATTTTTGATACTTCTTGTTGGAATACTCTACTCTTACCGAGTTTCGGTAGATCCAGAATTAACGATATTCTTTGGAAAATTCCTGCTAAATATTGCAAATCCTTTAACGTTGGGTTTTGTGTTATTGGTGCTTGTTCACTTTATAGATGATTTGATACATACTGAAAAAAGTATACTCCGGCTTTTAAAGAGACTATTTTTCAACGTAATTTTAGCGTTTATGTTAAGACAAATGTTGATAGTTTCATCAGGCTATTTAAATGGATATGCTGTTGAATTTACGGGTCTTGTAATGTATATTTTGGCATATGTTTCTGTATTGATAGTATTGTCTGTTGTATTATTTCATGAACCTAAAAACAAGGAAAAGCTGAATACCGAATAGTTGTGAAACTCATGCTTGAAATTCTAGGTTACAACAAAGGATCATTTGAAGTTTTAAATCTGGACCAAATGGATAGAGAACACGATCTCATATGGATTGATTGTTATGATCCTTCAGACGTAGAATTGATAGAACTTTCAAAAACAATGGGTATAGAAATTGATGAATTAAGTCTTGGGCTCGATGAACAGGAAGTTCCAAGGGTCGAAGAAGAAGATAACTACTATACAATTATTTTTAAAGCTCCTTTATTTGAAGAAGACATCACAACTACTTCTTTTGGAATTTATGTAAAAGATAATATAATACTGACAATTCATGCGGATAAAATTAAATCAATTGGGCGACTTTACAACCTTGTAAAAACAAAAAAACCAAAAACACTTCTTGATAAAGGAAAAGGATTTTTTATATACACGATACTAAACCAGATTACAATAAGTTATTCTAGAATTCTCGTAAACCTTGAAGATCAACTCGATGTTTTAGAAGACAGAATCGTTCAGGAACAGAATAAAAACATGACTGAAGAAATTTTACAGCTTAGAAAAATGCTCGTATATTTCCACAAGGCGCTTATTTCAAACAAGGATGTTATTTCAGTTTTAAAAAGAAAATACATTTCAATAACCACTCAGGAAGATCGGTGGGAATTCGAAGATCTTTACTATGATATTTTGCAGTTAATTGACATGGAAACAACGTACCGTGAGCTTTTATCGTCAATGATGGACATGTCGCTTTCGATTGAAAACATAAGGATGAATCAGGTAATGAAAATTCTCACAATGGTTACTGCATTATTTGCAGTCCCAATGTGGATTACAGGAATATATGGAATGAATTTTAAATACATGCCTCTTTCAGAGCATCCTTATGGATTCTGGATAATTTCTGCAATATCCATTGTAGTTATAATGATAATTATCCACACGTTTGTAAAAGAAAAATGGATTAAATAATTTCGGTGAAAGTAATGAAAGAAATGATTATATGGCCCGCATATATTGACTTAAAAAGGACCAAAAACGAAGGTAGGAAAGTTCCAAAAGAATTTGCAGTACAAAACCCGAAATTAAAAGATATTGCAGGTAAACTAAAAAAAATGGGTTTGGAATACAGTATTGAACATAAAAAAAGTTATCCAAAGGATCCATGGGAAATTTGTGGATATATCAAAGTAAAAGCGGATAAACGTACTTCAAAATTACAAATTTTAAAAGAAATATGTAAAAATATGGGATAATTATTTTTCAGAATCTTGCTCATGTTTTTTTTCAAGTTCCGAAAGGAGAAATTTAATTCTATTTTCCAGTTTTTCGTAATTTTTTGAAAGATCTCTATATTTTTCATAGAGTTCATTTAATTTATGATTTAAATATTCAAGTTCTACGTTTTTTCGACTTAGTTCACTTTTTAACTGGCCATTCGTGTACAATTCATGTTTGTATTTTGCCTCAAGTTCGAGATAAGATTTTTTAGATTCAAGATATATTTTTTTAATATCTTCGTACTTATCCCTTGAAACGGTTTCCTGTTTTTTTCTTCGGATATTAAACATGCAAAATCACATTTAACTGTTTATTAATTCAGTAAGTGCTCTTGCAGCCCCTTCCATTGAATTTTCGAAACTTACTCCATTTTCAGATAGAATTTTTCTTCCTTTTTCTTCGTTAGTCCCCATCATCCTAACTGCAAACTTGAGGTTAGGATTTTCTTTTAAAACATCTACAATTCCAAGTGAAACTTCATCGCATCTTGTAATTCCACCAAGAATGTTGATAAACGCTCCTTTAACATTTTTTCTTGAAGTTGCTTTTAAAAGTGCTTTTTTTACAGTTTCTCTATTGGAACCGCCACCAACATCTAAGAAACATGCAGGTTCTCCGCCGAACTCTTTTACAATGTCCATGCTTGCAAGGGTGAGTCCTGCACCGTTTCCAATAACTGCAATGTCCCCATCAAGTTCAACATATGCAAATTCGGATTTTTCCTGTTTTTTAAATTCTTCAAATTTATCGTATTTATGTCTAAAGTACGCATCGTCATCAATATTCAAAACTGCATCAGCAGCAATGATTTTTCCATCTTCGGTAAATACCAACGGGTTTATTTCAGCTAAAATTCCATCCATGTTTTTGAATGCTTTGTAAACTTTGCATAAAACATCCGCAACTTTTGGAATTTCTGCACTCGGAATGCCTGCTTTTTTGAGCATTTCTCTTGCAAGGTATGGTAAAAATTCTTTTCCAGATTCTAACGGTAATTTTATTATTTTTTCGGGAGTTTTTGAAGCCACTTCTTCAATATCTACTCCACCTTCTGTTGAAAATATGACAACATTGTTTTTTTCGTTCCTGTTAACAACAACGCCAACATAGTATTCTTTTGCAATTTTAATTTGTTCATCAAGGAGTACTTTTTCAACGAGTTCTCCTTTTACTGTGTTTCCAATCAATGATTCAATTTTTTTGTTTGCATCATCTAAATTATCTGCAAATAATATTCCGCCAGCTTTTCCTCTTCCACCGACTAATACTTGCGCTTTTATAACGACAGGGTACTCGATACTGTCGACTTTACCGCATGTAAGTTTGTTTTTTGGAACAGGGATTCCATTTTCTTTAAAAATTTCCTTTGCTTCATATTCGTGCAATTTCATAAAAATCACCGCAGGTTTGTTAACAATATTTACTGAAAATTTGATTACGTGTTTATTTTGAGATTATAATTGAATTAATGAATTTTTCGCAGTATTCGCATCTGATTTTTAACGTGTTTTTCTGTTCAATCGAGAATTTGCCTTCAATATTCTCTTTATTCGTGATACAGTTTGGATTTGTACACTTTATTATTCCATCAATTCTTTTTGGGAGGTCTACTTTAAATTTTTTTATGACTTTTCCTTCTTTTATGATGTTTATCGTCGCATCTGGTGAAATTAGCGCAATTTTATTTACATCGTCTTTTGTAAGTTCAAGCCCTTCAATTTTCAGGATATCCTTCATAACGCCTTTTTTTGAGGGTACATTTAGTGCAAGGGTTATTGGGAGTTTTTCTTCGATATTTAAGATTTTATAAACTTTCAAGGCTTTTGAGCCACTGATATGGTCGATAACAGTTCCATTTTCAATGGGTTTTACCTTAAGTTCCATTTTCATGACTTCACCAGATATTTTTATATAACTATTAAAAAACTGTTTTAAATCATTACTGTTTTTCAACATATTTTATAATTTCTTCAAGCATCTCTAAAGCATCATTTCTTTTTATGTCTGGCTGATTTTTAAGATATTTTTCTAAAATTTCCTTTTTTTCTCCAGAAATTCCTGATTTTTCAATAACATTTTCAAAGGTTCTAAGTGGATAATAAAGTTTTTTTCCAGAATTAATCAATCGTTTAGAATCATCTTCATCGATTATTTTATCTTTCAATGCATTGTTGATCATTTCCCTAAAGCTGATCATTGAAAATGTGATCTGATTTAAATTATCATCAAAAGTAACTGCAACTTCATCATCATCCGTAATTATTCCGTGTTTGTATAGTGAGTAAACCGAACCAACTCCAATCATTCCACAGGTGTCGAGTTCTGAAGCCCTAAGTGCCCCCATTGAACCTGCACCAAATACTGTTGTGTTATTTTGAATGACCTTTAAAATTTCCCTATGGGCTACCGCGGTATTTTGCAAGAAACATCCATCGATTATCCCAATAATATCATAATCAAAAATTTTTTTAGACGTCAAATCTCCCCGTTTTATTGGGGGATAGATATCTACGTCAAGCCCATCCATTTTTTTTCTTATTTGATCTTCTTTGATAGTTAGTTTGGAAAAAATAGCTATTTTCATTCGACAGACCTCCACAATGACTCGAAATATTCTTTTTCCTCTTTAAGAACACTTTCGTTCGATATTGCAATTCCCGATTCTTTATTTTCAAAAAGGGCTTTATCAGTCCAGTTGTGGCTTCCAACAATGACTGTATCATCCAAAATTATTAATTTATTATGTGTTTTCTTAGAATCGTGGAATTTTACCATGATATGCTGGCTTGAAAGCTTGCTCTGGGCTAGAATATTTGATCCTACTTCTTCTTCAAGAATTACTCTAACCATGACTCCACGCTTTCTCGCATTTACAAGTTCATCGATTAATTCTGATATCTTTGGATTTAAGTATATCGAAAACATGATAACGTCGATTTCTTTTTTAGCATATTTTATTCGATTTAAAACATAATAATAGTATTTTTCGTCATTTAATACTTCAATCCTGTCTTCGGGGCAGGTTAAACTTCTTGAATATTCGAAATTAGATTTTACAAGTTTTAACAACATTATGAGTATATAACCTAAAATTACGAGGATTATCGTGTTTATAATTGCTAAATATTCAAACATGCTGGTTAGATCAAACGTCATTTTAATCCTCTGATTCGTTGAATAATTATCGGTAGTGAAAATTACAAAACTTATTTTCAAAAACAATATATTTTTAAACTCGGTACTATTAAATAATTTTGAATCATGATTTATTTATCACACGACTGATTTGATTGTCTTGGTGGTTAGAATGAGCACTTTAGAAAAAGAACAAATTATTTTGGATGAGAAAAAATACGTTATAAATACTTACGGCCGAGTTCCAGTCGTCCTTGTAAAAGGAAAAGGAATGAGCGTATTTGATACTGAAGGAAAAGAATATTTTGATTTTCTTGCAGGAATTGGGGTAAATAACGTCGGGCACTGCCACCCCAAGGTTGTTGAAACAATTAAAAATCAGGCACAAACCTTAATCCACATTTCAAATATATATTACAATGTTCCACAGATCGAGTTAGCAAAAAAACTCGTAAATTTAAGCGGATTAGATAAAGCATTTTTCTGTAATAGCGGTGCAGAAGCAAACGAAGCTGCAATAAAGCTTGCAAGAAAATACGGTAAAAAAAAAGGTAAAGAGGGGGAAATTATTACAATGGAACACGCTTTCCACGGTAGAACCCTTACAACAGTTACTGCAACTCCTAAAGCAAAATATCAGGAAGGGTTTGAACCATTACCACAAGGTTTTAATTACATTCCCTTCAACGATATCGAAGCATTGAACGCAGGAATTTCAGAAAAAACAGCTGCAATAATGATTGAACCAGTTCAGGGGGAAGGTGGAATCCACCCTGCAGACAAGGAATATTTAAAAGCAGTTCGAAAATTATGCGATGAAAATAATATCGTTTTAATTTTTGATGAAGTACAGTGTGGAATGGGAAGAACTGGAACTATGTTTTCCTATGAACAGTACGGGGTAGTTCCTGACATTGTAACGCTTGCAAAAGGGCTTGGTGGAGGATTCCCAATTGGTGCAATGGTTGCAAAAAGCGAAATTGCAGATGCATTTACCCCTGGAAGCCACGGAACCACATTTGGTGGAAATCCGCTTGCATGTGCTTCATCTAACGCTGCAATTGATGTAATTTCAGGACTTTTAGAAAATACGCTTGAAATGGGGGAATACTTTAGATCTGAATTAAAAAAATTGGAAGAAAAATATGATTTCATAAAAGAAGTCAGGTCGTTAGGATTAATGGTTGGGGTGGAATTAACATTCAATGGATCAGATATAGTTTCGAAAATGTTCGAAAAAGGATTTTTAATAAACTGCACTTCTGATACAGTTTTGAGGTTTTTACCTCCGTTAATCGTTGAAAAAGAACACATCGATTCAATAATTTCGGCTCTTGACGAAGTATTTTCCGAAATTTAACTTTTTTCTCTTTTTAATTTAGTTATTATGCCCAAAACTAATCAACATAAGATCGAATTTGATCAAAACTGTTTTTCAATGATAGTTGACAATACAAAAACTTTATATCCCACATTTTTAAAATATATAATTAAGTCTTTTGAAGTGGGGGCGCTTTAAATGGCTATTTTATATTGGGTTAAATTTTTAAATTAGCTTATTAGAGTGGGGCGATATTAGTGAATTCTATCGAAAACGTAGATCGAAAGCTAATCGAAAATCTTGCAAATCTAATGTCAAGTGAAGTTCGAGCAAAGATCTACATATATTTAAGAAAATACAACAAAAGTACAGTTGACGAAATTGCTGATGGAACAGGAATCTACCCATCAACAGTTCGAGAATCAATACTTGATATGTACAACACAGGATATGTTTCAAGAGAAAAAATGGATAAAGAGGGTTTAGGTAAAAAACCGTACCTCTATACTGCGGCAGCACCTTCAGAAATCGTTAGAAAAATTTCAAAAAGCATTCAGGAAAAGTTAAATGATTTGATAATGGTTGATAAAAGGCTTGAGTCAAAAGAGCTCAAAATTCCATTTGTTCCTGTAAAAATAGTAGTTGATGAAAAATATAAGGATTAATTTTCCAACTTTTTTGTAGTTTTTTTCAATATTTTCTCAAATTCTTCTTCTTTTAATCTTTCTCCGGTAATCATGAATGCAACTCTATCTCCGATACTTCCACACAAATTTCCGACTCTTTCAAGGTATGTTCCAACAACGATAAAGTCACCAGCTTCACTGATTACTTTTGGGTTCTCAATCATGTTTATTGTCATGTCTCTGCAGAGTACTTTGTAGAGTTCATCTATTTTACCATCTTCAAGGTAAGTTTCTTTTGCAACAGTTAAATCCCTATTTCTGAATGATGAAATCGAATTTTTAAGCATTTTATCAAGAATTTCGCCCATGATTGTTAACATGCTTCCATTTTTTGATCTCAATGTGTCGTGTTCAGACTTTATGGTTATTTTTGCAATTCTTGATGCCATATCTCCAACTTTTTCAAGTTTTGATATGATTTTAATCATTGTAATCATTTCTCTTAAATCGCTTGCAACAGGTTGCTGTGTTGCCATAAATGAGATACACTTCTCTTCAATTTCCATTTCCTTTAGATCAATAGCATCGTCTCCTGCTTTGATAACTTTTGCAAGTTCAATGTCATTGTTTATAAATGCGGTTATTGAATTTTCCAAAGCAATTGCACACATTTCAGACATTTCGTAAATCATATCTTCAACTTCTTTCATTTGGTTTGAAAATGCAGTTCTGGCCATTTTTATCACCCATTTTGAATTTAATTATCCAAATCTTCCGCTAATATAATCTTCAGTTTTTTTGTTTTCAGGTTCAACGAATAATTTGTCAGTCTTATTAAATTCTACCAAATTTCCAAGCATGAAAAATCCAGTGTAGTCTGAAACACGACTAGCCTGCTGCATGTTGTGTGTTACAATTACTATTGAATATTCATTTTTCAATTCAACCATTAAATCTTCAATTTTAAGCGTGGAAATCGGGTCAAGTGCCGAACACGGTTCATCCATCAGTATTACATCAGGTTTTACTGCAATGGTTCTTCCAATACAGAGCCGCTGCTGTTGGCCACCAGAAAGTTTTAATGCGGATTTTTTAAGGTCATCTTTTACATCGTCCCATAGTGCAGATTTTTTCAATGTCCATTCAACGATTTCATCGAGTTCATTTCTGTCTTTAATTCCATGTATTTTTGGCCCGTATGCGATATTATCGTAAATACTCATTGGAAATGGGTTTGGTTTTTGAAATACCATTCCAACTCGTTTTCTAAGTTCAACAACGTCAACATCTTTGTCGTAAATATTTTTTTCATCAAGAGTTATCTTTCCATTAATCTTAACTCCTGAAATTAAGTCATTCATTCTGTTAAGGCATCTTAAGAAGGTAGATTTTCCACAACCACTCGGACCGATCAGTGCAGTAATGTTATTTTCGTAAACTGGCAGATTTATATCATTTAGCGCTTTTTTTTCTCCGTACCACAAATTTACATCTTTTGATTCCATTTTGATTTTCATAGTCACACCAAATTTTAATTAGCTCTGCATGAGTTTGAATCTATTTTTAACGATATTTGCAATTGTAAATAATATGAACATGATTGCAATTAATACTAGTGCAATTCCGTATGCCATTTGAAGTTCTTCTGTAGTAGAATATTCTGTTGCAAGAACGTATAAACTAAACGAAAGGGTTTCCACCCTGTTGAATAATCCAATTCCAAATGAAAATGCAGTAGCTGCGGTAAACATGATTGCGGCAGTTTCTTCTGCACTTCTTCCCATTGCAAGGATAATTCCAGTAATCATTTGGGGCAGTGCTGAAGGGATTACCACTTTTGTGATTGTCTGCCATTTTGTGGCCCCAATTGCGAGACTTCCTTCTCTAAGTCCTGGTGCAACTGCTTTTAGACCTTCTTCTGTCGCTCTCATTATAATTGGAAGAACCATGAATGAGAGGGTAAGTCCCCCGATAAGAAGGGATGGACCAACCGTTTTTATTGCAAGAGCGTATCCAAAAATACCAAACACAATTGAAGGAAGTCCTGCAAGGCTGTCTGATGAAAATCTAATTGCTCTTGTTAGTTTATTATCTGATGCATATTCATGGAGGTATATTGCACCAAAAACTCCGAACGGAATTGATAAAAGGATTGAAAGGAGGACTAATGCAAGGGTTCCAAGTATGGAATTCCAGATTCCATCAAAACATCTTTCAGAACCTAAAATCACGTTTATTGGGTTTGAATCTCCAAAGAAAAATTCCATGTTGATTGCGCCAATTCCATTAATAAAGACATAGCCTACGATTGTAAATAAAATACCTATTACAATAAATGCAAACAGGTAAAAAATACCAAACACAATGTTTTCTTCGATTTTGGCTTTTTTTGAGTTATTCAAAGTTCCACCTTACTAGTCCCATTTTATTTTGTATTTTTTATCAATGTACTGGGAAATTAAATTGAGCGAAAGAACCATTATAAAGAGTACTAACCCTGTTGCAAACATTGCATAGTAGATCGGGCTTCCTGAGGCTGCTTCTTTAATATTCAATATAATATGTGATGTTAATGGCCTAACGGGGTTGAAAATTGATGTTGGAATAAGTGGCCAGTTTCCAGCAACCATTAAAACTGCCATCGTTTCTCCAATTGCTCGACCCATTCCCAAAATAACACCTGAAAGTATTCCACTAAGTGAAGCTGGAAGAATTACTTTTTTTATGGTCTGCCATCTTGTAGCACCCATTGCAAGACTTCCTTCTTTTAATTGTGACGGAACAGAGTTTATTGCATCTTCTGAAAGTACAGTAATTGTTGGAACAATCATGATTCCAAGAATAATTGATGCAGCAAGCCAGCTGTATCCTGGATTTGTGTTAAAAACATCTCTAATTAAAGGAACAAGTAAAACCATCCCTACAAAACCGTAAACTACTGACGGAATCGCAGTTAAAATTTCAATTGATGGTCTCAATATATTTTGAACTTTTTTTGGTGCAAGTTCTGCTAAAAATATGGCGCATCCAACTCCCAATGGAACAGAAAATACAAGTGCAAGTACTGTTACCAAAAATGACCCAACAACCATCGGGAAGATTCCGTAAGAGTCATAATTTGGTGACCAGTCAAGTCCAAATACAAAATCAAACGGACTTACAACTGAAAAAACAGGAAGACTGCTGATTATCAAAAACAAAACCATTGAGAAAATAACTACGCTTGATAACAGTGCACTCAATTTCAATATATTTTCAAGGACTGATTCGCCAATATTTTTTTTATGCATCTTGTTTCACCATAACTGTAAATTGAAAAGATTAATAGAATTTTTTTAAAAAAATAAGTAGATATTTAGTTTACAGGGATGTATCCTTCATTTACAACGATTTGCTGGCCTTCTGAACTTAATAAAAAGTCAATGAATGCTTGTGCTTCTTCTGAAGGTTGACCGTTTGTAATAACGTTTAATGTTCTTGAAACTTTGTAAGTTCCGGAAACTACATTAGCTTCGGTAGGAAGTACTCCTTCGTATTCACAGCCTTTAACTGATGAGTCAAGGTATCCAATTGAAAGGTATCCTATTCCATTAACATCAGCTTTAACTGATGATTTCATTGCACCATTTGATGCAACAACAACGGCCTGTTTTGTGATATTTCCTTTATTCAGTGCTTTTTCAAAGAATACTTCTCTAGTACCACTTTCTTCGTCTCTCGTGTAAACTGTAATTGGTGCATCTTCGCCACCAACTTCATTCCAGTTTGTAATTTCTCCAGCGTATATTGCAACGATTTGTTCTTGTGTTAAGCCCGATACTGAGTTATCTGGGTGCACGATGATTGCAACACCATCTTTTGCAATTCCAAATACTTGTAATGAAGGATATTCTTCAAATTCTGAGGATTTCACGTCTCTTGAAGCCATTCCGATGTCATTTAAGTTTTCACCGGATTCTTTAACACCAAGGCCTGAGCCTCCACCGGTAACTTCAATCATGTAGTTTTTATTTTGAATCATGAATTGTTTTGCAGCTTCTTCTGCAATAGGTAAAACGGTAGTTGAACCTGAAATTTTTAAACTGAACTGCTGGACTTCTTCTGCGTCATTTGAGCCATTAGTATTATCTGTGCATCCGCTGAATCCCACGATTAGTGAAATAAAGACAGCACCTATTAGAACATTTATATATTTTTTCAAAGGAGGCACCTCCTAGGTTTATGATATGCCCTACACATCAAATGTATATAAATGTTTCTATTTTGGTATTTTAGTTCCTATTTTATGAATAACTCAAATATATTTTAAAAAAATAAATTATCAAAAACTAAGTCTGAAATCAACCCTACAAAATATTATATATCTGAGATGTATAAAATAGAATTGTAATCATAGTTATTTTTGATAGAAGAAACATGACTCGAATGAATGGAGGATTCAACATGAAACTGATAACTTGGCTTGACGATCTCAGAAATGATGATGTTGATATTGCAGGTGGAAAAGGGGCATCTTTAGGGGAGATGTGGAACGCGAAATTACCTGTCCCTCCAGCATTTGTCGTTACTTCAGAGGCTTACAGATACTTTATTAAGGAAACGAAGTTACAAGATGAAATTGAAAGAATTTTGTCAAATATTGATGTTAATAACAATGAAGAATTGAACAAAGCATCAAAAGAAGTTAGAAAAGCTATAGAAAGTGTTAAAATTCCTGATGATTTGAGATTGAGTATTATCGAATCTTACAGTAAAATTTGCGAAATGGGCGGAGACGAAGAAACATTTGTTGCTGTAAGGAGCTCAGCAACTGCAGAAGACTTACCTGACGCAAGTTTTGCAGGACAGCAGGAAACTTTTTTAAACATTAAAGGCGATGAACAGGTTTTACAGGCTGTTCAAGAGTGTTTTTCATCATTATTTACACCAAGAGCTATTTTTTACAGGGAAGAAAAAGGATTCGACCATTTTGAAGTTGCACTCGCTGCAGTAGTTCAAAAAATGGTAAATGCTGACCAAGCTGGAGTTATGTTCACTGTAAACCCGATAAACCACGACTATAACCAGATGGTTATCGAAGGAGCTTGGGGACTTGGAGAAGGTGTTGTCAGTGGAACAGTAAGTCCTGACACGTACATTATCACAAAAGATACTCAAGAAATTTTAAGTGTTAATGTTGCAAGAAAAGATACAATGTTTATAAAAGATACCGACGGAGTTACAAAAGAAGTAAAAACTCCTGAAAATTTACTTGAAAAACAGGTTTTATCTGAAAAAATGATCAAAAAACTCGAAAACGTTGGTCAAACGATTGAAAATCACTACAAACGACCAATGGATATTGAATGGTCTATTGAAAACGGGGAAATTTACATGTTACAGGCAAGACCAATTACCACATTAAACGAGAAAAAAGAATCAAAATCTTCAAATGATATAGATGGAAAAATTTTATTGAAGGGAATTGGTGCATCTCCTGGAACTGAAGCTGGAAAAGTAAAAATTATTACAGAAATTGAAGAAATCGGAAGGATAATTGATGGGGATATTTTAGTTACAAAAATGACAACTCCCGACATGGTTCCTGCAATGAAAAAAGCAGCTGCGATCATCACAGATGATGGTGGACTAACCTGCCACGCCGCAATTATTTCAAGAGAACTCGGAACACCTTGTGTAGTTGGAACCAAAGAAGCTACAAAAATGTTAAAAGATGAAGAATGTGTCACTGTTGATGGTGAAAAAGGAATTGTTTACGAAGGAAAAGTTGGTAAAACTGAAGAAAAAGCGCCTGCTCAGGTAGTTTATGCCGGAGCTCCAGTAATTACTGCAACAGAGATAAAAGCAAATGTCAGCATGCCTGAAGTTGCAGAAAGAGCCGCAGCAACCGGTGCTGATGGTGTTGGACTTTTAAGGGCAGAACACATGATTTTAGGAACTGGTGTCCACCCTGGAAAAATCTTAAACGATCAAGGTGAAGGTGCATTAACTGATGTATTCGCAGAAGGTATCAGAAAAGTTGCAGATGCATTTTACCCTAGACCAGTTACATACAGAACTCTTGATGCACCAACTGACGAGTTTGTCGGATTAAAAGGTGGCGAAGAAGAACCTCACGAACACAACCCCATGATGGGATGGAGAGGTATCAGGAGAGGACTCGACCAGCCTGAAATTTTAAAGTGCGAATTAAAAGCGATCAAAAAATTAAGGGAGGATGGATACAGAAATATCAATGTAATGATACCTTTAGTTACAAACGTTGATGAAATAAGAAACGTGAAAGAAATCGCAAATGAAGTTGGATTAAAACTTAGATTGGATGTGGAGTTTGGGGTAATGGTTGAAACTCCGGCAGCCGCTTTGATAATCGATGACATTATCGCAGAAGGAATAGATTTCGTAAGCCTTGGAACAAACGATTTAACCCAGTACACAATTGCAATCGATAGAAACAATGAAAACGTTTCGAAATACTACCTCGAAAACCACCCTGCAGTTCTCAAATTGATTGAAATTGTTATCAAATCATGTAAGGATGCAGGCGTAAAAACCTCAATCTGTGGACAAGCTGGAAGCAGACCACAAATCGTTGAAAAATTGGTTGAATGGGGAATTACTAGTATTTCTGCAAATATTGATGCAGTGGAAACAATCAGAAACGTTGTTGCAAGAACTGAGCAAAAAATCATTCTTGAAGCAATAAGGAGACAAAAATAATTCTTTCTTTTTTATTTTATTAGATTATATTATTTAATTTTAATTTATAAATGGTGTTTTTGGGATGAATAAAGTTGTTATTGGAGGTACCTTTGATGTATTACATAAGGGCCACGAAAATCTGTTATTACATGCATCAAAATTTGGAAAACTGTTTATTGGAATAACCAGTGACGAATTTATAAAATTGTATAAAAAACATGATGTAGATCCATTAGATATCCGAAAAATCAAGTTAAAAGAGTTTTTAAATAATTATGAAATTGATTATGAAATAATGGTAATTAATGACGCTTATGGAAACTCAATTTCGAAAGATTATGACATAATTGTCGTAACTCCTGAAACAAAAGAGAATGCTGAAACGATAAATAAAATAAGACTTAAAAATGGATTAAAACCTTTAAAAATTGAAGTTTACAACTTTTTAATGGCAAAAGATAATATTCCAATTTCAACTACGAGAATAAGAACTGGTGAGATAGATAAACAAGGAAATTTAAAACGATGATATTTATGGAAATCATGTATATAATAGTATTTTTGATTTTAATTGGTTATATCTCAAGAAATTTTAAAATACTTGACGAAAAAGACAGAATGGTTTTAAATAAAATAGTAATTTACATTACTATGCCGTCAACAATCTTTTTACAGTTACTTACAAATGTAACTCCTTCAGATCTTCCAGAATTTATGAAACTTCCATTAATTATATTTATTTCAACGGCAGTTTGTGCACTTTTGGCATATCTTGTTGGAAAGTGTTTAAAATTAGATAACAAATCTCTTGGTGGATTTGTACTTGTTTCTTCCATTGGAAACACAGGATTTTTGGGTTATCCAGTAATTCTTGGGTTTTATGGAAACGAAGGTCTTTTAAGAGCAATTTTTTGTGATATGTCCGCAATCTTTTGCAGCATGCTTCTTGGAACTTATGTTGGAGTTAAAGTTAGCGGTGCCAAAAAAAGCATTTTAAAAGAAGTATTTTCATTTCCACCACTATTTACAGGGATAGTTACATTAATACTGGTATTATTACACGTAAAATTATCGACATTCCCCGAATTTTTTATAAAATCACTTGGATACATGGCAAATGCAACAATTCCATTAATAATGCTTTCACTAGGGCTTTCTTTATCTCCAAAAGCTGCAAAATTTGGAATATTCTATGGAATTATTGTATCCTTATTTAGAATGGTAATTTCTCCACTGGTTGCATTTCCTATTTCCGAAAGTATTTTATCAAACCAGTTAGATAAACAAGTAGCGATAATGCAATCTGCAATGCCTTCTGCAATGATGCCGTTAGTTTATGCAGTAATATATGATTTGGATGTAAAACTCGTGGCTTCAGCATGTTTTGTATCAACAGTTTTATCATTGTTGATATTGCCTATAATATATACAATAATATAATACGGTTTAATTATTATAATTGAATATATTTTTAATAAATGTTAGTGATTTAGGGGTAATAATTAATGGTAAAAAAAGCTATCATACCTGCAGCAGGATTTGGAACAAGACTTCTTCCAATTACGAAGGCACAGCCTAAAGAAATGCTCCCAGTTTTAGGAAAACCAATTATACAGTATGTAATAGAAGATTTGGCTGAAGCAGGAATTGAAAATATACTTATTATTACAGGACGTGGAAAGTACGCAATTGAAAACCATTTTGATAAAAATTTTGAACTAGAGGATCGATTAAAAAAAGATGGAAAGTGTGGGGCATTAAAAACAATTCAGGAAATAAATGACTTTGCACATATTTATTACATTAGGCAAGGGAAACAGAAAGGTCTTGGGGATGCAGTATATTGTGGACGAGAATTTATTTGTGAAGATTATACCATCGTAATGGTTGGAGATACAATTTATTCAGGAAATGTACCAAAGAAACTAATCGAAGCACATGAAAAATATAAATGTTCAGTAATTGCTCTTGAAAGAGTTCCAAAAGAAGATGTTTTTAAATATGGGGTAATTTCAGGAAAAGAAATTGAAAATGGAATTTTCGAAGTAAATGACCTCATCGAGAAGCCAAATGTTGAGGAAGCACCTTCAAATTTGATAATTACTGGTGCATACCTTCTATCTTCAAAAATATTTGGTCATATCGAAAATATCGAACTTGGAAAAGGGGGGGAAATACAATTGACGGATGCCATGAAAACATTATTAAAAGAAGAAAAAATAATTGGTGTCGAAGTTGATTTCAAAAGGTATGATATAGGGGATATTAAAGGATGGCTTGAAGCAAATGTGGAACTTGGAATTGAAAACATTGAAGGATTTAAAGAATATATTCAAGATCTTTGCGAGGAATAGTTCCTTTGATTCGATTTAAATTAAATAATTTAGAGAAATAACTGCCATTTACTTAATAAAAGCAATAAAATTTAATTTTTTGGTGAAATTTTGAAAATTTTAGTTACTGGTGGTGCAGGATTTATTGGGAGCCATATTGTAGATATTTTAATCGAAAATGGACACGATGTATCAATTTTGGATAATTTAAGCACCGGAAACGAAAAAAATTTAAATACTTCCGCAAAATTTATAAATGGAGATATTTTAGATAAAACTTTGGATTTATCTGGATTTGAATGTGTAATCCATGAGGCCGCTCAAATTAACGTTAATAAATCCTTAAGTGCCCCTATGTTCGATGCTGAAGTAAATATTCTTGGAACAGTAAATATTCTGGAAAAGATGAAAAAATATGGTGTTAAAAAAATTATATATTCTTCATCAGGGGGTGCAGTTTATGGAGAACCCGAATACTTACCCGTCGATGAAAATCACCCAATAAAACCATTATCTCCTTATGGATCAAGTAAATTTTGCGCAGAAGAATATATTGAACTATATAATCGTCTTTATGGTATCGAATACTGTATTTTGCGATATTCTAATGTTTATGGGGAAAGACAGGATCCCCTTGGTGAAGCAGGGGTTATTTCCATATTTATTGACAAAATAAAAAAAGGGGAAACGCCCGTAATTTATGGGGATGGAAACCAAACTAGGGATTTTATAAATGTTAGGGATGTCGCAAAAGCAAATTTATTGGCACTAGGGTGGAGAAATCAAATAGTAAATATTGGTTCTGGAAGGGAAACTTCGGTAAATGAGCTCTTTAAACTTATTTCTTTTGAATTGGGATTTAATTTGGATGCAATATATGAAAAAGAGCGAGAAGGTGAAGTATATAGAACATATATAGATTATAAAAAAGCTAAAAGTTTAGGTTGGATTCCAGACGTCGAATTACAGGATGGAATTAAAAATCTAGTATTTGCATTTTAAACGTGAAAAAATGAAAATTTCAGTTATAGGAACAGGATATGTTGGATTGATACAAGCTACGGGTCTCGCAAGTTTTGGTTTTGAGGTTATGGGCATAGATATAGACGAAACTAAAGTTAAAATGTTAAACGAGGGTTTATGCCCATTACACGAAGAAGGACTCGAGGAACTTTTGAGATCACACGTGGGCAAAAATTTAAAATTTACCACCTCTTATGAATGTTTAAAAGAATCTGAAGTAATATTTTTATGTGTTGGAACACCTCAGGATAGGGATGGAAACACAGATTTGAGGTTTTTATTTTCGGCAACAGATAATTTGAAAAATTATGTTGAAAATTCAAAGTATTTAGTTATTAAATCCACAGTACCTATTGGAACTAATCGAATGATAAAAGAACGATTAAATAATCCAAATATTGAAATTATTTCAAATCCTGAATTTTTACGAGAAGGAATCGCACTCAAAGATTTTTTCAATCCTGAAAGAATAGTACTTGGTTTTGAAGATTTTAACCCCGAATCACGATATATTTTGGAAATCTATGGGGAATTTATGAAAAAAAATATTCCATTCGTGATTACTAACTGGGAAACCTCTGAAATGATAAAATATGCATCAAATGCGTTTTTAGCGACAAAAATATCTTTTATAAATGAATTATCAAAATTAGCAGATTTAACGAATTCTAATATCAAAACAGTTGCATATGCAATGGGTATGGATGATCGAATAGGTGGTAAGTTTTTAAATGCGGGAATCGGGTATGGGGGATCGTGCTTTCCAAAAGACGTCAAGTCCCTTATAAAACAGTTTGAAAATCATGACATTGTTCCAAACATTATTGGTGCAACTGATCGAGTTAATGAAGATCAGATCTTTTGGTTTTTTAATAAACTTAAGGAACGTTATGGCGGAGATATTGCAGGTAAGACGATTTCAGTTTTGGGACTTTCATTTAAACCAAAAACTGATGATTTGAGGGAAAGTGCATCAATAAAATTAATTGATTTATTGTTAAAAGAAGGCGCAATCGTCAAAGGATTTGATTATGTAAAAAAAGCACGAGAAAATGCATACAATATGTATAATTTAGATAAATCTCGAGCTTTTTACGGTTATAATTTATATATTTTGGACAGTGTAAGGGATGCAGTAGTAAATTCAGACGGAATAATTATTGCAGTCGAGTATGAAGAATTGAATTTTGAAAATTGGGCGGATATTTCAAAATCAGTAAATAAAAAAATCTTATTCGATGGTAAAAATATATTAAATAAGGATGTAATTGAGGAGATAGGGTTTGAATACGTGGGTGTCGGCATAAATTAATCGGTGAGTTCATGAAGATTTTGGTAACTGGTGCAGCAGGTTTTATAGGGTATAGTTTATGCAAAAATTTATTGGATGAAAATATTGAAAGTTTGGTTGGAATTGATAATTTAAATTCATATTATGATCCGATTTTAAAAGAAAAAAGACTTGATATGCTAAATAAATTTTCAAAAAATAATTTTAAGTTTTACAAAATAGATTTAGATAATTTTAAAGAACTGGAAGATATTTTTTCGAAAGAAATGCCTGATTTAATTGTCCACCTAGCCGCACAAGCCGGAGTTAGGTACTCTTTAGAAAATCCTTGGGCATATGAATATAGCAACAATATTGGAACTTTAAATATTTTCGAAATTGCTAAAAAATACAATATTAAAAAAATAGTTTTCGCATCGTCTTCTTCTGTTTATGGCGGGAACCAAAAAATTCCTTTTTCGGAAAGAGATAATGTAGGTAAGCCCGTTAGCATTTATGCAGCAACTAAAAAATACAATGAGTTACTCGCGCATGTTTATCATCATCTTTATGATATGGAAATGGTGGGTTTGAGGTTTTTTACAGTTTATGGGGAATTTGGACGGCCCGACATGGCATATTGGAAATTTACAAAAAAAATATTAAATGGGGAACAAATAGACATATATAATTTTGGAGACATGAACCGGGATTTTACATATATTTCAGATATCGTTGAGGGTATCAAAAACGCAATAAATACGCCTAATTTGGGATACAATATTTTTAATTTGGGGGGGGATAATCCAGTAAATTTAGAATACATGATAAATTTAATTGAAAAAGAACTGGGGATAAATGCAATAAAAAATTACATGCCGATTCAACCAGGTGATGTCCCTGTAACAATGGCAGATTTAGAAAAATCGAAAAAAATGATAAACTACCGCCCAAAAGTTTCCATTGAAGAAGGAATTCAAAAATTTGTAAATTGGTATTTAGAAAATAAACAATGGCTCAAAGATATTTAGGTGCGCCCATGTGTGGAATAAATGGATTTAATTTTTCAAGTGAAAATTACATTAAATTAATGAATAACGAAATAAAACATAGGGGACCCGATGATAGGGGATTCTTTTTGGATAATGAACAAAAAGTGTCTTTAGGGCATGTTAGGTTATCTATTTTAGATTTAACTGAAAAAGGACACCAACCAATGTTTTATTCAAAAGAAACAGCATCCTGCAACGAAAACTTTGAAAATGAGTTAATTCAAAAATGTAACGTTGCAATATGTTACAATGGAGAAATTTATAATTATCAAGAATTAAAAGATGAGTTAATTCAAAAAGGTTATAATTTTAATACAAACTCAGATACAGAAGTTTTACTGGCTTCATATTTAGAATGGGGTTTAGAATGCGTAAATAAGTTTAACGGAATGTGGGCATTTTGCATATATGATAAAGAAAAAAATATACTATTTTTGAGCAGAGATAGACTTGGTGTTAAGCCAGTTTATTACTATTTTGATGAAAATTATTTCATATTTAGTTCAGAGCTTAAAGGAATTTTAAAACATGATTATTTAAACTTAAGATCTTTAAAAAATATTAATAAAGATGCAATAGATCTTTATTTTTCATTAGGGTATATTCCATCCCCTTATTCGATATACAATAACGTTTACAAGATAGAATCTGCAAGTAATCTTGTTTTTGATATACATAAAAAAGAAATTAATATTCAAAAATACTGGGAACTACCTGATTATAGTCCAAATAATGATAAGAAAAAGTTACTCGAAGTGGGTAAAAAGTTACTCGAAGATTCAGTTAAACTAAGAATGCGTTCAGACGTTCCAGTAGGTGCTTTTTTAAGTGGCGGGATAGATTCTTCAACAGTTGTGGGCATTATGAAAAATTTTACGAACTTGGAGAAATTACATACCTTTTCAATTGGTTTTGAAGGCGATTATGACGAAACGCCATATATAAATATGGTTAAAGATGATTTTAAGACAATACATCACCACGAATATTTTAAAGAGAATGATTTTGAGAATATTGTTGATATTTTTTCCGAAATCTATGACGAACCTTTTGGAGATTATTCTGGTTTTCCAACGTATTTTTTAAGCAATATGGCTAAAAAAACTGTTATCGTTTCCCTGAGTGGTGACGGTGGGGATGAAGTTTTTGGCGGTTACAATATGCATCTTGCAGCAAAGAGATTGGAAATTATACGAAAGCTTCCAAAAATTTTAAGGCGCATTGGATCAAAAATACCTGTAAAAGAGAATTTAAATGGATTTTTTAACATCTATTCCTTAAAAAAAGCGTTCGAAGTTTCTTTATCGGATCCTGAATTATTTTTTATAAATTCATTCAGCGATAATCGATTAATAACTGAAAAGTATTATGGATGGACTATGGAAAAACTTAAGTATAGTTTAAAAAAGGGTGGCAATGATTTAGTTGAAGGATTTCGAATATATGATTTATTATACAATACCCTTTCAGATAATTTTTTAGTAAAAGTCGATCGTGCTTCAATGAGAAATTCTTTAGAGGTAAGAAGTCCGTTTTTAGATTACCGATTTGCAGAGTTTGCACAAAAAATACCTTCAAAATGGAAAGTGGATTTATTCAATACAAAAAAATTAATGAAAGAGCTCGTTAAAGGAGTTTTACCTTTAAAAATAATCACTCGAAAGAAACAAGGTTTCACACCGCCAATTGAAAAATGGATATTGGATAAAAAATATGAAAAAGATTTTGAAAAAGGCCTTTTAATTTTAAAAGATATAAATCCGGATATTCATGATTATTATATTGAAAAAGTAATGAATAGAAATGATAAATTGTCAACCCACGCTAAAATAAGATTGTTTATTTTTTCCAAATGGTGGGAAAAATGGATGGAATATTAGTTGGAATACGAATATTTATTTAAGTTAACCTAATGGCGAAAAAATGAACGTACTGATAATAACACCCACGTATTTACCCCGAGACGGCGGTATTGAAAATTCAATACTGGAAACAGCAAAAAAAATTTCAGAAAAAAGTGGAAATAACGTATCAATCGTCACTCCATTTATAGATCCAAATTCCAAGAACTATGAAAAATTTGGAAATTTGGAAATTTATCGATTTGGTAAATTTTTATGTTTTATACAAAATAGATTTTTAAAATTTAGTTTATTTAATTTAACGGCTTTATTTTATTTATTTTATTTAAAAATATTCAAAAAATTTAATTTTGATGTGATAAATACTCATACTGTGGCTTTACCAGGAATTCCTTCCGTTGTTTTATCAAAAATATTTAAAAAACCGCTGGTTTTTTCAATTCACCATTACGGCAGTGGAATGGATATTGTAAGGCCTGAGGAAAATGGGTACCTTTTGAATAAATTAATAAAGAAATTATTAAAATATGCAGATTTTATTACAGTTACTAGTGAAACACAGGAAAAATATCTAGATTATTTATTCGGGGGCAAAAAAAAGGATTTAAAATATTTTTGCGTGCCCTTAGGTATAAATATGCCAGAAATATCGAATTCTAAAAATATATCTAATAATGGCCAATTTATAGTATTTACCATTGGAAGACTCGTAAAAAGAAAACGGCTCGATATTATATTGAATATCGCAGAAAGACTCTCTGAAGATAAAAAAATAGTTTTTGCAATTGCAGGATCGGGGCCCGAAAAAGAAAATCTTGAAAAAATGATTTTAGAAAAAGATTTAAAAAATGTTATTTTGCTAGGTAGGGTAACTGAAGAAGAAAAAGTGGAATGGTTTTCAAAATCCAATTTATTTATTCAATCTTCAGAATACGAAGGTTTTGGTATAACTTATCTAGAGGGACTTAGTTTTGGAATTCCAGTTCTCGCTTTCAAAAACACTGCAATAGAGGAAATAAAAAGAAAAATTGGCAAAGGCGTTTATATTTTTGAAGACGTTGATTCAGCAGTATCTCAAATAACCGAAATAAAGAGTTCAAAATTGGATTCGGAAATAATACAAAATAAAATACGCAAAACTTATTCATGGAAAAAAACTTCAGAAAAATTTGAAGAAATATTTAATAATTTAATTCGTAATTAACTTTTTTTATTAATTTCATCAATTATTCCGTAAAATGCAACTGAATTCGTATTATCTATTTTGTAGACTTCAGTATTTGATAGCATATTTTGTACTGCTTCAGTTTCCATTTTTTCAATTTTTGGAAATATTTGTGATTCGTTTAAATATTCTAACGATTTTAAAATGTCACTTTTCCACCAGAAAAACTCTACATTATTCAAAAACTTTATTATTCCGGTAGTTTTGTTTTTTTCTTCAGTATCTAATTTTTCTACTGCCTTAGTATCTAATGTTTTTTCCAAAATCATAATGTTTTTTAGGGTTCCGACTGGTTTATATGGTAATTTTTCAAAAATGTTTTGATAATCCATTTTAAATGAACTATACAGATATATTATCGGGAATTTTTTCAAAAATTCGTTCCATCGAAGTTTAAAGAATTCTAATCTGGAAATAAGCCCTTTTTTATAAAATTCACCGATCAAATATTCATTATGGTAGTAAGTAAATGCGTATGGGCAAGAATATACTTTTTTAGTATTTATATCCACTACAATAATGTCGTCACCAATTAAACTATAATCTTTCTCAGACACCAAACTAAATGTTGAAATTGATTTTCCGGTATTTGGTTTACCCATTATTATTGTTACATCGTCATTATTCGGCCCTGCAACTGCCGAAGCATGTAGTGTTAAATAACCATTTTGAAGTAGTATGAAAAATAAAAGATCGTTAAGAACCTTTCTCGGTGAATCTAAATTCCATATTGGAAACATTATTTTACTCCAAGCTCGATTTGAAGTAACGTTGATTTTTTTAGTTTTTTCATCAAAACATATTTTTCCAACAAATGTAATAATGGATTTTTGAAACATGTAAAATTCAAGATTTTTGGAATCTTTACAAATGTAAACATTAGAAAATAGATTTTTTATTTTGCCTTCATTTTTCAATTTTTTAAATTCTTTTTCTACTTTTTTATTTACTTTATAATTTACTGTAAAATCGTAATCTGGGTTATTGGCCATGTTTTTAATATTGTAAAGCAATGTCGAGTAATTAAATCCCGAAAGCATTTTATTGTCCGTAGTTAATGAACAAAGTTCTGGTATTATCGGGTAGGTATTTTTAGTATTTTCCAAAGTATCACCTAACATATTTCAAACATGGCCGTAAGGGATAATAAATCTTAATTTATAGGCATGTTTAAATAAACATATTTTCTTATTTAATTGTTGTATTTAAAGAATATATATGCTCTGATTCGTATCTCGAAACCGTGGAAAAATGTTGTCAAACATATTTAAAAAATTTAATGATTCAAAATATGTAATTATCGATAAAGTTTTTTTTAGAAAACTTGATAATGAAATTAGATACACATCCAATGTAAACGAGTCTTTTGAAATACTTTTAAATTACCTTCCATACGTTAAAAACATAGTTAAAAGCTCCAAAAGACCAAAATTCGTTAATAAACTGGAATCAAAAGAACTAAATGATCTGATTTATTATTCGTATATTTATTATTTGATACACTGGGACAATATTGATTCTTCCAAGCAAATAGCTTGGCAAAACTGGTTTAATTTTAAAAAAACAGTTGATAAAAATTTAAAAAATGAATATGTTGTAGTTTTAGATTATATTAGAAATATTGATTTTTATGAAAAATACATTTCTAAAAAATTTCCCAACGAAATTAAACGATATAATGAAAAAAACATATTTTTAAAATTTTTTGGAAATTTTCATGGATTTTTCATGGTTTTTTACTTATTAATGAGGAAATTAACATGTTTATTCATAACGGGATTTTCAAAAACGTCTGCAAAGTATGATAAAAATATGATATTGGCAATCACGGATTATGATAGATATTATGATAGCAAGGGTTTTTTTAACAGTGAAATATTTTCAAATGCGGAATTTAAAGAATATTTAAAATTAAATTTTAATACGGACGTTGAAACTGAAAATATCCAAGTTGTATATACAAAATACTCATTTAAAAATTTTTTAAAATACCTAATTACTTTTAAAAATGACAATAAATCCGTATTTTTGGAAGATATTTTGGATTTTCATATCGGGCTCGAGATTTTTATTCACGGTTTATTGAATATTAAAAAAAATAAAAATTTTCCAATCGTTAAAACCGATGAAAACATAGAATTTATTGACCATATGTACGAAGATTTCATGAAAAATAAGTTTTTATTTAGTTTATGGTTTTATTTATCCGTAAAAAAGTACATTGAAAATAACAATGTAAAAATTGTTATTGGTGATTCTGAAAAGAATCTATTATATTTCTTCTTTAGTATTTTACGAAAAAATTCAGAATATTTTAATACAATAGCTTTTAGTCACGAAGTAATAATTCCAGATCATTCTTTCTATCTGCCGTTTACTGGACATTATGACGATTCACCAGATTTAAAGTTTGTATGGAATGAGGGTATAAAGAAATTATTGGTGGATAAATACAATTATTCTGAAGATAAAATTGCAGTTTTGGATGACCCCCGATTTTTAAAATGGAAATCAAAGAAATTCGAAAAAAAATCGATATTATTTATATCTCAAGGATATAGTCACTTTTATGAGGATTTAATAGATTTTTTCAAAAATGAAACGGAAAAAGTTAATTTTTTAAAATCAAAAGGTTTTAAATTTTATTTTAAGCCTCATCCAGCAGAATTTTTAACGCCTACAAGTAAAAAATATCTGGAAGAAATAATGAAATCATATAATGATATTTCAGTTATAGATAATCTTGATTTTATCCCAGAATATGGAATAGGGGTAGATTCCACACTAGTTTATGAATTAATGAGGAATGGTACAAAAGTTTTCTTTTTATCGTTAAATAATATATTTATGATTGAAAAAGAGGATTTTCAAAAATGTTCTAAAAAATCAATATCTGATGTAATACATAGTTTAAAAATAGAGTAATATTAAAGTAATTTTTCAAGGTCTTCTTTTCTTAAATAACCTACATTTTCGGAATTGTACACTTTTTTTACATTTTCAGATTTTTCACTTTTAAAAGGTTTAATTATATACATTTCATCCGTTTCTTCGAGTTTAGAACATTCTTCATCCATTAAAAGTTCTTCATATAACTTTTCGCCCGCTCTTTTTCCTATATTTTTGATTTCAATATCTTCTTTCTGATAATTATGTTCCGGGGCATATTTTTCAATTAAAAATTCTATTAAATCAATAATTTTAACAGAAGGCATTTTCAAAACAAATATTTCTCCATCTTGGGCCAAAAGCCCTGCCTTTAATACTAAGTGCACTGCCTGATCTATTTTCATTACAAATCGGGTCATTTCTGAATCAGTCAATGTAACGGGGCCACCTTTACGTATTTGCCCTTTTATTAATGGGATTATTGAACCCCTTGAGTTTAGTACATTTCCAAATCTAACTGCCGAGAATACTGTTGTTCTACTACCTTTGTAGAGATTTGCAGAGAGTGTTAATCTTTCAGACAGTAATTTTGTTGCACCCATTACATTTACTGGATTTACTGCCTTATCTGTACTTATGGTTATGAATTTTTCAATATTTTCATCAATTGCGGCATCTATTAAATTCTGAGTTCCCAAAACATTGGTTTTTACGGCTTCAAAAGGATTATATTCACAGAGGGGAACGTGTTTCAATGCAGCCGCGTGAAAAACTATGTCAATATCTTCAACGGCACGATATACCCTCTCTTTATCCCTAACGTCCCCAATGAGGCATCGTATTCTGTTATCATTTAATTCATGTTCTAAATCAAACAGTGCAGTTTCATTAATATCAAAAATTCGTACGGTATCAGGATTTAATTTTAATAGAGATTTCACTAACGTGCTTCCTATTGATCCCGTACCTCCTGTAACCAGTATTTTTTTATTTTCGTAAAATTTCATAAGTTCATCAAAAGTTTTTTCCATATTTACCGACTCCTAAAAAATTCTTCAATACAATCAATAACGTAATCCATTTCTTCAATCGTCATGTGTGGGTACATTGGTAGTGTGAGTATTTTTGAAGAAATATCTTCGGTAACCGGTAGGTTTACATTTGCCGATTTAAAAACAGAATATTTATGAACTGGATCAAAGTATATTTTTGAAGATATCTCTTTTTTATTTAAGAATTGGATTAATTCTCCTCTTAATTCAGTATTTTCTAAAAGTATGCTGTATAATTGGTATACTGCATAATTGTTGTTTTCGACATTAATGGTTTTTACGCCTTTAATCTCATTTAAATTTTTATTTAAATATTCTGCGTTTTTTCGTCTCATTTTAATAAGTTTTTCGACTTTATCCAGTTGGGAAATCCCTAAACACGCCAGTATTGTGGGTAATCTCCAATTGTATCCTATATCAACATAATCTACACTGCAATTTGACGAAAAATAGTTTTCTTTTGAAATTCTGCCGTAGGAACATATCAAATTAAGTTTATTATATACCTCCTCGTCATCAGTTACAACACAGCCGCCTTCTCCGGTAGCAAATATTTTGTTCTGACAAAAACTAAATATTGAAGAATCTCCATAAGTTCCGACAAATTTATTATTATATTTTGCGCCAAATGCTTCTGCGGCATCTTCTATCAACAATAAATCCTTAGCTTCTGCAATTTCCCGTAATTCATCGATTTTACAGGAAATTCCTGCATAATGAACAGGAATTATTGCCTTTGTATCAGGGGTTATTTTTTCCAAAACGCTATTTGGGTCTAATCCAAAAGTTTCTTCTTCAATATCTGCAAATACCGGTTTTGATCCAACGTATTTTGGGGCCATACATGTGGCAATGAATGTAAATGACGGAACTATTACTTCATCATTCGGTTTTAGCCCATGTGCTAACATCAGGGCATGCAATGCAGATCCTCCTGAATTAAAAGTTATGCAATATTTTGAACCCAAATACTTTGCTATATTATTTTCAAAAGTTTTAATTTGTGTTCCAGAACTCCAAAATGCTCCAGATTTTAATATAGTATCAACAGAAGATATGTCTTCATCATCCCAGTAAATTTTAAATAATGGTATCTTCATTTTATCACTTTATACGATTGTACTGTCAAAAGTTCGATATTCGGGGAAATAATCTTTATTTAATGGTTTAACTAAATTTAAATGTTTTACGAGTTGATTATATTTATTTTGGTCATATATTTTTTTACCAATGTAAAATGGCATATCAAGTTTTGAAAATCCAGATTTATATTCAAAAAGTGAGTCGTCTTTTATTACCCCTCCGCCTAAAAAGAAGTATTTTAGTCCCAAGTCTTTTGATTTTTTGATCGACTCCCATAATATTAAATCATTTGGATAAATTCCTTTTAATTTCAATGTTCCTGAAAGGTGGTAGTGCATAATAGTCTCCCCTTTAAAGAAAATGCCTGCACCAACCACTTTTTTTTGATAGTATGCTAAAATTAAAAAAGTTTTTATGAACTTAAAGTGATCCATTATAAACTGTTTTGAAAAATGATACTTTTCAGAAGATTCGTTTCTACATAGCATGGAATTGTAGCATTCCATAAAATGATCTATATCTTCAGATGAGGGATTTTCAATAATTTTTAGATCACAACCTTCATTCTTTGATTTTTTAATGTTGTATCTAAGACCTTTTTTAAAATTGCTTTTGATTGTATCAATATTTTGGTTTAAGTCAATATATCTAATATCACTTAAGTATTGGGTATTGAATATTTTACTAAAGCAGATATGATTTTCATAAATTGGGTGAAATCTAAAAAATTCGCAGATATATTTTTCATCTAAACAATAATTTTGGTATTCTTTTTCAAAGTCAGATATTGATTTTCGAATTTTTTCAGGTTCGTTAGTTTTTTTAACGATTATTGGGCCACCATAGCCATAAGGCGTTGTAAGATCATAACCGTCGAAATTTTCTAAATTTTTAATTTTACAAATATCTCTGATTAAATGACTGAGAAAAATTTTTATATTTCGATCTTCCCAGAAAATTCCTTCAAAATCTGTGCCATAATGCATTTTATATAAGTTAAAATAGCCATAATTAAAATAAACATCGTTGTAGTTTTCAAAATCACTTTTAATTAGTTTATTCCATTCTTTTTCGCCACGTATAATCTCCATATTTACATCTCGTTATTTAGTATTTTTAAAATAATTTCATTTATTTTTGAGTAACTTTTCCCTTTACCATATGGATTTTCTAAATTGTTTAGGTCTTTTTTAAAATTCTCATCGTAAATAGCTTTATGAACTGCTTTTTTTATCTCTGTTTTATCAAAATTTGTTTCAATTACATTTTTCGTTTTTAAACGACCTTTCTGCCGATTTCCAATATTTACAAATGGTTTTTTAAAACTTGGGAGTTCTACAAGGCCGGAACTTGAATTTCCCACCATTGCCGAACATAAATTCATAAGTCCTAGGAAATCTTTTCGTGAAATGTGTGCATATACAGATATATTTTTTGATTTTTTAGAATATTCATCGAGCATTTTATTAATTTCTGTACCACCTGCATCAGAATTTGAATAAACCGAAATTGTTGGAATATTTAATTCCAAGATTGCATCCAGAATTTCTTTTATTTGAGTTTTTACCTCTTCATTTTCGTTGGTATTTGGATGAAATATTAATAAAAGTAGATTTTCATCAGTTTTAATACCATATTTTTCTATAATTGTATCTTTTTTGGAGTAATTTTCTAAAATAATGTCATCAATGCCAGGTTCCCCGGTTACAAATATTTTATTTTTATCAATTCCCATTTTTAAGAGATTAATGTAACTTTCAAGATTACCTACAAGGTGATAGTTTGCAAAAATTGATGTGGCATTTCTTAGCTTATTGTCTATCGAATCAGAAACGTCACCGCCACCGTGGTGAACAACTGGAATATTTAGGTGGGCGCCGATAAGTGCACCAACTAACGCGGCACAGCGATCTCCTTCTACAAATATCAGTTTTGGATTTAATTTTTCAACAACTTGGGTAATGCCGTAGATTTCCATCCCCATGGTTTTAAGCATACCTCCGAGTGAATTTGAATCAAAAAGCGCATCTACTTTTTCAACATCAAAACCATCATTTTCAATATCGGATACAGTATTTCCAAAATGGGGGCTTAGGTGCATGCCTGTCGCAATTATTTTTATGTCGACATATTTTTTAAGTTCAATCAAGGCTTTGCTCATCAAAGAGTATTCTGATCTCGATTCAGTAATAAATGCTACATCACACATACTATTCACCGTTCAATATTCCTAAAATTTTTTCCATATCTTTTTGACAGTATCTGTGATCAATCGGTACTGATAGGATATTTTCAGAGAGTGCATGTTCAAAAGTAAAATTTTTAGGAACTTCTTTGGGGATTTCCCAATGTATTGGGGGGTAAATTTGATTTTCTATAAGTTTTTTTCTTATTCTTTCTTTTATTTCGCCATTTTCAAAATTGAGCGGTATAAAAAAAGGGCTTTTCAGTTCTTTTTTTTCATATATTGTGTTTACGTTTGGATTATTTAAATTATCGTAAATATATTCTAAATTAACTGTTCTTTGGGTTTTCATTTTTTTAATATCTATGTTTTTCAGTATTTCCATAGAAATCGGAGGTATTTCTTTAACGGTAATTAATCCATCTTTTAAAAATTCATAATTTCTATATAATTCTAAAAAATAATTCTTTAAGGAAGTTTCAGAGTTTGATTTATTCATATAGTATTTTTTTAAAACCATGGCCTCAAGCATTTCTATATAATTATTATTTTTTTCAAATACTCTTTTTTCCATATTTAAAATTCCTTTTTTATAAAAGAGAATTCCTCCATCAGGTATTGGAAAAATTTTTCTAAGGCTTGCGATCATGAAGACATTTTTATCGAGGATCTCTAACCTTTCTTTATTTAATATTGAATGAGATATATCTAAAATCACAATATTTTTTTTAGAAATTTCCAATATCTCCTTTTTACTTAATGAATCACTCCCAAAATAGTCTATTAGATATACTACTGAATTTTCAGGAATATTTCTTAAATCAGGTTTTAATTTTTCATCACAGGAATAAAATTTAAATTCAATGTTTAATTCAGCAAATGGTTGAATGATTGAATGACATAGATATGCAGGCAGATAAAATTCAGAATGATTTTTTTTTATTAGTTCTTCGAGTAGCAATTTTATTGCTTGACGCCCATCCCCTACAAAAATTGAATCTAACTGCTGAGTTGAAATATTTCCTTTAATATGGTGATATGCAGAGTTTTCAAAATCTATACCGTCATATTTCGGAAACTCAAAAAAAGAACCTATTTCCAAATTATCCCCCTTCTTACGAAATTTATTTAAAAATTTATACTTAAAGATTATTTTAATTATAAAACGTTATTCAATTAAATCTTCCCATAACAAAACGCTGTCTTTTTTAACATCTTTTTTTACTTTTTTCCCGATAATATCCTGCAAATATTTTGGTTTTATTCCCGTACCCGGCCTTTTTAATATAATCATATCTTCAGTGATTATTGAATTTTCAGCAATGTCTTTTTTAGTGACGATACTTCTCCTAGCTACTTTTTTAATTTCAATTTCTTCTTCAGTTAATCGTTTAATCCCATCACCAAACGCCTTTTCAACAGATCTAATTCCAATTACTAATTCTTTTAGCTGTGTAGGGTTTAACGATGCTTTATGGTCTGGACCGGGCAATTCATTATCTAATGTAAAATGTTTTTCAATAATTGTTGCACCCATTGAAACAGCTGCAATTGATGCATAAATGCCTAAACTATGGTCTGAGAAACCAACATCCAATTTAAACGCGTTTCTTAAAGTATGTATTACATTTAAATTTAGACTTTCATCTTTTGCAGGATAACTTGTAACACAGTGTAATAACATGATTTCATGATTTCCAGCGTTTTTTAAAGCAGTTACAGCTTCTTCAATTTCGCACAATGTCCCCATTCCTGTTGAAATTATTACTGGTTTTTTCTTTTTTGCAATATGTTTCAAAAATGGTATATTATTTAAGTCAGTTGATGAAATTTTAAACAATGGAACAAGATCATCTAAGAAATCAGCACTTTCGAAATCAAAAGGCGTGGATAAAAATAGGATTCCTTTTTCTTGACAATAATTATATAATCTTTCAAAATCTTTTTCACTTAATTCAAGTTTTTTTATCATTTCGTATTGGGATTCTGATTCAACTCCGGTATTTTGAATTTGGTACTCGGCCTTTTCTGCATTTTCAGTTACAACATTTTCTGTTTTAAATGTTTGAAATTTGACTGCATCCACACCCGCTTCGAACGCGACATCTATGAGTTTTTTTGCAAGTTCAAGGCTTCCATTATGATTTACTCCTGCCTCAGCAATTATAAATGCATTTTTTAGCCCTATTTCTTTATTTCCTATTTTTATCGCCATTTTCTCTTCTCCCCATGTAAAATTCAGCAAGTTCAAAGTCAAATTCTGTATCTATATCAATACTTCGGTCAGAAGTCATCGTATAATATGTAGTTTTCGGAGTGTAAAATGTTTTGTATTTTTTTAACTCATCAGTATATGCGATAAATATTGCACCATTTGGCATGTATGTTTTAGGTAGGTCTTGTCTTCTTTTTTCAAATAATTCCTGGCCAAACGCAGGAACCAAAAAGTCATTTTTTATGCTCATTGACCAGTATGGCGGATGATTTGGTTCGTCAACACTCACTAGGGATTTTGCTTCGGGATTATTTATTAATTGATTTATAGATTTATCAACATCTAATGTAATTTTTAGCGGAGATGTGGGCTGTAACAATACAATTATATCAAAAAATTCCCCTTTTTCTTCAAAAAATTCGATTGCATGAAGTATTGAATCAATAGTTGGTGAATTATCTTTTGCAAACTGGAGGGGCCTTAAAAATGGAACTTCTGCACCACAAACTTCCGAAATTTTTGCAATTTCTTCATCGTCTGTCGAAACTATTATTTTAGTTAAATATTTGCTGTTTTTTGCGCATTCAATTGTCCAGGCGATAAGTGGTTTTCCGTAAAGGTTTTTTATATTTTTTCGAGGCACGCCTTTACTTCCGCCTCTTGCAGGAATTATTGCCAATATTTTCATATTATCTCTCATTTTACATTTAATAAATTTTTTAATTCATTAATTGAAATCAGCTTAAACATAAAAAGTCCTGTTAAATACATCAGGAAGTATGTAATTGTAAATGAACTTAATTTCATTATCAGACTGCTGAAAACTATATTTTTCATTAAAAATAATGGTATCAATGAAAAAATACCTACTATGGACACCAGAACGTATTTATTAAAATTCAATGAATAATGCAGGAATTTACGTAAATAAATTATTTGAAGTATCCACATTATCAGGTAGCCAATTACGGTTGTTATTGCTGCACCAAATACGCCAAATTTTGGTATGAGTAATAAATTAAATGTTAAATTAAAAAACGCTCCAATATAAAGTATTTTTGTAGATAGTGCAGGTTTTCCAATTCCATTTAATACTGAAAACCCGATAGTGTTCAATGTTAAAAAAATAGCACCGATACTTAATATTTTCATCGGTTCGGAAGCGGACAAATATTCTGGGGTGAAAAGAATGCCAATTATTGTTTCAGGAAGATATGCCATTAATAATGAGAATGGAAGTATTAATAAAAAAGAATAATAGCTTATTTTTTCAAAAATGCTGTTCAATATCTCTTTATGGCCCTTTTCCCATAGTTCTGAGCTCATCGGAAAAAGAACAGATGCAACAGAAACAGATATGTAACTTAAAATAGTTACTGTGGGCAGTGCAACATTACGGTAATCTGCAACCGTATTTAATCCTGTGAAATAGGTTAAACAAATTCCATCAAGGTATCCAAGAATAATGCTTCCAGCACTACCTATCATTACAGGGATACTGTATGAAAAGAGGTCTTTAACGATTTTTTTAGAAAAAATAAATTCATCCTTAAAAAAATTAGGGTAAATTTTTTTAAATGTTATACTTGAGTATATAATAATCATAATAATTGGGGTTATTGCATAAGCAAGGGCGGGAGCATACGCATTTTTAAGATTAAAGAAGTTAATAAAAATAAAAGAAAAAATTAAGACCGATGCTATTTTGACTACCCTTGTAGAACTTGCATAGTTTTGTTTTTGAAAACCTGAAATAATATTTGAAAAGAAATCAGCACATCCTTGTAGCAATTGTAGTCCGACTGTCATTAATATTAGTACATTTATTACCGTAAAAATGTCATTTGAAAACTGGCCTTGATTGTTTATATAATATTTGGCAATTAATGGGGCCAATAGAATTAAAATTCCTGAAAAAACGCCAGAAATTAAAAATTGAAGAATACCAGTTATTACAATTGAGGATTTTACCATATTATATTCATTTTTCGCAATGTATTTGGGAATATATTTTATGATCGCCTGTTCAAGCCCCAATGCTTTAAAAATTGCAAAAACGCAGAATAAATCCCAAACTGCATAATATAGTCCGACATCTAATTTTGGAAGTTCGTGGGAATAATAAACTCTAACAAAGTATGCAAGCGGGGCCGAAATTAAAAAAGAAAGTACATTCCAGCTAATTCCCGATAATATCTTTTTTTTGTATTCCAAAAAAATCACTTCACAATCTATCAAGGATTTTTATGTATTGTTTTATAGATGAATCCCACGTGAAATTTTCTTTTAAGAATAATTTTGCAGCAGTTCCGTATTTATTTATCAATTGTTTATTCGAGTATAATTTGCAAATTCCGTTTTTTATTTCTTCTTCGTTATTATTCGGCAATAAAATTCCAGTATTATCCTCAAATATTACTTCATCAGCACCCTCATGGGGACTAGCAATAATGGCTTTTCCAGAACACATTGCCTGTAATAGTGAACTTGAAAGTCCCCCCCCAGGATAAGACGAATGAATGTATATATCAGAGGCTTTCATTGCAGATATTGCATCTTTGAAATCTAATTTTCCCAAAAAATATATTCCGTTATCTAAATAATCTCCTGCAAGATTTTTTAATCTTTCTAAGTCTTCACCATAACCGATAATCAATAAAACGGTATTTTTTTGAATTTGTTCAGGTAGTTTGGAATATGCACCTATTATGTTTTCTACACCTTTCCACTTATAAAGTCTTCCCAAAAAACAGATTTTAAACTTATTTTCAAATTTTTTAGCCAATTCTAAGTTTTTTTCAATTTTTTCAATTTCTTCAATTTCCATACCTCTATATATTATCGGAATATCTTTTTTTTCTAAGAAATTAGTTTTTATGAATTTATGAACTGCTTTTGAAATTGCAATAACGCTATCTGATCTTTTGAATATTATTTTACCTACTGAAATATCATAAAAATATGCCAGATGATTTTTAATTGGATTTTCGAGCTTAACGAAATCACTTCCATGTTCAACATGGATTAATTTTTTAGGTTTTGACCTAAATTTCGCATAAATTAATCCTAAAAGAGTATTTGAAAAAAATCTAGTTCGGGTCATTACGATATCTGGTTTTAGCAAATATGCATCAGATAAAATTTTCCAAAATCTTAAATTAAATATATTTGGAACAGGATAGTTCGAAATAAGTTCAAATGCAGGATACCGATATACTTTTACAAAACCATGTCGGATTTCAAATTCTTTAGATTTTGGAATATTTGGTGCAAATATTGAGATATCATAGTTTTCAGATGGCATATATTTTGAAAATTCGTCAGTATGCGTTTCTAAACCGCCTAAATGGGGTACAAAGTAGCCTGGAAAAATAAGTAATTTTGCTTTTTTCATGATTTACATCTTTAAAATTTTTAAATTATTCCATTTTCCAAAGTAAGTATTTTTTCCATTTAATTTAATGTGGTTTAATGTTAGGCCAGATTTTAAATATAAAAGTTTTGGAACTCTTGCAACAACATTTATTTCGTCTTCATTATCATTTAAAATAAAAAATGGTTTTAAATAATCAATTTTTGGATTATTATATGCAATATTTACAAGCGCAGGGTAATGAATTCCATTAATTTCACCAAAAAACCAGCCCTTAATTTTGTCCCACAAGGACTGTTTTAAATAGATATACTGGCAATCAAAGGTTTTTTCATCAAATTTTATTGGAAATTCTCGATATCTGCGTTATTTAATTTTTTATTGAACAAATCAATAGATTTTGAAAGGTCCTTTTTATATTTTAAAATTAGATTTTTTGGCGGCAATTCTTTTTTTAAAATGCAATTTTTAACAATATCGTATTCTTTAAGTTTATACAATGAATTTAAGTTTGAAACGTATTCTTTTAATTCCATGTCATATTTTGAAAGATAGTACGTATTTCCAAAAATTACATCTTTTAAAACGGGTTTATAACTATCTGGAACTTTATTTTCAGCATAATTTAAAATTAATTCTTTTAATCTTTCTTTTTCAGAAATATCTAATTCAAAATAAGTTTTTGAGGGGTTTAAATTGTTATTTTTTAAAAATATAATCGATTCTTTTTCAGAATTAAAAAGCGGAATTTCGTTGAAATAATAAAGCATTTTAAATAATGGGTAATTTTTACCATAAATTGCAAAATCATTTTCAATTTTTTCAATTCCTAATTCTTTTAAAATAAGTTCATCAACTTTCGGTTCGTTGTTTTTATAAATACTATCCAAAATATTTAAAAAATCTGAAATTTTTTCGTTATTATTTTTTCTTTTAATTTCCAGAAATAAATCCGATAACATAAAAACCCCCACAAAAATCAAATCCTTTATATGTATGATTAATTAAAAGGATATAAAGTATTAGTTTAGGCGTTAATTTGTACTTGGTGAAATCTTGAAACTTTTTGGGACTTCGGGGATTCGAATGAAAAATTTAGATCCTTTAATTGCATACAAAGTTGGTTATGCAATTTCAAAAAATTTTAAAAAAGCAGTTATTGGAAGAGATACGAGAACTACTGGAAACTTAATTGAAAGTGCTATTACAGCAGGACTTCTTAATGGTGGCTGTGATGTAACTACAATTGGAATGGTTCCAACTCCAGTTTTGGGTTATTCTGCAAAAGACTATGATTTGGGAATTATGATTACTGCATCTCATAATCCTCCTGAATACAACGGGATAAAGTTATTTAATAAAAACGGAACTGCATTTGATCCAAAGCAGGAAAAAGAACTCGAAAATATAATTAATAATGATGATTTTAACGAAGGTACTTGGGATAATATTGGCTGTGTTATAGAAGATAAAACCGCAGTTAAAAATTATTCTGAGTATATTTTACAAAATTTAGATATAAAGACTAATTTTAATGTTGTTGTTGACTGTGCAAATGCGGCAGGGTGTGTAGTTTCTCCAAATATATTCACTGAAGCAGGATGTAAAGTAATTTCTGTAAATTCGCACTGTGATGGAAGATTTGTTGGACGGATGCCTGAGCCAAATGAAAAAAATTTGAAGGAAACCGTAGATATTATAAAAGGTTTAAATTCAAACTGTAGAAATTATATTGGGATTGCGCACGATGGTGATGCTGACAGGATGATCGCAATTGATGAACTTGGGAGAGTTACTGATTTTGACAAGCTTTTAGCAGCATTTTGTAAATATATTGTTCAAAAAACAGGCGCTGACAAAATTGTGACCACTGTTGACGCTTCAATGGCTATTGATGAATATTTAAATGAATTTGGGGCTGAAGTAGTAAGGACAAAGATTGGGGATGTTGCAGTAGCTGAGGAACTCGAAAAAACAGGCGCTATTTTTGGAGGGGAACCTTCTGGAACATGGATACATAGGGATATTCATTTAACTCCTGACGGCATCCTTTCGGGACTTAGGGTTTTAGAAATGATGGAATTTTACGACAAAAAATTGCATGAAATTATTGATGAAGTTCCTTCATACTACAATATGCGTGAAAAAATATTGTGCCCAGATAATTTAAAGCAGCAAGTAATGGATTACGTCTCAAAAGAAGGCGAAAAAATATTTGAAAAGAAACCTGAAACTCTTGATGGGGTTAGATTTTCATTTGAAAAAGGTTGGATATTGATAAGGCCTTCTGGAACTGAAAGCTACGTTAGAGTTAGGGTTGAGGCAAAAGAAAAAGATTTTGCAGAAAAATTAATGAAAACTGGAATTTCAATGGTATATACGGGAATTTCTGGAAATTAGGGGGTTAATATGGATGCAATAATATTATGTGCTGGAAAAGGAACTAGGTTACATCCAATAACAGAATCACGCCCAAAACCAATGATTCCAATTGCGGGAAAACCTATACTTGAACACATTATTGAAAAAATAGAAAACCACGTTGAAAAAATATATCTGGTAGTTGGTTTTGAAAAAGAAAAAATTATTGAATATTTCAATGAAAACCCTAAAATTGAATATATTTTGCAGGAAAAACAGCTTGGAACAGGGCATGCGGTTTTAACGGCTAAAAATTTTATAAAAGACGATTTTTTAGTTTTAAATGGGGATGTAATTTTTGAAGATTCAATTGACGAAATTTTAGATTACGAAAATGCAGTCGCACTGTCAAAAGTAGATAATCCTGAAAATTTTGGCGTAATCGAACTTGGATACGACAATAAGGTAATAAATCTGCTTGAAAAGCCAAAAAAAGAAGAATTAACCTCAAATTTTATAAATGCAGGAATTTATAAACTTCAAAATAGCGTATTTGGAATTTTAGAAAATCTTGTTCCATCAGAACGCGGAGAAATCGAGTTAACTGACGCTTTGAAGAAACTAATTGAAATCGGAAAACTTCACGGTGTTGAATTAAATGGCTACTGGAACGATATTGGTCATCCATGGGATGTTTTAAGTGCAAACAGCCACTTTTTAAATAAAATAATTTCAAAAATTTCTGGAAAAATTGAAAATAATGTATCAATTACTGGAAACGTTATAATTGAAGAAGGCGCAGTAATAAAATCAAATTCAGTAATCGAAGGGCCAGTAATTATAAAATCTGGTTCTATTGTAGGGCCTTTAGCATATATTCGTCCAAATACAATTTTAATGGAAAATAATTTTGTTGGAAATTCTTCTGAAATTAAGGGAAGTATTATCTTTGAAAACACGAAAATTCCGCATCTTTCCTACGTTGGGGACAGCATAATTGGTGCAAACTGTAATTTTGGATGTAACACGATAACTGCAAACTTAAGATTTGATAATAAACCTGTTATTGTAAATATCAAAGGAAAGCCTGTAAAAAGTGTCAGAAAACTTGGAGCAATAATTGGCGACAATGTAAAAAGCGGAATTCAAGTTTCATTCATGCCCGGTGTCAAAATTGGTAGCAATTCATTAATTGGGGCAAATTGCCTAATTGATAGTGATATTGAACAGGAAAGTTTTGTTTATAAAAAAGACGAACTTGTAATTACTAAAAAGAGGAATTAACATGATTATTGGACCAAATATCACAAAAGATTTTTTATCGGATTTAAAAGAAGGCCAGCTCCAGCAGTGCGGTGTTGATTTAAAACTCGATAAAATTTACAAAATTGAAGGAAAAGGGGCAATTGATTTTTCAAATGAAAAACGAGTTCTTCCAGAACATGTTTTAATTTTTGATTCGGAAAAGGATGAAAAAATCGAGCTTGAATGTGGGATATATATTGTAAAAATTAAAGAAAAAATGAATATTCCAGAAAACATGGCTGGTTTTGCATATCCTAGAAGTACGCTTCTTAGAATGGGCGTAACGCTTTATACTGCAGTACACGATCCTGGATACGAGGGATATGCAAGCTATTTAATGCATGTAATGAACCCTGTAACGATGTATAAATATGCAAAAATTGCACAGATTGTGTTTTCCGAAGTTAAGGATGGAAATGGAACTTACAGTGGAATATATCACAAAAAATAATAAAAATAGAAGTTTCTTTTTTTTTCAAACTATTTTAAAAAAACTTTAAAGTTTAGTTATTTTTTTAAGTTATTTATCAAGTCTTTGCGTTCTTTTAACTGTAAATGCGAAAAATGCAGGTAAAACGGCGCCACCCAAAATTGCTTCTGTTAACGCAACATCCGGTGCAAGTAGGGAGCTGAAAAGGTACGCAAGTCCAAGTCCGCCAAGTCCTGTTAAAACAACACATTTAATTAAGTCTTTCTGAATCAAAGCACCGATGTATGACATTAAAACGAGTGCCATTATTAAAAAATCAATATAAATACTCATTTTCACACCTTACTGCTTTTTTAATTCATCGAAGTAGTCTGCATTAGCTATTGCATGTGCTGAGAATGGAACTAACACTAGATATGTTAAAGCAAGCAAATACTGCCTAAATACAAGCAATATCACGATACATGCAATATCGATAACCCCCGTGATATGGAGTCTTGCATAAACCATTTTTTCACGGTCTTTTTCAACCCAGAGCCTAAATGATGCTAACAATATCCCAATAGATGCGATTATTAGTACAATATCGTCAAACATGAATTCACCAATTATATCAAAGATTTTTTAAAGATTAGGCAGATTTATTATACAATTACCACTTAATCTGTATTCAACAATAATTTAAACGAGTAAACAGGATAGATTACATATATAGTATTAACAACAGTAATAATACCAATAATAATGATTAATCATTATAATTCTTGATTATATATAATTATCTAAGGTGATTTTGTGATTGCAGAAAGGTGTTTGGGAACAGAACAGTCCGAAATTCGTAAAATATTTAACATGGCGACAGAAAACTCGATAAATCTGGGGATTGGAGAACCGGATTTTGATACTCCAAAGCACATTGTCGAAGCTGCTAAATCGGCTCTCGATGCTGGAAAAACGCATTATGTTCCAAATGCAGGAATCCCAGAATTAACTTCTGCAATTTCTGAAAAATTGAAGAAAGATAATAAATTAGATATTTCACAAAAAAATATTGTCACGACTTGTGGAGCTTCTGAAGCACTTATGCTTTCATTATTTACGCTCGTAAACCGTGGCGAAGAAGTTTTAGTTCCTGATCCAGGTTTTGTTTCATACAAAGGTTTAACTGAACTTTGCGAAGGAAAAATGGTTCCAATTGATCTGGATGATAAATTTAGAATTGATTTGGAATCTGTAAAAAACAGTATTTCAGAAAAAACAAAATGTATTGTTTTAAATTCGCCATCAAACCCGACAGGAAGTGTGATGACAAAGGAAGAAATTAAAGGAATCTGTGAAATTGCAGACGAAAAAAATATCTGTGTAATTTCTGATGAGATATATGAAAAGATAATTTATGGAAAAAAACACTATTCTGCAATGGAATTTACAGATAACTGTATATTAATTAATGGATTTTCAAAAGCTTACGCAATGACTGGCTGGAGAGTTGGATACTTGGCAGTAAACGAAAATTTTGATAATAAATACGAAATACTTGAAAACATGATGAAAATCCACCAGTACGGCTTTGCATGTGCAACATCCTTTGCACAGTTTGGTGCAGTTGAAGCACTTACTGGGGATCAAAATTGCGTTTCAGACATGGTTTCAGAATTTGAAAGAAGAAGGAATTTAATTTATTCAGGAATGAAAGAGATATTTAGCGTTCAAAAGCCAGAAGGGGCATTTTATATATTCCCTGATGTTATTGAATATGGAAACGGAATGGATGTAGCAACAAAACTCATTCAAAACGGAATTTTGTGTGTTCCCGGATCAGCATTTGGTAAAAATGGAGAAAACAGTGTACGATTCTCATACGCTACAAAATATGATGATATTGAAAGAGCATTAAGCATTATGAAAAACGTTCTTCTTTAATCGAGATGGTACAATGATAATCAAGATAAAAACAAATGTAAAACCAACCGAAGATGAAAATAAGGTTTTAAAAGCAGTAACTAATATATTTGTTGACGCAGAAATGGAGGTTTCTGAAAATATCTATACTGGAGTTTCAAAAGATATTTCAAGATTTAAAGAGCTCCTTAGAAGTCAGGCAATTTTGGATGCTGCAAGAAACGTTCTTGAAAGAAATATTGTTGGAAATGCAACGAAATTTCATATAAACAAACAGGCAGCGTATTCCGGAATTTTAAACTTTGATAAGGATGTTCACGGCGGAATAAAACTCGAATTTATTTGCGAAGAAAATGAAGATATATTTGGATTGATTAAAGATATTGCTCCAAGAACGAGAAACGGGGTCATAATAAACGAAGATGAAGAATTGGAAAACAAAAAAGAATAATTTATAAATTTTTTACCAATGATCTTTTTTAGTTAACCTTATATTTTTTTAAATTGTAAACTTATAGTTATAATTATTATGCTTGGTGAGAATTGTGATGAGATACGTAGCATATAAAATACATCCACAAGAATTTGCAGAAAACGAAGTTTTTGAAAAATCACTTATTTTGGATGGAAAAAGAATTCACAGGGTTAGATTACTTGGAAATGTTAGCAATGTTGATAAATCAAACATTGTTTCTTTCGATCTTGGTGGAATTTCTGTAAAAGATTTTGAAAATAAATCATTAGATGTCGAAGAAAATGATTTTTTAGATATCATTGGAAGAATTGGGGAATACAATGGTGAAAGATACGTTGCACTCGAAGTTTACAGCAAAAAAAATGAAAATAAAGATAAATGGACTGAACTAAGAAATTTAGAAATCGAAAAAACCAGAAATTACGTAAAAGACGAAGAAACAATTATTTACAACAGGGACGAAATGTCAAGTGAACTTTCTGTTGAAAGTGAAGCTTTAGAAGATCTTTACGGGGATTTGGATATCAAAGATAAAGTCTTAGATACAATAAGGGAAAATGACGGAATTACTTATGAAGATTTAATTGATAACTTGGGACTCGAAGACGTTGAACTTGACAATGTTTTGTCCGAATTAAAGGAAGATGGGGAAATTTACGAACCAAATCCTGGAAGTTACAGAATATTATAATCATTTTAATTTTTTTCGGAGGGGTAGTCTTGAAAAAGATATATTATTATTCGGGGGCAGTATTTTTAATAATTATTCTATTTTTAGTTGGATTTATTTTATTAATCCCTGTAGATGGGATCAGTTCTAAAAATATGGCAATGATAAATCTTGATGGTACAATAAGCTCACAAACTTCAGAATCAGGTTTTTTCAGTGAATTTGAGCCAAGCGTAGACGATTACATCGAATGGATCGATGATGCAGAAAAAGATTCTAATATAAAAGCAATAATTATCAAAATCAACTCCCCTGGTGGAGAAGTTATCGCAAGTGAAAAACTTTCAAGAAAAATAAAAGAAGCATCCGAAGAGAAAGTTGTTATTGCATATATTGAAACAATGGGTACTTCAGCAGCATATCAGGCTGCATCTTCAACAGATTATATTGTTGCAGAAAGACAGGCACTAGTTGGAAATATCGGCGTTAGGATGGAAATTATACACTATTATGGATTGATGGAAAAACTCGGTGTGAATGCAACAACAATTAAAAGTGGGATCTATAAAGATATCGGTTCTCCGACAAGACCAATGACTGAAGAAGAACAGAGAATGCTCGAATCAATTGTTGATGAAAGTTATTATGAATTCGTTTCATGGGTTGCTGAAAATAGAAACATGACAATAAATGAAACGTTACGGGTTGCTGATGGAAAAATATACAGTGGGGTTCAGGCTAAACGGGTCGGATTAGTCGATATGACTGGAACAGAAGAAGACGCAATAGAAGTTGCTGCAAAAATGGCAAATTTATCAAATCCGGAAGTTTATGAGTATGCTGGAAGTTCTTCTGTAGGGATATTTGGAATGACATTTAACGATGCACTATGTAGTTTCGGATATGGTTTTGGAAAAGGGCTTTCAGAATCGAATATCGAAGAAAGTTTTAAATCCTATCAGATTTATTACTAAAATAAAATACTTGAAACACGTTTTCTTTTTTGTGGTGAAAAATATGCTAATCGAATCAGTCTTTTTTTTAGCAGTAGGTTTATTTATGCTATCTTATGGTAGTGATTGGTTTGTTTTAGGCGCTTCAAGAGTTGCAAAGCAGTTTAACATCTCCAGTTTTGTAATCGGGGCTACAATCGTTGCATTTGGAACGTCGCTTCCTGAAATTGTAACAAGTGCATATGCGGCATCTACTGGATCAGTTGATTTGGCAGTTGGGAATGCTCTTGGAAGCTGTATTGCAAATATCGGGCTTGTACTTGGTTTAAGTTTGATTATTTCTTCAGTATTTATCAAAAGCAGGTCGGTTCTTAAAAACGGCTATTTATATATGGTTTACACGATAATTTTCACGATAATCGGATACAACGGTTTTTCATTTTTAGATGGTGTATTTTTACTTCTTTTACTTGCACTTTACGTGATATATACGATAAAATCTGGCGAAATGGATGAAGACGAGCACGAAAAAAGTGTAACTTTTAGTGGGGCAATATTTTACCTTGCAATCGGACTTTCATTTGTAATATTGGGAAGTAGTTTTTTTGTCGATGGTGCAAAAGGACTTGCAACTGCTTTTGGAATATCTGAAAAAATTATTGGATTTACAATCGTTGCATTTGGAACGTCGCTTCCTGAACTTGCGGTTTCATTTGCTGCAGCAAAACAGAAACTTGGAGGAATTGTTATTGGAAATGTGATTGGAAGTAACATTGCAAATATGTTTGGAGCGCTTGCAATTGCATCTTTGATTCACGAAATTCCTGCAGTTAAATTTGAACTTTCAGTTAATATTTTGATGGTATTTTTACTCCTGATTTTAATGAACAAGGAAAAAATAAAAGCAGTATTAAATTTGAACTCTACAAAAGACTATCTTTCAGAAATTACAAAAATAGATGGCTTAATATTAATGTTAATATACTTGCTATTTGTTTTGGGGCTTACCGGAATCTTTTAAATTTATTTTCTTTTTTCTTTTGATTTTTTGAAAATTAGTTTAAAATTTAAACTTTAACAATTCTTTATATATCATTTTCATATAATTTTTAAATACGATTATTGATTTTTACTGGTTTAATTTTTATTTCAAAATTTTGCGTGATATTTGTGAAGACATTTACAATTACTGTAAAAAAGACAGAAGGATTTAAAAAATTTGAAGTTCCTGTTGGAATTACTGTTTTAAGTGCTCTTGAATATATAAACAAAACTTACGGGGAAAATATTCAATTCAGGTCGTCATGTAGGGCAGGGCAGTGCGGAAGCTGTGCCATGATGATAAATAAAAAATCAAAGCTTGCATGCAAAACCAAAGTTGAAGATAATGCGATTATCGAGCCTTTGGATGGATTTGACGTAATTTCGGACCTCGTAGTTAATAGGGAACCATATTATAAAAAAATTGGAACACTTAGAAATTACATTCAAAAAAAGACTGAGAAAATAACTGAAGAAGACTTAGATAAATTAAAATTGTACCCCGATGATTTAAAGGACGTAAAAAAAATTCGTGGGTGTATTGACTGTTTAAGCTGTATTGCAATGTGTCCTGCGAGAAAATATTCAGATTATCCCGGACCAACCTTGATGAGGCAGCTTGCAAGATTTGCATTTGATCCAAAAGATGAGTTAGATCGGGAAAAGGAAGCATTTGATGAAAATATTTACAACTGCACAACATGTGGCAGATGTGTTGAGGTCTGTCCAAAAGAGATTGATATTGTGCACAATGCAGTTGAAAAATTGCGAGAAAAAACATTTAAGAAAGGATACAATTTAGATAGCCACCTTGAAGTTAGGAAAAACGTGCTATCACAAAACAGGTCTATCCCAAAAGAAAAAACTTCATTTTTAGAAGAAGTTGCTGAAGAATACCTCGTAAAAAACGAAAAAATGAGAGTTGCATTTTTTACAGGATGTCTTATTGATTTTAGGTTGCAAGAAATTGGAAAAAGTGCAATAAGGGTTTTAAATGCACACGGAGTCTCAGTAATTATTCCTAAAAATCAGGTATGCTGTGGATCGCCATTTATCAGAACAGGTCAGACTGATATTTCAGACAAATTAAAAAAACAAAATCTTGAAATTTTTAATAAATTAAATGTTGATTCTGTAGTTACATTATGTGCAGGTTGCGGAAGCACTTTAAAGAACGATTACACTGAAAAAGAATTCAAAGTAATGGATATCACGGAAGTTTTGGTTAAAGTTGGATTACTTGATTACAAACCACTGGATATCACGGTAACATATCACGATCCATGCCACCTCAGGCGCGGTCAGAAAGTATACCTTGAACCTCGTAAAATATTGGAAAGCATTCCAAAGTTAAAATTCGTTGAAATGGAGATTCCAGATCAGTGTTGCGGAGCAGGTGGCGGAGTAAGATCTGGAAAACCAGAAGTAGCTGACACAATCGGTAAAAGAAAGGCAAATATGATTTATGCAACTGATGCAGATTATTTAATTACAGTATGTCCGTTTTGTGAATACCACATAAGGGACAGTTTAAAGAAGTATTTCGAAGAACACGGATTAAAAAAAGATATTCCAGTAATGAATATAGTTTCACTGCTTGACAAAGTGATTTAAAATTAATTAAAAGTTTAAATTACTCTTATTTTAACGTTAATTAGTTTAGAAGTGAAAAAATAGCAGGATCAACTCAAAATGGGATTATTTAGAATTTGAACTCCAACAGGCACATTCTGATTACAGATATTATGGTAATAAAATCAAAAACCAAGTAAATATGATGATAGGGGCTTGGGTTGCATCAATTCCAATATTTAGCCTAATTTCAAACTTTGATCTTAATGAAGTTCATTTTTGGACAGGAGTATTGTTGGTAGTAGCATTAATTCTTATGGTAAGTCTTATGTTAATAAATGACATAAAAAATCTGCTGAAGATTTAATAAATTCATATCTAGCAATTAATACTCTTAAAAAACACATCAATAAACATTATGTGCCGGAGTATACTATAAAAGCCCCAACTATCTCATTAATACTCTTTTCACAACTTAATCTATAGCATTTATCTTAGCCTGTATATTATGTATCCCAGTAATAGTTATTCATTTAATTAAATTTTGGATAGAACATCTACTTGAAGATTTACTATTTACAATACTACCAGTTATATTAATACCCACAATATTGTGCTCTTTGAAAAATTACTATGAAAAATACAAAGAAATATTAAAAATTTTTAAACCTTATGATCCAGAACTTAAATCGGGCATTGATTTTAAGGCATTTCTCGAAAAAATTACGGGTAAAGATGTGATTATTTCATTTTTAAGCATGGTAATTTTTTTACTTTCGTTAATGATTTTTAAATTATTGTCCATAATTTGAGATTAAAATAGCCTTATTTTTTAATTTAAAGCGTATTCCCCTCATTAAAAATTCATTCAAAATAATTATTCTTCAATTGAATATTAAACTTCTCTTTTACAATTTAACATTAAATTGGAAATTAAACCTTTAAATTTTATATATAATTTTAAACAGATAAATATCCATTCAATTAAAAAAAGGGGTTTATTATGGTACTTGGCAAAATTAGATCAGCAGTTTCATCAACATTCTCAAAACTTGCAGATGCATTCAAACCAAAATCAAGATCTGAAAAGATCGAAGAAATTCGAGAAGAAATTAAAAATGACCAAACTTCTTATGAAAAAGGGACCGCGTTCAAACTATGTTGTTTAGATATGTTCCCTGAAAAAGACTTTGATCTTCTTGAAATGTCACACGATGATCCCAAAGCTTCAAACGGTAGATTCATTAAAAGCGATTTAAAACCCGATTTACAATTTAATCATAAAAAAACAGATAGTCCTTTTAGTGTTGAATGTAAATACAGAAGCAATCTTTTTAAAGGTGCTTACAGCTGGGCCAACAACAAAAAACAAGCTGATAAATATAGAGAATTTGAATTAGAAAGCCAAATTCCCGTATATATCGCAATGGGTTTAGGGGGAACCCCTGAAAAACCGGAACAAATTTACTTAATGCCTTTAAAAGAAATACAGTATAATTCACTCTATCCGAGTGTTTTAAACGATTATGAAGTAAAAAACATAGAAGATATTCTTAAAATAATAAATTAGATTTATTGGATGGAAAAACATGATAAAAAAAGATATTACCGAATTTGTAGATATTCCACATCAAAAACTACTAAAAAAGATCTATAACTTTGAAAAAACAATTCCCCACGATGAACTTTTTAAATCTCAAAAAAATGGTTTTGGATCAACATATGGACTAAGTGATTTAAAAAACTGGGGCATGTTAAAAGAAAACGTTAAAAATCAATATGATATAAAGAAAAATGAATATACTATAACTCCACTGGGTAAATACGTTGCATTGCTTTTGAAAAGGATTAATAAAGAAGACTTAAGCGACGAAGAATTAGAATTTTTAAACGATTATACAATTTTCAATGAATTATTTGAAATTCCAACACTAAAATTTATTTTAAAAACACTTTACCATAACAGTGAATTTATAAGTTCTAAAGAAATTTCAAACGGTGTTTACAAAAACTTAGGAATTTCCAACTTTGCAACCAATACAGAAATAAAAAAACTTGCAGTAATTGGTTTTTTAGAATCTTACGTAACAGGTAGTTTCATATTTGCCACACATTCTTACCGGTTAAACGAGCTCGGAAAGAAAGTTTATGAGCATTATAATTCAAATCCAGAACCAATAACGCCCCCTGTAAAAAATGAAGAAATTAAAAAAGAAATAAGTGATACAGACCAGTTAGCACATGAAAAAGGAAAAAATTTTGAAAGTTATGTAATGGATAATTTTTTTCCAAAAGAAAACTTCGATTTACTCCATGTAACGCCTGATGCAGAAACTAATGAAAAAAGGTATGTTGAAAGTTCAAGAAAGCCAGATTTACAATTTAGGGATAAAAAAACAGGTAAAATATTTTACGTTGAATGTAAATATCGAAGTAGATTATTTAATGAAAAGTATGTATGGGCAAAAAATACCGAACAGGCGGAAAGATACCGAAATATTGAGTATTTAGAAGAAATTCCGGTATATATCGCAATGGGATTAATGGGAACTTCGGATAATCCTAAAAAAGTATTTTTAATGCCATTATGTAATATGGAAAATGTTGCAATATTTCTAAGTGTTTTAAAAGATTACGAAATAAAAGAAGCTAAAGATGTATCCAAAATACTAAATTCTTAAATTTTTAATCTTTAAATTACTCTTTTTAAATTTTAATTAAACTCAAAATTAAATCTTTAAATTATATATACGATTTTTATTAAATGTATATCCATTAACTTTTATTATTTTGTAATCTTAATTGATTAACAACTATCCAAATAGGGGGAAATAAATGCCTGAACTTGAAATAAGAAAAAATATTTTAAAATATTTACATGAAAAAGGCAATTATGTAACTGGGGGCGAATTAGCCGATAAAATAAATCTTCAAAAAGATGAATTAAAAGTTCATCTTGATTTTTTAGAAACGGGAGGCTATTTAAAATTAAACGGTGCAGTCGGCGGAATTTCCCACATTTCAGCAATAACCGAGAAAGGAAAAAAGATGGTTGAAAATAACGAGTTTAAATTTCAAAAACCATTCTTATCTTAAATTACTCATTTTCAAAAAATTGAAGAAAATTTATCTTTTTTAAGAAAATTAAATCAACATTTTTAAATAAAATTTATTTAATAATTTGGTTCACGACATATATTGTTTTTATTTGTGGGGAGTTAGCATGAATTTGGTACTTATAATAACATTGGTGGTATTCGCATTTTCATTTAGAAAAGTATGCAACAATATAATCAATGATTTTTCAGGTTATGAAAATTCTCAAAATAATAAATTTATCGATGTTGTAGAGTCTATCCTGCTCATATCGTCAGTCGTTTTTTATTTTGTATTAGTTGCATTTTTGGGCAAAGGACTTTCAACTTTTGAAGTATTTCAAAGTCAAATTCCTGAAGTTAAGATAGTAAGTATACTTATTCTTCCACTTATCGCCATGTATTTATTTTCAGTATTTGCAAGTAAGCAGGCTGTAAATTACAGCTTTAAAAAGGAATTAATTAAAAAGAGAGATGTAAAAAAGGAAATTTAAGAAAATTGGGTTTTAAAAATTCAAATGGAGTTTTTTTTATCTTTTTTTAAGAAACTTAAATCAGAATTTTAAATTCTTTTTTAAATCAACTTAAGGTCTATTTCGAAAAATAAATTTTTGGTGCGGATAATTGAATTCTTCAACAAATTCGTCTTCTAAAAATCCTATTTTTTTATAGGGTGCTCTTGGAGCCACACCTTTCAAATCGCCTTCACGAAACGTTGTAACCGAAATATCCATATCTTTTGGAAATAAGTCGATCATTTTTTTAACCATTGCATATCCAATTCCCATTTTGCGGTAATCTGGATGTACTGCCATACATGAAAGGCATTTTGAATAATATGAAAATATCAAGACCCCTACGATATTGCCATTGTCGGACTTTGTAAAAAGAGCTGTTTTTCTTTCAATGTTTTTTATAACTGTTTTTTTATAATCTTCCAACTGTTCTGCAGTTTCCAATCCTGGAAAATTATCTCTAACTATTTGAATCATTTCTATGCAGGCATATCGTTTAGTTCTGCAAATTGTAATTTAAAATTGGGAGCATTATGTTTCCTTACAAGTAGATCCATGAAAAAAACACCTTTTAAAACATTGCTGTAAAGTGGCCCATATATTCAATGAATATGTGTAGGATAAAAAGATTTTTATTACTTTTAAATTACTCTTTTTAATTTTAAAAAAATAATAAAGTTACTCTTTTTTAATTTTTTCAACAACTTCTATTCCGTAAATTTGGGTGTCCGGATATTGTCCAAATTCATCTTTTTCAATTGCCTTTACCATGTCCCAAATCGTTAAAAGTGCAACAGAAACTCCAGTTAAACTTTCCATCTCGATTCCTGTTTTGTATGTAGCTTTTACCCTTGCTTCTGCTTTTATTTTATCATCAAAAATCTCAAAATTAACTTTTATAGATTCAATCGGAAGTGGGTGGCACATCGGAATGATATTCGAAGTGTTTTTAACCGCCATAACTCCTGCAACTTGCGCAGTAGTTAAAACATCTCCTTTAATGAGTTCTTTTTTGGTAATTTTTTCAATAGTCGATTTTTTAAGTTTTATAAACCCAATTGCAGTACAAATTCGTTCAACGTCCTTTTTTTTGGAAACATCGACCATTTTTACGCCATTTTCATCAACATGTGTAAGCACGATTATCGCCTTTTGAATAGATAATATTAAGAAAAAGAATATTCGTATATTGTTGTGTAATTTTATTTAAGTTATTTGATTCTATGTTGTGAAAATAATGAAGATCGACGGGCTAACTGAGAGAATACTTACGCTACTTGAAAAATACAGCACTACTAGAGAAATTGCGGCCGCCATGGAAACCCACCCTAAAAATATTGATAGATACATCCGGGTTTTGAGGGATCTTGGGTTTGTCGAAACAAAAAAGGGAAAAACGGGCGGTGTTTTTTTAACAAACGAAGGAAGATACGTTTTAAAGAAAAAAAATATAAATTTAATTACTATCAAAGTTCAGGTGGTCGCTGAAGATAAAATAGGGCTGTTGGCAAGTATATCTTCTAGAATTTCTGAAATAAATGGGAATATTTTATCAACTACGCTTGAAAAAGAAGGAAATAAGGTAAGAGTCTGGTTAGTCATCGAAAATCTTGAATTTAATGATTTAAAAGATAATTTAAAAGATATAGCTGATAAAGTGGTGCTTTTATGATCGAAGTAGAGATAAAAGTTAGTTTAATGGACGAAGATTCTGAAAAAATACTCGAAAAACTAAAAAGTCTAGGTTTTGAAAAAAACGAAACAAAAGAACAAATTGATAAATATTTTAACGGAATAGATCGCGATTTTCAAATAACCGATGAAGCTTTAAGAATAAGAAAATCCCTAAATCTCGATACAAACGAAGGAACTGTATATGTTACCTACAAAGGAAAAAAATTAGACAATATTTCAAAAACAAGAGAAGAAATTGAATTAGAAATTTCGGAAATGGATCCAATGTACAAAATTTTTGAAAAGTTAGGATTTAAACCCGTCGATCCAGTTCGAAAGGTAAGGGAGATTTACAGAAAAGATGATCTCGAAGTTTCATTTGATAATGTGGATTATGTTGGAAACTATCTTGAAATTGAAAAAGTTGTGGACGACGATTCAAAACGCGAACAGGCTCTTGAAGAACTTCTAAATTTACTGAAAAGTTTAAATATCAGTACTGATAAATTAGAAAAGAGATCTTATTTAGAATTGCGGAGAGGAAACTGTGGAAAATAGGAAATTGGTGGCATTATTTATTGGATTGGCAATGATCTGTTCTACAATCCCACTGTTTTTTTTCACATTAAATTAATTAATTTTTTTTTAAAATAAAAAAGTAATGGAATTAACCCATAAGTTTGTTTATTCCATCAATAACTGCTTCCACTGATGCTTTAACAACGTCATCGCCAGTAGCTTTTGCAATAACTTCTTTTTCATGATTTTCAAGTCTAACGGTAACTTCTGCAATAGCGTCAGTTCCACCCGAAATTGCACTGATGTTGTATTCATTTAATCTGACGTTTTCGCCAACTGCAGCCTGAATTGCTTTTAATGCTGCATCGACAGGACCAACCCCTAGTTCAGATGTTTTATAAATTTTATCTCTTACTTTCAATGCAACGCTTGCAGTTGGAAGTACGTTGTTTCCGGTAATTACTGCAAACTGCTCTAAATCAACGATTCTTTCAGATTTTAAAGTTCTCTGAGTAATATCTTCAGTAATTGCCATTACATCTGCGTCGGTTACAATTTTTCCTTTATCCCCAATTGCTTTTACCCGTTCAACAATGTCGCAAAACTGTTCTTTTGAAAGATTATCTCCAATTTCAACACCGATTTCTGAAAGCTTTGATTTTATCGCGTGAGCACCGCTATGTTTTCCAAGAACAATTCTACGCTTATTACCAACAATTGCAGGATCAATTGGTTCATATGTTAGGGCATGTGCTAAAACACCGTGTGCGTGAATTCCACTTTCGTGAGCAAATGAATTTTCGCCAACGATTGCTTTGTTAGGTTGTGTTTTAATTCCTGTGTAATTTGAAACGATTCTTGAGAGTTTTGTGAGCATTTTTGTATCGACATTAGTTTCTATTCCGTAAACCATGTTCAATGTCATCACGGTTTCTTCTAATGATGCATTTCCTGCTCTTTCACCAAGTCCATTTACAGTACAGTGAACCTGTTCAGCACCAGCTTCAACTGCTGCAACTGAGTTTGAAACAGCAATTCCAAAGTCATTGTGGCAGTGTACTGATAAAGGAACTTTAATATCTTTCTTAAGTTCAGAAATCAAGTAATTCATTGAATTTGGAACCATAACTCCAACTGTGTCTGGAACATTTATCCTGTCTGCCCCGGCTTCAACTGCTTTTTTGTAAACTTCTTTTAAATAATCGAGTTCAGTTCTTGTAGCATCTTCTGCTGAGAATTCTACAATTACTCCGCGTTCCTTGATGTATTCGATAGCTTCGATTGCAGTATCGATAATCTTTTCTTTACTCATTTTTAGCTTGTATTCCCTGTGTAGTGGGGATGTTGCAATAAATGTGTGGATACTGTCAACACCACAATCAATTGCAATATCAATATCTTTTTTAACAGCTCTTGTAAGTCCGCAGATTTCTGCATCGAGCCCCATAGAAGTTATTTTTTTAATGGATTCCTGTTCGCCTTCGGAAGATACTGGAAAACCGGCTTCTATTGCATCAACGCCAATTTCGCTTAAATGTTTTGCAATATCTATTTTTTGGTTAGGCATTAGGGAAACTCCGGGGGTCTGTTCCCCATCCCGTAGCGTAGTATCAAATACGCGCACCTTTTCGGGCAGTTTCATAGATTTTAGGGAGTTTTTAATAATTTCGTTACTATCCAAATAAGATTCCATATCATCACCATTAACTAAATAAAATATTCAAATAATGTAATTTTAAAGATATTATGCTAAGGAACTATTTAATTATTTTTACGATACCAAACTCCTATTAAAATGCCTAAAATCATACCTGTGATTAGATACGTGATATTTATAAAGTAATTTTTGTAATCGTTACCAAACAAGTTTAAATTATTTGAATTTCCCGGAATTTCGTAATTCACGCTTTCTTTCCTATAATTAAAAGCATCACTATCAAATTCTTTTAGAATATCCATATTCATCTGGGCGTAGGCTATAGAATATTTGAAATAGAGAATTTTTGAATATTTATCGTCTAGATTTTCCGCGTATTCGAAATAACTTAGCGCAGAAACCGGAATATATTCTGAATTATTTTCATTATTTAAAACGCAGTTTTCAGCTCTGTTTATCTTTTTTTCAGCCAAAGCTGATAGATAATCTACATCTGTTGTATAATCAAGAATTGTAGTCGAATAAACATATGCATCGATACTTTTTGATATTGCAAGAAGATACTCTTTTTCGTTATAAAGATCGATCGAATCTTCGATCTGCGTTACTGGATAAGCTATGAGTTCTTCTGAAAGAACTGTTGAAGTATATACAACAACAATTTCTGAATTGTCGAGGTACTCTCTTGAAAGATATTTCAGGTCTTTTTCATCAATTTCTTCAGGATTTTCTTCTTCAGGCGCTAGTTCAAGCCACCAAATTCCAGTTTCGGCCCTTAACTTTGCATATGCAGCATATTCAAGTGCAGAAGTTAGATTTCTTTCATCAAGCTGATAAAATGATTCATCCATTAATTCGGAAGCTTCATATATTCTGCTTTTTGATGAAAATATGTATTCAATATTGTTTTTTGTCAAAGTTACATTTGATACATAGTTCTTTTTTTCACGTATGCTTTCATTTACAGCTAAAAGGTAATTTTTAACAGATTCGTTATTTTTGCATAAATATTTTGACTGCAAGGTTTCAAAGATAACTAAAGCATTAAAGCTTCTCGACATTCCTGCATAATAATTACTGTTTGAATCCAGTTCATTTCCAAGATAAACTAAATTTGATGCAGTTTGAATGTTTTCTTGAAATTCCTGTTTTTCCGAAGAATTTAATATTGACAAATCTAAATTTTCAACATCTTCAAGGTTTTTTTTAGCATTTTCCAACGTAATTTTTGATAATTCTTCCATAATTTGATTATATTTGCTATCAATCATTGGATTTTTTTTGTAATCCGTTTCAATTTCGTAGTTTGTGAAGTAATAAACTGCATCGTAAATATTGCTTACTTCAACAACGTTAATTCCGAGATTTTTACCGTATTCGATACTATCGATTGAGTTATTATTTTCATCGATTTGATATCGCTGTCCATAAGGTATTAGGAAATAATCAACGTGTTTTTCGGCCCCAACTTCAATTTTTTCAAGTATTCCACCAACGGGCCCAATTGTTCCATCTGGACCAATCATTCCTGTCATCATGACGTTTTTATTCAATGTCCAATTATTTATTGCAGCAATCGTTGCAACAGTTAAAACTGCGCCTGCAGAAGGTCCTCCAACTGTCGGAACGTCTGACCTGATGATATAATAAACATCGTAGTCGTCACTGTCTTTTCCGCAAGTGTCAAAAGCTACTTTTGATGCAATTCTGGCAGAACCTTGCATATCAATATCTGTAAGTGGTAAAGTGTCCATATACGCATGGCCTTCCCCGTCTGAAACTTTTACATCAATATCAACTGCTGTCCCAACGTATCCTTCATCAGTTATTGAAACTGCAGGGGCCGTAATGCTGACATAACTTTCAAATTCCGTATTATTTTCTAAATCAAATGCAAAGGTTGGACTTATTGCTATTAAAATTGTGAAAATTGTAATAAGTTTTTTCATAAAAATCCCCTAACTAAAATTATGTTAAATCGATTATAAATTATCGATTTTTATTTTATTTTTTGTTAAATTGACCAATTTTTTAATTAATTCGTCTTCAAGTCCTTTTTTAACTTCCATATTGAATTTTACAACATCGGAATAGTTTTCATCAACAATTTTTCCGAAATTTTCAACAATCTGTTTAACTTTTTGTATTTCAGAATAGTCAAATTCTGCTAAAATATGAACTTTTTCGAAAATCTCTAAGATTCCGCTTGAATTTACAACTTCGGTTGCAGTATCACTGTATGCTTTTACAAGTCCACCATATCCTAATTTAACTCCTCCAAAATACCTTGTAACAACGATAACTGTATTTTGAAGATTTTTAAGTTCTATAACTTTGTAGATTGGTTTTCCGGCACTTCCTTGCGGTTCACCATCGTCATCATACTTCATTGCAAGGTTATTTTCAATATCTACCCGATATGCAGAAACTTTATGATTTGCATCAGTGTGAATGGACTTAATTTCATTTATAAATTCTTTTGCTTCAATTTCGCTTTTTATGGGTTTTCCATAACCGATAAAGAGAGAACCTTTAAAAACCAGTTCAACTTTTGAAAATGATTTAAGGGTTCTATAGAACTCTTTTTGCAAAAATACCACTCAAAATTAATTAAAATTTAATAAAATACTTTTTTTATAAATTAAATGTTTATTTTTTTAAATATGGTTCCTTCTTTTGGATTATCTTCAATCAGGTAGCCTATATTCTTTAAACCATCCCTTATTTTATCAGACATTTCGTAATTTTTCTGCAACCTTAAATCTGACCGCAGTTCAATTAAAAATTTAATAAATTCTTCATCATTTGATTCTGACGAGGTTTTAAAATAATTTTCAAATAATCCAAATATTTCGCCAACTATTTTAAAGAAATCAAATGCTTTTAGAAGTAAACCTTCACTTGGAGTTTCTACCAAACTTAAATACTTATTAACTCCATTAGAAACTTCAAATACGGATTTTAACGCTTCAACCGTGTTAAAATCTGAATTCATAGCTTCGTAAAAGTTATGTTTTGAATTTTTTAAAATATCATAGAGTAAAAATTCATTTTCACCCCATGCTCCAGATTTTTTAGATTTTTCAAGCGAAATTCTTATGTTTTCAATCACATTGTATATCTTTTCAAGATTATTTTTAACATGGGTCATTGATTCAGCAGTATAATCGATAGGACTTCTGTAATGCCTTTGAATAAAGAAAAACCTCAAGATTTCAGGATCGTACTCTTTTGAAATATCTTCAATAGTTACAAAGTTTCCAAGTGACTTGCTCATTTTTTCTCCATTAACCATTACAAATCCAGTATGTAACCAGTAGTTAACCCAATCTTTTCCAGAATATGCAACACTTTGTGCAATTTCATTTTCGTGGTGTGGGAACGATAAATCCCGTCCTCCGCCATGTATGTCAAACTGTTTTCCAAGATATTTTGAGCTCATTGCAGAACATTCAATATGCCAGCCAGGCCTTCCTTCTCCAAAAGGACTTTCCCATTTAGGTTCTCTAGGCTTTGCAGTTTTCCAAAGTGCAAAATCTTCCGGATTTTTCTTTTTTTCAGACGTTTCGATTCTAACTCCTGAATATAAATCTTCTAAATTAATATTGCTCAATTTTCCATAATTTTCAAATTTTTTAACTTCGAAATAAACGCCATTTTCAGTTTTATATGCAAAACCTTTTTCGATTAACTTTTCAATAAATGCTATGATTTCAGGGATGTGTTCAGTAACTTTTGGATAAATATCTGCAGGTTTTACTTTTAATGTGGCCATATCGTTTAGAAATACGTTTATAAATTGTTCAGAAAGTTCTTGTGGATTTTTTCCTTTTTCATTAGCTCTTTTAATAATTTTATCATCAATATCTGTAAAATTTATAACGAGATTTACAGTATATCCGATATGTTCAAGATATCTTCGAATGATATCAAATGAAACATATGTTCTCCCGTGTCCAAAATGCGTGTGATCGTAGACTGTGGGGCCACAAACATACATTTTCACTTCTTTTTCAGTTAATGGTTTAAATTCTTCTTCTTTTCTTGTGAGCGTGTTGTAAACTTTTAGCATAATCATCCCATTATTCCATAGTTTCTATTTTGTCCTGCCAATTGGCAGATTCGTCATTAAATGTATCTTCAAATCCTTCTTTTTTAAGAATTCCGCGAGCTGCAAGGATTCCTGTTGCACAAGCATTTGTAACATCTCTTGAAAGGCCTGCTCCATCTCCCGCAACAAAAATGTCAGAAACACTAGTTTCCAAATCACTATTTACATTTGTTTTCATTGCATAGTACTTAATTTCCGGTGCATATAATAATGTATGGTCATCAGAAACACCCGGAATTACTTTATCGAGTTTTTCAAGTCCTTCGATTATATTTGTAACAATTCGGTGAGGTAGTGCCATTGCGATATCTCCAGGCGTAATCTGTTTCAATGTTGGATCAAAACTGCTTTTTTTGAGCCTATCCCAGGTGCTACGCCTTCCTCGTTTTAAGTCACCCAAACGTTGTAAAAGTGGTTTTCCACCACCAAGAGTTGTTGTAAGTTTTGCAATACTTTTTCCATAACTTGTTGTGTTTTCAACAGGTTCGGTAAGTTCAATTCTTGTTAAAAACGAAAAGTTTGTGTTTTCACTCTTTTTATCTGCCATTGAGTGTCCGTTTACTCCGACAATATCCCCATAATTTTCTTCGACTACAAAGCCGTATGGATTTGTACAAAACGTTCTAACGAAATCATCGTAGGTATTTGTGTAAATATGAAATTTAGGGTCGTGATTTATTTCGGTAATTGATTCCATGATTATTGATGGAACTTCAACCCTTACTCCAACATCGATTGGTCCGTGATTTGCCTTTAAACCGATTTTTTCGGAAATTTTTAAAAACCAGTCTGCGTTTCCCCGTCCTGGAGCAACAATTATATATTTTGTTTTAATTAGTTCTCCTTTTCCAAAATTATTTACAAATACTTTATTTTTTTCAAATTCCAAAACTTCAGTATTCAATAAAAATGAAATTCCCCTATTTTGAAGTGTATTTTTGATGTTATTGATCAAATGTTTTGTATGGTCCGACCCAATATGTCTTTGGATAATTGGAATAAATCTAACCCCATTTTGTGCAGAACGCCTTTGAAGTGATTTTATTTTTTCAAAAGATCCTTTTGAAAGCTTTTTTGGGCCGCCGTGGGTCAGAAAGATTTTATCCACTTCAAAAATAAGTTGCCATGCGTAATTTTCGTCATCAGTTAAATCAAATAAATTTCCACCAATATCAGGTCTTAAATTCAGGGTTCCGTCACTCAAACCGCCTGCACCACCAACCCCATACATAATTTGGCATGGTTCGCATTTTATGCATTTTTTAAGTTTATCTGCGGCACAATATCTATCTAAAACATCTTTTCCCTTATCAATTACCAGAGTTTTTAGTTTATCATATTTTGATAATTCATATGCTGCAAAAAGGCCTGCAGGACCTGCTCCAATGATAACAACGTCAAAATAATTCTCTAAATTTTCCATAAAACTACCTTTGAATTATTTTTCAAAAAGACAGTATAAATTTATTTTTTTAGGGAGTTTTATAATTTTTTAAAAGAATTATGAATAGGAATATTTATATACTAAAAACAGTCAAAAATTAAGCTGAATTGGGCTGATAGCTCAGACTGGGAGAGTACCGCATTGGCTATGCGGAAGCCGCGGGTTCAAATCCCGCTCAGTCCACCTAATTTATTTTAAAATGGTTTAATCTTTCCAGTAGTCTCTTTTAAAAATTTCAGAATTGTCTGCAAGTTCACTCGGGAAAGGTTCGAAATACGTCTGTTTTTTTAAATAATCAACATTAAATCTAATAACCCATGATTTTAAAAGAATTATTGGTACACAAAGACAATCCAGTTCATTATGGTATCTTTGAAGTGAATCGATGAAGAGCGATTTTTCATCTTTTGAAAGTTTATTGGATATGTATCCAAAAATATGCATGAGAACATTAATATTTGATCCAATCGATGAAGGCCTTTTTAAAAGTAATTGAAGATGTTTTTCGTAAATTTTTATAATTTTATCAAAATTTTTGTTATGGTTTCCAACAGTATTTCCAAGGAAATCTTTTTGTTTTTGATTGTATGCCATAAATAGGAATTTATTGTTTGTATGAAATTCAACCAGTTCTTTTATAGATTCAGACTCTTTAACTTCCTTAAAATCTTTTATTGTATATAATTTGGTTAAAAAATGGTCCTTTATTCGTTTATTTCGAAGGCGTGATTCTTCTTCAATTGGAATATTCGAATAACGATTTAAAACTTCATTTCCAAAGAAACCTGTCGTTTTTTGATTTGCAGGGTTTCCTTTTGGAGTATAAACCTTAACGTTTTTTATTCCGCAGGAGGGAGATTTGTGTTTTAATATTGCGCCATCGATATTTTCAATCGAATCTAAAAAATCAGACGAAAATTGCATAATTTCTGAAGTGTAATTCTTATAGGTAATATTTTGAACAAATTCAAATTTTCCATTTTCAAAAACAATTTTTAATGAATTTCTCGGAATTGAAAGCCCTATTTCAACTTCAGGGCATACTGAAACGTAGTTAAAATATTTTTTAGTATTTTTAACAAAATAGCTTGAAATCATCTGCCCGTCGTATCTACATCGCCCATGTTCAATGCATTTACTGATTAAAACATCCGGTTTTTTGAAATTTCTCATAATTTCACCAAAAATTTCAAAAATTGGTAAAAATAGTTAAAATTAGCTAGTTAATAAAAAGAAGTTAAATCAAATTTAAATTACTTTCTAGGTTTCTTCGAATCCTGTCCTTAATCCAGAGTGAAATCCTATCCCTGTCAACGCTATACATTTCCATTTTTGGAATAATTACTCTTGAAACATCGATTTCAGTTTTATTTAATTTAACAGTTATGATTTTATCAAAACCGTGCTGTTTCAATGTCTCTTTAACTGTTTCAATGTCTTTGTTAAGATTTAGTTTTGCATTATTGGGCATATCTTCGATATGTATTTCATTTTTAAATGTGTACCACTTTTTGTGCGCTCTTTTTAGCCTTTCGTAACTTATTCTCCTTACAATATCTCCTCGGTTTGTATCTTCTCTTGCCCCATGGATTTGTGTTGCCCTGCTCTGTGCAACTTCTGTTAATGCCCTTAAAACAGCAATTTCTGGATGTAAATGGCATCCAACGCCCATGCATAAAAGTGCAGGGTCTTTCAATACGTCATCATCGGAAATTGCAGCAACTGTCGGGATTCCTACTTCACTTGTTAGATCTTTTAATATTATGTTTATTTTTGCTTTTTTAAATTTTTCAAGGAGTTCAAAAATTAGTGGATTTTTCGCGTTTTCCACATTTAATTTTCTGTACGTGTTTTTTGAAAGTTCTGAAATACTCCACGCATCTCTTTCGATTACTTCAAGCATTCCGTGAAAAACTGCTTCTTCTTCAGAGTTTCCAGATGCAAGACCATTGGTATTACTTCTAAATAGTTTTTTTCCGTCATGAGGGTGAACAACACTGTTTATTGGAACATCAAAGGTTTTGCCGCTGATAATATCTTTTCCGAGTACCCATTCAATTCCATCAGTATCAATATGTTCTGCACTTTTTCCACCGGGAATAATTAAATCATCCAAATTTACGGGGTTTTCAGGTTCTTTTGAAAGTTCAAGTTTTGAATTTTCATCAAATTCCGCAGAATACCGTTCAATTGCTTCCATTGTGGATGAAACTTTTGCCTGAATTTCAGTAGCGCCTTTTCCAGCGTATACGCTGATTGCACCATCTTTTGCAGATGGCCTGATCGATGAAAAAACAGGAATTCCAATTCTATCGAGCCCATCAATTCTCGCAGTTCTCGTAACGCCGATTTCTTTTATTATCGGTTCTATTTTTTCAAAAGTTTCCTCAGGAGTGCAGATTCTGTAAGCTGCAAGGGTGTAATTAATGTCATCTTCCATGTTATCACTTAAGTTGGTAAGATTAAATTGATTTAATTTCCTTTTTTAAAATTTTTACAATATCATCTTTTGTTTTATCTGGTATAAGTACTGTTTTTTGTGCTGAAGTAGTTCCCGAATTTATCAATATTTCACTTTTAAAAATTCCCTTTAAAAATTTCATGATTGCTTTATTTGCTTTGCCTTCAATTGGCTGTTCTTTAATTCTTATTTCTATTCTTTTACGCCATTCATTAATTTTTCCAATTTCATTTTTTTTAGCGTTTGTAGTAACTTCGATATCAATTAAAATTCCTTTTTCTGATTCTTTGACTATTTTCTCAATCAAAATACCACCGTCTTAGATAATATTCGAATTTCTACTAAAAATACTAAGGTATTATACTCGAGTATAATATATGATATCGATTACCAATAAATATATTATATATAAACCAAAGTATCCTCGAGGTGTTAAGGATGATGAAAGCTGAAGAGTTGAACAAAGGTTTTGTGAACGAAATCATTGAAGCTGGAACTCCGGTTCCTGGAGAAAAAGAAGTAGCTTCATTAAAATCATGCTACCAGTGCGGTACCTGTACAGGAAGCTGCCCAAGTGGTAGAAGAACTGCATACAGGACAAGAAAAGTAATAAGGCAGGCATTACTTGGTATAGACAGTGTTTTAGATAGTGACGACATCTGGAAATGTACAACCTGTTACACCTGCTATGAAAGATGCCCAAGAGATGTTAAAGTAACTGAAATCATTAAAACAATCAGAAACTTGGCAGCTAAAAAAGGAAACATGGCAACCCCCCACAAAATGACCGCAGTATATGTTTTAAAAGCTGGTCACGCAGTACCTGCAAACGACGATACAGCAAAATTAAGAAAATCAATCGGTCTAGCTGAAAAAGCGCCAATTGCACAATTCAGCCAAAAAGACATGGATGAAATAAGAACAATTGCTAAAAACTTAAAATTCGATGAATTAATCGGATTTGACTGGAAAACAATGGGTTTAAAACAATAATTTACGAATTTCATAATTTAAGATGGTGATATTGATGAAATACGCGTTTTTCCTTGGATGTATCATGCCAAACAGGTACGCTGGTGTTGAATCAGCTACAAGAACAGTAATGGAAAAATTAGGTGTGGAATTAGTTGACATGCCTGGTGCATCATGCTGTCCAGCTCCAGGGGTATTTGGTTCATTTGACCAAAAAACCTGGTTAACATTGGCTGCAAGAAACTTAGTAATCGCAGAAGAAATGGGAACTGACATAGTTACCGTATGTAATGGATGCTACGGTTCATTATACGAAGCTGCACACATGTTACACGAAAATAAAGAAGCTTTAGCAATGGTAAATGAACAGCTCAAAGAAGTTGGAAAAGAATACAAAGGAACTGTTCACGTAAGACACTTCGCTGAATTAATCTACAACGATCTTGGTGTAGATAAAATCAGAGAAAACGTTGTAAAACCATTAAGTGTAAACATTGGAGTTCACTACGGATGCCACTTTTTAAAACCAACTTCAGCAAAAGGTTTGGGTGGTGCTGAAAACCCAACCATGCTAGACGAACTCGTTGAAGCAACAGGTGCTAAATCAGTAGCTTACAAAGACAAAATGATGTGTTGCGGTGCAGGTGGTGGTGTAAGGGCTAAAGAATTAGACCTTGCATTAAGCATGACACAAGAAAAAATCGAAAACATGTTGGCAGTAGGTGCTGACGCTACAGTTAACGTATGCCCATTTTGCCAGTTACAATTTGACAGAGGGCAAGTTGAAATCAAAGAAAAATTGGGCAAAGAATATGGATTCCCTGTTGTACACTTATCACAACTTTTAGGTCTTGCAATGGGTATGGAGCCAAAAGATGTGGCTTTGGACGTAAACTTTATTTCCCCAGAACCATTACTCCAAAAATTAGGATACTAAATCCTTTTTTGCATTTTCTTTTTTTTAAAAATGAACATATGGAAATTTAAGAAAACATTGGCTGTTCATATGAATCAGTCGTTTTTGATGCATTTAAAAGAGTGTAGCTTATTTTATTTTTGTCAACCGTTTTTATTATTTTTTCGGCCATTTTTCCAGTAATTATCGCAATAACATCACAACCCCTGTTGCATGCAGAAACAATTCCCTCAGAGACTGCAAATCTAATATCTGGATGGATTTCAAGTTTATTTACTATAACTGTTCCAACAGTTCCTGCAGTTGCAACCACTGCATCAGGATATTCTTCAAAAGTACTTTTTACAATATCATAGTCGACGTTTCTAGATCCTCCCATCACTTCAGAAGGAATTTTTAAAAAGATAACTTTCCCATTTTGAACGTCAATGTGGCCCTGAATTTCATGAATTGCAACATCTTCTCCCGAATTCCCACCGTAAAATACTTTTGCAGTTGCATCAGATTCAATATTTTTTGAAACATATATAACTCCCTTTTTCATATATACTCCAACAGTTTCTCCAGGATTTACGTTTTCACTAGCAATTGCGGGCCATACGTCTTTATAACGGTATAAGTTTTGATTTACATCGTTTAAATAATTTTTAAAGTCTGAAATCCATGTTTTTAACGAAGCCATACCTTTTTCGGTTATTACGTATTCCCCTCTTCCTCTATTTTTAATCTGTTCTTCTCTTATGAGGTTTCGCATATGTTCTGAAACTCCTTGAACAGTTATACCCAATATGTCTGCGATTTCTTTCTGTTTAATATGGGGCTGTTTTCTAACAACTTCTGAAAGTATTTGAAATTCTGTAATATTCCTTTTTTTCATAAATCCACCATAAAGCCCTTATCAAAATAACTTTAATAACTATATGAAATCGGCTAGTATATATACTTTTGACGTTAATCTTCAAAGATTAACTTTAATTTGAATCCCAAACAGAATTTTAAAAATACTATAATTTAATATAATAATATAAGAAAACTTTAGCTTTAAATTAAATTTAGTAAATTAGAAAAAAGATGAATATCAAAACTTTATTCTATTTAAAATAAAAGGAGTAGGTGTCGTTTACTCCCTTTAACCCACAAATTATAGATAGGCGTGCCAAAGGCACAATATATAAACAAGTAATTATAATATATATGGTTTTTGTGCGATTTTGGGCCTCCAAAGCTCAATTCATGCATCTTTAAGAAAAAATATGTAATTGTATAAATATTTGTGAGACAATAATATTGAATAACTGGTGATTTATTATGACAATGGAAATATTGCTTGTAAACGATGATGGGATTTATTCAAATGGTCTTTTAGCACTTAAAAATGTAATAAGTGAAGAATTCGATGCAAATATTACGGTTGTAGCACCCACTAATCAGCAAAGTGGTATTGGAAGAGCAATAAGTTTGTTTGAGCCACTGAGAATTACTAAAACAAAACTAGCTGACTGTTCTGAGGGCTACGCAGTATCCGGAACTCCAACTGACTGTGTTGTTTTAGGGGTACATCAGGTTTTAAAGAAAGTTCCCGATTATGTAATTTCTGGAATAAATATTGGTGAAAATCTTGGAACCGAAATTACAACTTCAGGAACACTTGGAGCTGCATTTGAGGGTGCACACCATGGTGCAAAGGCACTCGCATGTTCGCTTCAGGTTACAACAGACCATTTAAAATTTAAAGAAGGCGAAAGTCCGATTGATTTTATGAATACTGCTAGAATTGTCAGAAACGTCTTTAAAAAATTTATAGATGATGAATTTCCGTGCGATGTAATTAATATAAACGTTCCAGATAATGCTACAGAAAATACGCCTGTAGAAATTACAAAACTTGCTAAAAAAATGTATTCAATGCACGTTGAAGAAAGAATTGATCCAAGAAGCAGGAGTTATTACTGGCTAGATGGATATCCCATAATGGATGAAGAAGATGGTACTGATGTGTATGCAGTTCGAAATAAAAGAAATGTGTCAGTTACTCCACTTACTTTGGACAATACTGCTAAAAATCTAGATGAATTTAAAGAAAAATATGCTAAAAAGTTCTAGATTTAAATAGTTTAGATGCGAATAAGTTATTTACTTAATAATTTTTAATTTTGTTAATTTTTGGTCGTGAGATAGATGTGGAAAAAACTGGGCAACTTAAAGAAATTTTACGTAAAAACCAGCAGAAAAGGGACTAATAGAATGGCTTTACTTATTGATGGACCAAACATGTTAAGAAAAGAATTCAATGTAGATCTTGACAAAGTAAGGGATGCATTAGAGCAGTTTGGTGACATTGTTGTTGGTAGGGTTTATTTAAACCAGTATGCGTCAGATAAATTAATCGAAGCTATTGCAAACCAAGGTTTTGAGCCAAGAATCTCTGCTGGAGATGTTGATGTTGAAATGGCAGTTGATGGAACTGAACTGATATTTAATAAAAATCTTGATACTCTTGTTTACATGACAAGAGACGCAGATTTTTTACCTGCAATCAGAAAAGCCAAAGAACGTGGAAAACAGATTATCGTTGTTGGGGCAGAACCTGGATTTAGTACTGCAATTCAAAACATTGCTGACCATGTAATTCGAGTAGAAGAAGACTTCGAACTCGACAAAGAAAAATTAGAGCAGAAAAAGCGAGAAAGAGAACACAGTATTTCATCTTCAGAAAGTGCGTCCGAAGAAAATACCGAAGTTCAAAAAAATTCAGAGCCTAAAAAAAGTAGTACTGATTCTTTCAAAGATGGGATAAGCAACAGTATTAACTGGCTCAAAAAATAAAATTAAACTTAAAAAAATTAAATTCTTTTTTTTATATTTTATTTATAAATCTGAAGAAGTTTCTTTTTTCATACATTTTGAAAATGCAATTGTTCCAATTGGGCCGCATACTAAAAGTAAAAGAGCTACGGTTTCAACATATGCAATCGAGTAAATTTCTGCTAAAATTACTAAAAATGTAGCAATTATTACAGCCATCAGGCCTTCTCCGATAAGCACATTTGAAGTTTCTTTTCTAAATGCTAATTTTAACGCAGAAAACGCACCAAATACTAATGAAATCATGGTGAAGTATAATACATATTCATTCATCAAACCACCTGAATTACGCTGATAGGAATTTGTAGGTCCATATTACAAAGATAACCGCACCAATAAACATTGAGAACCAAACCCATATATTTACTAGGAAGAGTATCTTATAAATTTTTTCGCTTTTTTCTGGATCATTCATAAGCTTTTTTATCGGGTCTCTTCCATAATATTTTTTCTTTTTTAGCATTTTATCACTAGTTAAGGCCTATTCTAAATAAGTACTGTGTTGTAGTTGGTAATTTTCGTCTAACTTCTCTTAATTCTGGTTTGTAGATATAAAGGATACTTTCTTCACTAAAAAGACTGACCCCTTTTCCTAAAATTTTAGATATCAATTTTACTTCTTCAATTCCTTCTATTTTTACAGTTCCTGAATCATAACTCGAATCAACTTCCAGTATTAGGGGAAGCCTTATATCGTTAGATATATTTTCTTTTATGAATTCGAGTTCCTTTTTCTTAATTCTATGTCTTTGTCCGTTTACTATTAAATACGGTTTATCTTCTTTTAAAAGTTCGTTTAATGTTTTTCTTTTAAAATTGGATTTTAAATTGTGCAGAAATTTATAAACTTCCTTATCCATTGTTTCACGTAAATTTTATTGAAAAGTTAAAAAAAGTTAGTATTGATGGTATTTAATTATTCAGCATGAAGTACTACAATGGTTCCAATGAGTTCTCCTTCTTTAATTGTTCCTTCTTTTACTGCAACAAAGATTGCGTATTCGAGACATCGTTCGTGTTCGAAAGGAACAGGAGTTTCTTCCCCTAAGGATACCATGTTACCTAATTTGTGCTGAATGTATGCGGAAGGCATCAAAACTGTTTTTTTAGGCAGGCAAATTTTGTTGATATTTACTGCTTTAATTTCGCCTGCTTTAAGTTCAACAGTTTCTGCTGCAAAAACAGGAACTTTTTGGCCAACTATTTCTAGTTTAGCCCCTTCCTGTTTTTTGCCTTCAATTTTATCTTCAATTTCTTTAATTTTTCCAGTAATTCTGAACATAAAACCACCAACGATGTTGAATTATGCTTCTTTAGCGTCCATTCTCGCTTTAATGATTTTCAATCTGAAGAAGTTTTCCCTCTCCATCTCTTCAAGTCTCATAGCGATGTATTTTTTGGTTTCGTTCATTTTTGGAATTACAACGTATTCAAGAGCGTTAACTCTTCTTTTTGTTGTGATGATTTCCTGAGCGAGTAATTTTATCGAAGTTTCGATTTCTGCAAGTTCTGCAATAAGTTCTAAAGCTTCTTCGAAGTTCTTTGCAGCTTCATCTAATTTTGAGGAAACTCCGTAAGGGCTGTAACCTCTATTTGAAATATCTCTTTTTACGTTTGAAATTTCAAATACTGGAACATCGATACCCATGATGTTTCTCATGTCCACATCTAGGTCGATGTTATTATTTTTAGCTGCAAATGAAGCTTCTTTAACTGATAAAGTACCCATTACTGCCTGAGCCATTATCAAGTCTTTGTATGCTTGTGAAAGAGCATCATTTACTTTGTCTCTTATTCCAGAAGCTTGATCAAGGATTTCAAAAAACTCCATCATAAGGGCATCTCTTTTTTGTTTCAAGAGTTTGTGTCCCTTTTCTGCAAGTTTAATTTTTCCTTTTAACTTTAGAAGTTCCATTCTTGTAGGGTTTACGTCTGCCATTGCTATCCCCCTAGTTTAATAAAATGGGAATAATTCAGCTTCTGAATTATTTTTTAGGTAAGTATTTTTCAATTAATTCATCGGAAACTCTCTTGAGTTCTTCTCTAGGTAAGATTGTTAATAATCCCCAGATGTAATCAAGTGTTTCTTCGATGCTTCTGTCTTCGTCTACTCCTTGAGTAACGATACTGTTTTCGAAAGCATCAGCGAATTTTAAGAATGATCTGTCTCTTTCGGTTAATGCTTCTTCCCCAACAACCGCTACAAGGTCTCTTAAACCTCTACCTTCAGCGTATGCAGCGTATGCTTGGCTGATAACTTTTGAGTGGTCGTCTCTTGTTTTTCCTTCACCTTGGCCGTTACCTGCAAGCCTTGAAAGTGATGGCAAGATGTCAACAGGAGGGTAGATACCTTTTCTGTTTAATTCTCTTGAAAGCACAATCTGTCCTTCGGTAATGTAACCTGTAAGGTCTGGAATTGGGTGCGTAATATCGTCATCAGGCATTGTAAGAATTGGAATCTGTGTTACTGTTCCTTCTTTACCTTTAACTCTTCCTGCTCTTTCGTAGAGGCAAGCTAAGTCAGTGTACATGTAACCAGGGTAACCTCTTCTTCCAGGTACCTCGTTTCTTGCAGCTGCAATTTCTCTTAATGCCTCACAGTAGTTTGTAAGGTCAGTTAAGATAACAAGTACGTGCATTCCTTTTTCGTATGCAAGGTACTCTGCAGTTGTGAGTGCAATTCTTGGTGTAAGAATTCTTTCAATTGCAGGGTCGTCTGCTAAGTTAATGAAAACAACAGCTTTTTCCAAAGCACCGGTTTTCTTAAATTCATCCATGAAGTAGTTTGATTCTTCACCAGTGATACCCATTGCAGCAAATACTACCGCAAACTGTTCACCTTCTCCTCTTACCTTAGCTTGTCTTGCAATTTGCGTAGCAAGCTTGTTGTGTGGTAAACCGGATCCTGAGAAGATCGGGATTTTTTGTCCCCTAACGAGTGTGTTAGTACCATCGATTGTTGAAACACCAGTTTGAACGAACGCGTTTGGCGGGTTTCTTGAAACTGGGTTTAATGGGTAACCGTTGATATCTAATTTTTTCTCAGCGATGATTTCTGGTCCGCCATCGAGTGGTTTTCCTGCACCGTTGAAGATTCTACCGAGCATATCGTGTGATACACCGATTTTTGCAGTGTCTCCTGTGAATCTTACTTTTGTTTCACTGGTGTTTAATTCTGAAGTTCCTTCAAATACCTGAACAACAGCAATTTCTTCTCTAGCTTCTAGAACTTGCCCGGTTCTTTTGTCCCCGTTTGGAGTTGTAATATCTACAATTTCACCGTAAGCAATTCCTTCAATTCCATCAATAACCATTAAAGGACCAGCAATTCTGGAGACGGATGTGTATTCTATGGTTTTCTGCATAGCGTCCATGATAACCCTCCTTACAGTTTAAAATTAAATTAGGTTATTTGATTAAAGCACCTAATTCGGATTCCATTTTGTTAATGATTTCAGGTACTTTCGTGTTTATGAATTCGTCATCAGTCAGGTATTTCATTCTTGCGATGTCTCCTTTTACAGTAACAGCTGAAATGCCTGCTGGGTCAGCACCTTTAGCAACTGCATCCAATGCTTTTGTGTAGTAAGTCATGATGATTTTCAACATGTTGTACTGTTTTAATGGTGAACAGTAGCTGTCTACTTCGTGGTATGCATCTTGCTGTAAGAAATCTTCTCTTAACATTCTTGCAATTTCTAGGATAACTCTTTCTCTGTCCGGAAGTGCATCTGGACCAACAAGTTGAACGATTTCTTGGAGTTCAGCTTCTTTTTGGAGTAAGGTCATTGCTTCATCTCTTAATGATCTCCAGTCTGCAGCGGTGTTTTCTTGCCACCAGCCAGCGATGTCGTCAATATAGAGTGAGTAACTTGTTAACCAGTTGATTGCAGGGAAGTGTCTTCTTCTTGCAAGGTTCGCATCCAATGCCCAGAACACCTTAACGATTCTTAATGTGTTTGATGTAACTGGTTCTGAGAAGTCACCACCTGGTGGTGAAACTGCACCTACAATACATACGAATCCATGTTTGTCTTCCGAACCTAAACATTGAACTCTTCCTGCTCTTTCGTAGAACTGAGCGAGTTTTGATGAAAGGTATGCAGGGTATCCTTCTTCCCCTGGCATTTCTTCAAGTCTACCGGAGATCTCTCTCATTGCTTCTGCCCATCTTGATGTTGAGTCAGCAGTTAAGAGAACACCAAGTCCTTGGTCTCTGAAGTATTCTGCAATTGTAATTCCAGTGTAAACTGAAGCTTCCCTAGCAGCTACCGGCATGTTTGATGTGTTTGCAATTAATACGGTCCTGTCCATTAATTTGTTTCCTGTTTTGATATCATCCAAGTGTGGGAACTCTTCGATAACTTCTGTCATCTCGTTACCTCTTTCTCCACAACCGATGTATACCACAACATCCACGTCAGACCATTTAGCAAGCTGGTGTTGTGTAACAGTTTTACCACTTCCGAATGGACCTGGAATTGCTGCAGCACCACCTTTTGCAACACCGAAGAATGTATCTTCGACTCTTTGACCGGTGATTAATGGAATTACTGGAGGCTGTTTTCCTTTTGATGGTCTTGGCTTTCTTACAGGCCATTTTTGCATCATTTGTACTTCTTTTTCGCCTTCAGCGGTTTCAACAACTGCAACTGTTTCTTCAACAGTGAAGCTGCCTGATTTGATTTCTTTGATTTTACCACTAATTCCTAAAGGAATCATGATTTTGTGAACGATTGATGCAGTTTCTTGAACTGTACCGATAACGTCTCCAGTTATAACTTCATCTCCAACTGCTGCAGTTGCTTCAAAGTCCCATTTAATATCTCTTGAGATTGATGGAACACTTACTCCTCTTGGGATGTAAATTGAATCTGTAGCATTTTCGATTTCGTTTAAAGGTCTTTGAATACCATCGTACATTGCTTTTAACATACCAGGGCCGAGTTCTACTGATAATGGAGCACCAGTACCTTCTACGCCTTCTCCTGGTTTGATACCAGCAGTTTCTTCATAAACCTGAATGATTGCTTCGTCCTCAGTTAACTGAATGATTTCCCCGGTTAAACCTTCGTTTCCTACTTTAACCACTTCAAACATCTGGGAACCTTTCATGCCTTCGGCAACAACAACCGGACCGGATATTTTGATAATTTTACCGACGACCATATTTTCACCTCAGAATTACTTAATGTCAACACCAACAGCGTTTCTTACTAATACTTTCACAGGATCATTTTCTCTGACAATAGGACCGTTTTTGTCAGGTACTTCTACAACAACTTTTTTTACAGCTGAAATAGTATCTCTTACTTGTTCACCGATTCTTTCGGTAGTGATAATTAATCCTATTTCAGAGTTGCTGTTTAATTCTTCTATTGCCTTTGCAGCTTGTTCAGGGGATTTAACTTCGTAGACATCTGTAAGTCCAGCAAGTCTGAACCCAACTACTACATCAGGATCTCCAACTACACCGATTCTCATAATATCACTTTACAATCGTTTTTAGGATACCAGTATCTCCCTGATTTCACTTGCAGACAGGCCTTCGATTTTACCTTTAATGATAATTTTCAAATTTCTTATCTCAAGTTCTTTCGAGGTAATGAGTCCAATTATCGGGCCTATTCCAAATGGCTGTCTGAGTGATAATTTTTTACCCATTTTAACCAAGTAACTGTCAAGAGCTTTTTCAAATACGTAAACGGATTTAACTTTTTCGAATTCTTCGAGGTTTTCAGTCATTAATGGGGCATATTTTGTGCCTTCAAGTGAGCTGATAACTCCTTCGATTGATTCTACATCAGCAAGCTCTTTTAATTTCCAAGAAGCAAGTTCGTATCCTTTGCTTGTTGTATAATTTGAAATAGCTTCGGATGATAATCCATCAGCTTTTCCTTTAAGGATGATTTTCAAGTTTTCAATGTCAATCATTGTTCCGATAAATTCTTTGAACAAGTCTTTTTCGGTACCATCAACACTCACGTTTTTCCAGAGGTTTTCAAGGATTAATTTATCGAGTGACATCTCAAGGGTAGTTAATTTGCCATTTTGCTCGTATTGAGTTAATCCTTCTGAAAGTACGCTTGAATAACCAGTTCCTTCTAAAGCACTTACAATTTCTTCAATTGCTTTAGTTTCACTTAATTCTCTTAATTTGCTTTCAGGAATTGTTCCAAGTGGAATCAATAATTTGAAAGTTTCTTCAGCATCCAAACCAACATATTTTGCTCTGAGAAGTGTTTTGATATTTTTAACATCGAATTTCTTTTCAAGCAATTTTAATATTTTTCTTGCTCCATCTGGGGAGATATTTGCAAGTGTTTGGTAAACGTGTGCTAAATGAATATCTAATGCCTTTTCAACAACTACTGGGTCTTCACTTTGTCCCATAACTTCGGATAAGTATGGCCCGTAATCAGTATCTTCTAAGAATCCAATTAACTCAGTAGTTCCTGCAGATTCGATTAATTCGTTTATTTTGTGGTCTTTTAATAATCTAGACTCCATACTTCTTACTCTTGCATTAACGTAAGCAAATGGAGCAGTTTCTGACAAGTATCTTATCAGGAAGATCATAATAACCAAGAATATAGCGATTCCTGCAAGTACAAATAAAGTCATGAATATGTCAGTAGGCATTCCTGCTATTTCCATTAACTGTGTTAAAGCATCTACCATCTAAATCACCTTAGAACAACATTTCAGCAATTTTAGCTCTGACTGAATCTAAATTTCTTTCAAATGTTGCTTCGAGGCTGTTGTCAGATACTTTTGTTTGATCTGCAGTTTTTATGATACAACCGCCAATGATCGATTTAGCTTCGCCTTTTTTCAATACTGTGACTTTTTTGAGTCTGTCTTCCATTTCTTTTTCGAGAGCCCAAAGTGTTGAGTCATCGATTATTTCAAAGTCTTTTTTGTTGAGTAACAATTCTAATTCGCCGCCGCCTACTGAGTAAACTCCGGAAATTATCATTTTCAACAAAATGTCTTTGTATTCTTCTTTTTGAGGTAATTTTACTAAATCTTCCTCTAATTTTTCGAGAGTTAACTGGATTGTTTTCTCTCTTTCTTCAAGCAATTTTTTCTTTGCGGAGAGTCTTGCTTCAGCTAAAATTCTGTTTTTAGTCATTTCAGCATCTTTTTCTCCTTTTTTAGCTATTGCTTGCTCTTTTGTCGAAGCTTCTTCCTTAGCTTCTGTTAATATTGCTTCTTTTTCATTAAGAGCTTCAGCCAAAATTTTTTCGGCATTTTTATTTGCATCTTCTACGATTTTGGATGTTATCTTTTCCGCTCCCATCGTAACACCTTCGGAATTGGATTTAAAGTATTTAGAAACCCTGGGTTTCGTTATATTTTAATTAAAACATGATACCGAGCATGATCAAGATTGCTATCAATAAACCGAAGATAGCGAAAGTTTCCGGCATAACTGCTAAAACTAAACCTTTACCCATTGCATCAGGATCTCTAGCTGTAGCTCCAATTGCACCTGCAGCTGTGATACCTTGACCGATACCTGAAAGACCAGCGAAACCAACAGCTAAACCAGCACCGAGAGCTGCAATTGTTGTAACACCTGGGCTTGCAAATACTCCAACTAAGAGAAGGATTGCAACTAATAAACCGTAAATTGCCTGAGTTTCTGGAAGAACGGAGAAGACCATCGCTTTACCGAATATTCCATCATCTTCAGCAACAGCACCTAAACCAGCAGCTGAAGCGATACCTTGACCGATTGCTGATAAACCAGCTAATCCTGTACCGATACCTGCAGCGAGCATTGCCCATTCAGGAGCGCTTTTGAATACGAATAAGATTAAGATTGCAACAAGGAAACCATAGAGACCTTGGGTTTGTGGTAATGCCTGGAACACAATTGCAGTACCGAATTTGTTTGGGTCTTCTGCAACGACACCAGCACCGCTAGCACCTGTGATACCAGCACCGATACCTGAACCGAGACCAGCAATACCTACTGCTAAACCAGCACCTATAGCTCCGAGTAATAATGGGTTTTCAAATACCATCATAAGCACCTCGTTTCGAATCATTCATATTAGAGATTATTTTTCATTTTTTTAATTAATTTGAAGTGTATTCCCTTTTAGCTTTGAATGGGGAGAATTTCTTTCCTCCACCTTCATAGTATTGGCCAAAGAACTCTACGTAATGTAGCCTCAATGAGTGGATAAATGAACCAAGACCATTCATAACAAAGTTGAATGCGTGACCAAATACGAGCATTACTACTGCAATTAAAATACCGATTACTGGAACTGCATCTCCTAATAATTTAGCCATAATGTTTACAGCCATTGCAAGACCCCCTGTAGCTAAACATAAAGCTAAAAGCCTTGCGTAAGAGAGAACGTTACCCAAAAATCCTGTAATATCCATTGCACCGAGTAAAGCATCGAGAATGCCGCCATTCATGAATCCTTTAATCATACATAATGCGATTACCGCGATTACTGCACCGCCTGCAATCATCATGTTTCCGGTTACTACTGTAGCAACTATTGCAAGTATCAATAATATCCACATACCTTGATTCAAGAATGCATCTAAAACTGATCCATTTGACAATGATTCCTTAAGACCAACTGTTAATCCAATGAATAGGTGAATAATACCTGCTACAATTGAGAATAACAAGATTGCCATAGGTCCATTGTTTACATCAATACCACCAAGACTGAGTAATGGTTTTGCTGCACTGATGTATGTGCTTTCACCGAGCGGGTTTACAAGCGCAAATCCTGTGGTATATATGTCCATTCCGAGGAACTGGTACATGAAGTCACCAAGGTAGCCACCTGTTAATATTCCAAAGAATACTGTTGAAAGACCTGAGAGTGTTAAGATATATCCCAAGTTGTATGCACCACTGCTTACCTTACCCATTCTTGTCCAGAGTACAAGACCAGCCAAGGTTAACAATAAACCGTAAACCGCATCAGTAAGCATAATACCGTAGAATATTAAAAAACCAGGCATTATCATCATTGTTGGGTCGATTTCGTTGTATTTTGGCGGTGCGTACATTTCTGTAAGCATTTCGAATGGTTTTACAGCTTTTGCATTGTCGAGCATAACTGGTATTCTTTCAACTGGTTCGTCAGGCTCTGAAACTTCAACAACTGCGTATCCTTCTGAAGCGCTTTCGATAATTTCCTGAACCTTTTTAACATGTTTCTTAGGTGTCCAAGCTTCAATGAGGTGTGTCCTTTCGGTTTTACCCGTCATTGAGTATGCTTCAGCTCTTTCTTTTTCAATTTCAAGAACTTCATGCAAAACCAAGACTTCGTCAGTCCATTTTTGGGAAAGTGCGTTCAATTTTTCTAAAATAGCTTTTGTTTCGTTTTCGATACCTAAAAGTTCTTTTTCAGTATCATTGAAAATCTCTGATGGAGTTCCTTCAACATTTGCGATGTCAAGTCTTTCAAAACCAGACTTTCTAAGTTCTGCGCCAACAACATCTGCACATTGTTTCAATGTAGCGACAATTACTGGAATTTTTTGTTCCTTCTCGCTTTTATTTACTGGATTTCCTTTTACAATTTCAACGTATCCTTCAGTAGCTTCTTCTAATGAAGATTCTAATTCAGACATATTTTCTTGTGAAACAAGTCCAGAAACAATATATGTGTAAGATCCTTCCCCGAGGAATTTCAAATCAAGATCAAAACCAGATAAATATTTAACACTGTCTTTTAACGTTTCAAGAATAGTTTTTCTATTTTCAAGTTCGGCCAGCTTACTAGCGGGTTCTGAGATTTCCCCTTCAACGCTCTCGAGAACGTTTTCAATGTATGAGGTAATTTCTTCAGATGATGAAAATGAAAGTTTCTTCTTTGCCGGTACTTTTGGATTAAGTACGCCTGAAAGACCTGCTTTTTCTCCTACACTAACATTTGAAAATAAGTCCAATATTCTACTTACTTTAATTGTTAATGAGGCGACATTTCTACCATACTCGGCTGATGGAGCTGGCAACATAAGCGCGTTCCATTCAGGGTCTTCGAGTTTCGTAGATAAGTCGTATAACTCCACTAGCCCGCTTTCATGGAGTTGTCTAATGACAGGATCCACTTTTTCATCCAAGATGACCGCTCTAATTTTGTTCATTCTTGCGGGTCTCAATAAAACCACCTTTCAAGTTTTCACAACGGGAAATTAGAATTCTATTACATCTTCCAATTTGATGTTTAATATTTTGACTTTAGCAATGTTTGCCATTTCAGCAATCGCTTTGTCTTCTTTAGCCATTATTTCATCGGCTTGTTCTTTAGCTTCTTTTTCGTATTTAGAAACTAATTCTTTCGCAGATGCTTCTGCAGTAGTTTCAGCTTCAGAAATAATATTCTTACCTTCTTCTATAGCAGCAAGCTTTATTTCTGCTGCTTTTTTCTTAGCTTCTTCTATCGCATTCACAGCATTATTTTCTGCATGCTTTATTTCCCTAATGGTATCTATAGCACTCACAGAATAACCTCCTTTGAAGAATAATTAGTATATCCCGTAGAATACATATATATATTTTATTACTTCCGAGATTTTTAATTAGCGATTAATTTTACTGTTTAAAACCACTACTTGCAATATTTTAAAGCAGTCATCATAAATATATCAAGGTTATTTATGCCATTTTGGTTTTTCAAAGATTTTCCTACAAAAAATCTTATTATTTGAATATTTAATATAATTGATATACTTTTCGAAATGATTCTGTATTTTAAGGATTAGATTGGGGCCATAAGACTAGCCTATAGGTATAAATTTTATACGAACAATTTTGTAAATTCGATAGGAATGTTAAATAATTTTATTCTCGTTGATTTGGTATTTTTCGATTATATATTTTAATTAATAAAAATTGGAATCAAAAATAATTTTTTTAATCAAAAAAAGCCCATAACTTCTTGAAAATTCTAAATTATCAATAAAATTAAAGTTGGATATCTAAAATAGGTAGTTTATTTATGATACGGCTCCCCATTAATGATTCTAAAACTTCGGTAGATCTGTTCTAAAAGAATTACTCTCATCAATTGATGTGGAAATGTCATTTTTGAAAAAGACAGTTTAAAATCTGAAATTTCTGAAATATTTTTTGATAAACCTAAAGATCCGCCAATAATAAATGTTATATCGCTTTTTCCAGAAATTGAAAGATCATTTATTTTTTTTGCAAGACTCTCAGAAGTTACTTCTTTTCCTAAAATTTCAAGAGTTATCACAAATGAGTCTTTTTTCAAATGTTTTAAAATTCGTTCAGCTTCCTTTTCGAGTATTTTTGATTTTTCAACGTCGCTTGGACTTTCTGGCGTTTTTTCATCAGCAACTTCGATTATATCGAGTTTTGAATACCTTGAAATTCTTTTTGAGTATTCATTAATTGCATCGCTCAGATATTTTTCTTTTATTTTTCCAACAGAAATAATCGTTATATTCATAATTTTTCCACGTTAAAATTTTAAATTTTTATCAAAATTAAAAAAGAATATGAATTTGAAATATTTAAAAAATAGGAATTTATTGTTTAATGAATTTTTTTGCAACATCCATAATATTCTCGGAAATTACAAACTTGGTATTATCTTTTAAGGTGTTTGTTGTTACATCAAGAGCCTTATAGAGCTGAGCTTCGTTTTTAAAGTAAGTTTGCGCAGATTCTGCAACGATCTGGATTGCTTTGGCCTGACCTTCTGCTTCAATTTTCATACTTTCTGCACTACCTTGAGCTTTCAAGATTTTGCTCTGTTTTTCCCCTTCTGCTTCTAAGATAGCTGCTCTTTTTAACCTTTCAGCTTTCATCTGTTGGGTCATTGCATTTTTAATGTCAGTTGGCGGTTCAATTTCTCTTAATTCAACTTTTTCAACTTTTACACCCCATGCATCTGTATCTCTATCGAGTGTTTCTAAAAGCTGTGAATTGATGTATTCTCTTTTATTTAATGCGTCATCGAGTTCAAGGCTACCGATTATTGCTCTAAGGGATGTTTGCGCAAGGTTTATAATTGCGTATTGGAAGTTTTGAACCTCTAAAATTGCCCTGTTTACATCCATTACTCTGTAATATATAACCGCATCGATTCTAACTCCTGCGTTATCTCTTGTAATCATTTCTTGTGGTGGAACATCGATTACCTTGGTTCTTACATCGACTTTTATTGGTACATCGATAAATGGAATTATGAAGTTAACTCCCGGATTTAGTCTTCCCCTAACTTTTCCAAGTCTAAATACCAGCCCTAATTCAAACTGATTTACAATAATAACTGATTTTATGATTAAAACCAGTATAAATATACCAAATAACAAATTAAGCCAAAAAGACATGAATATCCCTCCAGACATCCTAACTAAAAATCATTTTTAAATTTAATGTTTATTCAGATAATTCTTCAATGAGTAAAGATACTCCTTCAATTCCCGTAACAATTACTTTTGAACCTTTTTTTATTGGTATTTCAGATTTTGCCTGCCATTTTTCCCCATGAATTATGACGTGGCCGTAATTATTTTCACCAATTTCGTCAACAAGGTCACCATGTTCACCAATTAAGTTTTCAGCACCGATTTTTACATTTAAACCTGTTTTGTAAACAAATCTTTTCATGATGTATGCGGTGATCAATCCTGCAAGTATTGCTGATGGAAGTGCAAATTCTGGCGCATAAAGTAAGAATATACCATATATAAGCACTGCAACACCCGCTACAGGAAAATTGAGTCCTGGAAGAAATGCCTCAAGGACGATTAATCCCATACCGATTATAATTGTTATATAACCTAATTCCATAACGCACCCTTAAAGATTAGATTATTTTATAGTAATATAACAAATAATGTATTTGAAAAGAACAATATATAGTTTATTGAATAATATCTGGAATTTTATCGATAATCGCGTTTAAAATTTCATCAAAAACTTGGTGTATCGATTTTGAAGTTGTGTTAACAATAATAAATCCATATTTTGGCATGAATTTTTTATCTTCTGAATTTATGAGATTGTAGTATCCTTCCTTTATTTTTTTCTGAATTTCTATTTTTTCAAATATTTCCTTTTCTCTAGATTCCATCCTCTTTAAAGCTTCATTTAAATCAACATCGAGCAAAACCACAAGGTCTGGAGTTTTTGCATAATCATTGATCGTATAAATGAAGTCTTTTGAAATTCCTTGGGATATTTGGTATATAATTGAAGAATAAACGTATCTATCTGAAACCACGTGGGATTTTTTTAAATCTTCCTCAATATTAAAAACATGTTCAACTCTATCTGCGGCAAAAAGTAATGCAAGAGTTTCTTTCTGGCATTGTGAACCCGATAATATTTCACGGATCGACTTTCCAATTTTTCCGTCAGTTGGTTCAAATGTAAATTTTGCATTTAATTTTTCAGCGATGAGTTTAGCTTGCGTGGTTTTTCCACAGCCATCGATTCCTTCAAAAACGATAAATTTGTTCATGATATTACCAAAAAAGAGATTATTTAGTGTTTTTGTCTTAATTTATTATAGTATGATAATTTTAATCTCATTATTTCTTCTTTTATGCTCCAAGTACCGTAATTTTCAAGTTTTTCAAGTATCGGCATGACTTTTTCAAGTAATTTACTATCCTTTTGACCGAATTTTTTCAGAGTAAGTAATGTTTTTAAAATTACGGATTCATCTCCATCATTTAAAAGGCTGATAATTTTTGGAATCGCAGGTTTTATTAAATCTGGATCAATATCTGCTAAAATTCCCAACGCCGCATTTTTAACTTTCCAGTGGGGATCATCTAATTTTTCCATTACGATATCTAAATACCCGTAATGACCTTCGTTGATAAAATCTCGGACTGACTGAAGTGCTTCTACTTTTACAGTCCAATCTCCACTTTCGAGAAGATTTTCAATACGTCTAATTCTATCATACGCAGTTTTTTGGGATGATGGCTGTACAGTACGTCCAAGTTTTTCCAAGATGTCTTTTGCTATTTTGGATATTATCGGATTTGGATCTTCAGTACACTCAAGACACCAGTTTATGATTTCATAATGGTAATGATCTGCTCTTGGATATTCAAGAAGATTTTCAAGTATTTTGTATGCATAAACCCGTCTATGCCAATTTTCATCATTTTTGAATTTTGAAACAACTGTCATTAAGTTTTCAATATTATCTATTTCTTTTTTCCGAACACTGAGCGTATAGAATGCTTCATCAATTCCTGATCCTCCATTTTTTATAATTTCCATTAATTCATCACTTTTTTTGAAGAAGTAATTTAAAGAAATTTCTTTATTGATTTCAGGGCCCCCATAATTAATCTTTTTAAGTAATTCTCCAGCATGTTCCCTTATCTCAAATATTTTATCAAATAATGCAATATCAATTAAATCTGTTAAGAAATACTCTATAAATTCGAGATTAAGTATGGATAATTTTTCAAGGATTGAAATCCCTTCCATTCTAACTTTCCAGTTATTTTCGGTTAAATGCATTTTTATAAGCATTTTTATTGAATTCTGACTTTCTTCATTGATGTATGTTGTGTACCCCTTTAAGTTTTCATAAACTTCTTCGGAAGATACATTAATATCGATTCCATAAAGAATGCAAAATATATCGCAACCGTAACTGTAGTATTTCCTACAACGGTCAACGAGCATTGAAACAACTTTTTCACTGCCCTGATTTTTTCTTAAGAGGTATTTTATAATTCCAACTGCAGAATATGGGAATGCTTCTAAGTAGTTTTCAAAATTGTCCAATGTAATATCTTTTTTATTTAATTCAGTATCAAAATCATATTTTAATATTAATTTCGCAACTTCAGAAACTATTTTTGTAGTATCATTCAACGCAATGTACAATAGGTAACCTGCAAGTTCTGAAAGTTTATCTTCACAACCTTCGATTCCTTTTAAATATTGTGAAAAACTTCTAAGTATCAATACGTAATTTAACCTTACAAAGACGTTTGGATCGTTTATTTTTAATAACGGTTCCAGATGGCCATCCAACGATTCTAAAATATGGAATGGGTCTTCGCTGTTGTGTAGTATTGCCCTAACGATCCATAGCCCCTGTGCACGAACCATTCCATAATGGTCTTCCATGGATTTTATTATAAGTTCAATGGAATTATCGATATATTCAGGATTATTTTTTGCTAGATTTCCAAGGTCATTCATTAAGTTAATTTTAGAAATCCAATGTTCAGAGTCCCACGAATGCACAATGTCGCCGACACTATCTTTTAATCTAGTGGCTGAATTTTCATCAATATTTTCGGTTACGTAGGGGTAATTATCGGGATTACTGATTTCGTTTAAAAATTTCAATTTTACATCGTCTGAAATATCTGATTTTATAAGTCGATCAATAACCGAAAGATACGTTGTAATATGGCTGTCACTAAAGCAGGATAATATCTGTTCAGAACTTCTCGAATCTATCAATTGAATTGCAATTGCACGAATCAAAGGGTTTGAATGATTTAATAATTCTGAATTTGTTATTTTTTCTCTAATACAGTAAAAACCAACCAACGCAGAAAAAATCAAAAGCCAGTCTTTTTCATTATTAATTATCTTGTTTGCTTCATGTAAAAGTATATTTTTTAAATATGGCTTATTTTCTGAAAGTGACCCGATAGTATAAAACATTCTGGCCTTCACATAACGGTCCGTGTTTGGGGATGTAAACAGTTTTAATAAATCTTCCATTATCTCGTTATTAATGTTTTCAGGATTTTTTTCAATCAATGAAGTTCCAACTAATTTCATAACCCTGTCGGGATTATTTATTAGTTTTTTAATGTAACTTGGGGGGTACTGAGCGTTAAAATCAAGATGTAAATATACTTTATTTATTAAATCCACAATTTCATCAATTGTTTCATTATCTTCAGATTCCATTAGTATCCATGAGAATATGCCTATCTTCAGATGACTTTTGTCGGTAATTGATTCAATCAATTCCGGAAGTAATGTGTCGATTAGTTCGGGATCAACAGGTGCCATTTTCCATATATTTACAATAGCCCCTAATTTTTCATAATATTCTTCTGAATGCATGCTTTTCGAAAGTAGGGTACTGTATCTTGCAACTGCATATTTTATTAAAGGTTTACTCAAAAGTTCATTTGAAATTTCCTTAATTGCATTATTTTCGCAATTTGAAAGTCTTAAAAGATGAGGTATTATTTTGTAAGTTAATTGGGGATGTTGTTTTATGATATTATTTATTGCCCAAAGAGTTCGTGCCTGCATCACAGTTTTTGGAGATTCTAATTCAATGAGTAAATTTTTAAGTACGTAGTCCGCATCATCCTGTGTTTCGTAAGTAATGTTTCCTAACCTATTTACGGCATCCAATTTTGTATACCAGCTTTCTTTTTTAAGGTCAGATACAATTCTTTTAATGTTCATGATTTCCCAAGTATTTTAAATCGTTAACTATATATTCTGAGTACTTTTGTCATATAATATATACAAACAAATATAAAAATGGATGTTCAACATTATTATAGCTTTTATGTAGGTAGGGCTTAGGAAACTTCTGAAAAATTCGTCGGTGTGGTTTATGAATATTGACAAGTTAAAACAAAAAATACTATCTAAAATCAATCAGGAAGAACTGGAAAAAAAAGTAAAAGAAAAAATTGAAGAAAATTCGGGGCTTCTTGGGGAAGAAAGTGCAGTAATGCTTGTTGCACAGGAACTTGGAATAGAAATAACTTATGAGGATGATGAAGAGGAATACGATTTTACAATTAAAGATATTGCTGACGGGCAGAAAAATGTCGAAGTCACTGGAAAAATTATTGAAATTTCACCTGAAAAGGAATTTAATCGAAAAGATGGCTCAACTGGAAAAATTGCATCAATTACTATTGGCGACAATACGGGAATTACAAGACTTACGCTCTGGAACGACAAAACAGATCTTATCGAAGGCCTAAAAAAAGGAGATGTTGTAAAAATTGAAAATGCATTCAGCAGAAAATGGAATGACAAAGTTGAGTTAAACAGCGGTTCAGAACTTTCAATTGACAAACTTAAAAAGTACGATGAATCAAGATATCCCATTTTAAAAGAAAGTTATAAGATTTCAGAATTAATGCCTAATTTTTCTGGGACAATTAATGCAGAAGTTGTTGCAGCATACCCTAAAAAGGAATTTAATCGAAAAGATGGAACGAAAGGCCAGCTAAAATCATTGATATTAAAAGATGACAGTGGGGGCATAAGGGGAACTCTCTGGAACGAACTTGCAGATTTTGAAGTTAAAAAAGGAGATATTGCAGAAGTAAGCGGATATGTAAAACAGGGATATTCGGGACTTGAAATTTCCGTTGATAATATTGGAATAGTTGAAGAATCTGTCAAGGAAGAAAAACCTGTCGAAAAAATGAATATTTCGGAACTTACAAGTTTTGATGGAGAATATGTAACAATCTCTGGAAATATTACTAACATTTCTGGATCCAGAGAAGTTCAGTTTAGTGACAGGAATGCAGAAGTTCAGGATATGTATCTAAACGATGGAACTGGAATGGTAAAAATTGCATTTTGGGGCCCAAATAGAAATATTCTCAATGATTTAAAAGAAGGAGATTATTTAAACGTTTCAAATTGTAAATTAAGAACATATACTGACAATACTGGCGAAAAAAGAGCTGATTTAACTTACAACTATATGTCAGAACTTAAAAAAGACGAAAGCGCAAGCGAAAAAATAGTTGAAAAAATAACTGCTATTGGAGATATCTTAAGCGGAAGCGCAGATAGCTCCGATGTAACTGTTATTGGAATGGTTACAAATGCGTATCCTGTAAACGAGTTTTCGAGAAGTAATGGTGGAACCGGAAAAGTTAGAAATATTATGTTGGATGACAGTACTGGAAGCATAAGGATGGCTCTGTGGGATGGCGATGCAGAAACCGAAATTTCAGAAGGTGATGTTGTAAAATTAATACATGGATACGCTAAAGAAAGTGGCGAATACATGGATTTGTCAACCGGAAGGTTTGGTAGAATCGAAGTAAATCCTGAAGGAATTTCAATAAAATCTCCAAGAAATTATATTGCTGACCTTGAAGAAGGTATTTCAACTGAAATTAGCGGAACTGTTGTGGATTACCGAAAACAAGATGTAATTCTTAGTTTATGTCCAAACTGTAGAAAAAGAGTTAGTTTAGTTGATAATAAATATACCTGTGAAGTTTGTGGTGAAGTTACACCAAACGAACTTTTAGTTTCAAATTTAACGCTTGACGATGGAACTGGAGTTATTAACTGTAGAATATATGGAAACAACGTTGAAAAAATAACTGAACTTTCAAAAGACAAATTAAAAGAAATGAATTTAGATGCTCTTTCAAATGTACTCGGAAAAGACGTTTTATTCTATGGAACACCTTCATTTAGAAATGATGACTTAGAATTTGCAGTAAAAAGAGTTAATTTTGCAGATGCATCAAAAGAATTGGAAGTTTTAAAACAACTCTAACTTTTTTATTTTTTTATTTTTTAAATTTTGGATAACGTATATATATCTAGATTTAGATAGTAAATAGGGCGCATAACTCAAGTGTTTTTATTTTTATTCATTTTAACAGTAAAACGGTGGTTTAATGAAAAACAAGGTTGTTGTAGTAACTGGAGTACCGGGCGTTGGCGGTACAACTGTAACACAAAAAGCAATGGATATTTTATCAGAAGAAGGTTTAACTTACAAAATGGTTAACTTTGGAAGTGCAATGTTTGATGTTGCAAATGAAGAAGGAATTGCTTCCGATAGGGACCAAATGAGAAAATTAGACCCGGAAACTCAAAAAAGAATCCAGAAAATGGCGGGAAGAAAAATTGCTGAAATGGCAAAAGAATCTCCTGTCGCAGTAGATACGCACAGCACAGTAAAAACACCTAAAGGATACTTACCAGGACTTCCAGCATGGGTTTTAACTGAATTAAATCCAGACATTGTAATTGTTGTTGAAACAGACGGTGACGAAATCTTAATGAGAAGATTAAGTGACGAGTCAAGGAAAAGAGATCTCGAAACAACTGCGAGCATTGAAGAACACCAATTCATGAACAGGGCAGCTGCAATGAGCTACGGTGTTTTAACCGGTGCAACTGTAAAAATCGTTAAAAACAAAAACGGCCTTGTTGACAACGCAGTTGAAGAATTAATTTCAGTTTTAAGATAATCTTATATATTTTAACTTTTTTAATTGTTTTAATATTTTATATTATGATAAAGGGGAAAAAACATGTTTGAATCTATTTACTCCGTATTTTACAATGCATTGGATGCGATTTTTTTACCTATGGTACAAACGATGCAACCTGCAATTTTTATATTCGTAACCGCTTTTTTAGTATCGTTTATTATTAATTTAGCGACTAAAATCCTGGTAAATCAAGATAGGATGGCTGAATTGAAAGATGAACTTCAAGAATTTCAGGTAAAAGCGAAAAAAGCATCAAAAGATCCAGAATTAATGGCTGAACTCCAAAAAGAACAGCAAAAAATGATGACCATGCAAATGGAAATGATGAAAATGAGTTTCAAACCTATGATTTACACGTGGGTTCCAATCATCATCATATTCGCTTACTTAAGACATGTATATGACTTTGGCGGAATTTACCACACAATGATGCCAGCATGGGATGGAGCAATAGTCCAACTTCCAGTAATCATTTCAAAAATAATATTTATTGGAATCTGGCACTGGATTGGTGGAATATTCTACCACGGTGGCTTTGGTGTAGTTTCAAACACAACTCTCGGATGGCTTGGATGGTACATCTTGTGTTCAATGGGAACATCAATGGTACTTAGAAAGTTAATGGGAATAAAATAATTAAATAATTTCCAAATACCCTTGTTTTTTTATATTCTGTTTAGCTCTTTAAATCGATTTTTTTTTATAAATTACTATTAATTAGGACAAAAATACCTCAAAACATATATATTAGATTTACTGATTGGATTTTACTGATTAATAGATTATTTATAATTGAGGTAAATTATGTTAAAATTCAAAATCCCCATAATTTTAACAGCTTTTTTAGTTTTAATTTCAGGATGTCTTTCAAATTCAGAATCTCTCGAAAAAGAAACACTGGTGGTTGGAATAACTCCTGAAATTTATCCAATAAACTACATGAATTCTGGAGTACACAGTGGATTTGAAATTGAATATATCACTGAAATTGTAAACAGAATGAATATGAAACCGGAATTTCGGGTTTACGAGTTTATGAACCTTTTAAACGCAGTAGAAACAGATCGTGTTGATTGTGCAATATCTTTAATTACAATAACTCCTGAAAGAGAGGAACTTGTAATGTTTTCAAAATCATATCTGAATACAACGAGTGTTCATGTTGTCGATAAAAATACGGGGATTGAAACTTTGGATAAATGCACTGTTGGAGTTATAAAAAGTACCGTACAGGATGAATGCGCAACAAAACTTAAGGAAAACTACGAATTTACACTTTATAAATACAGGACAACTGCAGAACTCGAACGGGCATTTGACCAAGGAAAAGTCAATGCAATGATTGTTGATAAATTGTACTTTGAATATGTACTTTATCCGAAAAATAACAATTTAACGAGCATTTTCGAATGTCAAAATAGTGAAAATATATCAATTGCAGTAAATAACGAAAATACTGAATTATTAAATGATATTAATAACGTAATAACTGAAATGGAAGAAGATGGAACTTACGATAATTTAAAAAACAAGTAGTTGTCGAATTAATCAAATTTAGAGGTAATAATCGACTATAAAATAAAATAAAACACTAATTTCATCCATTTCTTTAAATTCGAAATCAGGGATATTATTTTCAGTTGGATTGTAGCATCCATTACTTAGATTTTTGAACAAAACTTCAACTTTAATGTTTTTTGGAAGATTTTCTTTGAAATATTTGCTTTTTGAAATAATTTCTTCAACAGCGGATTTAACATCCATTGCACTGAATTTTCCGCCATTTTCAGGAATGTATGTAATTTTTGTTTTTAATTTTTCTTTAGTTTCAAAAGTCATCCAGAAATCTCCAAAGTCTGTTTTTGGAATTCTGTAATCTTTTATCTCAAAACTTCTTTGAATTGTATTTTTCATGAAAACCAACTTCAATTATTTTTTACTTAATTTTATCTTTAATTCAGAATTAATATGCTTTATGATTTGAATTTTAAAAATTAAAAATTATTTCAGTTTTATTTCACTCTCTCCAGGTGGAAGTGCCCTTAAAATATCTTCATCGTCAATCTCAAAGTCACTAAATTCTTTTAAAAGCTCTTTTACAAGGTCGCTCTTTTTCAATTTTCCAGGTTTTAATAAGATACATTTTTCAAAGGTTTCTTTTGCAACCGATTCAGGAGCAGTAGTTACTCTTAATTTTCCATCGTAAGTTAACATACCAATTCCAAGTTCGAGTGCAGCACTTCTTATGAAGTTTCTTTTTCCACGAATGACAAAAGCTCCTTTTTTTAAGTATTCTCCACTTTCAGCGGTTTTTGAAATCTGGTCTGGTCTAACCCAGTAAACATCTGCACTTCCAATCCCCAATTTCCAAGCTCTCGAATGTGACGATGCAAATTTTGCAACTTCAAAGAGTACATTTTCATCAGGTATTTCTTCAGAGCCTTCTGTTCTAATTATTGTAAAAGGTGCCCCTTCCATGAGGGTGTGGAATACTATATCGTTTTTTTCAACGTATCTTTTTATCAGCATCTCGTTAGTAGTTGCATCTTTTCCTGCAACAATTAAATATCCGCCAATAACCGTCCATTTTAATTTTTCGTACCATTTCAGTACTTTTCTTTCCTTCTTCTTAATTTTTTCTTCTTTTTCTTTTAATATTTCTGAATCGAGTTTTTCTTTATCTTTTAATTCAGCAAGTTTTTTCTCAGAAATTTTTAAAGCTTCGATTACTCCTTGAACTTTATGTTTAAATTTCTTTGATTTTTGGTAAACTATGTCCGCATTTTCAAAAGCATTTTTTCTTAAATCTACAGGCACAGTATCTTCAATAAGCCCATTTCCATAGTCAGCAGATAGTTTCAATGTTAATTCTGCATTTTTCTCATTCACGTTTATTATTTTACTTAAAATCGGATGGGTTTTATTTTCTTTAATGATTTTTTTAATGCCATTCCAGTCCATTTTTTCTCTAGCATCTTTAATTGTGCCCACAATTTCATCCACGAGAGAATAATTTGCATAAATCAAATCTCCACGTTTATGGTTCGAAAGGGATTGTTTTTCGTATTTTTCTTTAGTTTCAAGCTGACTTTTTAATATACGCTCCTGTTTTTTCACGAGTTTTTGTAATTTTGATTCAGCCTGCTTAATCTCCTTTTTCATGATAAATCTTGAGAAATATTCATCAAGTGCAGTTAAAAAGCTTTCATAATGTTTGATTTCATTTTCTTTTAGATTTTCATGCATTTTTAAATCAATTGGACTAATATCTACAAATTCTCCATTTTTAAGTGTAGATTTTGGTTTTATTTCATTAAATACCCTGTTAAAAAATACTTTCGAGCCTTCGAAAAGTTTTTCGATTTCTTCATTTTTTGGATTTTTCAAATTTTTATCTATTTCTGAAATCAGGCAAATTTCTTCGGAATAAACTCCTGCAAGTCCAAAAGTCCTTGAAATTATTCTTACAACTTCGGTATCATTGTTTTCTTCTTTTTGGAATTCTTCGATAAATAATTCTTTAGCAAGGGAATAATCTAAATTTTTTGGATCAAGGTCCTTTTGAGGCGGGAACTTGTAAATTTCTTTTGGAACGATTTTTCTCGTACTCCACCTTTCAATTTTTAACGGGAGAATTATTTTATCTTCGCTATCAAGGAGTATCGCGTTTCCATCGCCAAATAATTCGATAATTAGTTTATATTTTAATTCGTTCCATTCAAAATTGAAAATTACAATCCTGTCAAAGTTATGCTGGGCAACACTCGTTATTTTAATGTTTTTCAAGTGTTTTCTAAGAAGCATTACAAATGAATGGGGATTTCTCGGTTTTTCTCTTTCGTATTCTGTAATTGTTATGTATTTATATTTTCCAAGACCTATTGCAATCTCTCTTGAACCGATTTCAGGAATATGCACTTTTAAAATTAATTCCTTTCCATCCTGATTATTTACTAAAAAGGCTTTGTCTAATTTTCCGTTGATTACTTTTTGAAGTTCTGATACTGCGGCACTGATATCAACGTTCGTCATCTCTGTTTTCATACGTATCTCTTCCAAATGTTCCAAATGATTTTAATGTTTTATCAAAGAATAATGATTATTTAAATTCCATATGTTTTATTATGGTAATATTACGTATATTTTGACGTTTACTATACTATATATGCTGTACTTATTAAAATATTCTTCAGGTGGTAACTTTGCAAAGAAGTGAAGAATTATTTTTTTTACTTCCAAGATGAAGAAAAACTAAAAATTTACAAAAAAGAATCGAATGAACTAGTGGTGGTAGTTTTAGCTACTTTATGGGGTTTTCAATAGTATTTAATCTCAAAGATTATAATAAAGAAAAAATCCAGATATAATTGATAAGTTAGGCCATATATGGGGCATTTTAAACACTTTGGGGCGAAAAACACAAAAACACAAGACAAAGTACTCAAATCGGTACGACGTATCGGGAGACTTACGTGAGAAGTTAAAATGAAAATAAATTATTTATCCTTAAAACAGGAGTTCGGATATTTGAAATTATAAACTTAAAAGTTCAGAATATGGATTTGGATTCAAAAGATGCATTTATAAGTTTTGAAAATGGTAAAAAATAGATATATGTTTTTCGATAAGGATTTAGCATTTCACTTAAAAGAATATCTAAAAAAAGTTATCTAATGTACATATTGCCGTATAGAACTGACCACAAAAAAGATTTTTTAACCTCAAACGAAGCCCCATACATGCCATTATTTTTCTTTTTAACTTTTAAAAATACATATACGTTTTTAACCTATTTTAAATAATTTAATACCTTTTAAAGTTTATATGATCCACAATATAAATACATATAACTATTTAAGCGTAAACTATTAATATATGATCAATCAAAGATCAACTCGGAACGTGTGTTCCGTTTAAGTTAGTTATTATGGGGATTTTAACTAACGTTAGGGATAGGATCAATGGAATAAATACCACTAATTTAGTAGTTTATTCCTTTTTCAAAAAATCTTTTTTAATTTCATTTCAATTACAATTTAATGTAAAAAAAGTCAAATCTTTATGTAATGATGTTAACGTCCATGTTTCACTCCTCTTAAATATATTTGAGGTTTAGGAGACATAAAATCTCAAAAAATAATGTTACTACGATTTAACTATTTAATCGGACTACTCAATAATGTTTTTTCCACACATATGTTTTGCTAATTAATGTATAAAATGTTCATAATATAACAAAACATGAAAAAATATCCTGCCCCTCCAACGATTTTTTTTAAAATCAGGATATTTTTAGGATAATACTCTACTTCGTACTGACACTCTTGGATGGACCTAACAGATATGTTATTGGCCATTATATATCTATTTGTAGGCAATCGTTTAGTTAATACCCCCAACTAAACCTAAATTTTAATAAATATTTAAATTTAAAATAATGGCCCTGTTTAGATAAATGGGGATTTTAAATATATTATGATAACATCACAATAAGTCAGATGCTAAAACAGGGCCAGTGTTAGATCAAAATCTATTTTATAAAAATGTTTTGTAATTGTTACAATATAATGTCTTTAAATTCACAACTGAATTGTTTAGATGATCCATTTATTGATTGGGGGCCACAAACCTCCTAAATATATTAACTAGCTCAAAAAAGTAATATTTTAGCACAATCTATCAATATTGAAGATGGATGTCCCGCTTTCATCTCCATGTAAGTTATACTTTGAGGTCGTTTTGGTAACCAAATCCAAAAAGTGGTGTCAATACGATTTAACTATTTAATTAGGACATTTTAGCTAAAAGATTTTTTAAGTATATAAATTTTACTAAGTGGATTATGAAAAAAGCCATAAATTACTTTAAAAGTGAAAATATCTGGCTCCTTTAAAATTCCTAAGAATTTGGATAATATCACTATAATGATCTAATTTCGTACTGACACCAAAATTTGTGTAAGTTTTTAGTTTTTTTAGATTAATTTCAATCAAAAAGTATTTTAAAATCAAAAAAAATGAATAAAAAATCATTATACCTGTAAAAAATGGCCCTGTTTTTTTGGGAGAATATGGATTTTAAACATTTCAGATCTGTTTAAAATAATTCAAAAATGTTTGAAAAAGGCTGTTTTACAAATTAGGCCCCATTTTATAAAAATTTTTCGCAAATGCCTGTATATTATACATTTATATTCAAAAAAGGATAATCTGATCGATCCGTTTTTAAATTAGATCTAAAACACACAATATTCCATAAATATTTATTTTTATTAATAATTAAAACCTTCAAAAAGATTTTTAATCATCTTTTTTTAACTTTTTAATATGGAAATGGCGTTTATTTTGAAAACCAACGGTTAACAAAACACTTTTTCTAAATAACAACCAGTAAATTATTATAAAACTAAATAACACACTAAAAAATATCCCGATTATACTATGCCTTGTTACAAATAAACAGATTAGTAAAGGAACCCCTATAACAATACTGGATACAAAAATAGTATCTAAAAGTAATTTTCTGAATTCATCTTCAGCATAACTCAAATTCAACCCCTCCCTTTTAAGTATAAATGAAAATATTCCAAATAAACGTCATTTAATAGGCTTAATTAAAATTATGTATTCAATGACTATTTAATTTTATACATGGGGTCATAATTAAAAAAAGAAAAAATGTTTTTGGGGTAGAATTTTTAAATTTAAACTCTTTTGAGGTTTGGAGTTTAAAGTAGATTAATTTATCTAAATGTAAAACGAGGTAAATATTTTTTAATTAAGGTTAATGTAAGAATATTCATGGCTGTATATCACAACAACTTTATTTTTAAAAATATATGGGATTTATTATTTAATTTAAATAAGAATCCATAAAGATTTTTGACTTGTTGAACCGCCATAAAATGCTACTTTTTGTTATATTAAAATAATTTTATAATTGGGATTAATCTGCATTTTTTTATCTTTGTAGGCCCGGTTTTTTTAAAAAATTAAAGTTTTTTCAAGCTTCAATGCTTAAAAATAAAATAATCCATAATGTTGGAATTATATAGTTTTTTTTATTTAATCAAATAAAAAAATATTAATAATTATTAAGTCCTATTTATTGACGGGTGGGACATCACCCTTAGTTAGTCTTTAAATGGGGATTTTCAGCTAACTATGGATATTTTGGTGATAATTACAAAAGTTTGATATAGACGTGAAATTTTTGTATTTTTCACCATTATTTTTGCAGTATTTTAAATTCAATTTTACGACTTATAACTGAAAGATTTTTGGCCCCTGCTTTTTTTTAAATCAAACTTAAACGTGTTTACAAAATAAAATTTTAAATTACGTATCAACTAAAGATACAGATCTGGCGAAAAAGATAATTTTTTTGGAGAAAAAGTAAATTAAAATTAATAAAAATATTGAATTTAGAAATTATTATGATTTAGAAATTAATTCCTTACTTTCTTCCATTCTATTTTCATACTTGTTTTTGCAATCCATTTTTTAAAATATTCATCAGATCAATGATCATCTAAATGAACATAACAATTCATGTTTAATTATATATATTTAAAAGCCATGAATATATGTTATTGCATGAGATAAGACTTGAGAACTTAAAATAGAAACACAAGGCGAGGCAGATTATGGACGTTGAAAATTTGATAATAACGACCTTAAAAGACAAGGTAAGGGAATTAACTGGAAATGAGATGGATATAAGACTTGACGAACCGCCTGCAATAAACATGGGAGATTACTCAACAAATATTTCATTTAGATTGGCAAAAGACCTGAAAAAAGCTCCAAAAATGATTGCAGAAGATATTGCAAATTCATTAAGTATTTTGGGAATTGAAAAAATCGAAGCTGTAAACGGATACATCAATTTTTTCATGAATTATTCAGACTTTTCAAAGGAAACAGTTTCAAAAATATCTGCTGAAAAAGAAAACTTTGGAAAACTCGAAAAAAGAGACGAAAAAGTTATTTTGGAACACACTTCAGCAAATCCAAATGGACCTTTTCACATCGGTCACGGAAGAAACATGGTTATTGGGGACAGCTTAAAAAGAATATTAATTGCGTCAGGATACGATGTAGAAACACAATACTACGTAAATGATATGGGTAGACAAGAAGCAATTGTTGTTTTTGGAAATGAAAGATTTGAACTCGATAAATCCAAAAAAGCAGACCACGCAATTGGTGAAGTTTACGTTGAAACGAATAAATTGCTTGCCGAAAACGAAGAACTCGAACAGGAAATTCTAAATTTAATGAAAAATTATGAAGAAGCTTGTGAAGCTGGAATTGAAAACGAATTAACTGAAAAATTTAAAAATGCAGTTGATTATTCATTAGGTGGATTTAAAGAAACACTCTCAACGTTAAATATATATCACGATAAATTCGTCTGGGAAAGCGAATTTGTAAAAAGCGGAATGGTTAGAGATGTAATAAAAAGATTAATGGATACCGGAAAGGTTGTTGAAGATGAAGTTTTCAGACTCGATCTTTCAGATTACGGACTTGAAAAAAAGCTTGTTTTAGCAAGATTAAATGGAACAAGTCTTTATTCAACAAGAGATATTGTATACCACATTAATAAAATGGAAAACTGCGATTTTGCAGTAAATTTGCTTGGAGCAGATCACAAATTAACCGCAGTAATGGTTAACAAGACTTTAGCGCTTTTAGGATACAACGAAGCTGAAGTTGTATTTTACGAGTTTATTTCGCTTCCAGAGGGTTCAATGAGTACAAGAAGGGGCAGATTTATCAGTATGGACGAACTCTTTGAAGAAGCAAAATCAAGAGCTGCTGAAGAAGTTAGAAAAAGAGGCGTTGCTGAAAACGAAGAAGAAATCGAAGAGATTGCGAAAAGAATTGCAGTTGGTGCTGTAAGATACAATATCGTTAGAATTGCGCCAGAAAAACCAATGGTATTTAGGTGGGATGAAGCACTCGACTTTGAAAAAGTTGGATGTCCGGTTATTCAGTACGCTCATGCAAGATGTTCGAGAATTTTGGAAAATGTTGAAACTATTTCAAATGATAATTTATTTGCATATGAAATGAATGAAAATGAAAAAACAATTGTAAAATTGCTGTCAAAATTACCAAAAATCGTTGAAAAAGCAGCAGAAGTTAGAAAACCCCAGATTGTTGCAAACTATGTACTCGATGTTGCGCAAGGGTTCAACAAATTTTACGCAAACTGTCCTGTTTTAAAAGAAGAAAATGAAACTATCAAAAATTCAAGACTCGCAATTGTAAACACTACAAAAACAGTCCTGGAAAATACTCTCGATCTTTTAGGTATTGAAATGCCTGGAAAGATGTAAATTTTAACTTTACCTTTTTTCCCATTTTTAAATTCAAAACTGTTGTATTAATATTTATATTAAATAAAATAGATATTAAATTCTCATTTTATAATCATTACAATAATCGCTGTGAAAAAGATGGACGTTTATGATATTTTATTTTTAAAATGCACTGAATACGAAGTAGTTGTAAACGAAAGGCACGTTCCACTCTGGATGTTGAACGAAGGGGACGAAGAGCGAATAAATTTTGATCTTCCGTGGACAAATTTACAGGATCTTGCAATATATCTCTATGAATTAAAGCGAGAACAGCAGAAGTCAAAAGAACTTTTAAAATGCAATCTCGAAGAAATAATTGTAGGAATTTCTTATTTAAAATCTAAAAAGTCAGGTTCTCTTTTGTCAGACGAATCAATGGCAATAAAAGCATGCATGGACTATTTATCCGAATTTATAACTGCAAGGATTAATTGCATATACCGATATCACTATCCAATGAAAACGCCTACAAATAAATCTTTATTTGATGAAGTAATTCTTAAATTCCCTCAAAAAAAGGATATAAAGGCTAAAAACAGGCAGGATTTTGAAGAAGTGATTTCAAGACTTAAAAAATATGATTTTAATTTACAAAATTAATTTTGTGATAAAATGGAATTTGATGAAGAAGTTTTTTTAACTTTTTACGGCGATAAATTAAAGAAATACATGAAAGACCAGATTTCACAAAAGATGGTTAAAAATAACGTTTTTGAATTTGATATATGCGATTTTTTAAAAAATTATTCTGATTCTTGTGATATAAACGATCAAATAATTGAAAATCCAAAATTAGTCGAAGATCCTCTTTTATATATTTTTAAAGATGCTTACATGGAGCTTTTTGGTGAAGATGAGCATATAAAAAAGGAACTAGAAAAAACACAGATCGCATTTAAAAATCCGCTTGGATGCGACAAAAAAATTGACGAAATAACTTCTTCAGAAATGAACAGGCTCGTTAAATTTGAAGGAAATATCATAAAAGCGGCAAAAGTCTGTGCATTATTAAAAAAAGCATGTTTTGTCTGCCGAGCTTGTGGTGAAATTTCATACAAAACAGTTCACGACTATTTTGAGCAACCAAGAAGTTACTGCAAAAATCAAAACTGTAGAAGCGAAATGTCAATTGATTACGACAGCTCTGCTTATGTAAATATTCAGGAACTTGAAATACAGCAGCCAATTGATTTGATGAGAAATCCTGACGATCCTCCAAGGAGTATCCGTGTTTTTTTAGAAAATTCAGATGGAATTTATTCTGGAAGGGTTGATGTTGTCGGAACAGTTATGAAAAAACTTACTCGACCAAACATGCCAGTTTTTGAAATTTATGCAAAAAGTAACTATGTAAAACTTGGAGAAAGCTTCCAAAAAATCGAAGTAAAGGACATTATAAACAACTACGATTTAATAAACACGTTAGATGAGCTTGGAAAAAAAGAAAATATAATTGATATTCTTTCAAATTATTTAATCCCGCAAATTAAAGGTTACGATCTTGTAAAAAAATCGATATTTTTACAGCAGGTAAAAGCATGTACTAAATTTTTACCAGATGGATCAGAACTTAGAAAAGACAGCCACATTTTATTAATTACTGATCCAGGAATTGGAAAATCTACAATGCTTAGAAAAATTTCAAGACTTTTCCCTCAAAATTCCTATGCATCAGTTACTACTGCAACTGGTGGCGGATTAACTGCAAACGTTGTAAGGGAAGCTACTGAAATTGGTGATGGCTGGGTTGTAAAGCCCGGGGTATTTGTTCGTGCAAATGAGGGAACTGCATGTATTGATGAATTAACGGTTGATAAAAACGTCATGAAATACATTTTAGAGGCAATGGAATCCCAAACAATACACGTGAATAAGGGTGGAATTAACGTAAAACTTCCTGCAAGATGCGCAGTTCTTGCAGCATGTAATCCAAAACGAGGAAGATTTGATAGAAATATGGGCGTAGTCGAACAGATTGGAATTCCTGCTCCATTATTAAGCCGTTTTGATTTAATATTCCCTTTAAAAGATTCGCCAGATAAACGAAGGGATGCAGAAATTGCAGAGCACATACTTGATACCCACATTGAAACTGCAACGAAAAACTATTCAAAAGTTCTCGGTTCAATTGAAATCGATGGAATAACCGTTGACGAGAATTTAATTAAAAATTATATAATTTATGCGAGAACTTGCGCATATTTCGATGAGAATCACCATTTGTATTCTGGAGAAGTTGATGAGCGAAAAATAAAAAGTCCTCCTCTTTCAAAAGATGCTAAAAAATTAATTCGCGATTATTATGTTGATATGAGGAAACTTGGAGAAGGGGATAATCCAGTTCCTGTTACTGCAAGACAGCTCGAAGCTGCAATAAGGATTTCAGAAATGCACGCAAAAGCAAGGCTTTCGAGAGAAGTCGAAGAAAAAGATGCAAAAATTGCAATCGATATAATTGAAGAATGCTTAAGACAGGTTGCATATGATCCAGAAACTGGAAAATTTGACATAGATAAGGGAATGGGTGAAATTCCAAAATCCAAACTGGATAAAATGGATAAAATCGTGGACATTATTCGAGAACTCTCGGTTTTAAGCAGCAGTGGCCTTGCAGATGAAGATGATATAGTAGAAAAAGCTTCAGAATTTCAAATTTCCGAAAAGGAAGTATCTGACCTTCTTTCAAAATTAAAAAAGAGTGCAGATGTATTCAGTCCAAAATATGGATATTACAGGTTAACCTAAAATTATTTCTAAAATTAAATCTTTTTTAAATTTTATTTTGTCATTTTTTCAGATAAGTTTATATATATAAACGTCGATGTAAAGTACATACCTTCTGGTAGGTATGGTATCATGAGTACAAAAGAAAAAATAGTGCAAAATGCAGCAAAGCTTTTTCTTACAAAAGGCTACAATCAAACGTCTTTAAACGAAATAGCCGAAAAAACGGGTATTACGAAGGGTGGTATTTACCATCATTTTAAAGACAAAAATGAACTTTTTGTAGAAATGGCTGAAGCTTTCAAATCTAAATTTATGACACTTGTGTCAAAAATGGAGCAAGAAACTTCTTTAGAAAATTTATTGAAGAATTATTTTGAAAATTCTGAAATATTGATACATGAAATGGCTGAATATCTTGAATTTAATATGGAAGATATTAAGTATTTTTCAGAATTTCAATCGAGATTTACATTAGACGCAATCCAATACGGTCCAAAAGACATGGATTTTACAATGACTACTAAAATGATGTATTCAATTCTGAAAAAAAAGATAGAACTCGCCAAAAAAAATGGGGAGATATTGGAAGATATCGATTCAAAAGAACTTTCATTAGAGATTATTGCAATCATTGAAGGTTATTCAAATTTAAGACGATTAAAATTAATGAATGACTCTTATGACTACGGAAATAGGTGTCTTGAACGATTGTGGAATCGAATAAAAAAATAAACACAGTGAAAAATAGAAAAAAATGTTTTTCATAGTGGAGTAAATACCGTCCGGTAGGTATTTTTAAATACTGGTGATTTGATGAAAGCCGAAAAAATCTTACAGAAAATAGCTGAGGCATCAGAAAAACGGCCATTTGTGGTTGTTGCAGTTGTTATTGTCCTCACGATATTCATGGCTTTCATGGCTACTGGTGTTGAGTCTCAGACAGATTATGAAAAGATGGTTCCGCAAGATGATCCTGTAATCGTATCTATGAACGAAATAAGGGATGAATTTGGCGGTACAGAGACTGTAATGCTCGGGATAAAACTTGTAGCCTCCGATAGCTCTGAAAAAGTAACGGATATCCGAGATCCTCGAGTTTTAGAACTGGTTGATTTTTTAGAACAGGATATTGGAAGCATGGATATGGTAACGTCTGTTAGTTCAAAAGTGGACATTTTAAGAGCATATAACAACAATGTTATTCCAAATGATATTGCAACGGTAAAGACGATTTATCAAAATTTACCTGAAAGTTCTCAAGATGGCATATTTAACGACGATTATTCAATGGTCGTAGTTTATGCAACAACTGATGCCGGAACTGAAGATAAAAAGAAACTCGTTAAGGAAATAAATGCAAGATTGGAAGAATCTCCAATTCCCACTGGAGTTGAAGTAGTTACAACAGGTACGCCTGCATTAAGTGAGCTTATTCGAAGAATGATGGACGAAAGCCAGGCAGTAACTGGGGCAGCATCACTTTTAGCGATATTTACAATATTATTATTGTACTTTAGAAATTTTGTAAAATCAATACTGCCTTTAATTCCAGTTATAGTTGCAGTTATATGGGCTGCAGGTGCAATGGCGATATTTGGTATCCCAATGGATACTGCAACATCTGTTATGGGTTCACTGCTTCTGGGGCTCGGTATTGATTATGGAGTTCACCTGTATCACAGGTATGAAGAAGAACTTCGGGAAGGAAAAACTCTAGAAGAAGCGATAAATATTGCAGTGGTAAGTACTGGAAGTGCAGTTTTAGTAACTACTGTAACTACAATGGCAGGTTTCGCTGCATTAACGATTGCGCCATTATCAATGATGTCAAATATGGGTAAAGTCTGTACACTAGGTATATTCTTCTGTATGGCTGCAGTTATCTGTTTATTGCCCCCATTAATCGTAATTGAAGAAAGATACACAAGACCATTCCTCAATAAACTTACCTTAAAATTAAAAGGTGAATAAAATGAGTAAATTATCAAAAATAATTTTAGCAATTGGGCTCTTGTCAATTCTTGCAACTGCAGTTTCAGCACTCGAAATTGACGAGCCACAGTATAACCCAAATGTTATACACCCTGGAGACGACGTTGATGTATGGATTGATGTTGCAAATGATGAAGGTTCTGATGAAACAATTGAAGATTTAAGAATTACTGTAACTTCAAAATACCCCTTCGAAGTAAAACAAGTAAATCCCACAAAAGGGGTTTATACAATATCTAGTTTGTCAGAAGGGGGAAGTGATACAGCATACTTTAAATTACATATAAATGAAGATGCATCATCAAGAGACTACCGACTCGACGTAAAAGTTTCTTACGACATTGTAGAATATAAAAACGGAGACCGGGTAGTAACTAGCAGGTCATTCACAAAAGTTTACTATATTCCAGTATATGGTCTTGCAAACTTTGAAATTAATTCAGATGGGGTTACATTAACTCCTGCAAAAACCGAAAGTGTTCAGCTAAAAGTAATGAACAAAGGAACTGGAACCGCAAAAGATGCAACGTTGACTATCGGATCAAACGATTTAATAAATCCAGTCGATTCAACCAAATTTTACCTTGGAAGTTTGAGTCCTGATGTTACAAAATTACTTTCGATTAATTTACACGCAAGTGGGGACACAACAGAAGGCTCATATTTAATCCCTGCAACATTGTCATGGATTGATGAAGATGGAACAGAAAACTCTGAAATAATAAACATTGGGTTTATTGTCGAAGGAGATATTAATTTAGGAATTTCAAATGTCATAACTGATCCAACTGAAATAAAAGCTCAGGAAACTTACGTAAAAATTGACGTTGATATAACAAACAACGGTCATGGTGAAACTAAAAATGTTGAAATTGATTTACTTTCAGAAGATCCATTTACTGACTCATGGAGTAATTCAAACTTCAAAAATATTGGAATATTAAATTCAGGTGACACAAAAACAGCAGTATTCTATATCGACGTAGATAAGGATGCAAAATCGGGACACTACGCAGTTCCATTAAATATTACTTACATGGATGTATTTGACGAAGAATACTCCGAAATCGAGTACATTGATTTATACATCAAACCAAAACCCGTACTTGAAATCCTTCCAGAAACCTATACTTTGAAAGCAGGAGACGAAAACACTATTACATTAACTCTTCAAAACACGGGTTCAGAAAAGGCCCAAAGTGTAAAAATAAGTGCAATTAAAAACTCAGCTCAACCATTTGAGTTCACACAAAAAACCGATTCAATTGGAACACTTGACCTCAATGAAACTGGTGAAGGACAGTTAATAATTGATGTGGATTCAGATGCAGCAAATAAGGAGTATTTAATTACCGTGGAAGTTAGAAGCGTTGGAGACTCTGAAAAAGGGGACGACAATGTATACCTTTCACAAAAAACCGTAAGAGTAAATGTTGAAGGCGGAGGTAACTCAACAGTAGTTTATCTGGCCGTATTATTACTTGTTGGTGGTTTAGGATACTATATGTACCTTAAAAGAAAAAAAGAAAAGGAACAAACTGAATAATCTTTTCTAAATTTTTTAATTTTCTATTTTTTAATTTTTAAATGTTTTATCAATTAGGTTTATTTAATTGTAAACTAATTGAATATTAACGAGTAATTTTGAAATTTTTTGAGGACTGATAATCTTGAACAATAAAGAATATGATATATTGGCCCGAGGATTTATGATATTTTCATTTTTTGCACTTAGTTACATGTTATGGCCATTTATTGGTATTATTGCTCTTGCAGTTGCAGTTGCATACATGACAAAACCATTATATGATGTTTTAAAACCAAAATTGGGTAGAAGTTATGGTGCAATATTTTGTCTTCTCGGAATTGTGATTCCATCGTTACTTTTGGTTACCTTGGTTGCAGAGGATGTTATAACGTTTTTACTTTCACTCGATATTGACAGTATTATGTTACAAGTTACTCCAATTTTAAGTGATATGGGCTATTTAGGGGTACCTCCATCAGACGTTTCACAACCAGTTTCCGATATTTGGGGTGTTTCAAAACCACTGCTCAATAACTTAGCAACGCAAATTTCTGCAGTACCCTCACTATTAATGAGGCTTTTATTCTTATCTTTCATGACGTTTTACTTTTTAAAAGATGGGGATAAAATAAAAGATAGTTTTCTGCTTTACATTCCAAAGGAGAAAAAAAGAAATACGCTTCTATTTGTAAATGAGATACACAAGGCATTAAAGACATTATTTATTGGAAATGTCGTTACATCACTAATTGTTGGATTTATTTCAATAATTGGGTACTGGCTTATTGGACTTCCAAACCCGATTACACTAGGTGCTCTTTCAGGAATACTAAATATCTTGCCCGTTGTGGGCGGTTGGACGATATATGTTCCACTTACAGTATATTATCTGTTAACTGGAGAATTTACTAAAGGGATACTCTTAGGATTTTTTGGGATTGTTTTCCTTTCATTAGCGCCAGATTTTGCAATAAGACCACGTGTGATTTCAAAAGATGGAGATTTACACCCTGCACTTGTTTTAATTGCATTTTTAATTGGGCCACTTGTATTTGGGATACCCGGACTTGCAATCGGTCCAATAATTGTAGCGCTTGTGTATGCGATCCATAAGGTTAGAAAAATTGTTGAAAGTGGGGAAAATTAATATTTTTAATATTTATTTTTTGTAACAGTAAATATTATGAATAATGCAGCTAAAAGGAATCCAAAATAAACTAAAATACCTTCAAAACCAATATTTTTTGAAACTTCAGAAAAGTCAGAACTACTTTCTGAGGTATTTTCTGAAATAAAAATATTTTCAGAAACATTATCTAAATTTTCTATTTTTTCAGCTTCTTTAAAATTTTTAAAAATACTGCCACTTTCGCCTGCATTTACCGTGATTTTTTCCGAATAGTTTCCAAAAGTTTCAGAAGAAAGCCTTAAAAAGTGGTTTCCTTCTTTAACGGATGCGTTTAAAGGTGTGTTTCCAATATAATTTCCATCCAAATATATGGAAATATTTTCGGGGTTTGAATTTATCGAATAAGTTCCATAACCTTCGATAATTTCGCATGTAAACTCTTTTTGAATTGTTTTTGGACCAAGATACACGTCATTTTCTGAATCATAATCATAATATTCTATAATAATTTTTCCAGATTTTTCGCCGAGTTCAGTATCTTTTGAAGTATTGATTTTAAATGATACTTTGATTATTGTTCCATCGCCAATAATCGGAATTTCAATATTTTCGGGACTGATTTTTACATTATCACCATAAATTTCGGGAATTACGGTTATTTTATGTGCATTGGAAGTTCCGCTTATTTCTTTAACTTCGACATAAATCCTGTCCGTAGTTCCCCTTTCAATTTTTAAATCAGATATTTCTGCATCAAGATAAGGAACGGCGGAAACTGAAATGATATTTAAAATTATACATAATAAAAGAATAAATACGGATTTTTTAAACATGGTTATCACGTTCAGATATATGATTTTAAAAGTTTAAAAAAAGTAAGGGTTTATTTTAAATCAATAAATTGATTCCATCCATCATAGCTTCAACTGATGCCATGACAACGTCTCCATGCGCTTTTTTGACTTCCACAACTTCATTTCCTTTTCTTAAGTGAACTACTACTTCAATTAAAGCATCAGTACCGCCCGTCATCGCACGAACGCTGTAATCCTCAAGTTCAATGTCAGCAACACCGGTAAGTGCTTTTTTAACTGCATTTATTGCAGCGTCAACTGGACCAAGACCGTATGCAGCTTCTCGGATATTGTCTTTGATATTGCAGTCGTTTGCAAACTTCAAGTTTATGGATGCAAGAGGTGATACCTTATTTCCAGACATTACGGTAATTTCATCGAGAATTACTTTTCTTTCAAGTTCAACGCCCTGAACCTGGCTTATAACTGTTTTTAAATCTATATCGCTGATGTATTTTCCAAGGTCACCGAATGATTTAATTTTTGAATAAACTTCTTCAAATTCTTCATGGCTTAATCCAATGTTCATCAATTCGAGTTTGTATTTTAAAGCAGCTTTTCCACTGTGTTTTCCAAGAATAATTTTCCTTCTGTTACCTACAGCTTCTGGACCGATTGGCTCATAAGTTTCGGTGCTTTTCATGAGGCCATCAACGTGAATTCCAGCTTCATGGGCAAATGCATTGTCACCAACAAGCGCTTTGTTTGCAGGAACTGATAGTTTCATGTATTTTGAAACGATTCTCGAGATTTTATATAGTTTTTCAGATTGAATGGTGGTGTCGATATTATAAAGTGATTTTAAGCTCATAACCACTTCTTCTAATGATGCGTTTCCTGCTCTTTCACCGATACCGTTGATTGTAACGTGGCACTGGTCTGCACCCGCACTTATTGCAGAAAGTGTATTTGCAGTAGCCATTCCAAAATCGTTATGGCAGTGGATTGAAATTGGAATTTTTATTGCGTTTTTCATTGTTTTTATAAGTTCTATGGATTTTACGGGAGTTAAAATACCAACAGTATCACATATACAAATTCTATCAGCTTTTAATTCTTCTCCTTTTTTGAAAAGTTCTTTTAAGAATTCTACATCACTTCTTGTAGCATCTTCTGCTGAAAGTTCAACGATTAAACCGTGGTCTTTGGCATACTCTACAGCGTGCATTGCACCTGCTAAATTTTCTTCACGGGTTTTTCTAAGTTTGTATTCCATATGGATATCTGATGTTGGAACAACCAGATGAACGCTATCTACATTACAAGAAAGCGCAGCATCAATATCTACGGGAAGGGCCCTTACAAATGATGATATCTCAGCATTTAATTTCTGTTCAGCAACAAGTTTTATGGCTTCTCTTTCGCCCTTTGAGGTTATAGCACTACCTGCCTCGATAATATTTGCACCAAGTTCATCGAGTTTTATTGCCAGTTCGAGTTTTTCACTCGGAGATAGCGAAACTCCGGGAGTCTGTTCTCCATCCCTTAATGTAGTATCGAATATGTTAACCATTTTATCCTCTCGCACCATTAGTTTCAATATTTTTGCCAAATTCAAATGATAAGTTTAAATAATATTCCATTGATTAATTGGTAAACCATAATATTTGTAGTAAGGACTATGAATCAATATATTATAATTTATTATTTAAAAGGTGGTGTTGTTTGGTTACAGTGATGAAATTTGGTGGAACATCGGTTGGTAATGGCGAAAGGATAAGGAATGTTGCGAAAATCGTCGTAAACAAGACAAATGAAGATAAAGATGTCGTAGTTGTAACCTCTGCAATGACACAAGTTACTAATTCGCTTGTAGAAATCTCTGCTCAAGCACTTGATGTACGAGATATCGCAAAAATAAACAACTTTATCGAAGATTTAAGGCGAAAACACGAAATTGCAATAGAACAGGCAATTGAAAATCACGATATACGAGTGGAAGTTTCAAAAACGATTCAAAGTTCAATAAACGATTTAGAAAAAGTACTTGTCGGAGTTTCATACCTTGGCGAATTAACTCCAAAATCAAAAGACTTCATTCTTTCATTTGGTGAAAGGCTTTCAGCTCCGATTTTAAGTGGTGCAATAAGAGATATGGGAAAACATTCTCTTTTCCTTGCAGGAAGGGATGCAGGAATTATTACTGATGATACATTCACTTGCGCGAAAATTTTAAGACTTGACGTTGCTGATAAAATCGAACCTTTATTAAAAGATGGATTTATCCCTGTTGTTACAGGTTTTGTTGCTGGAACTGAGGAAGGCCACATTACAACCCTTGGAAGGGGGGGAAGTGACTATTCAGCAGCATTAGTTGGTCGCGGATTAATGGCGAATATGGTTGAAATCTGGACTGATGTTAGCGGTGTTTTGTCAGCAGACCCGAGAATGGTTGAAAATGTAAAAAAGATTCCAAAAATGTCCTACATTGAAGCAATGGAACTTGCATACTTTGGTGCGAAAGTTCTTCATCCAAGAACAATGGAGCCCGTAATGGAGAAAAAAATACCTTTAAGAATTAAAAACACGTTCGAACCAGAAAACGAAGGAACATTAATTACAGATTCCTCAGAAACAAGCAACGGTGTCATAAAGGCAATAACTACTATCAAAGACGTAATTTTAATTAACATATTTGGTGGTGGAATGGTTGGAGTAAGTGGGACTGCTGCAAGAATCTTCAACGTTCTTGGAAAATCAAATGCAAACGTAATTTTGATTACACAAGGATCGTCTGAAACAAACATTTCGATTGTAATTTATGACGGCGAACTTGAAGCTAAAAAATGCGTTAGAGAATTAAGGTCCGAGTTTGGAGAATGCCACCTTATAAAAGATATATCATTTGACAAGGATGTCTGTGTTGTTTCAGTTGTAGGTTCTGGAATGAAAGGTGCAAAAGGAATCGCAGGAAAATTGTTTGATGCAGTTGCAGAAAGCGGCGCAAACATAAAAATGATTGCACAAGGTTCATCTGAGACAAACATCTCATTTGTAATCAACGAAGACAAACTAGAACCATGTTTAAAGAATCTTCACAAAACATTTGTTGAAGATGATATAAACTTTTAAAAAACTTTCAAATTTTTTTTAATTAAAAATAAAAAAAGAGAATTTACTCCTCGTTTTCAGTAGGAGTTTCGGAAAATTCTTCAGCCATTATTTCTTTTTTACCACTGTTTAATGCTTTAGACTGTCTTTTTTCCCTATCAATACTGATCTGTTTTTTTACTGAATCAAGGGCATCTTTTAGTACTTCTATAAAGTCCCATCTTTGTTTTTCGGAGATTAATTCCATTTCTTCGCCGTCCCAGTCTATTCTTTTAGTTGAAGAAAGTTTTGGTTTTCCTTCCGCAACGTAAAGTTTTCTTGGAGTTTTTACGTATGTTTTTACACTGTAATTTGGAACTCCGCCTTTATCTCTTTCTTTTTTAACCGCCAGTTTAATCCAGTGGATTTTTTTCGAATAAATGGCAATTTTTTTAATTTCGTTAAATAAAATCCTTTCTGCAAGCTCTCTCTGATCTTCGTCGAAATCACCTTGAATTTCAACTTCAACCATTGATTCAGCTCTTAAATCCCTTAAATATTTTAAAATGTCGAGCCTTGTAACGATACCTCTTAAGATATCGTTTTTAAATATTGGGATTCCCCTAATATCTTGTTTTTCCATTAGATCTGCTACTGCAGCAATTGAATCGTCTTCATCTGCAGTAATAAGTGGTTTATTTATGATCATTGATACAGGCTGTGCCATTCTCGGCATTTTGTCGCCAGTAAGTTCTCCAACTGTCATTTTGGTTTTTGGTTTGAAGACTTTTTTAACTATATCGTCTTCAGTAACCATTCCAATTGGTTTTCCATCTGCATCGAGCACTACTAATCTTCCGATATTGTATTTCATCATCAAACTTCGTGCTTTACCGATACTTTCATCGATATCAATTGTGACGGGGCTTTTCGTCATTATTTTATCGATTTTAACGTCTTTCAAAAGCTCTGACTGTGATGCACACCTCATGACGTCATAATCAGTAATAATTCCAATTAATTCGTCATTTTCATTGATAACTGGAGCTACTCTTTGACCACTGTTTATCATTTCAAACGCGGCATCGATTACTTGCGTATTCATTCTTACGCAAAATGGTTTGAACATCAGATCTTCGACCTGTTGATGCACAGAGTTTCCAAGTAGCAAATCATGCATTGTCACGAGATAGATATCATCATCCTTCTCGATTATCAAATTATGGAACTTTCTATTTTCCATGATTCCAACAGCTTTAGATATTGGCGTATCTGGATTTACTGTGACAACGTCTTTTGTGGCTATGTCAATTGCTTGCTCTTTCAAGACCTTCACCCCTTTTCGAGTCCATGGTATAATTATGATTTTGAGATTTTATATTGTTTCCTATATGATTTCGAAAAGTAATGACAAATTCTCCGATTTAACGGGTTAAGAAGAATATTTGGATAATTATATAATATTAAATGTTTAAGTTAAAATTTATATTTTGAGGGGATAAATTCCATTTTTAAAGGTCAAACGTACCAAAATTAGTATCTTTCGAGTTCGTTTGCAATAACGTTTAAAATTTCGTTTGTAAGCATATTGACTTTTTCAGTTCTTTCTGAAACTTCAACTACTTTTTTTCTCAATCTTTCAGCATCGCACTGTTCGATATCTCTTGCTTTCAATGTTTTTCTTTTATCATTTGCAGCATTTTCTTCTGCAATTTTTGTAGTGGTTACGACCATTTCCTGTAAAATTTCAACCAATGCAGCAACTGATTCAGCTGATACATTCATTTCGGTATTTTCTTTCATAATTCTTTTAACGGTTCCTTTTGGTATCATAATAAGACCTCTTATATTATCTTTAGAATTATATGGGATTTAAATTATTTAAACCTTATATAAACAGTAAATCAAAAATGGGAAAATAACACAAAATTATATTTAAAAAAATGAAATTAGATTAATTTTTCATCGCCAAGTGGCACGATATTTTTCTGTTCGTATTCCATGTACTCAATCCACTGTTTTTTACATTCACAGTCAAGATCCAGTTTTTCAATTTTTTGAGTAATGGTAAATTCATTGAAAATATCTTTTATCTTGTCGTTACAGGTGCAATCAATAGCATTGTGGGCTCCTCTTTTTGAAGAAACGCCTGCAGTGTCGCACATTACAAGTGCATTAGGATTTTTAGACTTTACTTCATTTAAAATTTCTAAAATACTCCATAAAAATGGCGGCCTGTACTGATTTTTTTTCCAGAGTGTTTCAATTAACGTTCCTTTATGAATTGATGCAGGACAGAAAGAAATTCTGCTGCAACCCATTTCGATACATCTGTTTGCAGTATCTATTGCATCAGCGACTGCTTCTTTTTCAGAAATAAATGGCGGTTTTATCAAAATATATGCTTTTATTCCGACATCGTATTCTTTTGCAACAGAAAACGCGTTTTCAATTGCTTTTGTTGGGGCACCTTTATGGATTGCAACATTTCTTATTTTTTCATTTAAACTTTCGATTCCAACACCGATTTCAATATTGCAGGAAAGAATGTTTTTTATCGATTCCATGTTTTCAGGAGTTACAAATTCAGCTCTTGATTCAATTGCAACTTCTTTTGCACCCATTTCTTCGATTCTTTTGAAGATGTATTCTCTCGTTTCAAGCGGGATTTCAAAAGTATCCAAAAAACTGCCAGATGTGAAGAGTTTTATTGACATATTTTTATTGAGTTGATCTTTATATTTTTCAACTGCAGAATCGAACTGGTTTTTCAAGTTTTCCGAAGTAATTTCTGCAGGGGATGCATCCATTAGGTAGCTACACATCGTACAGCCGCCGCTTTCATACGCCCATTTACAGCCCTTTGTTCTTAAAATTATTGTAAAACTTTTTCCAAATGTTTTATCACGAAAGACATCGTCCTGAATCCATACTGCAATTGGATAATCAGGATTTCTTTCTTTTCGTTTTTTAAGATGTTTTTCACGAATATTTTTTAAATAATCAGTCATCGACATAATATCTCCTCAAAATAAGAAAATAAAGTAATAAAAAATTTAAAATAAAATAATTAAGTTTTAAATTAATTTTCAAGTTCATTTAATGAATAAACTCCAAGTTCTCCAGATTTAATTGCTTCAATAGCTTTAATTGCAGCATACGCCCCTTGTAATGTAGTCATACACGGAATGTTTAATTCTACTGCAGCCCTTCTGATATAATATCCGTCAGTTTTAGCTTTATCTCCCGAAGAAGTGTTTATTAATAAATCAACTTCTCCTTTCTGCATTAAATCAAGAACACTGTTTTGCATACTTTCTGAGATTTTTCTAACTTCCCTTACAGGAATGTCGAATAACCGAAGTTCTCTTGCAGTTCCTCTTGTAGCAACGATTTCAAAGCCTAAATTATGGTATTTTTTAGCGATTTTTGTAATGTTGTCTTTATCCCTGTTTCTTACGCTGATAAATACAGTTCCAGATGTTGGAAGTTCCATGTTTGCTGAAAGCTGGGATTTGTAAAACGCTTTTCCAAAGTCCTGGTCAATTCCAATTGCTTCACCGGTTGACTTCATTTCCGGGCTTAATACAGGATCTACTCCTGGAAGTTTTAAGAATGGAAATACTGCTTCTTTTACGCTTACATATTTTGCTTTTGCAAGTCCCGAGTATCCCATTTCCTTTAATTTTTTGCCCATTATTGCATTTGTTGCAATTTTTGCAAGTGGCACACCAACTGATTTACTTACATATGGGATGGTTCTTGAAGCTCTCGGGTTTGCTTCAATAATATACACAACACCGTCTTTTACGGCGTACTGAATGTTTAACAAACCAATTACTCCAAGTTCAAGAGCAAGTTTGGTTGTATGTTCCGCAATTTTTTCGATTACTTCTTTTGAAAGCGTTTGAGGTGGAATTACACAAGCGCTGTCTCCACTGTGAATTCCCGCTTCTTCAATGTGTTCCATGATTGCGCCAATAAATACGCTTTCTCCATCGCACACTGCATCAACATCTACTTCAACAGCTTCTTCTAAGAATTTATCAATTAATATCGGGTGATCGGATGAAACTTTAACTGCTTCTCTCATGTAGTCTTTTAAATCTTCTGTGTTGTAGACGATCTGCATTGCACGACCCCCTAACACGTATGAAGGTCTAACAAGTGCAGGGTATCCAATTTTTTCAACAACCTTAAGAGCCTGTTCTTCACTAACTGCAGTTGCACCATCTGCTTGAGGTATTTTTAATTTTTCAAGCACGTGTATGAACTGGTCCCTATCTTCTGCAAGGTCGATTGATTGAGGGGAAGTTCCTAAAATGTTTACTCCAGAATTGTAGAGTTTCATTGCAAGGTTAATCGCAGTCTGTCCACCAAACTGAACGATAACTCCAAGCAACTGTCCGTTTTTATTTTCATTTTCAATTATATTCATTATTTCTTCGTAGACTAATGGTTCGAAGTATAGTTTATCCGAAGTATCGTAGTCAGTACTTACGGTTTCAGGGTTGTTGTTTACAATAATTGCTTCGATTCCAAGTTCTTTTAATGCAAAAATTGCGTGAACTGTCGAGTAATCAAATTCAACACCTTGCCCGATTCTAATTGGTCCAGAACCTAATATTATTACCTTTTTCCTATCTGAAGAGATGCTTTCGTTCTGTTCTTCATCGAAGTATCTTTCGTATGCTGAGTAGTAATATGGCGTTTTTGCTTCAAATTCCGCTGCACAGGTGTCTACCATCTTGTAAACTGGAATTACTTCGAGTCTTTTTCTAAGGTCTCTTATTTCATTTTCAGTTTTTGAAAATATTTTTGAAACTTGAACATCTGAAAAGCCCAATGATTTTGCTTTTAAAAGGATTTCTTTTAATTTTTCGTCAGCTACAGGAAGTCTTGAAATTACTTCGAGTTCTTTTTTACAGTCGATAATTTTTTTGATTTTTTCAATGAAGAATGGATTTATTCCTGTTCTTTCACAAATTCCATCAACACTCCACCCTTTATCGAGTGCGTAAGCAATTACAAAGAGTCTTTCATCTGTCGCATGTTCTAAAATATCAACAATTTCAGAATTTGAGTATTCTTTGTCTTTTCCGTCTGCAATTATTCCAAATCTTCCAATATCTAAACTTCTAACTGCTTTTTGAAGGGCTTCTTCAAGATTCCTTCCAATCGCCATGATTTCCCCAGTGGACTTCATGGAAGTTCCAAGTTTTTTGCCAACAGTTCTGAATTTATCAAACGGCCATCTTGGAATTTTTACAACAACATAGTCGATCGTCGGTTCAAAACTTGCAGGTGTTTCTTTTGTAACATCATTTTGTATTTCATCGAGTGTTCTTCCAATTGCAATTTTTGCAGCGATTTTTGCAATAGGGTATCCTGTTGCTTTACTTGCAAGTGCAGAACTTCTTGAAACTCTAGGGTTTACTTCAATTACTACGTAATCCGTCATTTCAGGGTTTACTGCAAACTGAACGTTACAGCCACCTTCGATTTTCAAGTGTCTGATGATTTGTAACGAAGCGTCTCTTAATCTTTGGTGGAATTCATCGCTTAAGGTCTGTGAAGGCGCAGTTACGATACTTTCACCCGTGTGTATTCCCATTGGATCGATATTTTCCATGTTACATACCACAATACAGGTATCGTTTTTATCCCTCATTACTTCGTATTCGTATTCTTTCCAGCCTAAAAGACTCTGATCAATTAAAACTTGCTTGATCATTGAGTATTTCAATCCTTTTTTCGTAATTTCGATTAATTCTTCTTCGTTATTCGCAACTCCACCGCCTGTTCCTCCAAGGGTGAATGCGGGCCTTACAATTGCAGGGTATCCAAGTTCTTTGGTAGCTTCAATTGCTTCTTCAACACTGTGAACGGCTGCAGATTTTGCTATAGGCTGGTTAATTTCTTTCATTGCTTTATTGAATAAATCTCTATCTTCTGAAGTTTCAATTACGCTTTCTGTTGAACCCAAAAGTTCAACACCGTGTTTTTCCAAGATTCCGCGTTTTGAAAGTTCCATTGCAAGATTTAAACCAGTCTGACCACCCATTGTTGGGAGAATTGCATCAGGCTGTTCTTTTTCAATAATTTTTTCCAATATTTTTGGGGTCAATGGTTCCAAATAAACCTTGTCCGCAATGTTTGTGTCGGTTTGAATGGTTGCAGGGTTTGAATTTACTAAAATTGTATAAATGCCCTCTTCCTTTAAAGATTTACAAGCTTGAGAGCCAGAAAAGTCAAACTCCGCAGCTTGTCCGATAACAATGGGGCCCGAACCCAAAATCATTACCTTTTTTATATCCTCTCTTTTCAAAATTCCACCTTAGGATACCTTTTCCATATAATATGGTATTCTCGTTTTTAAACTCTATGATAATATAAAATTCAAATTGTCAAAGTATATCATAAGACCAATATTTAAATTATCCGCTCAAACCAATTTCAAATATTTTGAATCGATTAAAAATGAAGATTTGTATCATTCTAAAAAATAGAATTTAAGCAAAAAAATGTTATTCATTTAGTTGCGATTTTTTAATGTAATTTTAAAGATATTATGCTATTTTATAGTTTTTTAACATAAATATTTTTATGAAAATGTTATCGTGGAATGTAAATGGGATTCGTGCATGTTTGAAAAATGGTTTCATGGATTTTTTAAAACGTGAAAGTCCGGACGTCATGTGCATACAGGAGACAAAAGTGCAAAGCGGACAGGTCCAGCTGGGGCTTGATGGGTATTTTCAGTACTGGAATTACGCAGAAAGGAAAGGTTATTCTGGAACTGCGGTTTTTACTAAAATAAAGCCAAATGAAGTTATTTATGGAATAAAAAACAGTGAACACAATGGTGAAGGAAGAGTAATTACTCTTAAATTTGACGAATATTATTTAGTAAATGTTTACACTCCAAATTCCCAAAGGGGCCTTACAAGACTTAAATACCGGCAAAAATGGGATCAGGACTTTTTGAATTATGTAAAAACGCTTGAAAATAAAAAACCCGTAATATTTTGTGGGGATTTAAATGTCGCACACAAAGAAATTGATTTAAAAAATCCAAAAACTAATGTAAAAAATGCAGGATTCACACCTGAAGAAAGAAAAGGGTTTGATAATATTGTAAATTCTGGATTTTTAGATACTTTTAGGGAGTTTAACAAAGAACCTGATAATTATTCTTGGTGGAGCTACAGGTTCAACGCGAGAGCAAGAAATATTGGATGGAGAATCGATTACTTCTGTATTTCTGAGAGTTTACGAAATAATCTGAAAGATGCATTTATAATGTCTGAAATAATGGGTTCTGACCACTGTCCTGTTGGAATTATATTTGACTAGTTCTTTTTATTTTCAAGTATTCTCATTATTTTTTAACTTTAGATTATTTTTAGATTTATTTTTAATTTTCATAATCGATAAGCTTTTTAAGCGAGACGGCATTACATTTAAGAGAACATTTTGAAAAGGATTTTAGAAACAGTGATAATTATGAAAGATACTGTAATGGCATATTTACTTGAAAATTCGATTAAATTCAAAGGAAAACCAAATCCAAAGGCTGCAATGGGTAAAATACTTGGAGAAAACCCCGATTTAAGAAGCAAAGTTAAAGAAGTAAATCAAGTTATTTCTGAAGTTGTAAAAGAAATTGAAACAATGTCTCTTGAAGAACAGCAGGCAAAATTAGACGAACTTGCTCCAGAAGGGCTAGGACAAAAAACGGAAAGAAAAAGAAAAGAAATTGAACTGAAAAACGTTAAAGGAAATGTTGTAATGAGATTTGCACCAAATCCTTCAGGACCCCTCCATATTGGACACGCAAGAGCATCCGTACTAAACGACTTTTTCACAAAAAAATACAATGGAAAACTTGTTCTAAGGCTTGAAGATACTGATGCTAAAAGGGTTCTTCCGGAAGCTTACGAAATGATTCAAGAAGACTTAAAATGGCTTGGAGTAAAAGTTGACGAAGTAATTGTTCAATCAGAAAGGCTTGAAACATACTATGAATACGGTAGAAAATTAATTGAAATGGGACAAGCTTACGTCTGCGACTGTGATGCGGATGAATTTAGAACATTAAGAGAACAGGGAACCCTTTGTAAATGTAGGGATACCATTCCAGAAGAAAACTTGAAATTATGGGAAAAAATGCTCGCTGGAGAACTTGATAATGTTGCAGTCAGGTTAAAAACAGATATTGCACACAAAAACCCATCAATCAGAGATTTTCCAATATTTAGGATTGAAAGAACCCCTCACCCAAAAAATGGAATAAAATATCACGTATATCCATTAATGAATCTTTCAGTAACGGTTGACGACCATCTGCTTGGCATGACGCATGTTTTAAGAGGAAAAGACCACATTGTAAACACCGAAAAACAAGAATATATCTACAACTACTTTGGATGGGAAATTCCAGAATATGTTCACTACGGAATTTTAAAAATAGAAGGGCCTGTTTTAAGTACCTCAAAAATGCATGCAGGAATTTTGAGTGGTGAATACTCAGGCTGGGATGATGCAAGGCTTGGAACTTTAAGGGCACTTAGAAAAAGAGGAATAAGGCCAGAAGCACTCTATAAATTAATGGTTGAAATTGGAATAAAACAGGCAGACGTTAGATTTGCATGGGAAAACCTCTACGCCGCAAACAAAGACATAATCGATAAAGATGCGAGAAGATTCTTCTTTGTAGAAAGTCCTAAAAAATTAGTAATTTCTGGTGCAGATAGTAGAAAAATCGATCTTAGAATGCATCCTGATAGAAGTGAACTTGGAAACAGAGAATTATTATTTGACGGTGAAATATACGTTTCAGACGATCTTGAAGCTGGAAAAATGTATAGATTAATGGAATTATTCAATATTGTTGTTGAAAAAGTAGAAAATGATATTCTCTATGCAAAATACGATAGTGATGATTTTGCAATTGCAAAAAGCAACAAAGCAAGTATTATTCACTGGATTCCAGTAAAAGACAGTGTTCCTGTAACCGTTATCGATGAAAATGCTGAAAAAATTGAAGGATTTGCAGAAAAAGACTTTGCAGTTGTAAAAGAAGATGATTTTGTCCAGTTTGAAAGATTTGGATTTGTAAGAATTGATGAAAAAGTAGACAATGGGTATACCTGCTACCTAACTCATAAATAAATTTACAATTTTTTTAGATTTTTATTTATTTTTAAAATTCACGAGTTTTTATAACAAATTTATAATTAGTCTAAAGATGATAATCCATAATTTAAAGGAATAAGTGATTTCAAATGGAAAGCCAAAAAAAGATTTTAAAAGTAACAATTGATTCAAAAATTGCTGGAAACAAGTTAATCGATGTTTTAAAGGACGATTTTGAACTTTCCAATAAAATGATAAAAAAGTTCGATAAAGAAAAGAAAATCTTTGTAAATTCTAAAAATATTTCCTTAAAATCAAAATTAAAAGAAAACGAAACCGTTTCTGTTGAAATCGATTGCGGAATTAATAATATTGATCCTGAAAAACTGCTATTATGCGTAATTTACGAAGACGACGATTTATTGATTGTTGATAAACCAAAAAACATGGTTGTCCACCCAACTAAAAATGTACTATCTGGAACACTTGCAAATGCAATTTCAAATCACCAGAAAATAAATAATCAAAACTACAAAATAAGATTTGTAAACCGTCTTGATATGGATACCACGGGACTTTTAATCATTGCAAAAAATTCTTATTCTCATCAACAGTTAGCAAAACAGATGGATGAAGGAATTTTAGAAAAAATATATATTGTGGTAGTAAATGGCCATCTGGATTCAAAAGAAGGGGTTATTGAAGATTCAATCGATTTAAATGACGATGGTATAAAGAGAGAATTATCTACTTTTGGAAAAATTTCTAAAACTAAATACAAAGTAATTGAAGAATTCAATAATGTATCAGTTCTTGAAATAAAATTGTTAACAGGTAGAACACACCAGATACGGGTTCATTTATCAAGTTTTGGAAATAATATAATTGGAGATACTCTTTATGGAAAAACTGCTGATTTAATCGAGAGACAAGCTCTTCATTCGCATATTTTAAGATTTATTCATCCAATAACAAAAGAAAATATGGAAATTAGATCAAAACTGCCAGATGATATGGAAAATCTCATAAAAAACTTGAAAAACTAAAAATCGTGTGTTGTGGGAAAAATGGTACTTTTAAAAAATGGAAAAATTGTATCTGACGATAATATGATGGAATCAGATATTTTAATTGAAGATGGGATAATTCAAAAAATTGAAAAAAATATTGATTATTCTGGTGAAACAATTGATTTAAAAGGAAATTATGTTTTTCCCGGGTTTATCGATTCTCACGTTCATTTTCGTTGGGGAAATCCCGAAAAAGAAGATTTTGTGTCCGGAAGCGAAGCTGCAATTGCAGGCGGGGTTGTTTATGCAATAGATATGCCAAATAACACGCCTCCTGTGACTACAAAAGAAATATTTTACAAAAAAATGAAAGAAGGAAACGAAAAAAGCAAGATAAACTTGTATTTTGCTTACGGGGTTACTGAAAATAACTATTTAGAAAATGTCGAAGAAGCGAAATTTTATAAAATTTTTATGGTAAAATCAGTCGGCGACCTGTTTATAAGCGATTATTCAAAATTAAGGGTAATTCTTGACCAAAATAAGATTTTTGCAATTCACGCAGAACACAAAAATATAATTTCAGAATGTTCGGAAAAATACGAATTAAATAGTTTCGAAAATCACTGTAAAATTAGAAGTCGAGAAAGCGAGATTGAAGCAGTTAAAGAAGTTTTAAATGTTTTACAAAAAATTGATAAAGAAAGTAAAAATAAACCTCACGTTCATTTCTGCCACATTTCAGTTAAAGAAGCGCTTGAATTAATAAAAAATGCCAAAAAAACTCTTAAAAATGTAAAAGTAACTGTTGAAGTTAGTCCTCACCATTTATTTTTAAATTCAAAAATGGCTGAAGATCTGAAAGGTTGTGGAAAATTCAACCCTCCATTAAGGGAAGAATTAGACAATTTGGCATTATTAAATGGAATTATCGATGGAAATGTTGACGTTGTTGCAACTGATCACGCACCGCATTTACTTAACGAAAAATTAAATCCTGTGGAAAAATGCCCTTCAGGAATTCCCGGGATTGAAACACTTGTGCCATTGATTATGGATTTGGTAAACGAAGGAAAAATTTCAATTTTTGATGCGTACCGAGTTTTATCAAAAAATCCTTCAGAAATTTTTAAAATAAATAATAAGATTGAAATTGGAAATAGCGCAAATATGACTGTTGTCGATATGGGCAAAGAATACAAAATATCTGCCAAAGATTTTAAGTCAAAGGCTAAATTCACGCCTTTTGAAGGAAAAACTGTTAAAGGAAAGCCTGTTGCAACATTGGTTAATGGGAAGATATATATATTATAATCTTTCTAAAACATACTATAATATATAAAATTTAGAACGGTGGTAAAAAATGACGTATCGGTTGGAACAGTCGGAAATAAATGTCGAATCATTCTGTAAATTAAGTTCATTTGAAAGTGTTGTTTTATTCCAGTGGTGGCAGTAATCACTGTGTAATTTGTTAGTGGACGCTATAGTCCGGTTAATTAGTATTTTTGCAGTTGTTATCAAGAATTTAAAGATATCAGTATAGTTAATATCAATATATCTAACAATACGGATGAATATAAAAATTCTAAGTATCGACTACACGGTTTATCAATTTAATTAAGATTTAAATTTTAGAGGGCAATTATGACCATAAATTTTAAAAAGCAGGCAAATGCCATAAAAAATTTTGACAAAAACCCAATCATTGCGGAAATCAAAGTTCATTCTCCAAAATATGGCGATTTGTTGAAAGGAAGATCTGAAATGGATATTTTAAGAATATACGAAGAAGCAGGGGCAGTTGGAATTTCATATATTACAGATAAGCAGCATTTCAATGGAAACTTTGACGTTTTTAGAAAAATCTGTGAAAATACCGAACTTCCAGTTTTAAGAAAAGATTTTCTAACAACAAAAGACGAAATCGAAAAAACAGCAAGTGCTGGTGGAAGCACAGTTTTGATTATTACAAGATTATTGAAAGAAAAAACAGCAGAATTTGTAGATTTTGCACTTGAATGCGGGCTCGATACTCTTGTTGAAGTTCATAACACAGAAGAAATTGAAATTGCGAAATCTACGAACACAACAATGATCGGAATAAACAATAGGGATATTTCAAAATTGGAACTCGATGACGGAACTGTTTCATTAACTGAACAACTTGCAGATTTAATTCCAAAAGACAGAATTCTTGTCAGCGAAAGTGGAATTGCTAATTTAACTGATTTAAAAACCGCATTAAAATATGCAGATGCCGCACTAATTGGAACATCATTCATGACGGCCGAAAACCAAAAAGAGTTCGTAAAAAGTTTTGTTGGGGGAAAATAATGTTAAACAAACTAATTGAACGCGAAAATCTATCATTTAAAGAATCATACGAATTATTCAATATGCTTTTAAATGAAAGTGAAATGAGAATAGCAGCTTATTTGGTAGCTTTACAGACAAAAGGGGTTACTGCTGATGAAATTGCAGGATTTGCAAAAGCAATGAGGGATAATGCAGTAAAAATCGACCTTGGGGAAGTTACTGACACGTGCGGAACTGGTGGGGATGGTTCAAAAACAATAAATGTGAGCACTGCAGTTTCGATAATTCTTGCATGTTTTACAAAAGTTGCAAAACACGGAAACGTTTCAATTACTTCAAACAGTGGTTCGGCAAATGTTTATGAAGCACTGGGCTGTAAAATTCCTGAAACTCCCGAAGATGCAAAAAAATCAATGGATAAAACTAACTTTGTATTCTTGTTTGCTCAAAAATACCACCCTGCACTTAAAAAAATAATGCCTGTTAGAAACGAACTGAAAGTAAAAACGATATTTAATATTTTAGGGCCTCTTGCAAATCCTGCAAACCCAAAATACCAGATACTCGGAGTAAACTCTGCAGAATTGTGTGAAAATGTTGCATTCGCGTTATCAAAAGTTGGAGGCATTAAAAAAGCGCTTTTGGTATATGGCAATGGCCTTGATGAGTTAACTCCAAATGGTACTTCAAAGATAACTGAATATGATGGAAAATTTGACACTTACGAAGTAACTCCAAAAGACTTTGGATTGGATTACTCAAAAATAATTCCTTGTGAAAGCCCTGATGAAAGTGCAAAAAGATTAATCGATGTATTTTCTGGAAAAATCAATGAAGATAGGAATTTTATATTAATGAACGCTGCAGCTGCACTTTATACTTCAGAAATAGCATCAGACTTCTTAGATGGTGTTGAAATTGCAAAAGAAGCAATCGAATCTGGAAAAGTCCTTAAAAAACTTGAGGAGATAAGAAATGTATAAATTGGATTATGTAAATCCTCTAAAACTTTACGGGGTTTTACGGGATGAAGGAAAATATCCAGTAATGCTTGAATCAAGAGCTAAAGGACAGATTAATGCAAGGTACACATACATTTCCTCAAATCCTGAATATATGCTTAGAATCGGAAATAAAACCAAAATGGACAATGAAACGATTTCAAAAGAAAGCAACCCTTTCAAAGCTTTGAAAGAAAATTTTAAAATTACTCAAAAAGGAGACAGGTTTACTGGTGGATACGTTGGATATATTGCATATGACTGCATCCATAACTACATCGGCGGAAAAATCGAGGAACCTTCAGTATTTGGGTATTACGACCACATGTATGTTTACGATCATGAAACAAGGAATTTTTACTATCATTCTGAAACTAATAATTCAGAAGAATTAAGAAATGCTGAAGCAACTGTTGAAAAAGCAAAAAATTTCAAAATCGAAGAAGAAGATGGCGGAATTGAAGTTTTAGGGTGCGATGCAGACTTGGATGACTACGTAAAAATGGTTGAAAAAACTAAAGAGTATATCTATTCAGGCGATGCTTTTCAGGTCGTTCCTTCAAGAGAATATCGCTTGAAAAATAAATTTTCTGCATTTCAACTTTATCGGAATCTTAGAAATGTAAATCCAAGTCCTTACATGTTTTTGCTTGAATTTGATAAGGATGTAGTTGGAGCATCTCCAGAAACAATGGCTTCAGTTCAAAATAATATTTTAAAAGTAAATCCAATTGCAGGAACTGCTCCAATTGGAAAAACTGAAAACGAAACTCAAAAGTTGGCAGAAATGCTTTTAAAAGATGAAAAAGAGCGAGCAGAACACATGATGCTTGTTGACCTTGCAAGAAATGATGTTAGAAAAGTTTCAAAATCTGGAAGCATTGTTCTTGAAAGGTTTTTTGATGTTGTAAGATACAGCCATGTTCAGCATATCGAAAGTGAAGTGTTAGGAACATTAAAAGATAATTCAACAATATTTGATGCAATAGAAGCTGCATTCCCTGCAGGAACCTTAACAGGGGCTCCAAAATTCAGGGCAATGGAAATTATTGATGAAGTTGAAAAATCAAGAAGAAAAATTTACGGTGGAGCTGTCGGTTATTTTTCAAACAGCGGCAATGCGGACCTCGCGATTGGAATCAGGATGGCAGAAATCGACAGCGTTTGCAGGGTAAGGGCAGGCGGAGGAGTTGTAGCTGATTCTGTACCTGAAAATGAATACTACGAAACAGAGCGAAAAATGGCCGCAATGATGAAAGCACTGGGTGTTCAAAATGATAGTGATAATAGATAATAAAGATTCGTTTGTATGGAATTTGGCAGACTATGCATCGATTTATGATTCTGTAAAGGTTGTTCCAAACACGATTTCAATTGGGGATTTAAAAAAATTAAATCCTGATGGAATAATTATTTCACCAGGTCCTGGAGCTCCAGAAAATAAAAGGGACGTTGAAAACTGTCCCGAAATTATAAAAACTATGGATGTACCTGTTCTTGGAGTATGTCTTGGACACCAGACAATTGCGCATATATTTGGTGGAAAAGTTGGAAGAATTCCTCCGGTTCATGGAAAATCGAGTTCTGTAACGCATGATTCAAAAGGAATCTTTAAAGATATAAAAAATCCATTCACTGCGGGAAGATACCACTCTTTAGCGGTTTTAGAAGTTCCTGAAAATTTCACTGTTACTGCAACAACTGAAGATGGGACTGTCATGGGAATAAGGCATAATGATATGCCGATCGAAGGATTTCAATTCCACCCTGAAAGTGTATTAACAGAATTTGAAGAAAAAGAAGGGCTAAAAATTATTGAAAATTTTGTGAAATTCGCAAAAAATTATAAATCTTCGAAAAAATAATAAGTGAAAAATCATGTTCATAAAAATTTGCGGAATAAAAACACCAGAAGAACTCGAAATTGTTGAAAATTATGGCAACGCTACCGGAGTAATTTTGGAATGTGTTTCAAAAAGAAGAATTGGCTTCGAAACAGCAAAAAATCTTGTAAATTTAGCAAATATTCCTGTATTTGCAGTTTCAACAACATCTGATGTTTCAGTATGGGAAAATATTATTGAATTGACAGGTACAAATTATTTACAGATGCATTCCGATATTGACCAAAAAGCAATAGATTTCATAAAAAATGAGTACGGATGTTTCATAATGAAATCGTTTAAAATTCCGGAAAAAAGCGAATCACCTGAAAATGATGCCCAAAAAATTATCTCAGATATTGAATCTTATGAAGTTGATAGAATTTTATTAGATACTGGAAAAGGATGTGGGCAGACTCACGACCACAGGATAAGCCAAATACTTGCAAAAAAGTTTGACATTGTTCTTGCAGGCGGTCTTGATCCAGATAACGTATTGAAAATTGTAAAAACTGTAAAACCGTTTGGAGTTGACGTTTCAAGTGGAGTCGAGAATAATAATTCAAAGGATGAAGAATTGATAAAAAGATTTTGTGAAAATGTAAAATCGGTGAAATTATGAAATGTGAAGGATACTTTGGAGAATTTGGTGGGCAGTTTATCCCTGAAGTTTTGATGCCTGCAATTGATGAGCTCAAAGAAGCATATTTTGAGTTAAAAGATGACGAAGACTTTCAAAACGAGCTTTCTTACTATTTGAAAAATTATGCAGGACGTGAAACACCGCTTTACTATGCTGAAAATTTAACCAATAAACTCGGCGGTGCAAAAATTTACTTAAAAAGAGAAGATTTACTTCACGGTGGAGCTCACAAAACTAACAATACTATCGGTCAGGCGTTACTTGCTAAAAGAATGGGTAAAACAAGAATAATTGCAGAAACAGGTGCAGGACAGCACGGTGTTGGAACTTCAATGGCGGGAGCATTGTTTGGACTCGAAACTGAAATTTTCATGGGAAGGCTTGATACCGAAAGACAGCAACCAAACGTATTTAGAATGAAACTTCTTGGTGCAAAGGTTACACCAGTTGATACAGGTTCAAAAGTTTTAAAAGATGCGGTAAACGAAGCAATGAGGAATTGGACTGCAACATTTGAAAATACACATTATTTAATCGGAACTGTAATGGGGCCACACCCATTCCCAACGATTGTTAGGGATTTCCAGTCCGTAATTGGAAAAGAAGTTAAAAAACAAATTATGGAACAGGAAGGAAGACTTCCAGACCACCTAATTGCATGCATTGGTGGTGGAAGCAATGCGCTTGGTTTATTCCACGCATTTATTCAATATAAAGACGTTAGGATGGTTGGAATCGAAGCTGCAGGAAAAGGACTTAATACAAGTCTTCACGGAGCATCCATTTCAAAAGGAAAGAAAGGAGTTCTTCATGGAATGCTTTCATACTTTTTACAGGATGAAGACGGCCAAATTGAAGAAGCATACAGTATTTCAGCAGGATTAGACTATCCTGGAATCGGTCCAGAACACGCATATTTACACGATTCTGGAAGAGCAGAGTATGCATCTGCAACTGATGATCAGGCATTAAGCGCATTTATGGAACTTACAAGAAGTGAAGGAATAATTCCAGCTTTAGAATCTTCACACGCGGTAGCTTATGCGATTGAAAATGCAGGAAACATGGATAAAGATGAAATAATGGTCATAAACCTTTCAGGAAGGGGCGACAAAGATTTAAACACCGTAATCGACATCATGCAAAAAAGAGGGATGTAAATGAATAAACCTGTGTTAGTCAGTTTTTTAGTTTCTGGAGATCCAAATCCGGATGCAACATTGAAATTTATGAAAACACTCGATAAATATTCGGGAGTAATCGAGCTTGGAATTCCATTCAGCGATCCTGTTGCAGACGGACCAACGATTCAAGCGGCAGATGTAAGGGCACTTTCAAACGGATTTAAAATTGCAAAATCCTTTGAAGTATTGAAAGAATTTAGAAAAGAGTCTGATACCCCTGTAATTTTGATGACATATTACAATCCAGTATTTAAAAGAGGAATCGAAAACTTCGTAATTAGTGCCAAAGAAGCAGGTGCAAAAGGGCTTATTATTGTTGATTTGCCACTTCAAGAAGCAACTGAATATAGAGAAATCTGCAAAAAACACGAAATGGGAACGGTATTTCTTGCAGCACCAAACACTCCCGAAGAACGTTTAAAAATATCTGATGAAGCAAGTACTGAATTTTTATATCTTATTTCAACTTTTGGGATAACTGGTGCAAGGGATACCTTTGAACAGATGACTTTTGATTTTATTAAACGAGCAAGGACAACATGCAAAGGAAAAATCTGTGTTGGATTTGGAATTTCAAAAGGAAGTCATGCAGAAAGTTTAATCGAGCAAGGTGCTGATGGAGTAATTGTTGGAAGTGCTTTTGTAGACATTATTAAAAATTACGGAGATTCAGAAGAAGCGCTTGTTAAATTAGAAGAATTCGCAAAAGAATTAAGCGAAGGAATTGATAAAGGATACGAAAAAAGAAATAAATAACTAAAAAAATTAATTAAAAAATTAGAAGAACTTATCAAGGGTAACTTGCCTTTGATTGCTTTTTAATATTTTACTTTTTGTTTCATAGTCTTTCATTGGCACATCAAGGTATTTTTTTATTTCTTCAAGTGCTGATTTTAAGTTATTAAATTTACCAAGTCTATTTTCCATTGCAAGTTTTACGCCGGTTCTAATCTGCCAGACTCCAACTGGGGCATAATATTCTGGAGTAATTTCTCTAAATACAAGTATTTTCGCTTGTTTTTTTCTTTTTTTAAGATATTCTAAAATGCTGAGTCGGCTTGCATAAAATGCACCAGTTATTTCATCAGCATAGCCTTTCATTCCAGTAATATCTTCAAAGTCTCCCAAAATCTGGTAATTTTCGCCACTGAATAATGAACCTTTAAGCCATACCTCAAGCATCTCAAATGCGTACATATCTGGAATTAAAAGCACAGCATACCTATTCCCGAGGAAATTTTTATAATATACCTCATAATCGTTGATTTGATTATTTTCCACTATTTTTTTCTTTACGTACTTTCCAAGCAGATCCTGTGCAGCAGTTATGCTCCATTTTGTCGGAACCAGCTTTTTATTTATTCCAAGGAGGCCTGTTGAAAGGAGTTTTATTATATAATATTCATCAAATCCTGAATCGTAAAGTGAAATCATCCCTTCATTCGCCTTTAATTCATCATTTACTATATAATCGGATTTTCGAGGGATTTTCGGGTTTTCTGCAAGTCTGAATTTTAACATGCTTTCTCGTGGGCCGACAGGGGGCGTAAATCCACCAGTTATTAATTCAAGTTTTGGAGCTTTTTTAAGTTCGATTTCACTGTCAACGGGTTTATTCGCCATTGCAAGTTCCTGAATATTATTCAATAAATTTGAATTTTTGTTTACCTGAACATTCGCATTAGTTTCGCCCATAACCAGCATTGAACGAAATTCCATGATCTCTGGAATTGAAATATTATCCCATCGACTTGGATCATCCATAAAAGACGTATCCCCTTCTACCGGTGGAACCATTGGCCCAATCCTGACATTCGGGTATCCAAATTCTCCAACAAAAACAGAAGGGGGGGATGCTCCAAAAATCTCTTTTTTATTTATTTTGGATTCAACTGCTTTTGCAACTCTGAATTTTTCAAGTATCGGGCATCGGGGCCTTCCACAAAGCAGTTTTCTACCTTTACAAAGAGCACATGTTTTTGACCGGAAAAGTTCCATAAAATCCCTTTGAAATTTTTAAATTACAATTTTAAATTTATCCATTATTAAGGCTTTTTTTATAAATAATCTTTAGGCATTCACCTAATTTAAACTTTTTTTAGATTTTTCGTAAACTTTGAAAGATTTAAATGTATTTAGTTGGTTTTACAAAGATATATAAGCTAATCTGACTAAATGTATAGTCTTAACTTCAAAACAGAAGGCGATTCTAATGAATATAATTTATATTTTGATAGTCGGTTTAATTATCGGCTATTTATTTAAGAGCAAGATTGAAAAAATCGATTTATCAAAACCAATAAATTTCGCACTCCTTCTCTTGATATTTTTTATGGGCGTGGAGGCCGGAAAAGTTGATTTAAACGCATTTTCAACGTTTGTAGTTTCAATGGAATTTTCAATTATTGTAATGGTTACAAGCCTCCTTACAGCGGTATTTTTGGGAGGTAGATTTAGATGAATTTTACAGTTTTGGTATTAATCGCCCTAATTTTGGGATTTATCGTTGGAAAAATATTTGGAATAGATTTTGGAAACATGTATGAAATAATGCTCTATATCCAGATTTTGTTAATTGGAATCGACCTTGGAAAAAGTAGTGGTCTTAGGGGAGTTAAAAAAGTTGGAAAATTTGGGATATTACTTCCTTTATTTACGATTATCGGGTCATTGATCGGCGGAATAATTTCATCAATCGTTTTAGACATCCCTTTAAAATATGCACTCGCAATTGCATCTGGAATGGGGTGGTACAGTCTTTGTGGGCCAATTTTAGCAGAATATTCTGCAATTTATGGAGTAATGGGATTTTTGGTAAATCTTGCAAGAGAAGTTTTGACAATTGTTTGTTATTCATTTGTGGTAAAAAAGTTTCCAAAAGATATGGCAATTACGCTTGGTGGTGGAACCAGCATGGATTCAACACTTCCAATAATTGTTAAATTTGGTGGAAAAGACATAATGATTCTTTCATTCGTCCACGGGTTTATATTGACACTTCTAATTCCATTTATAACGCCGTTTATATTGATGCTTCCATTGTAATATCCTAATAATCTATTTTAAAAGGAATTACCAACTAAATTATTTTTAAAAATTTAAAAAGTTATTTAGATTATATTTGAGTCGTTGTATTTATTTCCAGATTCTTTGAAATCTGTGTTATTTAAAATTTCTAAATCAATACCGTAACTCGAAATTTTATTTCCATGAATGTCGCAGTCGTTTGAATCGTAAATACCCATGCCCAGAATCATAGCGTCTACTATGTCATTTGAAGTTATTTTAGCATTTGTAGCCATATATAAGTATATGCCTTGATAAGCATCCACTATATCATTTGAAGTTATTTTTAAATCCGTGGCTATATATGCACATATACCTCGAGAATTATTTATTATGTCATTTGAAGTTATTTTGGCATTTGCGGAGTTACCGCTAAGAGTAATTCCCAATCCAGAATCAATAATTTCATTATTTACTATTTCAACATTTGTTATCGGTATTGTGTATGGGTATGCGGTGGAAATATACAGCGGAAACATGCATTCAGAAATGCTGTTTTGTTCTACCCTAATATTTTCACATCCTTCATATATTCCAATACCATCTTCATCACTGTTTGGAATGTTATTTTTAAATATGGTACTGTCTGATACGCCCATAAAGCATATTCCGGATGCAAATCCGCTGATATTCATATCTTTAATTGTGAGTCCAGAAACGTATAATGCCCGTACTCCACAATCTTGGGTATACCCGTTATGAATATAGTCCCCTTCAATATAATGTCCATTCCCCTCAAGAGTCACGTTATCTACAATTATTTCTATTGCAGGACCATTCAAACCTGATTCAGACACATTTAACAAGTATTTTCCAGAATCATTTATGGTATAAGGTAATGAATTTATGTAGTTAGTATTTGTTCCTTTTTCACCACCTGCTGCAGCATACGCAAAAGACATACTCAAAAATACTGCGAGAGCTAAAGCTATTAATGGTTTATAACTAATTTTAGTCATTTTTAATTCACCCCCGTGTTTACAATTAGATTTATCCTTTTATTGCTATTTAAAAGTAATTAAAAAACGTTTATAACGGTTTAATAGTTTAATAAATAATTTATACCATTATTAATTAAAAAATAAGGTATTATAAAACGTATTTATAGAATATGCGGGTTTTAAACGTAAATTGTCGAAAATCTTGAAGGAAAATCACAATTTAAATTTCAAAAAAGTCCATTTTCGTTTAAAAATTAAAAAAAGAAATATTTATTTTATTATTCTGTGATATGATTTCCGCTTATATCATTTACTTCTTCATCAAGGGAAATGTCATTGGGCACAAATTCTTTCTCCCAGTCGGGCCACCAACTTGTGAAATACCAGTAGCTATTATTTAGCACAGTATTTGCATGTATTTTGTTGCCGTCACAATCGTAACCCAATGCTACGATTCCTCCCCCATAGTAAAATCCAAGGTTATTGTTACAGACATCATTGTTAATTATTTTATTTCCATCAGACTCACACATTAATGCTATTCCATAGCAACAGCCTGTTACATTATTTTTTTCTATCATGCAGTTTGTGGCATTCTGAAGCACTATTCCAGCAAGTTGGCAAGATATGGTCGTATCTTTTACAGTTGCCCCCTTACAATTTATTAAATATACTCCAGAACCGTCACCACTGATGTGGTATCTGTTTCCATCAAATGTAACGTCATTAGCTGTAATGTAAATGGGCCCAGTTATGTCATTCATTAAAAGATATTTTCCAGATTCATTTATTCGCCTGAAGAATTTATGTATCTAGTATTGCCCTGATCCCCTGTAGGAGCAGCGCTTAAAGCAACTAAGCTCATCATCATTGCGAGAGCCAAGGCTATCAGTGGTTTATAACCAATCTTAATCATTTTTAATTCACCCCTGTGTTTACAATTAGTTTTATTCCCTTATTACTATTTAAAATTAATTAAAAAACGATTATAACACTTTAATACTTTAATAACCGGTTTATAACGATATTCATTATTATTGTCTTAAAATGTAGATTTAATTTACACTTTTTATCTAAGCCAGTTCATAACGCCCTGCCAGAATTTTCCAAGTACCCCTTGTGGTTCAGTGTCTTGGCTGGTGCCTTGATATTGGTTACTTTGCCCAGACTGGGTCGATAAATTTCCCTGTGCACCATATCCAGTACCTGTTTCCATATCACCAGATATAATTTCGAGATACTCTGATTCACTGATGTACTGTGGCTCGTATGACCCACCATTTGTTTCAATTACTTTTGTAAATGATCTTAAATGGTTTCTTGAACCTTTTTCTAAATTGTCATATACTGCAGTGATATCTTGATTATCAGATATTTCATTCAATCTTTGCAAATCATAAATGTCTAAATCTTCAACTGTTGCACCGACTATTAATGAATCTAATAATGAAGTCGACCCAGTTTCAACCAAACTTGCATATAATTCGTTTAAATCCTGATTTGTAAATACTCCTCTTGTATCGCCAGTAACAGGATCCGTTAAATTATATTTATCCAATAGTAATTTTACTGCATTAGTGTGTGTACTTTCACTATTTGCGATATTTAAGAAAATCTGCTGGCCCCAAATATCATATAGCTCCAAGTAAACGTCCCTAGCTAATTTTTCCTCTTCCCTCATTAATATTAAACCATCAATTTCTTCCGGACTTAATTCTTCAACAGCGTACATGCTAATTTCTTGCTGATGATTTACCTGAGTGTCATCATACAATTGATACAATTGTCCACCTTGATTTTGTCCGTAGCCCTTACCCTGATTACCCTATGCAAACGCAGAACTTAGGATGACTAAGAGTATTATTGCAGTTGCAGTAAATCTCATCGTTTTCATTATTGCCCATCCCCCATAATTTTTTAATATGATTATTTATTTTAAAAAAGAACTTTAAGATAGTTTTGAAATGGGCATAATCTGAAGTATAAAAAACCGAAATTTTTGTAATAAAAACGTATGTTTTTCTAACTTTTCAAATCTTTTAAAAAAGTAGCGATTTATTTCGGATTTTCGGTTATAAAACCCGTTATAAAATCAAAGTAAGAATATTTTTAATTTTATGGTTTTTCTGACCTATTTCTATTATAATTTAGAATCTTTTAATGCAAAGTTGACAGCTGCTTCTGCATGTATTTTCGAAGTATCAAAAATAATTGCATCACAGTTTTCCTGTTTTATAAGCAGTGGAATTTCGGTACAGCCCAGTATTATTCCTTCTGCCCCGTTTTTACAAGATTATCTATAATTTTTAAGTATTTTTGTCGGGATTCTTCTTTTATTATTCCAGAAACCAGCTCTTTATAAATTACATTATGAACTACGTCTCTTTCTTCGTCAGATGGAATTATTACCTCTATTCCGTGTTTTTCTTTTAATCTGCCAGAATAAAATTCCTGTTCCATTGTAAATTTTGTACCTAAAAGCCCTACTTTTTTGATATTTTTCTGTTTTATGTCTTCTGCAACTGCGTCAACAATGTGAACCAATGGAATGTTTATATTTTCTGAAACTGAATCTGCAACAGTGTGCATCGTGTTTGTACATATCACAATTCCTTCTGCCCCTGCTTTTTCAAGCGTTTTGGCAATGTCTGTGAGTTTTTCTGCAATAACGTCCCATTCTTCATCATGAGATAACTTGTCAAATTCTGCAAAATCAACAGAATAAAGAATACATTTTGCTGAATGGGGAGCTCCAAGTTTATCCCGAATAGATTGATTTATAGTTCGATAATATTCTAAGGTGGATTCCCAGCTAAGGCCCCCGATTAATCCAATAGTTTTCATGATTTTCCCCTTGTTTAATTTTTTTAATTTAGATTATTTTTAAAATAGGACCTGTTCTCTCAGGACCTTAAAATTTATTTTTAAAACTCATTCAAAACTTTCCAAAATCAGATTTATTAGATATATTTTGTCGTGATGATCGAAATCAAGAATTATTATCGTATTTCCATCGATTTTGTAAGTTAAAACAAACGATTTATCGATATGTACTCTTCGAATTCCTTTCATATCGTTTCTAAGTGGTTTATAATGGTCAGGATTTTCCATTATTTCTTTAATCTTTTTATTTATGATTTCAAGCTGTTTTTTATTTTTCTTCTGAAGTTTTTTAAATGCCTTATAAGCGTCTTCTGAAATCTCAATATTATAAGTCATTTAACCCAAACTCCTCTGAAAAGTTGTTTACCTTTCTAAATTTGCCTTTGCAGATTCTTTCGATCTTTTCGATATATTCCTGTCTTAGTTCGGGTTCTTCTTCGATAATCGAACGCATGAAAAACTCAATCTGTTTACTCATGCTCATTCCACGATCTTTGCAGTGTTTTGAAAATTTTGAATATACTTCTTCATCTACATTGAATGATTTTACAGCCATGCTTTCACCTTATTTAATATTATATAATGTTAAATAATGTTATATAATTTTCCGCTAGTTGAGCGAAAAGTATGGGGTAAAAAAATAGATTAAATCTGATATGGTAAATAGATTAAAAATTAGTTATTTCTGTTTTAATTCATAAAATACCTGTTTTCCGTCCTTTTTCCTAATGATTACACTAGTTTTTTCCAGACGTTTTAAAGTATCATATAATGCTTTTGTACCGCCTTTAAAATTCTTTACAAGGTCTTTTGGTTGTGAACGGCCATTCTTTAAGATAGATAATACCTGTTCATTATCAGTTTCTCGTTTAATTGTTTTTTTATACCGTTCAGTATTAATGTACTTCTCAATTCCGTTAAATTTACTTTCCATTACTTTAATTTTTTCAGAACTTATTTTTTCGTTATTTTTTCTATTATCCATCCAGGTTTTAACAACGGTCCAGTTCTTATTAACATGTTCTAAATCTTTAATCCGGTCTTCTAATTCTTTGATTTTCAAATCCTGTTGTTCTTTGACTTTCTGTTCCTGTTCAATATATTTCAATATTTTATCTAATGTATTTCCCAATTCTTGGATCTTTTTTGTATTGTTTTTGATATCTTCGAAGTATTCTGGGAGCCCTTCATCTAAATCCTTAAAGTACTTAGAATGCTCTTTTAATTCTTTACTAATTCCATTAACTTTATTATCAAGTTTGCCTAACTCTAACGTTATTTTATCATTATCTAGTATATTTCTCCCATTTTCATTATTATTTTCAATTGTTTTACGTATTTTATCTAAAATAATCCTCACCCTAAAATTAAATTTATTATTCCCTGTTTAAAAATAATTATAATATAATTTTATCTTTAATTACCTAGTATATTATCTATTAAACCACGTATAAAAGGTTAATTTGAATTATAATGTAATTATTAAGAAAATAAGGGGTATTTCAGAGATATTGGCAGATATCCGGTTAATTATTCGTAATCAAATATGGCCTTTGACCCAAATTGCCAAAATCACGGGTTTGAATACTAGATGTTAAATTAAATTGAAAAATGAAAAAAATTTAAAAAATAGATATTTGGGAATAATCAACTAATAATTATTTTTTATACTGATAAATTCTTTTTAACTAAGAAAAGGGAAAATAGCCAATAATAGGGCATATTAGGTTCTGGGAGATAAAAAAAACTAAAAAAATGGGTACCAGTCATAAATTAAATTGAAAAATTTCTAGTTCAAAATCCTTCAGGAGCTCCAGATGATATAATTATTTTTAAGTTTCTTTAGTTTTGATCCTCAAAAAACCAGGGATTCTGATACTGAGGTCATGATTCCATATTCATGAAAACCACTCTTCCAGGGAGTAAAAAAATAGATTAAAAATCTGATACGATACATAAATTAAATTGAAAAATTTTTCAAATTTTTTTGAAAGATCCTTTGAAACCAGGGTATCTTCAAGGGTAGAAAAGTAATATAATTATATTTTAACTTTCTTTTTAAGAATAGCTTGTTCGTTCTGAAGCCTTATGTTTAATGTCGATAGGGTATAGTTTAATGCTTCTTCAAGCACTCGATAATCCTTCCACTCATTACGAGTTCTTTTAAAGCGTTTCAAGTTTTCAAAGAATTCATATTTCACATCTTCAGATAAGTTCAGCTGTTTTGATATTTTTCCAGCTTCAGTTTTCAAGATCTGTAACTTCGAACATTTTGCATTATTAAATACTGATTCAGTCTGCAGATATCCACAACATTTGTTTTCAGTATCAACAAAAACTGGCCTGACCTTTCCAGTCAAATATTCTTTTTCATAATGGACTACAGCCTTCAAACACTTTGGACATATTCTAATCATCTAAAACCCCTCACGTAGTTATTGATAGTAATATACTACATGAAAGGTTTTTTGTTTGAAATATAAGTATATGCTGAATATTACGGCAATTAAACAATAAAATAGCGGTTTAATAGTATAAAGATACCGTCCACTTACTCCGGAAACTTTCAGAAAAAAGAAGCCCAAAACGGCGAGTTTAATAACACTAAAATTTTAATCCGGTAGTCTCTGGAATAACTTTTATGGTCCTAATGGTGTTAACCTCCTTGAAAAAAGCTAAAACCCTAAAAAGTACAATCGGTCTTTAAAAATTCCAACGGAAATCGTTTTAAAAAGAAAGCGCAGAGGGAGGGATTTGAACCCCCGCTCCCCAGTGGAGAACCGGATTTCAAGTCCCGATTTAAAAAAAATTAGCATATCTTTTTCCATTTTCAATTTAGGGAAGAATATGGTCATTTTGTTAAACTTAGTTGAAAATTTTGCAAGAGAATGACACGGTAAACGGTCCGGTCATTAAGGTTAGTCCTTATACCTTTGAAAATTGGAAATTTTGAAATGTTATTTTTGAGTATATTGTATACGGGACGGTGTCCCGTGATGTTTGGTTGTGGTGCCGTGTGTTTTAAATTATGTTTTTTCGAGAAAATTATTCATCAATCATGCATTTTGCATCAATATACCATTTCGGAATTACCGTATTGAAATAATCGTAATCAATAAGCGCTTTTGAAGCCTGTTCTTTCATGATATTAATCTGTTCATCGCCAAAAGGAATTGCCCAAGGCAGTGACGAGATTGTATTAACGGATATGTAGAGGGCGAGTAACTGGAAAAACTTTTCAGGAATATTTCCATTAAAGTAACCATCTATTTTACCAACTGCAAATGCTTTACTTACCTCTACATCCCATATAATTCGGTTAAATTCTTCAAATGGGTCTCCGAAATCATAACGATTAAAATCAATTATTGCAACATCACCGCTATATGTTAAAATCATATTTCCAATATGGTAATCCCCATGTTGCAGTGTTGATCCAATATCATTTAATAAATGCCTATTACGAGTTATGTGTTCAATAAATAACTCGCCATTTTCATATTTTAATGGGCATTCTAAATATGCTTTAATTTTTAGATCTATCTTTTTATTAAACCTGTTTTCCCAGGGGTCCATGTTTGAGGGGATATTTACCGAATGGATTTTTTTAAGTATTTTTCCAGATTTTATTCCAAGGTTGTACTGTTCCATCGTATTCTTTTTTAGAATGGCTGTTTCTAAGTCTTCGCCTTCAACCCATGTGAGCAGCATGTATACGCCAGATTCACAAATTCCAAAATCAACTGGTTTTGACATTTCAAAGTCCATTTTGCTGAGTTCACATAATATATTGTACTCTTTTTGTTTTCTTTCGTAGAATTTAATATCCGATATTCTAAGCAGGAGTTGTTTCCCATTTTTCGTGATAATATGGTATTTTTTATCTTCCGACCACCCTTTATCCACTTCTTCAATGATATCCCATGATTCGCTTCCATTAATCCCTTTAAACATATTATCACTTTTTGTGTCTGGAGTTTATATCAAATTTATAATTAAATATTTTTAAATTTCTAAAAAATTAAAGTAAATTAAATCCAAAATACACTTTTTTAACTAAACACTATCAATACACCGATTATAAAAATATCTATAAGTAACGTAATAAATGCATTAATCATGACTATTTTTGTTCCCAATTTCGACCCGAACAATGAAACATGCAGGGGAATTGAATGTTTTGTGTATCTTGTTGAGATAGATAGGATATTTGCAAATATCAATCCGATTATTACTTCTTTTGAATTTAAAACACCATTTTCCAAAAGTCCGCTTCCCATCACCATTGCAGTTTGAATATTGATTAAATCTGCGATTACCAAAATTCCAACACTCGGATCAAGATCTAAAAAGCCAGTAAAAGGAGTTATAATCACTATTACATATTCAAAAACACCTGAATTCGAGAAATACAGAACAATAAATGTAGTTATAAACATTATTGGAATAATCCGCCTTGAAATTTTCAAAGTACTGTTAAGAGATTTATTAAATATGTTTTTAGTATTCTTTTTTTCTTCGATTTTTGGTTCAAAATCAATATCTTTTGAAACTATTGCAAGATAAAAAAGTCCAATAATCGTTTTTACCAGTGCAACACCTGATCGAATTAAAATATAAAATACTCCCGTCATTCCAAGAAGAGGTATTGCAACAGGTATAAAAAATGTAAATGTGTGGGAAAATATCGTTGGAAAAGAGTTTGCAAGGGAACATCCAATAATCTCTTTTTCAGTAACTTTTTGGTCTTTATATCCTTCAGCAAGTATGGAATACCCAACAGTTGGACTGAAAAAGCATGAAAGTATGGAATACATGGAAAGTTGATTCATTTTTAAGTGTTTAGTAAACGGATACAAAAAATCACTTACTTTTTTCATTACACCCATATTTATCAGGCAATTCATGACAAACATTGTCAAAAGAACAACTGATGCCATTTCTAGGGTGTATGTTGCAGAACTTACTAAAGAAATACTAAACACTGAAAAATCAAAAATATTCATCGAGTCACCATTCTTAATACAAACTAATAAAAAATTAATATCTCATTATTTAAAGCCTTTTGGAAATAAATCCAGATATTACGCCGTATAATTAAATTAAAGTTTATAAGTGTTCAAGAATGGCTTAAATAAAGATATTTTGATTAAATTAGTAAAAATCCTTATCAAATAGGGATTTTAAAAAGTTGAAAAATGATACATAAAAAAAGATAATTCTAAACTTTTTTATATTTTTAAATTTTAAAACAGTTTAAATTCGAAAAAAGAAAAATCAATTTTTTATTTATTGCTGGGATTCTACTTTTTTTAGCATTTCCCCAACATCTCCCTCAATCATGATGTTATCAAGCCTGTTTCCTTTAAGATTTTCACGCGCCATTGTTATTGAGTAAGGAATAACACCCAAGATAGGAATGTTTTTCTTTGATAGGGCATCTTCAAGGATTGTTTTTGTTTCATCATCAACCCTATTTAGAATAACTCCAAATGGTTTGCCTGCTTCTTTGGATAATCCAGATATCTTTTCACTTAATAAAACGGCATCATTAGATGGATCAACCACCATGACTACGGAATCTACTCCCCCAACTATTCCACGACCAAAGTGTTCAACCCCAGCTTCAGTGTCAACCAAAACCCATTCATTATCGTTTACAGTGAGATTGGTTAAAAAGTCTCTTGCAATTACTCCCATTGGGCATGCACAGCCTTCATGACTATGTTCTATCTTTCCAATCTGCATGAAACCTTTGTTTCCAGTCCAAGATACAAATTCGGATGAAAGTTCATCCAACTTACTTTTCTCAAATAGGGGTACTTTTTCATCCCCTTCGTTTTTGATTCTGGCCCTTAGTTTCGCCCCTACTACTGGCCTACCGCCCATATAGTTCATGAGTGTTTTTTCTGCAGGCCCTGTTCCAACCATTGTGCTAAGACCTAAGTTGGATTCATCAGAATCTACAATTAAAACCTTTTTTCCCTGTTCTTCAATCTTTTGAGCCATTAATGTAATCAAAGTACTTTTTCCGCAACCGCCACGGCCGCAAATAACCATTTTAGGCATAATTTTAACCTCCAAATTTACGAATACTGCTGGTTAATGCTTAGTATAAACAACTATATAAATCATACATATTTAATATAAAGTATTATTTAATACTTATAAAAATATATTTAAGTAATATGAACATACTCATTATACAGTTGGTTTAGGTTATCAAACGATTCATCTTACCAAAAACAGCAGCATTTGCCATATTCCAGTGATTTCATAAAAAATACTTATCTTTTTTATTTCAAAACTGCATGGATGTATGAGACATTGTTTTTCTCCCATGCTTCTACACTATAACCTGCTTCCAAAAACAGTGCTTTCCAGTCTTCTGGACCCCTTTGCACACCATGAAAATGATCAATTGGCTCCACTGCAAATACTTCACCGGATGGTTTTAAAACCCGTTTAATATCTTGCAATGCTTTTGCTACGTCATCAAGATGATGCAACATAAAAAAACAGGTAACTGTATCGAAGTATTCATCTTCAAAAGGTAATTCATAGGCGCTGGCTACAGCAAAATGTGTATTGGTTACGCCTTCAATTTTTGCATTTAATTTGCACTGTTCTATTGAACCATCAATGATGTCTACCCCATATATTATAGATTCTGGCTTTGCTTTAGCCATATTTATTGCAAGAGATCCAATACCACAGCCTACGTCAAGTATATTCTTTCCGTTCAGTGATGGAAGAAGACTGTTGAATGCTTCCATTTTCCGGGGTTCCATAGAAGTTTGTGGAAACTTTGCTTCTTTAATTTGATCAAAAGAAGTATATGGTAAAATACTATAGATGCGGGCACCATTTTCAGCCATTAACCCCCTTACATAATGCATATCTCCTTCTTTTTGAATGTAGCTTACAACTGAAACTCCAAGACTATTACAAAACCTTTTATTTAGTTCTTCTATGTTTTTATGAAACTTTGTTTTCAGAGGGTCATGTATTACCATATAATGTGAGTATTTATCGGTAAAAATTTCGTCTTCTGCACCCGTAATTTCAATACCGCTTATTGCCTGTCTCCATAAATGCGGCATTTTTAGGTTATCTTCTGTGGTATGGTTATGAACTTTTCCGATATTTTCCATTTGATTCACCGTTACTTAGTTTATAAGACATTATTTTTTCTCATTTCAGATATTGCGATAAATAATGCAAAAATTAGTCCAAAAATCAAAAATCAATATCTTAGTTATTAAAAAAAGAATATTTAATAATACCGATTAAGTTTGATCCATTAATTTGTTTTGAAACATTATCATTATCCTGCAAGTTCTAAAATCTAGCCTAAATTACGTTTATTAGTTTTAATCGCCCTGCCGGGTAAAATTTAAGAGTTTGATCTAGATTTTAAATATCAATACACTAAAAAACAGAGTTTTTTGTGTTAATAAATCTTTGATTTATATAATATATCAAAATGTAATGAATTGATAGTTAATTACCAAATGGATAAATTTTAAAAAAGTAAAAAAAGACTTTTGAAAACCCATACACTCCCCCCGAATGTAAAAAGGTTCCAGTATCGGTGCGTGAAATTAGGTCAAGAAAGTATATTTCTATTCCAAAAGGTGTTCCACAGTTATAGAAATTTCTATGTCAGCCCCCCGAAAAATTAAGTTTCGGGTAATATAATTTCTAAAATTCGCAGTATTTAACGATTACGGCAAAATAAACGATAAAAACCTGTTAAAATTGATTTAAAAAAATATTTGGTTCAGATGGATAATTTATTAAAAAATTGCTTCAAATTCTGGTAATTTACCATATTAATTTCATGCCAATTGAGTTTTCAAAAGTAGGCTGAGTTTTGAAAACCTAGCGATTTCTCGCCAAAATTAACTCTGAAATTACGAATATAAAAAGTTGATTTTGTTTCGTGAATATGGATTAACTGATTTAAAAAAGCGTTATGATCTGCCCCAAAACAAGATTTTTCTAGACTGGATATGGGATATGAATCTAGAAAACTCCAATTCTGAAACCTTGTATTTTAGTGTCCCTTTGGGCACCATTCAATTCAGGGTATGGCGATTCTTGCCATTATACATTATTTGAAATGGATCTTAAAAATAAATGTGTGGAAATGACTGATTTTGCAGTTCTTCCAGAGTATCGAAAACAGGGGCTTTCAGAGTATTTATTGTATTTAATGGAAAAAATAATGAAATATACTGATTTAGGGTGTTTTACACAATTTCACGGAGTTTATCTTACGGAATGAATATTACATTTAAAAAAATGGGCTATATCTACGGCGGAACTGCGGTAAATAATACAAACATCTGTGGAAAGTTTGAAGACATGAATTTATGGTATAAGGTCGTAGAAGAGTAATTTACAACTTATTTTTAATAAAAAAAAGGATTTGAAAAATTTAAAAATAATACCATATAGACTGGTAATCTTCTATTTTTTCACCCCGTCTTTTTAATTCATTGAGATAATTTTGAATAGGAACATCTTTATAGATATAAGTTTTAGTAAGCGCTATATTTTTCTCCCATGGGTGAAACTCGTAAACTCTACTCCCATCTTTTAAAATCATTATTAAATCATGATCCTGATAAAAATTCAAATTATTTTTACCGAGTTTAGGTACATTGAAAACTGTGCTATCGGTTCTACAGTATCCTGGAAGTAACCTTGCTTCTTCCTTTCTCTCTTGAAGTGCTCTTGCTATTGGAACTCTATAATTTACGGTTTCTTCCTTTCCTTTTGTATTAAACAAGTAGTAAGGTTCAATTCCGACAAGTTTTAAGGCTTTTCTAAGAGCTGAAGTTTCAAATCGTCTGCTGTTTTCGACAGTAAATACTTGCTGATTATATACATATATTCCATTATTTTTTAATTTTGATACGGCATCTTTTAAGTCTTTTGTAACTTCATAGACGTGTTCTATGTGAGTAGATACTGCAACTTCACGAATACCTGGTTCATTGTAATGTCCAAGTACTTCTGTAAATTCATCAGTTATTCTTTGAGGGAGAACCACAGGCGTTCTTGTTCCAATTCTTATTCGCTCTAAATGTTTAATTTCCGAAAATTCGGATAAAAGGTATGCTAAGTATTCTTCACTTAATATTCCGGGGTCACCCCCTGTTAAAAGTACTTCTTTAATGGATTCATTATTTCTAAACCATTCGATTGCATTTTCAACAGATTCTTTTTTTGCCAGTGCATTTTTTGAAAATACGTCTTTAATTTGCCAATTTCTTTGACAATAAACACATATTTGGGCACATGTTTCATATGGTTTCATTATCGCAATCATTGGATATCGTCTTGTTACAAGGTCAACTGGCGATGTATCCGTTTCACCCATAAAATCGAGACTTTCTCCGGAATTTCTAGCTTCAGCTGTTTTTTCGACATAATTTAGAGGTGGAATCACCTGCGCCCTTACTGCGTGATCATATTTCCTGTCAGTCGTGTTATCCATTAAAGAAACATAATACGGCGTTATACCAAAAGGAATATTATTTTGACGAGCTTTTTCAATCGCATTTTTTTCAGAAACTGAAAGAGCCACTAAATTTTCTAAAGTTTTCGAATTTATAACAACATTTTCAAGCTGCCAGTTCCAGTCGTTCCAGTTTTCTTCATTCGCTCCAAAATAATTTAGAATCCTTTTTTTATTTTCTTTTCTTTTTTCAGAAACTTTTTTGGAGAGTCCTGAGGGGTAGCGCCCGATATAATATTCAACCTCGTTAGATAGTTTATCAAGATCTTTTGATCGAAGAACCGCTGAATTTCTACCACTAAATTTAAAAAACTCGGGAAATTTTTCCATATATATCCCAGATTTTCCATTTATTCCTTTTAAAAGGTAGATGAATTCGTTTAAAAATCCTAATGAAATTCCGGAAGTTTCCCCCCGATAAAGTTTCCAAAGAGCAGTTATTGCAGAAAATCCCGCCAATTTTTCATTTTTTGGTGACAGGACATTTTTAAAAGTTTTAATGCATTCCTTCATGTTGATTATTTCGAGTTTTGGAAAAACAGTATTTTCAAAATAAAGCATTTTTTCAATAGAATTTAAGTATTCATATAAATTATGTCTTAAATCGTCGACATCCTTGCTTTTTCTCAAAATATCGTGAAAATTCGGATCTATTTTAAATAAATGCTCCATTTTTGAATTAAAATGGTCGTTTTGCATAGTTATCTCCTCTAATATTTAAAAATGGAGTATCGTTCTTTAAAAGATTTTGTCAAAAATAGAATATATTTCGAGTTAAAAAGTCCCCAATCCTAACATTTATTAAAAGTATTATAAAGTATTTATTGTTAAATTATAACTTTTTTTCTTACCCCTTTTTCTTTTCTTCAAGTTTTTCAATTGTTTTAACTTCTAAATCATGATATTTTTCATTTTTTTTGAAAATACGGCTTAAATTAATTTTCAGTTAGGTCCTCTATATTTTTCTTATACTTCTCACTATCAATTATCAAATCCACATCCTTATACAAAACATGTGCCATAATATTGCCCAAACATATATATTTTCTAAAAAAAGGTAATCACGTTAAAATAGTTTAAATCTGCAAAATTACCTTTCCAATATCCACTGAATTTTTCTCAAAATCCATCCAGTATCGGAAGATTTTCTCAGGATTACAAGATCTTTAACTTTTGAACGTGAAAAGAATTTCCAATATGGCAGGTTACTTTAATCGAAAGTCCACGTTTCAAAAGCCTTTAAAAGCTGTACAGTGCTCAAAGTAAGAGTTGTATCAAAATAAGGTTCAATAAGTGCCATCTTTCAAACCCCCTCCAAAAATAAAAAAAATAATTTCCAATAATAAAACTGTCTTTATAGAATTATAAAAAGAATATTTTAAAATTATTAAATATTGTCCGGATGGGTTAATTTATAAATTTTTTGAAAAATTTTTCAGATTTTAACCTTCATTTGGGAATATATGGACCATTTTAAAAGTTAACTGAATCATTTGGTTTAAGTTATATAATGCTAAATCAAAAATTTTATTAAAGCATGTAATTTGTAAAATGGGGGATTATGTTAGGGTACTTGTTATTGTACATGATATTCGGGGGAATTTTACTTGCATACGGGAGTGACTGGTTTATTGAAGGAAGTACTCGGGTTGCAAAACACTTCAATGTTTCAAATTTTGTAATCGGTGCAACGATTGTCGCATTTGGAACTTCTCTTCCAGAAATTGTAACAAGTAGCGGTGCTGCACTTTCTGGATCTCCAGGGCTTGCTGTTGGAAATGCTATTGGAAGCTGCATTGCAAATATCGGAATTATTTTGGGAATTAGTGTACTGATGTATCCATTAATTATTAAAAAACGGGCAATTATTAAAAATGGAAATATTTATCTTATTGCAACAATATTGCTGGTTATTTTAGGATACAATGGTTTTTCAAGGTTTGACGGATTGATATTATTTCTTTTTATGATTATTTATGTAATATATACGATCAAAACAAGTGAATCCGATGAAGAAGAAATCATTTCAGATATTACTGTTAAAAAGGCTTCGATATTTATTGTAGTTGGCTTACTGGCTGTGATTTTAGGGAGTGATTTATTTATAGGAGGCGCAAAAGGGATCGCAGAATATTTTAACGTTCCTGAAAGTATTATTGGATTCTCACTTGTTGCATTTGGAACTTCGTTACCAGAACTTGCGTCTTCAGTTGCTGCTGCAAAACGAAAACTTGGAAGCATTGTTCTTGGAAATGTAATTGGGAGTAATATTGCAAATACCTGCGTAGCTCTTTCATTTTCCGCAATGATTGTAGATATCCCAAAATACAACGTAGAATTGATGGTAAATACAATAATGGCACTTTTAATAATTTTTACAATGAATCGGGAAAAAATAAAGAAAATGTTGAACTTTAAGAACTTTAGAACAGATTACTTCTCAAAAATAGATAGAATCGATGGTATTTCTTACATCTTGATTTATTTGATATTTTTGGCTTATCTTTTGGGATATATATTTTAATAATGTATGAATTTCTTTTTTCCATTTTTAACCCAACATATTGTTTTGAGTACCCTAAAGTTTAAATAACGCTATTTTCAAAAATTATAATGCCCGAGGTGGGAAAGATCTTGGGAAATGGGGAGTGTCAGGGTCGTTAAACGGTTTCATACACTTTTTAGAACAGTTCAATTTCAGGTATTGTTGAATTGTTCCATATCTATTTTAACCTTTTTAACGCTATTTTTAATTATAAAATACAATTGTTAAAAAATAGAATAAATAAAAATTATTAAATTTTAACACAAATTATCTTTTTTGCTGATGTTTTTTCTGCACATCTTGATTTTCCTGCAAATTAAAGGCAGAGGTCATATTAACACTTTTAAAATTGGATATATGTTACCAGATTTCAGATAAAACTCCTCTAAAAAAGTCTTTTTTGTTACCCTATATATGTCTTAATTATTAGATTTTAGATCAATTTAAATCAGAAAATCTAATGGAAAAAATATTAATGGGTGCCAACAATATAATTTATAAGGGGAATTTTCCCCCATTAATCCTGAACAGACATTTTGAAATAGGGGATAGTTTATAGGATTTAAAAAAGTTGGATTATGAATATGGGGATTTTATTTAATTTGGGGAAATTAAATATTTTCAACACGATTTTTAATATTTGGGGGATTCATTTCTCCCCGATCCCACTCGTAAGAATTTTTACTTAGATAAACATATACATAAATTCTCTTTTCAAATTAGATCATTTATACTAATCGATCAATATATTAATCAACTGAACCCTTTCGATTCCATATTAAAAATATTGTATATTTTGTATTGATATTTGGCCATTGAACTTCCTAAAAATGATTTAAATTATTAATTAAATTATGTAATCGGCTTTTAAAAACGTAAGATATGAATCTAAATCGATAAATATCAAATAAAAAGATTTAAAAAATAAAAATAGTAAATTAAGGTCTTATCTTCCCATAACTCTCAAATACTCTCTTTTTAAAGATTCTTTGTTTTTGTGAAGATATATTGTTATTTTGGAATGCCTATAACAAAAACACAAATATCACATATTGTTTGCCATATATTGAATAACTATTTAAAATTAAATGAGGAGTATTGTGGAAGTAACCAAAAAAAATAAAACGTTCTGAACTCGAAAATGAAATTGCAGGGTTGGAAAGAATCTAAAACAATTGATGCAGATATAACAGTAACGAGGGACAAAAACAATCTAAATTTTGCACTTAATTATGTTTGTGGTGATGTTTTTTTCGCAGGTATGGTTTATACAGGATCTACAATTGGTGGCCTTCCCATGGGGTGATGCTTTTAAAATATGGCTTATTATGATGATACTTCAAATGGATCTTACTATCTATTGAACAAGGAGATTAGAAAAGACAGGATCTTGATTACCATATTAGATAATGAATAAAATCTAACAATTTTCCCATTTTGTCAGATCAGCCATTAAAAATTAACTTTTTAGAAAAAAGAACTTAAAAATGTTAAGTTGATTGAATATTTGAAAGAAGATTAAAGATAATTTGAGTTTTTACCCAAATTCAGGTATAAAAATCGGTATTATTTTATTTAAAATAATTTTCAAAACATAACCGTATTATACCAAAATTTACAAAATATTGTATCAAAAGTGTTTTAATTTTCAAACGGGGGTGTTTTCAAATGAACTATTTTTTATGTATTACAACTGAAGAAAATGCGAAAGTTATCTTGGATAAAAAAATCTGGGGAGTTTCTAAAAATTATAAAAATTCAATTTCAAAGGTTTCCCCAGGTGATCATTTAATAATTTACGAAATGGGAAAATCAAAAACTAAAACATCTGAAGCAAAACCTCAATATATAAGGGCAGTTTATGAAGTAACGTCTGAACTTAAAGAAGATACTAAAAAAATCTTTGAAGCTCACCCAAACAACCCAAAAGAAGTCTATCCATTAAGAGTTAAATTAAATGAAGTTAAAATATTCGAAAAACCGATTTTGTTTAAAGAATTAGTTCCTGAAATGGAATTTATTAAAAATAAAAAACAGTGGTCTGGTTCTTTAAGAAGAGCAATGGCTCAAATTAATGAAGGAGATTATAAAAGAATTATTGGGAATTAAAATATATATTTAAAATTTAAGGTAAAACAATGGAACTTCCAGAAATTAATATTGTAAATGTTGTGGGGTCATGTGATCTTAAAACTCCAATGAATTTGGAAAAAATTTATCCTTTGATCGAAAATTCTGAGTATGATCCTGAAAGGTATCACTGTATTTATATACGAACTCCCGGAATTAAAAGACTTGTTACAATATTTAAATCTGGAAAATTAAATACCGCAGGTTCCAAATCGATCGAAGAAGCTAAATCCGCAGTTTTGGAAATTGTGGATAAATTAAATGAATTGGGTTTTACTGATAAAAGACCAGAAGTTAAAATTTACAATATTGTTGCGAATATATCTTTTAATAAAAAATTCGATCTCGAAGAAATTTCTGAAAATTTTGGAGCAGAATATGAACCAGAACAATTTCCGGGCGTAGTTTTAAAAATAAACGATCCCAAAGCTACTTTTTTAATATTTAAATCTGGTAAAATCGTCATAAATGGCGTAAAATCAAATGAAGAATTAGAAAATGCCGTAAGATGGATCTGTGAAAACTTAAGTTAGGTATTAAGTTTTGTAAACATGAAAATGATACAGAAAAATATCGAAAGATATATATACCTCCGACTCACAATATAATACATGTTAACAGTACAATGATACACGAATTCGGGGGAGAATATAATTTTGAAATTAAAAGATATTTCATCAATTCGTTCAGGACTTTTACTTTCAAGGAAGAAGTCTGACGATAGATCAAATGCAAATAAATACCCTCTGATCACATTAAAGTCAGTAGATGATTCCGGAGTATTAAATAAGGAATTTTTAGATGAATTTTATACTCTTGAAGAAATTTCAAACGAATATCTCACAAGTGAAAATGACATTATTGTAAGACTCAGGGAACCAGTATTTGCATGCAGCATCGAAAAAGAAAATGAAGGATTATTGATTCCATCATATTTTGCAAAGTTATCAATCAATGAAGAATATTCAAAAGAATTTCTTTCAAAATATGTTGCACATTATATAAATTCAAAAAATGCTCAAAAAGAATTTAAAAAAGATACTGAAGGATCTGTGATTTCAATGATCAAGCTAAAAGCAATTGAAAATCTCGAAATTCCAGAAGTTCTTATCGAAAAGCAGGAAAAGATAATTAAAATTGCTGAATTTAAACAAAAAGAGCTAAAACTTTTGAAAGAACTTACAATTTTAAAAGAAAAATACTATTCAAAAATTCTTGAAAATATTATTTAACGTGGGGTAAAAATTATGAAAACCAATCAAGCTACGATTAATGCCATATTATGGAAAGCATGCGACACATTTAGGGGAACAATTAATTCAGATCAGTATAAAGATTACATCTTAACAATGCTGTTTGTAAAATATCTTTCCGATTACTACAAGGAAAAATTGGAAGAATATAAAGAAAAATATGGGGATAAAGAAGATAGAATCCAGAAAAGTCTTTCAAGGGAAAAATTCATACTCGATGAATCCTGTACGTTTGAATATATCTATAAAAATAGAAATGCGGAAAATTTAGGGGAAATTATAAATTCTGCACTCGAAAGGATTGAAGAAGACAACAAGGCAAAACTTGAGGGAGTATTTAGAAATATCGACTTTAACAGCGAAGCAATGCTTGGAAAAACAAAGGAAAGAAATGCACTTTTAAAACACTTATTGGATGACTTCAATGATCCAAAACTCGATTTAAGACCTTCAAAACTTGCTGGAAATGATGTTATCGGGGATTCTTACGAATACATGATCGCATACTTTGCAAGTGATGCGGGTAAAAAAGGTGGAGAATTTTTCACGCCGTCCCAAGTTTCAAGATTGGTTGCAAAATTAGTAAGTCCAAAATCTGGAAACAGAATATACGACCCAACGTGTGGCTCAGGATCTCTTTTAATTAAAGCATCAAAAGAAGTTCCAGATAACAACTTCCAGATTTATGGTCAAGAAAAAAACGGTCAAACATATGCGCTTTGTAGAATGAACATGTTTTTGCACGAAATTGATGATGCAAAAATTGAATGGGGGGACACGATTAGAAACCCACTTCATTTAGAAAACGATTCTTTAATGAAATTTGACGTAGTTGTTGCAAATCCTCCGTTTTCACTTGATAAATGGGGCGATGATTATGCAGAAAATGACCCATATAAACGGTTTGGTTACGGAATTCCTCCAAAATCAAAAGGGGACTATGCATTTGTTGAACACATGGTATATTCAGCAAATGAAAATGGAACTGTTGGTGTAGTTTTACCTCACGGGGTACTATTTAGGGGTGCAAGTGAAGGAAAAATTCGTGAAGGGTTAATTAATGATAATTACCTTGATGCAGTAATCGGACTTCCACAAAACCTTTTCTTTGGAACAGGAATTCCAGCATGTATTCTGGTCTTTAAAAAGAATAAAATTACAAACGATGTAATATTTATCGATGCATCAAAAGAATTTGAATCCGGAAAGAATCAGAACGTTTTAAGGGATTTGGATATTGAAAAAATTGTTGAAACTTATAAAAATAGGCAGGATATTGAAAAATATTCGCATGTTGCAAGTTTAGAAGAAATTAGGGAAAACGACTACAATTTAAATATTCCAAGATATGTCGATACCTTTGAAGAGGAAGAGCCTGTTGATTTAAATCAGGTTAAAACAGACATTTCAAAAATTGAAGGCGAATTGAAAGACATTCAAAAAGAAATGGACAAATATTTGGATGAACTGGGGTTATAATTATGGAGGAAGTAGCAGAAGGATACAAAGAAACCAAAATTGGAGTAATTCCCGAAGATTGGCAGGCCGTTAAACTTTCAGAATCAGTTAATTTATTTGGAGGTTTTGCGTTTTCGAGTGAAGATTCTAAATCAGAAGGGGTAAAATGGTTAAAAATTGCAAATGTGGGCATCGATAAAATTACCTGGGAAAATGAATCGTATTTGCCTTTTGAATATTTGGAAAAATATTCCAATTATGCATTATCTAAAAATGATATAGTTATGGCACTTACTCGCCCGATTTTAAATTCAAAACTTAAAATTTCAAAAATTACCGATTTGGATATACCTTGTTTATTAAATCAAAGAGTGGGGAAATTGGATCCCAAACAAAATACTTTTGGGGATTATATATACCATAGTTGTAAAATGCCTATGTTTATACATTCAATGAATGTTGCAATGGCAGGTACGGATCCCCCAAATATTGGTTTTAGGGATTTATCCAAGATACAAATACCGCTCCCACCACTCCCCGAACAGCAAAAAATCGCTGAAATTTTATCAACATGGGATAATTCAATTGAAAATTTAGAAAATTTAATTTCTAAAAAAATTGAAATTAAAAAAGGACTCATGCAAAATTTATTGACAGGAAATGTTAGGTTTCCGGGCTTTGAAGATGAATGGAAGGAAGTTAAAATTGGATCGTTACTGAATGAAGTTAAACGGAAAATCGAATGGGACGATTCAAAACTATACGATTTGGTAAGTTTAAAAAGACGATCCGGCGGAATTTTCTATCGAGAATCATTATATGGTCATCAAATACTTACTAAAACATTACAACCAATAAAAGAAGATGATTTTTTAATATCAAAAATGCAAGTTTTGCATGGCGCATTAGGAGCCGTATCAAAAGAATTTGAAGATATGTATGTTTCAAGTTCTTATGCAATATTTAATTCGAAAACGCCAGAAAAATTTAACATTAAGTTTTTCGACTGGCTTTCGAAAACTCCGATAATGTATCATTATGCATATATTTCCAGCTATGGAGTACATATTGAAAAAATGACATTTAATTTGAAATTATATCTCAAAGAAAAGGTAATGGTTCCAAATTCTATCGAAGAACAAGAATCGATTGTACGGGTTTTATCAACACAAGACAAAGAAATTGAACTTTTAAAACAGAAATTGGAACTTGTAAAAACCCAGAAAAAAGGTTTAATGCAAAATTTATTGACTGGAAAGGTGAGGGTAAATGTTTAATAAAATATTTACTCTCTTCGAATCGCCCATCGAAAACGTAAGTTGGCGAGCTATAAACCCAAAGGTTTATTTAAAAGGCAATTGGGCATCTCTTAACTGGAAAGGTGAGGGTAAAAACTTCTTAAATTACTTTTTTTTAACAAATTTTTGAGGGGAATTTAATGTCAAATCCATATATAAATACAGAAATAAAAGTCCAAAAAGATTCAATTGAACTTTTAAAAAATTTAGGATACGAATTCATTTCAGAAGACGAAAATAAACTTCTAAGAAATAACTTAAAAGAAGTAATTTTAAAAGATATTTTAAAAGAACAGCTTAATAAATTAAATTCTTACAATTACAAGGGAAAAACATACAAATTTTCAGAAAAATCAATTGAAAATGCAATAGCTGATCTTGATGTTCCATTAACTGAAGGTCTAATCAAATCAAATGAACACGTATATGACCAATTAATTTTGGGAAATTCTTATGAAGAAACTCTTGATGATTGCAGCAAGAGAAGTTTTTCAATAAAATATATTGATTTTGATAACCCTGAAAACAACGTATTTCACGTAACCGAAGAATACACTGTTCAAAAACAAAATTTAAACCAAACAGAAAGAAACAAAAGACCCGACTTAATTTTATTTGTAAATGGTATCCCCTTAGGAATTATCGAACTTAAAAGGACGTCAGTATCGGTCGAAACGGGAATTTCTCAGGTTATAAATTATCAAAACAGAGATTATATCCCCCATTTATTTAGATACATTCAAATTGCAGTTGCAGGAAATCCTGGAAATGTTTATTATGCAACAACCGGAACTGAAAAGAAATTCTGGTCAGTATGGAAAGAAGACCTTTCAGATGATTTATTAAACAGTATAGTAAAGAATAGAATTCCAACAAAACTTGATAAGGACATCTATTCCCTATTTAATAAAGCTAGATTTTTAGAAATTATAAAAGAATACACAATTTTTGATGCAAATATCAAAAAAATTGCAAGATATCAGCAGTATTTTGCAATAAAAGAAACTTTAAAATCAATTGATAATTTTGATGCAAATGGAATTAGAAGCGGGGGACTTATCTGGCACACTCAAGGATCAGGAAAATCCCTAACGATGGTAATGCTTACAAGGGCATTAAAAAGAAAGATTAATAATTCAAAAATTGTTGTCGTAACTGATAGGGTAGATCTTGATAAACAGATCAAAGAAACCTTTTTACATGCAAGATTGGATGTGTTAAGAGCAACTACTGGTCAAAATCTTGTAAAATTTTTAAAAGAAAACAAAGATGCGGTAATTACAACTGTTATCAATAAGTTTGAGTCAGCCATGAGAAATGATATCATAAATGATTCTTCAAATGTGTTTGTATTAGTTGATGAGAGCCACAGAACTCAGTATGGAACTTTTCACGCAAAAATGAAAAAGACATTCCCACACGCATGCTATATTGGGTTTACTGGAACTCCATTAATGAAAAAAGAAAAGAATTCATTCAATAAATTTGGGCATATGATTCACAAGTACACAATGGATCAGGCAGTAGCTGACAAGGCGGTAGTTCCACTATTGTATGAGGGAAGAGAAGTTCCACAGGAAATTACTGATAAAAAATGGCTCGATAAGAAATTTGAACTTATTTCAAGAGATCTTTCAGACGAACAGAAAGAAGATTTAAAGAAAAAATGGGCAATATTCCAAAAAGTTGCATCAAGTGAGAGAAGACTCGAAGTAATTGCAATAGATATCAATGAACACTTCAAAAAGAATTTACTTGGAACAGGATTTAACGCAATGCTTGCAACAAATTCAAAATTTGAAGCAGTAAGATATCATAAAATTTTTGAGAATTATGGGGATATCAAAACCGCATTTGTAATTTCACCTCCAGATTTGAAGGAAGGAGTCGAAGAATTGGACGATGAAAATAAAAAACTCGTGCAAAACGAATGGGGAAAAATAATTAAAAATTACGGATCCGAAGAAGATTACGAAGATAGAATTAAAAGTGAATTTAAAGCCGGAGAAATCGATCTATTGATTGTTGTTGATAAATTGTTAACAGGATTTGATTCTCCACGGACAACGACACTTTATGTGGACAAGGAATTGAAAGACCACAGGCTCCTTCAGGCAATTGCAAGGGTAAATAGGCTCTATGATGAAAAAGATTGTGGATTTATTATTGATTATAGGGGGCTCTTAGGAAAACTGGATATGGCACTTACAAGCTACACTTCACTTGCAAACTTCGATGAAGAAGATCTTGGAACTACAATGATAAATACGGAGCAAGAAATCCATCTTTTTAAAAATTACTACTCGCATTTGATAGATTTATTTAAACCCGTGAAAAACAAAAATGATAGGGAAGAATACGAAGTATTTTTAGCAAATAACGATCTAAGAAAGGAGTTTTATAAATATTTAAAACACTACGTAAAGCATCTTGGATATGCACTTTCAAGTGAGCAGATATATGATCTCGTAGATGATTTGAAAAAATACAAAAATGCGTTAAAATTCTATGTAGAACTTAGAAAAAATGTATCTTTAAGATATTATGAAAGAATAGACTTTGGAAAATACGAAGAGCATATGCAAAAATTACTTGACACGTATATCGGTGCAAGTGATGTTGAACATTTAACTGAACTTGTAAATATTTTTGATGTCGAAAACTTCAATCGAGAAATTGTAAGGGTTGAAGGGGGCCGTGCAAAAGCAGATCTCATTAAAAGTGCTGTTGAAAAGCATATCAAACATAGTTTTGACGAAAACCCAGTATATTACCAATCACTCTCTGATAGAATTAAAGAAGTTTTAGACAAATATCATGAAAAACGGATTTCAGATGAAGAATATTTGAAAAGTATGCAACATGTCCTAAAAGATGTGCAATCTAAAAATATGGATCTAAAAACCTATCCAACATTAATTTCTGAAAGTCAGGATGCAAAAATAATATTTGATAACATTTACGAGTATTTTGGAGAATATACTGGAAACGGCTTTGAAGACGATTTAGCAGAATTATCACTGAAATTTGATAGTGAAATTAAAAAGAATCTAAAAGTTAATTGGGTAGAAAGCCAAGATGTTCACAATTCAATCAAACAGGGAATTGATGATATTTTATGGAATTTAGAAGATGAAATGGATATTTCGGTAGATAATGAAAAAATCATTGAAAAAATAATGACAATGGCAATAAGCAGATACGGGAAATTATGATAAAATCTGTTGAAATAGTAAAAAAAGACATCAAAAATATGTATTTATCCGTAAATCCTGACTGTTCTGTAATTTTGAAAGCTCCAATAAATACCCCTGATTCATTTATTGAATCATTTTTAAAGAAAAAAGAGTCTTGGATTGAAAAACAAGTAACTCATTTCAAATCAATGGGAACTGTAACTGCGGAAAAAAGGTACGTTAGCGGGGAGTCTTTCAAATACCTTGGAAAAAATTACCGTTTGAAAGTGCATAAATCCACCGAAGAAAGAGTAAGCCTCTATCGAGGATATATTCATCTGTATGTGGCAGATAAGGAAGACCTAGATAAAAAAAAGCAGCTTATCGAAAACTGGTATACCACTAAATCCAAAGAAAAGCTCTTTGAAATTTTTATTGAAAACTATTCAAAAGTTACGAATAATATCCCAAAATTTGCAGTTCGGAAAATGAAGAAAAGGTGGGGTTCTTGCAATTCTGAAAAGAACAAGATCATTTTAAATGAAAAACTGATCGAAAAACCAAAATACTGCATCGAGTATGTCGTATTTCATGAACTTGCTCATTTAAAACATCCAAATCACAGTAGGGGATTTTATAATTACTTAACGTATTTAATGCCTGATTGGGAATTTAGGCGTGAACGGTTGAATGAAGTTAATTAATGGGGAAAACGGGGGCGTAAAACTTTGAAGAAAATACTTTCTATTATTTTTAGTTGTATGTTATTGCTTACATCTTTTTCAGGATGCATTGATTTTAAGGATGACGATGACGTTTTCGTGGCAATAATGCTTAGTGAACAGAATTCAAAATCTAATTTAGAAACAATATCTGAAAACAATGTTCAAAACGTATCTAATGAAAATGATTCCAATACGTATGACGTTCAAAATATATCTGAAGAAGATCGGGAACTTTTGAAAAATAAAATGAATAATTTTTCAGAAAGTTTGGATTTGTGGATGGATAGTCCTGAATTTGATAATTTTACAATTAAATTGGCAAAAAATATTTCAAAACTCCCAAGATGTAATATCAGTATACCCGAAGGAGTAACCGAATATAATTCGAGAGTTTCAAATCTTACCACGTGCCTTCATGAATACAAAAATTTAGCAGAAGGTCTGAACAAAGATTTTAATCTAGAAATGCCTTATGCAGATGATTTCCAGATAAATAAATTTACTTCTGCTGCAAAAACTGACGAATTGGACGATGTACTGACAACCATACTCTTGATTGATCAATACAATTCATTAATCGATTCTGCAGAGAATGTAGTATATAAAAACAGGGATTCTTACGCAAAATTTTATACTGCACTAGCTGTTTTTGGAGTTAGTATAATTTTAATTCAGGAAAATATGGCATACAAGGTAAGTTATAAAATAGTTGGCACAGTTTTTATAAAATCTGGCCTTTACAAGCTCGTTTCTAATTCGGGCGTACTTAAATTTGCAATGAGTATCACGCACTGGGAAATAAGGGATGAGATAGGAAGTATTCCTTCAAATTCTGATGGAATAATATCTAATTTCAAAGATGGAAACATTTCGGTAAATATGGATGCTGCAAAAGACACTTATGAAAATTTGAAAAATGAATCAATTGTTAAAGATGCAACAGGAATTGTTGAAAACGTAAATGTTTCTGAGACGGTCGAAACAGTGGGTGGAATAATATCTGGATTTATAAAATAAATAAATTTTAAAAACACAAACTCTTTTTTAAAAATTTAAAACAAAAAATTTTCCAAAATTTTTATAGCGGCCCTAAACCCCCGCACCCCAAACAAAAATACCTAGCAAAAACATACAAGTTTTTAGGTATTTTTATTCCCCCATCAAAATCATATGTCAATTGCGCCCTATTTTGAAACATATGCTAATCACATCAAAATAGTAACGAAAACTACATAATTTAACAAAACTGATACAATACTAAAGTGGCTACGCATTTTACTTAGAAACAGTATATTATTATTACGGCGTTAAGGAATGAATTTTTAAGTAACCTTGCAAAATAAAAATGAAATTTATCAACTTAAAAATAAAGAAAATTCTAAAGATATTCACTGTAAAATAGATCACTTAAACAATATTATATTTTTAAGTCAGTTTAGATTATTAACTATAGATTCTTAGATATGGGGCATAATTAGATATTAAATTCTTTTGAAATTTTTAAAAGAAATATCGTTTAAAATTTTTAGTTGTAAATAGGATTTTTATATAATATTAATAATTTATTATAAAATATTCTATTTACAACTGAAGTACTTCTAATTTAGTTAATCTAATCTTTTAGATAACCTTTATATTATAATGATGAATATTTATATTATTTCTTCTTAAAATTATTTATAAAAGTAATACTATTCTTATAAATTTTTAAAAATTATCTAAATTATTCTTTAATTTTTATAAAAATTCGAAAAAAAGCTATAGCTTACGCTACTTCGATCTAAATTATGCCATTGCAGACTGATATGAAATTATTACATCTGATGATAATTTTATAAATATACCTGAATCCAATACGAGTTTTATTGACTCGATATGATCGTTATCTATTCCAATATAATTGTCTTTAATATATCTTAAAATTTGGTTTGTTTTTGCTTTCCCGCCTAATTTCTCTAAAGTTTCATTTATTGCTTTTTCAGGTGTTGTATATTCTTTTAATTTGTCTTTTAATTGTTGTTTTGATTTAACGACTTTGAATATTACTTCATTCATACTCTTGAAATATCCAATTCCTTTTTTATCGTCCCATCTTGCGATGTTTCCAAATTGTTTTGCATATTCTTTAATTTTATCTATGCTTATTTGATCAAATTCATCTACTTTTTCAAATTCACTATTTAATCTATCCCTAATTTTTAAAAAATCTACTTTTTTTCCGTTTTCACTATTCACAATATTTTCGTAAATTGTGTACAATATGTAATTTGTATATGCCCGTGCATTGTTAGAGCATACTTTATGTAGATTTTTTATATGTTTTGAACTATTTTTAAATACACTTAAATTTTTAATTAATCGTATATTTTCCGTTAATTTATGCCATCCTCGATTTCCTTTATTGTAATTTTCTTGTCTCTTTTCAGGCTCCAATATTCCTTCATCTTCTGCATTTATTATGGTGACATATTTTATAGTTTCTGATTTTTTATTTGCTAATTTTACGGATTCTTGTGAAATATTCTTTCTTAACATTACTTCTCGTACTGTTTTATCATCTTCGTATGCAATTCTTTTTAATGCAGTTCCGTCTTTTTCATATGCTTTTTCAAGTTCAAAATATATGTGTCGTCTGTTGTTGATATGTGTTGTAAATTCGGATTTTTCATCTTTTGTATATTCTTTTTCATTTACAATATTCACGTTTTTTTCTAAATCATCACATCTATTTATCATCATATGTAGCATGATTTTTGAATTCATAACCTGTTTACTTATATAATCTGAATATTTTTTCATTACTGCAATTTCATTTACAACATATTTTTTTGCATCTAAATCATATGTTAATAATTTATCCTCAGAGCCATAGCCTGTTTTCAATGCCAATATTTCATTAATATCTGCTATATCTACACAATCATCATATGCTTCTGGATATATTGATAATAATTGTTCTAAACTTTTTAAGTGATATTTTTTAATATCTGATAATGTATATTCTTCAATTGTAGATAATATTTCAGGAGTTTCTGATACACTATTATGTATCTTTAATACTAATTCTCTAATTCTTTCATCAGAATATTTGGCAATATCTGAATTTATTACATGTAGTATATCTAATATATTTTTTCGCACATCATTTTCAAAATTTTCTTTTGAAATATATTTTGGATTTTGTTTATTTAAATCTACATACAGGTAAATTTTTTGACATCCATTCCTAAATCTTGCGATAAATTGCAAAAATGTATTATAATTATCTATTTTATGAATATGTATATTTCCAATATTCAAATTTTCAATATTTACCCCATCTGCAATTGCTGATGTACATATGCACACATCTAAATTTTCAGGCAGTTTTTCTTCTTCCATTACGTTTGTATACTCTATTGATTCTTTTGATTCTGCATCTAATAATGCACATATTATGCCTTGTTCTTCTAAACGGGCTTTTATTTTTCGGTTCTGTTCTTTGTTATTATTAAATATGATCTGTGTTTTTCCACTTTCTTTTTGATCTTCGTAATCATACAGCACTGCTTCAATCAATAATTTTAATGGCACATTTGAATCAACTACGCTTATATCATCGTATTTGAATCTCTTATTTTTTTGAATTATTTTAATAATCGGCAATTTTTTGTAGTTTAAATTGTAGTTCGTTGCAGTAACGTATATTGTTCGATTTACTAGTTTACTTACCTTATTTAGTGCATCTAAAGCCTGATTTCTAAAATTATGCTGTAAAACTACGTTGTGTGCTTCGTCAACGTATAAATTAAACTCTGAAATATCTTTTCTTTCAGCAAGTCTTCCGATTTGATCATATGTGGTTACGATAAAGTTTGCACTATTCAATTTTTCTTGCGATACTTTTGAATTTTCATACAATGCAACGATTCCTTTTTGATTTTTATATTTTAGCCCTAATTGCTTTGAATTTGATAAATATGGTACTGCCAATATTGTTTTATTTTCATTATTTGATATAAATTTATTAAATATGGCTGTTGTTTTTCCCGATCCTGTTGGCGATAACATACAAATTTCTTTTTGTTTACCGTTGCATTTTTCATCAATTCTATTAAAAATATAATCTATTGTATCTACTGGGATATATTGATCTATCTCTAATAATTCTATATCATTTGTATGGTATGATAATGCTTGATTTACACATGCCGACATATTATGATATACATCTTCAAACTCTTCTTCATTTAAATGTTGGAAATATGCATTTTTATATCTTTCTTTTGTAATTTCCATATCTTTAGTAATATATGTATTTGGTAATTTATAATTTTTTTTGGCCATATCAATGATTTTAATTAAGTCTTTTTTTGAAATATTTGGGTCAATATCTATTATATTTTCATCAAATACTACTTTTGGAATATTTATTCCATGTATTTCGTTGTGATATAATTTTGTAAGATCATTATAAAATTCACTGTACAACCCTTCTATTTCCAATATTTTTTTAAAAGAATCTATATCTCTAACATATAATAATTGTAAAAATGACGGGTTTTCTAATTGATCATCAACATAATTACAGTATGTTTTTGCAAAAGATCCATTTGGGTATATTAACAGTACTTGATCTCCACCTTCTGTATCTAATCCATAATTATCGATCTTAAAATGATTTCCTTTATTCTCATACTCGTATCCTATCATTTTTAAGATATTTTCTAATTTATCTTTTCCACCAGATATTTTCATCTGGTATTTTTTACATAATTCTAATATTTGCTTAAGCATTTTTTCTCGCATATATGTTGATCCAAATACACACACATTTTTTGTTGCTGTTACATAATCATTAATTGTGGCTATTTTTTTATCTATCGTATATTCTTCATCTATTTTATAATTATCATCAAATTCAATAATATTTTTAATATTTGAAAATAATTCTTCTTTATTATAAATATTATTATTTATATCTATAATTCTACATTCTTTTTTTATAATATTTTCTGTCGCATTTTTTTTAATATTGTATGTTCCAGGCAATCTTAATCTGGGGTTTGTTTCATATTTTTTTATACCCCCATTAATTATTTTTTTATGTTGTTTATCATATTTTACATATTTTTTAAGAATGCTATTTAGTTCCGTACATTCGTAAAAATCATCTAATTTATAATATATATGATATCCATTACCTGTTGATATAATCATTGATGGTTTTGGCATATGTTTTAAATAATTATTGAGATATGATTCACAAGTATTTTCTGCATTATTATCTTTTTTAATAACATCTATTTCAAAATATATTATGTTGGTATTATCATAATGTTGTTTTGCTTTTGAATAATAATTATCTTTTTTTTGTATATCTCGAGGTACAAAATCTAAATTTATTGGATGTATATCTACATAATAATTATATTTACTTATTAAGTCTTTTTTTAATATTTTTGTTATTACATTATCGATATTTTTATCATAATTATTATCTCCTGTTAATTCGAATGCATATCCTTTTGATTTTCCATTTATTGGTACTAATCTTATTGCAGTAGCTACTTTGTTTTGATCCTTAAACATGAAATTTATGTATTTTTCCACGTCTGATGCAGAACTCGTTGAATTATTGATATTTTTCGATGAGGTATCGTTTGATATGTTATCACACTGATTTTCTTAAAAAATATATAATGTTTCGTATCATCACCTTCTCGGGTGAGGAAAAAATTATAATATGAAATATAATATAATTGATATAGTATATATATTTAACTATTTAGATATTTTTGTTCACAGATCTTTCGATTAAATTTAAATAATTTTCTACTATTTCTTAAAATTTATCAGTTCTAATCCTTTCTTCAAATTCATAAAGTTTTAAGACTTCTTTTCCTTTATTGGTTAGTTTAAAATAGGATTTAGGTATTTTACAAAACACTTCTTTAAAAATTCCATATCAAAAAAATAAAAAAGTAATTAATTATTTTTTAAAGTATATCTCGTTGATCGAGCTTTCCCTTTCATTTCGAGGATATTTTCTTCGACCATTTCTTTTAAAATTTCTCTAGTTCTGCTTCTTTTTAAATCGATTAAGTTTTCTATTTCTGTTGATGTAGCAGAACCATTTTCGGAGATATATAATATTATTTTTTTATGATTTTCATCCATATCGTCCACTATCGTCCGGTCAAGTTTAGTATCGTCCACTATCGTCCGGTCAAGTTTAGTATCGTCCACTATCGTCCGGTCACCAACAAGCGGTCGATAGAATCTAACTTTTAAAAATGAGGTTTCAATAATTTCCGGCTTTTTAAGCCCGTATTTTTCACATTCATTAAATATTTTTCTAAATCCTGACCCCCACTGCTCAATAAATTTTGTTTCTTTAAATATTCTTGCAATTATGGGATTTCTCACTTCCGAACATCCTGTTCCAAGGTTATCAATATTTATTGTATTTGGAAGGGAACCTGGAGAAGTTATCTCTAAAAGGCTGTCAGAAATTGAAACTTTAATGTCTGATCCTAAAATTGAATAATCTCTGTGAACAACAGCATTTATCAACGCTTCCCTTAACGCAATAAATGGGATTTCATAAGAGTCTTTTCTTTGCAGCCCTTCAATTTTTCCAGAGAGATTAAGATGTGATTTTAAAAACTTTTCGGCCATTATAATCTGTTCGAATATAGTTCCTTCAATTTCTTTTTGGTCAATAAATTCAACAGCATCGTTTCCTTTGAATCTTGCACATCGTATTTTATAATTTTTTAATCCAAGAAGTGCAATAAGGGCGTTTGTTGGATATTTTTTACCATTTTTACTTTTAATTAATTTTAAATTTTCTAAAACGTTTTCGGTAAATTTTTTCCCAGTTAATTTTTCAAGCTGTGTTAGAATGGCGTTTAAATCAAGCTCTTCAATTTTAAATTCCATATTGATGTCTTCATCATAAGCAATGTTTTCGCCTTCAAGCATTAAACGCCTAACGGCATTACTATCACCCTTTTTATTTACATTATCTATTCTAAGATATGTCCCATTGTTAATCCCTTCTTTTTTTAAAAAATACGGCTTTTTACTTCCCGGATAAATTCTTATAATCAAAATAATTTTTCCATCAATATTTTGAGTGAATATTTCTGGGCTTATCTGTGGTTCGCATGAATCCGCAATTGTATTTACAATTAATTCCCTTAATTTAGGGATTTCATCCGGATCTAGACCAATTATCTCATTTAAGCCATCTTTAACTCCCATGATAATTTTTCCGCCTGCAGTATTTGAGAAAGCTACAGCTGTTTTTGCAATCTGGTTATTTTGCGGCATTTGTTCCTTAAATTCAAGGGTTTTTCCTTCGCCTTTTTCAATATCGTTTAAAATTTGCATATTTCTCAACAAAAAACTATTTTTCATTCATTATCTTTTCAATTTCATTACATAGAAGCATTATTTTTAACCCTTTTTCTGTAAGAGTATAGTATTTCTTTGGAATTCTTTTATCCGTCCTAACTTCTTCTGAAACTAAAAGATTTTCTTCTTCTAATTCTAACAACAATTTACTCAGATTACTTTTATGAATCCCTAATTTCGAAACTATTTCGCTAAAATTGATTCTATTGTTTTTTTCTTTACCTGATTCGTGAATATATAACAAATTCAAAACTTCAAGGGCAAATGCCTTAGATAATAATTTTAAATAACTCATAAAAATCCCAATTTTCTTTTTTTAATTATATAATTTGTTTGTATTATATAATATTGTTATTGTATAGTACTACAGTTAGTACTTTTACTAAAGATTTATATATCAAAAAGGTCATAATATAAATTGTAAGTAATATTACAAACTATTAGTCCATACACTATAGATTACATATCATAAAATTTCATTAAAAACTTAGAACGGGGTTTTAATATGATTTTACGAGAAAAAGAACCATAGATTTCATTAATTACTTTATTAAACTTTTAATTAAGCAAAAGAGGGGTTATAACAATGGAAAAAAGAGAAATGCATACAAAAATTATTGGCGATATAAAAATCTGCGAATACTTAGATTCGACAATTCAAGCAGTATTAATTCCAAGATCTCTTTTAAAATCAATAAAAGAAGTTTCTGAATGTTCTAATTTGGATGGAACAGGAATATATTTTCTATTTGGGGATTCTGACGAATTAGGAAAAGTTGAAACCTATATTGGGGAATCAGAGCAAGTTTTAAAGCGATTATCCGAACATAAAGAGACTTTGGAATGGAATTCTTGCGTATACATTTTATCTTCAAAAAATCAGTTCAATAAAGCATATATCAAGTATTTAGAATCGCAATTTATTTCAAAAGCTGCACTTTCTAAAAAAGTTAGATTATTAAATTCCTACAACAGCCAGAACATTCAGCTTGAATATGGCAAAATAACCCTCGATAGGTTCATTCCCGATGTTGAGGGGTATTTATCGGCACTCGGGTATCCATTATTTGAAAAACTTGACGAAAACACTGAATTAACGTTTTACTGTAATACGGAAAATGGAACTGCTAGGGGTAAATATATTGGTGGAAAATTCAAAGTATTAAAAAATTCCCATGCAAAATTTGGAGAATCATCAAGTATGTCACCACACAACGTACTTTTGAAAAATACCCTTATAAATTCGGGAATACTTCAAAAATCAAATAGAACTTGCGTATTTACAGAAGATTACGAATTTAATTCTGCGAGTGCGGCAGCATGCGTTGTAAAAGGTGCAAATGTGAGCGGATGGACTGTCTGGAAAACAAGTGATGGTAGAACATTAAAAGATGTATATTAAGGTGGTAAATTTATGAAAAACAAGCATTTTTCAGCATTCAATAACTATGGGCATTTTCAAATGTCATTATATATTCCTGAAAGACTTAGAATAGATTACAAGTCATTTTTAAAAGGTAGATTAGAATTTAGGGTATTGAAAGACCCGAAATCTAAATTCTTAATTACATTGGTTCATTTTTTAGAAAATGGACTTATTTACGAACTCCCCTTCGATCCACAACTGAACGATTATTCAGACAGTTTAACGGCTGAAGATCTTTCAATTATAATATTTAATAGTACTAAAATGGATATAATGGATGAAAAAGAATTAAAAATTCCGCCGGAATTGTTAGAATCTTGGAATTTAATTTGGGAAAAATCTAATGAGTTTGAATCAATTGAATATTCTAGAGAATATTTAGAATGGTTAAATACACTTTATTCATACGATATTGACACACTATTTGAAAAATCAGAATTTGTGTGTTTAATTTAATTTTTTATTTTTTTAAAAATTAATTTGAAAACTTAAAATATCCATATTCATTCACTCTTTTTTTAAAATAATGTCATAAAGATTTTTTAAATTTTTAAAATGACTCGATTTGATTTTATTGTATGTCTTTTTGGTGAGTTTTTCGTCAAACTGGTTTAAAATCTTGTTTTTATCGTTTAGCATATCAATCCAGTCATTTAAATTTTCAATAATTCCGTAAGCAAACGCTTTTTCAAAAGCAATCCTTGGACTTTTTACTTCTCCAATATCTTGATAATTTAAAAAATATTTAATGGTTTTAAAAGCGAATTCATAGCATATTTCAAATCTATGAATTACCCCATCAATTATGATTGAATTTGAAGAATCTAACTTTAAACCTTCATCTAACCAATCAAGTGCATTTTTGAAGTTTTCTAACTTTTTTTCGAGTTTATTGTCCATATATTTCCCAAATAATTTAAAATGTTTAACGAATATGTTTTGGATCCAAAATTTCTAAAATTTTATTTGAAACATAAAGTTTATCCCGTTTTTTTGATTTTTCGTTTAATTCGAGCATTTTTAATGAAACCATGCCTTCCACTAACCGTTTTGCTGTTGGATAAGTTATACCCAGTGCCAATTCTACATCTTTGATATCTAGATATGGATTTTTAAATAAAAGTTCGATTATTTGAATTATTTTAAGTTTATCGTTTGATTTAATGTTTTTATTTTCCATAACAATTTTTGAAAGTTCTTTTCTGTAATTTAAAAGTCTTTTTGAGAAGTAAGTTGCTCTTTCTGATTGAATGGTTATTGCTTCAAGGAAAAATTTTATCCATTCATCAATTTTTCCCCTGGAACTTACATGGTAAAGCCTATCTTGATATTCAGTTCTTCTTTCGCTGAAAAATTCACTTAAATATAGTGCAGGTTTTTTTAAAAGCCCATATTTCATAAGTATTAAAATTATTAAAATTCTTCCGGTTCTTCCATTTCCATCTCTAAATGGGTGTATTGTTTCAAACTGGTAATGCATGAGTGCAATTTTATATATTAACGGGATTTCATCTTTATTCTTGATGTATTCAATTAAATTTCTAATAAGCATTTTAGTTCTTCTTGGCGATGCTGGAACAAATTTTGCATATTTTAGCCCCGTACTTTTGGTTCCAATATAGTTTTGGAGTCGCTTATATTCTCCAGGTGTTTTGTCTTGCCCTCGAACCCCATCTAAAAGTATTTTATGGATTTCAAGTATCAGATCTTCAGTTATTTCCTTATTTATCCCGTATTCAAGGGCAGTTTTATAATTTGTAACTTCTAAAATATCATATTTTTTTTCACTTACTTCTGGTTTTTTTTCATTTATTAAAAAGTCTGAGATTGTAGTATGGATACCTTCAATTTCGGAGCTCAAAACAGCCTCTTTTAAAATAAATGGTTTTTCAAGTAAAGTTAATTCTTCATCTGAAAAGTTTTCCAAAAGACCATCTAGTTTAGAAATTCGAGATACTGCTTTTTCAGTATCTAAAATAAGATTTCGGTAATCTGGAATGTAATCTTTGTAGGGTAAATCACATGGCTCAAATAAATAGTAGTCATTTAGTTTATCGTAGACCACTTTTCCAGTTTTTGATTCTTTAAAGTCATCAGGGTTCATAAATATCCTTGTAAAATTTTAATATTTTATTGTCGTTGCTACTCGTTATTAAAAATTTTATGCATTTTCTTTAATAAGTAGTTTTTCTTACAACTCATTTTTAAAAAAATTTTAATAACGATTCTAAAAAGTCTTCGTTATTAAAAATATTATACATTTTCTTTAATAACTAAAAAAGTACTCATAATAATGATTTATTATCAATAGATCCTACAATATGCAGTAAATATACACTATCTTTTTTATTCGACATTGTATATTACCTCAATATCTTTTAAAACGTCTTTTTTTATGTATTTACTTAATGAATTTTCAGTTACAAGATCGACTTTTTTTCCAAAAATTTTAGATAATTCTTTTGAAATTTTTATTATCTTAAATAAACTTTTATTTCCTGAGAATTTAACCAAAAAATCAATATCACTATCTTTAGTTTCTTCCCCTCTTGAATATGATCCAAAAAGTCCTAGATATACGATATTTTCTCTTTCGCATAATTCTTGTATTCGTTTATCGTTTAAAATTGAAGTTTTGCTCAACATAATTATCATAAGGATTTTTGAAAGTTCTTGTATTTTTAATTTATCTTAACTTGAGTTACTTCCTTTAATATTTTATCTCTGATTTCAACTTTTAAATCATCTTTAATTACTAAATCAACGTCTTTTTGAAACAAATCTTCAAGATAATATTTTAATCCCATGTAATTGTCAAAATTAATAGAATTTTCCTGAAATTCTACCAAAACATCAATGTCTGATGTTTCGTTCTGTTCATTTCGAACATATGACCCAAATATTCCGAGGGTCTTAACTTTGTATTTTTTAATCAACAAATCCCTGTTTTCATGCAGGATTGTTTTAAATTCAGATAAAGTTTTCATGAAATATCCCAATTTCAGATTTTAATTAAGGCATACTTTAAAAGATATTTAGATTATAAAAAGTTAAAAAAAGAAAAATTATTTCAAATTTTCAATATATTGTATAATTTTTTCTGCAATTTCTTCAGGTGTTTTTACAACTGCTCTTTTATAATGTTTTTCGAATAACTCTTTTTTCCGCAACCATTTTTCTTCGTTTAATTTTTTGCATGCTTCTGTTTCTTCAAAATACACCACGGGGGATTTTTCGACGAATTCTTCTTCAACTTCCGCATTAATCTCATTAAAAATCTCATTTATATTTGGCGTATTAAAAAAAACATACATTTTATCATAAATGTTCCGAACTAAAACAACTACACCTTCTTTTATTTCGTTATAAATGCTGTTTCCATAGTCGTATACTTCATGATTTTCAAAAAATACGTATAAATTCTCGCCTTTTCCACGGTACTGGTAAGCTAAATCAGGTTCTAAAACATAAGGTATAGCATTGTTAAATTCTTCACCTTCGATTGCAGGTTTACTTTCAGCCCCATTTGTGGATAAAAATAACTGATCTTGAAAATAGTCCTGAAAATGGGGAGTAAGATCTTTGGCACGATGTGCATACTCTACGTTTACTGTTAATTCAGTGCTTATCCTTTCATATTTTTCTGAAAGTTTTTTATCAACTATTTGATATAGATCCATAGCTTTTTTTTCAAGGCGGTACTGTTTTAATAATTTTTTACCGATGGGGGTTAATTTATAATATGGTTTAGGGGTTTTTTTGCCTTCTCTTTCTTCTTTTCGTTCCACTAGGTATTTTTCATTCATTTCTAATAGCAATTTGCTAAGGTATGCCTTCGAAAACTCCATTTTCAGGTCATTGAATATTTTTAAAAATTCCGTTCGTCCATGGTCAGACAAATATTCCATTATCTCAATTACATATTTTTTTCCCATTGTAGTCATAATGCACCTCGATTTATGATCTCAAAATTCGATCAATCGATTTTTAAAATCTCTATATCTATCAATACGGTATTAATCAAATATATACTTATTGTAAATTTTAAAAATTAATGTAAATAAAATAAGTTACCTAAAAGATAATCAAAGCAAATATTCTGAAACGCCATAATTTTGGACTTTTTAAAATTTGTTCATTTTCACGAAAATCCAGTATCTATAACTTTATATAGTACGATCTGAATATTAGTACTTGTACTAGGTAATAATAGTACGATAAATATATCTAATATATTAAATGGTTATGTCAACTAATTAGGTATCAAATCAAATTAGATTCTAAATTCCATAATACTACCATAATATACCTAATTTGAATTTCCAACTATAAATAATTAATTAATTACCTAAAAAGGCCATTTATTAAAGGAATTAACAAATTATTCGAAAATTGCTGGAGGTATAATCCTTGAAATAGAATATAAATGATTAAAATGTTTAACTGGTGATATTTTTTGAATACCTTACGATTAACGCTTATAACTGACATGGACTGCAGAACTGCCCGGTACATGCTGCATAAATTGGAAAATATTGATAAAATTAGGCCAGAAATTTTAAAAAGGGCTGTAGAACTTGATAAATCATTTAGAAGAACAATTACACTTTCAGACGTAGAAGAAAAAATTTATGAAAAATACGGAAAAGCAACAAATTTGATGGTAAATTACGCAATTATCGCAGAGGGGATGGAATGAGTAAAAAAGTTTTAAAAAATACATTTAAAATAGAATTTTTGGGTAATGGCTCCAACGATAAAATATATGCAGAAAAAATACCAATGAACCCCATAAACAAATGGAATGACATATACGGGTCAGAAAGATTAGGTAGCGGCATAAATCACAGTACTATACAAAATGAAAGTTCAATTTTGGCAGTTTTTCTAAGTTTTTGTGACGAAGAACTTCATAAAGAACCAAATACATTAACTTCAGCCGATTTAAAAAAATTTTTCTATTACTTAAGATATGTAAGAAAGCCAAACAATAGTAAAATTAAAAATAAGCTACAAAACGAAAGAATTTCAGAAAAAGCATTTAAAATCTATTATACGTTGGTAAAAAAGTTTTATGCGACATTAAATCTTGAAAACTTTAAACAATTTGAAAAAGAATGTCAAACCCCCATTTTCAGAAAAACAAGACCAAATCCCCATGATGCAATTACCAGCGAAGAGTTCAATAAAATAATCAACGAGATTGAAAATAGCGACAGTAGTACCAAAATAAGAAATATACTTGCATTTAGGCTGCTTTGGGATACGGGAGCAAGAATTTCGGAAATTATTAAATTAAGATACAAAGATTGTGATTTTGAAAAAGGAAGATTTAATATTTCAAACACAAATCGAGAAATTAGAACGGTGGTCTGTTCAAATGAAACTCTGAAACTATTTAATCAACATTTAAGCAAAATAAATGATTTTAGCAATCCTGATGATCCAATATTTCAAGTTTCAGGAGGTGAAAAAAGTCGGCAGATCAGTTCAAATCATTTAATCAAAGCAATGACCAAAACAGTGCAAAAATTAAAAGAAAAAGGAATTATCGAAAATAATCGAGATTTAGTATTGTATTCGTTAAGACCTGGTCGAGCAGTTGAAGTCTTTGATGGGGGCCTTTCGATCGCACATATTCAACAATTGCTTGGACATCACGACATTCGAACGACAATGAAGTATAACCCTGTGATTGAGAGATGTCCAGATTTGGATAAACTTCAAAATAACTTATAAATTAAATTTCCTAAATTTACACAATTTGTAAAAAATAACTGGTGATATTATGGAACATGAATTAAATGGAACTTTTGAAGAAAATAATGAAAAAATGGTTGTAGTAAGAATTTTTAGCAACAATTACTGGTCAACGTTAGGCATGATAGAGGAACATGGCGAATCAATACCCTTAGAATTGTACCCTCATGAGGGGGATCTAGGAAGCAGGTACTCTAAAGAAATGGATAATCTTTTGGATTCTTTTAATGAAGACCCTGTCGAAAAAATAAGGTACTGTGACCGTAGCTACGAACTTTGGGCTTTTCCTTACCATGAGGATGAAGTGGCCATTAATGGTTACTACCAGTATAAATGGTGGCTTGAAGAATTTATCACAGAATGGGGCTTTTCAAAAGATTCTATACGGTCTACATATGATTATCAAGGATACGGTGTACCCCTTATGGATTATGCATGTGGAAATGTGATATGTATGGTCGCTTTAAAAATAACGGAAGAAAAATATAACGAAATCAAATCAGATCTAGAAAAAAAGTATAGTTCCGTAGGCATCATGGATTACGAGAACAATTAGGTGTATGATCGTAATTTCTTTAAATTAAATATATTATTTACATATTAAACAAGTCGAGGCGATTTTTTTGCAAGATTTAAAAGTAGAAAAAATAATTCCATATAATATTTATTTTTCAATATCCGAATGTAAACAACTGATTGACGAGTCATATCTTGTAATAGATAGGGGTCTTCCAAGAGAATATTATTATGATGATATAAAAGCATCTGAAATAGTGGAATCCATTCTTTTACCACGGGTACTGGGGGAGGTAATATATTTACATGAAGAAGATTCGGTATATTATTCTTCAATAGATGGTAAACAGCGTATATTGTCAATGATAAGATTTATTAATAACGAATTTCCATTAACTGAACTTAAAAAACTTAAAGAACTAAATGGAAAGTATTTCAGGGATTTAGATTCCCAATTACAAAGAAAATACGAAAAGTGGGGAATATGGGCAATATTGCTTAAAAAAGAATCATAATCCAAAATGATTTTTTTAAGATTTAATCAGCGGTTTCACTGATTTTTATATTTGGTGGAATATGCAAATAAAGCCGAATATTGATGACTAAACAGTTTACGACAATTACAAAAAAACTAAATTTATGATAAATTACAAAAATATTTCAGAGGGATGGGATGAGCAGAAGGAAATTTGATCTCAAAGGACAATTATCTGACCAAAAAACTAAAATTGAATCACCAAAACGATTAGAAGAACATAATCCATATCTTATTAAATTTATCGAAGAAAGAGAATTTGATAAAATTAAAGAAAGTACTATTAAAGAAGATGTATTACGACTTAGAATCTTTTTGTCGTTTTGTGATGATATTGGAAAAATTCCCGAAACTATGGATTATCACGAATTTAAACGTTTTTTCGTGTATTTAGAAAAAAAAAGAGGATGCACTCATCAAACACTAGTTCGATACTATAATTTATTAAAAGTATTTTATAGGCTATTTAAATTCACAGCATTTAATGAATTTAATAATGAATGCATCGAGAGAAAGACTTTTTCAAAAAAATCAAAAACAAGAAGTTATGATGATGTAAATAACGAAATTATGGATAAGGTGCTTGATGAAATACTTGATGGAAACAGCGCTACAAAAAATCGAGATGGACTTATGATGCTGGTTTTGTGGGAAACAGGCTGTAGGCGGTCAGAAGTTATACGCATAAAATACAATGATTTTGATTTTAAAACTGGGCAGATAAGATTAACAGATACTAAAAATGGGGAAGATAGATATGTTGTAGTTTCAAAAAAGACCACTAACTTGATAAGAGAGTACAGTTCAGAAAATATTTTGAAAGGGCCTGAAAATTTTATTTTTCAAAGTGAAAAAGGTAAACTTGGAAAACAGGTAAAACCTGGCCATCTTTCAGAAGTTTTCAGAAGAGCAATTGATAATTTAATTAGTAAAGGGGAAATCGAGGCTGGAAAGAGGTATGTTCTCCATTCTTTAAGGCATGGTAGGGCAGTTGCATTATTGGATGAGGGTACTTCCGTTGAAATTGTAAAGGAAATTTTAGGCCATAGTGACGTAAAGACTACGATGATTTATGCACATGCAAAAGAGAGAACAAAAAAGATGTTACCAGACATTCGAAAAAAATTAGATCAAAGATAACTATAATTTCATAACTGTTTTTTACTTTTTTTATATTGTAATCAATCTGTTTTTTAATTTTTAATATTTTGAAAAATCGATCAAAATCCATATTTTATAAATCTTAAAATTTTTACAATTTATGAAATTAGAATAATTACTGTTTATTTTAGAAAAAATTAGTGTAACAGCCTTTAAATTTTAACTTAGTCCGGTAAAAGTTAAGTCCGGTACCCTAAAACCCTAAATACGACCAATCGGGGCTCCTACAAAGGTATCAAATCTCCTGTCCGGTACCCCGTGTAGGGACAAAAGGTAGTCCTTCGCTCGTAATATCTTCAGAATAAGCAATGAGTTAAACTTTTCTGTCCGGTCTTAAAAAAGCTCAGTAATCTGGACGTGAAATTAAAAACGCAGAGGGAGGGATTTGAACCCCCGCTCCCCAGTGGAGAACCGGATTTCAAGGCATTAATTGGAAATAATTGCATTATTTCATTAACGCAGTTAGTAAATGTGTTTAAAATGTTATGCACTTGGCGTTGACTGGCGCTAATAACGGTAATACTCTTTTTAACAAACAATTTACAGTTATTCGGTAAATAAACGCTTTTACGGTCACGCTCAAGGGTCCGATTTAGTGGATGCCATATGCTCAAACGACAATTTTGTTCACAAGGTGTTAACTGTTGATGACTATACTTATAATATCTTTGAAATCTTATCGAGCATTTTATTTTTACGTTCTGTAGAATGCGAGTAAATCATTGTAGTTTCTATTGATGTATGTCCAAGATATTCCTTTACAACATCTAGCGGAACGCCTTTATCGAGTAAATTTACTGCTCGACCATGTCTAAGCGAGTGTAAGACAAGCCACTTGTTTTCAGGGACACTACCTTCGCGCTTTAACTCGTTTACAATACCCACAAATTTTTCACCTAATTGGCGTTTATTGATTATCCCGTCATAAGCGGATTTAAACAAGTAATCATCGGGCCCTTGGTCACCTTGATGTTGTAAATAATAGTTTAGTAGTTTTAACGTTTCTTTTGAACAAACCACAGTTCTTTCACGTTTTGTTTTTGTGTTGGTGAGTTTGAACACACCTTTTTTAAGATCACACGCAGAATATGTTAATTCAGCAACTTCAGATACTCTACAACCTGTATCCCACAATAATCGAAGAAATGTGGCATCACGTATTTTTGTCGATCCTTTCATTCCAATTAACTTTTCGAGGATCATGTTTAGCGTTTCTTCGTCAATAGCATCGTAATGTCTAATTTCATGTTTGGTAAATCGCTTTCGCTCTTTACTTTCCACTAAAAAGTCATTGAAGTTTTTGTATTTCATGATCCTGTAAAACACAGTGAGCAACTTGAAGTACTTGTTTATGGTTGTATCTTTGCACTTCCGATCATGCCTCAAGTGGTTAAAAAACGCAACGTAGTCTTTATTGTCTGTGGTATCAACGGTTTTGTTTAAAGTGTAATATATGTAGTTCAAATAGACTTTAAGCCGTTGACTGTCGTTTTTAATTGTTCGTTCCTTTAATCCATCAAAACGACGCTGTATTGTAAACTCTTTATCGATTTTATCAATTTCAAGTTTCTTGTAGTCGATTTTTTCTTCTGATTCGTCCGATTTACTTTTAATAAGTATCATGTCATGTATATCGTCGATTTTACCACCTTTGCGTAATTTTGGTACTTTATCATATCAATAAAAGCACCATGAATGTTGAAATCATCAAAATATCACCAAATATTGCATTGTGTAATTCATGTAAAATATGTGAAAATCGGTTTTGGCACGATTATGCAAATCTTTCAGATTTGCCAGTGCGCTGATCAATAAATTTGTGAGAAAAATAGATTTACAGTAACAATTATCTTAAATTTAACAACGCAGGTTCAACGACGATTGGCCGGATTTAGCGTATTTAGAACATCATGGTTAAAATAATGTCAAAAATGTATGTTTAAGGTTATACGCACAAGTAACATTTTATTGGCAAGTTTTCAATCAGTATGACCGAAATGTAAAATCAGTATGACTAAATTATTTCATCCTACCAAATTGTGAATTTCATCCTACCAATATAATTGGTATGACCAAAATACAAAATCGGTATGACTGAATAAATTCGGTATTACCAAAATACAAAATCGGTATGACTGAATAAATTCGGTATTACCAAAATACAAAATCGGTATGACTGAATAAATTCGGTATTACCAAAATACAAAATCGGTATGACTGAATAAATTCGGTATTACCAAAATACAAAATCGGTATGACTGAATAAATTCGGTATTACCAAAATACAAAATCGGTATGACTGAATAAATTCGGTATTACCAAAATACAAAATCGGTATGACTGAATAAATTCGGTATTACCAAAATACAAAATCGGTATGACTGAATAAATTCAGTAACACTGAATCACGAATTCGGTATGACTAAATCGTGAAAACATGAACTTGGTCTAATTCGGTATGACCAAAATACAAAATCGGTATGACTAAATTATTTCATCCTACCAAATTAAATCCGTAAAATGGATTCCCCAATTTAGTATGAAGAATTTACGAGCATTATCGTTGACACAAATTGAAATTATGAACTTGACAAATGATGCATTAAAACGGTTAATGACTTTATTAGTTTTATATTTCCATAAATATCCAACCAATACAGAATACATTCCGTTACAGTAATTAAATAATATTCGGCAGTTATACGTTAATTACAGAGATTATAAATACCCATATTGTTAAACAATAAAATGTGATTATAATGGTTCAAGCGAAAGATGTTATTGATGCATTGCTTAAAATAATGCCTGAGTTGACACAAGATGATGCTGTAAAATTATATGAAAATAGCAGCGTACCTAGTTTATTAACTGATAAACTTGTTCGGGAACATGGCGATGATGAAGAATTGGCTAAAACAGTTTTAGTCGAAAACAAACTTTATGAAAACTGCAGATAAAATTGATTAATTAATAATATCGACATTTTTTAATTTTTAAGCGAAATAGCGATAGCTAACAATACAATTGTGTAATTTACATAATACTGTTATTATTCCGACCTTACATTTTAACGGCAGATAACAGCAATAATAAATATTGTCGATAGGATAGTAATGTAAGTCATAAAATAATAACCATATATTTTCTGAAAATGCAACCAATAAATTGAATTTACGCAAAATGGGGAACGGGGTATATATGTATAGCATTAAAGATAATCAAGCAACGAAAATTGAAAGGGTTACTTTTTCGGACTTAAAAATGACTGAAAACGATATTGAAGAGATTTTAAGATGTAACATCAACATGTTGTGTGATGAAGAAGAATCACTACTTATTGTTGGAAGACAAGTTAAAAACGAGAAAAACGGTCGAAGTGATCTTACTGCAGTAGACAACAACGGAAACATTGTTTTAATTGAAATTAAGCGAGATAAAAAAGACATTGAAAACCGTAAAGAAGCGTTTGAGTTTCAGGCAATTCGATATGCTGCAAGCTATGCTAAAATTGAAAGTCCAGATGAGTTAGTTAAACTTGTTTACGCACCGTATATTGAAAAGTACAAGGGTGAATTTGAAATCGGTGAACTCACATCATATGAATTAGGTATTCGTAAACTTAACAAATTTTTGGAAGCAAACGATGTTATTAATTTTAACGAAAAGCAGAGAATAATTCTTGCAGCAGGCGAATACGACGAACAGACACTTTCTGCAGTAGCTTGGTTGAATAAAAATAGTGTTGATATGGGTTGTTATAAATTAACACCGTATCCAATTAACGGTGAAACAATTATAAAAGCTGAAAAAGTACTGCCGCTTGCAAAATACACGGATTATTATGTTAATTTAATGGATAATACCACCCGTTATGTTTCGAAACGCGAAAAAGCAATTACGAGAAGAGTTTTACCCAAAATAGAAGACATGCTTTTATGGGGTGCTGTTAAAGCTGGTGACATAATAAAAGCAAAAGATTATGGGGCTGAAGCGGTCCTCTTAAAAAATGGAAATGTATTGGCCGCCCCTACCAAAATTTTAAAAATTGAACGTTTATCAGCAGATGATAAGAGCATACCAATGCAAAACGGTGTCGCTACTGAAATGTCAATGCAAACGTGGCTTAAGGATGTTTACGGATGGTCAAGTATCCAGACATACAATTTCGCAGTCCATAAAGAAAGTGGTAAAACATTATCGCAGATCCGTGAAGAGTATATGGAAAAACTAGCGAAAGAAACAGACGATACCGTCGATCAATAATCATTTACGTTGTGTAGCGGTTTACTTTTGGGCAATATACAAACGCTGCTATCCTCTTTTTTACAATTTTTAATTTTACCTGTATTTTGAATGTGTTCGACCTACGTTTTCGCCCACAATGCTGCATTTTTACAGATTAATTCGAAAGTTCTAAAAATGATATTAACAGAAAATTATAGTAATTGCTTAAAAATCGGGTGGTTATTCTGACAAATTACTTCATGTGTATCACAAACGAAGAAAACTGGAACGTTGTAAAGGACAAAAAAGTCTGGGGCGTTTCTGAAATGTACAAAAACACGATCGCTAAGGTTGAAAAGGGCGACATGCTGTTAATTTACGAAATGGGCAAAAACGGCAAAGAGCCAAAACCACAATATGTTCGTGGACTTTACGAAGTTACCTCAGAAGTTAAAACAGATAATAAACGAATATTTGGGATACACCCAAATAGACCAAATGAAACATACCCTTTAAGGCTTAAATTAAAAGAAATCGAAGTGTTTGAGTCGCCAATTTTATTTAAACCGCTCGTAAACAGCCTCGAATTTATAAAAAACAAAAAACAGTGGTCAGGTTCACTTAGACGTGCAATGGTTCCTTTAAACGAATCCGACTTTAACACCATTTTAAATAGTAAATAATAGGTTAATAGTCGTAAACTGGTTCTTTTCGAGGTATGAAAACGACACCACCATGAATTTTAAACAATTCATCCCATTTCTTCTTGTCTGCAAGTCGTCGATCAAGTTCATCGAGATAATCCAATAATTTCAGGATTGTTTCGTAATCATTATTTTCGTAAGCCCTTTCTAGTTTTTTAGCCCAGTAATTGTCTAGTGCTTCTTCGTAATTCATATTTTATGCCTCGTTTTTCATTTTTGACTATAATTACATCCGTATTGCCAATATTATATATACTTTAATTAATCGATACGTGTAGATCAACAAATATCTGTTTGTAAATGCTAAAAAAGGATAATTTATGTGCAATTAACAATTATCAAAAAAGTAAAGAGTGAATGTAGTTGTTAGGCGTTAGTAGATACGCCCATCTGAAACAAATGCTGCAACGTGCTAATGTTACCGGTTTCTGTAATTTCGGTATACTTGTCGTGCCATTTCTTGCTGTATTGTGTTGTAAAAAGTTCTGTTTTCAAAGATCTTTTTAAAAGAATTCGATTGTTCTAAGAAGCAGCTGCGAGTGGCTTTATCGAAGAGTTCTGGGAAGAAACTATCGTTAAATATCTCAAACGAATCTTTCGTGTACTGTTCAAGTTTTTCACTGTCGTTTAGTAGTTTTCCGTAGATTGTTTTAACCATGACCTTGTCACCATCGCTAAACTCGCCTTCGTAAACTTCATTGATCTTTGAGATTATTGCATCTAGCAATTCATCGTTACCAGTTACTCCGATTACATTATCAATTGTTTTAGGATTTGTAAGCATTGCGCAGTCGTCCTTAGTTTCAAGACTGATATCGCCTTCGAAAGTTTTGCTGAGCTTGTAGTATTCGAGTTTGATTTTATCCTCGAGGTCGATCTTTTCAGCTGAGTTTTTAGGCAGCATTTTTTCGAGATATTGCAAGAAGCGATATTCCTTCTGTAAATCCTTATCGAACATTCTTTCAATTTGTGTGATGTACGAATACCATTTTATAAAGTTTCTGACCGCTTTTTTAAACTTGAACTGATCTTCTTCGCTAATTTCGGAATACACCCTAATTATCGGCAGGAACATACTCGTGATTTTACCGTGAGCAGTATTTGACTGCGCACCTGATTTATAGTAAATCTTGGTACTTTTCTCAACATCGTCATCATTGTATATTCTGAAATTTCTAAGAAGCGCTTTTGTATCATAAATTAAATTAACATTGATTTCTTCGTCAAGGGCGGTTTCTTTGTAGTATGGTGCAAATGAAAGTAATATGTCTTCTGAATTGTTCACAAAGTCGAGTATAAATGTATCGTTTTTATAAGGGGCGGTTCTGTTAAGTCTTGAAAGTGTTTGAACAGCTTTAACACCATTAAGCTTCTTGTCAACAAACATCGTGTGTAATAAAGGTTCATCAAAGCCTGTCTGATACTTTTCAGCAACTATCAGCATGTTAAATTCGTCCCCGTGAAATACCTGTGGGAGCTGCTTTTCACTTATTTTATTACCTGATTTTGTTACATTCATTCCACTTTCAGTATATTCTTCGTCTCCGTCTTTTACGGTTCCAGAAAATGCTATAAGAACATCAAGATCGTTGTATCCTTTATTTTTAATGTATTTCTTAAATTCTTTGTAATATCTAACTGCGTGAAGTCTTGATGGTGTTATAATCATTGCTTTTGCTTGACCATTGATTTTTTTGGAAGTGATTTCACGGAAGTACTCAACCATAACTGATGTTTTTTGCTGTAAGTTATATGGGTGCAGTGATTCGTAACGCCTGATAGCCCTTTTTGCTTCACTTTCTGGTAATTCAGGATTATCAGGTATGTTTTTAGCGATTTTAAAGCATGTTTTATAAGTCATGTAATTTTTAAGCACATCAAGAATGAATCCTTCTTCGATTGCCTGTTTCATCGAATATATGTGGAATGGGTGGAATGAACCATCAGTGCATCGATTTCCAAACATTTCTAATGTTTTTTGTTTTGGTGTTGCAGTAAATGCGAAAAATGATAAATTTTGGTGTCGCCCGTGTGTACTTAACTCACTTACCAGCTTATCTTCGAAATCTTCAGAAGCTTCTTCAGCTTCACCCTCAATTTTAGCATATTCTTCAAGTGCATCTTTGTTATCTGCAAGTGCAATCTTTAATTTCTGTGCACTCGTTCCAGTCTGACTGGAATGCGCTTCGTCAACAATTACAGCGAATCGTTTACCCTTATTGTTTTCTACATCTTCATAGATTACAGGGAATTTTTGAAGTGTTGTAACGATAATCTTTTTACCATCGTTAATTGCGTTTTTCAAATCTTGAGATGTTTTTTTATCCCCTATTGTTTCAACGAGGCCGTAAGTGTGGTCGAAACCAGATATTGTATCTTGAAGCTGACTGTCAAGCACTTTCCTATCGGTTACAACGATAACTGAATTGAATATGCTGTTATTATCCTCATCGTGAAGACTTGCAAGTCTGTAAGCAATCCATGCGATACTGTTACTTTTGCCTGATCCTGCTGAATGCTGAATCAAGTAATTACATCCAGATCCGTGCTGTTTTACGTTGTTTACAAGCTTTGTTACAACATCGAGCTGGTGATAACGAGGAAATATTAACTTTTGACTGATTTTTGTAGTTTCACGTCCGTTTTTAACTACTTTTTTCTTTTCAACGTTTATATGGAGGAATCTGTGTATGATGTTCATCAGTGAATCTTTCGTCAATACCTGCTCCCAGAGGTATGATGTAGCATATCCGTCTTTGTTTTCAGGATTACCTGCACCACCGACCTGTCCAGCTCCGCCAGAACCCTGGTTAAATGGTAAAAACATAGTGTTTGGTCCGGCTAATTTTGTAGTCATTGCTACTTCATGCAAATCAACAGCAAAATATGCTAAAAATCGTTTGTTAAACTGGAAGCATGGCTCTCGAGGGTTTCTATCGTACATGAACTGTTTTTTACCGTTTTCGATAGATTGACCAGTAATCTGGTTTTTAAGCTCTAGCGCAACTATCGGAATACCATTAAGCGATAAAACCATATCAATTGTATTTTTGTTTTCCGTTGAGTATGCAAACTGTCGTGTAACTGTTAATATGTTATTTTCGTATTTTTTCACGAGTTCATGGTTTAAATTTGATTCGGGTTTAAAGTAGCATAGCTTTAACTTAACACCCCTATCAGCAATGCCCTTTCTAAGTGAATACAGTAGTCCTTGCGCATTGACAGAATCATTGAATCGCTTGAATAGATTGTTTTCTGCTTCATCCCCATAAATGCGTACATACCGATCCCATTCCTTTTCTTGTGTTGTTTTGATGAATTCAACAAGTTTTGATAAATCTATTCCACGTTCCGCACTGTAGCTAGACTTATCGCCTTTGATATACCCACCATTAGTTAGCATTGACTCTTCAATGTCCTGTTCAAATCGCTTTTCTGTGTATTCCAAGTTTTAACGCCCCCGCTCGTTATCGTTATTTAACTTCCTTCTTACCAGTAACTACTTCGTAAATTAGTGATTTCTTGTATGCTTTGAGTTCTGTGATTAATTGTTGTTTTTTGGTGATTAATTGATCTATGGTTTGACATGTTTCTTCAATAAATTTACCAATAGCGATTTGTTCGTTATGCGGCGGCACAAGAACCGGTAATTTTTTAAGCAATTCCTGGCTTAACGAAGCTCTTGTTACTAAATTCATTTCTTTAACGAAGAATCGCCTATGCATATCACTTCTAAAATAATATTTTGAATATAATGGATTCAATAATTTCGAATCAAACGGTCTGAACCTAATTAAAAATCCTGCAAAAACTGCATCATTCATGGTATGCATACATGTAGCGGTGAATCCAATTTCATCAATGGTTTCAGAAGTTCGCGTAAAGAAAACATCGCCGTATTCAACGGAATAATTCGATTTATCAAATTCATTCGATTCTACCAATCCTTCAACGGATTTTGGAAGTTCATAGTTTTTATAAACGTCTCCGTAACTAACAAAAGGATAACCCGAACCGAAATAACTTGAACTTTTACTAATCCCATTTTGCAACGTTCCCAGATACCGAATTTTTATAATATCCCAGTGTTCAGGAATATCGCCGATCCATTCAATACCGCTATCTTTCATCGTTACAGTTGGATCGAGTCCTTTAGTCACGGTTTCCGTTATAATTGACTGTTTGTAACTTTTGTATTCATCAATTGACGATTTGGTTTTCTCGATAATGCTGTCGATTTGGCCAACTTTATCATCGAGGTACTGTGCAATTTCTTGTTGCTCATCAACGGGCGGTAAAATGAGTGAAATTGATTTTAAAATTTTCTGAGTAATGCTATATACCTTAATTCCGACTACGCGTTTTTGTATTTGACTTTTTATATCTGGCGATTTTAACAAATAACCCAAATACGTCGAGTTTACATTAATGAGGGGCCTGCCCAAAATCGTGTGTGAACCTGCAAATATTGGTTTATTATTGCTTTCACGGATAAATAAACAATTACCACTACCTTCAATATCTTCTGACGTGTCACAGAATATAAAATCGCCTTCAGAAGCTATTGCAGATGGATTAGTGTCGATAAACTCCACTGGAACTTTTGGTAAGTTATCCCTTGACGATACAATATCAAATGTGTATTTTGAGTGGATATCGCCATAATTTACACAATCAACTCCGTTTTCGACGAGTTCTGCTTTCGTGATACTTAACCCCGTATTTAGGCCCAATATATATTTCAACTTCTTTACGCCCCAATCCGCAGGAATATCGCCGATCCACTCGATACCACTATCTTTCATCGCACGAGCCATGTTATTCACCGTCTTTACCAAAGAGCGATTTTAAACTGCCTGTCAATTCAGCTTCAATTACACAGATCCTTTCAGCAACCATATCAGACTTTTCAGGTGCAACGTACTTGTAAAAGTGTCTTGTAAATGGTATCTCGTAGCCTATCGTTGTTTTTTTATCATCAATCCACGCTTCAGGGTTGTACGGTAAAACTTCACGCTTAAAATACTCTTCGATATCTTCGGTTAACGGTACGTTCTCAGTATCCCGCTTTGACGTATCGGGCGCAGGTTTACCTTTTTTAATTACGATTTTACCTTTTTCGTCCTTCAATGGTGATTCGACAGTAATCTTGTAGTAACCAAAATCTTCGTTATTAAATACTTTAGATTCAACGGACTTTTCGCCGTAATCGTAGTATTTATCGCTAAATTCACCGTATGCTTTGACAATTGCTTCTCTACAATCAGTAGATAAGTCTACTCGCTTGTTACCAATTGATTTTCGTCTTTTTACATACATGTTGGATGCATCGATTAATTGAACTTTACCTGCTCTTTCATCCGATTTATTTTTTGAAATTAACCAAACATATGTTGTAATTCCCGTGTTGTAGAACAGATCGTTAGGTAACTGAACAATTGCATCTAACCAGTCGTTTTCAATAATGTATTTCCGAATTTCGGATGGGCCGGAACCTGCATCGCCTGTAAAAAGCGGAGATCCGTTATGGATAATTGCAAGTCTCCCTGTGTCCTTAAGCTTGCTGATACCATTTAGGGTAAATAACATCTGACCGTCTGATATTTTTGGTAAACCGACACCGAATCTACCTTTTTCAGCGAGTTTATTTTCTTTGTCGACTGCTTTTTTCTGCGCTTTCCAATCAACACCAAATGGCGGATTTGAAATACAGTAATCAAATGTGTAGCCTTTAAACTGGTCGTTAATAAGGGTATCGCCAAAACGCATATTGTCGGCTTTTCCACCACGAATTATCATGTCGGCTTTTGCAATTGCAAATGTTTCAGGATTAAATTCCTGGCCGAATACACTGACTTCGATTTTGTTGTCTAATTGCTGTATTCGCTCAGTAAGACAAGTAAGCATCTGTGATGTACCCATGGCCATGTCGTAACATGTTTTTGGACTTCCATCGAATTCATCTTCAGTTACAAGTAAATCGGTCATTAAATAGATAATATCTCGCGCAGTAAAGTGAGCTCCAGCTTCTTCGTTGTATGACTCAGAAAACTTTCGTATAAGCTCTTCGAAAATATAGCCCATATCGGCAGTTGAAATCGCATCAGGTCCCATGTATGAACTTGGCTTGTTAAATTCCTGTATCACGTAAAACAACTTATCTTCTTCGGGTGTACTACCAACGAGGTCTGAAATGATATGTTCGAACTTGAAATGCTTTATGATATCTTGAATATTGTCTGAAAATCCCGCAATAAACTTCCTGAAATTTGCTTCGATATGATCAGGATCGTTTAGCAATGTCTCAAAAGTGAACGGACTAGTGTTGTAAAATGGGTAACCTGCAGCTGATTCGAGGAAACCTTCCTTAACTTCAAAATCCTTGATTTCTTCGCACGTTTTTAACACTGCATCTTTAGTCGGTAAAAGCGTATCATTTAGCCTTTTTAACACCGTCATTGGTAAGATTACTTTCCCGTATTCATGTGGTTTAAAAGTTCCACGAATAATGTCAGCAATGTTCCAGATCATGTTTGCTTTTTCCTGGACATTGATGTTGGTCTGATGATACAATGCACTCATTAAATTCCCCTCGTATTTTCGTAAAGTAATTTATGTTTAGTTTTTCTCGCAATTGTCTGTTTATCGGACATTTAATTTCATTACCAACATCTGTATTCGGTTGTGGTAAATCAGGTACTTGTAAATTAAAATTAATCATCGTTAAATATGGTAAAAGAACTGTAATGCTGATTAAACATGCAGTTTAACTTACTGCTTTGCCTGTCCGCGTATTCTGGGATTATAATGTTGTTTTTATAATTCATACTTATTGAAAGACTTATAAACATAACTTATTACGCTATATTCACCCAACATTAAAAACATTGCGATTTTAACTGCACAATAAAGATGATGCAAGGTTATTGAATTGATCGGACAATAAAAATAGGCAGTGTTGATAATCAAAAAGACTTTTGAAACACCCAAATTTGGTAGTGCTCAACATGCCTATTCATACGTATTTGCCTGCAATGGTGAATATCTCGACAAATTGGATGTTACCGTTTAGTAAATTAAAAAAAGCATTTCGTTTAAATTCAAATTTTTGTAAATGCTTATAAAGAATTGTGTAAATTATTGGGTTTATTAAACAGGCGTATTAACCGGTAAGCCACCACGAAGTTCATTTTTATCATTAAATGTATATTTCGCAACAGCAGACGGCCTCGTTACTTTCGCCAAAATGTAAAAAAGTATGGTTGTTGTAATTGATCTTCAAATAACTTCCGTATCTTAAAAGCTGAGATCATCAAAAATTTCATCAAACATGGACCTTTCAAGTCCCATTGTTTTCATTATATTGTCAAGGCTTTCAAAAGTCATGATATTATTATCTGAAAGTGCAATCGACTTAACTTTAGACTTTATGTTGTATTTCGCAACATTTAACAGTCCATTTTCCCAGCGTTCATGATACAATTGAATCAACTCTGAATTCAACATTCCGATCATCGCAAATCCTTTAACGGGCGTGTATTTTTCTTTCATGTATCCAATAATTGGCTGAACTGCCGTTTCAACTGCTTGCTGTTCTTTCGAAAGATCTTTGTTTTCGTCACTAATATTTTTAACAACTTCTGTTGATTTTGCCCATATCTCCTGACCGTAAATCTCTTTCATTGTATCTGTCGATATCTTTCCATTTCGTATGTCCTCAGCGATTAGTTTACTGACTTCATTCACTGCCGCTATTGAAGTGTACTGGCTGCCGATAGCAGCACTGTCTTCATAGCCGATAGATCTTATCACGCTGACATTATAAGGATTATTTATGTCGATTCCGAAGTTCCACCCAACGGGTAATTTCTAGTGGGTATTGAGTATACGTAATTAGTAATAGCTTTGTTTGACGCTTTAATATAATATTCTCGATCTTTAATGTAGGTCATGATTTACCTGCCGTAACAAATTGCTAATGCGTGTTTAATCTAAATTTGATTTCCAAATGTAAAACGATTAAAATATTATCGTCAATTTGCAATTCATACGACAATTGTTACTACTACAGGATATATAACAATTACTGAATCTGTAAAGTATTCATGAGTAAATTTTAAAAGTCCCTTCGTAATCAAAGCAATAATTATAATTTTTTTATGGCTCTAGCGCATTTTATCACCCCATTTATAATTCAAATAATTGTTTAAGTACAATATCAACCCCGAAAGGGGGATGTCTATGTGGCTCTTGTCGAATGAATGTCTATGTTCTGATTTAATCCGTTAAACTCCAAAAAACCCTTTAGGGAATGTCTCGCTATTAATGTCGACCCTGAAAGGGGATGTCTTTGTCGACTGATTTTATCGAAAAAAGTATGCTAGTTAATTTATATGGTATATGCGCACTGGCAAATCTGAAGGATTTGCATAAGGACTATTAATTTAAATATACGCGGCAATAGTGCCGTAATTAATTAAATATCCAATTCGTAGCAGATGAAATTGTTTAACTGAAACATAGACAGTCATAACAACAATTTAACATAGACATTAAGCCCTTTAGGCTTTAACGACAATTTAACATAGACACTAAGCCCTTTAGGGGCTTTGACAACAATGTAACATAGACATTTCCTGAAGGAACAGGGTGGTGCATCGTTAGCGCATTTAACATGCAATTAAAAAAATATTCTGATTACAATGCGCACTGGCAAATCTGGAAGATTTGCATAATATACTCTTTAAAAAAATGTTATTTTTATGCACTGGCCGATACAAAATTTACTGACAGTAGTTATTGTTGCAGTCACCCACAAGTATATATACTATAACGTAACATAGTATAAACATATATTGATATTCTAATATAATAATATAATTAATAATATATCCAGTACGAATGAAGTAACAGTATTATGTACTCTGTTTTTATTAACACGCACTTAGCGTAGATTTTTAAGTACTAGTTATTATTTTTACAATTTGTTACACCCCAGTTACAGAAATAAAGTAACGGGCGCATATGGTTTAAATCACTATTGACGCTCAATACGTGCTTATTTTACTTTCGTTGATATTTTTTTAGTAGGTCTTCTCATTTTTTGAAATATCGCATAATCTTAAGTTGCATTTATATACTATCGAAATTACTGGTATTTTGCGGTAAAAAGTATGAAATAAAACACGAAATCGATGAAGAGGCATAAAATGGTCAACGAAAAACAAGCACTGACAGAAACCCTGAAAGATCAGATAGTACAGTCATTACTAGACTATCGTGAAAGTCAAAACGATAGTTCTTCAAATCTTAAAGAAGTTTTCCGACACTTTGTTACAAACCATTTAATCATTCCGATGACGTCTAAGGATATTACGGACATATTTGGGGGACTTGATGCTAAATCTAACAGTATCAAAGCATACATTACGAATTTTACAAATGATGGACTCATTTATAAGGATGATTCAGGGTATTTACACAAATCACAAACCGATATGGCGGACATTGTAGTTTATTTACAAAATAACTACACTGAGCAGTTGAAAAGTGGTAAAAGTATAATTGTCGACTTTCAGCAAGATTTTAAATCGGACGAGTTTTTATTGGCGCTTTTAAAAAACAATCCGGAGCAGCTTTTCAAAATGTTTAACGAAGCACTGGTTAAATCGCAAAATTCACTGCAAAAACAGACATTTAATAATATTATTGGTATCGAAAACGTGCCTGATGAATACAAGTGTAATATTGAAGATATAAATTCAGCTTTGCTCTCCAAAATTGTTGAATTCGAGGGTATTGTATCAATAGCGTCTACAAGAAAAACAGTGCTCAAAAAAGCAGTTTATTCATGCAATTGCGGCAATAAAGACGAAAAAGTATTTAACAACGTGATTACAAGCAGCCCTGATAAAATATGTAAATGCGGAAAGAAAATGGAACTTAATGGCTCAAAGTCGTTATACATTGATATTCAGGAATTCAAGTTGCAGCAACCTGTAGAAACAATGAATAATCCGAAAGAACCGCCAAAATACATGTCAGTGTTTTTCGAAAACTCGCCAGGCATTTACAGCGGCAAATTAAATATTGTCGGAATACCATTTAAGAAAAAGCAGAAAAACGGACCATTGTATGATATACACGTTTATGCCAAATCCGTAGTGCCTGTAGAAGACATTATCGATAATAGGTTGGACGAAAGCAAAATAAAAGATATAAAACGGATTTCAGATTATTGTATCGATAATAATATTGATTTACTCGATAAACTGTCCGAATTAGTTGTTCCGACCATTCAGGGTTACGAAAAAGTAAAAAAAGCAATATTGCTGCAACAAATGAAGGGCGCATACGGATTAACCCGTAATGATTTACACATACTACTTGTTGCAGATCCTGGAGTCGGTAAATCAGAAATACTACGTACAATTTCAAAATTACCTAAAAATTTATACGGATCAATTACTGGAACATCTGGTGTTGGATTGACTGCATCTGTTGAGCAGGAAAAAACAACCGTTGGTGATAGCGGCTGGGTAACTAAACCTGGATTATTGGTCACCAAAAACGGAGGAACTGCGTCACTTGATGAGTTAACTGTAGATAAAGACTTATCGTCCCATTTATTGGAAGCGATGGAGTCTCAAGAAATACACATCGCAAAAGCAGGGATTAATATAAGCTTGCCTGCAAAAATCGCGATTCTTGCAGCATGTAATCCTAAAAACGGGCGTTGGGATAAGTCCAAAGGACTAATTGATCAGATCGAATTAACTGAACCTATTTTAGACCGGTTTGATTTAATATTTGATATGAACACGGGCCAAAACAGCGAATTAGATGCTGAAATCGCTCGAAAAACAATTCGAAATTATAATAACGGATCTGAAGCTATTGACACTATCGTCGAAACTACCGTAACTATCGGGGAAGACGTAATTAACCGTGAATTTTTACTTGACTTTATAGAATATGCAAGAACGCTGCAAGTAAAGATTCCAGAAAATATCAATGAGATTATGGTTAATTATTATGTCGCCCATAAGAAGAAAGACAATAGCAGTTCCGTTAGATTGCTCGAAACACTCATTCGGCTTTCAACAGCATTTGCAAAAGCCAGGCTTGCCACTGAAATTAGTGATCAAGATTTTAAAAACGCCTGTGAACTATTTGAATCATCCATAAAAGTTCGAGAAGTTAACGCACCTGTAAAAACCGTTGCTTCGGCCTCATAACGAAGTGTTATGTTCAAATGGCAATTTACCCCCTTCTTGAACATACCTTTCAATCAGGTAATTTGTTACACGGATCCAGTCAACTCTTTGGCCGAATTCGCCCAAAATGGAAGATCGCAGTGAACCAAGTTCAGACATTTCAAATATTGTGCATTCGCTATTAATAAGCAGCATGAGTTCATAGTGGGAAGTGCACTGTGTAATTTTTTCCGACCATTCTCCGGAAATGTAACCTTTATTATTTAATGTATCGATTACAAGTTCTGTTAATTTGTAGTTTACTATAATATCATCCATATTAACACCATTATTACTTTTTTGCCCATAGGACGTTTTTTAATTGTTTTATTTATTATTGTATCGTTATTAACAGTGTGTTTAGCTATTAAGCGTATTTACGCAATCACTGTATTGATATATTACAAAATTTACCTTACAATAACAATTTACTGTTTGAAAGTACAGTTTGATAACCAAAAGTGATTCGAACGTTTTATACGATATTCATTATTATTGTTTTAAACTGTAGCCTATCGAAATCATACTTATTGCATTCTTAAGTTTCGCAGTTTATACTTCAGCTGCTGCGAGCTTTTAATGTGGATACTGTTAAATACATTCTTAGTTTGACCAAATGTTGTTTTCAAATTTCCGAAATCATGTGTCCAAAAATTACACACTGTCAATTACTTTTTTTATGTCATGGAAGTGTTCCGACTAAAGGTGAAGATATACGAATTACCTCTTCAAGTCCTGAATCGATAGGCTATAAACACTAAACATCATATTAAAGGTAATATTGGTAATTTCATGCAGTATGCTAACGCTATATATACTAAATGGCCACGAATACGCCATTCAATACCAAATAAATGTCCCGTACAAGTACTCTGAGGTACTCATATATATTGTAAAATAAATTCTAGCGCTTTTAATATGTCTATTGGCAATTTGGTGGATACAATGAAGATAAACGTAAATTATCAGCGTATTAGTGGCGTATTTACCTAGCGATTATCAGCGTAATTAACAATAAAAGTGCCGCGGTTTTGAAGCATTTAATTGTGGTTATATGATAATATGGGTTGTTCGGAAAAATTTTTCAAATTTTCAAAAACTGCGAAAAAAGTAGTGAATGTTCCGTCAATTAAGTGGGGCATGAAGTAAATATTGTCGATATCAACACCTCAATATAGCAGATGGTGGTTGAGGTTGGCCAATGACGCCGGAGTTGAATTTCGATATTAGTCCTGTACAACATAACTGCGCATCAAGATGCACTGGGACGGTTCAGGATAGCTGTTAAAAAAAGGTCCTTCGACGTTTAAATTACGTTAATTGTTAATCTGCGTTAAAAAAGCTGGTCCGATTTAGTGGATGCCAACGTTCGTGGCGTTATTTAGCGTTTCAAAATGAAGCGCAGAGGGAGGGATTTGAACCCCCGCTCCCCAGTGGAGAACCGGATTTCAAGTCCGGCGCCTTTGGCCAAGCTCAACCACCTCTGCTCGCACTTGTACTTAAGCGATTCAGCTATATATACTTTTCTATTATTCCCCATAATAATAGCAATAATTTTTATTTAAAGAATGTAATTGGCCCTAAAATTAATGTTCGGGTTTAATTTTGAAATTCATAAAATTAAATTATTATAATTCAATTTCACTTAAAATTCCTTTCAAAGCTTTTAATTCTTCTGGAGTTAATGTAATTCCTTTTCTCATTCGTTCATGTTCCGGATTCCAGTCCCTTAAATCGTATTTTGGTTCTTTTTCGTTCCAACTTACAAGGTTTAGCTCTTTTTTCCATCCATTTGGGTATTCATAAAGTACTCCGATATGTTCGACAATTTCAAATGTAATTTCTGCCATGTGTAAAACCTCGTTTAGATATAAATAATTAAAAAAGATTTAATAAACATTTTTAAAATAAGTTTGGATATTTTTGTAAAATTGATTTGAAAAAATAGGAATAAAAAAATTTGGTGTATGCCTGTAACTATCAATATCAAAAATTAAAGGAATGGATTAGTATGGAACAGGAAGTCCCATCTCTTTTCTATGAACGATTTCTTTATCGTTTTTCTCTTTTTTCTGGAGCGCAAGTTTTTGAACTAAGTCAAGACCTGGTTTCACGTCTTCAATTGGTTTTGTTTCAAGGGCTCCAGCTTCAATCATTTTGTTTAGGTATTCTTCCCCTTTTGCAGTTCTAACAAAAATTGTGCTCCATCCGTCAGGGCTTCCGACTGAACCTGTTGAGATATCTGCAAGTTCTGCGGTGTAGTCCATACAAACGTGGCATGATTTTTGTTCGTACATGTGTGTATCTTTCAAAGGAACTGTTTTTACATCACCTGATTTTGAGTAAACCCAGAATTTACCTTTTCCAATATCGGTTTTTAAAACATCGTTCATTCTAATTCCAGCATACTGTTCTACAATTGCTTTCATACCTTCGTAAGGGAAGTTTTCCATGCAGAATATTCCCATCACAAGTGCAATTTTTGAATCAGTGTGTCTAAAACCCATTGGGTATTTCATTAATTTTCTAATTGCTCGAACCTGACAAGGAGTTCCAACAATTCCAACTTTTTCAAGTGCATATTCTCTTACTGCATCTTTTAACACAGCAATGTTTGGAGAAACTGTATATTTTGTTCCCGCAGCTGAAAGTACTTCTTCAGGAGTTGTAGCAATTTTTGGAACTGCTTTAAATCCATCTTCAGTATTTGCAACAATTACACCATCTAAAAGGCCATTTTCTAAACCGTAGATGTATGACGCAGAAATTATTCCTCCGTCCTGTGATTTTTTAAGTATTGCTTTATCTGTGGCTCTTGCAGATATAGCTGTTTTATATGTTCCAAAAGGATCCATAATTAACACCTCTAAACTTAATTATTCGATTTTTTGAACTAATTCTGGAAATCTAACTCTTGGGCACTGGGCTCCACAAAGGCCGCATTTTATGCAAAATTCGCTTAGTATATTCGGTTTTCCTTCAATCATCTCTATTGCTCGAACTTGACATGCTGCAGCACAAGTTCCGCAACCCATGCAAAGCGACTGGTCTATAACATTTTTGATTACATCGCATCCGCAAGCATCTTTTCCATATTTTGCAATTTCTGCAAATGGTTCTAAATAATCCATATCGCCGTTTAATGCAGCCATAATTAAGTTTACAATTGATTCTGGTGAAGGTGGACATCCTGGAAGTGCCAAATCCACTTTAATTACATCACCAATTGGAACGAAAGAGGCATGCGAAGGCTGTGGCATTTGATTTCCTCTTCCAAATCTAGTAACTCCGCCAGATGCTGCACAGGCACCGAGTGCTACAACAATTTTTGAATTTTTTCTTGTAGTCAAGATGTCTTCAACTGAGTGGTGGTCGTCTAAACAGACACTTCCTTCAACGAGTGCAATGTCAATGTCTTCAGGAATTTTTCTTTCGATCAATATTTTATCGTCAGTTTCAGTAATTTCTGTCTTTTCATCTGCGAGTGTTAATGCATACACTAGATCAACAGCTCCCAATATATCTAAAAGTTTTTCATAAGTGTCTGAAAGGGAGATTAAACATCCTGTACAACCACTCATGTGTATATGGGCAACTCTTACCACTATATCACCATTATTCGTTTAATTCATCTATTATTAATAAAACAGCGCCATCTACAGCAGCATTTACTTCGTCTGAAAGTTCGAGAAGAATGTCTGGTGCAGGCACATTTTTTTGTTGGCATCCAATAACAACAATTTTCACGCCGTAATCGTCTTCAATATCTTTTAACATCCCTGCAAGAGGCATGTCGTGAGCATCAATATGATATTTATCGATATCAGGTAGGTCTTTTGAATACAATGTTTTCAATTCTCCAGGCGGTAATCCATAATCGATAACATCTGCAATTATTATTTTCTTCAATGGAGTTTTTTCATCAATCAAGGAAAGTATAAAGTGAGAAGCTCCGGTTCCTGCATCGATAATCTGTATTTTATCCGAATTAAGGATTGGATATTCATCTTTTACTTCATTTAACTTATTTACTACAGTGTATCCAAATCCATCGTCTCCAAACAAGATATTTCCGCATCCCAGGATTAAAACTTCTTTTTCTAAATATTCGGGCATGATTCACCAGTTATTGTATTAATTTTTTGTCAACAATTTTGTTATCATAGTCCATTGCAATTACGTGGGTTGCACAGGATACACATGGATCGTATGCTCTTACAACGTGTTCTGCAAATTTGTAGTGGGTTCCTTCTGTAGCTTTTCCAATTAATGGGATATTCCAGGTGGTTGCAACAATTGCGTTATAATAGGTAATTCTTCCTTTTGCGTCAATTGCAGCTTGGTGGGTGTTGTGACCTCTCGCAGCTTCATGAACACCAAGACCTACTTTTTCACCGTCTCCGAGGATGGGTTCATTTGATCTTGTTTTTCCATTAACATCTAATTCATCAAGGATTTCCATTGCTTTTTTTACGTGTACAACGTTTTCATAAGCTCTTGCAATGTGTATTGCCATAGCACCTTTGTTTTTAAAGTCGTGGAATCTTGCAAATCTTGCTCTTGGACCAACTTCCATTAATCTGCCATTGTATCTTGGAATTGTGGTACAAGCTTGCACTGCAACGTCTTTTTCGTACACGTCGTATGGCGTATATTCAACTACCCTACTTTGGTCGATGTTTTCCCTGTTTCCGTATGTTGCATCAGTTGCAATGTATCCAAAATCGTGGTAACCTAATTTTTCAGGAATTTCTGTTCCATCTACAAGCATGTTGCTTTCAAAAATAGGAATTAAATATTCAACATGTTCTTTTGCTAATTTTTCGTATTCTCTGCATTTGTAGTATATTTTTGAAGCTGCATTTTCGGTAATGTTTTTTAACATACCTCCAACTTTGATATTTGGTGCGTGGATTGCTTCTCCACCGATTGTATCAACAATATACTGTCCAGTTTTTCTCATTTGTTGAATTCTTGTGATATATTCAACTCGGTCTGATTCAGGTATAAAGTCTGGAGCGATTAAAAACTCGTGTAATGGGTGGGAATGCATTTTATTTCCAAGACCCGTTAATTCTCTTAACAATAATCCATCTTTTGGTGGTGTAATTCCACATGCGTCTTCAATAGCTTCTACTGAGGAAGTAGCGTGTGCAATTGGACAAATTCCACAAAATCTTGAAACGGCAATTGGTGCAAATTCCGCAGTTTTTCCGACCAAAAATTTTTCAAATCCTCTGACGGGGGTAACACTCAAATAGTTACCTTTTTCAACAATTCCATCGTCATCCACTTTCAAGACAAGTTTGGTATGCCCTTCATGTCTTGTCGTAGGATTTATCTCTACCGTCTTACCCATTAGATCACCTATCTTTAATATTAGGTATTTGATAATATATTACCTAAACTATATTCTATAATATCTATTAAAAAAATTGTTAATTACACCAAATAAAAAGAGTTATATGTTAAAACAAAAAGTGATTTTTTAAATAATTATTACTACTTTTTTATTAAATGTAACATAAAATATTATTAAATATTATTTTTATATTATTAAACAGGTATAAATTAGAAATTCTTATTAACATATATAGTTTTTTATTTTCCATCAAAATATCTAATTTATATATTAATAATTGTCATACTCACATCAATTAGATTAACTATTTAAGGTATTAGTTTACCGAATATCTAATAACCTAGAGGTGAAATTTTGTCTGAAGAATGGGAGCCAAAGATAGTCGGCTTTTGTTGCAATTGGTGTACCTATGGTGGTGCAGATACGGCAGGAGTTGGCAGGATGCAGTATCCTCCAAGCATAAGGATCATAAGAGTGATGTGTTCTGGAAGGATTGAACCATCATTTATATTAAAAGTCTTCAAAGAAGGTGCAGACGGCGTTTTTATAGGTGGATGTCACTTAGGGGACTGCCACTACGATGCTGGAAACTACAAATGGCAAAGAAGAGTTATGATGCTCTACGATATGCTTGATGAACTCGGAATCGGCAGAGAACGAGTTCTCCACGAATGGATTTCAGCTTCAGAAGGTGAAAAATTCCAGACGAAAATGAACGAAATATACGACAGAATAAAAGCTTTAGGTCCGTGCACCTTGAATGAAAATCTTAAATAACTATTAAGGTGGTTTTATGGTAAAAATAGCTACAACATGGCTTGCATGCTGTTCTGGATGCCACATAAGTCTTGTAGATTTACATGAAGATTTATTGAATGTTCTTGAGCAAGTTGAATTGGTACATTGCCCTGTTTTAATGGATGTCAAAGAAATTCCAGATGGTATTGATGTTGCACTGATTGAAGGAGGTATTAGAAACGAAGAAAACCTCCAAACTGCACAAGAAATGAGAAAAAAGGCAAAAATTGTAATTGCATTTGGAACATGCGCAGCTTTTGGCGGAATTCCTGGAATGGGCAATTTATATTCAAATGAAGCTCTTTTAGAAAAAGCTTACAAAACTACATTTTCAACGAAAAACGAAGAAGGAATTATTCCAAGTGAAGATGTTCCTGAATTAACTTCGAGAGTAAAACCCCTTTCTGATGTAATTGATGTGGATTATATCCTTCCAGGATGCCCCCCAAAACCAGAATTAATTGCAGAAGTTCTTACTTCACTTTTAAAAGGTAAAGCTCCACAATTAACGACTAAAAATATGTGTGAAGTATGCCCTAGAGAAAAAAGTAAGGAAGGAGTTTCAATAGGCTCGATTAAAAGAAATTACGAAGGAACGCCTGACCCTAAAAAATGTCTGCTTGAACAAGGTTACCTCTGCATGGGAATTGCTACAAGGGCTTCTTGTGGTGCAATATGCCCAACAGCAGGAGTTCCCTGTACAGGATGTTATGGACCTACCGATAAAGTAGTAGATCAGGGTGCTAAAATGGTTTCTGCACTTGCATCGGATTATAAAATTGATGAAGACAGAACAATGGATCCAAACGAACTTCCTAAACAGATACTTGACAAAGTGGGCAGTTTTTACAAATTTACGCTCCCTAGTGCATTAATTCCGATAAATAATAAAAGGTAATATACTGATACGGTGATATAATGACAAAACTGTCGATAGAACCTGTTACCAGAGTTGAAGGACACGGTAAGGTTACACTTTCCTTTGACGACAGCGGAAAACTCGATAAAGTTAATTTCCACGTTGTCGAAGTTAGAGGTTTTGAAAAATTCTTGGAAGGAAGGTATGTTGAAGATGCTTCAGTATTTACCCCAAGAATTTGTGGAATTTGCCAGGTTTCACACAATTTAGCAAGTGCAAGAGCAGTTGATAATGTATTTGGTGTAAAAATCCCAAAAACCGCGGACATGCTCAGAAATTTAATGCAACAAGCTTCAAATGTACACAGCCACGCGCTTCACTTTGGAATGCTCGCATCTCCTGATTTAATGTTTCCAATGACCGATGATGCACTCAAAAGAAATGTATTGGGTGTCGCTGCTGAAAACATGGATGTTGTAAAAGATGCAATTTCAATGAGAAAAATTGGTCAAACAATTATTCAAAAAGTTGGTGGAAAGGCCATTCACCCAGTAACTGCAGTTGTTGGGGGTCAATCAAAACCATTAACTGAAGAAGAAAGAGACGAACTTTTAAAAATGTCAGAAGATCTTGTGGATACGGCTGAAAGAACTTTAATTGTTGGAAAACAATTGTTGGAAGGGTTAAAAGAACAAGATCTCCTTGATCTTGGTTATTTTGAATCATACCACATGGGTATGGTAAATAACGGTGCACAGGATATTTACGAAGGAAAAATCAGGGTTGTAAATCCTGAAGGAAAAATTGAATACGAATACGATCCTTCAGAGTATTTAAATTATATGTCAGAAGGAGTAAGGCCATATTCATACCTTAAATTCCCGTATTTAACTGAAAAAGGTCCTGTTGATGGAGTTTATAGGGTAAATACACTTTCAAGGTTAAATGTGTGCGATAGAATGCCTACACCTATTGCTCAAAAATACTACGAAGAATTTGTAAAAACATTTGGAAAACCTGCACATCAACCGATGCTTTTCCACTACGCAAGATTAATTGAAATTGTTTCAAGCGCAGAACTCATAAGACAATTCTTAGAAGATGATACAATTGTTGGAACGGATATAAGGGCAGAACCAACCGACCTTGTTGGAGAAGGTGTTGGATGCCTCGAAGCTCCAAGAGGAACGCTGGTACACCACTTCAAAACAGATGATAAAGGAATTATCACAGATGCAAATTTAGTTGTTGCAACTGTTCAGAATAACCCTGCAATGGATATTGGTGTTCAAAAAGTTGCTGAAAAATACATAAAAACACCAGAAGACGCAAAACCACATGTTTTAAACCACATGGAAATGGTAATTCGAGCATACGATCCATGCCTTTCATGTGCAACGCACACAATTGACGGAAAAGAAAGAATGCTTTCAATGGATGTCTTTAAGGGCGGAAAATTAATTAAAACAGTATAGGGGATATTATGATCAAGATAAACACTGAAGACTGTTACATGTGTAAAGCTTGTGAAAATAGCTGCCCTACAGAAGCTTTAAAATTAAATCCCTTTAAGGTATGCCAACTTTGTGGAAATTGTGTCAATGCATGTCCCAATGATGCTCTAAATTTAAGAGAAATTGAATTAAATGGCAAAACTATTAAACAGATTGAATATTTCCCTACAAAATGTGATTTGTGTGGAGAATGTGTTAAAGACTGCCCAAATAACCTCAAAATTGAAAATGATAAATTAAAAGGGTTCTGTGTAGGCTGTATGAAATGTATTGATGCATGTCCTGACAATTATGTTGGAATGGAAGGTGTAGTTGAACCTGCTAAAAGAGATATAACATTACCAAAGGAACCTATTACCGTACTTGATGAGTGTGTGGGCTGTGGAGTATGTGTATCAGAATGTCCTGTTGGTGCAATTTCAATAGAAAATGAAAAAGCAGTAGTTGACAAGGATTCGTGTATATACTGTAGCATATGTGCACAGACCTGTCCCTGGAATGCTATCTTTGTCGCGGGCAAAAAATCGCCAAAAAGAGACAAAAATATTGTTAAATTTAGCGTAGACAGCGATTTATGTATCGGATGTGGGGACTGTACTGATAAATGTCCAAAGGATTTGATTGTTCTAAATGAAATGATTGCAGTACCTCCAAAAGGATGTCCTGCATGTGGATTATGTAAAGCAGCATGTCCTGTTGATGCAATAGATCTGGTAGTTGAATATGCTCCACCAAAACCTGTAACCGATGAAGGTATAGTTTGGGATGAAGAAAAATGTGCGTACTGCGGACCTTGTGCCCTAAAATGTCCAAACAATGCGATAACTGTAGTAAATCCAAAAGGACTCGAACTTCCAAGCAGGGCAAAAACACAGAGCCAGAACGAGTTTAAAATGTGTATAAGATGCGGTGCATGCGTTCAAAGCTGTCCATCTGGCGCACTTAGGATGGGTAAAATCACTCACAACGGTAAAGAATACGAAAGAATCGAATTTAGTCCTAAGTTATGTGATTCTTGTGGAAAATGTGTTGAAACGTGTCCATACGACATGCTTACATTAACTGGAAAACCAGAAAAACCTCTCGAAGGGTTCTGTGTAATGTGTTTAAAATGTATTGAAGCCTGTGATAAGGTTAAAAAGAACGCACTGTCTTTGAAATAATTTTTAATAGATGTAGCTATTAAAAAAAGTAATAATGGTATTAAACTATGTATTTGGACTAACAGTTCAAGCCAGATATTGGTGATATTATGGAAGAACCAAAAATAGGAGTTTATGTCTGCCACTGCGGTGTAAACATTGGCGGTGTAGTTGACTGTGAAAACGTCGCAAGAACTGCAGAAGGACTCGAAAATGTTGTGATTGCAAGAGATTACAAGTACATGTGTGCGGATCCTGGGCAAGAACTCATCAAAAAAGATATCAAAGAACTTGGATTGAACAGGGTAATTGTTGCAGCATGTTCTCCAAGACTTCACGAACCTACCTTTAGAAGATGTGTCGAAGAAGCAGGTTTAAACCCATTTTTGTTTGAATTTGCAAACATTCGTGAACACTGTTCATGGGTACACATGAAAGAAAAAGAAAAAGCAACTGAAAAAGCAAACGACCTTGTAAGAATGGCTGTTGCAAAAGCAAGACAACTCGAACCTTTAGACTACCTAAACGTTCCAGTTACCAAAAGAGCAATGGTTATCGGAGCAGGAGTTGCTGGAATTCAGGCAGCACTTGATTTAGGGGATGCAGGTTACGAAACAATTGTGGTTGAAAAAACACCGTCAGTTGGGGGTAGAATGGCCCAGCTCGATAAGGTATTTCCAACAAACGACTGTTCAATCTGTATTTTAGCTCCAAAAATGGTTGACGTTGCAAAACACCCAAATATTAAACTTTACTCTTACTCCGAAGTAAAAGATGTAAAAGGGTATATTGGAAACTTCAAGGTAAAAATTGAGAAAAAACCAAGATATTTATCCGAAGAAAAATGTACTGGATGCGGTTCATGTGAAGAAGTATGCCCTATATCAGTTCCAAACGAATTTGATATGGGAATTGGGCTTAGAAAAGCAATTTATAAGCCGTTCCCACAAGCAGTTCCTGCAAAGTACACAATTGACAAAGAAAGCTGTATAGATTGTGGTTTATGTGCAAAAGTCTGCGGACCTCAGGCAATCGATTACGGTCAAAAACCAGAAATTATCGAAGCAGATGTGGGTACAATCATTTCTGCAATCGGATACGATCCATATGACCCAACTGAAAAAGAAGAATATGGATATGGAAAAATTCCAAATGTCATAACCTCAATGGAACTTGAAAGAATGATCAACGCATCTGGTCCAACGATGGGTAAGGTAATCAGACCAAGTGACGGTCAAAAACCAAAAAGAATTGCATTTATACAGTGCGTTGGTTCAAGAGATGCGAAAATTGGTAAAAAATACTGTTCAAATGTATGCTGTATGTATGCAATGAAAAACTCGCAGTTAATTAAAGAAAAAGCTCCTGAAACAGATATAGACATTTACTACATGGATATCAGAGCATTTGGTAAGGGATACGAAGAATTCTACGAAAGAAGCTCAAAACAGTATGGAATCAAATTTATCCGTGGAAGACCTGCACAAGTGCTAGATAATCCTGACGGAGATAATCCAATAATCAGGTCAGAAGATACCCATTTAGGTGAAATCTTTGAAAACGAATACGATTTAGTAGTTCTTTCAGTAGGTATGGTTCCAACATCAACTGCTGACGAAGTACAAAAATTACTTGGTGTTTCAAGATCCGCTGACAGGTTCTTCATGGAAGCACACCCTAAATTAAAACCTGTTGATACTGCAACAGATGGTATCTACTTAGCAGGTGCATGTCAGGGTCCAAAAGATATCCCTGCATCAGTTGCACAAGGTTCAGCTGCGGCATCAAGAGCTGCAATACCTCTTGCAAAAGGGGAAGTTCAGGTTGAACCAATTGTTGTAACAATTGATGAAAATGTCTGCGGTGGATGCGGTATCTGCGTACAGCAGTGCCCATACGGTGCTCCAAGATTCGTTGAAAAAGACGGTAAAGTTGTAGCAGAAGTTCTTTCAGCTTTATGTAAAGGCTGTGGAACCTGTGCAGCAGGATGTCCTAGTGGTGCACTTGAGCAATCTCACTTTAAAACAAGCCAGATATACGGACAAATTGAAGGCGCGTTTAAGGATTCTTACTAAATTCTTTTTTTTATTTTTTAAATTTGGTGATTTTTAGGGTGAAATAATGAATGTTATAAAAAATGTAGTATGCCCTTTCTGCGGAACTCTTTGCGATGACATTGAATGTTTTGTGGAATCGGGACATATTTTAAAGACAAGAAACGCATGCAGGATCGGCCACAGTAAGTTTACACACAGAAAAGGAGCTGTAAGATATACAGAACCGCTCTACCGTGAAAACAAAAAAGATGATTTTAAGAAAATCGACTTTGATACTGCAATTGAAAAAACTGCTGAAATTTTAGTAAATGCTAAAAAACCTCTTATTTATGGATTTTCTGCAACAGAATGTTATGCACACATTGAAGGAATGAAGCTGGCTGAATAAATAAGGGGAATTGTGAGCAATACTGCCGAAGTATGCCGCGGTCCAAGTGTTTGGGCGCTTCAGGATGTCTGGTACCCGATATGTACGCCAGGTGAAGTTAAAAACAGGGCCGATGTTGTAATTTACTGGGGTTCAAACCCGATGCATGCACATCCAAGACACATGAGCAGATATGGAGTTTTCCCAAGAGGCTTTTTCAGGGGTCGCGGAAGAAACGATAGAATTTTAATTGTGGTGGATCCAAGGGAAACAGATACTGCAAAATTAGCAGATATTCATTTAAAAGTTGATCCACACAAGGATTATGAATTGATAAGTGCGATAAGATCTGCTTTAAAAGGTTTTGAACTTCAGTCTGAAACTGTTGCAGGAATTCCTAAAGAAACGATATATGAAACTGTTGAAATACTGAAAAATGCGCAGTTTGGGGAACTTTTTTTTGCAATGGGCGTTACACATACTGCGGGAAAGCACAGAAACATCGATACTGCAATCGAACTTGTAATTTATTTAAATGCACAAACTAAATTTACGCTGATTCCAATGAGGGGCCACTACAATGTAAATGGCTTTAATCAGGTGTGCACTTGGATCAGCGGATTTCCTCTATGTGTGGACTATTCAAGAGTATTTCCAGAATTTAATCCGGGAGAAACGAGTGTAACTGATACATTACTTAGAAATGAAGCAGACGCGATGCTAAATATTGCATCAGACCCCGGAGCGCATTTTCCGCAGAATGCAGTTAAAAGAATGTCTAAAATTCCTTTAATTTGCATTGATCCACACGAAACTCCAACTTCAGTTCTTGCAAATATAATTCTCCCCCCAACGATTGCAGGTGTGGAAGATACCGGAACTGCCTATAGGATGGATGGAGTTCCGTTAGAGCTTAGAAAAGTAATCGATCCGCCTGAAAACACACTTGCAGATCGGGAAATATTAAAAAGAATATCGAAAAAAGTAGCAGAACTGCTTTAATTAATAATTTTATTTTTTATTATTAAATAATTTTTCTCTATAGTAGCTATTTGAAGTATAGATCGCAGCAAGGGGGTTGTGGCCCAAAACTCTATCTTTAACGCCAATAACGGTAACTGGAGCTTCTGAATATTTTATAAATAATGAGTCGTGCCCAACACAGAGTCCTAGTATAATATTTAGATCTGTTTTTGTTTCGTTTAAAAATAATGCTTGGCCGATAGGATTACACATTGCTTCATATTCATATTCGTGAACTTTTTCATTTTCTGTTATTTTTATGAATTCTTTTGAAATGCTTCCTGCTTTACAAACAACGGATTCAACTTCAAAATTATGATCCAAAAACATGTTTTGTAAAATTCCTGCTTCTTTTGAAAGTCCAGTACAAAATGCAATTCCAAGTTTTTTATAATCCATTTTTTTCGCAAACAAAATAGTTTCTTCGATTCGAGTAAGTTTGCAGTAGCCTTCTGATTCTACAAGCGCAGAATTGTATGCAATTTTTTCATTTTCTTCTTCCAAATATAATTCTTTACTTTTTTCAATGACTTTGGCAGAATTTGGACATTTTTTCGGCAATTTTTCAACTTCACCAGATTTACAGGCTTTTATATTGCACAATGCACAGTAATACATTAAATTCACCAGGGTAGTTACATTAAATATATTATATGTTATTATGTTGATTTTATTCATCACTATTTTTAAGAGCAACAATGTCCCCAACGTCAGTTAATTTCCAAACGTAAGTGTTGTCAACAGTAATTAGGTTTTCCAAGGGTTCTCCCGGGTTATGCCCAAGTGCCTCTAAAACTATTTTCGATAGATTTTTTGAAACGATTAGATCTACAAACTGTTTTCTGATTTCTTTCTTTTTTTCTAAATGATATTCTGGAACGATTTTTCCTTGAAGGGTTATAAATTTATAACAAGACATATCATCAGAATATCTTTCAATTTCTACTGATACATAAGGGTTATTTTTTAAAAGCTCAATTTTACGACCGTATTTTGTCGAAAGAAAGTACAAATTATTTTCGTTGAATACGTATAGAAATGGTGCAATGTATGGATATTTCGATCCCGAAAACGCAATTCTTGAAATATGGTTCTTTTCTATGAGTAAATCGTATTCTTCACGAGTCATCTTAGGAATTTTAAAAACCATCATAAATCCCCTCAAAATAAATTTTCATAGGATATTATCTGATTTTTAAGATTGATATAATTTTGTTTAATTTATAATTTTTATATTCCTCTTCACGATTTTTCCAATTATTAACTATTATTAATTACCTTTTTACTTAAAAGTTAATTTAAACTAATTAAAAGGGGTCTTTTTAGTTTTTATGGCGTGATTATCGCTGTTTTTTCGATAGATCCGAAAACTTTATATAGTAAACCACAGTATAGCATAGATCACCGGAAATAAACTTCCGTATAATAACTAAGAGATCGGAATTAGATTTCCGAAAGACAACAATACATAGAGGCCTAAAAAATGGTAAGAAAAATCGCAATTTACGGAAAAGGTGGAATCGGAAAATCAACCACCACACAAAACACAGTAGCTGCAATGGCTCACTTTCACGACAAAAAAGTATTCATTCACGGATGTGACCCAAAAGCAGACAGTACAAGGTTAATCTTGCACGGTAAACAGCAAGTAACAATGATGGATACATTAAGAGAAAAAGGAGAAGACGAATGTACGCCTGACAAAGTTATCGAAGTTGGTTTCGGTGGTGTAAAATGTGTAGAATCAGGTGGGCCAGAGCCTGGAGTAGGCTGTGCAGGTAGAGGTGTTATCACTGCAATTACACTCATGGAACAACACGGTGTTTACGAAGACGACCTTGACTTCGTATTCTTCGATGTTTTGGGGGACGTTGTATGTGGTGGATTCGCAATGCCTGTAAGAGATGGTAAAGCAGACGAAATCTACGTTGTAGCATCAGGGGAAATGATGGCTCTTTACGCTGCAAACAACATCTGTAAAGGAATGGTTAAATACGCAGAACAAAGCGGTGTAAGACTTGGAGGAATTATCTGTAACAGTAGAAATGTAGATGGTGAGCTTGACTTATTACAAGAATTCTGTGACAAAATTGGAACACAATTAATCCACTTCGTTCCAAGAGACAACATCGTTCAAAAAGCAGAGTTCCAGAAAAAAGCTGTTGTTGACTACGACGACACATGTAACCAAGCAATGGAATACAAAGAACTTGCAAGAAAAATCATTGAAAACGAAAACCTCGTAATTCCAACCCCAATGACAATGGACGAATTAGAAGAATTAACCTCAAAATACGGATTCTTAGATTAAATAAATTAAATTAATTACCTTAAATTTTCAAGAGGGCAAAAATGAAAATGATTAGAGCAGTAGTCAGACCAAGTAAAGCAGAAGAAGTTGTAGATGCACTCGCTGAATCCGGATGCGTAGCTTTAACAAAGATGGACGTTATCGGAAGAGGAAAACAAAAAGGAATCAAAATCGACCAGATATACTACGACGAACTTCCAAAAACAATGCTTATGATTGTAGTTGAAGACGACGCAGCAGAAAGTGTTGTTGAAATAGTTACAAAAACTGCATACACAGGAAACTTCGGTGACGGTAAGATATTCGTTTCCCCTGTAGAAGAAGCATACACCGTTAGAACAAGATCATGCGGATTATAAGGTGATTCTATGAAAGAGATAATCGCAATAATCCGGCCAAGTAAAATGGCTGCAACAAAAAATGTCCTTGAAGGCCTTGGATTTCCAGCAATGACTGCAAACAGGGTTCTTGGAAGGGGAAAACAAAAAGCAATTGTTGGAGAACTCGGTTTCGAAGTTGACAACAAAGAATTGTTATCCCAGCCGGGGGACATGAGATACATCCCAAAAACAATGATGACATTAATTGTTCCAGATGAGGATGCAAGCCTTGTAGTCGAAGCAATTATGAAAGTAAATAAATCTGGTCAATACGGAGACGGAAAAATTTTCGTTTGTCCAATTGATGATATAATCACAGTGAGAACCTCTGACAGAGGAGAATCTGCACTTTAATTGAATAAACCCCAAATAAATATACCCTTTAAAAATTTTTTAGGAGAGCGAACATGCCATTCTGTTTATTGGATGTAGATAAAGATATCCCTGAAAGAGAACAACACGTTTACATCAAAGATTCAAAAGATACAAACGGACATTGCCAAAAATGTAATACCACCACGATCCCTGGAAGTATGACCGAAAGAGGCTGTGCTTTTGCAGGAGTTAAAGGTGTGATTACTGGTGCAATAAAAGACGTACTACAAATAGTACACTCGCCTGTTGGATGTTCCGCATACGGAAACGGTACAACAAAAAGATACCCAACAAACTCAACAATGCCTGATGGAAGTACATTCCCAGTTGAAAACTTCAACCTCAAACACATTGTCGGAACAGACTTAACTGAATCCGATGTTGTATTTGGTGGAATGAACAAACTCAAAAAAGTAATTCGAGAAGGCGCAAAAGAGTACCCTTTCGTAAATGCAATCTACGTTTACGCAACATGTACAACGGGTCTTATCGGAGACGACTTAGATGCAGTATGTAAAGAAATGCAAGCAGAACTTGGAAAAGATGTTGTAGCATTCAATGCTCCAGGATTTGCAGGACCAACACAATCAAAAGGACACCACGTAGGAAACTACACGATATTTTCAAAATTGGTTGGAACAAAAGAACCTCTAGAAACAACCGATTACGACATCAACCTTATTGGAGAATATAACATCGATGGTGACTACTGGGTCCTTGAAAAATACTTCGATGCTATGGGCATCAGAGTTCTCAGTAAATTTACTGGAGATGCATGCCACGATGAGCTCTGCTGGATGCACAAAGCAAAATTAAGCCTTGTAAGATGCCAAAGATCTGCAACATACGTAGCAAAATTAATTGAAGAAAAATACGGTGTACCATACATTAAAGTAGATTTCTTCGGTCCAGAATACTGTGCTGAAAACTTAAGAACAGTAGGTAAATTCTTCGGAAAAGAAATTGAAGCTGAAGCTGTTATTAAAAAAGAAATGGAAAAAATCCAGCCTGAACTTGATTTCTACAAATCAAAATTACAGGGTAAAAAAGTTTGGATTTCAGCAGGAGGTCCAAAAAGCTGGCACTTATCCAAACCACTCGAAGAATACTTAGGAATGGACGTGGTAGCACTTTCCGGTCTTTTCGAACACGAAGATGGATACGAAAAAATGCAGGAAAGGGCAAAAGATGGTACAATTATCATTGACGACCTGAACACACTTGAAATGGAAGAAGTTGTTGAAAAATACCACCCCGAAATCGTTCTTGGAGGTATCAAAGAGAAATATTTCTTCCACAAATTGGGAGTATCTTCAGTAATGATACACTCTTACGAAAACGGCCCATACATCGGATTCGAAGGATTCGTAAACTTAGCAAAAGACATTTACACAGCAATATACAACCCAGCTTGGAGTTTAATGGAATTTGAAGACGAAGAGCCAGGTGATACAAATGAGTGAATTAAACGTAATCAAAAAAGAAAGAACTGCGGTAATCAACCCGCTTGTAACCTGCCAGCCATTAGGTGCAATGTATGCAGTAATGGGAATTTATAGGGGAATGCCTTTAGTTCACGGATCACAAGGATGTTCAACATTCGTAAGATACGGATTCTCAAGACACTATAGGGAACCTGCAGATATTGCAGTAACTTCACTTCACGAAGATGCAGCAGTATTCGGTGGAAGAAAAAACTTGATTTCTGGTCTTGGAAACTTGGCACAAAGATTTAAACCTGATGTAATGGGTGTTGTAACAACCTGTTCAAGTGAAATCATCGGAGATGACGTTGGTGGTTTCATTAAAACAGCTAAACAAGAAATTGTAAAGAAAATGGGAGAAGAAGCTGCTAACAAAATCAAAATTGTTCAGATTAACACCCCAAGTTTCGTTGAACACCAGTACAAAGGATACGACAATGCAATAAAAGCAATTGTTGATACTTTGGCTGAACCAAAAGACGAAGAAAATGGAAAATTAAACATTGTTCCAGGAATTGTAAACCCTGGAGACATCAGGGAAGTAAAACACATGCTTTCACTCATGGGAGTTGAAGGTATTTTACTTACCGATACATCTGATCCATTTGATTCGCCACTCAGACCTTCAGTCGCAGAAAAAACCCCTTACTACCAAAAAGGTGGAACAACGCTTGCAGAAATTCAAGACTGTGCAAACTCACTTGGTACAATTTCACTTGCTAACTATGCAAGCAGTGCTCCTGCTTCACTCGAGAAAAAATACAACATGCCTTCAAAAGTAAGCGAAGCACCAATTGGTATTAAAAATACTGACAGCTTCATAAGAACCGTTAAAAAATTCACTGGAAACGACGTTACTGAAGAAATCCTTGACGAAAGAGGTATTGTAATTGACGCAATGGCAGACGTTGCATCAAGATACTTATTCGGAAGAACAGTGGCAATCTACGGTGACCCATCAATAACAGTAGGAATGGCAAGATTCATAACAGAACTTGGAATGATTCCTAAAGTGGTATGTACTGGAGCTAAAAATGACTACTTTATTGATGACTTGAAAAAAGTAGCTAAAGAATCAGATGAAGATGTCGATGCACTCTTCGGACAAGACTTAAGAGCATTAGACGTTTACTTAAGAGAAAACCCAGTCGATTTATTGATTGGCCACTCAGATGGTAGATTGATGGCTAAAGACCTCGGAATACCACTATACAGAGTAGGATACCCAGTATATGATAGAGTAGGATACCAAAGAAGACCAATCATTGGATACAATGGTGCTTTGAACATTGTCGATGGAATTACAAACACAATCCTCGATAAATACTACGAACCTCAAGACTGGAAACTCCAACAGTAAGCCCTATTAAAGAGGAATACTATGGCTTTGAACCTTGATACAGAAAACCGGAAAATGAAAAATGGATGCGATGATTTTGACTTAGAAGTCAAAATCCCAAACTCCGTTTTCGAAAAATTAAAATCAATTGAAGCTTTAAAGGCCAGGGAATCACAAATGTGCATCTCGGGTGAAGGCGATTCAATTCCTACATGTGACCAAAACTCGACCCCTGGAATGATTACCCAGAGATCCTGTGTATACGGGGGAGCAAGAGTTGTTTTAATGCCCATAACTAATGCAGTACATCTCGTACACGGTCCAATAGGCTGCGCAGCATGCACTTGGGACATTCGTGGAAGTAAATCTACCGCAGATAAACTTTATAAAAACGGATTCTCAACAGACTTGCAGGAATCAGATGTTGTATTTGGTGGAGAAAAAAAGCTTTATGAATCCATTTTGGAAGTAAATAAGCTTTATAATCCCGGTGCAATATTTGTTTATTCCACTTGTGTAGTTGGTTTGATTGGAGATGATATCAAAGCAGTTTGTAAGCAGGCAGAAGAAGCAACAGGATGCAGAGTTATTCCGGTACAGTCAGAAGGGTTCAAAAGCTTTAATAAATCTGCAGGTCACAAACTCGCATGTGACGCAATGCTTGACTATTTAATTGGCACAGAAGAGCCAGAAGAAGAGCACCCATATGGTATTAATATAATTGGAGAATTCAATGTCGCAGGAGATCTCTGGGGAATTATTCCATTATATGAAAAAATGGGTGTAAAAGTACACACTGCAATTACTGGGGACTCAACAGTTTCCAAAGTTGCAAGTGCACACAAATCTAAATTGAATATAGTTCAATGCCAAAAATCATCTAATTACTTAGCCGCCCAAATGGAAAAGAAATACGGAATACCTAGCATTAAAGTAAATTTCTTTGGAATCGATGAAACTACAAAGTCTTTAAGGGCTGTTGCAGAATTTTTCGGTGACGAAGAAATGATTAAAAGAACCGAAGAACTCATAAAATCAGAAGTTAAAAATCTTCGAGATGAAATTTCTGAATACAAAAAAGATCTAGCTGGAAGTACTGTAGCAATATATTCCGGAGCCCACAAATCATGGGCACTGGTAAGCGCATTTGGTGAACTCGATATGGAAATTATCATGAGTGGTACCCAAAACGGAAAACCAGAAGATTACCAAAAAATTAGGGAGCACGTCTGCGAAGGTACATTAATTGTAGACGATGCAAGTTCAATGGAACTTGTACAGCTTCTCAAAGAATACAAACCTGACATATTAATTTCTGGAGCTAAAGAAAAATACCTATCACTGAAAAGTGGAGTTCCCCACTGTGATTTCAATCACGATAGGATAACTGCATTCTCAGGTTTTCAGGGCTTCATAAATTTTGCAAGAGTTGTACATACCGCAGTTATGACGCCAGTGTGGAAACTTTCTAGAAAATGATGATTTAGAGGAATATTATGACTGAAAAAAAATTTGCTGTAATAAATCCATGTAAAATATGCCAACCAATGGGTGCAATATTTGCATTAATGGGTGTAAAGCATTCAATGCCGTTAATACACGGATCGCACGGATGCAGCACGTACATGAGATTCCAACTTGGACGTCATTTTAAAGAAGCTGTAAACGTGGCATCTACATCAATGAGTGAAGCAAATGCTGTACTCGGTGGTGAAGAAAATTTAAAACATGCGATCAGAAACGTGAGCAAAATTTACGGCCCTGAAATAATAGGTGTAACTACAAGCTGTCTTAGTGAAACTATTGGTGACGACGTTGAAGGGATCCTCCGGTTATTCAAGGCACAAAATGATGATTTGCCTGAAATAGTCCCTATATCAACCCCAAGCTATAAACATACGCACGTAGAAGGATACGATTCAACAGTTAAAGCACTAGTGGAACATTTAGCAACTCCATCTAAGCCAAATTCCAAGTTAAACGTGATTACTGGAATGGTTTCTCCGGGAGACATTGCAGAAACCAAGAAAATATTGCGTGAAATGGGTATAGACTCAATAATTCTAACCGATACTTCGGAATCTATGGACGCCCCTTACGATGGAGAAGTTTCATTTGTGATGTCTGCAGGAACCACCGTGGAAGAACTTAAAGACACTGCAAATTCATTTGCAACGATTTCACTCTGTAAGCACGCAAATTCCGCCGCCAAATTCCTCCATGATGCTTATGGAATAGAATCTGTGTCACCATATCTTCCAATAGGTCTGCAGAGTACTGATGAATTTATGAATGAACTTTGTAAACTTACTAATAAAGAGATACCTGAACAGATAACTAGAGAACGTGGAAAATTAATTGACGCCATGATCGACGCCCACCAACATAATTTCGGAAGAAAAGTTGTAATCTACGGCGATCCAGATGTCGTAGTTGGATTTACGAGATTTGTCTTGGAACTTGGAATGATTCCTTCAATCGTCTGTACAGGAAGCGAAAGTAAAACTTTCGTTGAAGACATCAAAGCAGTAACTAAAGATAGCAAACATAAACCAGTAATCTTAGCTCCAGGAGATCTCTACGATCTCCATGAAGAAATTAAAAAATCAAAAGTGGATCTTTTAATTGGAAATTCATACGGTTCAAGAATTGCAGGTGCCGAAAATATTCCATTAATTCGAATGGGTTTTCCAATCTATGATAGAGTTGGAGCTCAAAGAATAACTTGCGTAGGATATACTGCAGGAATTAGGCTTGTAGATACTATAACCAACACCATACTCGACAGGTACTTTGACGAGTTTGGATGGGCATTAAATGAAGATACAGAGGTAGACCATGGAGACTTTGAAAGTAGCCATTGCATCAACTGATGGCGTAAACGTCAACATGCACTTTGGAGCTGCCACACATTTTCTTATTTTTGAAGTAAAAGATAATGTGGCAGAATTCATGGAATTTAGGGAAAACCCAACAACGACAATAAAAGAGCACACTGATAGGTGGATCCACGCACTCGATCTTTTAAAAGACTGTGGTGCAATCTTTTGCAGTAGAATTGGAGATAATCCCAAATCCGTTCTCGAAGAAAAAGGCATGAAAGTAATTGCAACAGAAAATACATTAAAAGACGCTTTAAAGGAATTTTTAACCGCCTAATTACCTATTACTTATCAAATTTTAGTTATTATGCGGTTTTCAAAATGATTACCCGACCTTAAGAACTTAATCCATTATGAACAGTGGATCTAGGGGTTTTATCACTAATTTCGCTAAAACCGCACTTTTAAATTTTAACTTTGAAATTCTTTTTCTTAGGCCAAAAAGAGTTTAAAAAAGTAATTTTACAGTGTGCAATAGTGAAATTATCCCCCCCAGACCCCCACTTCACACTGATTTTTTAAAAAAATTTACAACAGGTTTAGTTGTCGTAAACCTCCACAATAGTATTTGCTTTATTAGTTAATATAATTATGTGACTATTCAATATTTACGTAAATTTAGTATATTAAATAATTTTTTTCAGGTTTTGATTTTTAGCTTATGTTATAATAGTGTTACCCATTAATTATATATACTATCTTTTAAAAAAAGGGTGTATAAGCCTTTTTAAATTTTGAAACCTCATATTTTCGGTTTTTCAATTTGTTATTTGGGATACCCCCTATGTTGATATATCTCGTTTAAATTTTGAAAGATTTATATATATCGATAGTATTTTTTAGGTGATAATTTTGAACGAATTAAGTGACGAAAGTATATTAAAATATACGAAAAAAATTTCAGAAAACGCCACGATTGATAATTGGAATGATTATAAATGGCAACTTTCAAATTCGATTAAGGATGTTGATACTTTAGAAAAATTTCTTGGAATAAATTTGGATAAACACGAAAAAAAGGAAATCCAAAAAGCAATTGAAGTATTTCCAATGTCAATTACCCCATATTATGCAAGTTTAATCGATACGAAAAATTTAGATAAAGATCCAATTTACAAACAAAGTGTGGCATCTTCAAAAGAGCTCATACTTGAAAATTTTGAAATGGAAGACCCATTATCTGAAGATGATGACTCTCCTGTCGTTGGAATAACCCACAGATATCCAGACAGAGTTTTATTTTACATAAATCCAAACTGTGCAATGTACTGTAGGCACTGTACTCGAAAAAGAAAGGTTTCAGAAAAAAGCAGTAATCCTTCAAAGGAAGAAATCCAAAAAGCAATCGATTACATTAAAAATAATGATAAAATAAGAGACGTTTTACTTTCAGGTGGGGACCCTCTTTTACTTTCTGATGAATTTTTGGACTGGATACTTTCAGAAATAAGCAGCATAAAACACGTTGAACTCATAAGAATTGGATCAAGGGTTCCCGTAGTTCTTCCTCAAAGAATTACTGATAATTTAGTCAATACTCTAAAAAAATACCATCCAATCTGGATAAATACGCACTACAACCATCCTGTAGAGATTACAAAAGCATCTAAGGTAGCACTTGATAAACTTTCAGATTCTGGAATTCCTCTTGGAAATCAAACTGTATTACTTGCAGGAGTTAATGATTGCCCGTATGTTATGAGAAAATTAAATCAAAAACTTGTTTCTTCAAGAGTAAGGCCGTACTACCTTTATCAATGTGATTTATCAAAAGGAATCTCCCATTTTAGAACTTCAGTTAGTAAGGGGTTGGAAATTATCGAAAGTTTAATTGGACACACAACAGGCTTTGCAGTTCCTAGATACGTTGTAGATGCACCCGGAGGCGGTGGAAAAATTCCTGTAATGCCAAATTACGTAGTTTCATGGGGATCTGATAGGGTAATCTTGAGAAATTATGAAGGAATTATCACAACTTACGTTGAACCGTCAGAATATGGTGGATGCAGTAAAAACTGCGATAAGTGTGATAGAATGTGTATCGGGGACTTTGAAATTAATCAAACCGGAATTGAAAAATTAATGACGGATGTAGATGATTCAATATCTTTAATCCCTGAAAACAACGAGAGAGTTGCCCGGAGAGATGAGTAAATGGAAAAAATAATCGAAATAAATGATTCAATTATCCAGATAAGTGATTTAAACGATAGAATCTACATAATGAAACTTGGAAAAGATGCAGATGAATTAATTAAACATGTCGATAAAGTATGCACTGAAAAAAAGCTTTCAAAAGTTTTTGCAAAAGTTTCAGGAAATCAGAAAGAAATTTTTGAAAAAAACGGATATATTTGTGAAGGAAAACTTAAAAATTACTTTTTAGATGATAATGCATATTTCATGTCTAAATTTTTTGAAGACTCCAGAAAAATATCGAAATTTCCAAAAGAAGCAGAAGATGTTTTAAATTATGTAGAAACTGTTGATGTAGATTCATATACAAATATTGATGAGAAATTTCACTTAAAAATTGCAAATGAATCGGATGCGGAAAAATTATCAAAACACTATTCAAAAGTTTTTGAAACGTACCCTTTTCCAATAAATGACCCAAATTATATATTGAAGACAATGCAGACAAACGTAAAATACTTTATAATTGAAGATAATGGTAAAATCATTGCAGCATCGTCTTGTGAGATGGATATTAAGAACAAATGCGTTGAAATGACTGATTTTGCAGTTCTTGAAGAATATCGAAAAGAAGGGCTTTCTAAGTACTTATTATATATAATGGAAAAAATAATGAAAGACAATGGATACCGGGTTTTTTACACGATTGCAAGAAGTATCTCGTATGGAATGAATATCACGTTTAAAAAAATGGGCTATACTTACAGCGGAACTGCAATTAGCAATACAAACATTTGCGGAAACTTCGAAGACATGAATTTTTGGTACAAGCTCGTAGAATAACATTTCAACTCTTTTAATTTTTTTAATTTTTAAATTAACTTCAATTTTTTTCTATTTTTGATAATTCTATCCTTATTTTTAAAATTAAAATGAAAAGTTTAATTATTTTAAAAAAACATAAATTGCACAAGAGTTATTTTGGGGGATTTTATGAAGGAACTTGAAGCGGCAATTGCAAAGTATCATGCAATGAAATTGAAGGATATTCTTCCACCGATAGATACCCTTCCGGTTTTATGCAATGATTCTTCAGTTATGGATGTTTTAGAGATACTTAGAACGAGGCATCACGTTTGGGTAATAAACTGTAAAGAAGATGGAAAACTTATTGGAGTAATTCGGTATTTGGACGTTATAAATTTTATAATGCCTCCCGAGAAACATTCGACATTTATTGGGACTACTCGAACGGTATTAATGTCAATACAGGGTGGGGCGGAAGTTGCAAGCGAAGTAATGGAAAAAAGTGCGATTAAAATAAACTACAATAAATCTGTTTTAGGGGCACTTGAAAAAATGAAAAGATATAATTTACAACTTTTAGCCGTAGTTGATGATGAAAATAGGCTCGTTGGGGAGGTTAGCCTCAGGATATTGATAAATAAGTTTCTTGATCTCTGCTTTTAGGTGTTTTTGTTGAGTATCTCGTGGGTATTATTTACGGTTGGGCTATGTCTAATATTTGGAAAAATTGGAAACGAATTAATGTGGAGAATCGGGTTTCCAAGCGTGTTTGGCGAAATAATTGTCGGAATCATATTTGGAAATCTTTTATTTTTTGGAATAGTTGATTCAAGTCATTTAACGCTTCACGAAAATGATATATTTGATTTTTTGTCAACTGTTGGCATTATGTTTTTATTATTTTTAAGCGGGCTTGAAATAGATATACACAAACTAAAAAAGACCGAATATATTTCAATAGTTGCAGCAGTATTTGGTGCGCTGTTTCCATTAATTTTGGGATATATTGTCCTCTCCAAATTTGGATACACCACCAAAGAATCCATTGTCGGAGGGGTAATTCTTACAGCAACGAGTATTGGGATTACAGCAAGACTTTTAATGGATTTAAAAGTTTTAAAAACTGATGTAGGGGCAGCTGCAATTAGTGCTAGTATTCTAGATGACTTTTTAGGTCTTATTCTTCTTATACTCGCAGTTGGATCTGGAAGTTTACTAGGACTAATTTCTGAAATCACAGTATTTTTCATAATTACTGGATATTTGGGATGGAAATTAATTAACCGATATTTAATTTTTGCAGAAAAATTCCATATCGAAAAAACCGTTCTATCATTTACAATTGCGTTAATGTTTTTATTTTCATTTTTATCAGAAAGCTGGTTTGAAGTTGCAATTGAAGGGGCATTTATGGCAGGATTAATCCTTTCAAAAACTTCTGAAGGTAAAACACTTGCAAAAGAGATAAAATCAATTGGAAATTCATTTTTAATTCCATTATTTTTTATATATACGGGGGCAAGGCTAAATTTAACGGCATTTTTAAATCATGAAGCGCTAATTCTCGCTACAATTTTTATAATTGTTGGGGTTTTGAGTAAATTTGTTGGGTGGGGACTTGGAGCAAAATTGATGGGTAAGTGGAATCTTAAAAAATCGATACAGCTCGCTTCGGCATCAGTTCCAAGGGCAGAAATAGCGCTGATAAATTTAATGATTGCGGTTTCTGCAGGTGTGATTTTAGAAGAAAATATTTCAAAATTCATTGCAGCAACGCTGATATTTGTTACATTTTCGATAGTTATAACACCGCCGCTCTTAAAAAAAGTTTTTGAGTAGTATTTCTATTAAATTTTAAAAAGAATAAAACAAATAAAAAATAAAATTTATTTAGAGTATTTTTTCATTTAAAAGTTCAGAAATTGATTCATAAATTTTTTGAGTAAGTAATTCAATTTCTTCAGGTTTAATTACTAAGGGGAGCACGAATATCAAAGTGTTTCCAATTGGCCGGATATAAATTCCTTTTTCAAGGAGTCTTCCAGCAGTTTTGTAACCTGCTTTGTATCCGTAATCATATGGTTCTTTAGTTTCTTTATTTTTTACAAGTTCTATTCCAATCATGTAGCCGGATTTTCGAATATCTCCAACACAGGGGAATTCTTTTAATTTATCAAGGTTTTCGTGTAATAATTTGATATTTGGCCTTATTTCTTCGCAAATATTGGTTTCTTCTAAAATATTGAGTGTTTCAATTGCTGAGGCACATATGATCTGGTTTCCGGCATAGGTGTGGCCGTGAAAGAGCTGTTTACACTCGTCAAAACTTCCTAAAAATGCATCGTGTATTTCATCGGTTGCAAGGGTTAGTGCAAGTGGCAAATATCCGCCAGTAATTCCTTTTCCAAGGCATACAATGTCAGGTTTTTCTAATTCTTTTAATTCATCTATATCAGAATAAAATGCTCTTCCAAGCCGTCCAAAAGTTGCGATTTCATCGAGTATTAATATAATATCAAGTTCCTTACAAATTTTTGCAACACCTTCGATGTATCCTTTAGGATATGGAATCATTCCAGCTGAACCCATGACGCCAGCTTCTAAAATAACGCAGAATATCTCGTCTTTATTCGTTCTAATTAAATCTTCCATTTCTTTTAGACACTTCATCTCGCATCCTAATTTATTTCTTTCATCAGTGTCTTTAAAATTGCAGTATTCGCACCTGTAGCAAAATGGGGCACTTGCATGGTATCCGTCAAACAATAATGGTTCAAAACAACCGTGGAAAAGTTCGCTTCCCCCAACACTCATTGCACCAACCGTGTCTCCATGATATCCTTCTTTAACCGACACAAATTTTGTTTTATTTGTAAGTCCTTTTAATTTGCAGTATTCAAATGCCATTTTTACGGCAATTTCAACAGCTTCTGCACCATCTTCTGAAAAAAACACCTTTGTAAATTGTTTTGGGGAAAAATCAACGTATCTTTTTGCCAAAATTGCTGATGGAACGTTTCCACATCCGAGCTGAGTAGAATGTCCAATTTTTAAAGCCTGTTTTGAAATAGCATCGGCTATTCGTTTTTCAGAATGTCCAAAGAAATTACACCAGATCGATGAAACTGCATCCATATATCTTTTGCCATTTACATCAATTAAGTAAATTCCTTCTCCACTTTCAATTAAAAGTGGATTTCCTTCAGAATATTCTTTCATCTGGGTAAATGGGTGCCAAACGTATTCTTTATCCCATTTCTCAAGGTCGTTTTTTGAATAGTTTTTTGATTTCATTATAAAACACCAGAGATTTTTAAATTATTTTTAATTTAATCAAGTTGTTTATCATTATTATCTCAAAAATATGGATTTAGCAAATATAAGGCTTTTCGAAAAAAGTTTCAAAAATATGTAAAAATAATTTTCTTTAAAAAAGTTTCAAAAAAGAAATAAAGAATTTTTATAGTTAGTTCATGTGTGAAATCCATTCAGCTACAAGTTCAGGGTTATTTGCAACCCATTCTTCTGCAATTTCTTCTGGATCTTTTCCTTCATCACTGTATTCGTATATCCATCCGCTCTGAACGCTTGGATCAACTTCGAATTTCTGGAAGAATTCGTAGACTTCGGGGTAGTCATCTTTAAAGTCGTTTCTTGCAATGGTGTATACTTTGTCACCATCACCGTATACTTTTTCAGGGTCATCCAACATTGTTATGTTGAATTTAAAGAAAACTGAGTGGGGTTCCCATACGGTAACTATAATGTTTTCATTTTCATTCATTGCACGTGCAAGCTCCGCCATCATTGCAGGCGTACTGCTTGATTGTAATTCGTAACCTTCTAAGCCGTATGTTTCAATGGCATTTTCAGTGCTGGACATGATTCCAGCTCCAGGTTCAATTCCAACGATTCTCGCATCGAATAATTCTTCATTACCATTCAAGTCAGTAATTGATTGTATTCCTGATTCATATGTGTATGTTGGAACTGCAAGACCAAGTGCGGTTCTTTCAATGTTTACATGAACCATTTCAAGCTGGTCTCCATATTGTGCCCAGTAGTCTTGGTGGGTTGTCGGTAACCATCCTGCAAGTAATATATCAAGTTCGCCTTCTGCAAGTTTTGCATATGTAATTCCCGCATCAAGCTGGTTTAATTCAACATTGTAGCCTTGTTCTTCAAGGATTACTTTTACAACCTCTGATTTAACAGTAACTCCTGGCCAAGGGGGTAACCCGAATTTTATAGTCCCTTTTTCAAGGTCTTCTGTGCTTTCCGAAGATTGAACACATCCTGAAAACATGACAGCCAAACCTAAAATGGCAATGGCAAATAACGTTCCATACTTCATAAGTTCACCTTTTTATTATATTTTAGATCCCACGAGGTTACGGGTAATCCTATCAAAAATTACAGCAAGAAATGTAACTGCAATACCTGCTTCGAGAGCGGGTGCTAAACTATATCGTTGGATACCGGAAATTATAACCTCACCTAACCCGCCCGAGCCGATAAATCCGGCAATAACTACCATTGAGAATGACAGCATGATTGCCTGATTTACGCCCATCATTATTGAAGGAACTGCTGTAGGCAGCTCTATTTTTGTTAATATCTGCCAGGAAGTGCCACCAAAGGCCTTTCCAACTTCAATTAATTCGCCAGACACCTGCTCAATTCCAAGTGATGTAAGTTTTATTGCAGGGGGCATTGCAAAAATTACAGTTGCAATAACTCCGGGAACTTCCCCGATTCCAAAGAATAACACTGCTGGAATCAAGTATGCAAGGGATGGGAGTGTTTGCATTACATCGAGAAGTGGATCGAGCAGCATGCTGACTATTTTTGAACGCGCCTTTACTATTCCCAAAGGAATGCCTAATAAAAGCGCTATCAGTGTAGACGTTATTATTAGCGATAGTGTGATCATTGATGTATCCCACAGGCCCATCATCATGATAATAACCAGGAAAAATGCTGTGAACGGAACCGATTTAAGATTAACCGTTTTCCAGACAAGTATTGAGATTAAAAGAATCATCAAATACGGATTTATTGTAAAAAGTACAAAATGGAAAAAATCCACAGCGCTTTGAATTACCGATGAGACAATGTCAAAAAATCCCGAGTAGTTATCGATTAAAAAGTCTATTAAATTTACTAAAAATTTTCCAATTCCAAGATTAAATGTATCTGCCAACGAAATCACGCTCTTAATTTTTTATCAGGTTAATTACTTCTTCAAATTCAACGTATCCTAAAAAGTTATTTTCATCGTCAACGACTGGAACAGGATAATCTGAAGAAATAAATTGAGGTAATCCTTGATTTATAGTTTTTACATCTTCCAGGGGTTTGATTTTTTGAATACAGTTCATAATTTGTTCTGAATTTTGAAGTTCTTCTGCACTTACCACTCCGAGGTATTTTCCAGAGTCATCGAGTACGTATGCATATTCAAGGCTTAAATCGCCTAGAATTTTAACTGCATGTTCCTTTTCCATTCGCGTATTTAGTGTAAATTCTGGTTTTTTAACAAGTGATTCAGCTCGAATTACTGTTGTTTTATCAACTTCTTTTACAAAAGATTCAACAAAATCGTTCTGAGGATTTAAAAGGATTTCTTCTGGATGTGACAACTGAACGAGGCTTCCTTCTTCATTTAAAATCATAATCCTGTCGCCAAGTTTTATAGCTTCGTTTAAGTCGTGAGTTATAAATATAATCGTTTTTTTCATCTTTTTTTGAATTTTTAAAAGAAGTTCCTGCATTTCAAGCCTGATTAATGGGTCAAGTGCACTGAATGGTTCATCCATTAACAATATTTCTGGTTCTACTGCAAGACCTCTTGCAAGACCGACACGCTGCTGCATTCCGCCACTAAGTTCTGAAATTTTACTTTTTTCCCAGCCTTTAAGTCCAACAAGTGAAAGAGCCTTTTCTGACTTTTCAATTCTTTCTTCAAGGCCCACCCCTTGAATTTCAAGGCCAAGGGCTACGTTTTCTAAAACAGAACGGTTTGGTAAAAGTCCAAATTTTTGAAATACCATTCCAAAATACTTTCTTCTAATTTCAAGGAGGTCTTTTTCGCGCATTTGGGAGATATCAACGCCATTTTCAAGAACAATCTTTCCATAGGTTGGTTTTATAAGCCTGTTGATACACCTTATCAGTGTAGATTTACCGCTTCCGGAAAGTCCCATAATTACAAAAATTTCTCCTTTTTTAACGTCGAAATTAATGTCTTTAAGTCCAACAACCTGTTTTGTTTTTTCCTTTATTTCTTTTCTAGAAAATCCTTCTTTGATTAACGGGTAGGCTTTTTCTGGTTTTTTACCAAATATTTTATATAATTCTGTTACCTGGATTATGGGGTCATTCATTTAATCCCTCTTAAGTCAACAATAATGTTTCAAATGTAAATTATGAATTTTAACGAACTATTCTTCGAAAAATGAGTTTCGAGTAGAAAATAATTTCAAAAGTATTTCCAAATTCGAATTTAAGAATGCCTATGAGAATACCTTAAATTTCTAAACCATACTTTATATAATTATTGAGTTAACTATTTATAATATATATTTAAAAAAACGCAGAAACTGTCAATTTGGTTAAGATACCTAATTATAATGACTTTTTAAAATTGAATATGGGATACCCCTAGAATGCAATGTAACTTTAAAATTTAGAAAAAATGAAAATAATAGTTAAAGGTTAATTAATTACTTCCAAAAAATTTTTTGAAGAAATTACTTAAAATGTATGAAAAACTATTGAGTTGATCTTCGGTATCTTTTTTTCCAAGTTTTGCCAATTCAAAGTTTGTATTTATTTCCAATGCTCTATCGTAACATTCTAATGCTTTTTCATAGTTTTCAAGTTTAAAAAAGGTATTTCCTTTGTTATTCCAAATTTCTTCATCTTCTGAATCTAATTCCAATGCTTTGTCATAACACTCGATAGCTTCATCGTATCTTTCGAGTTTATAAAGAGTATCTCCTTTGTTATTCCAAATTTCTTTGTCATTGGAATCTAATTCAATGGATTTATCGTAACATTCTAATGCTTCTTCGTATCTCTCAAGTTCAAAAAGGGCATTTCCTTTATTTTGTTGCGCTTTAGTGTAATTAGAATCTATTTCTAAAGCTTTATCATAACAGGTTATTGCTTCGTCGTATCTCTCAAGTCCTGTTAAAGCATAACCTTTGTTATTCCAGAATTTCTCATTTTTAGAATCTATTTCTAAAGCCTTATCTAATCACTCAATGGCTTCTTCGTATCTTTCAAGTTCGTTCAAAGAAGATCCTTTTTTATTCCAGAATTTCTCATTTTTAGAATCTATTTCTAAAGCCTTATCTAAACACTCAATGGCTTCTTCGTATCTTTCAAGATTTGAAAGAGAACAACATTTACTATACCAAATATATTCATTTTTAGAATCTATTTCTAAAGCTTTATCATAACACTGGATGGCTTCGTCGTATCTTTCGAGTTCATAAAGTGCGTATCCTTTATTGCCCCAAATGACATAATCTCCAGGAGATAGGAGTAAAGCTTTATCATAGCATTTTATGGCTTCGTCGTATCTTTCGAGTTCATAAAGTGTATTTCCCTTATTATTCCAAGCATGCATATAATCAAAATAGTTTAAAGCTTTATCATAGCATTCTATGGCTTCATCATATCTTTCGAGTTCATAAAGTGTATTTCCTTTATCAGTTAACATGTATATATCATTTGGATAGGTTTCTAAAGCGATATCAAGACATTCTAAAGCTTCATCATATCTTTCAAGACCATATAATGAGGCACCTTTCATATAGTAAACTTCTGGATTTTCGTCATATATTTCCAATGACTTATCAAAACATTCAATGGCTTCGTCGTATCTTTCAAGATCATGCAATGCATATCCCTTATATTGCCAAACGTCATAATAATCAGAATTGATTTCCAAAGCTTTATCATAGCATTCTATGGCTTCTTCAGACCTATTTATTGCATATAAAATATAGCCTTTACTGACCAATGCTTCTACATGGTATGGATTAATTCTTAAAGTTTCATCAAAACTTTCAATTGATTTTTCAAAGTTTCCGTTTCCAAGATAGTCAAGTCCGCTATCAATCCAGTCTTCGGTAGATGATCCAATCGTGCCTGCATAACATGTATTCATAATAAAAAGAATTGAAAATAGTATTAAAACCCCCTTTAATTTCAAAATAATCACCATTTTTTTATTGGTTAAATAAATGTTGTAAAAATTGCACATTGATCCCGTCTTAATGAGCATTTTATACCCATAAAAATTATATTTATGCCCTTATTAAATTATCGATTTAACTTCAACAAAAAAGTAAAACTTATTTTTAAAAATTTAGAAAAAAAGTTTTTAAAAGAATTTAGGAAGTTCTATTTTAAACGGATCGTTAGATTTTTTACGGGTTTTTTTCGGTTCAGCAGTTTTTTTGGCAGTTGCTGGTTTCGAAGTTTTATTCTTCGGTTTTTTAGGCTCTGAATCTTTAGATTTTGGTTTAACACTTGTGGCCCGGGGTTTAGGTGTTTTTTTAACAACGATTTTAATATTTTTTTGGGAAAATCCCATGGAGTCCCCAGTGTTAATGTTCCTTAATTCATACTTTAAGTCTTCAAGCGTTTTTATGCTAGTTTCACCAGTTAGTACTATAACTACTCCTTCAGAATAGTCCTGCATATATCGACTAACCTGCCCCAATAAACGGTCTACTTTTGCTTTTTTATCAAGATTATGTTTAAGTTCAATTCCGACAGCTCGTTCAACGGCAATGTCGCACAAGTTTCTACCACTTTCCATTCTTACTGAGTAATTTGACGAGCCGAAAAAAGAATCATTATTTAAATTAGTTCTAAGGTGGTGAAACAGGTCGTCTTGATAACCTTTTTCATTTGGATAAAATTTTGGTTTCCAAACCTTAACACTGTCGTGAACCTTTGGTAAAAGTCCCCCAAACATAAAAATCCCCTCATAAGTCAATAGTTAAAATTTTTTAAAAAAGTATATTTAAAAATGTCGATTTTAATTTGATAAAAATAATTTTTAAAGTTATTCGCTTTCAGAAATTATAAATATTGTTTTTAAAAGAATTTCTTTAGATAATTTTGGATTGATGGTGGAAAATTGACTGATTTTATAGATGAAGCATTAAAAGAAGCTAAATTAGGACTCGAAGAAGGTGGAATTCCAATCGGGGCAGTTTTAGTTTACAAAAATGAGATTATCGGTCGAGGACATAATAGAAGGGTTCAAAATAACAGCGCAATATTGCACGCTGAAATGGACGCGCTTGAAAATGCTGGACGGCTAACTTCAGATGTTTATAAAAATTGCGAACTTTACACCACGCTTTCTCCCTGCATCATGTGCAGTGGCGCAGTTTTGCTTTATAAAATTAAAAAAGTAATAATCGGGGAAAATGAAACTTTTTTGGGTGCAGAAAATCTTTTAATAAAAAATGGTGTTGATGTTGAAGTTTTAAATGACGAAAGATGCGTAAAAATGATGGAAGATTTTATAAAAAATAACCCAAAATTATGGAATGAAGATATCGGAGAATAATTTAAAAATAGCTTAAAAAAGTGATTTTTCATGAAAATAGTCGTGCTTGATGGATATACCATGAATTCAGGGGATTTATCCTGGAGTAATTTGGAAAAATTCGGTGAACTTAACGTATATGATAGAACTTCCGAATCAGAAGTAATTGAAAGAATTTCAGACTCCGAAATTGTCATTACAAACAAAGTAATCATTGGAAGAGAAGTTTTTGAAAAATGTAAAAACATAAAATATGTTGGAGTTACTGCAACGGGTTATAATGTTGTAGATACCAATTTAGCAAAGGAATTCGGGGTAACTGTAACAAATGTTCCGGCATATTCAACTGATTCTGTATCACAGCTTGTATTTTCATTTATTTTAGAATACTGTCAAAATGTTTATAAATATAATGAAAGCGTAAAATCGGGAGATTGGGTAAATTCAAAAGACTTTTCATACCGAAAATTTCCAATCGTAGAACTTGCAGGTAAAAATCTTGGAATAATTGGTTTTGGTGCAATCGGAAAAAAAGTTGCAGAAATTGGGAATGCTTTTGGAATGAATGTAATTGTAAACACGAGAACCATCTCAAACACAAATTTAAATGTTAAATTCGTATCAAAAGAAGAAATTTTTAAAAATTCCGATTTTTTAACACTGCATTGCCCATTAACTGACGAAACAAAAGAAATTATCAATAAAAATACGCTTGAATTAATGAAAACGTCTTCATTTTTAATAAACACGGGAAGGGGAGGACTTGTTAACGAAAAAAATCTTGCAGATGCATTAAATCTTGGCAATATTGCGGGAGCAGGTCTTGATGTGCTTTCAAACGAACCTCCAAAAGAAGATAATCCCTTAATCAACGCTAAAAATACGTTTATAACACCACATGTTGCTTGGGCATCTTACGAAGCGAGAAACCGGCTAATGAATGTAACTATAAACAATGTAAAGTCATTTATCGAAGGAAATCCTATAAATGTTGTAAACAAATAATTTATTAAGCTTAATTTTTAAGTCAGGAGATATTTTTATGAAGCTAACTGATGTCGTAAGTTTTGCAGGGCGAAACATAACCCAAAAAAAGACGCAGAGTTTTTTAACAATAATTGGCGTTGTTATTGGTATTTTGGCAATTGTCAGTTTGATTTCTCTAGGCTATGGTGTTCAAAATTACATAACTGGCGAAATTACGACCATCGGTGCAAATATTATTTCACTTATTCCTTCACAAAATTTTGGAGGTCCTGCAGTTTCTAAAACATTCAATGATAAAGATGTTGATGCTGTAAAAAGCGTTAGGGGAGTTGATGAAGTTGTCGCCGTATGGTTAGGCAGTTACGAACTTGAATATCGGGATGAATCCATTTATGGAAATATTCTCGTAGTCGAACCTTCAAAATTTACTTACGTATACTCAACAACGTGGGGTTACGAGCCGTATAAAGGGCGCTGGATTGAAGATAGCGATAAATATTCATGCATGATTGGATATGGGCTTGCAACAAACTCTTTTGACGATGAAATAGATATCGGAGATAAAATAACGATAAACGATACAAAATACAAAGTTATTGGAATACTCGAAGAAACCGGAAACCCTGCAACCGAAAATTCAGCTATTTTATCAAAAGATGTAGGTCAGGCACTTTTCGAAATCGATGATGAATACAACAGGATGATTGTATCTGTAAAATCTGGCGAGGATGTACTTCGAGTTTCAGAAGATATTCAAAAAGAAGTGGAAGATTCAAGAGGGGACGAAAACTTTTCTGTTTTAACAGCAGAACAGCTTGCAGAATCAATTAACAGCATATTTAATGTTTTAACAATATTCTTAGTTGGTGTTGCAGGAATTTCATTACTTGTTGGTGCTGTTGGAATCTCAAACACGATGCACATGAGTATACTTGAAAGAAGAAAAGATATTGGAATTTTAAAAGCACTTGGTGCAGAGAACACGACAATTTTATCAATATTCGTGGTTGAAGCTGGATTTTTAGGGTTATTTGGTGGAATTATCGGAACTATAATTGGAATATTAATTGCAAAGGCTGTTGAATACTTTGCAGCAGTTTCAGGTTATGGAATTATAAAAGCGTGGATTTCATGGGAATTGATTATCGGAGTTTTAATATTCTCATTTGTGGTTGGAATATTGAGTGGATACTTCCCTGCAAGAAGCGGTGCAAAATTAAATCCTGTCGATACTTTGAGGGGGGAATAATTTTAAAAAATTAATTAAAACAAAAGTAATAAGAATAAAATGTTTAAAAATTAAAAGCAAGTTATATAATTTCAAATTTATTCGATTTCAATAATTTATTATATTTTAGTTATTTAGCGGTGAAATTTTGAAGTTAAGAATCGGAACAAGAGGCAGTACGCTTGCAATGATCCAGACAGAATATATCGCAGGTCTTTTAAATGATCTCGGTGTCGAAACAGAAATAATTATTGTCAAAACTACTGGTGACAAAGATCAGAACAAAAAACTCGCAGATCTTGGACTTGGTGTTTTTACAAAAGAACTCGACAATAAAATGCTCGAAAACGAAATTGATATTGCAGTACACAGTTTAAAGGATGTTCCAACTCTTTGGAGTGAGGAATTGCAGATTACTGCAACGCCAAAACGGGAGAGTCCTGATGATATAATAATATGGAGAAAAGACAGCGATTTTGATATCGAACACGATGAATTAAATATCGGAACTTCAAGCATTAGAAGAACGTCTTTTTTACAATTTACGCATCCAAATCTAACGCCTAAACTTTTAAGGGGAAATGTTGCAACAAGAATTAATAAATTAAGAACTGGGGAATACGATACAATCATAATGGCAAAAGCAGGGCTTATAAGGCAGGGTATCGATTTATCAGAATTTAATTACAAAAAACCTGAAATATTGCCTGCTCCTGCGCAAGGTGTTATTGGAGTTGCTTCAAGAAAGGCTGATACGAAAATAAATGAAATTTTGGACAAAATATGTGATAAGAAAACATATATTGAAGCTGCTGCTGAAAGATGGGCTTTAAAAGAATATGGTGGTGGATGTCAGGCACCTTTTGGAGCTTTTGCAATTTATGATACTGAAGACGGGATTTTAAATTTAAGATGTGAACTTGTGGATGAACAGGGCACTATAAAGCGAGTAAAATCAAACGAAGGATTTATAATCTGCACTACTGATGATGTTGAACTTGCAAAGGAACTCGGTGCAAGAGTCGGTGCATTATTTAAAGAAATCGAAACTTTTACTTATTAGTTCTTTTTTCTTTTTTTTAAAAATTTAGAGAAAGTTTTAAATTATTTAAAGTTTAATTTTATTTTAATTGTAAATATCGAGGGATTTTTATGGCAGATTATAACAATGCAGTAGTTTTCTATGATGCTAGCGGAATTGAATATTCAAAACAGATTAAAAAAACTCTTGAAAAGGGTTTTGAAAGAGAGTGTTTTTTAATAAACTTAGATGCTCGTGAAAATACCATTTCAAAGATTAATTCGGCGCTGAGAACGAGTAAATATGTTATTTTTTTGTTTAGTTCGATGTATTCTAACGAAGAAATGTTAAATGAAGCAAAAAATGCATTTAATTCTGATAAACAGGTGATTTCTTTAAAATTAAACGATCCCAGTTTAAAACAACAGATTTCAGTCCACCAGTCTGAATTTACAGATAACTACAGTCTTTCAAAAAAAGTAAGCGAAGAAGTTGAAAAACTCAAAAAAATGGAAATCAAAGGTCCAGATTTTGTAGAATCCGTTGTTTCGTTTAGCATGGGAAATATTTACTTTAATTTTGAAAAATACGACGAAGCCATAAGATGCTACAAAAAAGCCGTAAAGATAATACCTGATTTTGTAGATGCACTAAATAATTTTAATTCACTCTCAAGCACGAAATTATCTGAAATTGAAGATAAACGACCTGCCATATACAAGGATGCAAAAATTGATGAAATTGTACCTGATATTTTTGAAAATGCTGCTGAAGAAGAACCAAAAGAAACTCAAAAGTTTACAGAACTTGAACCAGATGAACTTGAAGACCGTATTTTAGATGGGGATATTGGAACAGTAGATGAACCGGAAATCGAAGAAGTAGTTGTTGATGAAATAGACGTTGAAATGCCTGTTGAAGAAATTTTAGAAACTGATTTAGAAAATAAAATTGACGATGAAATCGAAGAATTAAATGACAAACAAGATGTAATTTTTGAAGAAGAACCAAAAGAAGACATCGAAATTGAAGTTAATGATGTAAATGAAGAAATTCTTGATGATTTCGAGGAAGAAGAAATTGAAGCCGATATTGAAGAAGTCGTTAAAGAAATTTCTGAAGAAACAATTGAAGACATTGAAGTTTTAGAAGTTATTGCTGAACCTGAATCAGATATCAAAGAACTAATTGATGCAGATACTATTGAATTAGAATCGCTTGAAGAAATATTAGATAAAACTGAAATTGAAGCTGAAACGGAAGAAATAATTAGGGAAGAAATAACAGATACAGGTTTTGCTGAAGTTTTAACTTTTGCAAACGCACTTTACGAATCTGGAGATTTTAACGCTGCTGAAGTAGAATATAAAAAAGCAATAAGTTTAAATCCTGACTATTCGGAAGCACACAATAATTACGGATGCCTTTTAGAATATCTCGAAAGATTTGATGACGCAGAAATTGAATTTAAAAAAGCAGTTGAATTGGATGTTTTAAATTCAAAGGCACATAATAACCTTGCAACACTTTTAGCAAAATCTGAAAAATATGAAGAAGCAGAAATGCATTATAAAAAAGCAATTGAGCTTGATACAACTTACTGGGGAGCAATTTATAATTTAGGGGCAATGTACGCAACTTTAAAAAGATATGACGATGCGATAGCCCAAGTCAAGTCAATGATTAAAATATTCCGGTCTGAAGGAAATATTAAGGAAGTTTTGGAGCTGAAAAAACTCGTAAAACATTTAAAAAAATTAAAAATCCAAAATGGTAAATAATCTAGATATTTCAGATATCTTGTTCTTTTTTCCAAGTAATCATGGCTTCTTTTGAATTTTTTTCAAATTTCCAAGAATCTTCTGTTTTGGTCAACTCTTTGGATAATACTTCTTTTACTTTTAAATACTGTTCATCAGTTAGTGTAACATCTCCCCGAGCCTTGAATCTGTCCAAATAGTGTTCAGCTGCCTCATCCAAATCTGCAAATGTTTGTGAAAATGGTTTTTCACTTAATTTAACATCTGCATATATTCCAAGTTGGTGTAATATATTGTAGATTAAAATATATGTCATTCCAAATTCTTTTTTCTCAGGTTTTTGTTCAAAAATGGATTCCCTAATTTTAGAATATACTCCTCTCCAAGCCTGACGAGTTCCAAATGTTAAGATGCAGCAGTATTTTTCAGCATAATTATTCATTTTTTTGAGGGATTCTTCCATGTCATCTACGCCAAGGGAATATGATGAAAATACAACATCGGGGTTAATTTCCGCATTTAATCCAAAATTATCCCATCTTTTGTTTATTATGTTTATGTTGTCAATTTCTTCTTCTTTCATTCTATTTTTTAAAATATCGATCATACCCGTAGACTGTTCTACAACAGTAATTTCTTCAACTTCTTTTGCAAGGGGTATCGTGTAAGTTCCAGGTCCAGGCCCAATTTCTAAAATAGATGTGTTTTTATCGAGATTAAACTCATTTTTAAAATGATTAATATTATTTTTGACCCATCCATTTTTATTATTCAGTACATTTTTAGCGTAATTTTTTGAAAAAACATCCCAAAAATTTTTTGATTCTTTTTCAGACTTAAATTGGGTTTTTCCATGATTTTTTCGGTAATATTCAGCCCAGTCTACGTCGATAGTTTCACCTTACCATTTTTGTAACAATATTTTACATTCTCGTATATATCTTATATGATTTATTTTTAAAAATTTATTAAAAAAATCATAAAATTTAAATATTATTCATAATTATTACATTTATTTAGAATAGGCATATTAGTTATGACTATTTTTAAAAAAATATTAATAAACAGGTGAATAAATGGCAATCAGTATTAAAAAAATAGTTAGCATCGGTATAGGTGGCTTGATGCTTGGTTCAGCATTTTGTTCAGGTGCATTTGCAGTAGAAAAAGTTGGGGATGTAGATTCTTTTGTTTCAGATATTTCGACCGATAATTCAAATGTTGATATTATTGTTGGTTCAAATTCAGTAGCTTCAGACGTTGTATCTGCTGCAAATATTGCGGCAAAAATTGGATCATTATCCTTTTTAGAACAAAACGGTGAAAGTGCTTCTGCAACTTTATCAATTGCTTCAAACTCCAAATCAGATGAATTTAATTTAGTCGGTTCTGGAGTTACTGATTCACTTTTCGCAGTTTCCACAGATGATGACTATGTATCTGTCATTTCAAATGCAGATTTTGACAGTACAAGTAATCTAGATGCTACAGGATATGTTTCACTTGAAGATTTAGGTAATTTGATGGAAGTATCAGATACTGACCCTTCAAGCTGGTTTACTAATTCAGACGATGATGTTTCCGCAGAATTTTTATTTTTAAGACTTAAAACTGATGGTGCAAACTGGAAGGTAAATTCTGATGAAATGTCCTATATGACAATGTTATTTAATGAAAATACTTTTGTAAGTGCAGGATTTCCAACAGGGTTAGGGTGGCTGGCTCCCGGACGTAATATTGCATATTTGGGTGAAGAATGGACATTGATGGGTCTGAGTCCAGATGCTGATAAAGTTTGTATGGGAAAGGAAGTTTATCGAGGCACGATAAAAGAAGGGGAATCATATTCAGTGAATGGGTGCGAAATAAAAATCGATTCAATTATAACGGATGGTGCTAAATATAAAGTCAGTGCAAAAATATTAAAAGATGGTGCGGTTATAGCGTCTACATATAATGAAGCACCAACAAACTTAATTGCAGGCGGAATTGGAGTAAGATTTCAAAAAGTTTATGAAAGTATAGATGGAAATGTAGGTCATGCTGATGTTGTAATTGTAAATAATGTAAAAGGAATGCCTTTAGGATCAGAAGTGATTCCAGATTATGAAATTTACACAGTAGTATATGATTCCGTAAGTAAGCAGTTAAAATACAGCGATGATTTTGTAAAGGGCCAACAAAACGTAGGTCTTGCTTTAAAATATGTTGGAGATGACTTAAAAGGTTTAGAATCTGATGATAAAGTTAAAGTTGCAGATTATGCAGATTTCTTGTTTGATGATGAGGGAAGCAGTGCAACCAAATTAAACGTATTCTTCGAAATGAATGAAGAAAAAGAAGTTAGCTTAGTACAAAGCCAGAAAATAAACGTCTTAAATGCGGAAATTGTTGCAAATGCAATTACTACAGGAGACAAAGAATCTATAACCGTAAGTGCCCCAGTAGTTAAATTGGACACTGAAACTTCAATGGATGCTTCAGAAAATCCATTAATATTGATTGGTGGGCCGATTGTAAATTCAATAACTAATGAATTATCAAATGCAGGTTTAATTGCAATTGATGGCGAATCCCTTGCAACTTTAGCAGTAGTTTCTGATGTTGCAAATGGAAACGATGTTTTAATTGTTGCCGGTGGCGACAGAAGCGCTACAACAGAAGCAGCAAATGCTTTAATTGAAATGATTTAAAAAAATAAATTATTTTTTAATTTTTTCTAAAACTTTTTTATCCAGCCATTCTTTTGAAATGTATTTTTCGTAAACTGGAAGCCTTTCTTTTAATTCAAATCCAAGTTCTTTTGAAAAACTGTTTAATTCTTCAATATCTGGCCATGGGGCTTCGGGGTTTACAAAGTCTTTTGTTAATGGAGAAACTCCGCCCCAGTCATCAATTCCAGCCATTAAAAACAGCTGTCCAGTTTCGCGATTTAAATTTGGTGGAACTTGAATTGAAATACCTTCTAAAATTAATTTTGAAAGAATTATCATTTTAAACATTTCAATAGGACTTGGTTCTTTGTAATTTTCCATTGGAATTAGGGGTTTTGATCTAAAGTTTTGAACGATAACTTCTTGAATATGTCCATACTTTTCATGAATTCGTTTGATTTCAAATATGGAATCAATTCTTTCTTCAAGAGTTTCTCCAATTCCAATCAATATTCCCGTAGTAAATGGAATTTTTAATTTTCCCGCATTTTCGATCATTTCAATTCTTAAATTAGGGTCTTTTCCTGGACTCTTTTCATGTGCGATAGTACTGCATAATCTCGCACTTGAATTTTCAAGCATCAAACCCATCGAAGCATTTACTTCCCTTAGGTATTCCAGTTCATCGTAAGACAAAATCCCGCAGTTAGTATGTGGTAAAAGATTCGTGTTTTCAAGACACCACGCACTTATTTCGTATAAATATTCTAAAATTCCATAATACCCCATTTTTTTCAATTCTTCTTTCACTTTCTCGTTTTCATCAACATTTTCCCCAAAAGTGAATAGCGCTTCCCTGCACCCAAAAGCATTTGCTTTAGTTAAAATTTCTTTCATTTCGTCCATTTTTAGCAATTTAAAGTTTTCATTTCTAAATGTGCAGTATCCACAGACGTTTCTGCACCAGTTACAAACAGGAATAAATGCATTTTTTGAAAAAGTAATGGTTTTAGAAGAATTTTGTGTATTAATACCTTCTAATTTTTCCAAAATGGAGTTTATTGAATTTAATTTTAAAAAATCCAATGCTTCATTTTTTGTTATCATCTGAATCCCCAAATTAAATTAGTTTAAAGTAAATCAAGTCCGATATCAACAGATATTGCTGAATGAATTAATGAACCCATTGAAATAACGTCTACATTATATTTTGCATAAGTATTCACGTTATTTTCGTTTATTCCACCGCTGAGCTCAATTTTTGGTCTGAACCCAGTTTTTTGTTCAAATTCTGAAACGATATTTAGTGCAGTTTCTATATTTTTAAATTCAAAATTGTCGAGAAGTATTATATCTGGCTTATATTCAATTACTTTTTTCAACTGGTCGAGAGTATCAACTTCTACTTCAATTTTTTTAGAAAAGCTTAATTTTTCAGCTCTTTTAAAGCATTCATCTATTCCAACTGCCTGAATGTGGTTATCTTTAATCATTACCATGTCATCAAGCCTGAATCTGTGGGTATCTCCACCACCAACAAAAACTGCATATTTTTCAATCATCGAAAGTAGCGGGTGTGTTTTTCTTGTTGCTGCAATGTTTACAGTTTTATTAATTTTTCGTACATTTTCAATTATCCTGTTGGTTTTAGTTGAAATTCCAGAAATATGCATTAAAAAGTTTAAAGCCGTCCTTTCAAGAATTATTATTGTTTTTGTATTTCCCTTAACCTTTAAAAAAGGTCCAATAACTTTATCTCCTTCGTTTACTAATGGAGTACAGGTTAATCCGTTTTTTTCCATAAATTCAATTACAAAATCAATTCCACAGATTATGGATTCTTCCTTAGCAACAAAAACAGCTTCCGATTCCTGATTTTTAGGTATCATTAATTCTGTTGTCAGGTCTCCAAAACCTACATCGTAATCGAGTGATTTTTCCAATATACTTAAAGCATGATTTTTCAACACGATAATCACCAAGTTTTTATAACTGGCCTAATTATTATAAATATTGCGTTTATTATTTTTATTTTAGTATATATAGGGGAAATACACGATGTTAAAAACACTACCTCCGACCTTGAGAGAAAAAAAAAGGTACGTTGCACTTGAAATTATTTTTGAAGAAGAACTATTTCAAAAAGACGTAATTGCAATTGTTAGAAATGCTTTAATGAATTATTCTGGGGTTTTAGGCTGTTCTAGAACAAACCCTTGGCTAATTGATTACAACCACCCATATGGAATACTCAGAATTTCAAGAGAAGAAGTCAATAATTTACGAAGTTCGCTTAGTTTAACAAATGAACACCGAAAAAAGCCGATAAATATACACATAATTGGAATTTCAAACTCTGTAAAGCACGTTCGTGAGAAGTTTTTACACGTACCGCACGAACCATACTACAAAGTTATACAAAAACTTAAAAAAAAGGGCCCAAAAAAGTAATTTAAGTTATACTTCAGCAGTAGCGGCCCAAAACCAAAAAGTACTCCATACGGAGATTCCAACGACTGCTAAAGATACAAATATGGTGTCGTAGCAGCCAAGGACTGTATTGATCACATAGTTTAAATCCATAATGTACACCCCCCAGTGACATATTGTACTGTGTACATTATTCTATAAAATATTGCTCCTTAAAAAAACCATTTTTTTTACGTTAATCGCCTAAAGAATCCATAATATGGGGTAAAAAAGGATTTAATTAATATTTTGGAATTATGGCCAGGTTATTACTTTAGGAATTTCTGGCAATTTTCCAACTTTTTTCTGGATTAATTCTGGCCAATCGTCGTAATTGTAGCCGTACTGTGCTAAAAATCCAATTACCCATCTGGTTAGTCCGTATCCTGTACATCCAGTCCAAACTTTTCTTTCTTTGTAGTCTTTAATTCCAAATCCTTCTACAAAGTGTGTTCCATGAATGTTTGCTGAAGTTACAGCAACACCTTTTCTTTCTTCTTTAACGTGTGGTAACCATAGTCTCATTTCGTATTTTGGAACATCAGGGAATTCAATTCCTCTAGCTTCTGATTTTCTACCTTCTAAATAGAATGGATCGTCTCCAACTTCAGTCCAGTATTCTAAATCTAATTTTTCTGCTAGTTTTTCAGCGTATTTTAGGGTATCGTCTCTCACTTTTTCCACAAATTCGGGAGTACCCATCCATACACATTCGCCCCTCAAGAACTCATTTACTCTGTCAAGACCTTTGGCTCCACCGCCTTCCCACCTGTAAGTCCAACCACTTTTGTCGAAAAATTTCGAAGGGTGATCAACATCTACCAATTCATGATCGAAGAATGTGTAGAACGGTTCACACTGTGCAGGTGCTAAAACGTATGCAGGATCTCTTAACAAAGTTTTTAATTTTTCAATAGGAATTTCCTTTTTAATCATCATTTCGTTTACAAAATCCTGAAACATTTCAGGTTCCCTTTTTGGAGGGCATACATAGTACATTCCTTCAGGAAGTCCCTCTAAATATCTCATTTTGTACATTACATCCAAGGGAATTAATTTTGGGAATAAACATTCGTCAAATCCTATTTTATCGATACATTCTTCGATAATTATGCTTTCGAATGCTCTGAATAATTTTGCCATTGGTGCAGTATAAAACCACTGTCCTCTTCCAGGGAATCTTTTTACCCAGCCGTATGGTTCTGCGAGTTCAGTTGGGTCCGTATCAAATGTAATTTCTCTTTTTGCTTTGTAGTCTGAAACAATTGTTCCTGGAGCAATTTTACAAACTTCAAACGTTAAGTCTTGATCTTGTTTATCAAGTTCATTTTTAACGAATTTAATCGCCCTGTCAATAATATTTCTTTTTAATTCTCCATCGCCTAAATTTTCAAAGACAATGTTAATTTTTTCACTTTCTAATTCAACTTCACATTCTGGAACTTTCAATCCTTTTAATTCGCTAACTTTTGAAGGTTCTGCTGTGAGTGTTACAATGTATTTATCAATTGCAACATCCCTAATACCAATCTGGTGTTTTCTTCCAACTTTTTCCATTATTGGTTTTTTCAATCTTACAATACCTTCATGCGCTCTCGTGTAGGTTCCTGAAGTCATTTTAAGTTTTAAATCTTTTCCGTCAAATTCGTAAGTTTCAATTTTTGAAGCTTCGTTTTCTTTGCCTTCTGGAACACCTTTTAAGAAAATATCTCTGTTTTCCAAAACTTCGACGATATCTTTTTGTGTTTCTTCTTCGACATCCTTGCTGAATATTATTCTCCCATCGAGTTTAAATCTCATGAAATCACCGAATCAATTTACAAATAATGTTTTACCTAATAGTTTTTAAATTTTTAGTATTGATCATTGAATCATTTGAGATTTTATTGATTCAATGATTTTTTCTGTAACTTCAGAAGTTTTTAAGTGTCCCCCAAGATCCGGAGTTAGGTATTTACATTCAACAGTTTTTTTAACTGCATTTCTTATGTATTCCGCTTCTTTATTTATTTTTAAATGATCAAGCATCATTGCAGCACTTAAAATTGTTGCAATCGGGTTTGAAATTCCTTTTCCAGCAATATCTGGTGCGGATCCATGCACTGGTTCGAATAATCCGTTTTTGTCACCAATATTTGCTGAAGGAGACATTCCAAGTCCTCCGATAAGTCCAGCAGCTTCATCCGATAAAATATCTCCAAATAAATTTGTTGTAACCATGACATCAAACATTTGCGGATTTCTAATTAAATACATCGCTGTTGCATCAATCAAATAGTCATCAGACACTATTCCCAATTTTTCATATTTTTTCGATATTTCTTCAAATACCCCTAGGAATAACCCATCTGTGATCCTCAAAACATTTGCTTTGTGAATACAGGATACTTTTTTTCTATTGTTTTGAAGTGCATAATCAAAAGCAAATTTTACAATTCTCGAGCTTCCAAATTTAGAAATAATTCGTTCAGCAGTCGCAACTTCATTTTTTTCGTCGTAATATTCTTTTTTCACATAAAGACCTTCGGTATTTTCGCGAATTATCACAAAATCAAGGTTTTTGAAGTTGAAAGTCGGTCTTATATTTGCATAAAGGTCGAGTTCTTTTCTTAAAGTTAATATTGGACTTCTATAGGGTTTATTTTTTAATTCAGTTGGTTTTGGGGTAGTAACAGATCCAAAAAGAATAGAATCAGATTCTTTTGCAATTTCTATGGTCTTTTCAGGTATCGCATCGCCACATCTTTTAAAACATTCGTAGCCCGCATGTGTTTCTATAAATTCAAAATCCCCAATTTCATTCAAGACGCGCACTGTTTCAGGAATCACTTCGTTTCCAATGCCATCTCCATTAATAACACAAATTTTGGGAGTGTTTCTCATAAAACCACCAAAAAACTCGCACCTATTTATTCGATTTTAACGCAGAGATATCATATGCTTCAAACATATAAAAATACTTTGCAAAGTTTAATTTTTAAAATACAAATAATTCGATTTTTATTCATCAAATGGCCGTATTTTTTTCATCAATTTTTTAATTTCATCAATTTGTTTCGATTCTACGGAATCGTTAGACTGAATTTCGGACTTTTCATTGTACAAATAATCAACGTATAGCTGTAATTCATCCCAAATAATCTCTTCAATTTCTTCTTCTCCGAAATCTCCTAAAAATTCTTCGTTTTCTAAAGCATAGAGTGCGGTTCTGCATGAATCGTTTCTTCCAAGATACATGTCTTCAGAATAAATAAAAAGTTTCGGGTCAACGTCTCTTGAAATCGATTCTGCGCTTTTTAATACGTTTTTTATAACTTCAAGTTCATTTTTACTAAAGTTTACCATAGAACACCAGTTTTACTATTTTTATTTTAAATAATCTGGATAATTTATATTTAAATCTATATTTTAAAAGGAATATTTATATAAAAACAACCCCTATTTTGAATAAATATGTCTTAGAAAATAGTGAAAATGCTTTTTAAATTATTTTAAACTATAAATTTACATGAATTATATAATTTAACGTGAGAACATGGAAAATATCGAGTACGAAATTAAATATGCAATAGACCATATGATGGAGAACAACTACCCTAGAAAAGAACTTTGGAACATGGATTCAAAGGTTCCGGGTCTTTTAAGTGGAATTAGGGCAGGAGACGATGGAGTAGTTGTTGGAAAATCGGTTTACAATATGGAAGGGCCATACCCATTAATATTAGGCTCAAAAACTGCACTCATTCACACCACCTGTGATATCGTTGCAATGGGTGCAAAGCCACTTTATGCAATGGATGCAATTCAGGCTGCAAATGAAGAAGAAATTAAAATTGCAGTTGATGGTTTAAAAAAACAGTCAATTGGACTTGATATCCCAATAATTGGTGGAAATACCCAAACTATTGAATCATTAAAATCCTGCATGAGTGTAGTTGTTTTTGGAAAACTTGTTTCAGACACATTTGTTCGAGATTCTGGTTCAAAAGATGGAGATGTAATGTTGATGCTTGGACATCCTGTTGAAGGCGACATTGGAGAAAGAATCCAAAAAGCAAAGAATAAATTTGATACATTTTTAGATGTTTTGAAAAACGATATCGAAGTTCACGCCTGTAAAGATGCTTCAAGGGGCGGTTGGCTTTGTAATATTTTAGAAATGCTTTTAAAAGCTCAAAATGGTGTTGAAATAACTGGCTTACCATATCCTCGAGCTACAAGATATCTTGGAACATATTTAGTAAGTGTTCCTGAATATGAAGTTTCAAATGTTTTAGAAATTGCAGTTAAAAATAGATGTCCACTTACTCCTTTTGGAAGAGTAACTTCAGAAAAGGTTCTTAAAATTGGAAATAAGGAATATATCAACAGAGAAGAAATGAATAAATTGATAAAAAGTTTTCCTTATAAATCTTAATTAATTTTAATTTTTAAGTTAAAAAAATATTATTTTTAAAGTAATTTAGAAAGAGAGGAGTTTTCAAGACGGTATATTTTTGATAACTCTTTAAGAATAGCTTGAAATATCGGGTCGTTTCCACCATATTTTTCAGCATAATTTTCAAGTCCTGAAATATGGTTATATAGTACATCAGGATATGTTTTCGATATTTCATAAACAGTATTTAATACCATGTTTCTAACAATCATGTTTTTTGAATTACGCATTAAATCTAGGGTCTGGTCCATTGTATTATCCACTTGCCCTTTTGTAAGTGTAGGCAATTTTGATAATTGGTATACAACGTTTAATGGATCCATTTCATTAATTTTTCCAGATTTAAGATGTTCTATTGTAAATACGTTAAATTGCAGATCTTCTTTTGAAATGGATTCTTCAAGTATTTTTTCAGTTATCTCTAGCTTATCGGGCATTATAAAGAATAGTGATGATCCAATTTCCATTAATCTTCCAAATAATGATTCTTGCTTTGAAGATTTCATTAACTTTTTGACATGTTTTTGAAGCATTTTTTGATTGTCAGATAAGTGATATTCTTTAAATTTTCCGTATTTTTTTATTAGGTTTCCCGTATAATTTCGAATATCCAAATTAACAAATGTTTTGTTTATGTGGTTTAGCTCATGATTGAAGTTTTCATAAACTTCAGGGGACACGTCAGTTATTAACTTAAGTGAAATTAGTGAATTTAAAACCACAATTTCACTTTTTTGTGTTAATAATGCTTTCAATGGGGAAAATAATTCTGAAATATCTTTATTATTTTTTAAGTAATTTTTTGTGAGCATATAAATTGCATTAGCCTTTACGACTTCACTTTCTGATTTTAAATATTTAAACAAATCCGAAGTTAGTGAATCGTCCTCATCTAGCATTTTTTGAGCATCATTTATTCTGTCTTCTTCGAGGAGTTTTTTAAATTTGTTAGATTTCGAACGAAGAAATCCGAGGACCATCAAATCACCTATTTCCCCTTTTTTACCAGTATTTAAAGTTCATTTTCAGCAATAGGGGTGATTTTATATTCCATATCTTTGTTTTTTCTCATAATTTCTAAGAATTTAATGCAATTTGAAGGGTCCTTATTTGTAACAATTATCTCTAGTGATCCTTTAATAAATTCATCTGACGAAAGTTTGGATTTTATGGGAACTGAACCATATTCCATTAAAATTTCAAGAAGTTCTTTCTGCACAGTTAGGCAGTTTTCTGCATCCCCATTTATGGATATTTTATATGATGGAAAAAGTAATTCATAACAATTTACCAAAATTATTTCATTTTTTTGGAGTAATTCACAAAGTTTTGCATAATTTTCGCTTTTTGTTTTAACAACAAATTTAATCGAATAAAATTTATGATTTAAACTATTTTTAACAGTTAAATTATATAATCCACTAACATTTTCAGCGATTAACATTCTTAATTTTCCAAAAACTTCAGATTCCGATAAAGCCTGAGTTACATAGAACTTTTCTTCTTCCAATTTTCCACCTTGCTCGAATTTGGATTTTCTTAATCGTATAATGACGATTCTATTTATAATTATATGATATGATTTTATAATTTATGGCCAACATCTACAAAAAGTTTGAATTTTGCACATTTTTTTCAAAAAGGGCAATTTCAGGTTCAAGTTTAATTGCAGTTTCATAAGCATATTTCGAATCTTCTTTTTTTCCAACAGTACCATAGACTTTAGAAAGCTGTATCCAAAAGTCTGAAACATTTTTATTCAGATTTATTGCTTTTTTGTAGCAGTCTATTGCTTCGTAATGTCTTTCTAAAATGTCTAAAACCTGTCCTTTGTAGCACCATGCTTTTGCATATTCGTTATCTTTATCCAGTGCTTTTTCAATAAATTCGAGGCTTTTATTATAATTTTTCAGTCTAATATATGTTCGAGCAAGTTTTATAAGTATGGATGGATTTAATGGGTTCCTTTCACTTGCAAGTTCTAAATAATAAGTGGCAGTTTCATAATCTTTATTATCATAATACAGGAGTCCAACCCTACACCAAGGTTCGTGGCTGTTCATATGTTTTTCAAGTACTTTTGTATAAAGATCAAGAGCTTCATTAGTTTTTCCAAGTTTTCTAAAAGCATCGCCCTTTGATAGGGTTACTTCAAAGTCGCCTTTATGTTCAGTCAAATACATATCGTAAAATTGAATTGCCTTTTCATACTTTTTGACAGTATAAAATGCATTACCTATATTTTTCCATACTTCTGTATCATATGGACTTATTTTCAAAACTTTTTCATAAATATCAAGAGCTTCATCAAATTTTTTAAGTCCCACAAGTACAGTTCCTTTTTTTGCAAGTACTTCCTTATATTTCGGCTTTTTTTCTAAAATTTTATCGAATTCCACAAGAGCTTCATCAAATTTACCCATTTTTAAGTAAGCATTGCCTAAAATTTCAGTAATTTCAAAATCTGGTTCGGAAACATCCTTTAAAACTTCAACAGATTCATTAAACAATTCCAAAGAATTTAACAACATTGCATAATTTTTTACCATTTCAAGATCATTTGGACTTATTGATAAAGCTTTTTCGTAGGAGTCCTGAGCTAATTTTGGTTTATCAAGCATTTGGTAGGCATGTCCTTTGAAATACCATGCATGAGGATTATTTGGTTCAGAATTGATGGTTTTATTAAATAATTCTATTGCTTTTTGATATTTGCCCCTATTATAATATTCCATGCCTTTTCCAAACAATTTTTTTGGTTCCTTTGTTTCAAAAATGGAGAGTAGTCCCATGATGAGCCCTTTTAGATTTCTTTAATATTAATTTTGAACGTATACATTTATCTAACTTTTTATTTTTTTGATAAAAATCGCCATAATTATCAAATTTAGATATATTATCATGTTCTCCGCGTAAAGACGTAATTTAACTTCTAAAAATATATTTAAAATAACATTTATTCTGTATATGAACTAAAATGAAACTATTCCAACGGATAATAATATCGTAGTTGCAGATAAAAATACTATATCATTAAATCCAATTTTTTGACCAAGTGTTTTTATTTTGGAATCTTTTGAATATCCTCTTGAAAGCATTCCTAAATATGTTCTTTCACCTTGTTCATATGATTTTAAAAAAACAAGTCCGACTAAAGATCCAAAAGTATTCAAAAGATCATTATAACTTAAATTTTTTCGGTTGAGTGCTCTTGATTTCTGCGCTTTTAGGGTGGATTCTAAAACATCGAACATTACAAAAAGGTATCTTATCATCATTCCAAGAAGGGTAGACATAATGCTCGGAATTCCAAGTTTTTTTCCAGCATTAATTACTTCATACATCGGAGTAGTCGAGGAAAGTAGCACTACAGAGGATATTGATACCAAAAACTTTAAAAATAACGAAATTCCAAAATCCAATCCTTCCGCGTATACTGGAAGCATTCCCAAATAAAATATTACTGATCCTCCTCGAATGAATGGCTGAAATAATGCTATAAATCCACCAAATGGAATTATCATAATGATTCTTTTAATTAAATTTAGAAGAGGGATTTTTGAAAAGAGCATTACGAATAAAATGTAAATTTCCATTAAAATCATCAGATGAATATTGTTAAATATTGTTGCAGTCAAAACTACGGCAAAAACAAAGATTAATTTGATTCTAGCATCTATTTTATGAAGTGGACTTTCAACAAATGCATCTCGTTCTAAACTATGAATTGATCCGTGCAAATTTTAACCAACTGCTTTTATTACAATATTATACAAATGATTATGGAGTATTATTAATTTAAAATAGTTCCTAATCTATAAAAAGTCATGTTATTTTTAAAACTAAAAGAAATAATACAAATGTTTATTAAATAATATACTTAAAATTCGTAATCAACGGCAGTTCTCAGTTCTGCAACTGATTTTACAAATTTTCCAACTTTCAAATGTGAGGGATGTTTTTGATAAACATCTAAATCTTCAAAATTACCAAATTCAGATACTAAAACTACATCGTAGTTATTTTCAAATTTTTTTGAATCTATTCCAACTTCAATATATTTTATTTCAGGAATAACTTCTTTTAACGCTTCTAAATTTGTTTTAATAATTTTTGCATTTTCTAATTTTTCATTAGCATTTGCATTATCTTTTAATTTCCACATAACGATATGTTTTATCATAGATACACCGGTTTAATTTTAAAATCATGTTTTTGGTATAAATTATATAAAAATATGCAAGAAAAGTAAACTCCCAACATTTTGAAATTTTAAAAAATTAAAAAAAATAAATCAAAGTTTTTAGTTTTCTGATGTTGATTTTTTAAAGATTGAACCAACGCCAAATGAAAGTGCAGTTATTAATAAAATACCAATAATTAATGCACCAATTTCCCCAATTTTGTCCATTCCTGGAATTGCATAGTCGGGCATTGGTGAAGGTGCAATCGTTCCTTCTTCTTCAAGACCTGCTTCTTCCAAATTTGCTCCAAGAACTTCTTCGTTAATGATTTTTTCTGCAGCGCTTTCCAATCCATCAGGGTCACCTGAAGCTAAAAATGGTGCTGCAAGTCCAAGTAATAAAGCAACAATTAATCCTGCAACCAATATTGAGTTATTGTTATTCATGTGAAATCACCGCTTTTACGCTCTTTACAAGATCCGGTCGAGCTGATGCGAGGTAACCTACCACTATTGCAGTGATTAAACCTTCAATAATTCCGATAACTGCGTGGTAAAGGCCCATAAATTGAAGTCCAAGGTCAATAGGGAACGTTCCTGCAATTGCAAGTTCTGCTGCACAAACTAATGAAGCGATGAATGTTGCAGACCATCCTGCAGTAAATACTGCTGCGTGGAAGTTTGTTTTTTTCAATGCTTTGAAGATGTAGTATCCTACAAATCCGCCTACAATACCCATGTTAAATATGTTTGCACCCATGACGATTAAACCACCGTCTGCAAAGAATAATCCTTGAACAATTAAAACAAGAGCTAACATTAATACCGCAGCCCACGGGCTATCAAATAAATACAACTCGACTAATAACCGATCAAAAAATATGCTAACATTAATACCGCAGCCCACGGGCTATCAAATACTATCGCAGTCAATGCCGCACCAACCATGTGTCCACTGGTTCCCCAAGGTATTGGCATGTTCATTGCCTGAATTGCAAAAATACCTGCTGCAAGTGCCGTAAATAATGGAACTGTTTTTTCATTCATTTCTTTTGATGCCCATCTTAAGGACATACTCAGGAATATCAGGGAAATTACCCAAAATATCCCGCTTTCCCATAATGGGATAAATCCATCTGGTATGTGCATAGCCCCACCCATTTTAGAGTATCAATTTTTTGATATATTTAATACAGATAATATCTGATATATCGCAGTATTTATATGTTATCATATTTTATTACTATGTAACAATAATCTGTAATTATTATTACTCATATGGGCAAAATTATATTATAACCGGATTACAATTAAGAAGAAAAGAATTAACAAAAATGTTGAAAAAATGCATGTCTTGGATCTACTTAAAGAAAACAAAATTACTGAATTAAGGCCCCCTCAAAAAAAAGTAATTGACGAAGGACTTTTTGATAAAACAAAGAATTTTTTAATATGTATTCCAACGGCTAGTGGAAAAACGCTTATTGGAGAAATGGCTTTATTAAATCATATTTTAGATGAAAATAAAAATTTAACTGGGAAAAAAGGACTATTTATCGTTCCATTAAAGGCGCTTGCAAATGAAAAATTTGACGAATTTAGGGAAAAATACGAAAAATATGGAATAAAAGTAGGACTATCAATTGGAGATTTTGATACAAAAGAGAACCTTTCAAAGTTTCATATTATTATAACTACTTCTGAAAAGCTCGATTCACTGATGAGGCATAACGTTGAATGGATAAATGATGTATCGTTAGCAGTAATTGATGAAATCCATTTAATCGGAGACAATGAACGAGGAGGTACATTAGAAGTAATATTAACGAAGTTGAAAAACTTAAATGCCCAAATTGTAGGTCTTTCTGCAACCATTGGAAACCCTGAAGAACTCTCAAACTGGTTAAATGCAAAATTAATTGTTGATGGATGGAGACCAGTTGAACTAAAAAAAGGAATTTACTTTGAAAATGAACTTGAATTTTTAAAAAATCCTGCAAAAAAAATAAAACAAGTTTCTCGAAATAATTTGACTGATTTAATAGTTGATAGTGTTGAAGAAAAAGGTTCTTGTTTGATATTCTGTAATTCGAAAAGAAATGCAGTTGGTGAAGCAAAAAAACACAATTTAGCTAAATATTTAACAAGAACTGAACAGCATGAATTGAATAAGTTAAGCGAAGAAATTTTATCAATACTCGATAGGCCCGTTGAAACTTGTAAAGCACTTTCGAAATGTATACAAAATGGTGTGGCATTTCACCATGCAGGCCTTACTTATAAACACAGAAAAATTGTTGAAGACGGATTTAGAAACAGGCTTATAAAAGTAATTTGCTGTACACCAACACTTTCAGCAGGATTGAATTTACCATGTAGACGAGCAATTGTGCGAGACATTAAACGATACTCACAAAACGGTCTTGTAGATATTCCAAGAATGGAAATTCAGCAATGTATTGGAAGAGCCGGTCGGCCTGGACTGGATCCTTATGGTGAAGGAATAATTTATATTAAAAATGAACGTGACGCCGAAAAAGCTTATGAAATACTCACAGGAAGTGTTGAAAATATCTATTCAAAACTTGCAAATCAGAAAGTTTTGAGAATTCATATTTTAGGTTTAATCTCGACAGGAGAAATTAAAGACGGACAAAATCTTGTTAATTTTATGAAAAATACATTTTATGCACACCAGTTTGGAAATATTGGTGCTGTTTTATTAAATGTATCCGAAGTTGTAGAATTTTTAGAAAAAAATAAGTTTTTAGAAACAACAATTCACAAAAAAACAGAGAACAAAGTTAGGGAACTTTCTTTCGACTCTTCAAATAATTTAGTTTTAGATTCAAAAGAAACGTCGTTTGATCTTACAAATCCTAATTCAAACATTGAATTTAGATCAACGAAGCTTGGAAAAAGAATTTCTGAACTTTATATTGATCCGATGAGTTCTGAAATTATAATTGAAGAATTACATGAATTGAAGAAAAAATGCGACCAATTGGATCGATCAAAAATTGATCAGTATTTATTCTATTTAATTTCAAAAACTAACGAAATGAGGCCACTTTTAAGAATCAGGCCGAATGAAGAACTTGATTTAATTCTTGAAATGGATAAAATGGGACTGAAAGATTATTCGATAGAAAATATTGAAGCTTTTAAAAATTCAAAAATGTTTTGCGACTGGGTAAGTGAAATTCCTGAAGAAATAATTTTAGAAAAGTACGGTGTTGAACCAGGAATACTGCGGTACAAGGTTGAACAGGCTAAATGGATGATATATTCGACAAAAGAGATTGCAAAATTAATCCATTTAGATAATAGTGAGATCTATAAATCACTTTTAAAAATGGAAGTAAGGATTGAATATGGTGCAAAAGAAGAACTAATTGAACTTTTAAACGTTAAGAATGTGGGCCGTATAAGATCGAGAAAACTATATGATGCAGGAATCAGATCTAAAATCGAGATAAACAAAAACCCTGAAAAAATACTTGAACTTTTCGGCGAAAAAATCGGTAAAAAGATACTTGGAGAACATGGAATGAAATATGGCCAACAAACTCTCCTAAATTTTAATTAAAATTGTAATATAAATTTTTTAAAAAAGTTATGCTCAGCTGTCCCCGTTGTCTTCATCGGAAAAGGTTCCTCAGTGAAGTCGGCACTCATCATTGCATACTTAAATCAGGGAAATATTCTTTAATTAGATATAAAGCTTAAATAACCTGATATATATAGTTGAGTTATCTTGAAATAAGTTATTAAAAATTTAAAATTAAAACGTGTTAAAGATGTATGTTTTTTTAGATACTGAAACAACAGGCCTTCACCCAGGACAGATTGCACAGCTTTCTTATCTGGTAACTGATGAAGATTTGAACTTAAAAAAAGTTTTTAATCAATACTACTTGGTTGACCATATGTCAAGAAGCGCTGCAAAAGTTCATGGATTAACTATGGATATACTTGATGAATTATCAAATGGAATGACTTTTGAAGATACTGTCGATGAAGTACGGGATGATCTTGAAGATTCTGTAATAATCGGACACAATATTTCATTTGATATTCGATTTTTAAAAGCAGAGTTTGAAAGACTCGGTCCAGAATACATTCCAAAAGATAAATTCTGTACAATGTTTCATTTTACTCCAATTTGTAAACTTCCTGGCCAGAAACGATATAAACGGCCAAAATTGGTTGAATTGATGGAATTTTTAGAACAGTGTCCACACGAGGGACTCGAATTTACAAAAAAAACGTATGGTTGCAGTGACGTTGGATTTCACGATGCAAGGTACGATACTGGAATTTTGTATTTATGCTACAAAAAAGGAGTTTTACTTGACCATATAAAAAAAGATTAAATTTCATTTAATTAGTTCTTTTTTAATTTTTAAAATTTCCATTCATCTTTTAAAATACTGTAGACTTCTGCATCGATAAATTTTCCATTTAAGAGTTCTGCACTTCTTTCAATTCCTTCAAATTTAAAATTTAGCTTTTTTGGAATTTTTGAACTTTTTTCATTTCCAATTCCACATTTTATCTGTATTCGGTTTAATTTTAAGGTATCAAATGCATAATCTATCATTTTTACTACTGATTTAGTCACAATTCCTTTATTTTCAAATTCTTTTGTAATCCAGTATCCAATTTCCGTTTTTTTATTTTCAAAATCTGTCAGCTTAAATCCAATCAACCCTATTTTTTGGTTTTTGTAAATAATAACCGTAACAAGGTCTCGAATATCTTCTGGAAGAAACCGTATCGAGTGTATAAAATCTTTTGTATCGGCTATTTCTTTCGTAGAATCTACAAATGAAAGCCATGTTCTAAGATTTTCTCGATCAGAATCAATTAATTTAAAAATTTCTTCTGCATCTGACAATTCTATTTCTTTTAAAACAATTTCTGAATCCACTTTAAGTTGCAACATAATTCTTCCCCAAAGTTTCCGATAAACTACATATACTCTTAAAACATACATGAATCTATTACTTATTCTAACATTTGGATTTTTCAAAATCTGGAAACATTTATATTTGATTGAATAATAGTTTTAGAATTATTATTTTGATTTTTACTATTTATCGAGGGATTCTGATGAAATATATATTTGTTACAGGCGGTGTGGTGTCTTCTTTAGGTAAAGGGATAACCTCATCATCTCTTGGAAGACTTCTCAAGGCAAGGGGTTTGAACGTAAATATGATTAAAATCGACCCTTATTTACAAATCGATGCCGGTACGATGTCTCCTTTTGAACACGGTGAAGTTTTCGTAACTGACGATGGTGGAGAAACTGATCTTGACCTTGGAAACTACGAAAGATTTGTAGACATTGGATTGAAGGCTGACAACAATATCACAACAGGTAAAATATACTGGAGTGTTCTCTCAAAGGAAAGAAGAGGGGACTATCTTGGAAAAACGGTTCAGGTAATTCCGCACATTACAAACGAGATAAAAGATAGAATCAAAGCGCTTGGAAAAGACTCTGATATTACAATTATCGAAATTGGCGGAACTGTCGGGGATATCGAGAGCTTACCTTTTTTAGAAGCAATTCGACAATTTAAAAAAGACGTTGGAAAGGAAAATGTGCTTTACATTCACGTTTCACTTCTTCCATATATTAGAAGTGCAGGCGAATTAAAGACAAAACCAACACAGCACTCAGTAAAAGAATTGAAAGGAATTGGAATTCAGCCAGATATATTGGTTTGTAGATCAGAAATTCCGATAAGTGAAAAAATAAAGGACAAACTTGCACTCTTTTGCGATGTTGAAAAAGAAGCAGTAATTGAGTGTAAAGATGCAAGAACAATTTACGAAGTTCCCCTAAATCTTGAAAAAGAAGGACTTGGTAAATTAGTTACCGAAAAACTTAATTTAAGAGATTCCACTCCTGATTTAACCGAATGGAGGGCTATTGTTGACAGAATCATAAACCCCATGAATGAAATCACAATTGGAATCGTTGGAAAATACGTTGAATTAAAAGATTCTTACATGAGTATCATGGAAGCTTTGGGCCATGCTGGTGCTAAAAACGATACAAAAGTAAATATTGCTTGGATTAATTCAGAAGAACTCGAAACCAAAAATAATGAAGAAATTCTTGACAAAATGGTTGATGACGAAAAATTGCATGGTATTTTAGTTCCTGGCGGTTTTGGAGATCGAGGAATCGATGGAAAAGTAAATGCCGTAAGATATGCAAGAGAAAGAAATATTCCTTTTTTAGGAATTTGTCTTGGAATGCAGTGTGCAGTAATTGAATTTGCAAGAAATGTATGTGGCTTAAAAGCAAACTCGACAGAATTTGACGAAGAAACTGAACATCCTGTAATAGATTACATTCCAGAACAGCGTGAAATAACTGAAAAAGGTGGGACCATGAGACTTGGTGCTTACCCTACAATTTTAACAGAAAATTCACTTGCAAGTGAATTATATGGTTCAATAAATGTATCTGAAAGACACAGACACCGATACGAAGTAAATCCCGAATACCATGAAATATTGAAGAAAAACGGATTAATAATTTCAGGAATGTCGCCTGACGGAAAACTTGCAGAATTTATAGAACTTGAAAATCACAAGTACTTTATTGCAACACAAGCACACCCTGAATTTAAATCAAGACCAAACAAACCTCACCCATTATTCTATGGATTGGTAAAAGCTTCGATTGAAAAATAATTAATTATTTGGAGGAAAATCAATGTTTAAAACAGAGCCGTTTATAGAAGAATCTATTGAAGAAATAAGAAAGCAGATTAACAATAGAAAAACGATTATTGCATTGAGTGGCGGAGTTGACAGTGCAGTTGCTGCAGTTCTTACAGATAAAGCAATTGGGGATAAATTACTTGCAGTTTACGTTGATACTGGATTAATGAGGAAAAATGAGTCTGAAGAAATCTGGAAAATTTTTAAAGAACAGATGGGACTCAATTTAAAAATTGTTGAAGCAAAAGACATATTTTTAAAAGAACTCGAAGGAGTAATTGATCCAGAAGAAAAAAGAAAAATAATTGGAAGGCTCTTTATTGAAGTATTTGAGAAAGTTGCAGAAGAACAGGGTGAAGAAGTACTCGTTCAGGGAACAATTGCACCAGACTGGATTGAAAGTGAAGGACAGATTAAAACACACCACAACATTGCGTTACCTGGTGGAATGGTTTTAGATGTTGTTGAACCTTTAAGAGAACTCTACAAAGATGAAGTTAGACTTTTAGCAGTTGCACTTGGACTTCCAGACCAGATTGCACACAGACAACCTTTTCCGGGACCCGGACTTGCAGTTAGAATTTTAGGCGAAATTACAGATGAAAAATTAGCAATCTGTAAGGAAGCAAACTTCATCGTTTCAGAAGAAATTGAAAAAACCGAACTTAAAAACGAACTCTGGCAGTACTTTGCAGCAGTGCTCGATACAAAAGCAACTGGTGTTAAAGGAGATATTAGGGATTACAACTGGGTTGTTGCACTTAGATTTGTAAAATCACTCGATGCAATGACTGCACATACTCCTGAAATCCCGTACGATTTAATTAAAAAAATAAGCAAAAGAATTACCTCTGAAATTCCAAATGTTACAAGAGTGGTTCTTGACGTAACTGATAAACCACCAGCAACAATTGAATTTGAATAATTCTTTAAAATACATCTTTTTTTAAAATTTAATTCTACCTACACAATAGCTATTTATTTTTAAACTTCGTTATTCATTATATCAAAAGATTTGGACTGTTTTTAACTTTTGAAAGGATGGAACATGAAGAACAATTACGGTATTCAAAAATGGCACAGCCATGGAGCAATGCTCTGTAATTCTGAAAAATATTCGGAAGCACTTGAGTGTTATGATAAAATACTTTCATATTATCCAAAAGATTTTTTAGCAGTCTTTGGAAAAGGAATGGTTTTTTTAAAACTTAAGGAATACGAAAAAGCATTGTGGTGTTTCAACAGCGTTTTAAACATGAATTCATCATATATTCCTGCAATAAAAAATAAAGCAATTGTGGAAGAAAAGTTAAAAAAGCAGGAACGCGAAAATTATAATAAATTTTCAAAATTGGGCGTTGAAAACTACAAACAGGGAAATTTTGAGAAGGCTCTCGACTATTTTGAAAAAGCTTTTGAAATAAATCCATATTCAGAAACTTTAAGAAAAAATATTGAAAAGACACGCCTTAAATTAAAAGAAACACTCCCTATCAGATGGAATAATAAAGGAGTCGAATATTACAAGGTTAAAAACTACCAAAAGGCGTTCGAATGCTTTGAAAAAGCTGTTAAGTTAAATCCAAATTTTGAATCTGCTTTAAAAAATAAAGCAATGGTTCAAAAGTTACTTAAAAATTAAGTTCATTTTGTTTGTGATTTCATGATTAAAAACTTAAAAAAAGATGGAATTGTAAAAGACAGTGCATACATGATATTTTCAAACATGTATTCCAAATTTGCAGCCTATCTTTTTTATTTTTTAATACCATTTATTCTTGGAACTGAGGGTTTTGGTATCATTAAAGGGTTAATGCCGATTTTAGATACGTTAGTTATTATTTTTTGTTCGGGAATTCCGCCAGCAATGGCAAAATTTATTTCTGGCAATGACCTTAAAGAAAATACTTGGATATACGATATTTTAAAAGTAATGTTTATTTTTTCAATATTTGGCGGAATTTTTACAGTATTTTTAAAATATTTGCTTGGCGGAAACTATTCTAATTTACCAAATGTTTATTTTTACGCTGTCGCACTTGCATTACCATTTTCAGTAGTTATTTCGTGGAGCAGGGGCGTATTACAGGGAAATTTAAAAATAAAGAATTTATCAAAAACATGGATTTTAGAAAATACTTCAAAAGTTGTTTTTTTAGTAATTTTGAGCTATTTATTTGGCGTATTTGGTGGAATTCTATCGATTTCAGTTTCATTTTTAATCGGCGGAATTTTTGGAATCTACCTCTTATCAAAATCAAATCTAGAATATTCATTTTCACATATTTTAAAAAATATATTTTCACCGATAAAAGAGAAGGAATCTGTTAAAAAAGTTATATATTATTCAATTCCTATCGCACTTACGACTGCATCCTATAGGCTTATAAATGATCTCGATGGTATTTTCATACTTTCGATGCTTGGAGCTTATGATAATGGTGTTTACGGATACGCATCGTTACTTTCAAGGCTTCTTTTCTTGTTCGCATCTGCAATAGCAATAGTACTAATTCCAAGAATTTCAAAATCGAAAGACATTTCATATTTTAAAAAAGCAACAATTTTGAACATTTTAATAGTTTTACCTGCATTATTAATAATTTTTTTATTCTCAAAAGAACTTTTGAAACTGTTTTTTGGAATAAATACTCCTGAAAGCGTTACTTCTTTAAAAATACTCTCAGTATCTGCAGTTTTCATGAGTACATATACAATATGTGCGTCATCCCTTCAGGGTCTTGGATACGCAAAAATTCCAGTATATGTTTTATTTTTAGGCATTTTGTTAAATGCAATATTAAATTACATGTTAATTCCAAATTTGGGCATTATTGGCGGTGCAATTGCAACTCTTTCATCGTCATTTGCTGTATTTGTATTAATTTGGATAATTACATTTAGTAAGCTTAAAAAAATTAAAAATAATAGTTAAAATTTAATAATTTTAGTTTTAAATATTATTTTGAATAAATCTTTTTATACTTAAAATAAAATAATTTCCAGAGTTAAATTAAATGCGAAAGAGATGATGAAACATGGCCGAAAATTTTGTGGTTGTGGATGGAGGGGTCGTAGCTCCAAAGGGTTTTAAGTCAAACGGGCACAAGGATAGAAAATACGGTGCTGCTTTAATATATTCAGAAACAGATGCAGTTGCAGCAGGGGTATTTACAACAAATAAGGTTTTTGCACATCCTGTTGCTCTTTCAAAAGATGTTTTAGTAAATAATAATGTATTCAGGGCAATTGTTGCAAATAGTGGAAATGCAAACTGCTTTACAAAAGGCGGAATGGAAGATGCAGAATTACTCGTGAAAAAAGCAGCTGAATTATTAAAAATTCCAGAAAATCAGGTACTTTCAGCATCAACAGGGGTAATTGGTAGGAAAATGCCAATGGATATCATAACTTTGGAAGTTGAAAGGGCTTTTGAAAATATGGATCTAGAAAACAGCAACGAAAATGCATCAAAAGCGATAATGACTACTGACGCATTTCCAAAAACGGTTGCAGTTGAATTCGAAGTAAAGGACAAAAAAATTAGAATCGGAGGAATTGCAAAAGGTGCTGGAATGATTGCACCAAACATGCTTCATGCAACAATGCTTGGATTTATTACAACGGATATTGAAATATCAAAAGAAGATTTAACCAATTCCCTTCAAAAAGCAACTGACGAAAGCTTTAACAATGCAGTTGTCGATGGAGACATGAGTACAAACGATACTGTGTATGTTTTAGCAAATGCTCAAAGTGGTGTAAAATATACTGACTGCAAAGATGAATTTGATGAAGCTTTAACATATGTTTCAAAAGAGCTTGCAAAAATGATTGTTTCAGATGGTGAAGGTGCTAAAAAATTAATTGAAGCGACCGTTTATGGTGCAGAAACAAAAGAAGACGCAAAAAAAGCTTCGATGTCGATTGTTAGATCACTCCTTTTAAAAACCGCTTTTTTTGGTGCTGATCCAAACTGGGGAAGAATTGCAGCTGCCGTCGGATACAGTGGTGCCGAAATGGACATGGCCAATTTTGATATTATAATAGGTGATATTTCTTCAGAAAAACAGGCAATTTTAGTTAAAGCAGGGGAGCAGATTGCAGACTGCGGAACTCCTGAGTTAAAACTTGCAGAAGAAATAATGAAAGAAGATAAAATCAAAATAATCGTGGATTTAAAAATGGGAAGCTTTGAAAACACGGCATTTGGATGCGATTTGGGATATGAATATGTTAAAATAAATTCAGAATATACAACCTAAATTTTTTAAATTTTTTTAAATAATCTTACTATTTTTTAAATGAATATTTTCAAAATATTCCTAAATTTAAATCATTATCCATTAAGTTTTTTAATATGTTTTTACTACTGTATTTTTGGTGTAATTATGATTATTTTTGGACTTTTTGGAAAAACGGGTTGTGGAAAAACCGAAATTTTAAACGAATTAAAGAAAAAGTACTCAGTCGTAGATATCGAAGGCTGTGCAAACAATAAAGGAAGTATTTTGGGGGATTTATACGATTTATCATCAAATACTCAGGAAGAATTTGATGCATGCCTTGAAAAACAGAGAAAAATTGCGGAAAATACGGGATACTGCATAGTCGAATTTGAAGGAAGGCGAATTGGTGGCAGAACCAAAGTAACTATCCCTGAACCATTTTCTGATTTAAAATGTTACGAACATAATATCGTTGTAAACTGCCCTTACGAATGCCAGATTAAGAGACTTTTAAACTGGTATCTTCCAAAAAACGAGGTTGAAAAAGAAATTTTAATCGATAAATTTATTGATTTAAAATCTGCACTTTCAAAACCTGAAAAAATCGAATTAATGGACGAAATAGTTGATTTACTAAAAAAAGATGAATACAACGATGCTGCAATTTTAATTGAAGAAGGACTTTACAGTGAACACTACTTAAGGCATATTGGTAAGGTAAAACACGATTTAATCATAAATAACGAAGATATTCTAAAATCCACAGAAGAAATATCAAAATATATTGACGAAATTTTGAAAAAACACGGAATTAAAATTTAAAGTGAAAACATGGACGAAAACATTCTTTCAAGGCTACTTACATTTAAAAATGATGTTATATTATCAATCCGGTTGAAAACTGGTGAAAAAGCAATTTTAAGGAATGGAAAAATTGCTGCTGGAAAATTAACTGGACAAATCGCATCATTTATTTCCGAAAGTTCTAAAAATATCACAAAACCGAGTGTTTTAGAATTTTCTGGCGAAATGTTTTATTTTGAACCGGTAAATATTAAAAAATACCTTGGATCAATTGGAAGTGAGCTTTCAGATGAGGTTATTACAATTGAACAGTTTTTCAATCTAAACTCTGAATATATAACAATAATCGATGCAAGGTCCCCAAGAGAATTTTCTGAAAAAACCATTTCCAATGCAGTAAATATCCCGCTTTTTTTAACGGAAGAATATGAAACTATTGGAAAACTCTATAAACACGAAGGAAAAGAAGTTGCAATTGCTAAAGCTGGAATTATTATTCAGGATGGAATAAAAAGAATAGTTTCAGAATCATTAAAATTGGATCCAAATAAAAATTTAGTTGTGTTTTGTGCAAGAGGCGGTATGAGAAGCCAGTCAATTGCAACGATATTAAAACTGTTGGGATTTAAAGTAAAAAGGCTTGTAGGCGGATTTAAAAGCTACAATATTTCAAAAACATAAAAAATAATAAAAAAGAAAGTTTATTCTTCTTCTAAAAGGTCCATTAAACCTTGTTCGTTAAGAATATCCAATATTCTTTTTCTTAAATCAACAATACCTTCTTTTTTAAGGGATGACACTTTCATTACTTCGTATTCTCCAAGGTTTTCTTCGAGTGCATCTAAACCTTCCATTTCATCAACATCTATTTTGGTCAGTGCAACTAAAATTGGGGCGTTGAATGTTTTTCTAACTTCTTGAAGTAAATTAAACTGCTCTTCTATCGTAAATCCACAGAATTCAGTTGGATCAATTACGAATAAAATCATATCTGAAAGATAGTTTATTGCAACTACCGCGTGAAGTTCGATATCGTTTCTTTCGTAAATTGGCCTATCTAAAACACCGGGGGTATCGATTATCTGAATTCCTTCTTCAGTATATCCGATATTCAATCCCTTTGTTGTAAATGGGTATGAATTTACTTCTGGCTCTGCATCAGTAAGTGTTCTAAGAAGTGTTGATTTTCCAACGTTTGGGTATCCTGCAATAACTACTGAAGGTAAGTTTTTCACCGTTGGAATGTTTTTAAGCTTGTTTCTTGCGACACCTAAAAACGCCATGTTTGGGTAAATCTGTTTTAAAACTGATGAAACCCTTCCGATAAACTCTTTTCTAACAATTGATGTAGCTTGCGGGCTTTGTGCTTTCTTAACTTTTCTTGAATACTGGGTTCCTAATTTTTTCACAATTTCAGATGCCCACTGGACTGCTGCAAGCGATTTTTTAAATTCGTCGCTTCCCACCATAATTTCAAGAATTTCCCTATAAAATGGATCTAAATTATCTATTGAAGGAGTTTTTTCTACAATTTTTAAAAGATTGTCTGAAATAACTGATGCAGTAGTCCTAACTTTATTATCCTCGATTATTCTTGATTTGGGGGTACTTAATCCTCTTGTAGTTGTTCTAAGTTCCCCTGCAATCTTTTCCGATCTGTTGTATGCCTTGTCTAGCAATTCATCAGGATATAAAATTGTAGGCATTGCTTTAAATGGGTTCGCGTCTCTCGATTTCCTCATAGTCTCATCTCACATTTTAAAATATGAATAAAAATTCAAAATAGTAGGAAAGTATGTTTTTAGTTTACTGTTCTTTTATTTTAACAGTTCCCGTGTTTCCATCAACTACTACTATATCGCCATCTTTAATTTCATCTATATTAACTTTATCCACGAGTGGAATTTTTCCAAGAATTGCACCAGTTGCGACAATTGGTTCAGACTCGAAATTTACCATTCCTTTCAAAAGCCCTCTTTTAGCAAGCCCGTAGATTACGTAAGAACCAACGGTACTTCCTTTTCCAGTTGGAAATACAAATATTTTATTTGCAATACTTTTTCCAAAAAGTTCATTTTCTTTATCAGTTACAATTCCTTCTTCATTTACACCGCCTAGAAATGAAATGGACGATTTTGAAACAATTGCTTCCCCTTCAACGACGCCTTTTGAAATAATTCTTCCATTTAGCTCTTTCAAAGTTTCACCATTTATTTATTACTTAAATTTCCAACTGATTCAGTTAATTTGTTTACCGCACCGTTATATATCCCCACAGTACCGTTTGTAGTTTCGTTTATTTGGATTGCGGATTCCAATGTATTTTTTATATAAAGATAACCTGCAAATAGTGCAACTGCAACAATTGCAAGAGTAAGAACACCTAATTCAAGAGAAATCTGGCCTTTATTTTTAAATGCTAAAGATTTTAAATCCATTTTTTCCCAAATAAATTTTAAATTAGCATAAGCTTATATAAATCATTATAATTCTAGATATAAATATTATTGGTAAGAGGAAGACCATGGACTTTAAAAGTGAAATCAGCAAGTACACAATAATAGATCTCGATAAATTAAAAACAAATAAAACAAAATGTCCAAAATGCGGAAGAGAATTTAATTATGTGGGGAAGAAAATAATCTGCCCTGAATGCAAATATATATTTAAATTAAATGATTAGATAATAATCCTCCTAAATTTAGGTTCGGATTATCGTCACAATTCTAAAATCTTAACATTTTCGGATAATTTAGATATTCCAACACCATTATTTACTATTTTTCCAACTTCAAAGGCATAAACATTATTTTTTTTAAATTTCTGAATTAATTTATTTTTATATTCCGGTTTTGTGGAGATTAAGAGACCACCGGCAGTTTCAGCACCTTTTCCACAGCATAAACCATGTCCAAACAATGAAGCAAGTTCTGGAGTTCCTTTAATTACTGGAAGGCAGGATATTTCAATTTCAACGTCACTTTGTTCAGCCATTTCCTGACTGTGACCCAAAATACCAAATCCCGTAACATCAGTCATTGCATTTGCAATTTTTTCGCCCAATTCATTTTCAAGGTCTCTTAAATGTAAAAGAGCTATTCTATTAGATGTTGTCATCAGTTCAATGGTTTTTTCAAGGATATATTTTTGCTCTTCTTTTGGGATATCTATTAAGTCTTCAAATTCCTCACTAACTCTTGATAGTGCCATTGCACTCTGGCTTCCAAGAGGTTTTGTAAGAATTAATACATCACCATTTTTACATCCTGCTTTTGTAAGAATATCTTCTTCTTTTCCAACGCCAGTAATTGCGCCGCCAATCAAAGGCCAGGGGTTTAAAATGGTGTGTCCACCAATAATCGTGGTATCGTTTTCCCGGCAGAAATCCTGAAAACCTTGAAGCATTTTTTTCGCAACACTTACTGGAAGTTCTGGCGGAATTCCAAGAAATACAAGTCCACCAATGATTTCAGAAATTCCCATTGCATATACATCGCTGGTAGAATTGCATGCTGCAATTCGCCCTTGAACGTATGGATCATCTACAATTGGCGTAAAAACGTCAATAGTTTTTACAATTGCCATTCCATTTTTTATAACGACTGCGGCATCGTCTCCGAGGCCCACTTTTGTATGTTTTAAATCATCTTCAGAAATTATGCCATTTACTAAATTTTCAAGTTCGGTGTCTGGAAGTTTACAAGCTCATCCGTGTAATGTGACCATTTGAGTTAAGTTTATTTCCTCTTCGATTTTATCACCTTTGAGGGATATTATTACATTCATATATCATATATCTTCAACTATTCATGCTTTTTCTTATTTTTCGGCATGCATATTACTTCCCTTAATTCGATGTCAAAAAATGTGTTCATATTTGATGGTACTATCACAACTGCAGAATCAGCACCCCTACTGCTTCCACCAATTGCAATAATTTCTTTTTTCGTTGAAACAAGGCCTGCATCAGCTGCCATTACTGTTACTTCATAACATACCTTAACACCCTGTCCAAGTGTTTTTAATGTCTGGGCAATGACTTCTACAGGCCCATATCCACCAAATCTTCCCGAAATTCCTCTTTCAACACCGCTCAATGCATGAGTTCCGCTGAATACTTTTGCGCCTCGTTTTTCAAGGTCATTTTTGACATTTTCAGGCATTGCTACAACATCTGGCTCAGAAAATCCTTGATGGTATGTTACAACGACCACGTTTACATTTAAATTTTCTTTTTCTAACGTATCAATGAGCATTTTTGCAGTTTCACCATATGAAGAAGCAACAACAATGTCAGAAATTCCCAATTTAGCCCGCTCTACTGCATATTTTAATGTACTTTCTGTATTTTTAACTCCTGCATAATCAAAATACTCGGTCACATTTTCACCCATTTCCCTTTTAAAGAATATTCCATTAAATCTTCAGCAATTAATACATGTAAATCAGGATGTTCTACCTTGAATTCAACAACATCCTTTTCAAAAGCAGATAATTCATCGTATCTCGCAGATATATGCGTTAATATTACAGTATTCGCACCAGAACGTTTTGCAATATTTAATGCGTCATGAACTGTTGAGTGAAGTGTTTCTTTTGCATTTTTATCCATTGTTTTATCAAATGTAGCTTCATGAATTAAAATAGTGCATTTTAATTCTTTCAAAAAATCTGCAAATTCATTCAATGGAATGGTATCCCCACTGTATCCGACACAAATCCCTTTTTTTGGTGGAAGTGTAACGTCTTCAGGAGTAATTATTTTGCCATTGAGTTCAACGTTATATCCATCTTTTAACCTTTTTAAATCGGGCCCTATCTCAATTCCTAATTTATTTACTTTTTCTAAATCCATTCTAGGTTTTTTAACCTGTCTGAACACATATGCAACTGCAGGAACCGAGTGAACCACGGGAAAACTGAATACATCATAATTATCCGTTGAAATTATCTTTTCAGACGTTTTTGAAGATATTTCATAGACGTTTATGGGATAATCGATCGAATGGTAACCCACATTTAATATATTTTTAATCATTTTTGCAGTTTCTTCTGGCCCATATATATTCAAAGGTTTTGTTCTTCCCTGAAATGCAATTGATTGTAAAAGTCCAGGAATTCCAAGCACATGGTCGCCGTGCAAATGTGAAATAAATATATTATTAATTTTCATCGGGGATACATCCGTAAAAATAATCTGTCTTTGTGTATTTTCACCACAATCAAACAAAAATATCTCTCCATCAAATTTTAAAGAAATGGATGGATGCGCACGGTATTTTGTAGGTATTGCCGCCCCAGTTCCAAGAAATGTTAGTTTCATGTTTTCACATATTTTACAAAATTATTTTAAATTAGATTTTTTATCAATTCATCGGCATCTTTTTCATCTATTTCATCAACCCATTTACAAACGTCGCGACTCCAGTCACTCATGGTCTTTTTAATCTTTTCTTTGACATCTGCAAAAGGAATAGCTTCATATTTGTAATAATAGCCGCCTTCTTTGATATTTATTTGTTTTCGAATAATAATGCCTGCATTCATTAAACTCTGCGCAGATCTTTGAATTGTGCTCCTCTCCCGATTCAGCGATTCTGCAATTTCATTTATTTTTGCAGGTTTACATTTTAAAATTTCGAAATAGACTGCAACATCAAATGCTTTCAGTCCAAACACGCAACACATTATTGTTTCAAGAGTAAATGTGTTGCAGGGCATATTAAGTACCAATTTGCTCATTGCACCACCAAAGAATATAATCTATGAGTTTCATTATATAGTGTGAATTTAAAAATAGATTCATTGAATTTGAAATACTTGACATTTCACGCTAGTTCATAATTAAGGCGGATGTGTCACAATTATACATTTCTTTATTTTAATTACTATATTAATCTATCGAAAAAGTGAGGGGATGCTCATGAAAGTAAAAGAACTGATGAATCCGACGATTTTTACTATTGATGGGGAAAAAAGCCTGTTTGAAGCATTTAAGGTAATGAACAACAAGGGCGTTAAAAGGGTTTTTGTAAGAATAACTGAAAATATCGATGGAGTAATAACTTACCGGGATTTGGCACATTTATTTTTTGAAAAAGGGGTTTTTGAATTAATGGATGTAACCCTAAAAGACGTTTCAACAAAAGAAATATTAACTATCGATGAAGATGCAGATGTAAAACATGCTGCACAGATGATGCTTCATGCAGATGTTTCAGGACTTTTGGTAATCGATGAAAAAACAGATGCAATAGGAGTTATTTCTCAAACCGACATACTTCGAGCACTAGTTAAAGGATAAAAATAAGGTGTATTATGGATATTTACCAATTTGCAGAATATATTGTAATTAACTATGGATATTTCGGAATATTTTTAATTGCATTTACTGAAGCAGTAATTCAGCCAGTTATTCCAGACATTTTTATTATCGGCGCAGCGGCTTTTGGATTAGATTCCATAACGTGCGCTTTTGTAGCTTCTTTTGGTTCACTTACTGGAGGATACACAGGTTATTTTCTTGGAAAAAAACTTGGAACAGATACATTTTTGAAAATTTTTAAAGAAAAGAATTTTACAAGAGGAAAAGATTTTTTCGAAAGATTTGGAGTTTGGGGTGTAGCAATTGCAGGTTTTACTCCTATTCCATACAAGGTTTTTGCATGGCTTGCAGGAATATTTAAAATGAACCTTCTGTCATTTGGTGCAGGAACGCTTCTTGGAAGAATTCCAAGGTTTTTGCTTGTAGCGTACTTTGGCTACAGTTTAGGTGTGTTGTTTGGGTTACACGCACCTTAAATTAAAATAAAAAATAATTTTTAAATTATTACATTCCTAAAATTTCCCTATCTTCAGTAGTTTCAAGCATTACTGAAATACTTAAAAAATCTTCGGCCCATTTTGAACTTTGCGTAAATGAATAAATTACATCGTTCTTTATCCAATACATTGTAAATATTGCTAATTTTCCGATATGCTTTTCAAAAGCTCTTATTTTGTTGTTAAATTCAACAATTCGTTCATCAGAATCTGTTGTCGGGATTATATTCGATTTTATATGTGCATCCTTAAAAATCTCTTCTCTAACGAATACTATCGATGCTTTTTCAAAAATTGCAATTTTTAAAAACTCCTTCCAATCATTTCCTTCCCACACGATATTTGGAAAGTCTTCAGGAATATCCTGAGTTGGATAAATTTGAAGTTCATTTTCGATTAAATACTTCTTTATTTCCAGGGTTTCTGCTAAATCCATAAAATCCCCCTTAAATTAGTTGAAAAATAAATTATGAATATATTATAATTTCATTTTTTTCAAAACATCAGCTACTCTTTTTCCAGTATTTCTTGAAGTTTCAAGTCCGAAATTATCTTCTTTTGTATCTTCTGGTGATTTTCCTTGACCTGTTCCACCGTAGTGTGCAGTAGGTTCGCTATCTCCAACCACAATCATTGACTGTATGAAGTAAAAGTCTTGAATCTGTCTTATTGTAGTTTCTTGACCGCCGTTTCTTGAAGCACCAACTGAAATTGCAGCACCAACTTTATACTTTAATTTAAAGCCTGCTCTAAGAGGTCTTGATCTATCAATTAACATTTTAGTTTGTGCTGAAACTCCCCCGAAGTAAACTGGAGATCCGATAATTATTCCGTCAGCATCTTCAATTTTCTCTAAAATTTCTTCCATATCATCTACAATGATACATCCTTCATCTTTTTTGCACATGTCGCATGCAATACAGGGGTTTAATTCAAGACCTGAAAGTGAAATAAATTCTGTTTCAAAACCTTCCGCTTCAGCAGCTTTTAACGCTTCTTTTACGAGATTGCTCGTATTTCCGTTTTTTCTTGGTGAACCGCTTATTCCAAGTATTTTCAAAAAAATCGCCTCTTCAATAATATCTTGTTAAAAAAATCAAAAAACTTTAATGAAAAATAGAATAAATGCTTATCGGTTATCTTTTTGATTTAAGTTCTAAAAGGGAAATTCCACCAACACCTACATTTTCATCGGCGTTTTCTTTTATAAATACGATAAATTTTTCTTCAGGAAGTCCAATTATTTCGCTTGCAGATTTTGTAAATTCCTTAATTAATTTTTCTTTCTGTTCTTTACTTACAGATCCAGCTTCTATTGTGATTACAGGCATTTTTTTCACCAGATTTCCTTTTTAATCTTACAATTAATTAAAGATCATATACTGATCTTGCTTTCAAAATTACAACTGAAGGATCCATTAATCCAGTTTCAACTACATTTGAGCATGATGCATAGCCTAAAAGTTCTATTTGAACCTTGCCAACTACCGATTCTGTTTCATCACAGCTTCTTGAATATCCGCTCTGATTATTAATAGATATTTTCTTTATCTGAACAATTAACCCATCAGTTCCAGAAATTACGTCTTCTTTTGAAATATTTGTAATAAATAAAAAATCTCCTACCTTTGAAGATTCCAATGCCAATAAATTACAAATATTTTTCAAATTTAATGTTTTTATGTGGTTCTTTACAATTTCAGAAATTGCATAAGGTCCCACTCCCGTCAAAGCTAGTGCTTTCATGATATCACTTTTTTAATTTTACATATACATTGGATTTTCAGTTTTTGGCTTTGACATTAATTTTGCATGTTCTTTTGCGAGGCTTTTCATTTTTTCTTCGATATTTTCAGCTTCTTTTATCAGTTCTTCGGTGTCAGCATCCAAATTGTATTTTTTGTTCAAGTTTTCAATTATTTTAGATGCTCCTCGTGGGTCAGGTCTTAATCCAACCGTTTCAGTAATTAAACATGCAGCTGGAATATCTCTATCATTACAGCATTTTATAAGTGCTCCTGGAATTCCCCCAACCATTCCAAGCTGTAATGCAGGCGTATCTTCATCCAAAATTGAATTTAAAATATCTTCAGACGATGAAACCCAAAATGATTTTTCAGGATTCATTGACGCAAATCCTTCCAGTGTTACAACCATTTTAGGATTTAATTCTTTTAAACGGTCTGAAATCATATTTGACATAGAATAAATTAATTCAGGAGGAATCATTACGTCTGAAAAAAATACTACCAAATCATCGCGAGCATATACTCGAACAGGAGGATATGCAATTCCCTCTTCGACAATCATTATTTCTGGAAGCTTCGGGTCTTCAATATATCCCACATACTCCAGTTTTAAGTTTTTTAAAAGATGGTACGAAGCAATGCTTCCAACAAGGCCGATGCCTGGAAAACCAGTAATTACGAGAGGTTCTTTATACGTTATTTCTTTTTTAGAAACATATTCCATAATTATCCCCCGAATTGATAATGACACATTTAAATATGTTTTTGGAGTTATATAAATCATACTAATCATGTTAGCGTGAAAAAATGGATGCACTAATTATGGCGGGCGGAAAAGGAACACGGTTGGAAGAAAATGTTGAAAAACCAATTCTAGACATTTGTGGAAAACCAATGATCGATTATGTTATTGAATCACTTTTAAATTCAGAAATCGAAAAAATATATGTTGCAGTATCAAATCATACCCCTAAAACAAAACAATATTTGGAAAAAAAATATAGTTCAGACCAAAATTATAATCAAAAGATAAATATAATTTGTACATCTGGATCAGATTATGTCGATGACCTAAATGAATGTATAGAATTTTTTCGAGAACCATTTTTAATTTTATCGAGTGATATCCCGACAATTAAGACGAAAGTTATTAATAGTATAATAAAGGAGTATCTAATTGTTAACAATTCTTGTAATCGCATAGAGTCCTTTTGTGTAGTCACAAAACAGGATGACTATGTTGGAACACCCTCGATTGATATGGGTGGATACATACCTTTAGGTATCAACATATTAACTCCAAAGTATGGGGAACAGACTGAAATTCTCCATGTAGTTAAAGATATTATTGTAAATGTCAATACCCTTTCCGATAAAAAACTGGTCGAAACTCTAATCAATAAGGTGGTTGAATGAAATTATCCTTCAAATCATTAAATGGCAGATCCATTGTAGGTAGCTTAGGTAGTATCATCGGCACTGTTGATGATATTGTAATTGATGAAAAAACGGGCAGAATAATTTCATTAAATGTCGAACCTTCAGAACAAAGCCCAATCTCCCCTTCATCAGAAAACTATACTTTCGTTCCATACAGAACAGTAAGTGCAATCAGGGATGTTGTTGTTATTGATGAATCAAAGATAAATGCTAAAGCTTAATTACTTCTTTTACTATTTTTAAATATTACCCATTCGTATGGTGGTTTTAATGAAATTTACAAAAATGCATGGTTTAGGCAACGATTATATCTACGTAGATGCAATTTCACAAAAAATTGAAAATCCTAACGAAATTTCAAAATTCGTAAGCGACAGACACTTTGGAATTGGTTCAGATGGACTTGTATTAATTCTTCCATCGGATGTCGCAGACTTTAAAATGAGAATGTTTAATTCAGATGGTTCAGAAGCTGAAATGTGTGGTAATGCCATTAGGTGTGTTGGAAAGTTCGTTTATGATAAAAAAATGACTGATAAATCCACAATTAGTATTGAAACACTTGCAGGAATAAAAGTTCTTGAAATGACTGTTGAAAACGGAAAAGTAGTTTTGGTAAAAGTTGATATGGGTGAACCCATTCTAAAAGCAGAAACAATTCCTGTTTTAAGTGAAAAACATCCTGTAATCGATGAAGAAATTACTGCAAAAGATTACTGCTACAATTTTACCTGTGTTTCAATGGGAAACCCTCATGCAATAACATATATTGAAAATGTGGAAGAATTCCCTCTTGAAAAAATCGGTCCGTTATTTGAGGTTCACGAAAAATTCCCAAAAAAAACAAACGTCGAATTTGTAGAATTAATCGATGATTCTACTGTTAAAATGAGAGTTTGGGAAAGAGGTGCTGGTGAAACACTTGCGTGCGGAACTGGAGCTTGCGCAGTTTTAACTGCATCTGTTTTAAAAGGATACGTTGGTAGAAAAGCAACAGTCAAACTTCTCGGTGGAGATTTAATAATTGAATGGAATGAAAAAGATAATCACATCTACATGACCGGTCCTGCAACAACAGTCTTTGAAGGAGAAATTGACATTTAATAACTTAAAAATTAAATAAAAAAGCTTAAAATTTTATTTTTTCAATTAAATATTCTTCAAAAAATTCGTTTATTTTCCTTTTGGAATATCCGTGTTTTTTTGCAACAGCATAGACCATTTTTTCGCTTCCACTACCGTACTGGGCCGCTTTTTTTGGCCTTTGTGCAATGTAATCTGGAACATATTTTGAAGCAATATCTCTTAATATCTTTTTTCTTGGTTCTTCAATCTTATATTCAACTGGAATTGATAATCCAACATCAATTACAAATTTATCTAAAAAAGGAACCCTTAATTCAACACCGTTTGCCATTGTACAGTGATCATCTCTTTCAAGATTGATTTTATGAATATCGAAGACATCTGATATTATTGATTCTTTAAGGCCATCTTCGCCTTTTTCGTTTAATATTCTCTGGTACCTATTGTATCCAGCAAATAACTCATCTGCACCCTGGCCTGAAAGTAAAACTTTTATTCCATCTTCTTTTGCCATTTCTGAAGCTGCAAGTATCGGAATTCCAACACTCAACTTCATTACATCTAGTTCATCTATTGCTTTTGCAACTTTTACCACGTATTCTTCAAATTCATCTTCTGAAATTATTTTTTTTCTAAAGTCGAGTCCCATATCTTTTGCAGCTCGTTCTGCATAGATCAAATCTTCAGAATTTTCTGAACCTACTGAATAAAGTATAACTTCACAATATTCGGATGCAAGTTTTGAAATAAGGGTGCTATCAACGCCACCTGAGTAAATAATTCCGACCTTTTCGAGTCCTTTTACTCGTTTCATAACTGAATCTAAAATTGTAGTTTCAAGTTCATTTCTGCACAATTCATAATCTTTTTCTTCAAAATAATTTGAATTTACTTTTTCAAGGTCTTCTTCGATGTACCACGAATTTTCATCTAATTCAAAGGTAAGTCTTGTATTTGGATTAAGTCTTGATATATCATAATTAAAAGCACTTTTGTAGTCCCTGCCATTGATTTCCATTAATAAATAGTGAAGAGCTTTTTTTTCGGATGCGAATGCAAAATATTCATCCATATCTATGAAATAGAGTGGTTTTACACCCATTAAATCCCTTCTTAGTTCAATGATATTTTTTTCTTTATCGTAAATTGCGTAAGCGTAATCCCCATCTAAAACATCGATAAGTTCGTCCCCATAAGCGTGAATAATTGCTTCAGAATCTGTATCTGTTTTAAATTCATGTTCTACCGACAGTTCATCCCTTAATTCAATATGGTTATAGATTTCACCATTGCAAATAATCCATATGGATTCATCGTCGTTTGGTATTGGTTGAACTGCGGTACCGACGATAGCAAGCCGATTGTGGCCCATTGCCATTCGCGAAATTGTTTCAGTGTTTTCAACAACATCTTCAAAATTTTCAAAATAGAGAACTTCATCATCAAACATCATTCCAGAATAATCCGGACCCCGATGCTTTAATATTTTCATCATGTTTATAACATGTTTTTGGATATTATCCAACAGACTACGACTCCCCGAGCCCTCTTCGTCCTTTGCAACGATTCCACTTATTGAACACATAACTTACTCACATTTATTCTTCTTTAAAAAAGTAATTTTTTAATTATATCAGTATTTTTTAATATATATAGTTTAAATAAATAATTCAGGTGTTATAAAATAGCGCCGCTTGCATCTCTTTTGTATTTTCCAAATTCGCTTACAAACTTAAGTTTATCATTCCAAAATACTGGCCCGTCTTTACAGATACATAGTCCTTCATCATCAACAGCACAATGACCACAAATCCCAATTCCACATTTCATGTATCGCTCAAGTGAAACTTGAATAGGAATGGCATGCTTTTCTGCAATTTCTACAACTTTTTTCATCATTATTTCTGGGCCACAAGATATTATCATGTCAAATTTTTCTTTTGAAAGTAATTCTAACATTTTTTCAGTAGTGAATCCGCCAAAACCATAGCTACAGTCATCGGTGCACGCAAAAGTTCGCCCACACTTTTCAAATCTATCTAAAAATAAAAGTTCGTCTTTAGTTCTTCCGCCAATAATGGAAGTAACTTCAACATCCATTTTAGAAAACTTTTCAACTGCTGAAATAATCGGGGCACTTCCAATTCCACCTGCGACAGCGAGAATTTTACTTCCCATGTATTCAAAATTATTTCCATATGGGCCCCTTATTCCTAAAAGGTCTCCTTTTTTTAGGGAGTGAATTTTTTCAGTAAATCTGCCAACCTTTGCAATGCTTATTGAATTTTTACTTGAAAACCCGAAAGGTTTTTCATCAATTTCTGGAATCCATACCATTGCAAACTGGCCAGGTTTAAAATCAAACTCTTTATCGAGTAAAAAAGTTTTCACTGTTGGACTTTCATCCAATACATCAATTATTTTACACATAACTGGTTTTTCCATAATAATCACTAAAAAAGTTAGATTAAAAAACTTAAGTTCCTTCTTTCCAGTCGCTTAAGTATTTTCTCTGTTCGGGAGAGAGCTCATCGATATTTGCACCCATTGAATGTAATTTTAAAAGTGCAATTTTTAAATCCTGTTCATAAGGAATTTCGTATACTTCATTTTCAAGTTTTTTGTTATTGTCTTTAATAAATTTCGCGCTCAATGCCTGGTTTGCAAAACTCATATCCATTACTTCGCAAGGGTGTCCGTCAGCACATGCTAAGTTTACGAGCCTTCCTTCACCAAGTAAGAATATTTTTTTGTTTCCAAGGTCATATTCTTCAATGTTAAATCTAACTTCTTTTACAGATTTTGAGAGTTCGTTTAGATCGTTTTTATTAATTTCATTGTCGAAATGTCCTGCATTTGATAATACAGCACCATCTTTCATCAATAAAAAGTGTTCCATTCTTAAGATGTCCTTACAGCCAGTAGTGGTTACAAAAATGTCCCCAATTTTTGCAGCTTCTTCCATTTTTAATACTGTAAATCCATCCATTTTAGCTTCTAACGCCCTGATTGGATTTACTTCTGTAATGATTACGTTTGCACCGTGGCCTGCAGCTCTTGAAGCTACCCCTCTACCGCACCAGCCGTATCCGCCGATTACAACGTTTTTACCCGCAATAAGTAAATTTGTAGTTCTTATAATTCCATCCATTGCACTTTGGCCTGTTCCGTACCTGTTGTCAAACATATGTTTTGTGTAAGCGTCGTTTACATTTACAACAGGAAATTTTAATGCCCCTTCTTCAGCCATTGCTTTTAATCTAATGATTCCAGTTGTAGTTTCTTCACAACCGCCCATTATTTTTCCGATTAATTCAGTTCTTTCCGTATGAATTAAGAATATTAAATCTGCACCATCATCAATTATGATATCGGGATTTGAATCGAGAACTTTATTTAAATTTTCGTAGTATTCCTCGTTGGTTTCTCCTCGCCAAGCGTAAACTTCCATTCCTTTTTCAACGCATGCAGCTGCAACGTCATCCTGTGTTGAAAGGGGATTACATCCAGTAATCACAATTTTTGCGCCACCTTCCATGAGTGTTTCTGCTAAAATTGCAGTTTTAGCTTCTAAGTGGAGTGCCATTCCAATTGTAATTCCGTCAAAAGGCTTATCTTTTTTAAAATCTTCCGCTATACGACAAAGAACGGGCATGTGTTTTTTCGCCCATTCCATTTTTAGGTGCCCACTTGGAGCAAGACCCATGTCCTTAACTTTACTCACTGTTTCACCATAGTTATAAATAATCTTTACAAATTCTTTTAGCAAATCATATTCGGTTTCATACAATATAAATTTTAGTAAGAAATCTCTATTCTTTACATTCCTTTTTATATAATTTTATCAGATTTCTATTTGATTTAGTTATAATTATTTCAAGGGAAAACATGAAACTAAAAAAAAAATTTCTGGAAAAGTCAAAAAAAATTGCTGAAGAACGAATTGATGTACTGATGAATCTGGCAGAAAAAGAATCAAAAGCAGGAAAAATAGATCGTTCAAAAAATTACGTACTTTTAGGTAAAAAAATAGCAATGCGAATGAGAATGCCTTATCCAAAAGAATGGAAAAGAAGAATTTGTAAAAATTGTGGTTCTTTTTTAATTTATGGTAAAAATGCAAGGGTCAGAACCAAGGCAAAAAATTATCCTCATGTTGTAATCACATGTCTTGAATGCAATTCCATTACAAGAATACCTATCAAATCAGAAAAAAAATGAAAAATTTTTAATGTTTTTATTAGTCGCTTTGATATGCACATAATTACCTACACAAAAACAATATAGTATATAATCGGCAAAAAAACATTCAAGTTATATGGGGCCGATATCATGGAAGTTTTTGATAGTAGTATTGAGCGATTCGAAAAAATAAAAGAAAACCAAGACATTCTGAAAAATGATGATGAAAATATCATAGAAGAAAATTTTGAAGACGATAGCGACAATGAATTTGGAGAATTTGATGAAAATCAATCAGATTTTAAAGAGCCTGAAAACGTTGATATTGTAAATGACGATTTTGAATCTCTTGCACATAATTTAAAAAATTCTATGAACAATATTTTTAACAGAATTAAACTTGCAATGGATAAACCTGCAGTTGATATCGAAAAAATTGACAATGGCTCTGAAGGAAACAATAATTTACTCGAATCAATAAATAATAAACTGGATATATTAATAGCTTCAAATACTGAACAGACATCTAAATTAGATACTATAACTTCAGAAATCGATAAAGTATTAACAACTATCGACAATAATTCTGAAAAAATAATCGATGCATTGGATGCTCAAAATGTCAAAATTTCGGGACTTTTGAACCTTCTCCAGGAAATTTACGAAGGTGTACAGGATATAAAATATATATTAAAAGAATTTACTCCTGAAACTATAGACAAGGCTTCTGGTGTTGTAGATAATTTAAAATGTAAAATTGATAATTATATGGGCGACATTGACGAAAAAGCAGAAGCTTAGGTGGAAATATGGTTAAGGTAGCAGTTACGGGAGCACTTGGTAGAATGGGAAGTGGAATTATAAAAACAATCACTGAAACAGACGGATTAGACGTTGTTGCAGCAATTGATATTCCAAACCACCCTAAAAAAGGACTAGATATTGGAGAATTAACGGGCGTTGGAAAAATTGGTGTAGCATTAAGCACTTCAGACGAACTTGAAGTTGTATTAAAAGAATCAGGTGCAGAAGTATTGGTTGATTTTACAGCACCTGCCCCATGTGTTAATACTGCAAAAACAGCAGCTAAACTTGGAGTAAATTTAGTTATTGGAACTACCGGATTTACCTCCGAACAAAGAGCTGAAATGGAAAACGCAATTTCTGAAAACAAAGTTGCTGCAACCATCTCACAAAACTACGCTGTTGGTGTAAATATATTCTTTAAAACACTCGAACTCCTCGCACAAAAACTCGGGGATTATGACATAGAACTTATTGAAATGCACCACAAATTCAAAAAAGATGCACCAAGTGGAACTGCATTAAGAGCTGCTGAAATTATTCAAAACAACTTAAACAGAGATTCCAACTTAATTTTCGGAAGAAAAGGCATCACCGGTGAAAGAACAAAAGAAGAAATCTGCATACATGCATTACGGGGTGGCGATGTTGTTGGGGATCACACTGCAATGTTTGCAGCAGATGGTGAAAGACTTGAATTAACCCACAAAGCAAGCAGCAGACAGTCATTTATTTCAGGCGTAATTCTTGCAGTTAAATTTGTTGCTGAAAAGAAAGAAGGTATATACAATACTTTCGATGTTTTAGACCTTAATTAGGTGAAATTTTGAAAGAATTCATAATTAAAGCTAACAAAACCGTGACAAATGGTGAAATTAACTTAAAAGATCTTCCCGGAAGTTCTGGAAGATTGGATTTAATATGTCGCTGTGTAAACAGCGCATTTTTTCTTTCTCATGATTTAAGAAGAGATACTATTTTTTACAGTGTTCTCTATGGCCCGCCAAATCCTCCGATTGCATTGCAATTTGTTGGAAATGAATTAAAAAGAGTAAGTCCTGATGAACGAAGTATTGCCCTTTTCATAAAGAAAGCACTCGAAAAAGATGCTTCAGAACTTTGGAAAGAAAGCACATCTGGAATATACTCATCAAAATGGGAATTTAGAGACATTATTCTAAAAAAGAAAAATGAGGGGAAACGAATTTTTTATCTCCATTTAAATGGAAAACCACTTGAAAATTTCGAATTTAAAAATGATGAAGATTTTGTATTTATACTCGGCGACCATATTGGAATCGGCGAGGAAGATGAAGAATTTTTAGAAGAAATTGGTGCAGAAAAAATATCCTTATCCCCATTAGAATTACATGCTGATCATTGCATAATTCTTGTTCATAATATATTAGATAAGTTAAAATGAGGTTGTTATTATGGATGAAGTCCCAAAAGTAGTAGTTTTTAAATTGTCAAGCAATGAATATTGTTTAAGAGTAACTGGCGTAAGAGAAGTTTTAAAATTACAAGACATTACATCAATTCCAAATACTCCTAGTTACATCGTTGGAGTTACGAATATTCGTGGAGAAATCATGCCAATCATCGATCTTAGAAAGAAATTAAATCTTTTTGAGGATGCAGGTGACGAAGATGACGAAAAGCTTGTAATGGTCGTAGAAATCGATGGTGTACCAATTGGAATTTTAGTTGATTCCGTAAGTGATGTAATGCAAATTTCATCCGAACAGATTGAAGACATTGAAGGAATCAAGAAAAATGCAAGTGGCGAATACATAGAAGGTATTGCAAAAATAGGAAACAGATTAATAATTATTTTAGACATTAAAAACTTAATTGACCCACAAGAATTCTAAATAAAACAAATAACTATCAAAAAGTGAAAGCATGAGTAAGATAAAGGTTCTAATCGTAGATGATTCAGCATTTATGAGAAAAGTTTTGGAAGACATATTGGGAGCAGATTCGGAAATTGAAGTTGTTGCTACTGCAAAAGATGGAAAAGAAGCAGTTGAACTCGCAAAAAAATTGGAACCAAATGTAATTACCATGGATGTTGAAATGCCAATTATGAATGGAATCGATGCTACAAAACAGATTATGGAGTATAAACCTACACCCATACTCATGCTTTCAGCAATAACAAAACAGGGTTCTGAAGCCACATTAAAAGCACTAGAAAATGGTGCAGTTGATTTTATAGAAAAACCTTCAGGTTCTGTTTCACTCGACATTCGTACAGTTGGAGAAAAAATAATAAGTCAGGTAAAAGCGGCTTCAAAATCCACTGCAAGAATTAAATCAAATAAAATATTAGATAATGGCAAAAAAGAAGAAAAATCCAACGATAATAATCTAGAAAAATCCCTTGAAAAATTCTCCGGAATCAATCCCGAAAAATTAAATGGCATGGCAGTAATGATAGGTTCATCAACCGGTGGGCCACCCGTAGTTTCTGAAATAATTTCAAATATTCCAAAAAATATGCCCCCGATATTTATAGTACAACACATGCCTCGAGGATTTACACGTGTTTTTGCTGAAAGAATGAATAATATTTCTTTGATTACAGTTAAAGAAGCAGAACATGGTGAACTTGTAAAACCAGATCATGCCTATGTTGCACCAGGAGATTCACAAATGTTACTCCAAAAACGGGGCGGAAATACATACATTTTAATTGATGAAAACATGCCCAAAATTCATGGAACCAAACCTACGGTAGATGTGACTGCAGAAAATGTAGCAAAACACTACGGTAAAAACACAATCGGTATAATTTTAACGGGAATTGGACGAGATGGTGCAAACGGACTTAAAATGCTTAAAAAAGCAGGTGGATATACAATTGCACAAAATCAAGAAACTTGTGTTATTTTTGGCATGCCCAAAACAGCAATTGAAATGAATGTAGTCGATAAGGTGATGGATCCAGTAAACATGCCCGAAGAAATCATTAAATTTGCTAAAAAAATCGGGGGTCGATAATATGGACGACATGGAACAATATAAAGAACTATTTATGACAGAAGCTGAAGAACATTTGCAATCATTAAATCAAAACATGGTTGAACTCGAAAACTGTCCGGAAGATTCTGAAAGAATTATTAATATGATATTTAGGTCTGCACATACTTTAAAAGGGTCTGCAAGAACTCTTGGATTTGAACATATATCTTCATTAACCCACCATATGGAAGATATTTTAGACTACATTCGTGATGGAAGAATAAAAATAAACCCCGAAATTGTAGATCTATTGTTTAAATGTCTTGATGCACTCGAAACAATGGTTTCGGAAGTTAGTGATGGGGAAAACACTACAAACGTGGATGTAAATACATTAGTTGAAACCATAAAATCAGTTAAGACAAAATATCTATCTGGCGATTATTCCCCAGGTAGTTCTGTTGATGAAATATCCGCTGATGAAAAAAATGAGTTAGAACAGGAACCTGCCCAAAATTCAGATTTTAATGAGAGTTTAATAAAACTAACAGAAGAATCTACCAATATTGTTATCAAAGGTAACGTAAATGATACTGTTGAACGGCCTGAAAATTTAGATGATATTTTAAATCAGATGCAAGAATCTGCTTCAGCACTTCAAACAATTCTTGAAGCGCTCGATTATTTAGAATTAAAAAATACTGTAAACAATATTGCAGAACTTTCAAGTGCCATTTTAAACGAAAAAGTCAAGATAACAGATAATTCACTTTCAGTATTAAAATCATCCCTCTTGACCATGGAAAAAATTGCAAAAGTGGTAGAAAGTGGATCAAATCCGGGAGATGAATATTCCGAGTTAAATGAAAAAATTTTATCAGTTTTAGCAGATAATACTGAAGAAATAACTGCAGATAAAGAAATTATTTTAGATCATACAATATTTAATTTGGAAGAAGTTTCAGATGACTTGATTTCTGAAATTAATGAAAATAAAAAAATTTACCATGTAAAAGCAAAAGTGGTAGATGACTGCCTTTTAAAAGCGGTTCGTTTAACAATGGTTATTTCCGCCATTAAGAATATTGGAAGAATAATTTCATCAGTTCCTTCAGAAAGTGACCTTTTGTCAAGCGGCTCTGACGAAATAGATATTTTAATATCTGCCGATTCCGATGGAATGGATATTTCAGATTCCGTATGTGAAATGGAATATGTTGTATCTGCACAGGTTAATTTCGAAGTTCTTGAAAATAACTCCCCTATTCAAGAACATGTTATTAAAAAACCAACTGCTCCAAAAACTGAAGATACTTGTGAACAATACAAAATTGATATTAAAATTGATCCCGAATGTCTCTTAAAAGCTGTTAGGGCATACCTGGTTATTAAAGACCTGAAAGAAAAGGGAATTATTTTAGAAACTGAACCTTCCGAAGAAAAAATACAAGAAGGAAACCTCGACGGAAATGGAGTTACTATCTACTACGATACTGACGAATCTGAGGAAGACATTAAGGAGATTATTTCTAAAACTCCCGAAATAACAAGCATTTCAATTGAAATGGTACATAAAAGTATTGAAATTCCAGAATTCGACCTGAAAAACAAAAATACAACTGATGCAACTTCAAAAAAACAATCTGATAATTCAACATCTAAAAAATCACAGACTGTAAGGGTAAATATTGAAAAGCTCGACAAATTGATGAATTTAGTTGGGGAAGTTGTAATAAACAGGGCGAATTTTACCCAGATTGCTACAAAGTACGATTTAAAAGAACTACATAATGCCGTTGGAAGACTTAATATGCTGGCAACAGAACTTCAAGAAGAAGTAATGGGTATGAGAATGATTCCTGTTGCATTTGTATTCAATCGTTTTCCAAGAACAGTAAGGGATACTGCAAAAGCATTGGGTAAAGAAATTGACTTTGAAATAGAAGGTTCTGAAATTGAACTTGATAGAACGGTGCTTGATGAACTTGCAGAACCCCTTACACATCTTATTCGAAACTCTCTTGATCATGGTATAGAACATGCTGATGAAAGAATAAAATTGGGAAAACCTGAAAAAGGAGTTTTAAAACTAATCGCGACGCGAAAAAGAGATAGGGTAAATATTATAATCAAAGATGATGGTAAAGGAATAAATCCTGACGCCATGCGTGAAAAAGTAATTAAAAAAGGAATGTATACAAAAGAAGAAGCTGAAAAATTAACAGATAATGAAGCTGTTAATTTAATATTCCTCCCTGGATTTAGTACTGCTGAAGTGGTATCCGACGTTTCCGGAAGGGGCGTTGGAATGGATGTCGTAAGGTCAAAAATAGAATCTCTTGGAGGAAGCGTATCCGTGCATTCTGAAGTTGGAAAAGGAACCGAAATAACATTACACCTTCCACTAACAATGGCCATCATACAGACCCTTTTAGTTAGATTAAAAGAACAGATCTATGCACTTCCATTAACAAGCGTTTTGGATGTTATATCTGTTGAAAAAGATCAGATTAAAAACCTAGAAGGTCAGGAAGCAATAATATACCGGGAACATATTCTTCCAGTAATATGGCTAAAAGATGCACTAAATACCTATGAAGTTTCTGAAACAGAAAACCTTTACGTCGTAGTTGTTGAAAAAAACAAAGGTAAAGTGGGAGTTATCCTTGATGAAGTTATTGGAAGAGACGAAATTGTTGTAAAACCACTTACAGGAATACTTAAAAACATTAATGGTCTTGCAGGAGCCACCATACTGGGAGACGGTCGTGTAGCATTGATATTAGATTTAAACAACATCTAGGACGATTATCATGGTTTTGAAGGTAAAAATGGGCGATATTGGGGTGGGTAAAAGCCCCGAATCAATTGAAACCCTTTTGGGATCGTGTGTAGCAATCATACTTTACGATAAAGGTAAAAAAATTGGTGGTCTTGCCCACGTAATGCTTCCAAAATCAAGAATGCAGAAAGAAAAAAATCCTGGAAAATATGTGGATACTGCGATTCCAGAACTCATAACAAAGATTGTAAAAATGGGCGCACGAAAAGATAGATTGACAGTGAAACTTGCAGGTGGTGCTGCAATGTTTGGAAATAATTCAAATAATATTGATGTAGGTAAAAAAAATATAGAAGCTTCCAAAATTGAAATAAAAAAAATTGGTCTGAGGGTATCTTCAGAAGATCTTGGTGGCGATACAGGACGTACAATAACATTATCCCTTAAAGATGGCAGCGTTATGGTTAGAAAAGGCAGTGAACTTAAAACTATATAATGATACGGTGATGAGCATGAATACACAAAAACCATATTCCCCAATATTAATTACTGCGGCTTTAACCTCCGCAATTATTTTTGTTAGTACATATTTTTTAAAAATGGCTTCAATGTATGATTTAAAGATATTATTCGTGTTACTTATAATTTCAGCAGCTATTTCGACTGCAGTAGGATATAATATACTTAAAAAAACATGTTTTGATGGACTAGATGCATTTATGGAATCTTCTTCAAAAATAATGGGAAAAGAATTTGATCATTGTGATGAAGAGATGTTTAAAACTGTGATATCTGATTTTGAAAGACTAAAAAAAGATGATGATGCATTAAATATATATAAAAAGGAAGTTTCCAAGACATTTTCAGAACTCCATAAAATATTTAAAAGTCTGGAAAATTGTGATTTTACCGTTAGGGCAGATACAAACAGAAAACATAACGAACTACAAGTAACAACAAATAATGCAATTGAAAATGTTGCAACAATGATAACTGACCTTAAAAAACAGATTGAATATTTAAACAACGAACTTTCAAAAGCGAAAGAAGACCTAATACGGGCAGAAGAAACTTCTGAACAAGTTGCAGATGCAGCAAGTCAGGTTGCAAGTGCTGCTGCAGACCAGTCTGCAAAATTACAGGAGGCATCAGACCAACTCGAAGCAACCTATGGCGTTGCAAAAGAAGTTTACGGTGCAGCAGAAGAAACTGTCAAATCTGCGGAAGAAATCAGCGAAAACTCTGAAAATGGGGTTAAAAAAGTTGAAAATGCAATCACAAGAATGCAGTCAATAACAAATGTAATCGATGAGTTAGGAAAAGCAATCCAAATGCTCGGGGATGATGGTAAAAAGATCAACGACGTTACAGGATTAATTAAAGATATTGCAGAACAGACTGGACTCTTAGCATTAAATGCTTCAATTGAAGCTGCACGTGCGGGAGAAGCTGGAAAAGGGTTTGCAGTTGTTGCAAGTGAAATTAAAGCGCTTGCAGAAGAAATTAAAAAATCCGTTGAAGATATCAATCATACAATCGACGGCGTAAATCGAAGAATTGAAGATACAATGGACCTTGGATTAAAAGGAAAAGATGAAGTCGATAAAGGGGTAATTGCAATCGACGAAGTAAATGATGCACTCTTAAGAATTAAAGAAAGCGTTAATGGTGCAGCAGATAAAATAAACGGAATTAAACAGGGTGCACAAAATGCTGCCGATAATACTGAAGGTGCTTTAAAGAATGCGCAGGATATTGCATCGATCTCAGAAGAGTTTGCAGCTACTGCGGAAGAAGTTACTGCATCTGCGGAAGAACAGAGTAGAATAATGAACGAAATAGATAATTATATAGAAGAAATAACTCTAGCTTCTGAAAAAATATCCAAGGATGTTAGCGCATTTAAAACAAAATAATAAAAAAATACTACTAATTAATCTATTTTTAATTTTTGATATATTCGTTCCCTGTGATTCGAAGGTTTGAATGCATTTCTCGAATCTCCGTGGAGCATTTCTGTTTTTCCCAAAATTAAGTACCCATCATCAATCAATGCATTGTGAAATTTCATAAATAATTTTTCCTGAATGTTCTTATCAAAATAAATTATCACATTCCTGCAAAGAACCATGTTCATACTTGACATCGGGCCTTCCTTAATTAAATCATGTTTTCTAAATTGAACCATTCTTTTTATTTCATTTTTGATTTGGTATTCATTATTGTTCAACTTATCAAAATATTTTTCAATCGTGTTTGCATCCATGTTTTTCAATTGTTTCGATATATAACTTCCTTCTTTTGCTTTTTCCAAAATTTCTTTGTCGAGGTCTGTTGCGGTGATTGAAACCCTCAAAAATTTTTTGTTATGTTTTTCCATTAATTCTTTTAGTATTACCGCCAGCCCATAAGGTTCTTCACCCGAAGAACATCCTGCACTCCATATTCGAATAGTTCTAATCTTTTTATCGAGTACCATTTTTTCAAAAATATTCCTAAGTTCGTTGTATACCGTCTTATCCCTCCAAAATTCGGTTACGTTAACCGTAAGTGTATTTTCGAGCTTTTCATATTCTGAAGGGTTTTTTGTAAGATATTCATAGTATTCACCAAAATCCTTGCATTTACACAATCGCATCCTCACAGAAACTCGCCTTAAAATGTAAGTATCTTTATACTGGTCCACCTGTATTTTTAATTTAGTCCCAATATCTCGTTTAATTTTCTTAAAATAAATGTCTTCCATTTCAAAATCACCTTGTAAAAAAATAAAAAACAAAATTAAAAAGTTAAGTAAATATTTATAAATTATCAAGGTTTTGGAGTTTTTCAGGATCAATTAATACGAAAATATTACTTTTGATTGGAAATCGTCCAACAATGTCGATTTTATTATCAAAAACCAGCGCATTGTCAATCCCTTTGTCAGCCATATCTAATACCAAAGATTCAACAATATTAAATCCACTATCTTTGGTAAATTCCGGAGTTGTGATATTTATTTCGCTTTTTAATGCATTTGCAAAAACATTTAAAAATGAAGCTAATACAACATTTGCAACTTCATTTAGTACGGATTCCTCAATTTCTGAATATTCTGGAAGTTCAGCCTTATTAACTAATCCATCCCAAACAAAATCGAGTAGTAATAGCTTTTCTAATTTTACGGAATCTTCCTCGTTGATCATAAGAACGGCAGTTCCTGAAAGAGGTCCGTCAAAATTTATTTTTACTACCTTACACGTTTCATCGTCAAATTGTTCAGGAATGTATTCAATAGGGACAAAACGAAGGCCCGTAAAATAAATATCGGTATTTTCTCCAGTAAGTCCCGTAAATGCATTAGCAGTATTTTCTGCTGCGTCTTTTCCAATATCGACCAATTTATTTATTGTATCTATCACTCCCAATGTAACACCGCATCCATACTAATTTAGTTTTTCGAATAATTTATCAGTAGATTCTGGGTTCATAACTATAAAAACCTCAAAACCGGAACCTATTCCATGAGAAAATAGTTCTGACTTAAAAGTAAATAATGTATCTGTAGAATCGATCTTATGATTTTTTAATTCTTCATCGATCAGATTTGTTAATTTTCCAGTACCAAAATCAGGAGGGGTCATGTTAAGTGACGTATTCATGAAGTTTGCAATTGTATCCACAAAAGCAGAAATTAAAAGATTACATGTTTCGTTTATTGCAGAAACCCGCATTTCACCAAATACCTCATCGGAATTTTCTTCCATGCCCATTCCTATAAGCATTGAATCCGCCATACTTATTGCAGATTCTTCAGAAAAAAGTAAAACTCCAGTTCCGGAAACATCGCCATTAAAATTTATTTTGGTAAAAACGCTATTTTCATTATCATTGGCCATATTTTTAAAATCTTGTGCTGAGTTAAGTTCTATTTTAAAAACTTTAACTTCAACACTGTCCCCACTCATTTCTTGAACAAAATTTGCTGCTTTTTCTGCAGCAGTTTTTCCAATATTTTCAAAAGCCGCAATATTCTTCATGTCATAATTATTTTCAACAACCATTGTTTCCACGCCCGCTTCTTCATCTACAATAACTTCAAGAAGTTCTTTCCACTCTTTTTCGGAAAACCCCATTATAAAACCCCTAATTATGGAAACAATTTGTTAAATTGTTCTAAGATTTTTGGTGCTTGGAAAGGTTTTACGATATAACCATCCGCTCCAGCATTTACAGCGTCGATCATTTTTTGTTCCTGATCTACCGAAGTACACATTACAATTTTAATTTCTGGAAATTTTTCTTTTATTGTTTTTGTTGCAGTTATTCCGTCAACTTCGGGCATTACAATATCCATACTGATTAAATCAGGTTGTAATTCTTCTGCCATTTTAATTGCTTCTGCACCGTTAGAAGCTTCACCCACAACAACATATTTGTTTGTTGGTGAAAGAATTCGCTTTAAGATATTCCTCATAAACGCAGAATCGTCTACGATCATCGTTTTTACAATATTTGCCATTATTACACCTCAATAAGTAAAAATAAGTTAAATTTATTTTTAGAATACTAGTATTTTAATTTTTTATGTAGGTAGTTTGTAATTTTAGAAATTTGTAATTATAAAGTTTGTAACAGCCCGTCCTTTTTCCGTAAGATCTGTTTCTTTCCTAATTCTTACAAGATCTAAAAATCCTCGATCTATTAAGTTTTCAAGCACTTTTTCCACTTCATCGATACCCATGCCCATCATTCCGGGGAGTTCGAGGGATGTAATTCCGGTATACATTGCAGCCAAAATTTCCTGCTCTTCGGGAGCTAGCTTATCAACTTCATTCTTTAACTTATCTCCACTCCAACTTTCAACTGCAATTTCAGAATCAAGTTCAGCATCAGATTTTGGAAGTAAACTTTTGATTACATTATGATACTTCGTTAGTTTTGAAATGTACCTTAAAACATAGAGTAATTTGGTTGAAGGAATGTGTATGTAGGAGTTCACAGTTTCTCCACCCCGCAATTGCTTTATTTCCAATACTTCCTTATCTTCATCATCGATTTTTTTCTTTTCGAGAGATACTGATTCCATATTGGTAAATAAATCGTAAACTTTAGGTTTTTCGCCAGAAGTGACTGCGACTGCAAGAACCAATTCTTCAATAACAGAAACTCCCCTTTTAACAGGCTTTTTGGCATAAACAAGATATCCGTCTTCCCATTCAGAAGATACATCAACAGAACCGCCTACGATTCTTGCATACTGTAATTTTATTTCTTTTTTATTTAAGAACTGTTGAAATACTTTTTTCAAAAATGCATTTATCGTAGGTTCTCCATAAATGGAAGCTTCTGGTGCAAATCCTATACTGTATTTATCTTCATCGGGAGGGCTTAGTCTAAAAGAGCCATACGTTGAAATATCATCTAAATTGTTTTTTGCGATTTCTAAGGCTTTTCTTGGAAGTTCAAGCCCAATATCATCAACATGCTCAAAAGCGACAGTGATAGTTTTGTTATCAAAAATAAACTCCAAATAATCCTCATATAATTCTATTTTCAACTTTCTCCATTTTGTAAATGGATCTCTTAATGTATAGGGTGTTACAATAATACCCTTGCCCTCAAATACTGCTACTTTTTTAGATTTCGCCATTACTACACCTTTTAAATTAAAGTTATTAGATTATAGTATTTTTATAATTTAAACCTTTAGTTTTATCCATAATTTTTTAATATGGAATATGAAATTAAATAATATTAAATTAAACATAATAAAATATTCAAAATTATGGGCATAAGGACATAAAAATTCAAAAATAAAATAGTAATCGATAAGAGTAATAATATAACGAGATAAAAATAATGATTTCAGTAGCTACTGCAGAATGCTTTACTCATGGAAAAATCGGGATTAAAATCCATAAAATGGCCTGTGGATACAGAGAACTTGAAAAAGATCCAAATTATGGCATAATTAATGGAAATGTATTTGTAATGGCTTCAATGTTCTTACCTTCAAAAAAAGGAATTGAGTCAATTCTAAATGTTAAACTTCCAGAACCCGACTACGTTTTTAAATATTCAAAAGCATATACTCAAGAAAACGATATTTTGGTAGCTAAAATGGTTGCAAATGCACTTAAAAATAAGTTAAAGTGTAATATTGCAATTTCAAGTACTGCTGGAGTCGGAAAGGGTGCTGTGTGCATATTAACTGATAATAATGAATATGTTTTCACGTCTGATGTTTATGGAGATTTGATAAAAGGGGAAAATATATTAAAACGGCAAACAAATGGTTTAAATAAATCATTTGATACATTTGTTGAAATTTTGAAAAAAGAATATGGCTTAAAGTGATTATCATGATGATAGATTCAAAAACAAAACTACTCGGACTTATTGGACATCCTGTAGATCATTCATTTTCACCGATAATGCACAATGCTGCAATTGAAGACCTTGGAATAAATTATAGATACCTTGCATTTGATGTTTCAGAAGAAAACCTAAAAGATGTGGTTGCAGGTGCAAAAGCATTTCAGATTGCAGGTTTTAACATTACAATCCCGCATAAAATGAATATTATGAAATATCTGGATGAAATTGATGACGATGCAAAAGCAATTGGTGCAGTAAATACTGTAAAAATTGAAAATGGAAAAGCAATAGGGTATAACACTGACGGAATTGGTGCAAAGAAGGCACTTGAAGAAAAAACTGGAATTTTAATTAATAAAAACATTTTAATCATAGGCTCAGGAGGCGGCTCAAGAGCTGTTTCTTATGAACTTGCAAAGGAAAATAAACTAACAATTATAAACAGAAATATTGAAAAAGCAAAAATTCTTTCTGAAGAACTTTCTAAAAATTTGAAAAAGCAAAATTCAATAACCTACGGGGATTTAAATGTAGATATAAAAGATTTTGACATTATTATAAATACAACACCTGTTGGAATGTATCCAAACATGAATGTAAAGCCAGTAATTCCTTTGAATGATATAAAATATGGTGCGGTTGTAATGGATTTAATATATAATCCTCTTGAACCAGTATTTTTAAAAGAAGCCATAAAATATGGTGCGGAAACAATAAATGGTATTGGAATGCTTGTATATCAAGGGGCTGTTTCTTTTGAAATATGGGCTGGGAAAAAACCAGATGTATACGTGATGAAAAAAAGTATTAATTCAAACATTCGATAGTGAAAATCATGATAAAAGAAAGAGTAAGAATGGAAGTAATTGGCCTTGAAATTCCATTAATAAGTGGAAATGAAGATTATACTTTAGCAGAACTCATTTCAAAATATCCTCTCGAAGATAAAGATATAATCGTTATTGCAGAAACTGTCGTTTCAAAAATTGAAAAAAATGTGATTTTAAAAGATACAATAAAACCCTCAAACGAAGCTATTGAACTTTCTAAAAAACTTGGAAAAGAACCTGAAGTCGTTCAGGTAATTTTAGACGAATCAAATGAAACAGTTAGACTTGGACCCAATTTTATAGTAACTGAAACTAAACACGGGTTTGTCTGCGCAAACAGTGGTGTTGATGAAAGCAATACTTCAAAAGGAATAAAACCACTTCCAAAAAATCCAGACAAAAGTGCAAACGAAATAAGAAACGGAATTGAAGAAATAACTGGAAAAAAAGTTAGCGTAATTATTAACGACAGTATGGGTAGACCATTTAGAAAAGGTTCCTGCGGTGTTGCGATAGGAGTTAGTGGAATTTGTGGACTTTGGGATAGAAAAGGGGAAAAAGATCTCTTTGGAAGAGAATTAAAAACCACCGAAGTTGGAATTGCAGACGAACTTGCAGCAACTGCTTCTGTTGTTATGGGACAATCCAATGAAGGAATCCCTTTAGCAATTATTAAAAATGCGCCAGTACCATTTAAAGAAGGAACTGGAAAAGAATTAATCAGAAAAAAAGAAGAAGATGTATTTAGATAATTTATTTTAATTTTTAAGCTTTTTTTATATCTTTATTTTTAATTTATCCAACTAATGAAAAATATGGAGTAAATGCAATAATTACAATCAAAAATACCATTCTTGATATTTCCGCGGTTGCTCCAAAAATATCTCCTGTTACACAGCCCAATTTATTATTAGATTTCCATGCAATAAACATTCCTAAAAATACTGCCAAAATTGAGCACAGAACACCTATTTTTGGAATTTGAAGAAGTATTGAAACTCCAAGCGCAAATATTAACCCCGTTAAAAGGTGCGATTCATTTGCCGTTTTCGCAAAATATCTACCAGTTCCATCATTTGCAGGAATTCCGCAGCAAGCGCAGGATAAAAGCCCGAGTCTTGAACAGGTTTCAATTATTATAATATATTTTAAAAATAACGTGAAACTGTTTGTTTCAAATAGATATGCAAAGGAAAATAATGACATAAGTTCAACAAAAAATACAAAGACAAAACCGCCTATGCCCATGTAAACGTCTTTCATGACCTCTAATTTTTTTCTCGCATTTCCAGTTACCATCCATGAATCCCCATAATCAGCAAGCCCGTCAAGATGGTGGAAGCCCTGAATATATAATAATGTAAATAATACTGTTGTTCCAAGTATATTTCCGGAAGTAAATCCTAAATAATTTAATAAATATGCACTAAATACCCCAAAAAGTGAAATTAACGTTCCAACAAGGGGCATGAACATGAAATATTTTGCAATATCTTCAAAATCACTCTTTGAATGTCCGACTGGAATTCTAGTCATAAAAAGTATTAATCCTTTTAATTCGTCAATCATATTATCCCATAAAAATTAAATAAGTAGTTTAATTATTTTCGAAAGTTCTGAAATATTTTTTATGGTGTAATCACTTACATCATCGCTAATTTCTGAATATTTTCCCCGCAATATCCTTACAGTAGTCATTCCAACAGTTTTTGCAGGAACCATGTCCTTGTCAGCCCTATCCCCAACATAAATCACTTCTTCGGCTTTTAAATTAATTTTTTTAAGCCCATAATTGAAAAATTCGATATTTGGTTTTCCTAGGCCATATTCTTCTGAAGTTATGACTTCATCAAAAAATGGATGGATTCCAAGTCTTATTAATTTTTCCCATTGTTTTATGGTAATTCCGTCTGTTAAAATCCCCAAACTTAAACCTATACTCCTTAAATCCATTAATGTTTTTATTGTGTCAGAATATGGCCTAAGTAGCGCAAATTTAACGTTGTGGTATGTGATAATACCTGTTGTAATTATTTTAGGATCATATGTTCCAGTAACTGCCTTTACAAGGTCGTTAAAGTGGCCCCCATAGTTTGAACCCTTTTGTTCAATAATTTTATTCAATATTTTTAAAGCATCTTCTTCAGTAGAATTCAAACCTGCATCAATCATGGACCTCAATGCTTCTTTTCGTGCACGGCTTGCAAAACTCGAAGAATTGTAAAGTGTATCGTCAAGGTCAAAAAGCACCCCTCTAATCATTTTTTCACCGATTAACTTAAATTGCTTTTTTAACCTTTTCTTCAACCATTTTAAATATTCCAACAAAATCTTCGTCCATTTCGACAGGAACTACGATTAAACCAAGTTCCTGATGTCTTTGTACCCAGTTTTCATCGTATGCAGGAATATCTATTTTTATTGGTTCATTTGTGGGATTTCCAACCACAAGGTTTCTGTGGGGGAATTCTTTTACGCCATCTTGTTGATAAACTTCAACAGTTTCTCTTATATATCCGCCAAGAGACATTGTTAATTTTGGGAGCAGTAGCATCTTTGGCAACATATCACCTTTTGTTTTCATAAGAATATTATAATAACTCATTAATATATGCACACGTTTACAAGATTTATCCGAGCCAGTTTTCATTTATCGATTCGTCTGCTTTTTGGTTGTTTGATCTTGTTTTGTTAGTCCATCTCCAACCGCCTTTTACCCAAGTTTCATCTTTTCCATGAATTTTGGCGTGGCTTTTTAAGAAACTCTCCCATTTTTCCCATAATTCCGGATAACTCATTTTTACTAACTCGATTTCCCCAATTTCCATTGCAGGACACATGAAACATCCCACTCTATCAAAACACTGTTCATATAATACATTGTACGGAGCTTTATGTTTTAAAATGTATATCCAAACATGCATTGCAGTCCAATTTAATATTGGGGCGGACAACATCTGTTTTTTAATCGTTGGACTATTCCAGATTCTTGGTTTTTTTGAACGATTTATCGATTCGTATTTTCTAAGGCCTACAAAAGAAAGGCATCCTTTTTCGTATTTTTCATCGATAAGTGTTCCTAAGGGAGATACCTTACAGACTTCACTGCACCATCGATTATCTCTTCCAGGGGGGCCATATTCTTCTAATTTTTCCCAGAATTCTCCTGAACTGGTTTTTAAAATTTCAATATCATACTTATTAGTAATTTTTTCAATATTATCTAATGTTTCGTTAAATTCAATTCCCGTATCATTAAATAAAACTTCGAATTCAACAGGGTCTTTATGGTTTTTAAACGCCTCAAATGCAAGAAGAAGTACTACAAGGCTATCTTTTCCACCAGAATATGCAACGGAAACTGGTTTTCCAATTTTTACAACAGTATTTCTCATAAATCCAATTGAATTGCTTTCAACCTTTTTCATGGCGTTTTTGTTTGCTTCAATCATTTTTTTGACTGATTCATCAAATTCGCCAATTTCATGCAAAACTTCTGAATTTTTTGGAAGTTCAGATTTTCTTACCTTTGCGACCATTCCCTTTTCAGAATTTACGATCTTTTCGTAGTCCATTCTGGACCTTCCAACACCCAAAACATCCATTTCAGTAAAATCATGACTCGAATCTTTTCTTTCTACCAATATAATAACGTCTTCGTCATTTCCGATATCTTCAGAAGCATATGCCACACCAGGTCTTAAAACAGATGCACCTTTGTTTAATATGAATTTTGGAACGTCTTCTTTTACTACAAGTAATTTTTTCTTACATCCTGCAATAATAAGCCTTCTAGCACCTTCGATTGTCGGAATTATTTTCCATTCGTGTTTTTTCTCGTTGAAATTTAAAATTCCAAAAATTATTCCGTCAATTATAATTTCCTGAAAGTATTCAATTCCTGGAGCCTTGTTTACGAGCACCATTTTATTTTTAAATAGATTTTCTTCAATTCCAAATTGTGATTTTATCGTTTTATTTATTAAATCCAAATCGCCTTTAAATGCAGGCCTTGCATCTCCAGGGGGCGTTACTTTAACTTCAACCGTTTCAGAATCGCAAATTGCACATTTTGTGTCAAGTACTGGAAGGTTACAGTTTATACACCATTTTAAATGAATTTTTCCTAAAATAGTCTTCAAAATATCACCGTTAATTAAATACGCCAGTTTAAATTTAAATTATCATTGTTAATCCAACAAACATAAGTATAATTCCAAAAAATTTCTTTAAAACACCTGAATTAATATTATTTGAAATTTTAGCACCATATCTTGAAAATATGAGGCTCATAACACCTATCGACAAAGCAGCAGACACTGAAACATATCCTATGAAATTTAGATATTTATAACTACCTACTATCTCGACAGAGCTTAATAGATATCCCAAAAAACCGCTCAATGAAATTATCACCATCATTCCAAGAGATGTTCCTATACTCTTTTTTATTGGCGTTTTTAAAAATATAGTCAAAATCGGAATTGCAATAGTTCCACCACCAATCCCAAACATGCTTGACAAAACACCTATTAAAAATCCACACAATAGTACTGGCAGATAATTAACGTTTTGATTACTTTCAATTTTTGGATTGGTTTTGTTAAACGCCATATTTAATGAAAGGATTATCAACATAATGCCGAAAAGTATTCTGTGTAGATCACCACTTATATAATTTGTAACAATCTTAACTCCTGCAAAAGTTCCCAAAATTCCGGAAAATCCGAGCAATAGGGAATATTTCCAGATAATATTTCCATATTTTGAATGGGAATAAGCACTGTTTAGTGAAGTTAAAAAAATAACTGAAAGACTCGTTCCAACAGCCATTGCAACAACGTAATCGTCAGAAATTCCTAGATTTTGAAATATATAAATTAAGGTTGGAACCATTATAAAACCGCCACCAAGTCCCAAAGCACCGGTCGTAAAACCTACGATGCAACCAACCACCAATAAAAATAAATAAATCAAATAAATTTCCATGGTTAACACAAAACTACACTTTTAATTCCTTACAACACCATCTTCTAACAATTTCTTTTAAAATATCGTAAGAACTGTGGAATGGGCATTTTACATATTCTTCAACTTTTAATATTTCAGGATATAAAAAATGTTTCGCAAGCTGTGATTTCAGTTCGTTTATCTGGTAAGTTGTCTGATCAGGACCCAATATTATAACATCTGGCCTGATTTCTAAAATCGGTTCAAGTTTATTAGTTAAGCTACCCAAAACTGCACGATCAACTGGTTTTAGTGCTTCTATCATTACCTTTCGCTGTTCTTCAGGAATTACCGGACTTCTGCCCTTAATTTTTTTTACAGTTTCGTCTCTTGCAATAATTACAACGAGTTCATCTGCGTGTTTTTTCGCGAAATTAAGCGTGTTGAAGTGTCCAGGGTGTAAAAGATCAAACGTGCCTGCAGTTACTGCTATTTTCTTTTCCATTATATCACTTTGTAGTTATTAGCTATTTTAGGTTTATAATACTATCTTTCCCATTTTTAACCCGGAATATTGCATCAAATGTGCCCATTATCAAAGGACCTAATGCAAAACCAGTTACTCCTAAAGCAAGTGGCCCCATCAAAAATGCCACAAGTGCAATAGCGGGGTGAATATCGCTTTCGTGATTTACGAGCCTTGGCCTTATTGCAAAATCGGGTGCAAGAGATAAGAAGATTACTCCAAAACCAAAAAGTAAAATTGCTTTTGTATACATTCCGACTGCAATATAATAAAGAGATAATGGCATATATATGGTCCAGCCACCCACAATTGGAAGTAATGTTAAAATACCACTCAATGCTCCAAGTGTAACTGGATTTGGAAGTCCTATTGCCCAAAAACCAGCAATTGAGATTAATCCAACAGTAAATGAAGTTAAAGCATTTACAACGAAGAGGTTTTTATATGCTTCATTAAGTTTTCGAATAAATAGCTCGGTTTGAACATGATAAACTTCAGGAACATGGGGCATTATTGCATCTTTAAACCTATGGCCATCTTTTAAGAAATAATACGTCAAAAATACTGTAATCAATCCTTTTATAAACAAAAGCGGTATTCCATATATTTGTTCTGCCATTTTATTTATGGTTGGCTTTAAAAAAGTCCATAATTCCGAAAGTATCCGATTTAAATCTTCTTGTGCGATATTTTGTAATCCTAAATAATTTACAAATTGTATTGTAGTATCAACAAGACTTGGAACATTTAACGTGTTTAAAAATTCCACAACATCCGATAAAATTAAAACTACTAATGATAGTGCAGGAACTGTCACCATCAAAATACTCAGTATTGCCCCAAGAGTTCTTCCAGCGTATCGTCGTACTGCATTAAAAAAAGGCTCTGTCATATATGCAAAAGCACATGCAAATGCAATTGTGTCTAAAAATGGTACTGCAATCATTAAAACAGCTGTAAAAGATACTAAAACAAAAATTCGCATTATGAATCGATATTCATTCTCTTTCATAAAATCCCCGTTAAAATTCAAAATAAATAAAAACAAATAGGTTTAAACCCCAATTAATTGTAAGTGTTTATTAATTTATCAGGGTGTGGTATATGAACATTTTGATTGATGGATCAAGACAAAATTACGAAGTACTTGATGGAAAAGAGTTTCCAATTTCTTTTGGAATTGATCTGCACAACAAATACGAAACATGGAAATTTAATGCATATAATGAAAAAAATCTGTTCTGTTTTGGAAAAGGAATTTTACCAATAGTTGGGGGACATAGATTAATTTTTTCATTTAGATCACCACTATGGGATGGATTTCACTTTTCTGCGATGGGAGGTGCGGGTTATACTTTCAAAGATACTGGTGTTCAAAACGTTGCGATTACTGGAAAATGTGAAGTTCCAAGTATTTTGGTAATTAATGGAGAAGAAGACGAATTAAAAATAGAATTTATTCCATTTACTGAAGAAATAACTGATATTTATAAATTTAATGACAAAATACTGGAATTATTTAATGAAAAAAATTACAGGGCATTTTTAGTTGGACCTGCTTCAAAAACTACGAATATGGGTGCAATTTACTCGCAAACCATAAGAAATGGAAAAATTGTTGAAGGTTCTGAGGACTGGGCTGCAAGAGGCGGTGGTGGTTCAGTTCTTTACCGGGCCCATAATATTTTAGGGGTTGTATTTTTTGGTAAAAAAACTCCTGAAAAGGACGTAAAATCTGTTGTCGAAGAACACTACCAAAAGCAGTATTCAAAGGTAATTTTAGAAAATACTGAAAAATACCGATACAGTAACGAAAGAAAAACAGGCGGAACGTTTGGAAATAATTACCATGTTACAATGGATTTAACACCGATATTTAACTGGAGAATGCCATTTATCGATAAAAATAGACGTTTAAGATTACATAAAAAAATACTTGAATATTTTGTTGGTAGATTTGATAAAGAAGCAATTGAAACTAAAAATTGGACAAATTGCGGAGAACCATGTCCGGTAGTGTGTAAAAAATACAGAAATGGTCTTCACGTAGATTATGAGCCATATGAAGCAAATGGTCCATGTATTGGAGTATTTGATATATATGCAGCAGACAGGGTAGTTCATACGATAGATAAACTCGGATTTGATGCAATCGAATTTGGAAACTTATGTTCTTGGGTTTTTGAACTATTGGATAATGGCATGTTAAAACCCGAAGAAGTTGGAATTGAAAAACCACTATTTGATATTTCAAACTTTGAAAATGATGACGATATCTTAAAAAATTCAAAACATAATGCAGAACAAGCCGTAAAACTTGCAAGAAACATTGCTTTCGAAACTAACGAATTTGGAAAAATCTGTAAATTTGGAGCTAGAAGAGCTGCAAAAACACTGAATGAAAATTATAAAAATAGAATTATTGATAAAAAATTCGAAGATTTTGCAGTTTACGATTCTTTCGGGGAACATGGACAGATTTCACCAACAATGTACTGGGCAATTGGAAATTTCATGCCTTATTTGATCCAGGGTAAATATTTAACATACTACCAGTGCGGTGTTTTTTTAGAACCTGAAGAACTCGCAGAATTAAGCGTTAAAAATTCAATTGAAGAAATTACGCTTGAAAATCTCGGAATATGCAGATTCCACCGAAAATGGGTATCGCCAATAATCGAAAACCTCGTAAAAGAAGTAAGCGATGTTGATATCACAGAAGAATCTATGGAATTATTCAAAAAAATTGCAAAGTACGATTCAAACATCGGCTATCCAAAAATCGAAAGTGAAAGAGTTAAAGAATTGATAATTTCTGGAGCTTACGAATTTGAAAATGAAAAATGGATAGAAGAATTTGAAAAAGGAAATTTCAATGAATATATAAAAAGAGTTCTTGAAAAATACAGTGAGTTATTAGATATTGAATGGAAATTAAAAGAATAATTTCATATTTTTACTATTTTAAAAATTTAAAAAAAGATAAAATTTATCCATCAATTTTTTTCTTAAGTATTTCGACAACGGTTGCAGGTTCTGCCCTTCCACGTGTTAATTTCATTACCTGGCCGACTACTGAGTTCAATGCTCTTTGATTTCCAGATTTATAGTCTTCGATTGCTTTTTCACTGTTTTTAATAGCTTCTTCACAAGCTTTTTCAAGTTCACTTGTGTCTTCGATAACTGTTAAGCCCATTTCATTAATCAATTCTTTTGGAGTTTTTTCTCCTTTGTGTTCAACCATCTGCTCGATAATCGTTTTACCGATTTTTTGGCTGATTGTTTTGTCTTTAATTGAATTGATTAATTCAACCATGTGTTCTGGCCTTAAATTTGTTTCAAAGAATTCTAATTTATTGTAAACTAAAACTCTCTTCAATTCATTTCTAATCCAGGTAACTGCAAGCGAAATTCCATCCTTATCGTTTCCAAGTTCAGCTACAACTTTTTCGAAAACATCTGCAAGTTCTAAATCTGAAACTAAAACTTTTGCATCGTCTTCTTTTATTCCATACTGTTCAACAAACCTTTTTTCTTTGTTCATAGGAGTTTCTGGCATTTGGGCTTCTACTTTTTCAACCCATTCATTGTTTAAAACAATAGGCTGTAAATCAGGGTCTGGAATGTATCTGTAATCATCTGCAGTTTCTTTGCTTCTCATTCCTTTTGTAATCATTTGACTTTCCATGAAAGCTCTTGTTTCGAGTTTAATTTCTCCGCCCCTTCTGAGAACGTTTTTCTGCCTAATTAATTCATATTTTAAAACTTTGTAAACTCCCCTTATTGAGTTTACGTTTTTAACTTCAACCCTATTTCCCTGAATTCCGTTGTATTTAATAGATATGTTTGTATCGGCCCTCATTGTACCTTCGCCCCTTAAGTTGCCGATATATCTAAATAATCTCAGTAACTGCCTTAAAAATTCTCTCGCTTCTTCAGGGCTTTTCATGTCTGGATCAGTTACAATCTCAATTAACGGAGTTCCGCTCCTGTTGTAGTCAACAGTTCCAAGGTCAGGCTTGTACTGTCCGGGATCTTCCTCTAAGTGAACTTCAGTAATTCCCACACCTAAAAATTTACCGTGTTCTCCGATTGGAACAGATGTTTTTTGGTACCCACTTGGTAAATCTGGGTAGTTATAGTGTTTTCTCTGGAAATAGATGTCTTTATCGATTACCATTTCACAGCCCAACATTTTTGCAACCATTATTGCCATATCGATTGCTTTTTTGTTTGGAGGCATTGGTTTTGCACCGGGGTGTCCTATGCATACTGGACAGATGTTCGTGTTTGGTTCAACGTCTTTGTAATTTGTAGGGCACTGGCAGAATAATTTAGAATTTGTGTCTACCTGTACGTGAATTTCAAGACCGCATTTCATGGATAGATCTTCGCTCATTTTATTCACCCAAATAATAAAAATAAATTATTTTAACATGACGAGATTTTAAGAATAAACTTCATTTCAAACCTAGATAAATATACTCTACTTTCTTTTTAAATTTAACTATAAAAAGATTTTTTAAGAGATATTATTTTAATCTAAAATCAAATGGCCTGAATAAAAAAATATTTTTAAAGTATTCTTTCTATTGGAACGACCAAAATATCTCTTGCACCGAGTCTTTCGAGATTAGTGACTGTTTCAAAGACCTTATTTTCATCAATTACTGCATTAATTGCAAGCATTTTATCATTTGAAAGAATCTCAGATACAGTTGGACCGCCCATTCCAGGAATTATTGATGTAATTTCTGAAACTTTGTCTTTTGGAGCGTTCATCATTATCAATCTTTTGCTTTGTGCGTAGAGTACACTTTTAATTCCTGAAAGAACTTGGTTTATTTTTGCACTTTTTTCTGGGTCATCCATACTTTTTTTGTTTGCGACAAGCCTTGTTGTTGATGAAACTACATTTTCTACTTCTTTTAACCTATTTAATTGAAGTGTTGTTCCAGTTGAAGTTAAATCACAAATTAAATCAGAAACACCGATAAATGGAGCAATTTCTGTTGCGCCGCTTAATTCAATAATTTCTAAATTCAATCCTTTTTTTTCCAAATATCTTTTTGTAAGGCCTGGAAACTCTGTTGCAATTTTCATTCCATCTTTTACGTCTTCAATAGAATTTACGGTTGAATTTTCAGGAGCTGCAATTACAAGTCTCGCATTTCCAAACTTAAAATCTAAAAGCATTTCAAGTTCTTCTTCAGTATCTCGCTCAAGCATTAAATCGTATCCAGTAACTCCAACGTCAGCAACACCATCCCTCACAAATTCAGGAATGTCTTTTGCTCTTGCAAACATCACTTTTATTTCTGGGTCAACAGTTTGTGCAAAAAGGCTTCTCCCGTGTACGCTTATCTTTAAACCTGCTTTTTCCAAAATTTCGTTTACAGGTTTTGAAATTCTTCCTTTGTTTGGCAATGCAAGTAAAATCAAAATATCACCTAGAATTATGAACGGTACAAAAGTTAAATCAAATAACTCAATTAATCTTAAAATTTAGTACGTTTTTCTGCATAAATAAGTTTGGTATAAGGGGAATTATAAGTATTGCTATAAGAAGGATTGTAATATAAAGTATAAGGTATGAGTTTACACGTTAGATCTTTTATCGATATTTTTAATATAAGAATAAAGAGCAGAAACGAAACCTCTGAAAACTATATATAATATGATGGTTTAATTTAATCCACAACAATTAAAAGGGGGAACCAATGCATAAAGAACAACTGATGGAACTCCACCAATTTTTCGTACACGTCTTCAAAGAAATGGTCCCGGAAGGAAGAGACTGTGTTTATTTGAAAACTTACGAAGAACTAGACGTAAAGCCCCACCATATCCACAAATTAAAAACAGAACAAAGGGCCGCTATTTTTTTACTTGCTGCATGCCTTGCAGAAGGATTATCTGAAAGAGACAATTCAATCCCCGAAAACCTATCAAAAAGATTATCGGAAAACGCTTTTAAATACATAAACATGCAATCTGAGAAATATCAGAATTTAAAGGATGTTAAAAACTCGATTGATGTCCAATGCAAGCGCGAAAACGTAAAAAACACAGTTTAATCTGTTTTAAATATATTTCATAGTTATTTTTAAATTTTATTTTCAGGTGGGTATTTTGAAAAAATTAAATATTAACGATTATAACGATATTTTAAACGAAGTTTTAAACGATATCCGTCCAACAGAACTGGAAAAAGATAAATTAAAAGTATTTTCGGATAAAATAATCGCTAAAATTAAAGATATTTCAAAATATCCTGTTTTAGACATCATTCAAGTCGGATCAACTGCAAGAGATGCAAATTTAAAAGACGATCATGACCTTGACATTTTTTTAAGATTTGAAAAGGAAACCGATCGAGATACGTTAAAAGAATCTGGCTTAAGAATCGGAAAAGAAGTAATTGATTATTTCAATGGAAAATCTTGGGTAGAATACGCTGAACACCCTTATGTTTCTGGAGAAATTGAAAAATTCAATCTAGATATTGTTCCGTGCTACGGCATTGAAAACTGCGAAAAAATAATTTCCGCAGTTGACCGGACTCCTCTTCATAACGAATTTTTGATAATGTCTTACAAAAATAAAAATTTATCAGATGATATCCGTCTTTTAAAAAAATTCTTAAAAGGTCTTGGAATTTATGGTTCTGACTTAAAAACTGCTGGTTTTTCAGGATATCTGTGTGAACTTTTGATATTAAAATACGGCGGATTTTTAAGCCTTTTGTCTGACGTAAAAAATTGGAGACCGAATAAATCAATAGTATTAAACGAAATTTACGAAATGTATGATTTGAAAAAAGAACATGAATTTTTAAATTTTGACGATTCCTTAGTCGTATATGATCCGGTTGATTTAAACAGAAACGTTGCAGCAGCGTTAAATGAAGAAAACCTCTGCAAATTTATATTTTATTCAAAGATGTTTTTAGAAAATCCTTCAAAAGAATTCTTTTATGGATTTGATAAAAAAATTACAGATTTTTTAAATATACGAGAACGAGGATATTTATTAACTTTAGAAATTTCAAGGCCCGAAAATATCGTTGAAGATGTAATATACCCGCAAATGGAAAAAATACAAAAAAGCATCAATAAATTAATTAAAGAACATGATTTTGAATATATAAGATACCAAAATTTTGCAGATGAAAATACGTGTTATCTATCTTGGGAATTTTTAATTCATGAACTTCCAGATGTAAAAATAAGAACTGGCCCCCCAGTATACAGCGAACCGGGAGTAGTGAATTTTATAACGCATAACGAACATTATTTTGTTAAAGGCTGCAATGTTTGCGCATACAAAACCAGAAAATATAAAAACATACAAATACTATTCGAAGATATTGTTAATGGGAAATTGAGGAAGATTATAACATATCCTAAGTACGTGTGCCCTGAAAATGCGGAAATACGATTAGGTACTTTTGTCGAGAGGACATAATTTCGGGATAATATGGACAGTAGTGTCTTGATTAAGGAATGCAATGATTTTTTAGATTGTTTATCAAATTTTGGAGATAAATTAAAAGATTTCGACTCCGAAAAAGAAGATAGTGTAAACTTTATATGTGAAACTCTCGAAAATAATTTAAAAATTTTAGAAAACTTTAGAGAAAAAATGGAACTTCAAGGATTTGATACGCCATACATCGGTGTCGGCCGGTTGAAAGGGGGAGAAGACGATGATATTTACGAAATAATCAATTATTCATCGTATCTTAGAAGAATGGTCGATGAAAAGAAAGGATCGCTTGAAAGAGTAAAATACGCAATAGTTTCTCATAAAATTGCTATTGGAAATATTCAGGAAGACTTGGGAAACAAAAAAATACTTTCCTACCTATCATTTGATGGATCATATAAGGAAATGCTCTCTAAAATTCCTCCTTTTTTTATAAAATCATACAAAAGAATTTTAACCGCTTTTGAAACCGAAGGAAAGGGCATTTTAAGTTCGATTACATTATCTCTCGTTATTTTAGAAAATGGAAAAAGAAAATTTAAACGAATAAAAATAGAAGAAGAAGATTACGAAGGATATATCAAAAAAACATTTGGTGATGCGATAATCACATCACTTAAGAAAAATTATTCGAAAAATAAACTCTTAAATGACCAGTATGTCAAAAAAACACTTTCTTTGGCATATTTAAGTGCGTACGCTGATGAAATAATTGAAAAAATTGATGAAAAATTAAAAGAGAAACTTTCAGATGAAGAAAGATGCATTGTTAAAAAATACCGTATGATATGCAGTGATTTTAAAAGTGATGACTATGAAAGCGGCGTAATTGATGTACGTGCGATGGAAGAAACTAAACTTAAAAAAATGAATTTAAAAATTGATCTAGAAGACAAAGGATTGTATAGAAATGGAAAACCATTAAAAAAGCTTAAAACATCACTTGAAACGGAAGATGAAATTTTTGAGAATATTTCTTTAGAAGTGCCCCTTAAAAATCTCTCAAAAGACCTTTTAACGTACTATCTAAAAAAATCAGCTGATGAAAGAACCAGATCAAATCAGTTCCCATCAATACTTGTTACTCCATCTTCTGCACATTTGAACTGGTTAGTTGTAGAAAATATCGAGCCTAAAAAAATACTTGATTTGAAATTTTTACTCGAAAAAGAACTTCCAAAGTACGAAATACCCCTAAAAAACCTCGGCGGGGTTTCAACCTACCTCCTTTACGATTGGGATATTGTAGAGTCTTTTGGATTTGAAAAAACGGAAATTGAAGAGATATTAAAGTTAATGGCTGCGATGAATGACGTTAAAGAACTTTTGAAAGATAAAATAGATGTTAAAAAGTTCGAAAAATACAGTAAAATTAAAAAAGATAAAACTAAAAACTTTTTAAACGCACTTGGAAAACTTTAAGGTTAAACAATGATAAATCCAATTTACTTAATTTTAGCAGATTTTTTCGATAGATACATCGGAGAACCTCCAGAAAAAGTCCACCCTGTCATATTTATCGGAAAATTAATCATCTTTTTTGAAAATGTCTTTAAATCAACCAATTCGATAAATAAAAGTAGAGACTTACTTTTTGGTTTTTTCAATGTTATTTTGGTTTTAGCAATAGTATTCTTCATGGCTTACGAAATAGAACAAGTTATAAACTCGATTTCAAATTCATACATTAGAATTTCTCTTTATTCAATAATTCTTTCGTTTTCAATCGGGCACAAATCATTAATTGAATTTTCAAAAGCACCAATAAGATATATTGTAAATAATGATATAGATGGTGCAAAAAAATCCGTTCAGTGCGTTGTAAGCAGAAATACAAGTGAATTGGGCAAAAAACATATTTTGTCTGCCTCAATTGAAAGTGCATCAGAAAACATTACTGACAGTATCATTGCACCGTTAATTTATGTTGCGATCTTTGGACTTCCAGGGGCTTTTTTGTACCGCGCAGTTAACACGTTTGATGCAATGATTGGCTATAAATCAGAAAAATATCTATATTATGGAAAAACTGCCGCATACCTTGATGATATTTTAAATTTTATTCCGTCAAGAATTGCTGGAATGCTTTTAATAATAACCGCACCATTTTACGGAGGAAAAATAAAATCTGCATTTTATGGATTCTTTAAAGAGGGAAACAAAACCCCTTCACCAAATTCTGGATACACTATGGCAACAATTGCAAATTCATTGAATATGGGGCTTGAAAAGATTGGATGCTATAAACTTGGAAAAGGGGAAATAACCATTGAAAAAGCGTTGAATTCATTAAAAGCAGTTGATTATTCAGTTTTACTTTTTTTAATAATATATACTGTACTATTAATGTAAATTAAAGTTTTAAATAATCTTTTAATTTTAAGAATAACTGTTTTAAAAAAGCATTGATATTTAAAAAAAGTTTTAATCAGACAAATTATTTGCTGATAACTCTTGTGATTTTGTATCTGTCCATTGCTTCGAAGTATTCTACTTCTACACCGCTGTCGATACCTTCAACATCTTCTGGCATTGGTAATTCTAATGTTTCGTAGGTTTCCATGTCCATGATTTGAACGTTCTCGCCCATAAGTGCTAAAACTTGTCCTTTTCTTTTGTCAATGAGGGGTACATCGATTCTTGAGCTTGCTGGCCCCACGTGTTCTTTTTTAACTGATTCAAAGATACCCATTGCAACCAATCTTACCTTTGCACCACCGTGTTTTCCTGGTTTTGAGTGTGTTGTGTCCATAACTCTGCATGCAACACCGTCAATAACAACGTACTGTCCTACTTTAAGAGATCCTAAATCAGAAGGTTTTGTTCCTGCCATGATATCACCGTTTTAAGCTTGTAGTGTTTGAAATTATATAGCAATTATCTCAAATGCTATATAAACTATGTAGTCCTGAAAAAAGGCTTTCGAATAATATATTTTTATAATATATATAATTTTTTAGCATTTTGGTTCAAATTCACTCGTATTTTGACATATACCCTCTTGGAGTAATCATCATGCCGTCGATAATTTTTGTATTGCTGTTTCCAACAACAAGGGTTGTACTCATGTCAATATACTGCATAAATTCGTCCAAATTATTAACAAGATTATTTATTGTAGTTATTTTGTATTCAAAATCGTTTCTTCCTGCATTTTTAACAATTCCAATAATGTAATCGATATTTCGGTCTTCAGAATAGTTCGAGATTATTTCAACAGTTTTTAAGAAAGGTTCTTTTCTTTTTTTACCCAGAGGATTATAAATTGCAAGAACCATGTCGCTTTCTACTGCGCAATTTATTCTTTTTAAAATAGTTTCTAATGGCGTTAAAAGGTCGCTCAAACTAACAACTGCAAAATCGTGGTTTAAAGGTGCACCAAGTATTGATGAACAGACACCTGCAGAAGTAAGTCCGCTTACGACGTTTATTGTAACGTTGTGTAAATTCTTTTCATTCAATTCATATGCAAGAGATGCAAGACCATATATCGTAGCATCGCCGTTTGAAACAAGTGCCACATTTTTATTTTCAGCTTCTTTTAGGGCATATTCAACCCTTTCAACTTCTTTGGTCATGCCGCTTACGTAAATTTCTGTATCAAATCTTTCAATATATTTTTTGTATCCTGTATAGCATACAATTAAATCAACAGAATTTAGTGCATTTTCAGCTTCTTTAGTAAAATATTCCTCGTTTCCAGGACCGATACCAACAACATACAACATTTTATCACAGAATCAGTTAAAATACAGTTATAATTTTTAAAAACAGTTTATTTAGCGTTAGATTAATAAATGGTAGCTGTGTCAGATAGTGCTGATGTCTTCATCCCAAAATCATGAAAATCATGAATTTAGTCAGCGGGGGTAACTGTCATCATACAACGTTATTGGTGTCATAAAAAACCCAATATTTGGCTACCATTGTTACCCGTATACTATTAACATGGAATATACTCTAAACATTTATATATTTTGTTAATAGTCGGACAATGGCTTACGGTTTTTTGATACCTCAAAAAAAATTAAAAACTCCTCCATGATACGATAGTTTTTTATAAAAAATAATTTCCAGAATAATATGGGGGAGGTATGAGGTGAAATTATTCATAGACATCACCTGTACTTCAAAAATGATGAAGAATTTGAATTTTTTAAAAAGATGTCAGAAGATCTAAAATATACTAGCTTTAACGCATTTGCTAAAGCTGGAATGATCTACATGCACAAAAGTTTAAAAGATGAAACTTTTGACGATAAACAAATTTTAAAAGAAATTCTTTCGTTATTGAAAGATTTAAAAGAAAATGATTTTGAAAAACCTGTAAAAACAAAAAAAGTATCTGTAATTGACGACTTTAGAGAAAAACTAGAGAATACGCCAACAGATACGGAATATAATTTCATACTAAATTCAGTTTTAAATATCCTATCAACTGAATTTCCGCGATGGGTTGATATTGAAGACATAATCCATAGAATAGGAATTGGAAATAACAACATGGCAATAGGTCTATTCCAAAACATGATTTTTGAGAATCAGGAATTTAAAAATCTAGTCGAAAGAAAGCACCGCATGCTAAGAGCAAGAGATTCCGCACTACCTCATGAAAAATATCTTATGAAAATAAGTGATTGAGGTGTGTTTATGGATTACCTATCAAAAGAACTCGTTAAAAAGTATCTTGAGTTTCATACGAGCCTCAGTAAAGACAGCTTAAAGTATTACAAAGCAGGGTTAAATGCGTTCATGAAATACTTTCCAGATGAAAACAAATCTTGGGAAAACTTGACAGTAGAAGATGCAATATTCTTTTACAGATCATACAACGTATCCAAAAATACAAAGATCCGAAGACTAAACGACGTTAACAGATTTTACAACTGGGCAATGAAACAAAAGTACTTGGTTGAAAATCCAATTGAAACATTTGTAACTACATTAAGACCTGAAAAAAAGGAAAGGGCATATTTAACAGAAAAACAGTTTAAAATACTGCTTTCAAATGTTAAAGATTTTAATTACTACACATACACTCTTTTCCTTTTAAAAACGGGAGTTAGAATTTCGGAATTTGTAAATTTGAAAGTAAAACAAGTAGATTTTGAAAACGGGATAATATTCATTCACGCAGGAAAAGGGGCAAAGGACAGGTACGTCTTTATGGATGTTGAACTTGCATCAAGGCTTGAATACTATCTTGAAATGAGGATATTAACTAATCTATCATGTAACAACTTCTTCGTAAATAAACACGGGCGAAAACTTGCAGAAGATCAGATTACAAAATATACGGATTATTTAAATGAAGTAATGGATGGAAGTATTTCATTTAGAATAACTCCACATATATTGAGACATACGTTTGCAACTGCAATGCTCGAAAAAGGAATGGACTTAAAATCGCTTTCTTTGATTTTGGGGCATGAAGATATCAAAACAACTTCCCAATATCTTCACAAAAATAAAGAAGCACTGCAAAAAGAGTATTTAAAAGCAATGGCTCGATAATTATTCCTTACTTTTTTCTTTTTTTTTGGCATAGTTTGAATCAAAATGTATTTCGCCGTCTTCAAAACATAATGAACCAATAGATTTTCCTTCTTCGTCTTCGTTTTCATCAGTAATAATTTTTCCAAGTAGTTTGGGAATTCTGTCAGAAGATACTGAATAAAGTTCGTCTGTTTTTTCGTCTGCATAGTAATGAATTATATGGCCTGGAATTGAATGTGTTCCAAGATATATCATATCTAAAATATACTCTTTCATTATATTGAATACGTCCTCTTTGGTTTTAACTTCCCATTTTTTGATTTCTCCTAAGGTGGGAAAAAATGTTTTAACTTCCCATACGGGAATTAAGAAAAAACGTTCAAAAGTATCTTCAGTTACTCCATAACCTGAAAATATGTAAACAGGATTTCCTTTTGAAAGATCTTTCCTGTTAATTATCTGATTCCTTACATCCTCTTCAGAATCTGGATTCATCATAATATCTAAAATTCCAATTTCCTGATTATCCCCTTTCCCATCGATATATCTGGCAGGTTCTATTCTTATCACAATTTGACCCAAAATATCGTTTTTCATAGTAAATTGTGGTTTTACAAATGCAATTTTTGCTCTTCTATCCAATTCAATTTCTTTAATTTCGCTAAATATACCATCAGTAAAAAATTTTTCAAATGCTTCTTTTTCCAAAATACAGCTGGACTGTATTCTTATAAATTCTTTGTATGGTTTAATCAATTCCCATGCGTTTTGAGTTCCTTCATAGTATACCTTTACTCTATTACCCTCTTTTTTTTCATACCGATTTACTAAACGGTATTTTACAAATTCAGATAATATCGCACTTAGATTAGCCTGATTTATTCCAATGCCATTTTTTAATTCATTGAAATAGCATCCTCCGTCTGTATAGGATACCTCTTCTAGTATTCTAAAAGCATTTTTCTTAGATAGTAATTTAAAAATCATTTTTCCACCAGTTCACTAAATTCTCACCAATACAATAGTATTCTCGATAATATATATAGTTATATTATTGATACTAGTTAAAAACCATAACCTTTATATATATGCCTCAGACATAGGAAAATTACAGGTTGATAAACATAACTAGTTAAAATTTTCTTATTAGATTTACAATAATAACTAGTTAAGATATTCGTAACCAATCTGTAAAAAATAAACCAAGGTGGTTAAAGGCGAAGGAATTTATAAAGACGTCAAAAAGTCTCTGGCGTTTAAAGAATACGAAATCATTGATTTTTTAGGATCAGAAACCTATAAATTAAAAGTTTTGAAGCCAAACTCCGAGTTTTTGGGATATGAAGATGTTAAATTGAATAAATTCGTTTTAAAAGACGAAAAAGGTTACTATTCAATAGTTACCAAACGAAAAGATCTGGAAATTAACAAAAAAGTTAAAATTCGCTATATTTACGGCGATTTTGAAATTTTGGAGGTGGGAATGTGATTAAACTTGATTTATCCAAATTCAAAGAACCGGAATCCTTTGCAATATCTCAGGGGTACGTACAGTTAATTCCTGGGCAGGATACTGAAATTACTGGAACCGATTCTGAGGGAAAGCCAGTATACAACAACAAATTCAACATGGAAAAAAGAGGTCGTGTAAGAATTGTAAGCAGTTACTATGCCAAAGGAAGAGATCCTAAAACTGCAACAATTACAATGCTCGATTTAAAGATGATCGGGGATTTTTATGAAAAGAATAAAGATGCCATATCGCACTATGCAAGCCTCGATGCAATATTCAAGCTCGTTGAAATGAAAAAATTCAATGCATCCCCTGAAACAATTAAAATGTATGCAAAAGACCTAGGGATTTCTGAAAAAATTTTGAATGAAAAGGTTTTTGACAGGTGATCAAATTAATACACGATTTGAGCCATATAAAATCTGAAAAATTCGATAACCACAAATTTATCTCAAAAAGAAGAATTTTGATAGATAAAGTCTTCTGTTCAGTTTATTCAACTTCTTTATTTGTAAACCTTGAAAGAAAGTTTCGAGACGATGTAAGGGATAAATACATCTCTTACGTTGATAAAATTCAAGATTTCAAAGGACATACGCAAGGGTTAAAGTTTCCGCTTGAAATAAATGGGGACAAAGAAATCGCTTGGATTAACATATCCCTAAGAGAACCCCACGTTGCAAAAGTGTATTTTAATGTTATAAGACTGTACCAAAAAGAAAAAAATATTCCGATTCCAACTTACGGCTACAACGATACTAACTTCCTCCCCCTCGAATATAATGATACTAAAGCCCTGCTTATGGAGTTCATTGAACTCTATTTGAAAACAGTTTTGGAAATAAAGGAAATATATGCAGACTACTTGTTACAGCTATTTGGTATTGACATTAAAAACTATTGGAAAGGTCTCGAAAAGAAAGAAATCAAAGATCTTGTTGAGGTTTCACCGTTTCAAATTGAAATCCCTTGTGAATATTTGGGATGTGAAGACGAACAGTTTGACTGGATGGATGATGAAATAAAATGCAGTACTGTGGAAAAATTTGGAGATCTTTCTGGAACTACTTACTATAATAAAAACAGGAAAGATTTAAAAGCAACGTTCAAACGATATCAAAAGGCTCCCGGAATAAACCGGCATGAAATAACCCTTCAAGAAAACTGGGCGCGCGACTGCATGAATTCTGATTCTGAAAATATCTATCAAAATATAATAACTTCTGTTCACAAAGCCCATAGACTCTGGGGTCTTGACTTTGAGGGAGTAAAACCAAGGCCTATAAATGGCAATGTTCTGATTTCGCAGTTTTCAATGGGTTTTGGACTCTCAAATGACGAAATAAAAACCATGATCTATGGAAATGTTGGGGAAATTACCTCAAACCGTGAAAATCAAGGAATTATTAGAAAATTACGAAATAAAGGAATGATTCGAAAACTGGAAAAAGATGAAGGTGGGAAAAAGGGAGTTTACGTCTGGACTGAAATGGTAAAACTTCTTAGAATGTCTTTAAACCAGTATTTCTTATGTCCTGAATGTTTAACAAGAATGCAGTACGATTACGAAAATTACTGTCACTACTGTCCCGCATGCAAAAAAGTAATTAGATATTAACTTTTTTTATTTTTTTATGGATTTAAAAAGACGTAAACTTAAACTTTTACTACAGTTCCAAATCCCCTTGAAACATTTCTTCCAATTCCCAAATACTGTGGAATATCAAAATTAATATAAAATTCACCCCTAAAACCAACCATATTCTGATTTTTGAATTTCACGGGCACTTCTTTGAGATTTATCTTAACTTTTAATTTTTCTTCGATAGTATAACCCAAAGATTTTGACATTGAAAGAATATTTCCAATTAGTACTCTTTTTAAAAATTCTTCACGATCTATTTCGTCTGAATTTTTGTAAATTTCTGAATTTTTAGCATTTAATGCCATCCACGGGGTTTTGAATTGATACTTCAAAATTTTGTCGGTGGTGCCAAAATGATCCATATCCTTATGTACGTTTACTTCAGTTATATCATTGGTATCATTTGAAATAATTAATTCTTTTTCAAAAAATATTCTTTTGCTTTCCAAAAAATTAATCCCTAAACTACCGATTCCAATAATTAATGGACTTCTGTCGATAATTTTAAACTGAATTTGGGGATATTTATAAACAAAAGCATTATCACGATGATTATGGACTATTTCTTCATCAATATACTTTTTTGCAAAATAACCACGCAATTTTGAACCATCCCTCATATTCAACAGTATATTGGGATATGAAATATGCATGTATTCTAAATCCATTTTTAACCCCTAACTAAACAATGTTTTATGTTTTATTTCACAATTATCTAATGCTATGACCCCAATGTTTTCATCATATATTTTGTTGTAATCTTCGCTGAGAATGTAGTTTAAACCATTAAATTCATGAGTGAAGTCAGAATATTTATTTAATATATTTTCATAGATTGAAACCCTATTTTCGTTTAATTCTTTCTTTAAAATTTCATATTTTTCACTTAATTTACCAAATTCCATTTTATTTTCCCCATATATTTCAGTTATCTGAATCATTGCTTCATGGGTTTTTATAAGTTCTTTTATTTTTAAATCCGAAGTTTCGTCTGGTGATATTATTACATCAAACTTTTTATGGTCAGTTATAACCTTGAACATATTTACAGGCAATATTTTATTTTTATTATATTCTTTCATTTCATAAATTAAATTATAAATACTATTTAATAGAAGATTGCTTTTTCCAGATAGCATATATTTTCCATAATACTGATTAGACAGCCCCCAATAATCTTTACTCATATATTTATCATTTTCAAGTAATTCCCGGGTTATCTGTATTGATTTGGGATCATATATACTAGATCCGATTCTCCCATTTTCACCAACGTAATTAAATAAATACATCTTTCCAATATCGTATTCATTGCTTCTGTTTACCCGTCCGGATGTTTGAATTATTGAATCCAATGGTGCAACATCCCTAAATCCATATTGAAAACTTAAATCTACGCCTGCTTCAATTAGTTGGGTCGAAACTAAAATAATTTTTTCATTACCTTTTAACATTTTGTTTATTTTTTTTATGCGATTTTTCCTATCCTTTGGAGTTATATTGGTAGTTAAGGATAATACTGAATATTCTGAAAATTTTTCATTTTTTCGTATTAATTCATAAAGTTTAATTGCCACATTTATTTTGTTACATACCACAATTGCAGAATTCCCAAAAAATAGTTTTTCAAAAGAGTCTAAAAACTGTTTTTCGTCAATTGGAGTTAATCCGTTTATTTTGTACAGTTCTACACGATCAAATTCATTATTGGTAAAATAACGAGTATTTACAAGATTTACTGAATCTTCGCATGCCAAATTTGGTTGTGTTGCAGTTAAAAAAATAATGGTCGTTTTAAATCGTTTTGAAAGTATTTCAAATACCATTTTTATTAATTTATAATATTCTGCGGGCATTGTCTGAATTTCATCCAAAATAACTATCGAATTGATAATATTATGAAATTTTTTAAGTCTTGAATTTTTATTACTAAATATACTCTCGAAAAATTGAACAAATGTTGTGATAATATTTGCGCTTTCCCATGATTCCAATAATAATTTTTGGTCCATATATGTAATGTTTATATCGCTGTCCTGCGTTAAATTGCAATCTTCTTCATTATCTAGTCCTTTAATAAGTAATGGAGTTAAATAATGGTGTTTTAGTAAATATTTAGTTGGTTTTTTGGAATATTCTTCCCCAATAAAGTACTTAAATATATTTTCCATTTCCCCATGTGTCTGGTCAATTATACTGCTATATGGAAGACAATATATTATTCGGTTACTTTTAGGGTTTAACGATTTAATCTTATTTGCTAGGCCCAAAACTGTTAGTGTTTTTCCGATACCTGTTGGCGCATTTACTGAATACATATAACATTTATTAGAAATCATTGGATTTTCAACTACATCCTGATAAAACTGATCCCTTAATAAATTCATATTATTCTTTACAAATTTTTCAGCCATTTCCTGTTTCAAATTATTAATATATTCTTTGATATCATAATATGATTCCACATTGTCTGTAAAATATTCATTGGATAAATTAGCAGCTTCTTTTTTATCAGAATCTACCAGAACAGAGTATAATAAATTGCACGTTAAAAAACGTTCTATCGCATCACTTGATTCTAACTCTTCATCCAACATATCTTCCATATCATCAATAAATGATTCAAAATCTTCAATGGTTATTTCCATATTCAAAAAAACTTTTTCGAGATCTATTTGATATTCCAAAAGCAATGTTTCATAAATTTTAAACACTTCTTCTTTTCTGGAAAGAATATCTTTGTACTGCACTTTGAGATCTTTTTCTAACCTTGAAGATATACTTTCCAGTGGACATTTTATGTTCCCGTGATGATTTTTTATAGCAATGTATGAAATTATTGAAAAATCTTCATTATGGACATATTCTTTTAACAGGTGGTAACCGAAAATAGATGAAATTAGACCATGATGTGAATATTCTGAATTTTTATTTTCATTTAATTTACTCTGAAAAAAACTAGTGGATTTTCCAAAATCATGGGCTATACCTATCAAATACCCTAACTTCGGCAATAATTCCTTATCTATTAATTTAAGATCCAAATCTTTTTTAACTAAAATATTCTCTATATTCTTTCCCACATTAAAAAGATGGTCTTTTAATAACTTTTTTTCGTGAGACATTATTAAATTTTGCATAATTAACCTATTCTAAAAAGCATATATTTTTGTTAGAAATTCCAAAAACTTCCTTAAATTTGCCAGAAATTGGTTTTCCAGACTTTTCGTATATTATTTCAGATTTATTACTACTTTCTCGAGATCCATTAAAGTCTATTGGCATTCTTTCGCGTAAAAGCTGTTTTTCTTTTTCAAAATTGATGTCTATAATATTGTTTTCAGATATACACGTTGATACTAAACCATCAAAGTCATTTTTTCTAACGATTTCTGCCCCTACATATTCTTTATGAAATTTTGCAAAAGCCCTGAATTGCCTTTGTCCGAAATATAGCCCATAGCCCCAATTTTCATCAATTAAACGCTTTTTAAACAATTCATACTTTTCTTGATCAGTTGAATAAAAATATACCATATATCTTACATTATGATTTACAGGCATTACTATTTCAACACTTGTTGGAGAAGTTCCATTTTTTCCAATATAATTTGTATTGTACATTCCTTTTCGACTTTCTGATAATATCTGAATTCCAAATCCCGCATTATCTTTTGAAAGCCAGTTATAATAAGAATCCCTCTTCTCTTCAAGTACTGACGCAACAATTCCCATAAGCACGGTTCTCGGAGGTACTGAATAGGTAAGTGACGAAGCATTTGAATAGAACTTTTTGAAATGTGCAAATTTCCCATAAAGTTCAAATTCAAGTATTTTATCAACATCCATTTTTGAAACCTCAGATGACTAATTTAGTAATTTTAACATTTTTATTGTACGTATTCTCATCAGTTAAGGTTTCAAATTCGGGCACACTCAAATTTTCATGTTTCCAACATATAATTTCAGAAATTTTTTCAGTATTCTTTTTTAAATATCCAATAAGATTGGAAATGTTTAATTCCACATCTAAAACATTGTTTAGATTTTTCTTATTTTTCAATGAAATATACTCCCTTAAATCGTCAAGGTATGATTTTTCGTCTTTTAAACATACCCTAATATACAATCGTGGTGTTTGACCAATTTTTGACCGGGTTCTACAAAGCGGTATTGAATTTAAAATTGCTTCGTCAAGCAATACAATATCTTTTTCTGACAACGTAGATGTTTTTGCAGCATTTCCATTGATTGCACCGTTAAACGCAATTACAGAATATTTTACTCGATAATCCTTACCAACACCCGTTCCCGAACTAAAACTTGAGGTTATTGTTGTAGATTCTTGTAATTCCACTTCGTTCAGAGAATAACCCCAATTAAATTGAACTGGGCCAGATATGTGGGAATTAGACCCTTCTTCTGCAAATACTGCTCCAAAAAGCCTTACATCTATCAAATCAGTGTGTTGTTTCTTATTTGAATCTAGTTGCTTAGCTCGATCTTTCGAATCTTTTGCATTTTCAGTTATGAAAATTTCTTCCCCGAGATATTTTTCAAAATAGTCTCTTATGTATCGTTTAAGCCTTACATCACTTACAAGATTTGTATTTGTATCCCAATCCATTCTGGGCTTGTTCTGATTATCCATGTCCCCATTTGGGTTTGTTTTTTCTGCATCATATATAAATAAAATTTCTGAATTTGTGATTATATTACTTACATCTTTGTTACTCATTATTCCCACCTTTTTTTTCCATATAATATTTATGACCTAAATATCTTCCAAATGAAACTCCTGAAAGGACATAAAATACGATTTCATCCCCTTTTAATTCGGAATTATCTATTCCCTGTAGTCTATCTACCATCTGCGAATAAACCCCATTATTTTCAGAGTATATTTTGTAAATTGACAAATATTCTGTAACATCTAAAATAAGTCTGTGAACCCTTTTTGAAGGAATTCCATCAAAATTTATTTTATTCATAAAATTGCCGGATTTATCATTTTGTTCCAGCAATATTTTATTTATCAAATACCCCAATAAAAAAAGACCCTGTCGATAGGTGTTATTGGAGTATATGTCTTCATGTATTCTAAAAAATTCCAAAATATCTTTATCCTCAATTGGAATTGCTGACGTATCAACCATGTTATCAAAACCCCCTGTAAATCCCGAAATTTTGTTGAACCATGTTAATAAGATATTCATTTGAATGTGTCGCTCTCGGAGTCTACGATCGTTGTTATATTCAGTATTGAAATAATATTTTTTAAAAATGTAATTAAAATTTCTAAGAATTTTATCATAGTTTATTGCCCTTCCGTTAATCATGCTTGAAAATAATGATAAAAACTCTTTTTGATATAATTTTGAATCTACTTTTGTGTGGGATAGTTTATTTGGAAACAAAAGTACGTACACGTGGTTAAATACTACTTCAATTAATTTTGAATACAATTCTTCGTTAGTTAATCTTTTTAGTTCATCGAAAATAAATTCCATTCTTGAATAGGAAACATCAGTAATATTTTCAAGAACCGTGAATTTTGCTTTATCCTGGGTATAAAATAGATAATCCAAAACAAAATCTTCGTTTTTATATTCTACACGTTTTATATCCCTTATCTCATTAAATTTACCATTTACTGACGACGAAGTACCCTGTAATTTATCATTAATTTTTTTACAGACTTTTTTAAAATTTGGATCCGAATAATTATTTTTAGGAATAATATAATAAGAAATACCTTTTGCAACCTGACCCCCAAAATTCTTTTGAATTTCAGAAATTCCGATTCTCAGTTCTTCGAAACAGTTTTTGCATATTGAAAATGATTTATGCTTATTTTTTTCAGTTAGATTTTCAAAAAAATATTTATTATCAGTTATATAAAACGAAAGTGGAATATCTATTTTACCAGTAATGTCTGATTCAGTTCCGCAAATTCCGCAAATTCCTTTCTTAAGTTCGGCCTTATCAAAATACCGCTCTTTTAAAGTGTAATCAACAATATTTACATAATCCTCTTTAAATCCCGTTTCTAAAATTGATTTGCCATCTATTTTTAAACTGTAAATATTTACATAGGTTTTTAATTCCGATTTTTTACTGGATTTAAGGTCAGGATAATTTTCAGTTTGTACTTTTTTGCAGTATTCTTCAATGTCCTTAATAGAGACTTGTTCTTTCCCGATTTCCAATTTTATATTGTTCTGAAGTTTTTCAAAATCCAATCCACAATATTTTTTTTCCTTACCTTTATCTATCCGGATTTTTTCTGTGCAAAATGTATCTTTAATGTTCAAAAGGTATTTTTTAAATTCATCATATTCTTTAGACTTTTTAAAGTCTTTTTCTATCTTTTCGATCATTTGGGGTACGGTAATATCGAGGTATCTTAATTGATTGGTTGTAAAGTATATTTTTTTAGGATTACCCTTTACAGGAATTTCAAAACCCATAAAGTCAAATCTATTTTCTTCGGATAACTCTTTTCCAAGTTTAATCTCAATTTCATTTGTAGAGGTATTTAAATTCAAAATTATCTCATAAAAAGTTTTTTCAGGTATTGTTTTTGGAACTATCGTCTGAAATTTTAAAAATTCCAATTTCCGATCTGCAGGAGAAAGACCGTTTAGCTTTTCCGCCCCTAACTTTCTAAAACTGGTAATCAAATTTTACACCCCAATTATATCCCCTTTAAAAATAAACTATATTATTGAGTGTTAACAGATATAATGTTATCGGTTTTAATCGGGGGGATATCATAAAATTAATTATCAACACTCCTGGAACATACATTTCAAAATCAGGAACTCGTTTTAAATTAAAAAATGGAGAAAATGTACAGGAAATTCCTGCAAAAAAAGTAGAACAGATTTTAATTACCTGCCCTTCATCAATATCAACTGAGGCCATATCGCTAGCAGTTGAAGAAAATATTGATTTAGTACTCTTAAAAATGAATGGAAAACCAATTGGAAGATTTTGGCATTCAAAACATGGCAGTATCTCAACAATTAGAAAAAAGCAGCTCTTACTTTCGGAAAATGAACTTGGGATAACTTTTGTTAAAGAATGGATTTCTAAAAAGATGGAAAACCAGATTGATTTTTTAAAAATGCTTTCCATGAATCGTAGAGACGAAAGAAGGGAGTTACTTAAAGAAAATGTCTTAAAAATTGACGAAGAAATAAAAAAATTAGATAATGTTACATTTAATCAAAATATTGATGAAATAAGAAATACAGTTCAGGGTTACGAAGGTTATGCAAGTAGGGTTTATTTTGAAATGATTTCAAAAAGTTTACCTGAAAAATACCAATTTAACGGAAGAAGCAGGAATCCTGCAAAAGATTATTTTAACTGTATGCTAAACTACGGCTACGGAATACTTTATTCTCAAATTGAACGCTCCTGCATAATTGCAGGACTTGACCCATATATCGGAATTTTACACGTTGATAACTACAATAGAAAAGCATTTACTTTCGATTTAATTGAAAAATACAGAATATACGTTGATAAAACCATTTTTAAAATGTTTTCGACTAAAAAAATTAGAGATGATTTTTTTGAAGAAATTGAAGGTGGGTTTTTCCTAGCAAAAGATGGAAAACAGGCATTAATTTCTGAATACAACCTATTAATGGAAAGTACCGAAAAATACCGTGGAAAAAATATGGAAGTTCAAAATATAATCCAGTCAGATTGTCACAACATCGCAAACAGGATTTTAAACTGGTGAAATAATGCTGTTATGGGTTATTTATGATATTTCAAACGATAAAATAAGAAGTAAGGTTTCAAAAACGTGTTTAAACTATGGATTATACCGGGTTCAGAAAAGCGTCTTTTTAGGTGAAGTTGAAAGTAATTCATTAGATGAATTAAAGATTCTTTTGGAAGATACTATTGATATGGACATTGATTCAGTTTACGTATTTCCGATGAGTAAAGACGAACTAAATAAAGCAGGATTAATTGGTCAAGCATTTGATAAAGAGTTGTTGTCTGATGAAATCGTCTCAAAATTCTTTTAACGAGTTTAATGAAAATGAATATTACATAACTCCTTCAGAAATGCTTGAATTCCTGTATTGCAAGAGGTTTATCTACTTCATGAATTATTTGGGGATAGAACAACATCAAGAAAAGAGATATAAGGTAATGAAGGGTAGAACCATTCACGAAAAAAAGGAAATAGAAAATGCGAACTATTTGCGTAAAAAAATAAATGTGATTGACAAAAAAATAAACGTTTCGATGGTTTCAAAAGTTTATGGGATTAAAGGAATTGTTGACGAAGTTTTAACTCTTTCAGACGGCACTATGGCACCACTTGATTACAAATTTGCTGAATACAAGGGTAAAATTTACGAAACCTACAAAATGCAGACTATAATGTATTCTTTAATGATATCCGAGACTTTTGAAAAGGAAGTTAAACATGGATTTATATTATACTGCCGTGGAAAAAACGTTTTAAAAGAAATAAATATGACTGAAAAAGATGTCAATAAATTAAGTGAATATTTAGACGAATTCAAGAAAATATTAACGGGATATTATCCAAAACCAACGTCATATAAACAAAGATGTATTGATTGTTGTTATAGAAATATTTGCGTAAAATAATTGTTTCTTGAAAATTATCCTGCGTTTTCCAAACGTATTTCATTTATTTAAAAAATCAAAATAAGATTTAAAACGATATATTTTAAAAATACCTGCAAATTTTAAATATTTTTAATCATGGGAAATAAAAATAACTGTAATGCATACCATATCATAAAATAATATATGAATTTTGGTTTAACCAATATTTTCATTTATATAACGTTTAAAATGTAAGCAGGGCATATGAATGATCCATTGAACTAATTTAAACGAGTATTTATTTTTTGTTGATAAAATGAATAAGAAAAGTAAATATAATGGCAGAATCATAAAACTACTTCGTTATTCTAGAGTTTCTATCGTATTATGTCTAAAAGAATAACTTGCAAAATAACAAGCATTGAAACTTCTCCTTCCATCTTGAACAGTGTGAGGTAGCAGGCTAAAAGAATAACTTGCAAAATAACAAGCATTGAAACATTAATCCCATAATACTTTTCTAGGTCTGGGCGGAATCTAAAAGAATAACTTGCAAAATAACAAGCATTGAAACTAAAAAAAGAAAAAAGTTAAAAAAGCTAGAATAACTAAAAGAATAACTTGCAAAATAACAAGCATTGAAACAAAAAACAGATTGAAAAATTAACGGCAAAACAATGAACTAAAAGAATAACTTGCAAAATAACAAGCATTGAAACAAAACGAAAGAAGACTCAACAAGCTAGAAAAACAATCTAAAAGAATAACTTGCAAAATAACAAGCATTGAAACCAATTGCTAAGAGTGCACTAATCGCACTAATAAACTAAAAGAATAACTTGCAAAATAACAAGCATTGAAACATTTTAAGTATGCGATGTACTCGGATTGATAAATTCTAAAAGAATAACTTGCAAAATAACAAGCATTGAAACACGTAGATACGCTTGTTGCTTCAATGGAAAATTCAGAAGGCTAAAAGAATAACTTGCAAAATAACAAGCATTGAAACTTTGTGAATCCCATACAAGGGTTACAGCAGTTACAGCTAAAAGAATAACTTGCAAAATAACAAGCATTGAAACATTTATACGACTAGAAGACCGGCAAAAGTGTATACGGCTAAAAGAATAACTTGCAAAATAACAAGCATTGAAACAAAATAAAGCAACGGTTATAAGTCCGGTTGCGATCTAAAAGAATAACTTGCAAAATAACAAGCATTGAAACAGCGTCTATATAAGCGGAACTATACGCACTTTCCGGTCTAAAAGAATAACTTGCAAAATAACAAGCATTGAAACCGAATGAAACGAGCGAAACAAGTAATAAAAAATCAAGCTAAAAGAATAACTTGCAAAATAACAAGCATTGAAACCAGTAAAAACATTTTGATTTATTATTTTGATCCATTCTAAAAGAATAACTTGCAAAATAACAAGCATTGAAACCAGTAAAAAAAGTTAATGAAGAAATTACACCAAGTACTTCTAAAAGAATAACTTGCAAAATAACAAGCATTGAAACTCGATATAAGCGGAACTATACGCACTTTCCGCTCTTAACTAAAAGAATAACTTGCAAAATAACAAGCATTGAAACTTTTTTTATACGTTTAGTAACAGGGTTAATTCTGTTTACTAAAAGAATAACTTGCAAAATAACAAGCATTGAAACTTTAATTCCCATTCATGGTTTGGATCTGGAATAAATGCTAAAAGAATAACTTGCAAAATAACAAGCATTGAAACTTTTGTTCGTGTCTTTTCTTCTCAATAATTCTTTTAAACTAAAAGAATAACTTGCAAAATAACAAGCATTGAAACTTTTTTTATTGTAATCGGTTATACTGTTGTATTCTGTCTAAAAGAATAACTTGCAAAATAACAAGCATTGAAACACAATTTAGATGTTATAGAGTTTTTAAAACAGAATAAACTAAAAGAATAACTTGCAAAATAACAAGCATTGAAACTACAGAATTTACGTGATTTTAATTATGGTATATATTCTAAAAGAATAACTTGCAAAATAACAAGCATTGAAACTATTGTCGATTTTATTTCGCTTAACTCTGTCGGATTATCTAAAAGAATAACTTGCAAAATAACAAGCATTGAAACTGATGGAGTCAAAAGGTAAGACTGTTAAATTTCCGGCTAAAAGAATAACTTGCAAAATAACAAGCATTGAAACACCTTGAAAATATAACATATGAGCAAAAAATTGAAATCTAAAAGAATAACTTGCAAAATAACAAGCATTGAAACCCACCGGCGGAGGGCTCTAAAACGAGGGTACTCGAATACTAAAAGAATAACTTGCAAAATAACAAGCATTGAAACCTGATGAAACGAGCGAAACAAACAATAAAAAATCAAGCTAAAAGAATAACTTGCAAAATAACAAGCATTGAAACCGGGGCAAAGAGCAAGTTTAATTTCTAAAACTCTTTTATCTTCTTCGATAGTTCATGTTTTAAAAAAGCAGGGCAGGGATAACGATTATAAAATATACAGACAGATTAACAAAGATGTTGAGCAAAAAATAAGAGAATTTACCAATCAATACTGCATAGCAATTATTAAACAGGGAATTCTACTTGAATTTTTTAATGATCTGCAAGTTTTATATAATCTGATGATATATTGTATATCATACTGATATAATCTATATCATGGTGATACATATGGTTCATGTTCAAGTTGATTTAAGCGATGATTCAAACAGGATTATTGAGATATTCAAGGCTCAACATTCAATCCCTAAAAAATCTATCGCAATAGATATGTTTATTTCACAATTTGCGAGTTATGGTAAAGAAGCTTTAGAATATAACCCCGCATTTGTAAAAGAAACAATAGAACATAGTAAAGGTAAGGATTTTATAGATATAACGGATAAAAAATCCAGAAGAAAACATTTGGGATTAGAATGAGTGATATGAAATTAGCAATTCGTGATAAACGGGTTCAGAAAAAACTCCAAAAAATTTTTAAAAAAGATAAAGTTCATGCAGATGCTATTGACTCTGCATTTGATAAAATTCTTGAATATCCTAATCGCGGTATTCCAATGACTGGTGAACTCGCCGGTTTTAGGCATTTGCATGTTTATGATTCTTTTGTTATACTTTATTTCGTTGATGAAGTTGAAAAAATAATATATATCGACAACTACGGCCACCATGATGAAATGTATTCATGGAACGACAAGATGAAAAAATCAAAAAAATAACCTAAAAGAATAACTTGCAAAATAACAAGCATTACAATATGATAAAATCTAAGCAGTTAAAATTCATTGTCTACGATCAATCTGATCCAACCCTTTTATATCCTATCTGACCAACGACCACATGAATCCATAAGAATTTCATCGCTTAGGATATTTTCGAGCGAAGCGTCCCGAAAGGGCGAAAATTCCATATGCGGTGAAATTCGACCTCTTTTAGTGTTTAGGATATAATATCCTAAAAAATAATTCATACCGCCCTAGGCACAAAATGTGCGAAAGCACCTGCTAAACCGTAGCACGGCACCATCGGTGTCGGGCGTGTACATTTTTAAAATTTTAAAAAAACTAACCCTGCGCGTTAGCGCTATTAATTATACAAAAAAGTTGTAGCAAGAAAAATGCAACGAGATTAAATCCTGCCGTTTTAATTCTTTAATAATTATAAAAGAGCCAAATTATAGATATTTTTTAAGAAACTTCTTAAAAGTTTTGAAATTTTAATTTAACGATATACATCGGGTTTGATGTTAAAAGAACCGCAAAATTTATATATTACTGTCATCATACAACGATGGCAAACTCAAAATTCACCATATGCTACCGTGGTTACCACTTTGATGTAAAGTTAGTATGGTGTTAATATTTATATAATTAATCTCGAGTTTAAAAAATTTAAAATGGAAAAAATGACGAAACATTTGAATTTTTAGAAAATAGGCATTTACAAAAATAAAAAAATAATCATGAAATTAAGCTTCTGACTCAAATTTTTCCTTGTTTTGAATTAATTCATTATTCATTGCAAGCGTTTGACGATACTGCTCAGCTTCAGCAATTTTTGTAAATTCAACGACCTTGTTGTGATTTTCATTAACTACTTTTTCAACCTCATGGAGGTTTACCTTAAAGAATTCTTTTTTATTATTGATTTTATTTACCTGTCTTTCTCGGAAATAATTATGAAGTGCAGTTTCGAGTTTTGGTGCATCTTCACTAAACACCATCGCATGAACATCAAATGGGAATGGAACCGAAGCCCCACTAAGTTCCCTTACCCGGTCAAATGGTTCAAGCCGTCGAGTCATTCCAATTTTATATACGTCATCCCCCAATGAACCGATATTTGAAATAATATAAACATATCCTGCCCTAGTATTTTGTTCCCTATTGTATACATCTTCCTTATCTTTTTCGAGAAGTTTAATTTTTTCTTCGAGTTCCTTTAATTTTTCTTCGTATTTCAATTTTTGAGCTTCCGTTGCATTTTCCATTTTTGCCTTTAGTCCTTCAACAGCTTGTTTAAAATGAGTTTCTTCTTTTTCAATTTTGGCTTTCATAGTTTCTATTTCTTTTAAAACCCTTGCTTCTTCCCTCATTTGTTCTCTTATCCGTGCCTGTTCTTCCTGTTCTTCACGTTTTTTCAGTTCATACTCATATGCGAGATACAATTCTTCTAATTTTAAATTAAGATATTGTGGAGCAATGGAAATCCTGTTTCTGTTTCCAAGTTTGTTTAAAATTTCGTAAGAAGTCCTAATTCTTTTTTCACTTGCGTCAATATTGTTATATTTGACTTTGAAAATATTTGCTTCGCATTCATTATTAAAAGAACGGACTATGAGTTTTATGTTATCGTTGGTCATTTTTTGACCTTCTTTTTTACTGCCATTCACGGTCCAGTCGGGATAATAGTTAACAGCTTCTTTAGATTTAACCATTTCTTTTTGCCGAGCTCTTATTAGAGTAATCTGATTTTTATATGACTCAGACGATGCTAAATTGTATCTTGGAGAATAAAATCCAAAAGATTGCATTAAAATTTCTTCTTCAAAACAATTATTTTCTTTTCGAGGTCTTTGATTGTATTCAATATGTCATTTTTTTGTTTTTTTAAATTTTCTATTTCCAAGTCTGCTTTTTTCCGGAATTCCGTTATTTCAGACTCGATTATTGCTATTTGTTCCTTTTTTCCCGTTCCATATTTTTAATATTCATTTTAATTTTAGAAATCTTGTTTTGTTTATCGTATTCCAAATTTTCTAAAAATACGTTCACTTCAGTTTCTTTTTCTTTTTTTAGTTCTTCGAGATTTTCAATTTCTTTTTTTAAATCGAGGTATTTGATCTGTTCGAGATCCGCTTCTTTCTTTTTTAGCTCTCGATTTTCATTTTTTAAGTCTAAAGAGTTTTTATTCAAAAGTTCGTTTTCCTTTGTTAATTTACCAATATTTTGGTTTAAACGTTCGTTTTCTTTTTTTAGTTCTTCAATTTCTTTTTTAAATTTTCCAGTGTTAAATATATCGCCAATTCCCACAAAATCACCAGATTCTAATTATTTTGTATGAATCATAATTTTGTTAAGTAGAATATAAAAAATTGACGGGTTGTTGGCCGAAGAAACGTCTTATAAAATTAGAATTAGTTGAAAGATTCTCGAGTTTAAAAAATTTAAAATGGAAAAAAGATTATAATTCAATTAAATCATATTTCATTGCGGTTTTCAAAAAGATATCATTACTTATTTTAATTATATTAGTATGTGGTACTAGGTATGCTGTAACCATATCCCATCTATTATCTTCCCTGAATTCCTGCCTGAAATCACTTAATCGGTATTTAATATTTCCATCAGTACTTACCCATACTGAAAATTTCAGATAATTTTTAGGAGATAAATCCAAAATTTCATGAGTTTTATACTTTTTTAAAACTGCAACCGTGTTTTTTTCTTCGTAACTTAAATCCATCGATTCTATTTCTTTTTCCATAAGTCGAAAGACCAGCATATTATGTATCGTGAGTTTTGTATATTTGTAAGGATCAATGTCATATCCCTTTTTCTCAAATTCACCATATTTTATAAAATATTTCAGCAACGCCGATGAAATATTTCTCGCGGTTGAATAACATTCTTCAAACCTGTTTGGTTGGTCTTCCATTCTCTATCCCCGTGTCCAAAATTGCCAAATAAATTTAATATTTTTAATCCTTCGGTGAACATTATATTTATTATTTTGGATATTTTAAAATAGCAATATATTATTACAAAAGTAAAATAAATTATCGTATAAGAAAAAATTAAGTGTTTTATTTATATACATTTTTTATTTTAGGGTACATTGTTGTTAAATTATGGCTAATTATTTATACTATAATAAATAATCGTAAAATTGGGTCAGAAGTCTTATCATTTTAGATACAGACTACTGACGAACAGTGTGTATAATTATTAATCATGCTTTGAAAAATTTTAAAATTCATATCTATTATTTTTTCAACCCCTGAACATTTGAGCATGATTCATGATTTTTTCTAAAAATCTTAAATAAGCCCCCCAAATTTCTATTTTTTTTAAGTTGATTTTTAATTTTAAAACCGTTTTTCCAAATGCCATTCCAAAAGCTGAATCTTTATATATTATAGGACAATACTTGGATATTACAGATTTTTTATATTCATTGTTTATTCACTGTTTCATGTAATGAGGTGAAATATTGATTCTTCTAGACGAAAACACAAGAGCAATTGTTCAAGGGATCACTGGAAATCAGGGCAGATTCCACACAAAAAATATGCTTGAATGCAATACCAATGTTGTAGCAGGTGTAACTCCTGGAAAAGCGGGCCAAGATGTCTACGGAGTTCCTGTTTATGATACTGTTTTGGAAACCGTTGAAAAATACGATGCAAACGCGTCTTTAATATTCATACCTGCACCATTTGTAAAAGATGCGGCATACGAAGCAGTAGATGCAGGACTTGACCTCGTTACAATCATTACCGAACACATACCAATTCAGGATTCAATGGATATTGTAGCATACGGAAAAAAACACGGCGTAAATATAATCGGACCAAACACTCCAGGTTTAGCATCTCCAAAGGTAGGAAAACTTGGAATTATCCCGGTGAGCATATTAAAAGAAGGAAATATTGGAATGGTATCAAGAAGTGGCACATTAACTTACGAAATTGCAAGCCAGCTAACTACCTCAAACTACGGGCAGTCTTCATGTGTTGGAATTGGTGGAGACCCGATAACTGGTTTGAGATACATTGAAGTTTTGGAAATGTTTGAAAAAGACAGCGAAACTGATGCGGTTGTAATGGTTGGAGAAATCGGTGGAAATGCTGAAGAAGATGCGGCTGAAAAAATGATTTCGAAAATGAAAAAACCAGTTATTTCATACATTGCAGGACAGTCCGCACCCGAAGGAAAAAGAATGGGTCACGCTGGTGCAATTATCGAAAAAGGAGTCGGAACTGCAAAAAGCAAAATGGAAGCACTTGAAAACGCTGGCGCCCATGTTGCAAAAAGAATTTCAGATATACCCTTACTATTAAAAGAAATTATTTAAACTGCTTTTTTCAATTATTTTATTATTAATTTAAAACGTGAAAAATATGACTGGACTAATTATCTGTGAGAAACCAAACGTTGCTAAAAAAATTGCAGAAGCCCTTGGGAAACCAAAGAAAAAATCCCACAATTCAGTACCGTACTACGAGTTGGAAAGACAGGGAGAAACCATAGTTGTAGCTTCAGCAGTAGGTCACCTCTATACGCTACAAGAAAAAACCAAAACTAAATTTGGAGATTACCCTGTTTACGATATTCAATGGGTTCCAGCATCTACGCTCGATGAAAAAAAATACATTCAAAAATACATCGATGCACTGAAAAAAGTCTCAAAAGGCGCAAACAAATTTTACGTTGCGACGGACTGGGATATCGAAGGGGAATTAATTGGGTACCATGCATTAAACTTCACATGCGGTCAAAAAAACGCTCACAGATTAAGATTTTCAAGTTTAACAAAGAAAGAAATTGCAAAAGCTTATGAAAATCCAAATGAAATTGATTTTGGGCTTGTTGATGCAGGAGACAGCCGACACAAAATCGACTGGTATTTTGGTATAAATGTTTCAAGAGCACTTATGCAGGCAGTTAGTTCTGTTAAACGATGGAAAACCCTCAGTACAGGTAGGGTTCAAGGTCCAGCACTTGCTTTTTTAGTAGATAAAGAATTAGAAATTAGAAATTTCGTTCCAACACCGTACTGGGTGCTTGAAGCTCTCTTGGATAATGAATTAATTGCAATTCACGAGCTTGAAAAATTCTGGGATGAAGAAGAAGCAAATAACGCTTTTGAAAAAGTAAAAGATCAAAAGCAGGCGACAGTTTCAGATGTTAAAAAAACAATGAAAAGCATTCCCCCAAATCCGCCTTTCGATTTAGGTGCACTCCAAAGAGAAGCACACAATATGTTTAGATTTTCACCTAAAAGAACGCAGGAAATTGCGCAAAAATTGTATGAAAAAGGATACTGTTCATACCCGAGAACCAGCTCCCAAAAACTTCCTGATGATAAAGCGTACATGGACGAAATCCTGAAAAATCTTTCAAAAAATAAAGATTACAAACCATATATTGAAAAAATTTTAAGTGAAAACAGAAAACCAATTTCAGGTAAAAAAGACGACCCTGCACACCCTGCAGTACACGCAGTGGACGTTCCAAAGGAAAAACTTCCTGATGATGAATTAAAATTGTACGAACTTATTGCAAGACGAACAATTGCACTTTACTGGGATAACGCTAAAAGGGAATATTCAAAAATCAACCTCGATATAAACGGCGAAATATTCAAATTAAGTGGTTCAAGAACCGTTGAAGAAGGATGGCACGAAATATACTACTACACTAAATTTGATGAAGTGGAACTTCCAGAATTGAAGAAAAAAGACGTTATAAATGTAAATAATATTAACTTCGAAGCAAAAGAGACGAAGCCTCCAAAAAGATACACAATGGCTTCAATTATCAAGGAACTTGAAAAAAGAAAACTTGGGACAAAGGCAACGAGAGCAGACATTCTTGAAAAACTAACCAAACGTGGTTATGTGATTGAAGATGGTTCTTTAACTGTTACTGATCTTGGAATTGGAGTTACAGAAACTTTGAGAAAGTACTGTCCTGAAATTGTTGAAGAAACACTTACAAGAGATCTTGAAGATAAATTAGAGCTTATTCAGGATAAAAAAATCAAAAAGGAAGACGTTATAAAAGAAACAGAAACCAAGCTTACAAAAATCCTTGGAGAATTCCGTTTAAAAGAAAAAGAAATCGGAAACGAACTTGTGGATAAACTCGATTCGACAAACCGGTCTTTACAAATCATTGGAAAATGTAAATGTGGCGGAGACATGATTATCATCCGCACAAAGGGTAAAAAAAGATTTGTTGGATGTAGTAATTACCCAGACTGTGACGTTACATTCCCACTACCTCAAAAAGGAAGAATTAAAGTTCTAAACGAAGTCTGCGAAAAATGCCAGAATCCAGTAATTGGGCTTGATAGATTAAAAATTTGTGTAAATCCAGACTGTACCACGAGAATTTCAGAAGAAGATAAAAAAGAAATTGAAAGAGCTGAAAAAGAAGAAAAAATATGTCCAAAATGTGGTGGCAAGCTTTTAATTAAAAAGGGACCTTATGGAGTTTTCAGAGGCTGCGAAAATTACCCAAAATGTAAATATACGGAAAAATTAAATGGAGAATCCAATGAAAAAGAAATCGTTGGAAAATGTCCAAAATGTGGAAGCGACCTCTATAAAAGAAGAGGGCGATTTGGAGAATTTATTGGATGCAGCAATTACCCAAAATGTAGACACACTGAAAAAATAGAAAAGAAAAAAGACGATAATGCAAAAGAAACTAAGGCGGAAAAGAAGGAAGAAACAAAACCAAAAACCACGAAGAAAACAGCCCCAAAAAAGACTACAACTAAAAAAACAGCTGCCAAGAAAGCACCTGCTAAAAAAACAGCGACTAAAAAATAAGTCAATATAAAAATTAAAAAATTCTTCAAAAAATATTATTCTTTTTGAATGCTACTCAAAGCACCGGTAAATGCAGTGACTCCTTCACCAACTGCCTTTGAAACCTGTAAAATTCCACCCGTAACGTCCCCGCAGGCATAAATTCCATCCGCACTTGTTTTGCAGTTTTTATCTATTTCTATGAATTTTCTTTTATTAAGTTTTATATCGCTTTTTTCCAAAAATTCCGTATTTGGAACGTATCCAAAGCTTATAAATATTCCATCCGCGGAAATTATCTCTTTTTTTCCATTTATCGAAACTTTAACGCCTTCTGCTTTTTCTTCTCCAACAATCTCGATTGGTTCTGCATTGAGAACTATTTCAAGGTTGTTCATTAAGTTCATTCGGTCTTCCATTATTCGTTCGACTGCCTTTAATTCGGGCCTATCAGTAACTATCGTTATTTTTTTGGCAATATCTTTTAAATTATATGCTGCCATTATTGCAGAAGTGCCCCTTCCAAGTACGATTACTTCCTTATTTAAAAAGAAGAAAGCATCACACATTACACAGTAACAGACTCCTTTTCCCATAAAATCGTCTTCATTTAATCCGGGCTTTTTGTAGCGGCTTCCTGACGCAATTACTATCGATTTTGCTTCGTACTGTTCGTTTTTCGTAATTACTTTGAATGGTTTTGAAGAAGTATCTATTTTTTCAACTTCTTCGTGGATTATTGGAAGTTCGAATTGTTTTGCATGTTCTGAAAATTTCTGTGCCAGTTCAAAACCTTTTATTGATTCAAAACCAGGATAATTTTCAACGACCCCTGCTTCTGCAATTTTTCCGCCTTCATTTTCTTTTTCTAGGCACAAAGTACTTAATTTTGCCCTCATTGCGTATATTCCTGCAGTAAGTCCCGCTGGACCGCCCCCTATAATAATTAAATCGTATACCATCAAACCACCTGTTGTTCTCAATAACAATTTCTCTTTAAAAATATATAAAATAGTATAAAATATTAAATATCGTCTTTAAATCAATTTATGGTTTGAATGATTCGAGTTTTTCTTTCAAATTGAAAACACAAGTTTCGATGTTTTCGTCGTTACAATTTATCTCGATTTTTGAGATATCGTCAGTATCTAAAAATGCAAAGATATTGTATGCGGGACACCCATATTGGGTTTTTTTAGTTTTTGGAAGGCTTAATTTTTTTAATTCTTCTAAAATATTATTGTTTAGATATAATATCTCATTTTCAAGTCCTTCATTCATTATAGGTTTATTATTCAGTGTTTGTGGGCTTCTTGTAATAATTCCGGAAGAATTTGAAAGAATTGATGCATGAATCATTCCTTCGATACTTGAAGCAGGCTCAATTATCGTTGATTCATCTTTTTTTATAAATTCTGGAAGAAATGACACTTTAATTCTAAGCCATGTGCTTTCTTCAGGATTTTCTTTGATAATTTCTTTTGCTTTTTTTGATAAATTTGCGTTATTTAAAAAATATGTTTTAAATTCTGAAGATAATTCTCTCAAACGGGTGTCTTCCGAATTTTTATGAGTTAAATGATAATTCACAGTATTTGGCAGCTTTTTAGTATAATAACTTATAAGATTCTCGGCTGATTTTTTAGTAAGTTCTAATGCATCTTCAAAACTGATTTTTGTTTTATATTCGATTAATTTAGCGTACTCGTAAGTTTCAATTATTACATTAGTTTCAAAATCTTGGTTAGTTTCAATGGCAATTGAAACATAGTCCTCAAGTGTCGGGTGTCTCATAAGCATTTTTAAAACTTCTTCTTCAGATGTGTTAGAATTTAAACTTTTAATTTCCTGATGCGTTAAGAGACATGGCCCTGTTGTGATATTTTTTGAGATAAAATCTCCTAAAATTCCGATAAACCTGTGAGGGGATAAAGTTGTAAATTCATTTGTATTAACTGGTTTTAAACCATATTTTTCGATTATACGGTTCCAGTACTGCGGATAGGTATGCTTAAAATATAAATTTGTAAATTCTCTTTGGCAAACTACCAAATTACCACCCGTGTAAATTCATTTGATTTTGGGTCGAATCATTTTTAAATTTTTGTTATCGATTAAATATTGTTTATTGTAGTGTCTTAATATCACACTACTGCTATACTATATATATTTTATTATTTTTAAGGCTATGAAAATACGATCAAAATGATCAGTATATTAAAAAATACGGGAAATTATAAGTTTTTTTATTTTCTTTGAAAAGGCATATAATGGGCTATTTTCATAATTTTATATGGCAAATAATTAGGTGGGGGAGCTTTAAATTTAGTTATCACCTCGATTTAACGCCTAAGCCTTAATATCCAATCAATGAGGGGGATTTGATATGGAAGAAATATATTCAAAAATGGTTAATGAAGCAATGGCTGCACAATGGGCGGATGTTAACATAATTAAGGAAAAAAGAGGGCATGATTTTAAGATAAAACATGCTAAAGGATACGTAGATGTTGCAAATAAAATGGAAGCAGTTGGAGATCAGGATCCATCAGTAATCGCATTGCATAAAGATTCGATCAATACACACTTCGATGTTTTGTGCGACCTTACAAAAACAGTAAGGCCTGAAGACGATCCATTCGTTGAACACTACCAGACTCCAGCAATACTTGAAATACTCTACAAAGAAGATCCAGAGTTTAGAAAAAGCGTTGAAAAATTTATTCAAACTATTGAAAAATCAGAAGCACTTATTGGAAGAGAAGTTCTTCGTAGATACGGTGGTTTTTATGGGCCTACTTGCGTTGTAGACTTTGCATTAATCCCTGGAAGCACGAGTAACATTGTAAACAGGATTCTTAAAAATGTAGATATTCCTCTTGAGCATAAACAGGCAATTTTAGCTTCAAAATCTTGGGGAATGAATACATCATATGGGTTTGGGGAAAAATTCGCGACTGCTGTTGAAGCTGGAAAATCACTAACTGATGCAGTAAATGAAGAAATTGAAATGATAAAATTCATTTACGATAAACCAATTGATGCTCAGGCAAAACTTATGGATGGTTTAGGCCATGAAAGTTTTGATGTTAGGAAATACATGGCAGAATACAAAAAGAAAATGGAAAATGCAGTACTTGATGCAATGGACTCAGAAGTTCACTATGGAAACATTGTAACTGTTCCAGCATACTGCGTTGGAGACATTGCACACCACATTGCACAATCCACATTTAACATGTGTAAAGACGACGTTATTATGTCAGTAATTGAAGCAGTTTCAAGTGTAATGGATAATACTCTGAAATCCAATGTAAATAACTTCAAAAGTGAATATGAAATATTATCCCTTGCAACAGGATCGACTGCGGCTGCAACTGAATGTATACTTGAATTAGACGGATTTAATGCACCAACAGTTGTGGATTTACTGACTAAAAGGTTCCATAACTACGTACAGCTCTACCCAACAAGGGGGGCTGCTGCAGAACTTCACAACCATGACTTCATGGATATGATATATAGGGGTTGGAAATTAATTGACAAAGCTAGAAGAGTTAAAAACGGAAGCAATGATCCAATAACTCCAAAAATAGGCAATTTCAAGGTAGATCTTGACCCAATTTTCAAAAATGAAGTCATAATGAACCCGCAAAGATATGCATACCCTGCATGTGCAATAACAGTTAGATTTTCAGCATTGATGAGGCTTGCAGACTATCCATGCCTGTTAACAAGTGAACCTGTAACTGCAACACTCATGACAAACATTATTTCACTACATAAAGAAACTCCTGGAGCACCTGCAAGAGTTTGTAAAGACTGTGCAACAGCATGTTTGGTGGACTTTAGACACCAGTACTGCCAGTATAAAGAAGCTATCTAACTATTTATTCTTCATTTTTAAAGGAGGGAAAAAATGAAGTGTTATTTGTGTAAATTGGAAGGAAAAGATACTGATGCAGTTGCCTCATGTATTGTCTGTGGAATGGGAGTTTGTATGAATCATGTAGTACGTGAAGAAATCGACCATTGGGAAGGAGGATATCCATTTCCAGCTGAAAAGTTGAAAAAAACCATTCCAAGAATGCTCTGTATACCCTGTTATAATGCATTTCAGGAGGGTAAAAAATGAGCCTATTAAAAAGAATGATTGCTGAAGGCCTTGGAACAGGTATTTTGGTATTTTTCGGACCCGGTGCTGCTGCAATGACGTTGATGATTGCAAACAGTACTGGGTCGGCCGGAATTGGACTACTCGGCGGACTTGGAGATTGGTTTGCAATTGGATTTGCTTTTGCACTTGCTATTGCTGCAGTAATCTATTCTATGGGGCGTGTTTCTGGAGCACACATCAACCCAGCAGTAACTGTCGGACTCTGGGCAGTTAAAAAATTCCCTACAAAAGATGTAATTCCGTATATTATCGCCCAGTTAATTGGTGCTGCAATAGGTTCCATACTGTTCTTTACATGTATTGGACTTGATTCTGTGACGATAGGGGGACTCGGAGCTACCGCGCCATTTGCAGGAATAAGCTACTTTCAGGCAATACTTGCAGAATTTATCGGAACATTTCTGTTAATGTTTGTCATACTGGGGGTTGCTGTTGATAAACGGGCTCCGGATGGATTTGCAGGACTCGTAATTGGTTTAACAGTTGGTGCCATAATTACAACAACAGGAAATATTGCAGGCGCTTCATTAAATCCAGCAAGAACTTTTGGACCATATTTGATAGACAGTATTTATGGATTAAATCTATGGTATTATTTCCCGATATATATTATTGGGCCAATTATCGGTGCAATAGTTGCTGCATTCACGTATGAATACTTAAATCGCGAATAAACCATTATTATCTTTTTTTTGAAAAATTAGTGTACTTTTTAAATGATCTAAAAGGTATTAATATTTTAGGTGACAATATATTATTACCATATATCGGGGGAATAACTATGGGATCTATTTCAGAGTATTTTCAGATTAAAAAGGAAATTCAAGACTTGAAAGAAGAAGTTAATAAAAAAATCAAGGATTCGAATGAATCTACAAAATCTCGTTCTGAATCCATTCAATACATAAATAAGAAAATAATTTCAAAAAAGAAAAGATTAAAAAACGCTGAAAATCGAATTATTACAAATTATATATTTCCGTTGTTTGTTGTTATTTTAATTTTGGCTTATTATTATATAAGACAAAATTTTTTATAATATTTCATTAATTTCAAAATTTTTAGAGGAATAAAAAAATAAATATATAATTTAATGGACTAATTTTTGGAAACATTCTTTACAGACGATTTTACCATCGATTGTTCGCCCCTTAATTTCCATGAATGTTTCTCCACAGTTATCACAAGTAAGTGAAGGATAAAGTCTTGCTTTTGATGGTTCTTCAATTTCTACCCAAGTTATGTCAAATAATTCTTCTTCAGGAGCCTCCAAAAGATGTTTTATAGCTTCTTTTCTTCGTTCAAACATTTGTTTTTCTTCATCTGCAGTTAAAGTTCCTTCATTGAATTTTTTATTAAATGTTCCAACTTTTTTAGAAAGATCGTATTTCAAATAAATTCTGAGAGCTTTGTTGTTGTCTCTTGAATAAAAAGTGTAAACGTGCTTTCCGTTATCCCTAAATTTCAAATTTCCTTTTCCAAAGGTACATCCAAGCATCTGCTGTATTCCATCAATACTGCAAGAGTTATTTTCAACTATTGCAACAAGCTGTTCATCTTCTGATCTAGGGTAGTGATCAAGTACATATTTTGAAACCCTGTATCCAATTGTAACCCCTGGGCATTCGTGACCGTGAAATTCAACTGTTTTTTGGTAGTCTTCGTTCAAGTTTTCACCAGTTATGCTGATAAATTCCATATATCGTATTACTTTTTATAAGTTCTTATTATTTTTAAAGTACATTTACAACATTTCCAACCAAAATAATTCCTGGAGGGCATACATTTTCCAATTTTGCTATTTTGACAATGTCTGACAGTGTTCCTTTAACCATTCTTTGATTTTCTCTTGTTCCATCCATTAAAATTGCAACTGGCGTATTTTCATTTCTTTTTGGATTTTTCAATAATTCTTTTACGTGTTTTTCGAGTGTTGTAATTCCCATAAGTATTACAATTGTATCTGCATTTAATTCGCTTAATTTAACTTGCATTTCGTTTTCAGTCTTGTCTCCTGCTTCATGACCTGTTACAACAGTAAATGATGTCGCAACTTTTCTGTGAGTTACTGGAATTCCAAAAATTTCTGGAACTGAAATTGAAGAAGTGATTCCCGGAATCATTTCGTAGTCTATTCCCTCTTCTTTTAAAGCGAGTACTTCTTCACCGCCCCGTCCAAATACAAAGGAGTCTCCACCTTTAAGTCTTACAACATTTTTGTCTTCTTTTGCTTTATTGACTAAAATTTCGTTTATTTCTTCCTGTTTGTATGAATGTTTTCCCTTTCTTTTTCCAACATAAATGAGTTCAGAATTCTCTTTAGCGTATTTTAAAAGTTTTTCCCCAATTAAATCATCATAAACAATTACATCGGCATTTTTTATTGCTTCAACGCCTTTTAATGTAATCAATCCTTCGTCACCAGGACCTGCGCCAACTAAAATAACTTTCATGATTTTTCCCTTTTCTTTAAATTTTATACAATGCATGAGATTTAAGTTCAATTTTATATATAAAATTTGATATTTGATGCTAAAAACTTCCAGACATTGATTTATGGAATAGATTTTAAAATAGGTACTTATAAAAGAAATATAAAGGTATACTAAAATATAACATTATAACTACTCTCAAAATTCAGGTTTTGAATGTTTTTAAAGTAAAACAAGAGCGAAATTATGATAATAAAAGGCATTAGAGATGCAAAGGTCCCTGATGAAATTTTTAAAATGGGCCTTGAATTCCAAATAATAAATGCAGACCTAATAGCTACAAAAACACATATTTTGCATAGCATATATCAAGCGAAAACAAAAAATAACATATCAAAAAATATCTGGATGGAAATCTTGCTTCGTGCATCAGGCCAAAAACAAATATCGAATGCGATAAAAGTACTCGGTGCAAGAAAAGGAAATATTTGCGTTGTATGTGGCGATGAAAAAACTTTTGAACAGATTAAAGACATCGTTAAAGGATTGGTTGATGACAGCGTTCTTGAATTGAATGATGAAAAAGAAAAAAAGATAAGAGAAGTTTTTGAAATTAACCTTCACGGAAAACTAATTGAACGAGTTTGTGAAAAAATTGCTCTTATCGAGGTTCAATGATTGGTGTGGTTTATGATAGTCAAAAAAATATCCGAATTAAACGAAAAAGACCTAGATATTATAATTAACAGGAATAAAACAAATATTTCAGGGATTTTACCGACTGTAAGCGAAATTTTAGAAAATGTTCAAAAAAATGGGGATAATGCGATAAAAGAATACACTAAAAAATTTGACGGCGTAGACATTGATAATTTCAAGGTAACTTCCGAAGAAATTGATAAAGCGTATGAAAAAATCGATTCAAAAATAGTTGAATCCCTCGAAAAAGCTTACATGAATATTAAAGAATTTCACGAAATTCAATTTAAAAATTTAACTGAATGGGAAGTTGAAAAGGACGGAATTAAAGCGGGACAGATCATCAGATCTATTGAAAAGGCTGGATGCTATGTTCCAGGGGGAAGAGCATTTTATCCATCTACCGTTTTAATGACCGTAACCCCTGCAAAAGTTGCGGGTGTAAAAAAAGTTGTTGTAACATCCCCACCAAATGGAACTGAAGGAAACCCTGCAACGCTTGTTGCTTCAGACATTGCAAAGGTGGATGAAATATACAAAATTGGCGGTGCACAGGCAATTGGCGCTCTTGCATACGGTACAGAATCTATTCCAAAAGTAGATATTATCGTTGGACCGGGAAATATCTTTGTAACTGCCGCTAAAAAATTGGTTTATGGGGAAGTTTCAATAGATTTTCCAGCAGGTCCTTCAGAAGTTCTTATTATGTGTGATGAGTCTTCGAATGAAGAATATGTTGCAATGGACTTTTTGGCTCAGGCTGAACATGACCCGAATGCATCATGTATAATAACCGTTACTTCAGAAGAAAAAGCAGAAAAAATTAAAGAAAGAATTTTAATGGAAATGAAAACTGCTAAAAGAACGGAAATCATTGAAAAATCAATTTTAAATTCTGCAATCGTTACAGGGTCAATTGAGGAATGTATTAAACTTTCAAATAATTACGCTCCAGAGCATTTAGAAATAATGACGAAAAATCCAAGAAAAGTGTTAAATTCAATTGAAAATGCTGGAAGTATCTTTTTAGGAAATTATGCGCCAGTTCCAGTTGGAGATTATGCAAGTGGCACAAACCACGTTCTTCCAACGTCAGCATGCGCAAAAATGTATTCCGGACTCAGCGTTGAAACATTTATCAAAAAGCCAACAGTTCAGGAATTAACAAAAGAAGGATTAAATAAAATCGGGGATATAGTAACTACCCTTGCAGAAGCAGAAGGATTATTTAATCATTCTGAAGCCGTTAAAAGAAGGTTAAATTAAAATAATAAAAATCTGTGTGAAAAAATGTTAAAACATCTGAAAATACTTATCTCAGTTTTTGCAGTTTTGATGATAGTGATGGTTGGAATGAAAACGATTACGGATTCCAAACTACTGGATACTACAGATTCATTTACTGATACTTATTTTGACTATGCGGACTCCACATTAGAACTTTCAGAAAAAGTTGTAAACAATACTGAAAATATTTCGGGCAATAATTCAAAAGAAGAAGCTATTGAAACAGTTTCTCAGGCTGTTGACGATTTTAGTGATTCTTTAGATTATGTAATGAATATGGAAAAATATCTAAATGATCCCGATTATTCTAACGAACCTGAAGAAGAAATTCCCCCCGTTACAGGGGAAAATAAGTCAGAAACTCCCGAAAAAGAACTGATTGAATCTGAAGACGGAATTGTTATTGAAGTTAATTTAAAATAATTATTTTTTTTACTTTTAAGGTGTAATAATGCTTTTTAATGATTTTTGTAAAATTCTTGATAAAATTGAAAAAACTACGAAAAGGCTTGAAAAAACAGACTATTTTGTTGAATTAATCGATTTTATCAAAACTAATGGAAAACCTGAAAATTTAAAACAAGTATCACAAATTACAATTGGAAGAGTTTTTGCGGAATTTGAAAATAAAGAAATCGGAATTGGGCCAAATTTATTACTTGAAGCAGTGAAAACCACAGGAATTTCTGAAAAAGATTTAAAAGCAGAAATTAAAAAGACTGGAGATATTGGAACTGCTGTTGAAAATTTAAGTTCAAATATAAAACAGGTGTCCTTATTCAGCCAGCCACTAACTCTTGAAGAAATGTACTCCACATTAAAAAAACTCTCAGAAATTGAAGGAAATTCATCTCAAAAAAAGAAAATAAGAATAATTTCAAATCTACTAATTTTAGCAAATCCTGTTGAATCAAGATATATTTCAAGGCTTATTTTAGAAGATATGAGAATTGGAATGAACATTCCAACAATTTTGGCCTCATTTTCAAATTATTTCAATGTTAACAAGGAAAATGTCGAAAAAATATATGCTGTTACAAACGATATCGGACTTTTGGGCGAAAAGTTGATTTCTGGTTCAGACATTGAAAACGATTCAGAATTACATTTAAAAGTATTCAGGCCAATAAAACCGATGCTTGCACAGTTAACCCCCTCAATTGAAGATGCGATAATCGAAACTAAAATACCCCAATTTGAAACAAAATACGATGGTGCAAGAGTTCAAGTGCATAAATCAAATGGCGAAGTAAAGATATACAGTAGAAGGCTTGAAGACATTACAAATTCAGTTCCCGAACTCGTTGAAGAGATTAAAAAAATAGATATTGACAACATCATTTTAGAGGGGGAATGTGTTGCAATGGACTTATCTTCTGGAAAACCAAGGCCTTTTCAGGACATTTTAAGAAGGTTCAGGCGAAAGTACGATATCAACAAAATGGCGGAAAAAATAGCTTTAAGAATATACTTTTTCGATGTTTTATATTACAACCGAGGTTTAATCGATACCCCACTAAGAAATAGACGAGAAATCTTAGAAAAATTATTTGGAACAAATGATTGGGATACTGAACTAGAAAAAATTGAAAAAGAGATTTTGTCCAAAAAAATGCTGTTTTCGTCATTTAAATTAAATAGCGATGATCCAAACCTTGCAAAAGAATTTTTTAACTGGAGTTTGAGTATTGGACATGAAGGGGTCATGATTAAAAATCCTGATGCACCATATACACCAGGAAGTAGGGTTAAAACAATGTATAAAGTTAAACCAACATTGGAAAATCTTGATGTGGTTGTAACTCGTGCAAAAATTGGAATGGGAAAAAGAAAAGACTGGTATGGCTCATATGAAATTTCTGTAAAAGATGATGAAAGTAATTTACACGTTATTGGAAACGTTGGAAGTGGGCTTACCGAGGACGATCTTGAAAGACTTACAAAAATAGTTAATGAAATAAAAATTGAAGATTTAGGCGAAGAAGTAATTTTAGAACCTAAAATAGTACTTGAAGTAACATATGAAGAAATTCAAACCTCTGAAAAATACGAAATGGGTTATGCCCTACGTTTTCCAAGAGTTGTTCAGATAAGGGAAGACAAATCTATAAATGACATTAATACATTAGATGATGTGAAGAAAATATACGATATAGAACGAAACAGAAAATAATTTTTATTATAAAAGGTGATTATATGGCAATTCACCCTATCGACTTTAGATACGGAACCCCTGAAATGAAAAAAGTATGGGAAGAAGAAACAAAACTTCAAAAAATGCTTGAAGTTGAAGCGGCCCTTGCTTTAGCAGAAACAGAACTTGGAATGATCCCAAAAGAAGCTGCAGAGGAAATAAACAGAAAAAAATCAACCGAATTTGTAAAACTTGAAAGAGTAAAAGAAATTGAAATGGCAACGAGACACGATGTTGTTTCAGTTGTAAAAGCTTTTGCTGAACAGTGCGAAGGAGATGCTGGAGAATATATTCACTTTGGTTCCACTTCAAACGATATTATCGATACTGCACAGTCACTTCAATTTAAAGATGCTTTTGAAGTTTTAGGGGAAAAATTAAAAACTTTAAGAGGCGAACTCTTAAAAAAAGCAGAAGAACACAAAAACACGGTTTGTATTGGAAGAACACACGGACAGCATGCAGTTCCAACCACATACGGAATGAAATTTGCATTGTGGGCTTCAGAAATTCAAAGACATGTTGAAAGACTTGATGCATCTAAAAAAAGACTTTGTGTTTCAATGATAACTGGCGCAGTTGGAACAATGGCTGCAATAGGTGAAAACGGAATTTTAGTACATAATAGAGTTGGAGAAATTTTAGGACTTGATCCAGTTTTAATTTCAAACCAGGTTGTTCAAAGGGACAGACATGGAGAATTCATGGCTACTTTAGCATTAATTGCACAGACTTTGAATAAAATTGGAATTACTGTAAGAAGCATGCAAAGAAGCGAAATTAAAGAATTAGAAGAAGAATTTGATGCTTCGAAACAGACTGGTTCATCCACAATGCCTCACAAAAGAAATCCAATTACTTTTGAACAGATCTGCGGGCTTTCCAGAATTGTAAAGGCAAACGCACTTGCAGAATTTGATAACATTCCACTCTGGGAAGAAAGAGATTTAACAAATTCATCTTCAGAAAGATGTCTTTTCCCAGAATCCTGCGTAATTTTAGACCATATCTTAAACCTTTCAATAAAAGGAATGAGAAAATTAAGCGTAAATCTTGAAAATGTTAACAGAAACCTCGAAATGACGAAAGGACTTATCATGGCAGAAAGAGTCATGATGTTTTTGGCAAACAGTGGAATGGGAAGACAGACTGGTCACGAAACCGTTAGAAGATGCGCAATGAAAGCTCATGATGAAAGAAAACACTTAAAAGAAGTACTTTTAGAAGAACCCGAAGTCATGAAATACGTTTCAGTTGAAGAAATCGAAAAAATGTTTGATTATAAAACATATATCGGTTTAGCCCCCGAAATTGTAGAAAATGTACTCAATGAAGCTAAAAATTGGGAATAATTTAAAATAAAAATTATTTCAATTAAATTATATTCTTTTAGAATTGCAAAATACACGATTTTACAAATTAATTAAAATTGTAGTATACTTTTGAACCAGTTTCTGAAGAATAAACTGAAATTAGTTCCGGACCTAGATAATATTTTACAGTAATTACGGAGTTATTTGCAACTATTCCTGAATTTTTAATTGCATCAACAATACATTGGCCATAGCAGTCAGTATTCCAGTTCGTATTTAGAGTTACTGATCCGATAAAATCATTATTTACCATGACGGTTATTTCAGACCAGCTAGTTTCAGAATTATTTATTTTCGAAATTTTCCCACCGGAATTCTTTATTATCGAATTAAATACTTTTTCAACATCATCCCTCTGATCTTTGTCATCAGAACTGTAATTTGAGTTAATACATGCACAAAGCGACATCAATATTAAAATAATAAACAAAATTCCGGAAAACAATCTAATCTTCTGCATATAATTACCCCATATCTTAATAGATAATAGTCTTAAGAAGTATATACTATTTTCTATTAATCGGGATTAAATTATCTTTAAAATAAAATCCATTGGAATCCATAAATGATTAAAGTTCTAAAAAATATGCATTAATTCGATAAATACCTGCATAAAATTATCCTTTTTAAAAAAGAATTTGATATTAATACTATTGATACCCAAATACTATATAATTAGTAAAATATAATTGGTTTAAAACGAAATTGTGAAAAAATGAAAGTTGTTGTAGTTTCTGACGGGCCTTTTGGGGAAAGAGCGTACGATACGATCAAAAAGGAATTTGAATGTGAATATATTATTTTAGATATAGTAAAAACAGAATCTATTGACGATTTTACAGAATTTCCAAACGAGCAGATTTCAAAAATAAAATCTGCTGACATTTTAATTACATACACGCTAAATCCAGACATTACTCTCGACCTCATCGAACAGGTTCATGATAATGTTGGATACGTAATAGTTGGAGCTTGGAAAGGAAAAGGGCTAAAAAACCAGCTCGAATCTTTTAAAAACGTGATATGTCCCGATATCATGTGCGAGCTCGTTGAAAATGGAAATAAAATTTTTGATGAATTCGTATCAAAATTTGGAAAGCCGAAAGTTGAAATTAAAGTTGAAAATAACATTGCAACAGAAATAAAAGTTATCAGGGGCTCCCCATGTGGCGGTACAAACTTTGTTGCAAAAGATTTACTTGGAAAAAATATTTCAGATATTTCAACAAAGGCGGGGCTTAGAATACAACACTATCCGTGTAGGGCTGGAAGAATCAGACTTTTTTCAGATGAAGAAAGTGGAAGATATAAGGCTGCAACATTTCATCACGACGCATTTGAAAAAGCATTGAAAAAACAGGTGAATAAATGAAGATTGCAATTACTGGAAAAGGCGGAGTTGGAAAAACAACATTTTCAGGAACTTTAGCCTGTATTTTATCGGAAAAATACAAAGTTTATGCAATAGATGCTGACCCCGACATGAATTTAGCGTCAAGCCTTGGAATAACTGAAAAAATAACTCCAATTTCAAAAATGAAAGAATTGATAAAAGAAAGAACTGGTGCTGAGCAGAGTTCATCTTTTGGAGAAGTTTTTAAGATAAATCCAAAAACTAGCGACCTTCCAGAAAAATTATCAGTAAATTACGATGAACAGGGAAATTTAAAAATAATGGTCATGGGGACCGTTGAAAAAGGAGGAACTGGCTGTGTATGTCCTGCATCTGTTCTTTTAAAAGCGCTTATCAGAAATTTAATTTTGAAAAAGGATGAAGTTGTAATATTAGATATGGAAGCTGGAATCGAACATTTAGGCAGAAAAACCGCAGAAGCTGTCGATGTAATGATCATTGTTTCCGAAGCAAGCTCAAAATCTATGGAAACTGTTGAAAGAATTAAAAAACTTGCAGAAGAAATTGGAATTAAAAAAATCGTTTGCGTATTAAATAAAATTTCAAATGAAACTGAAAAAAGTTTTGCAGAAGAAAATTTAAACAGAATTGGTCTTGAAATACTCGGATGCATTCCATATGACTCGGAAGTATCTGTTGCAGATATGAAAAGAGAACCACTCGTTAATTACAAAAATTCAAAAGCGAAAAATGCAATTAAAGAAATTTCGGAAAAAATAATGAAGCTTAAAAATTAAAAAATTATAATTCTGTAACAACTATTTTATGTCCTTCCAAATCCAAAACATTGAATTTAGCCTTGATTTCTTTTTTATTGTTTAATATGTCGTAAAATTCTAATGTATCGCCATTTACGACTATTTTCATAACATCAGCCATTATTACAGTACCATCGTCCAAATAAACTGTTGATTCACACATAAATATCGCCTCTGTTATTTTCATTGCCTTTATTATCTATTGATTGGAATACTTTTATAAATTGCTAATTTCTTCTGAATTCAATAAAATTAAAAAAAGATATTATTCTTCTCTGTACATTTTTAAGGAATCGATAACGAGATCCATTTGCGATTTTTCTCTTTTAAGTTCTTCCAAGTCTTCTACAGAGAATAATTTCAAAACATTGCTTTTACATGCTTCGACACATGCTGGAAGCATTAAATCAGTTTCCATACAAAGCGTACATTTTTGAACCGATTTTTTATTCGGATTTATTGTAAGTGCTCCAATAGGGCATGCAATCATACAAAGCCTGCATAAAATACAGGATTCTTCGTCAACTACAAGTGCACCATCCAATTCTTCGATAGCATTTACTGGACAAACCTGTTTACATGGCGCTTTGTCAGGATGACACTGTAAACAAAACATTGGGATTGATTGAGTTTTAATGGCTCTTGCAACCCCATGCTGTTTTTTGCATGCTTCGATACAGTCATTACATTCCATACATTTTCTTGCGTCAATTACCATTAATGATTTCATGAAATCACCATATCTTTGCTAAGAAAGCAGGGACTTCCGAGGAATCTCTCGTACCAACAATAACTTCCCATCCGGATTGATCTTCTATATCACCAGATACAGATGCGGCAAGTCCAGGGATGATTAATTTTTTGTGGTTAACTAATTTTTCGATTCCCGTTTCTTTCATGAGTTCAGCGGCTGCTTTTCCGTTAAACTGACCACCTGCAACTGCCACGTCAACTGCTTTTCCACCAGTATCAAGTACAAGTAAGTAACAGTTTACTTTTCCAGATTTCAAATCTCCTGCAACTGTATAGTAGGTTAATGCAAAGTTTGTTGTCATGATTACAGGTGAATTTTCGTCAACTGTTCCAAATTCGTAGATTTTTGCTTCGACTGACTGTGGTTTTCTTGGGTCAGTGTACAAACTCTGTCTCAGGGTTAAAACTGGCATCATTTCCCAGATATCTACGCCATGTAAAATCATGGCATCAGCATACCTGTTCATGAGTGCTGCCGCAGTTGTTGCTTCTTTCATTTTTGTTAATATTTCGTCTTCTTCCGGATTTATCCAGCAAACTGCAGGAACTGCCAAAATTGGGAACCTGAAATCATCGTCTTTTTCTTCAACTGCAAGCCTTCTTATCATGATGAAGTTGTCCATTGTGTCCCCGATTGCTTCACCAATGCAAGTTCCAGGGTCCAATACTATATCCTTAACACCAGACTCTCTCAATTTTCTTGAGAGTTGCTTCATTTTTTCAAGATCGTTTGGAACGAATAATGAAATTGGACAGTTGTGTTTTAATGCTAATTCAGACATTTCATTGATATTGTTTTCGGTTGCTGCATAGATTAAAGGTCTTTTTGATCCAATTACATCAAGTGCAGCTTCCATTGCTTTTGGATCGAATGAACAGAGAATTACTGGAATTCCTGCATCTTTTAATTTTTCTGCAGCTTTTTTGAATTTTTCTAAATCCCCTGATTTATTTCTCAAAGCTACTGCATTCAATTTAAGAATTTCACCGGTTCTTTCAAATTCCAAGTTTTTGATTTCAGATAATTTCTGGTCAAATTCGGAATCATCCATATCGTCGCTTAAATCAACTGCCAATGCTGTTGGGTTGTAGTATGTGAGTTCATATCGGTATAATACTTCGTCTCCACCAATTGTTACTGCCCTGTCACCAGTTCCAATCTTAATTTCTTTTACTGCTGGAGCGAGCATGTTTGTTAATTTTTCAAAGTCAGCACCTTTAAGTTGCGGGCAGTTTGAAAGTTCTGCTTCCTTTTGGGAGAGTTTAGCTGCGAATGCCATACATGATGCTTCGCCACATTTTCCGCAGTTCGTCCTAGGAAGTAATTTGTAAATATCCATTGCTGTAACTTTCACTTTTAAAACCCCCTTAGAATTTGTTTATCCAGTCGGAAATATCCTGGGATTCTTTTGATTTGTATTCGTAAGTGAGTGTTGTTCCGATTTCTTTCAAGGTTTTAACTGAAAGTGGGTGCAACATCATGAATATGTCAACTCCACAGAGCATCATTGTAATGCCTGTGACAACTTCCCAAATAGGCCCCCTGTACTTTGTAGGTCCCCATTCGTCTTTTTTCATCCAAGCTTCTCTTGAACCCCATGCATTAGTGGTTCCAGAAGACATTGGCATCTGCAAAATTTCTTCACCTTTCAATGCTGAAAGTCTGGTTCTTGTCATAACATCGATTGAAAACTCGATACCATAACCAAGAGCACATGTTGTTGGGTCCATTACAATGTCGTTAGCTGTCAAACCCTCTTTCATTAGTGCTTTGTTTAAAACTTTCTGCATGTTTACGTCAGAAATTGCCCATGAAAGAACTGCATGGTCGTGTTTGACTGCGGCCTGTGCAATTTTTTGGTAATCGAGATCAAGGTTTGCTGAAGCCAAAAGACATCTTTCACCGTCTGCAACTTCTGCAGCCATTTCAAGAACAAGCGGGTCTTTTTTAGGGTTACCTGAACCACCAATCACCAAAGGAACTTTTACAGCCTGTAAAACTTCCTCTAAATCTTTTGCCGCATCTTTTAATGATTTATCCTTAACTTTTGGGTCAGTCCCGATCAAATGAAGTGTAATCATGTCTGCGCCAAATTCTTTAACGGCTTTTTCTGCCCATTCTCCAGGGCTGTGCATCACATCTTCAAAATTTTCCTTGATAGGCCTTGGAAGGCCGTTCATTGGAATATCAAATACATCGAAAGTAACAGTTGGTGCATTTGGTTGAGGTTCTTCAAATCTGTAAAGGCTGGTCTGTCCGCCGAGTTTAACGGTTTTTCTGTTTTTTCCACCGAGTTTAACTTCGTTTACTTTTCCAGCGTAGTCTTTTACAGGGTATTTAAATTCAATCTGACTTTCGAATTCTTTTTTAGCTTCGACTTGTTTTTCAACAACTTTTTGAACGAAATTTTGTAGTGTAGGCATTATGGTAAGTTCCAACTCATCTACATCCATTCTAAACTCGTTTATTTCGATCGAATCGGTTTTTTCGAGTAATTTTAGAATCTGTGACATCGTATCCATGATTTCACATCCAGTTATCCTAAGATTTTTTCAACGATTTTTGAAACGGAATTTACAGTATCTGACTCATCAGGAAGTTCAAATAATGGCTTTCCTTCCATATCATAACTTGCTGTAAGTTCATCGTCGTATATTATTCCAATAATGTCTAGACCGAAGTCTTTAACTGTTTCACGAACGCTTTCTTCGTTTTCAGGCTTTATCCTGTTTAATACAAGGTATAAATTTTTAAAGCTGATATCCAGTTCTTTTGCGAGATCTTTTATTCTGATGGCAGTTAAAATTCCTCTTTTTGATGAATCAGTAACTACAAGTAGAGTATCAACATTTTGAGTAGTTCTTCTGCTCAAATGTTCAAGTCCTGCTTCTGTATCGATTACTACAATATCATAATTTGAAGAAACCGTTTCAATGATTTTTCTGAGCATGTTATTTACCGCACAGTAACAGCCACTTCCTTCAGGCCTGCCCATTACAAGAAGATCAAATTCTGGAGTTTCTATAATTGATTCCATGATTTTATAGTCTAAACTATTCCACATATCCATTTCTGGAGATGCATTTCCAGATTTAACTTCTTTTTTCAGCTCTTCTCTTGCATCTCCAACGGTTTTTGTTACTTCCACTCCAAGAGCTTCAGGGAGATTGGAATCCGGATCTGCATCTATTGCCAAGATGTCTTTTCCAGTTTTAGTAAGATTCCTAATTATCAGAGATGAAAGAAGAGTTTTTCCAACTCCGCCTTTTCCGGTAACTGCAATAATCATTTTTAACAGCCTATTTCTTTTTTATGATAATTTTTTCAGCGTAAATTTTCGCATTTTTAAGTATGATTTTAATTCCACCAGACGTAGGAATTGCCATTTCAGGAATCTGTGCAAATTGAACGAGTTCTCCCACAGGTTCTGCCTCAGCCTCTTTTACTTGTTCTTCGACAGGTGCTTCTAATTCAGCAATTCTTTTAAGAACTGGGTGGTTTTTTTCGTTCAGGAATTTTTTCAAGTTGTGAATGCTTGAAACATCCTTTTCTGTTGCAATTTTGTCTCTTAATTCTTCAGGAATTGATTCGAGAACTTTTTCCTTAATTTCTTTTGGAAGCCAGACGATTCTTTCGTATCCGCCATCGGCCTGCAAGAATTTTGGTGATCTCATGTATTCAATACAAAGACCTGCAAATCCTTCAACCTGTTTTCCACCAGAGCACTGTCCTGCCATTGCAGAAAATGGAATTCCCATCGGCGTATCTTCTTTGAAATCCCTGTGAACAATTCCAATTCCATCTAATTCAGGAATATAAAATGCTACAGCTTCAAAGCAACCGCATGATGTGTGTGGGTGTCCAAATATACTGTGTAAATATACTTTATCAAACGTGCCCTGTGATTTATCAGCAACAGTTGAATTTAATGTAGTATATTCTCCAGTAACTGGATCTAACAAGTCTCCTTTTGGAACTTCAAAAATTGGACCTTCCGGATCAATTTTTGCAGCAGCCCTACAATCAAACCAGTTAATTCCGCCACATAACGCTGGTCTGTCAGGCGTGATTATACAGACGTGAGTTGGAGCAAATGATTGACACATGATGCATCCGTAAAATACATCTACATCATCTTCACTCAGATCTCGTGCTTTACTATCTCTTGTTTGATATTCCAAAACTGCTTTTTCAACAAATTCGTTTACTTTTTCTTCTTCAGTGAATATTGTAATTGATATTGCTTCGATAATTGGGAATTCGTCTTTAAAGAGTATTGAAAGAGCCTGTCCAAGATGCTTTAATTCAAAACCTTTTGAATGAGAATCTTTGCTTACCCTGCACCAGATTTTGTCTCTTTGGTTTAAGTGCATGAAACCTTGAACATAGTTACAGATTTCGTGAATCCTTCTTTCGATTACTCCTTCGAGATCTTTTTCAAGTTTTTCTCCAGAAACTTCCATTAATAGTCCAAATGGGTAGATTTTTCCCTCTTCCATGTCTTTGAGTTCTGGACCAATAACTTCAACTTTTCCGTCTTCTGCATTGTCAGAAACTAAAACTAGCTCTGCACCAACTGACTTGGGCCCCGCAAGTTCAATGAACATGTTTGCTGCCCTTATCCTTTCTCCTTCGTACATCGGACTTATTTCAACAGGTATATCTCCAAACATGAGTATCTCCCTTAAATTTTTGACATTTTATCTAAGTAGTTTGTCCATTCAGAATCAGACATATTCGGGAATGATGCATTTGCATTTGAATGAAAATATTTACAAAGTGTCAATGTTTTCAAATGCGGTGCAAAATGTTTGAGTGATGAAAGGCCTTGTGATGCAAGGTAGTATGTGACCCCAATAAATAATACAAGGTCATGCTGTCCTTCACCATTTACTCCTTTCCATTCTGGATCTTTCAAAAGATTTACGATCTCAATTGTACCGTATCTTTTAGATTTGATGCCATTTTCAGTTAAAGATTTGTAAATATTTCCAGTAGCCGCTACAGGCAGATTCCAAGCTTCCACAATATCTTTGCATTGTGAAATTAACCCTTCATCATCTTTTATAAGAGACCCAATCACAAACAATGGATTTTTAGCCTTTTTTAGCATCATTTTGGCAATTGCGGGAGTTACAAGCATTCCATGTTTTGGGCCTGCAATTACGGTTGGTTGCCAGGGGGTAGTTCTTTCTCCATCCATATTTTCACCCTATTTCCTCCCTAGTAATGAGGGTTCTTTTGGAGCTTCCCTTGGAGTCCAGTTTTTACTTGTTAAATCATCCGTCACGTCTTTTTTATAAGTAATTGGAACGTCTCTTTCGTTTCTTACAAATAATTCTAAGTCTGTTGGAAGTTCGCCAAAGTATTTTTTGTACAAATCAATATAATGTGAAAGTTTCAACTGCCTTCCTTTAGGCGTATCATTTGGCCTTATACACATTTTTACAGTGCTTACGAGTGCTTCTTCCATGGTTTCTGCAGCATAAAGCAGATGTTCTGGAGCAGGTTCTCCTTTAACCGTTTCGCCAGTTCTTAAATCGTTGATGTCCCACATATCTTCTTTATCGATTCTTCCAAGGTATAGCCTTCTGTATTTTGAACTGTGTGGTCCAAGTACTGCAGGAACTCCCCATCGGTTAAATCCTGATGCAATTGCAGCTGCTTTTTGTGAAAATGCACCCCAAGCTACACCACAAGCACCAACTCTGTTTAAGATATAATCTGCAACTTCTTCGAAGTTTCCAGAAAGTGGCTTTTTAGCAAAGATGTTTGCAATTTTTATACAGGCTCCTGAAATATGGGCATTTGAAACACATGAACCGATATTTGCAAGTCCACTAGCATCAAAAATTCCTTCATATTTTTCATAGAGTGTCTGCCCATCTTCATCGATATATTCTCCAATTGACATTGCAGAACATCCTGTTGCTACAACGATGTATCTTCTTTTTAAGAGCTCTTCTGCCATTTTAGCAATTTCTATTCCGCCGTTTGGATAGTTGGAACATCCAACAAATGCAACTACTCCAGGAATATCTCCTAAAACGATAGGGCCTCCAACTTTTCTAATCTCAACATCCTGAACTGGACCTCTTCCTGCCCTTATTTTGAATTTCTGGTCCTTTACAAGATGATCTCCAGCTTTTGTTATGAATGAAACGAGCGGTAAATTTCTCTCACACTCTTCCTCACATCTTCCGCAGGTGTAGCACATATCGTATTCGTAGAGGTCTGCAAGTTTTTTGAGGTCCCCTTTAGCTGCGGCAGTTACTGCATCCATTATTGGCCTGTTGTTTGGACAGACTCTAACGCACCAACCGCATTCGGTACATTCTTTTGCAAGTTCAGGAATTTCAGAAATATCTGGAAGACATTTTAAAGATTCTCTTCTTTTTGCAATTTTTTTAGCAACTTCCACTGCAACTTTTCCTACTTTTTTAGGCTCAAGTATAAGTGCGCCATCGATATTTCCGTTAACGAGTTCGTTAATGATTAATTCAGGGTCTTCTTTTGTCATATCTGGAAGTCCAAGACACATTTTGTCAGTTGTTGCAATGACTACTGCACCATTTTTCTTAGCTTCTTCCAAAACATCTGTTCTGACACACTGCTCATCAACCACAATAACATCTGAAACACCACTCCTGATGAATTTCATCTGTTTTGATAGCGGACCGATAACTTTTGCAGCTTGGTTGTATCTGGTTATATCTATTGCAGTACAGCAGATACCACAAACTTCAACGTCTTCATAGAGATCGTTATCTTCAACATAGTCGAGTATTTCTGCACCAGGTGCTACGTTGTGACCGATACAGAGTACTACTGGTTTATCTTTATCGACGGTTCCAAGACCCAGTTCTACAAGTGGTTCGTCACCATCTCCTCTTGGCATGTCATATGCAACAATTTGTGTAATATCTGCTACTTCCCTTGCAAGATCATCCATCATTCCTGCGTGAAGTGCTTTCGATTCAAAATCAAGAGCATTTCCCTCCTGACCTGTATGGCATGCTGAAAGGAGATGCGATAACTGTTCTTCGACGTAAGATAAAGATTCATCCAGATCACCTACGGTAACTGGTTTTTTACCAATAATAGTTCTGATTATCGGAGCTTCTATATCGATATTTTTACCCATATCTACTGGGAAATCCTTTCCTTTCTCTTTGATTACATGGTGAAGCATGTGTCTTCCATGTCCTGCATGAGCTGCAGTTCCGATGCACGATGCTAAAAGAACGGTTCTTGCCTGTTGAGCTTCTGCATCAATTCCACAAGCGCCCTTTTTACCAAGTAAATCACACTTTCCGTATGTACATAAACAGCACATATCACAGAAAGGCGCGTAGAAAGGCGGGTATCGTTTCAATAGTTTGAAATCCCAAGATCTCAAATCTGTAACACTTGGTTTTGGCGTAGGCCCCATTGGTTCGTCCAATTCTTGATTTGACTTGCCTTTGGATACCTCACCAAATGATATTGAAAGATTCTTCGTCTTCCAAAAATCGTCGTCAAGTTTTTTATCCATTTTTTTATGTTTCATGACCATCACCGATTTGTCATGATTTATAATGACAGTTTAAAATATAAATAGGTTAGTATGAAATGGCTTAAAATACCAATAATGGTATTTAAAGGTAGGATACCGGATATAATAATAAACTTTACTTGAAAATAATATTACTATTTAAATAAATATTTTTAATATGTAATTTTAAAAATCTACGGCGTTTGGGCCATTAAAAAAATATATGTTTATAAGTTTATTTAATAACATTGGTAATATTACTTATGCCCCTTCATGTTTATTTTATTTCTGCCACATTTTTCTAAATTTCATCATACAATAAATTGCTTAAGTACCCGATTTTTTCAGGCGAAGTTTTAAACACCCGTTCTGAAAAATCAAACTCACTTTCAACTTTTTCTAAAATTTCTTTTAAATTATCGCGATCAATTTCAATTTCATGGCTTGAATCAATTAACGCTCGTTTAATTGTTCTATTCCTATGCTGGAACATTGCTTTTAAAACTTTTTTGAAAAATTTTTCGTCTTTAACAAAATATTTTGGTTCTCTTTTTGTTAATTTCACAATTGCAGAATTTACATCGGGTTTTGGGGAAAATGCACTTGGTGGGACCTTACAAATAAATTCAACGTCTGCATTATACTGAACTGCAACGCTTAATCTGCTGTATTCCTTGGTATCAGGTTTTCCAGCCATTCTTTTTGCAAATTCATACTGATACATCAAAACAGCCGTTTCAAAATCCACGTCTAAAAATTTAAATGTTATTGGCGAAGAAATTTGGTAAGGTAAATTTGCAACGATTTTATTAAATCCAAGATTTTTTAAGTCAACTTTTAAAGCATCTGACCAAATAATTTCAACATTTTCAAATTCAGATGTTATTTCATCTGCAAAAGGTTTTAATCGTTCATCAAGTTCGATCACATAAACTTTTTTTGCAATTTTAGCAAGTTCTTTTGTCAGGGCCCCTTCTCCAAGCCCTAACTCTAAAACGACATCTTTATTAGTTATTTCTGCACGATTAATTGCTTTTTTAACAAAATTTTTATCTTTTAAAAAACATTGGCCTAATTTTTTAGACTGTCTCATCATTTCACGTTTAAATAAGTACTACTTGTTTAGAAATTGTTTTTGCTTTATTTAAAAAAGGTTCTCTGTTCATATGGGGAAATAAATCTACAAAACAGACATCCCCCATGATATCGAGATTCAAAAAGTCTGAATTAATAATTTCAATTCTCTCAAACACTTCTTTTGAGAAGTTTAGCTTCAAGTTATATATAACATCTTTTAATGCATGGGAGTTTATGTCTGAAAATATAACCTTTTTCGCACCTTTTTTTAGTGCTGCAAGTCCCAAAGTACCTGAACCACAGAATCCATCAATCACAACCTTTCCGTTAAGATTTAATCGGTCAATTTTTGCAATTTTTGGATTAAATGGCCTTGGAAATTCGATGTGGACTTTTGACTGGTTTTTACATATAACTACGCAATCCATGATTGATTTTAAAACAAAAATATCGCATCGAAAATCGTCTCCCGCAATGAGGGAATTTACATCACATGAATCATCTGCACGATTAAGTCCGGTATTTTTTGAATTATTTGAAATAACTCCTTTAACTTCAGGTATTTTTAATATTTCTTTGGCACATGGTTTTGATACATCTTTCATTACAATTAATTCATCGCTAGACACAACTGGCAGATATTTTAAAGGATATCCAATTTCTACCAAAGGAGTTCCGGCATCCCTCAAAGTTACAGTGTTTAAATCATTATTTTGAAATTCATCAAATTCAACCATTAAATTTAGTACATCAAGCATTACGTCATCTAACTGAGAATTCCCGCATTCACATTTTCTTTTTCGGTTATTAAGTTTTAAGTCAGATATGGAAATTGTTTTAGAAATTGGCCCATTACAATTTTTACATGGTTTGTAAGACCGCAATTTGTTGATAACCGCCCCCTTTGATAACATAAAATCCCCCAAATCGCTTTTATTAAATTATGAAAAAACGAATATAATTAATTTTTTAAATGAAATTGGGTGAAATCTTCAAAAATTTAAATTTTAAAAAAAGAATAAAAATAATTTAAAAAAGGGTAATTATCTAAGCAAATTTACAACGTTTGCTTCGATTTCTTCCTTAGGCCTTCCAGTAATACTTGCAAGTCCTTCTGCAAAGATTACAGCGTACTTCATAACATATTTTCTCTTCTGCTCTTCTTCTTTCGCTTTTCTGATTTTTGAAATGTGCTTTTCTAGCTCCCTTGCACAAATCATTAATGACTGCCTTATTTCGTTGAAAATTTCCTCATTTTCTTCACTGCTTGATGCAATTGCTTGTTTTCCAGCTGAAGTATATGGGATGTGCGTTGAGATAAGGTTTACAAATACTGTAACTGGCGCATCTTCATCGCTTCTAAGGCCGTATCTTCTCCAGTTAACACTTTTAACCGCATTTGTTAAACCACAACCTGAAGTATCAAATAATAAAGGTACGTGGTTTGAAAATCTCATGATTTCCATTTTTTTAGATTCATCCCCACTTCTTCCAGCTTCTCCACCGTATGCAAGACCAACTTCAACTGCGAAAGGAATACCTCCTTTGTAGGTTTTAGGTTTTCTTGTTAAGGTTTTCAAAAATTCTGGTTCAAGAGTATTGAGTGATTTTTCAATGTTTTCTTCGCCAATTGGTCTTAAACCAACTGTTGACGGTGCCATGAAGTCCATATCTTGTAAAACATTTACAATAACTTCAGAATCTTTCCATGTCATTTCTTTTGGATTTTTCTTTAAGAGATCTTTAATTATTTTTCTGTATTTTTCAAGTTCAGTATCTGAAACCATTGCAAGGTCTACAAGAGATTTTACAAACTCTGCCGGAGATTTAGTAATATTTTTTAATTTTCTCCTAAATTCATCGAGTAATGATGCATTCAAGTACTTTTTCTCCATGTACTCCATGAAATTCTCAGGTTTTTTCTTGAAGTGGTTTTTAATTTCTTTTATTTCTTCATCGTCCAATTTTTGAACCAAGTACTGCGTTACAAGGTACTTCATGCAGTAGGTTTTTAATTCACCCAATCCCTCAGGAAGACCATTTATAAGTTGCTTTACATCTTCAATTTCTTTTTTATCGAAATAATGGCCGTAAATATCAAAATATTTCGTGAAATCGAAGTTTAAATAACAGCCCACAATTGTATCCCAAAATACACTCGAACGGTAGTTTTCTAAAAGTGTATCTCTTAAAACGTACTCTTCGAGTTCCTTGATTCTTTTCATTGTAACTCTCGAGAGTTCACTATTTAACATGCTTGAAACTCTTGAAGAATCAGTTACTCTTGAAATGTGAAGTAATTCATCAGTTGTTAAACCGTATGGGTGTGGTTTCATTACTTCAGGTCTTTCTGGAATATCAAATACGGTTCTTTCAAAAATAAGTGTTTCTTCAGGGTCTTCCAATGTAATTTTAGCGTGTGGGGCTGAGAGGCTGATTCTCCTTAAGTATTCGAATGGCCCCTGTTCCCTTCTATTGTATGTAACATCCTTAAATTCTCCTTCAACCCTAGTTCCTCTCCAGAATCCTTCTCTGGTTTTGTGTGAAACTACATCCCCTTCGTTTCTCTCAATACTCATTTTAATTTCCATTTCGTGAATAGTACCGTTTCCTGTGGAAGATGTGATTTTTAATGGCTTTCCTGTCGTCATCTGTGCAAACAATAAAACACCTGCAGCACCGATACCCTGCTGACCTCTTGATTGAACCAATCTGTGTAATTTTGATCCTGCAAGCATCTTACCAAATACTTTTGGAACATATTCTGGAGGAATACCTGGACCGTTATCCTCAATATTAACTCCAAATGTTTCAGAACCTATTTTTCTGATTTCAACCACGATTTCCGGAAGAATTTCAGATTCTTCACACGCATCAAGGCTGTTTGTTACAAGCTCGTGTACAATTGTAGTCATACTTCTTAATCTACCACTGTAACCGAGCATGTGTCTGTTTTTTCTAAAAAACTCTGAAATTGAGTGTTCTTTAAATTCGTCAAATAAGCTTTCTTCGGCAACCACATTAGTATCTTCAGCCATTAAATCACCACAGTTTATAATTATAACAAATGCAGACTTAAAAAAATCATAATTTACAAATTTACAAATTTAATTTGTGAATTAAATAATATTTCGTTTTAACTATAGAATACGGGGTATATATAGAGTATGGATATCAATTTTTTAAAATTTTAACCTAATAACCATTTTAACCTAATTTCATATTTTTAATTGGCATCTTTTAGAGCATCTTTTTAAATGAATATTATTTGTACAAAATTCGAAAATAAAGAAACTATAAATAGAAAAGTTGGTAATTTTAAGATAACAAAAATTGGCAAATGAATTTAGGCGATTAAAATGGATTACTTATTTATTTCTTCAAAAACCGACCCTGCGAGTCAGAACATTAAAAAACATGTTCAAAATTACGGCTACGACGTATTTGAAATTGAAAAAAAGTCAACTCAATCAAATTCTTCAGATTTTCCAATATCTGAAATGTACATATTTTTATCAAAACATGCAAGTGAAAGCAAAAAACCAACACTCACAGTACACACCCCCGGAAATTTAACTGAAGATAATTCACGTGGAGGAAATTCAGAAGAAATTTCCCCCTGTAACCCGATATTCAATACATTGATGCTCCAAAATATGAATAAATACAATGAAATGGAAGAATATCAAGAATTAGGATTTGATGTGAGTTTTGAAGTGTTACATCACGGCCCAACGGATTTAAAAGCCCCGTCTGCATTTGTAGAAATTGGAAGCAGTGAAGAACAGTGGCAGATAGATGATGCGGCAGAAATTATTACAAATTCATTGATTGATACATTAAACTCCATTCAAAATTCTGAATACGAAAAAAAAGAAAAAATAATCGGAATCGGCGGAGGACACTATTCTCCAAAATTTACGAAACTTGCATTAAAAGAAGAATATTATATTGGTTATTTAACTCCAAAACATGCAAAACTCTCTGAAAACATATTAAATCAGATGATTTCAAAACAAGACTTTGATTTTGTAGGGATCGACTGGAAAGGGTTGTATGGCGAAGATAAAAGAAAATACGTCGAATTTTTCGATGAAAATGATATTTCATGGCAGAGAGTTTAATAATTATTTGTTGAAAAATTAAAGATTAAAAAATATATATTACAACAGGACATAATTGAGATAGTTTTTAGATTGCAGATGACACTATGAGAGAGATCCTCGAAAAATTTAAAACCGGAAATCTAAGTTTAGAAGAAGCCGAAAAAAAATTAAAATTAAATTATTTTGATGAATTAGGCGGCTTTTGTAAACTTGATACCAACAGAAAACTCAGAACCGGAATTCCAGAAGTAATTTACGCTGAAGGGAAACGCTGTGAAGATGTTGCCAAAATTTTAAAAGAATTAGCTTTAAAAAGTAACATTTCTCTTGCAACAAGAATAAATGACATAGAAAATCTTAAAAAATGCCTTGAAGACGAAACTGACTTAATTTTAGAAATAAATGAACTTGGAAGAACTGCTGTTTTAAAAAAACGAGGTTTTGAAGTTGAAAAAACTGAAAAGATCGGGATACTTGCAGCAGGAACTTCGGATATTCCCGTAGCAGAAGAAACAGCCGAATCTGCAAAAATAATGGGTTGCGAAGTAATAAAAAATTACGATGTAGGTATTGCAGGAATACATAGGTTATTTACTCCAGTCAAATCGATGATTGAAGAGGATGTGTGCTGTATTATCGCGGTTGCAGGAATGGAAGGAGCACTTCCATCAGTAATTTCGTCTCTTGTTGATATTCCAGTAATTGGAGTTCCTACTTCTGTTGGATACGGCTATAAACTCACACCACTACTTACGATGCTTCATTCATGCAGTCCTGGACTTGTTGTGGTAAATATCGATAATGGATTTGGAGCTGGCGTTTTTGCCGGACTTATTGCTTCAAATATATCAAAACGAATTAAGAAGGGATAACATGGACATCATAGAAGGAAAATTTGTGAAAATGGGATCGAATTATAAAGAACTTTTTGATGAACTTCCGGATGATTTTTTAGGGCATATTCGACTCTCCTTGAAAAGTAATGGACAATTTAAAGAAAGTCATCTTTTTTTAAAAGATAAACAAATTATTGGTGGATATTCTGAATACGAAGGGGAATTTTTTGGAAATGATGCTATTTTAAATGCCATGAAAATGGCAGATCTTGGTGCCATTGTTGATATTTTTTCCTACACAGATTCTATGTTATCTATGATGCAAAGTTCAGATGCAAGATTATTTTATAGCGAAAATCCCGTTAAAAAAATCGCTTTAGAAAAAAAGAAAGTACTTGTGACAAACGATGCAAGAATATCAATTCCAGAAGGCAGGCCAATAAAATTGGGAGCTTCTGACGATTTTGAAAAATATTTTGGAAGATATACGCTTGTGGAACTCTTCAAAAAGAGTGATGGAAACTATTTAAGGGGTTATATTGGATATGAAGAACATTCTCCGAATGTTGCAGTTTATCAGGCTGAAAATAAATTAACTTTTGGAATTAGTGCTTTTGAAATTTTTAATAATCTTGTTGAAGAAGATGACAATGTTGCAATTGATGTTTACGAATACAATAAATCAAAATTGGATTATTTTGTTGAAGAATACCCTGATTCAGTAATTTCAGCTAAAAAGTCAGAATCTGTAAAAATTCAGCAGAAAGAACCCGAAATTCCAAAATATACTCCAAAAGTTGAAGAAATCGTTGAGATCGAAGAAGATTTTGATGAAGTAGACGAAATCGAAGAAGATATTTCAAGAGAAGAATTGATGAAAAAATTGGGTATAAAAACTGTTAACGATGATATGATTGAAAATCTTTTAGAAGATGTCTTTGAACCATCAAAAGCCGAAATTAGTGCGATAGAAAGCGAACTTTTAGAAAAAATAAATGATTATCTTGAAGAAAATACAGATGTTACGAAATTTGATAGCGAACTTTCAATAGAATATAATGATGAAGGCGAATTTATTGCAGAATGTTTCATAACTACAACGTCAGATAGTGAATACGGAGTAAAATCTGCCGTAGATCCAAAAATAATCAAAAAAGAGATTACAGCTATTTTTGACTCATATGTAATTGACATAATTCCGGAAATAACCGTAATTAATCAGAAATCAGCAAAATCAGAACCCGATACGTCAATAAATAAATACGAGATAGATCTTGAAAAAGAACTCAATAAAATAAAAGCCAAACATTCTGATGAAAAAAGAACCGAATCGGAACAATTGAAAGAAAAAATTGAACGCGGAATACATGAATATTTAGAAAATGTAAACGATATAGCCGAATTTGAAGTTCATATGTCGCTAAATCAAAATGATGGCAATAAATGTAAATGTTCAATAATTCTAGTTCCTAAAAAAATGCTTGGATTTATAAAAAGCAGTTTAAATACTGACAAAATCAAAAAGGAAATTTCAGATATTTTGACATTGAATAATATCGAAATCGAATTTTTAAATATTGCTGTTGAAAAATTCACTACATCATATAATGGGTATAAATAAAAACGATTAAATATTTTTGACATTATATTAATACCCATAATTTAACAGAGGGCTTTTATGAATAACACCTACCTGTTCGCAATATCCTTAGGAATAGGTTTTATAAGTTCTTTTTCGATTTTAAAATTAACCCTACAAAAAAGGAAGAAAGAAAAAGCTAAAGAATGCGAAGAATTAAAAGATGAAGTAATAAATGGACTTCAAAAATTAAAATAAACGATAAAATATCCAAAGGGGTCTAAGAATGGAAAATTTGAGTTTGTTTACGGTTTCACTCGGTGCAGGATTTTTTGGTTCATACCATACATTAATTAAAATAAAAAAAGATGAGAAAGATACTAAACAGGAAGCAAAAGATATGCTTGAACTTGAAGTAATCGAAGGACTTCAAAAATTAAAAAGCCATGCGGTTTCAAAAAATCCTGAAAAAGCATCCGACACTTACGATCTTTTAGAAATTGCTCTTTCGCACGATCTTTTGGATGTTACGGTAGTTAATGATGAAGGTTTAACAATCATTTCCACATTAAAAGACCCCGAAGAAGTTGCAGGTCAGTACAGTGGTATTTTTCAAACATTAAACAAAATTATGGGAAATGTTGAAAAAACAAGCATAAAATCTGGCGAGGAATACATATATATATCAACAATTGAAAAGAACGAAATGCCATTTTACATTATTGCAAATTCGTATATCGAAATGGACCCAACTGATGAAAATGAACTTCAAAATGAAGTCATTGGAATTTTAGGGCAGTATATTTAAACAATTAAGGCAAATGATGATGTTATCCCCGGCTGAACTTGTGATGAGCCACTTTATGATCTGCTGATGCCTTTCTTTTTATTTTAATAATATTTCGATAAACTTTTTTTAACCATTTTTTTATTCATCATCTTCAAAAATAAACAGCTCATCGATTGTTGTATCCAGCGCTTTTGATATCGAATGGGCAAGTTTTAATGAAGGATTATATTTTCCTTTTTCAAGAAAACTTATGGTTTCCCTCCTCACTCCAACAATTTTTCCGAGTTCTTCTTGGGTCATGTCGTACTTTGCCCTATATTCCTTTATTCTTGTTTTCATTCAACATCGCCCTGTTTTTTAAAGTACTGTTGAAATAAAAGCGCACTTATCAGCATTACAAAATAAATTATTCCAATTACCTGCGAAACAGTTATTTCAAACCAATTAATATAATCTACCCAAAATATTAGATTCATTATTAAAAATGTCAAAACCCAAGAATATGCAAGTCCTGCATTTGCAATTTTTCGTATTCTTTCATCTTTTGATGGAATTTCACGGTATTTTATGTGAAGATATAAATTATAAACTATTAAAATAACCCCTGCATTTACCAAAACTGCAGTTACTAAACTGTTAACCTCAAATATGTATTCAATAAATATTCCAAAAAGCATTATTAAAAATCCTAAACTAAGTCTATTTTTGAATTTACTGTCCATATAACTCTCCTAAATTTCAGATTTTTCCAGATAATAATTTGAAATCGCTTTTACGATCATTCCACCAAACAAAGCTGCAACTAAAAACCAGTCGACGTAAAAACTTTGATTCAAAGCACTTATAATAGATTGATACATTATTCCGGCAACCAAAATTAAAACCATTGCCCATGCAGCATTTCTCTCAGATATTGCTTCTATTTTAAATTCTCGTTCATCTTTATCGAGATTAACCATGATATGCCCTACATCAAGAAGTAAAAATAAAAGCCATGCTACTGTAACGTATGTTCTTGTTGTTTCATCCCAATACGGTAGCGATTGAAATATTATGTATGGTAAAACCATTACCGCGATATAAAGCCATCCCTGCCATGTTTTTGGGCGAACTCCCCAGCCACCAAACTTTCTTCTCTCAAACCATTCCGGTTTTCCAAACATTCAAAATCACTCCAACTTACTGTTATCTATTTCAAACATTATGTTACTTATTTCTAACTCAATGTTAGATATTGTTAACATCAACCTATATAAAACTTGCCAAAATTAGTTCAAAATTGAAAATATAAAAAATTTAAAAATAATAAATATTACATTCCAAGTTTTTCCGGAAGCTCTTTTTTTGTAATTTCAACGTACGAGTCTTTAGTCATGCATGTTGGACATGGATTTGACGCATTTTTACCTTGATGAATATCCCCGCAAACTTTGCATTCAAAAAACTTTTTATCCATGATTTTACCCCCCATATCTTAATAAGTATACTCCATAAGCGTGAATTGCTATTGAAATTAAAAATAAAACCCAATAATAGCAGTGATATTTGAAAATTATTCTATAAATTTTTAGATCAAGTATATATTTGGGCAGAAAATTTCTGCATCTGCAAGATATAAATATTAAAAAAATAAATAAAAAGTTAGTAAATCCCGTGTAAAAAACCAGTTTAAATGCAGTTTCTGGCATTATTTTACCACTTCAACAGTTCCCTTCATGTATGGGTGAGGCATACCGTAGTAATCAAAATTTCCTGTTTCATTGAACGGGTAATTCCACGAAAAGTCTTTTGAAAGAAGTCCTGAATCAAATATTCCATCATTTGATGTTACAGTATGCCTTACACCATCTTTTTGAACCCATGTAACTGTTGTTCCAACCTTCACAGTTATGCTTGCAGGTTTATATGAAAAATCTTCAATCAATACCGTTGCTTCATTTTGACCTTCGAAACCAGTGGATGTATCAACCGGCGTTTCCATCTGACACCCTGCAAAAATAACTACAAAAATTATAGATATTGCCTCCAGACATTTGTACACAATCAACCCCCTCCAAAAACCCCAAAATGATATTCTTAAACTATTGCATCCAACATATCTATATCCGCCATCAAAAATAGATATTATAATTTTTTCAAAAATAACTATAAATACTCTGTGATTGTGAAAAAACGTTTAAAAAGGGTATTTTTTAACTAAATTTATAGAATTATCTAAAGTGTATATTTCGATTACAGTATAATTAAAATATATAATTTTCAAGTTTTATTATTCCAATATTAAAGTTTAGATAACTCATTCTTAATTTCTTCAACACTTGGAACATTTCCTTCAAATATCACTTCATCGTCAACGACGAGCCCAGGGGTTGAAATTACGTATTCTGCAATTTTTGCAGCGTCTGTAACTTTTGCTATTTCTGCATCGATTTTTAGTTCTTCTACTGCTTTTTTCACGTTTTCATAAACGTCCATACATTTTTTGCATCCCATCCCTAATACGATTATTTTCATAATTATTACCTCGAAATAATTTTTGATATCATTATAATTAAAATTAAAGGAGGATATTGAATAAATATCCTGTAATTACAATTGCAATGCTCGTAATTCCAAAGAATGCAGCTATTAATTTTGGTTTTATTACTTTTCTAAGTAAAACTGCTTCTGGGAAGGATAACGCAGTTGTTGCCATCATAAATGCAAGCGCAGTTCCAATTCCTACTCCTTTTCCAATTAACGCTTCTGCAATAGGGATTGTTCCAAGCGCATTTGAATAAAGAGGTACTGCAATAATTGTTGCAAAAATTACTGCTAAAGGATTATCTGGACCCGCATATTTTGCAAGAATCGCTTCTGGCGCATAACCGTGTATTATTGCTCCAATTCCAATACCAATCAAGATGTAAAGCCAGACTCTCATTACAATATCTTTTGTATTGTCCTTTGCAAATTTTAAACGCTTTTTTTGAGTTAATTTCTTTATTTTTCGAGCCCTGCTTCTTATTTCATATACGTATTCTTCGACCTGATCTTCCATTTTAAGTTTACCAATTATAATTCCGCCAATCACCCCGATAATTACTCCGGAAATTACGTAGAGCATTGCTATTTTCCATCCAAAAGATGCCAAAAGTACTGCAAAAGCTGCTTCGTTTACTATCGGAGAGGTGATCAAAAACGAAAGGGTAACTCCAAGAGGGATTCCCGCTTCCACGAATCCAATAAATAGTGGAACTGAGGAGCATGAACAAAATGGTGTTACAATTCCAAGTAATGATGCCATAATGTTTCCAGAAACTCCGGAATACTTTTCGAGTATTTTTTTTGTTTTTTCGGGTGGAAAATAGCTTCTAATGTATGAAATTGAAAATATCATTATAGAAAGCAAAATTACAATTTTTAAGCTGTCGTATATGAAAAAGTGAACTGATGAGGCAATTGCAGTTTCCATACTCAAATTTAGGATATTTTCTACAACGTATCTCGCACCATAATCTAACCAACCAAACATCTTTTTCACCAAATACTAACATGCATTCTAAATTCTAGACGAATTATATGGATATTTATGGAAATCAATATATTATGAAATATATTTATAGTTTTCGATATACCAATATATATCGATATATATTGATGTATTTTAAATATATTTAAATTTATGGATTAATTTAAAAAATCCTGAAAATAACATGTGCTTTGAAAATAAGCCATATAAAATTGCTTCAAACTATAATTTTTTACTTTTTTTAATTTAAAAAAATAAAAAAAGAAAATATTTATTTTCTTCTCAAAAGTTTCAGAGCATTTATAATATTTGTAAATACTTCTGGGTTTTGCTTAAAGTATCCAACACCTACAAGTCCTGTCATTCCAATTGCACCAATAATTGCAATAACTGTTGTTCCAGAAGTTTCAGAAGTTTCTGGTTCATCATTCATCGTAACTTCGTATGCTTTTTGTGTTTTTGATGTTGAAGATGAGGATGATTCTGAACTTGAGCTCGAACTTGAACTAGTACTACTTCTACCCCCATCAGAACCAACACTTGGTGCTGCATCTTCAGTCATTGTAGTGTTTGTTATTACTGTTGCATTCGTTGCATTTACTGCTTCGACTACTGATTCATTTCCAGAATACACTTTTGAATATGTGTCTGGTTCAGAGCTTGAATCGGTAACTGTAGTTCCAGTTTCTGAAGAAACGTCTATATCTTTGTATGTAGCTTCTTCGTATAATCTTTCATATTCTTTTAATGTTTCTTCGTCAAGTGAAGAATGTGCCACTGCCCACTCGTTAAGTTCTAAGTTTCCACACGTGTGGTGACAGCAGGTAACTCCATAATCCACTACTGATTGAATGAATTCGTTTGCCAAATTTTCTAAGACTGCATCATCAGCATTCCAGTAATCTTTACGCGCTGTTTCCATCATTCTTGCGGTCATTGCTTGGAATTGATATGGATTTTCAGTCATTAAAAACTCATCTAATCCCATATCATACTTATCGTTGATATATACGTCGTATACCGTATTCCAGTCGGCATCGGTAACCATGTCGGGGTTCGTTACATCCCAACCCCATAAATACTCGGTAAATTTCATCATCGAGAAAGCACCGGCATAATCCGCTTCCATCATTCCTTCTATCCATAATGGATTCAAGTATCTTGAACGTAATTCAGTCCTATATGCTTCGTTCAATGAAATAATCTTCATATCTGCCACATTTTCTAAATTTGCTATGTACTCTTCAGGAGTTTCTCCAGTAAGTACTCTTACTGTAAGAGCCAAACCTCCTAAATATGCATAGTAATCGTCATTATCAATAATACCATATAAATTCGTGGAATCACTGTGAACGCATGCATCGAGGTCCATTAAATTCATTGTAAAGACGTCTTCATATTTATCTCCCCATACATCTGCTCCGTATATGTGGGACGTCGTTGATATAAAGAAGTCTGCAAGTTTGGATTCATTTTCCCAAGTGTTACTTGCTTCGATTGCATCGTCCATTCCATTTCCATAGTTACCAGTTGCTTCACTGAATATTCTACATTTCGAAAGGAAATCAGCTTCTTCTTCAGTATAGTTAAGTTCGAGAAGTTGTGCTTCCATCTGATCAGAATGCATTTTGACATAGTTGTCTTCATAGCTTTCATTTAATTCTGCAACCAATCTTATAGCTTTATCGATTGTTTCGAGTTGGAATGGGAACGTATCCCTATATAATCCAGAGGATTGGACAAGTACGTCAATTCTCGGGCGACCCAGTTCCTCTACAGGTATTACCGTAAAGTTAACAATTGTGACACCATCACTTACAGGTTTAACCCCGAGCATTGCATATATTTGCGCTTCCATTACACCATGGTGCCTGAATGTTTCTATTGCCCATAGTGTGTAGGATACTTTGTCAGGGTATGTACCGTGACTAGCATTATAAGTGGTAAGCAATTGGCCTGCAAGCTCGTATCCGTATACCATAGTTTCTGCATCAGGGAATTTTCTCTGGTCAAAACCATAGAAGTTTCTACCTGTTGGCAATGCACTTGGATTTCTTACTGGATCGTTTCCAGGTGCAGGTTCAATGAATTCTGCATTGAGTGCTCGCATAAAGTTGGTAATTTCTTGAGTCGTGTTTGCTAAATTTGCAGCATATTCTAATCCAGTATTAAGATCAGCCGTAACATTTGTATCGGTTAAGTTAAGAATTTCCATCTGAGCAACTGATACATCTGTTCCATCAATTACTGTAGCATTTATTAGATCATATGCATATTCATTTGCTAAATCTTCCCGGTCTTCTTCGTCTCCTTCTTCTTCAGGAATTACTGCATAAATATGTTCTATAAAGTCATCACGAAGCATTGATTTAATCATGCATATCAGTTCTTCGCCCTCGGGTGCAACTCCGAAAGTATGGACTCCATAAGGCATTAGCATCGATTGCAATTCATGCAAATAGTTGTGCACATTGTTGCTCATGAAAAATCCAAAATCTTCATCAGACATGTTTTGAAGTTCTTCAGTGGTTACATTAAGGTCGTATTCCATTGAATTATTTTCATACAGTTCTATAAGTGTATCACGGTAAAGAGCAGACATGTTTGTGTTATTATTACTTATTGCATCCTCATAGTTATGGATTTTTTCGTGCATATCTGCAAGATCGCCGTATAGTCCCGCTTCTACGATAGCAGGCGTTAAATAATCGACTAAGACTGCGTTACCCCTATGTTTTGCCTGGCTACCTTCACCAACGTTATCCATGATGTATGGATAGATAACTGGCGTATCTTCTACACATAATGCTGGGTAATCGTATCTCCAAATACCAACTTCTTTTCCACCTGACCATTCTTGTGATCCGTGGGTACCGAAGTGAACTATCGCATCTGCATCGAATACGTGGTTAATCCAGAAGTATACTGCTAGATACTGGTGAGTTAATGGTATTGATGTATCGTGGTATATTAACGCTTCACTGGACATGAACGCTTTTGTTGGTTGAGGTATGAAATTAATATTTCCCATTTGAACTGTTGGTATTACAAAGAACTGTTCTCCTGTTGTATTATTTGTATAAGTCATAATTTCTCCAGGAGCTTCACCCCATGTACCTTCAACCTCGTCTCTTACTGATGCTGGCACGTAACTATCATTATTATACCATTCAAGGTAATCATCCAATGGTAAAAGGATAGCGTTACCAGATTCAACGACTTTTTCAAGTTCACCTGGAGCCCATGCCCCAACGTTTCTGCTTGCGATAAATAAGTCGTAGAATTCATCCCCATCAGGAATCGTACTGTTTCCAATATCGTATCCTTCTGCTTGCATTTCTTCAAGTATTAATGTGAAACTTGAACCAATGTCAAGATACGTAGAACCAATACTTTCTTTTCCACCATCGTGGTTCCAGTATAATATAGTGATTTTTTTATCAGAATTATTAGTTCTTCCAAGTTCTGCCTGCCCTATCGCACGGTCACATAACCATTCAACCTGTTCTTGAATAGGTTCATAAAGTACTAGCTCAGAATCGGATGTTTCATTTCTTCCTGCAATGAATATATAATCAATACATCCATCAATTTCAGGCATTGTTACGGACATTGCAAGAGACAGTGGGTCAACACCGTGAGTACTGTTGTAGTATTCGTCCACTGTTGTAAATGAATCCAGTATTCCTTTTAAAACAGGAACATTGTAGTATTTTAGATATTCGACACCCTCTTCTTGAGGATTACCCAGACTGAATTTAGGTAAAGATATCATTGCGTCAACGAGTACTTCACCATCTTTTGTGAGGTAGTCCACATCTGCCCTACAAACTTCGTTAGTTGTATATATTACATTACAACCTTGTGATTCAAGATATCTGATTATTGCATCGTCTGTAGCGAACTGTTCTTTCGTTGATTCTATTTCATAGGTAATAATACCTATTGTAGGTGCATTTTCGTCATATGCATGTCCATCAGTTCTGCTTGAATACCATTCTAAATATTCAGTACTATCAGCAAATATCCTTGGGAAAGCATCGGGGTGATATATACCGTCAATAGGTATTGCAGGATCCGCTAATGGACCATATTCGATGTAATAGTTTTCAACCTCTGCTCCAATGTAACGAACAAGGTTTTCCATGTTTGTAGGCCCATCATTCTCAACATAGTTATATAACACGTTATTAACACTCAAATTGAGGGTGTTTCTTGAATCCTCCGGTGATGCAACAAAACATATGTCTGTTCCATAATTATCTCTTGCATCTGCAAATACGGGTTCCAAAGAACTGATATCACTGGCCATGTAAAGTATTATTATATCCTGGTCAGATGCATCTGTAAGGTTTGCTACTGCTTCCTCACTAGTCATCATTCTTATATTGAAATTATCTGTAATTATCGTTCTATTTTCGACAATCTGCTTAAGGTAAAAGGCCTTACCTGCGCTATCTATTAATGTGATATTTACCTTTTCTTTTACTATTTCAGGTTCAGAAATCTCTTCTTTAGTCCATAAACCTGAGAATTTTTGTCCCATAAGTTTAATCATGTTTTCGAGATTCACATCTCCTCCCTGAACCCAGTATCTTTCGATATCAGTATATTCGTCAGATCGAAGATCTATGTTTGAAATTGAAACATTTGATGATAAATTATACACGATAACATTTGCTCCACCTTTTGCAGCGGATTTTATGCTAAAAGTCCAATCTTCCACCAATGAAACAGACTGTGAGTCTATAAAGATCATTCCGTAATCTGAAAAATCAAATCCTTCAGGTACTGGATTATCTTTTGTAAATACAGTAATATTCAAGTTGTTTGCAATAGTTTCATCCAAAATTGCACTATTTAATGCATCTGTGTTAACGTCACTACCCAGAACAAATACATATTTAGAAGTATCGACTTTTCCACCAGTAATGGTTACTGTATCAACAAAACCTGGTGCACCTGCTGCTAAGTACGTAAGTAGGTTTTCTGCGTTTTCTAAACCTTCTCCATCGGTTCCCATGTTCTGGTAGTAATCACATACTGTGTCGTTTCTGTATCCGTCTGAAACGTAATCAAAATAGCTAAAACCGTCAAGACTTGTAGTCATTGGCCTTAAGCAGTACATTTCTGCTCCATTCTCTTTTGCGCTTCTTAATGAAGCGTCAATTGATGGATCATTAATTGCTAAGTCCATGAATGCATCACAGATGATTACATCCTGTGTTTCGAGGAATCCTGTTTCTGTTGCATTTAAGATGTCGCTTGTAAGAGCCGAATAATCCGCTGTTAAATAATCGATATATGTGTACTCTATTAGGTCGCTGTAGTCGTTAGACTCGCTTGCGAGTTCAAGAGCTTCGTTTGGAGTATAACAGAGGTATGTTACTCTAACTTTACCCTCGTCTCCAATATCTGCTGAAACTGCTGTAAGCGATGATAAAAGCAGCAAGCTTAGTAATATCAAAAATATATTTTTAAACCGCATTTGTCCACCTGAATTTTTAAATACGCTTGATTAATATTTTTAAAGGGATTTCTTTAATTATTTAACGTTTTTTAGATTAAATCGTTAAAATCGATATTAAGTCTTAGAACTTAATTTTAAACATTATTTTAAAAGTTATGTCATTAAAAATAGTTTTATTTCAATTAACCTGTTTAATTGCCTGTTTTGGGCATTTACGTGCCATTATCCCAAAAAACAACTGAGTTATATTACCTCCAATCAATTTTAATTTATATAATTACAAGTAAAATTGAATAGCTGGTAATATATATTATTTTCTAGTTATCTTTATCCAAAATAGATTAAAATTTAATAAATTTAAAAATAGCCCGACTAAAATATTGAAGTTATGATAAGTTTTTTCTGAAATTAGTAAAATTCAGCAGCTGTTACATTGAAATAAAATGTTTCAATATAATCATCATTTCCGTAGTTCCATCCGACATTCAGTGTTTTAGCAATTTTTAAACCATCTTTTTCTAAATGATCAGAAACAGTTCCGCCAAATGGAATGTATCCATAAGATCCATTTTCTAATTTATTCCATCTATTCATGTAAACTTCCTTTAAACTGCCGTTTTCATTAACTTTTAAATTAACTTTTACAGGTTCACCATCAATTTCAAAAGATACTGAAAAAGTTTCAAAATCAACTTCTTTAAATTTAGTATTTTTATCAGGTATTATTGCCCAAGGGTTCCAAACAATTAACTCTATTGCAAGCCTTCCACGTGCAGATTTGGTTATATCATTGTTGGATTCTTTTACAACAGGGATTAATCCATAAAGTGCAAAATTTATTTCAGAATTATTTTTAAAATAATAATCTGCACCTTTTAGTGTTACAGGCCCACTTTTTAACTGCGCTTTCCATACGAAACCTTCTTTTGAAAGTATTTCTTTAGAATAAATATCATTCCAATGGGCAGTTTCATCTATTTTAGTCCTCATTTTACCTTCGATATCCAAAATAACAGTATCTGGAATTTTAGTTCCGTTTTTTATCGAATTTTTAATAAATTTTTTTACAACGGGAGGAATATTCTCATTCAGCAAGTTTTCGTCGAAATAAATCTCCTCCGAGGCATTTTTATCCAATACTGCCCATATGTTTTCAGTATTATTTTTTGACTTTGTTACAGACATTAACGACATTAAAATAGTTAAAAACACCAATAAACTGATTATTTTTAATAAAATATGCATGGTAGTCACCCCAATTTAACTTAAGATCCATTTTCTGAGTTACAGTTTTTAAATCATAAATTAAGTAATAACTGAATAATTATTTAAAAAAACTGAAGTAATTGCTATTCTTCTAAAGTAGCTGAAAAATAAAGTAAGGAACCGTTTTTAAAATCGTATGGTTTAAATGAAAATCCTTTATTTTCAAAAATATCTTTTAATTCGTTTTCGGAATATAATTTTCCCCGAATCGTATTTTTGCGCTTATTTCTGCCCGTTACAGGAACACTGCATATAAATTTACTCCCCGTTTTTAAAACTCTCTTTAATTCGTTAATAACACTGTCGAGACCATTGAAGAAATTTAATGAAAGATTGCATACGCAGACGTCGTAAAAATTATCCTTAAAAGGCAGTTCTTCTGCGCCACATAAAAATAATTTGGCATTTTTAAAGCCCGCTTTATAAAACTTTTTAAAAGCTATTTTTAACAATCCTTCACTTACATCCACCCCTGAGTATCGATTATCAGTTGGCAAAAATTGGGATAAATTCCCGCTACCGGTTGCAAGTTCTAAAACTTCCTGATCGTGAATGGACTTCAGCTTATCTTTTAAGAATAATTCATGTTTTTCCATTGATGACCCCAAAGTTTTTGGAAACACAGATTTACTCATTATGGGATCATATAAAAAAGAGAAAATACCTGAAAGCCATGATTCGTATTTTTTTCGTTTTCCATTTTTGTAAATATAATAAATTCCATTAGTTTCCAAAACTTCATTTTCATTCTTAAGCATAATCTTCCCCCACTAGTTAAAATAATTCCTAAAACTTGTACAATTATAAATTTAAGTATGACTTAGATATTAAATTTTCGAAAATGTTTTTCCTGAAATTTTGAAAAATGGGTATAATAATTTTAAATTAAAGCTATTTTAAATCTTATTTTCCATTAATTCTCTTATTCTAGAATTTAAGAAAAGTTTTAAACATTTGAAAAATAATATAATTATACATGCCACCAAAATCTTCGACTAAAAAATCAGCAAAATCTTTGTGGAACGCTTTTCCTTTGATAGTGGGAACTATTCTGCTGGTCAGTCTGATTACCACAATAATTCCCAAATCATTTTACTTAAAAATATTCAGCAAAAGCACATTTTTAGATTCATTTATCGGGAGCCTGATTGGAAGTATATCTGCAGGAAACCCGATAGTCAGTTATGTTTTGGCAGGAGAATTGTTGAATGAAGGTATCAGTTTGGTTGCAGTAACTGCTTTTTTAGTGTCTTGGGTAACAGTCGGGATTATACAACTTCCTGCAGAGTCCGCAATACTCGGGAAAAGATTTACGTTTTTAAGAAACATTACTTCATTTATTTTATCTATAATAGTTGCCGTAATAACTGTATCAATTCTACAGGTAATCTAAAATGGGCTTAAAAAGTAAAATAAGTTCAATCTCCGGATCATGGTATTTTTTGATGGCCGTACTTTTAATATATGTGATTGTGTTTATCTTTTCGCAAGATCTATTCTTTTCAAGCCTGAAATTTTCTTATAATATAATTTTAAAAATAATTCCCGTCATTATTCTAATATTCATTTTATTGGCGTTATCGGATTACTTTATAACTCCAAAAGTGGTAACAAAATATCTTGTCGAGAACGGAATTAAAAAATGGATTTTTGTAATTATTGGTGGAATCTTATCAAGTGGCCCAATTTATATGTGGTATCCGCTCTTGGCAGATCTAAAAGATAAAGGAATGACACATGGACTCATTGCCTGTTTTTTATACAATAGGGCATTAAAAATACCGCTACTGCCGATTGCTGTTTTATATTTCGGCTGGAAATATATCGCAATTTTAAGTTTGGTAATGATTTTTATGTCAATTATTCAGGGCATAATAATAGATAAGTTAATGGGGGTAAAATCATGAGAATAGCCATAGCTTCAGAAGGTAAAGACTCGAACTCAGAAATTAGTTCCGCAGCTGCAAGAGCACCTTATTTTCTTATTTACGAGGATAATAAACTTATAGAAGCCATGAAAAATCCTTTTGCAATTGGTGGGGGTGGAGCAGGATGGTCTGTTGCTCACATAATGGCAAAAAATAAAGTTGACCTGTTCATAGCAGGAAAAATAGGAGAAAATCTAGAATCTGCCCTAAAGGGAAAGAACATCACATTCAAGGAAGAAAGCGGAAAAAAGGTATCCGATATATTTGAAAAAATGTAAATTTAAATGGCAAATTGGAGTTAAAAGAGCTTGAAACTGGAAAATTCAATGTTTGAATGGTATTTTAGTAATTATCTGTTTAAAAAACTAAATTTGATTATTTCAATTTTTCAGCCTTATGGTTGTTCAAATCCATATTCCAATAAGTAACCTAGAATTCATCCACATAAATTACATAAAATTCAATATTTTCTTTTTTAATTTTAACCTGATTATTGTCTTTTTTTTAAATTTTTTAATGCAAGATTATAGAAAAAAATTAATATTTTGGAGGTACAATACACTATAACTTAGTTTTAAGGGGGATAATTTGAAGGTACTTTTAGATGCAAACATTTTTATCCATGGAAAAGACGATTTTGAAGTTCTAACAATATTAACGGAGTTATTTAACCTATTTACTAAAAAAGAGACTATTTTAATACACCCCTCATCTATCAAAGAAATTAAAAACGAGATCAATGAAAAAATTCTTTTAAAATTAGATTCGTACTCGTTTTTAGAACAACCCCCTTCCCATTTGCAAGATTTAACGTTTAATTCAATTGTTGGATCATCCAATACTTCAAAAGATAAAATTGAGAATGATATTTTATATTCTGTTTATAAGGATGCTGTAAACTATCTTGTAACCGAAAATAAGAATATTCATAAAAAATCAGTTCAATTAAATATAAAAGATAGGGTTTTATCATTGAATGAAGCTTTAGAGTTCTTTAAAGAATTTTATTCAATTAAAAAGAGATATACACTACCTCAACTCAAACTTATACCCCTATACAAATTGGATGTAGCTGATTCAATATTTGATTCTTTAAGGGTAAATTATCCAAAATTTAATGATTGGTATTCAAAAAACGCCCTGGAAGGAATGAAATGTTGGTGCTATCAAAATAATGGTAAAATAGGTGCTATTTTAATATTTTCAAACGATGATTATGAAATAATTGATACTGATCCGCCCTTACCTAAAAAAAGGCGTTTTAAAATACATGTTTTAAAGTTTGATCATGAAGGTTACAATTTAGATGAGGTATTGCTAAAAAAAGCGATAGATTATTGTATTGATAATTCAATTGATGAATTATATTTAAATCATATTGTTAATTCTAATTATGACCATTTAGTAAATTTGGTAATTGAATATGGGTTTTTTAATATTGGATTGAATAAAGACGGAGAAACCGTATTTTTCAAAGATTTAAAGCCGGATAAGCGCCAGCTGATGTTTTGCAGCTACGATGATATTTTTAAAAAATATTACCCGATATTCTACGACGGAACGCGCGTTAAAAAGCTAGTTGTACCGATAAGACCGGAATACCACGAAAAACTTTTTATGGATTATAACAAAAAAACATCAATTACATTGGACGAATATTTTGGAGATCCGGTTATCAAAGGAGATACCATTAAAAAAGTATTTTTATCCCATAGTCCTGTAAAAAATATTAAAAAGGGAGATATTTTATTATTTTACAGATCCTGCGATTATAAAGAGATTACTTCTTTAGGAGTTTTGGATGAGTTTAAAAAAGACTTAACAAGTCCCGAAGAAATTATGAACTTTATTGGAAATAGAACGGTTTATTCTGCAAAAGAAATCGAAGAAATTGCAAAAAAACCTACAACAGTGTTGATATTTAATATGCACTTTCATTTATCTTCCCCGATATCATTAGATACTTTAAAAAAGAGAAAAATATTAAAAAGACCGCCTCAGACAATTACTGAACTAACCAATACATGTTATGAAGAAATAATGGATTTAGGCGGATTTAACGGCGATCTTACAATTCATTAAATTATAATTTTTTTTATTTAATCACTGAATATGCAAAATTTATATATGTAAGCGCGTTTTGCACATCAGTAAACCCCCTTAAATAACGTTTTTCAATGTCCGACGGACTTAAGTTTTCCAAAAGATTAAATCCCAAGTTTGAAAGATCTTCGCCCAATTCTGAAGGGTAAAAACCCCCTGTTGTTCTTGGTTCGCCTATTTTTTCAAGATATTTTTTTGATTCTTGTACTTGTTGGGACTTTTTATTTATTTCGATTGCATTAAGGTCCATATAATCAAAAACAATTCTACTGCCCGATGAAGCAATATTTGCAATAGCAAGAAGTGTTGTTTCCACTTCTTCCCGAGTTAAATAATTAATGACACCAAGCCAGCTAAATAACGTTTTAGCCTTGGGATCATAATTTGGTGAGTTGGTAAGTTCAGTTTCTAAATCTTGCTTAGTGAAATCTATTGGAATAAACTGTAAATTTTCCGGAATTTTCCAACCTAACTTGGTAACTCTTTGAAATTTAAATTCTTGTGTTGCAGGATGATCAATTTCGAAAACTTTCAAATTTTCCATTAAATCCTGTCGCCGAAATGCAAATGTATCCATTCCTGCACCAAGAATTACATACTGAGTTACGCCCTGTTGAATAGTTTCTTCCACTATATCTTCAGTATACCGTGCACGGGTGACAATATTATTTGTTCCAGGTAAAAAAACTTCATGGATGATCTGTTGTTCAATCTGTTCTCGCACCTCTTTTGGTACCAAATCATAGGCTAGATGGTCGTCAAAGATTTTGTTGGTAGCATTTTTGCTGTGATAAGCACGCATATATGCAGTCCACAATGAAGTGTTGCTAACACTGTTTTCATCCATAGTATCACATTTTAGATCATTTAAATTTAAAATTCAGTTCCATTTCAGTTTAATATAATAACTCCGATTTTATTTCATAAGTAATTTTTGAATTAAATTTTGTTTTTTATTTTGAATATTCAACATAGATTGTATCGGTTTTGTTTGAAATACTGGTTCCATTGTTTCATGTATCAACGGAGTTTATAAATTACTTTTTTTAGATTTACTTAAAATTATCCGAGTATTTACGTCATTTAAATTAAATGTTAACTTAAATTATAATACATTTTAACAATTTAAAAAAAGTTTTATCCTAATTAAATAGATTAATTACTCGTTTTGATTATTTTGCGTACAATATGAACCCAAAAACTTTTGATTTACATCCGCCCATAATCAATATTAATTTATAAAATTACAAGTAAAATTGAATAGATGTTAATATATATTATTTTTCAAGTTATATTTAACCATAATAAATTAAAATTTAATAAATTTATTATACTTATTGCTAATTTGGGGAAATATTATGATAAGAAAAACACTTTTGAAGGTTAAAGAAGCTACATTCTGTATTGAATTACCAAATAAAGAGTTAAATAACATGCAGACTCCTGCAGGAACGGGTTTTTTATATCTCCGGATGGATGGTTTCTACTGCAGCACATATAATTATGGATAAAAATGGCGCTCCAAGAACCGATGTCAATAACGCATTTTTAACAAAAGAGGGAAGTGTCGATACCCCGGGGTTAATATGCCGATACGTGAGCCTTAGATATATTTTACCTGAATTAGACACTGCACTCTTAAAAGTTGATTTTGAAAAAAATTCTGATAATGAATGATTTAATGGAAAAACTGAATTTCCGTTTATAAAAATTTCAACACTGCCTCTTGAGATGGGTGAACCAGTTTATTCTTTTGGATATCCATTATCAAGCTATGAAATAAGTAAATCGGGTGATATGGGTTTTGTAAAGTTGAGTCCAAGGGTTACTTCAGCAGTAATTTCTTCAAATTTGGAAACTACCAGTTTAGCAGTAAGTGAAAATGATCCAAAATACTACGTACTCGATAAAGCACTAAATTATGGAAATAGTGGAGGACCTATTGTTTCGACAAAGACGGGAAATGTATATGCAATATGTTCTAGTTTTCAGCCAGTAACCATAAAACAGCCCCATTTAAAAGATAAACTTGGAAAACCCATGAAAATAATAATTCCACGTCTTTATGGGGTTGTATCTAGTTTTGACAATAAGGAAATTATTAACTTATTTAAGTCATTAAATGTTACAGTTGAAGAGTAGCTATGCATTACAATATATTTCTTCAAATTTACTTAGATATTTTGAAAGATTTTTAACTTCGTTTAAGTTCGACATAGAATTTATTTTGAAGGTATTCATGTCAATTTTTTTCTCAATTTTCAAAAAATCAGAGCGGTTTAACACCTTTAAATTGCAATTTTCATCTTTTAAAAAGTTTGAAAATTTTTTTTAATTTTTTAACGTTTTTTATACCGTAATTTTCATAATTTCTGTCTTTTTTGGATAATATGGTGAAATTTTACTGTTTTTATTTTCCCCCATATTAAACACAGTGTCGAATATACTGCTTTAAATCCTATGCAACCCAATTTAGTACATGAATACAATATTGAAAAAAGCTGTGTAATGAACAAATGCCATGGTTCGTTTACTCTTTTAAGGCCATTAAATTCTCCTTTGCTCATAAAATCACCTGAATTTGTGTTTTTACTTTTTTAATTTTTAACTTCTTTTAAGTTTGACATTGAATCTAGTTCACCTAATTTTTGTTGAGTTTAAAACACCTAGAACCACTGCCAAACGTCACAGGACACTTCCCACCCTAAATTGTCCCAAAAATAATATTTTAAAATATTTTGAGCTAAAAACTGTCTTTTGGAAAATATTTGAAGATTAAAAAAAGTTTTAAAATTAATTTTCTGTTCAAATATAATTTTGCATTATCAAATATTAGAAAAGTTAAAAATCAATATTTCATAAAAATAATGGAATGAAAAAGATATTATTCAAAATTACAATTTTTTTATATGGTTTATTCGAGTTATACAATACAATAAATCTTATTTTTAAATTTAAACCTTTTTTTAAATAATAAAGAATATATAGAAGCTTTTAAAAAACTTATATTGTAAATTACTTAATTTAACAAGCTACTTTTTTAAAATTAACTTTTAGAGGGGGTATTTAATGAAAAAATCAGCTTTAGTGATAGCTTTAATAATGGTTCTCGCACCTCTTGCATTTGTGCCGAGTGCAACTGCTGCCACAGAAGAAGAAATCGAAGCTTCAATAGAAGATGGTATCGAATGGCTTGTATCTCAGCAAAATTGTAACGGATCTTGGGGAACTTGCAATTATGAGTTACCGGCGCAAACCGGTCTTGCACTTATAAAACTAGTAGATCGGGCACGGGAACTTGGGGTTGATCCTTTTGAACCTGATGAATATGAATATGCTGAAAACGTGATTATGGGATTCAACTGGCTTGAGACACAAAAAATAGTTGATTCTTCGATTGACGATTCTGGAACAAATAATAATGGACAGGGAATTTTATTTATGGGTTCAGGACATGCCACATATAACACAGCAATAGTATTAATGGCATATGCAAACCTCAAAGGATACGATGAATACAATGAAACCATGGTTCAGGACATGGTCGACTGGTTTGTAGCCACGCAACATGCAGATGGTGCTTGGAGGTATAAAGCAGAGCCCGACCCTCCAAGTGACAATTCAAATACGGGATATGCTGTAATCGGCCTTGCATATGCTGAAAATGCTGGAGCAATCGTTCCAGATCCATTGAAAACTGGACTTAGTTCTTGGATAAATTATATTCAAAACGATGTAGATGGAGATTTAAATGATGGTGGTTCGGGATACACTACACCAACTGATTGGGTAAATTGTTTGAAAACAGGTAATTTGATACTTGAAATGGGATTTGTTGGCGACACTACTGAAACCAGTAGATTAACTGATGCAGTGGACTATTTAGTAAGACATTGGAATGATACTAATACCGATCCAGGATGGAGAATCCACTATCAATCAATGTATTGTGTCATGAAAGGTCTTGAATACATGCAAATTGAAGAAATTGATGGAATAGACTGGTATGACGACTTTGCAACTGCAATAGTAACTACCCAAAATGCAGATGGTTCATGGCCTATCGATTATTGGGGAAACCAGATATTATCTACAGAATGGGCTTTATTAACACTTGAAAAAGCTACGGTAGTTAAGGAATTCGTGGTCGGATTTGATGTAAAGCCCGGAAGCTGTCCAAATCCGATTAACATAAAAAGCAATGGGGTACAGCCTGTAGCAATTGCAGGTTCTGAAGAATTTGATGTATACGACATCGACCCCGCTACACTAAAAATAGGAATGTGTGTAGATGGAGAATTTATGGAATTTGAAGGTGTTTCACCTTTAAGATGGGTATATGATGATGTAACCGAAAGTTATATTCCTGATGAAGATGATACTTGTTGCATCCGTACAAAACCTGATGGAATAACAGACTTTTCAATGAAATACGACACTCAAGAACTTGTTGAAGCAGGTCTTGGTTGTTACGAGAAAAACGACGAGTTATGCCTTTGTATCAAAGGAAGGACTTACGATGGAGAGCAGTTTGTTGGAAGGGACTGCATCATAATTAAATAAAATTCTTTTTTTATATTTTAAGATTTAATCGATACATTTGGGACATTCTACTAGTAAATCTTTATAAAAGCGAGTTTTATACAGATGAACCTCCAAATATACCTAAATTTTAAAACTTCATTTTAAAATTTATCAAATATGTATGATACTTACGTTTTGCCAAGTTAATCCAGTTACTACCTGAGTACCCTGTTTTTAAATCTTGACCCCTTTGTTTTTGATTTAAAGATTCCTTATCCAATATTTTATGAGATCCGTTAGATTTTATGGTCTATTTTGATAAATCTAAATTTTACGCTAAAATTACACATTTTAACAGTTAAATTCTTGGGACATTATTTTTTTATTAAAAACACGTTAAGTTATAAATAGCGGATTGATAAATTTAATATAACTAATCTTATAAAGGCGTATAAAAAAATGAATAAATTATTGTTAAGGATTGTAACATTTACCTTGGGACTTTTTATTATGGCTTTTGGGGTATCTTTATCAGTTAAGGCCAATCTAGGAATATCCCCCATATCCTGTGTTCCGTACGTATATAGTTGTAAGTTTCCACTTACCTTGGGCCAAATAACAATCTTATTTAATGCAGTATTAATCATGTTGCAAATGATTCTGCTTCGTCGCAACTATCGTTCAATATTGGTACAGTTGCCATTTGTGTTTGTACTTGGCTTATTTATTGATTTAACAATGTATATGATTTCTAATCCCTATATTCCCAATTACCTATGGCAGATAGCATTATGCTTACTCAGCTGTATCACAATTGCGTTTGGTGTTTATCCAGAGGTAAAAGCAAAGATTATTTACCTTCCGGGAGAGGGTTTAGCAATGGCTATTTCCGATACATTTAAGAAAGAATTTGGGAAAGCAAAAATTGGAGTCGATGTTTCAATGGTTGCCGTAGGTATCCTTAGTTCTTTCATTTTTTTGCACCAGATACAAGGAATACGTGAGGGAACTCTTATTGCTGCTGTAATGGTGGGTTCTATTGTAAAATTCTTTAATAATACGCTATCATCCATAATTGGAAATGTAAAATTAATTTAGCTAAAATCTTACCTAATTTTTTAGCGAAAAATAACATTTTCTTTTTTTATTTTTGAAAATTAGTTTAAAAAAATTAAATTACTCGAATTTTGCAAGTATTGCACCAAACACATCTATTAAAATCCAATCTGCATCCGATTTTAAATAATTTAACGCATTTTTTATGTTTGATTTTTCAATTTTTTTGTTTGAAAGTTCTTTTTCAATTATTCTAATATTTCTGACGATTTCAAACTTATTTTCCGGATCTTTATTATTAATTTTATTGTAAACTTCTTTAAACGGCAGTATTGTAATTAAATGTTCACTACCGATTCCAAAAATAATACTATTATCGCAAATTATCGGCTCAAATTTAGGAAATTTATCCTTAAAATACTGTGAATTTTCGATAAATGCAAGACCTGTATTTGAAAGTTTTACGATATAAAAAATACCAACTGACGTATGAACTCTTGACTTTATTTCGAGATATCCTCTCGATTTCAAATTTTTAAAGGCATCATCTAAAGTCTGATCATCCTGTTCAATATCTATAAAATCCTTTCTTTGAAGACTTGAATTTCCTTTTCGGCATTCCAAATACATTTTTTCTAAAATAGAATTTTGAAGTTTATCCATATCCATTTTCACACCAAAATAGTTCAACGTTCCAAAAATAATAATTATGTCCCAATCAATCTATTTTTAAAAATATATTTAAAAATGTTGGTTATATCCCAATAAGTCTATAATTTTACGACAAAATCCTATTTAAAATCTTATTATCCCCATTATTTGATTAAATCACAAATAAGATATATATTATAGCCGAAATATACCAGAAAGTTTAAAAAGTTGGGGCAAAGGATTAAAATGGACGTTGAAACACTAATAAGAAGGTATTTTAAAAAAGACATCTCATACATGCTATTCAATGTTCTTTTAGTAATGTTTTTAGCATCCGTAGTTTTAACGGTATTTCACAGCTTATTTTGTGGCATTGTTCCGTTTTTGGACGATTTAACTAGTGAAATTCAGGTTTTATTACGTTTTTTCATGGGTGTTTCAATTATCGGAATTGCGATCATGGAACTTATAATCAAATGATTATAATTTTGTTTTAAATTTCTTAATTTTAGATTTTATCATATTAATGCCCATTTACACGTCTTTTGGACCGGCGAATATAAAATAGAGTAAATACTTTACCCCATACAACGCAAATAAATAAAATTTTCAGATTTTGTTTTAGATTATTTAAAACCATGATTTAATTCCTTAAGATTAACGTTTAAAAAAATAAATCCTCGAAGCCAGATATATTAAAATCATGCCATTCAATTTATCAAATTATATATTCAAAGATACATCTTGGATAGTGAATATACTATGATATTTGCACTAATTCGCAGATCAGGGCAGATTTTCTGAATTTCTAATTTCCCTCTTTTCAAAAAATTAAACTTGCATATATAATTAATTAAAAAAAGTTTTTAAATTTCTATTAAAATAATTAATATCATAGATTACGGGGGCGTAATTGTGATAAAAAACACACTTTCAAATGTTATGGCTGCTACTTTTTGTATCGAATTACCCAATACAAAAGTAGGTGGAATGCCAACTCCTGCGGGAACTGGTTTTTTTATATCTCCCGAGGGATGGTTTGTAACTGCTGCACATGTGATCCTTGATAAAAATGGATCTACAAGAAAAGATCTTGATAGGGCAGTTTTGATAAAAGAGCAAAATGCACATGACTATAAAAAAATATGCCAGCATGTATCGTTAGGGCATATTTTTCCACGATTAGATATAGCTTTGTTAAAAGTGGATTTTGAAAAAAATTCAAACAAGGAATGGCTTAACAAAAAAACTGAATTTCCATTTATAAAAGTTTCAACAGGGCATCTTGAAATGGGTGACGAAGTTTATTCTTTTGGTTATCCATTATCGAGCTATGGAATAATCAAACCCGGTGAGCTAGGATATACAAAATTGAGTCCACGAGTTACATCTGCAATAATTTCATCGAATTTTGATACAAATATGGGTGCAGGAGGTCCAAAGAATTATGTACTGGATAAAGCATTGAATTATGGAAATAGTGGCGGGCCAATTATTGCAACAGAAACAGGCCATGCTCATGCAATCTGTTCCAGATTTCAGCCTTTAGTCATTCCACAGCAACATCTTAAGGACAATAATGGTAATCCCATACCAATAATGATTCCAAGCCTTTACGGGGTCGTATCTAGCTTTAACGATAAGGAATTTATTGGCGTATTAATGTCTCGAGATATTCCTGTTGACTAATAATTTAAAATTTTAAACATGCTTTTTCCATGCCTACAACTAAATAACTATTTTTCATTCTTACAATATTCCTAAGCTTATATCATATCTGAATAACCGAAGAAATAATAAAATAAGCTTTTTATAAAGTACATGATTATTGATCTAGGGCCATAAAACCCATAAATAAAAAAAAATAAATTATTTAAATTTACATTGATCTTCAAAGAGCTATTCCGTTATATGTTAAATAAAGTCAAAAGACATTTAAAAATAAATTTACGTTTAAATTATAATAGTTAAACAAATGCAATTTTCGATAACTAAAAAAAGCTTCCCCGAGGATATTTAACTATGTATCTTTACAATTTTGAATTTATCCATATAACCCGCCCGGGTAATTTATGGATGTTGCATAATTTTTGAGTCACTGAAACATTCCCAATGTCATTGGGATATACGTATTCAAAAATAATTTCCAATTAGCACCTTAAAAAGGTAATAACAATAAAAAAATAATGATAAAAATTCCCAAAGATACAGGAATATTTTTGTTAAGGGAGTTACTAATTTCAACGCCCCAAATAACTCGCATAATAGGCATAATGTATAACAACATTAAATAATACTTTTTTGTATTTTATCGGTATTTCAAATATTTAAAATTGTTAAAATTCATTGTTTTCATTCAATTACTTTTAAACTTTCTAGAATACATAACCAGATTTTCAGACGTATATGCATATAAGTCGTTCCCTACAATATCTCCAAATCTTTACAATAATGTTCATAGGTGCATATAATTAAAAGCTATCAACAACGTAATTTCTTATAAAATATTGAATAAAAGAGTTTATAGATTTTAAAAAAACGCGGAGATCGAGATTTGAAGGTATGTTAAGAAATAAATAACTGGATTGGCAGTCTCATCCTCAAGTTTCACCAACCTGGGCCATAAATTTTGGACATTCACCAAAATAATTATTTTTGGAACAAGGCATACTGACGGTGTCCCGTGACTTTAGTGATTGTGCCGTTTGTTTTAAAAGTTAATTAAAAAAATAAAGAATTAAATCATTTCAACAAATGCTTCGATTCTTGTTTTTATCTGTTCATTATCGCTTTCTGAATAATCCGTTTCTATTCTAATTATTGGAATTCCTAAATTTTTCAGTTCTTTTTCAATTAAAGCGCCTTCCAAGTTAAAGGTATGGCAGTATTGTAATGTGTAATAAACAACTCCATCAGCTTTTTGTTCTTTTACGAGTTCTTTTATTCTTTCAATTCTGCTGTCATTTTTATATGCGGATGCACAGTTGATTTTAAAGTACCTTTCTGCAAGATCGTCAATTGTGTACCCATTAACTAAATTATCGAATTTCCTAGTGCCTGTGCATGTTTCTTCGCCAATTACAAGTCCACCAACTTCTTCAATAATATCCACAATTTTAGTATTTCCTGCAACCATCGGGCATCCTGCAACCAAAATTCTTTTTCCAGTGTATCCCTCACCGTTTTTAACCCGTTCTTCGAGTTCAGATATTAACTCTTTTAAAGTTGCGATCCTGTCATTTATATTTAACAAAAATGACCTCTGGAATATCTTCAGTGCATCAGTTCCAGTTATTGGGGAAGGAATATTAGACCTTAATTCGTAAAGCTTGTGTGACAGCGTTCTTTCTTCATTTTCTTCGTCAATTGCTTCTTTTAATTTTTCTTCGGTAATTTTATTTCCAGTGAATTTTTCTACGTAATTTTTGAAATCGTAAACTTCTTTGAGCCATAATCCATACGATCTCTCATCCTTAAAATGAGGAAGATGCATAACATACATTTCTGACATCTCTGCCATGTGTTCAAACATTTTCTTCTTTCCATCACACGTGGTTTCCCCAACAATAACATCAGCAGCCTCAAAATAAGGGCATTTTTTATCTTTTTTGAACCCATATGAAGATTTGATCAATGGGCAGATATTTCTCGGTAAATCTTCTTCTGCTGAAGGAATGGTAGACTCTTTTCCGCCACAAAGTCCAACCGGAATTGCATCAGCTGCACATATAATTTCAGTAGGTACAAATACACAAAATCTACCAAATACTTTCTTTCCTTCGTCTTTTTCTTGATACAATTCATCTTTTCTTTTTGAATAGATTTCGTCGAGTTTTTTAATACTTTTTAATTCTTCCAAAGTTTCACCGATTTTTATAGTTTAAACTATCTTCTAAGAGATTATTTAAATTCTTTTTCATTTTTTATTGTACTCAATATCTATTAAAATATCTATTAATTCTAAATAAACAGCTAAATTTTAATATATTAATTTATAATCATTTAATCTAATACCATTATCAATATATATTGGGAATTAAATAATTCAATGACGGTCTTAGATTTTAAGATACCAAAAAAATTAAAAATAACTATTCTTGAGGTCATACATGTTATCCAAAGACAACATCGGCAAAATGATGAAGTATAGATGGGTAATCTTTGCAGTTCTTGCTTTAGTTTACTTCTTCGTATATTTCCACAGAGTATCGCCAGCAGTTATGGCTGGAGATCTCATGACAACGTTTGGGGTAGGCGCAACTTCAATGGGTCTACTTGGATCAGTTTACTTTTATGCATACGCATTAATGCAGATTCCTTCAGGTATAATGTCTGATAAATTCGGACCAAGAAGGGTCGTTGCTGTTTTTACACTTGTTGCAGCGGCAGGTGCAATTCTTACGGGTATTGCAACTGACTTTAACATGGTTATCATGGGGAGGCTTTTAATCGGTATTGGTGTAGCTGCAGTATACATTCCGATAATGAAAATGCTTTCGATCTGGTTTAGAAAAAACGAATTTGCCACCCAAAGTGGTATAATGCTCGCAGTTGGAAACGTTGGGGCATTATCCGCAGCAGCGCCACTTGCTTACCTTAACACGGCATTAGGTTGGCAAACAGTATTCATGGGGCTTGGTGTAGTATCAATTGCTCTTGCAATTCTTTCATACATAGTTATTAGGGATAGGCCATCAGAAATGGGTCTTCCAAATATTGAAGATATTGAAGCTCATGAAAATGGTGAAGCTGTTTCAACAGCAACAAAACCTGCAGAAAATATATCAATCATGGATTCTATTAAAATGGTTTTAGGTAAAAAATCATTTTGGCCGTTGGCAGTATGGTTTTTCTTCTACTACGGATCATTGATGGCATACCAAGGACTTTGGGCCGGTCCATACTTTAAAGATATCTTAGGTTGGGACAAAGCTACATACGCAGGTCTTTTAACGTTTATCGGGATCGGTTTGATCTTAGGATGCCCTGTTTCAGGATACATCGCAGATAAAGTTTTAAAATCAAGAAAAAAGACATTAATTATCGGTACAATAATGTACACCTTGTTATGGTTTGCAGTATGGTACTTTAACGGAATGGACAATCCATTATTCTATAAAATCCTATACATATTATTCGGATTCTTTGCAGGATTCTTCGTTGTATGCTACGGACAGGTGAAATCATTATTTCCCATCTCGATAGCGGGAACATCCACATCAATCCTCAACTTCTTCCCATTCTTTGGTGGTGCAGTACTCCAGCAAGTTTGTGGTTTAGTAATCGCAAGCTACGGGCTTAATGCATTAGGAGGATTTACCAGTGCAGGATACCAAATGGCATGGTTATTACTTGCTGTTGGAATGGTTATTGCAACAATCTGTGTTTATTTCTCAGAAGAAAAAGGACTTTAAATCCACTAAATTATTTTCTTTTTTCATTTTTTTTAAGATTTAAAAATCAATTTAAACGTGGTGAAATTTATGAAAAAAACATTTTCATGCATCAGCGACAATTTAGAAAACATTCCAAAAGAATTAATTGCATCAAAAAATTTAAAATTTCCAGATATACATGAAAATCTTTCAGATATGGTAGAATTTTCAAAAATAATGAAAGAACATAAAAAAGACCTGTTCTGTAGAGTTCCATTCTGCATGACTGTTGAAGCAGAATCATTGGGTGCTAAAATTAACATGGGCGATGAAAAATATGGCCCAAGAGCTAAAGAATACGCTTTTAAAAATTTAGATGAGTTAGAAACCATAAAACCGATTGATCTAACTTCTGGTCGAATCAGAATGGTTCTTGATGCTATTCAGGAGTTAAAAAAGTCAGGTGAACTCCCAATTCTTACCGTTGAAGGGCCAATTACAATAATTTCCTCATTAATGGAGTCTAGAATTTTTTATAAAGAGCTCAGAAAGAACCCCGAAAGAATGAATACTTTCTTAAATTTTTTAGAAGATGAAATTGTAAAATATGTCCTCTCGGGAATTGAAAATGGGGCTAAAATTATTTCTTTTGGAGATCCAGCAGGAAGTATTGATATTGTTGGTCCAAAAGTCTTTAGGGAATACAGCGGAAAGATTGCTAAAAACATTATCGAAAAAGTCAAATCAAAAGAAAAAAACTGTATTATTCACGTTTGTGGAAAAACGTCTGTTTCACTTGAAAATGAAGGAATGTACGAATTTAACCCAATAAACTGCAATTCTGAAACATATGGAAAAGCAATTTATGAACTAATCCGTGAGAACACAAAGACAAAGATTATTGGGCACAACTGCATCAAAAAATCAATTTATAAAATTCCAAAAAATACAATTTGGGAAATAAAAGAATAATAAATTATTATTTTAATTGCTGATTCTTAAAAATTTAAGGAATCAACGAACAATTTTTCGTAGTTTTCTTTGGTAGAAAGTTCAAAATATTTTATGTCCTTTGAAACTGACTCCATTTCATTTCGTGATTCTTTTGAAAGTAGACACATTAAAGCACCAGTTTTGGAAGAATTTCCAATATATCTCACCTTTTTACCGAGTTTTTCTGGAATTATTCCACTTCCAACGAGGCTTTCAACAGTTAAATGTTTTCCAAACTGTCCTGCAATGATTACTTCATCAATTTCTTCCATTGTTAAATTATTTTCATCCAGAAGTGCCAAAAATCCCGAAACAATTGCTGCTTTTGCCAGTTGAACCTGCCGTATATCTTTTTGTGATACCACTATTTCTGGACTTTTTGAAATCTGCACGAATTTTTTTGAGTTTTTTTCTATTATCAAATTTGTATATTCATTATTTTTACCATTGGCATTAATTAACCGGCCAGTTTTACCAACAAGGCCTGTTCTAACAATTTCCGATATTGAATCCAATATTCCACTACCACAAATTCCAACCGGATCTTTATTTCCAATAACTTTTAATTCAACTCCATTTTCAGTAAATTTAATCCCTTCGATTGCACCGTTCGCAGCCCTCATCCCATGGCTTATATTCATCCCCTCGAGTGCAGGGCCCGCAGCACATGAACATGACGAAAGAATGCCTTTTTTTGAAAATATTATCTCCCCATTTGTACCAATATCAATAAAAAGAACATTTTTTTCAGCTTTTAAAAGTTCAGAAACTATAACGCCTGCAACAATATCTGCTCCGATATATCCTGAAACTCCAGGTAAACAGTAAATTCTACCAAATGGGGAAATATTTATTCCAACATCTTTCGAAGGAATGTTTTTTCCAGATAAAAATACGGACAAATAGGGAGATTTTCCAATTGACTCCGCATCAATATTCAATAAAAAGTGCATCATTGTAGTATTTGCAGCAATTGAAACTTCATAGATATTTTCAACTGAAATGTTATTTTGAGTCGATAAATCAAAAATAAGTTTATTTATACCACCAATTATTGCGTTATTTAATAATTCGAGTCCATTTTCATTTTTGTTTGCAAAATCAATCCTTGAAAGTACGTCTGAACCGTATTCTTTTTGAGGATTTATCATAGTTTCAGATGCAATTTCTACCCCATTTACCATATCTATTAAAGATGCTACAACAGTGGTGGTTCCAATATCAACCGCAATTCCGTATATTTTTTTATTTATCCCATGTTCGATTCCGATTAATTCATCATTTAAAAAAATCGAAGTCAAATTTCCTGTTTTAAATGATTTTTGCAGAGCTTTTAAACTTTCGATATCCTGTATTTTATCCACATTTAATTCGGAATTAACAATTTCTTCATAATTATTCTTATTTAATTCACATTCAGATAAATTGATGATTTTTTTTGTGATCGGCGGATTAATTTTTAAGTTTGGCATATAACCATCGGTTAAAATCTTGTGATTTTCATCCAAATTTAATAATTCAATTGTTACATTTCCTAATGCTTTTGTGAGGCAACTTAAGCGGATTCCCCCATCAATTTCATCTTTTGATAAATGTTCAAGCTCTTCAGGGGATAATGGTGTGGTTTCCCCACCAACAACCCTTACCTTACATTTTCCGCAAGTTCCAACCCCCCCGCAGGGAACTTCTATTTTAATTCCGTTTTCTTGAAGAATTTTGAAAATAAATTCCCCTTCTTCAAACTCAAATTTATTTTTATCGTTATATATTTCCAGTACTGCCATTAATCTCCCCTTTTAGAGTTTTTGCAAACGTTGACCATTGCCTGAATATTTTCTAACTTTGTTCTAACTCCTATTCCGCATGCGGGGGACAAAATATCAACCCCGTATTTAATACATGCTCGACTCATTCGTTCAATAGATTTAGGTGTTCCATTTTCAAGAGTAAATGTGCTAACGTTTCCCATAATTGCTTTTCTTGATACGTTTTCAACCACCTGTCCAACATCAGTAATTGAATCAAAACTTATCGCATCACTTTTTAACGAATTTATTTCTTCAAATACGCTCTTTAACCTGCCACAAATATGGATTATAGTTCCAGTTTCTGCCAGATCTTTTGTTTCTTCAATGATTTTGTTTAAATAGGGAATTGCAAATTCTTTGAACATTTTTGGACCCAATATCTCGCCAGTTCCACTTGGATCAGATATTGCTAAAACATCTGCACCGGATTTTAACTGTGCTTTTCCAAATTCGATTAAATTTTCGGTCACAAAATCCATGAATTCTTTTGCAACTTCGGGTTTTCTCCTAAGTTCTTTATAATAAGTTACAGGCTCCATTAAAGACGATGCAGTGCTAACAGGGCCTGTAATATTTGCAATTATTGGAACTTCCGTATGTTTATCTTTTAAAATGTCTATTGATTCTAAAACTGTTTTTCCACGCCCTTCATCAATATTTATATGATTTAATTTTCCATATTCTGTAACAGACCCTATTGGATAGTTTGTAACTCTTGGTTCAGTAATATCAGTCCCCATTTTAACTCCTGCACCCATTGATTCAGCTTCAACAGTCATACAAAATGGAACTCCGTAATTTTCAAACCCGCCATTTTCATACATTCCAACTGTAAGTTTAGCCATTTTTTCAGCATCAGTATGTGCTTCTGGCCAGTATACTCCGGTAATGTCCATGATATCTTTTGTAATCATGTTCATCATGCCACCGGGGCATATGCAAGGGACCCTATCAATTTCTTCTCCATTGAGGGCTTTTGAAAGCCTTTCTTTTGGCGTAATCATTAAATCACTCTTTTTATTTAAATTGTCAAATATAAAATCTATTTTGAAATAAAATTTAAAAAAATCAAACCAAAAATTTAAAAATTATAAAATCTGGGTGAATAAATTAATAATTTGAATACTTAGTCATTGTATTTATCAATACTAAGTAAATAATCTAATTTTTCTTCGGTAATTGGCCATCCGGCTTCCCTTGCAGCATCCATCATTGCATCAATATTTTCAACAGGAACATCTACAGGAAGACTACATCCAGACATTATCATGTATCCTTTTTTAGCATTAATTCCCTGTTTAATACATTTTAAGGTAGCTTTTCTAACATCTTCTCTTGAACCAGCATACAATACTCCTGAAGGGTCGACATTTCCTGCAATAACCATTCTGTCACCAACGGTTTCTGCACAGTTTTCCAGATCTGCAATATCATCAATACTTAAAACATCAACACCCATATCCACAAGATCTTCCCAGATAGGATCAGTCTTTCCACAGATATGAATGACCAATTTTCCAGTTCTTGCTTTTATATAGTCTATTAATCGTTTTAAATAAGGTGCTGAAAATTCTCTGAAATGTTTTGGACTTACAACAGTACATGAAGAAAGTGGTTCTGAAACTGTAACTCCCGTCCCTTTTTCGAGAACTGCATCGGTTAATGCAATGCAGCTTTGGAGTGAAATTTCACATAGTTTGTGAACTGAGTCTGGGTCTTTTAAAAGCATTTTTGTCATTTTTTCTACGCCAATTAAAAAGAAAGCGTTTGTAAATGGACCAACAACTGAAGCAGTAACTCCAACGTCACTTGCTATTTCATCTCGTACAATTTCAAGTGCCCTTAAATGAACGGGTATTCTACCATCCGTGTATGGATCAATGACTTTTAATTTATCAAATTCTGACATGTTATTTATTGCAGGTTCTTCCAAATCTGCAGTATTGTCATAGGGCATGTTAATTTTTGCACCCATTGCTTCTGAAATCAAAAACAAATCTGTGAAGACTCTTGCACCGTCTGATCCAAATCTTCTGTATGTTTTGATAATTGCATCCGCTAATGCTTCTGGATCCGTGTTAAATTGTGAAATTTTATAGCCTGCAATTCTTGCCATTCCGTTTCCAATATTTGGGTTACATGCAATTCTATCGATTGGCTCCCCTTTTGCCTTAGCAGTAGCTCTTTCAACGGGTGTCATTTTGTCTGGGTAATCCATAATAATCTCTCCGTAACATTTAACTTAATTTTTTAATTTTGTAACTAATTCTTTTGCAATCCTTGCAGATTTTGAGGCTTCCGGTGCATAGCCGTCTGCACCGATTTTATCTGCGAAACTTTGTGAGATTGGACCTCCTCCAATCATTACAATTGTTTTTTCCCGCATTCCTTCTTCTTTCAACATGTCAATAACGACTTTCATATTGTCCATTGTAGTCGTCATGAGCGTTGAAAGTCCCAATACGTCTGCATTGATTTCTTTAGCTTTTTTTATGAATTCGACAGGTGGAACATCCCTACCCAGATCATAAACTTCAAAGCCTTGTGTTTCGAGCATAATTTTAAATAAGTTTTTCCCAATATCGTGAGTATCTCCTTCAACAACACCAACAACTGCTTTAAATTTGCTATCTGAATCAGTATACTTCAAATGAGGTTTTAATATATCTAAACCAAGGTACATTGCGTCAGAACAGACTAAAAGTTCAGGAATGAAGTATTCTCCTTCTTCATAAAGTATTCCTGCCCTATTCATCCCTTCCGCGAGACCTTCCGTAATTCCTTCAAATGCATCAAATCCATTTTCAATATACTTTTTAGATAGTTCTTCTGTTTTTTCTTCGTCCATTTCGACAATAGAGTCGGAAAGTTCTTTTATTAGTCGTTCTTTTAATTCACTCATTTTTGACCTCTTGAGTTTAAAATTTAGCAATGCAAAATTAACAACACAAATATGTAATAATATTTTTTATAGTTTTCATGAAGAAAACTAATGATTATTAACATTATGAAGAAAACTAATTGTTAATTAGTATTGTGATTTAAAAATACGACAATTATAAAAAGTATAGTTACCCCTGACGGGGCCATAATCAGGTTATTAATTTTATATTTGATTATCTTTTGGTCTTATTGTTACAGGATCACTTGGGGTTTTTTAGAAAAATGATTCCAAAATGAAGCATTATCGATATTATCTAATGAATATGCTTTTTTAGAGTCATTTTTTATATTTTTTAAAAATTTAATTTCAAAAGAATATATTAAAAATTACGAAATTAATAAGTTATATGAGTACAATTTATCTTAATTTTCAGAGTTCTCAAAAATTTATGAGTGATTTCCTATGTTTAATAACTACTTCGGTAAATTGGACGAAAATCAAAAAAATGCAATTTTTCTCATAATTCTTTTTGGGATAATTAGTCTTTTAGGGGATGTAATCTATGAAGGTGCTAGAAGTGTAAATGGTCCATACTTGGAAACACTCTGTGCGAGCGCTCTGATTGTCGGACTTGTTGTAGGTTTTGGTGAATTTTTGGGATATGCTATTCGGTTATTATCCGGTTATTTTTCAGATAAAACAAAAGCACACTGGTTTTTTACAATTTTTGGATATGGCCTACTTATTTCTGTACTGCTTCTCGCACTTTCAAATTACTGGCAGTTTGCTGCGATATTTATTGTACTTGAAAGGATGGGTAAAGAATTAAGAAGTCCTGCAAGGGATACAATTTTATCATATGCAACAAAACAGGTTGGAACAGGGCTTGGGTTCGGAATTGCAGAGTTTTTGGATCAGATCGGTGCAGTGATTGGCCCTCTTGTATTTACTTTCGTTTTTATTGGTGCAGGATCCATAAAAACGGTAGCTGACTATCAGCAGGGGTATTCTTATTTTTGGATGCCTTTTGTAATGCTAATGTTAGTACTATTCTTTGCTTACTTTAAAGTAAGGTATCCTGAAGAGTTTGAAAGTTTAAACTCAAAAAAAGAAGAGTCTGAAAAAATCCCGAAAGTATTCTGGACGTATTCATTATATACATTTATTACAACGATTGGTTTTGTGAGTTTTGCATTTATTGGATTTCATTTGAAAGTACGGGTATTCTTTTAGATGAAGAGATTCCCTTTTTTTATGCAGTTGCGATGATGGCTGATGCGATATTTGGACTCATTATCGGTAAAATATATGATTCTTTCAAATTAAAAGGAGATAACGAAAAAGCAGGGCTCTTAATTTTAGGGATAGTTCCCATACTAACTGCAGTGCTTATTCCACTGGTATTTTCCCATGATTTCTTGTTGATATTGGGTGGAATGCTCCTTTGGGGAATTGTTATGAGTTCACATGAAACCGTAATGAAAGCATCCATTGCAGACATTATTTCAATAAACAAAAGAGGAACTGCATACGGTATTTTTAGCGTAATTTATGGCTTAGCCCTATTTATCGGCGCCATATTTACAGGATATTTGTACGAGATTTCCATTTTCTTGATGGTTTCACTATTGATTTCCATTGAACTTTTAGCAATAGCTTTGTTTTTTATGCTTAAAAAACAGATTATGTAATTTTAAGCTCATTTTTGGACTATTTTTTAAATTAAAACAGTAATTGATGCTTTTAAATTTTTCAAAAAACTAATCATTTGTGTTTCTTGTTCCAGAACCTTTTCATGATTAATCTACATAAATAACCAGAAATTAAAAAAGATTGTGTACTTGATTATCCAAAAATGGAGTAAAAATAGTTTGATTTCAGCCATAACTTGTTAATTCAGGTCTTTTAAAAAAATAGTAATTTTTAAATCAAAACTACGGTAAATACTGCCAATATTATAGAAAATGTGGTCTTCCGATGCCAAATACATAAATTCCCATATTCGATCCAAATTTTAAAATGTAGCTTAAATTGTCTAACAGTACTCGCAGCAAATATTACCCTATTTACGTACCCGATTAGTTTTTCTGTTGGACATACCATTCAAACTAATCATTTAAAGCGTTTTTTAATTACCTACATAAAAAGAATATATACCTCGCTAAATAAACAAAATGAAGAAGGTTAGTTAATAGCCAATTAACTAAATTCCCATAATCCATGATAATAAGGGGTTGAATACTATGAAACTATTGAATACCAAGAAATTGAGTACTAAAATGCTTATTTTCTCCATTATAAGCGTTTTGATACCGATACTTGTATTTGGTTTCGTTGCAAACGATACCATCGCAGGTATTTTGGATGATAATGCCCAAAAAAGTATTAATACAGATATAAAAATTGCAGAACAGATGATTGATGCTAGATTTAGTGAATTCAATTCAATTTGTGAATATGCATCAAACAAAGCTGATGTTATAACGGCAGTGTCTGATAAAAATTCTGAAAAATTAAGCATTGGTGCTGAAACATTTAGGGAAGCAATTAATGCAGATTGTGTCGCTGTTTTAGATTCGAATGGAAATACAATTGCATCTACTGCTGGATCCAATATTCAGATTGGAAGTATAGCACAAAAAATGATAAGTTCAAATACAAAGAATTCTTTTGAATCAATTCCTGCAAGTGCGGCATACAAAATAAACAGTGGTTACAAGGTTGAAAATGTAGAAAATGCACTTGGAATGGTTGTTACTTATCCCGTCTATGAATATGGTAGAATTGTTGGTTCAATTGTAATAATCGACATATTAAATAACAACAATGGAATGGTGGATGAATTAAAAGCAAATACTGGAGATGAAGCCACCCTTTCGCTTGGAAAACAGAGAATTACCACAAGTTTAATTACTGATGGAAAAAGACCGGTTGGAACCTCAATTTCAGATGAAGTTTGGAATTACGTGAGAAATCAAAATGCAGTATACAAAGGAACTGCAGTTGTATTGGGAACTCCGTATATTACTGCTTACGCACCATTACCTGATGCAAACGGTGATGTAATTGGAATGGTATTTGTTGGAGCTCCACAAACTGATGCAATTGCTGCTAAAACTGATGCAAGAAACAAAATCATAATGCTTGCATTATTTGGTGTTTTGGTTGCATTTTTAATCTCGACTTATTCAAACAGGAGAATAACAAAATCAATTGAAGAACTCAAAAAAGGAACTGATGAGTTTGGAAACGGAAACTACGAATATCAAACCAAAATCAAAACTGGTGACGAATTAGAAGAACTTTCAGATTCATTCAATGGAATGGCTGAAAATGTTAAAAATTTAATGAAAACTATGGATATGGATAAAGTTGAACTTGCAAATCTCCTTAATAACGTAACCACCGTAATGAACAATGTTGCAAAAGGGGACTTTACAGCAAGGGCTGACGAAAATACTGAAAATAACACACTTCAAAAAGCAATCAACACTGCAGTTGCAAATGTTGCACAGCTGATTAAAGACTTAAGAGAAGAAGTTGACTTATTAACAATTCAGGTTCAAAAAGTTGAAGATGAACTTAAAGGTGCAGAAGAAACTGCAACGCAAGTTACAGAAGCTGCAAATCAGGTTGCAGAAGCATCAAGCGACCAGTCTGCAAAATTACAGGAAGCTTCAGACGAACTTGAAAATATTTACGGAGCAGCTAAAGGTGCCCATGATGCAGCAGTAGAAACTGTTAAATCTGCGGAAGAAATCAGCGAAAACTCTGAAAATGGAGTTAAAAAAGTTGAAAATGCAATTACAAGAATGCAGTCAATAACAAACGTAATTGATGAACTGGGAAAGGCAATAAATATGCTTGGTGACGATGGTAAAAAAATTAACGATGTTACTGGGTTAATTAAAGATATTGCAGAACAGACGGGATTACTAGCATTAAATGCTTCGATTGAAGCTGCACGTGCGGGAGATGCTGGAAAAGGATTTGCAGTTGTTGCAAGCGAAATTAAAGCACTCGCAGAAGAAATTAAAAAATCCGTTGAAGATATCAACCATACAATTGATGGCGTAAATAAAAGAATTGAAGATACGATGGAACTTGGATTAAAAGGAAAAGATGAAGTCGATAAAGGAGTAATTGCAATCGATGAAGTAAATGATGCACTCTTAAGAATTAAAGAAAGCGTTAATACTGCAACAATCCAGATAAATGGAATTAAAGTTGGTGCGCAGGGTGCTACTGACGATACAGAAAATGCTTTGAAGCATGCGCAGGATATTGCTGCACTTTCAGAAGAGTTTACTGCAACTGCAGAAGAAGTTACGGCTTCAACTGAAGAATTGAATTCAATTATCGAAGAAATTAGGGGCATTGCAGAAGAAGTAACAAACATTGCTGAAAGAGTGACTAAAAAATCAAGTCAGTTTAAAATTTAATTTCTTTCCATTTATTTTTCGAGGGGTATAATGGAGTGCGATCTTGACTTTGAATCTTCTTTGTATAATTCACTATGTTCAAAAACCATTTCAACATCGTCTGAAATTTTGAGGTATTTTACAACATATTGTGAAGGTAAAAAGAAAGGATTTGATAAATTAAATCCGCGAGACTATATGAAACTTTTACTGTCTACAATCGTAGTATTGAATGTATTACGGGATGAAATCAGGGAACTAACTCTGAATTTAGAACAGAAACTGGCCCTTGATGTGTTTAAAAAATATGCCTACAAAGAACTTATTGGAGATTATGAAAAAAACTATCTGAAATTCTCATTGTGGCGAAAAAACGACATTTTAAGATATTCCATAGATAAGTACGATATTTTTTTGGAAGAAAGGAATTTAAAATGGAAAAAAATATACGCAATTCCCATTCCAAATTACACCCATATGAACACCATTGGAGCTGTTATATTGCGTGTGGCTAATAAATTGGGAGTGTTTGAATTCTAAATTTTTATTATTTTTTAAAATATTATTTAATTAAAAAAACTATTCTTGAATGCAATTTTTTAAAACATTTCTATTTATCCAATTATTCAAATAGTATCATTATATATCTAAAAGCACCCAATTATGAAACAGTTTGAATAGAAACATGGTGAAATTTATGAAAGATGTTACAATAGGGCTATTTGGTGACTTTGCAGATGCGGGGAAAAACATCGCAAAAAAAGGAACTTCAACAGATATTACACTTTACAATCACAAGAATGGTGACGATTCCGCAGTATTTGTCGAACCTACGAGATACCCTGAAAGAATCCAACCATTAATCTACACCATAAATATGATGGATTATGCACTTGTTTTTATCGATGAAATAAAACCTGAAATCGGAGAAACACTATTAACCCTCGATTTATTTGGTGTCGAAAAAGGATTCATCGTAGTTGGGGAATACGTAGATGTTGAACAGTTAAAAGGAATTATTTCAAACACGTCAATGAAAAATTTCGAAATTTTGGAAAAAGACTACATCCAAATTCGAGAAAAAATGATTTCAATTCCAGAAGTTGAAAAAAGTAGCGAATTTATAAAAATACCAATAGACCACTTCTTTTCAGTAAAAAGTGTTGGAACAGTAATCCTTGGAAAAGTGGACAAAGGAAACGTTTCTGTACACGACAATTTAAGAATATACCCTACAAACAATAAAGCTATGGTAAAAAGTGTTCAAGTACACGATAGGGATGTAAAAGAAGCTAAAACCAATTCAAGAGTTGGTCTTTCATTGAAAGGAATCAGTGTTGAAGACTTAGATAGGGGAATGATTCTTTCAAACGGGGAATTAGAAGTTTCTGACGTCATTGAACTCGAAATGAAATGGAATCCATACATGAATAAAGAAGTTGCAGTTGGTGAAGGGTACCAGATTATTGTTGGACTTCAAACTGTAAGCTGTAAAATTGAAGAGAAAAACGGAAATAAATTAAAATTAAAGTTGTTAAAACCTGTTGCATTTGAAAAAGGCGATACATTTGTAATGCTGGATGGAAGTGCAAAAGTTAGAATCATTGGAATTTCAAAATACGAATAAAATAAAAAAATAATTGAAAATATTTCTTTTTTTAAAAAATTTAAAAAAAATTAATTTAAGTTCCGATTCTTATAGGTTCAGAAAGATCCTTTATTAATCGAATAACAGAATATGCTGCAAGTGCAGACGTTTTTGGATTGTCTCTGCAAGGATTATTTTCCACACATGTTTTTATGGTTCCAATTGAACCTTTAACGAATATTTCATGCCTATTCACAACTGCACAAGGATCTGCAATGATTTTTACTTTTGCAGGATACCGTGATGCGAGAGATAAAACGACTGAGACATTGATATTTTGTGGAAATTTCGAAATTGCTTCGAAAACAGTTCCTTCAAAAACTGTTTTTGGCTCTTTTATTTCATCAGTATTCAATCCCTGTTCTTCTAAAGCATTTTTTAAACCGTGGACAGGTTTTGTCGTTGTTAACGTAACGTCTGAAATTTTACCGAGCGATCCAGATTTTACAGCATCAATACCTGCAACTGCACCAGAAGGTATGTATATTTTCCTTTCAAGTTTTTCTGCAAGTTTATAAAGCTTTAAAAATAGATCTTTATCTGCAAATGCACCTACACTCATTATTATGACATCTTTGCCATTGTTAAGTGATTTTATAACTGTATCTTCAACTGCAGTTACTGAAGCACATTCTACAATTAAATCTAAATCTTTTGAAACCAGTTCATCGAGAGATCTGCAAAAATCAGCTCCTGTTTCCATCGCGAGTTTTTCTGCTTTTTCCAAGTTTCCATCGTAAAAAGCCAGAACTTCTGCCTTGTTAAGTCTATCTGACATTAAAGCTTTAGTGATTAGTGAAGCAATTGCTCCACAACCTACCACACCTACTTTCAACATTATAATCTCGACTTGGTTAATTAATTAAAATCTGCCTGTAATTGGGGGCTTTATCAAAATAATATTTCCTATAGCTGAAATTAAATTAAATGGCAATACTACTTTTTTCGTAGGATCATCGATATTTTCGCTTAAACATCCGCTTGAAACATCTGTAATAACAATACCGCTTATTGCAGCCTTATCAGTATCAACCATGGCGTCGTAAACTTTACCAACATATATAGCATCTGTAGTGTATATTTTTTTGTTCAACAAGTCACTAATTTTAATTGCCATATTACTCCTCCCGTTAAATTCTTTCAATAATATGAAAAAGGTAATATAAAATCTTTGTTAATCGTTAATATTTTTAATATACTTCATTTATATGTTTTATTAATTATTTTTTGAGGTGCGACCATGTTACTCGAATATATCAAATTTTATTTCGAAAAAGATGGAGATATTTGGGAAAAAATAGTTCAAAATAGAAATTCTGTTGAAACATTGGAAATTATTCGCGATGCAGTTATGATTGACGGGTACAAACTCATTAAATGGGAAGAATGGGTTTCTGAAGAACATTATTAAATTCATACATAAATTACAATTATTTTGGATAATTTTTGATTACTAATTCAGTTATTTTTCGCCTTCCGTTAACCCGTGAATTTATTATTCTTCCAGCAGAAACTTTATCGATTTTAAATCCTGCATAATGTTCTTCAAAAAAGCGGTCTTTTGGATCCGTGTTTGTTGGATCGGAATTGCTGAGCATTAAATACGCGCCCATTTCATCCAAATATTTGAACCAGTTGCTGAGTTCGATCTGATCATTTTCAAGAAAGTCTTCTTTGGAATATGATGTAAAACTAACACTTTCTGGAAGTGGCCTGTAAGGTGGGTCAATATATAAAAAAGTGTTTTCATCAATGTCAACATACTTTTCGACATTCCTGTAATCTTCACACATTATTATTACATTTTTTAAAGCTTTGTTTACTGCCCTCAATTTTGGTTCATCAAATATTCTTGGGCGAATATATCTCCCAAATGGAACATTAAACATTCCTTTCTTATTTAGCCTATAAAGTCCATTAAAACAAGTTTTATTTAAAAAAATAAATTTTGCAACGTTTCCGACCAGGTCTGCAGGCTCATTTTTATCAATTTTTAATTTTTCGATGTTATATTCTTTCCTTATTCGATAATATTCTACTTTTTGAGATTCAAAATTCATTTTGTTAAAATTTTCTTCAATGGGTTTTAAAATAGAAATCAATTCTTCGATATTATTTTGAACTACTTTGTAGGAAAGCATTAATTCGTGGTTTATATCATTCAGAACTACTTTTTTGAATTTATATCTACTTTGGAGGCCGAAAAAAACTGCACCTCCGCCCAAAAATGGCTCCACGTATTTTTTAATTTTTCCAGTTCGTAATTCTTCGGGATAATGATCTTCAAACTGGTTTAAAAGCCGTCTTTTACCACCGGCCCATTTTAAAAAAGGTTTTGCTTCGTTACTCATAAAATCATCAGCAGGCACTCATAAAAAATATAAATTTGGAAATATTTATTAGCAATGGATCATTATATCGGATCATTTCGTTAAATATGATCAGTTAGATCTACATTTGATATATTAATCCCATTATTAAAGTATTCGTAATTTAGTATAAGTACCATGTGATCAATTAATCCTTTTTTTTCTGCAGTTAATATTTTTTTTAGATCGCTTCGTATTCTTTCATTTTCGACGTCTTGAAGTAATTTTTCAGCCATATTGATAAAATCAATGCCAGATAAAGTCTTTTTTAAAGTCTCTGGAATAATTTCCGATATGTAATTATAATTTTTACTTTCAAGATACTCCATATTTCTAAGTATTATCTCATTTTCCCCAATACTTCCAGTATATCTTATCATTTATGTCCCCCCACATCTAACATTTATCTAAGTTAAAATTTATAAAAAGAACTATATATGTTTTATTAAGTAATATACCCTTCAAAACACATTACTCGAACATAAATTCAATTTACAATGTGAAAAGGCAAGTTATGGAGCAGGTTCGAAAATTAAAAAGTGAAAATATTAATAAACTCATGTTTTGGTACGTTATTCCTTCAATCGCAGGTACCGTCATTATTGGAATTTACAGCATAATTGACGGGATATTTATTGGAAGAACCGTCGGAGCTGAAGGCCTTGCAGGAGTAACGTTGGCATTTCCAGTTTTAATTGCAATTGGATCCATTGGAATTATGATTGGAGCTGGAGCTTCTGCGATAATTTCGATAAATCTTGGAAAAAAAGATTATGAAATGGCTTCCCACATTTTAAAAACTGCATTCTGCTATATCATATTAATAAGCTTCATAATTACATTTTTAGGACTATTATTTATTGATCCAATTATTTCGAGTCTGAACCTTGCGAAAAATTTAGAAAACTACGTTTTGCAATATTCAAAAATAATAATCATCGGTGCAATTGCACAAATTTTTGCAATATCTCTTGACCCATTACTTCGAAACGATGGATTTCCAAAAAAATCTATGGTAATATTGACTTTAATGTCAGTATTTAACATATTACTCGACTATATATTGATAGTTGTATTTAATTTAGGGGTTATGGGGGCAGCTACTGCAACAGTACTTGCACAGGCCCTTGGATCGATGTTATACCTAAAACATTTTTTAAAAGGTAAATCCAACGTAAAAATTGGGAAAAACAATCCATTTTCTGAATTTTCAATTATCAAACGAATTGTAAAAACCGGATTTTCACCGTTTATTATGGAACTTGCATTTGGAATACTGATGATAGTACATAATATCCAGTTTATACGGTATGGAAGTTCTTTAGACGTTTCTGCATACGGTATTGTAATTTATATCACGTCATTTTTATATATGGTCTATATAGGTATTTCAGAAGGTGTTCAACCATTAATAAGCTATAATTACGGGGCTAAAAAATTTAAAAGGGTTTTCGAGATATTAAAAAAAGCAGTATTTGTTAATGCAATAATTGGTATTTGCTCATTTTTAACAATTTTAAAGTTCCCCAACATTTTAATAAAAATTTTCAATCCGCACGATACGAATTTAATCGCGACAACCACAGTTGGTCTTGAAATACATAATTTCGCAATTTTAATTCTTGGGATATCCATGGTTTTGACAATGTACTTTTTAGCTACAGAACAGCCAAGAATTGCAGGTTTTTTGTCCCTTGGAAGAACAATAATATTTATTCTTCCTGCAATCCTCATGTTTCCAATATATTTTGGAATTAACGGAATATGGTGGGCCACTGTATTTTCAGAGTATATGGGGCTTATAGTTACCATTTATTTCATAGTTAAAGAGATTAAAAAGATAAAACGAAGAATTTAAGATTTTAAAAATAGCGATTTATGTAAATAGTATAAAAGATAAATAGTGTTTCTTAGACTCAATTCGAATTTTAAAATTTTAAAATGGTCATAATATGCTTCAATTAACTTTAGAAAGTGCATTTTCAAACACATTAACTGTTTCAGAACTAAATAATTATGTAAAAAGTACTTTAGAAGAAGATTATTTATTGAAACGAGCATCCATTAAAGGAGAAATTTCAAACTGTACTTTGCACAAATCTGGACATGTTTATTTTACATTAAAAGATGAAAATAGCTCAATTGACTGCGTAATGTTTAAACCATACGCCAAAAACTTAAATTTCAGTCCGACTGAAGGAATGGGCGTAATCTTAAAAGGAAAAGTGTCATTATATGCAAAAACCGGAAAATACCAGTTTTACTGTAATTCCATGGAAAAAGATGGGATTGGGGATTTGTTTATAAAATTTGAAAAATTAAAAGAAAAACTTGAAAATGAAGGATTATTTAGTGAAAAATACAAACAAAAAATTCCTAAATATCCAAAAAACATTGGAATAATTACTTCCCCAACCGGGGCTGCCATTAAGGACATTATCAAAGTTGCGAGAAATAGAAACAGTTCTGTTAATTTAATTATCCATCCTGCAGTAGTTCAGGGTGAATCTGCTGCAAAAACAGTTATTGCTGGACTTTCAGAACTAAATAAACTTGAAAAAATTGATTTAATAATTATTGCTCGCGGTGGAGGTTCGATGGAGGACCTATGGTGCTTTAATGATGAATCACTTGCAAGGGCAATTTTTGAATCAAAAAAACCAGTGGTTACAGGAATTGGGCATGAAATTGACTTTACAATTTCCGATTTTGTGAGCGATTTAAGGGCGGCAACACCCTCGAATGCCGCAGAACTTACCGTTTACAATGAACATGAATTAAAATCAATAATAGATAACTTTGAAAGAATACTAAAACACCGTATAAAAATTGAAATTGCAAACAGGTCTTATGAATTAGATATTCTTTATTCAAAAATAGAAAAAAATAGCCCTAAATCCAAAATAGAAAAGCAGAAATTACATATCGATAGAATTATGACTTTAATGAATCATGAAATTAAAAACAGGATTTCTTACGAATTAAAACGCTTTGAAAAATCATATTCACTTTTGAATGCATATAACCCATTAAATGTATTGAATAAAGGTTACAGCATTATACAGGATGAAAATGAAAAGATTATAAGCTCTAAAAATTTGTTAAAGACGGAAAATGATGTAAAAATTACGTTAAAAGATGGAACTGTTGATGCACATATTACTTTGAAAGAATGAACGAGAAATGATACAGGTGATATTTATGGATAATTATGAAGAATTGATTGAAAAGCTTGAAAATATCGTAAATTCAATGGAAAATGACGAATTATCCCTTGAAGAAGCTATGAAAAACTACGAAGAAGGGATAAAATTAAGTAACAAACTCTATAAGATTTTAAATGAAGCCGAAGGAAAGATAAAACTTCTGACTGAAAACGGCGAAATTGACTTTAAAGACGAATAAGGGGATTTTATGTACTATCTCTCAATGATTATCGTAGTTTTAGCAAGTATACTCTACCACATCTGCCAAAAATCAATTTCAAGCGGTGCAAACCCGTATGTTTCACTTATGATTACGTACCTCGTTTCGATAATTTCGACAGTTGTTGCAATTTTTATCCTGAATGGAAAAATTGATATCATAGAATCTGTCAAAAATCTAAACTGGGCAAGCTACGTACTTGGCATTTCTATTGTGTTTTTAGAGCTTGGATTTTTACTTGTTTACCGTGCAGGGTGGAATGTAAGCGTTGCAGCACTTACTGCATATGTTGCAGTTGCAGTTTTGTTGATTCCAACAGGAGTACTTTTATTTAAAGAAAATATCAGTTTTTTAAAAGTTTTAGGAATTTCATTTTGTATATTGGGACTAATTTTAATCAATAAATAATTAAAAGTCGGATCAATTCTGTAATTTATATCACTAAATTATCCGATATTCGTACCGTTTTTATTTTATATATCATTACTCATATTTTTATAAAAATTTTAATCCAATTTAGTCCAAATGATAGTTATGAAAGATATCATCATCAAAGGTGCGAGAGAGCATAATTTAAAAAATATCTCGCTAACACTCCCAAGAAATAATTTAATAGTTGTAACTGGAGTTTCCGGCTCGGGAAAATCCACGATAGCATTTGATACGATATATGCCGAAGGTCAAAGAAGATATGTTGAATCACTTTCAGCATATGCAAGACAGTTTTTAGGGCTTATGAATAAACCCGATGTTGATAGTATCGAAGGATTATCCCCTGCAATTGCAATACAGCAAAAAACAACAAGCAAAAACCCAAGGAGTACCGTTGGAACAGTTACTGAAATTTACGACTACTTGAGACTGCTTTATGCAAGAATTGGAATTCCATACTGCCCTGAACACAATATTAAAATAGAATCACAGAGTCCTGAAAAAATAGCTGAAAAAATCGAAGAAGAATTTTCTGAAACTGTGACGATATTATCCCCTATTGTAAGGCAGAAAAAAGGAACCTACCAAAAACTCTTTAAGGATCTAAATTCTGAAGGTTTTGCAAGAATTCGGGTAAATGGCGAAATTTACAGAACTGATGACGAAATAACGCTTGAAAGATACAAAAAACATGATATCGAAATTGTTATCGATAGATTGGATCCAAAAGATGACCATTCAAGGCTTGTAGAAGCTTGTGAAAGAGCACTTGAGCGTTCGGGCGGACTTTTAATTGTAACAGGCCCCAAAAATAACGAAGAAGTTGAAAAAATTTATTCTTCAAATTTGGCATGCCCCATTTGTGGTATTTCATTTGAAGAACTTCAACCAAGAATGTTTTCGTTTAACAGCCCATTTGGTGCATGTGAATACTGTAGCGGACTTGGAATAAAAATGGAATTTGATGCTGAGTTAATAATCCCTGATAAAACCAAATGTATTGCTGACGGTGCAGTTGCACTTTATAGAAACTTCCTTGATGGATACAGGTCACAACATTTAGCAGCAGTTGCAAATCACTTTGTATTTACGGTTTTAACGCCGATAAAAGACCTTTCAAAAGAACAGTTTGACATTTTGATGTATGGAAGTCCTGAAAAAATTCATTTTAGAGTATCAAACGGAAGTGGAGATACCGAGTGGAGCCAAAATAAACCCTGGGAAGGACTTATCCCCCAATCAATTCGACTTTACAATGAAACCAAATCAGAATACCGAAGAAAAGAACTTGAAAAGTTCATGAAAGTTAGTTTGTGTCCAAAATGTGGTGGAAAGCGTTTAAAAGATAAAGCCCTTGCTGTAAAAATAGAAGACAAATCAATCATCGATTTAACGGATCTTTCGATTTCAAAAGCAGAAGAATTCTTTAATAATTTAAAATTAACTGATAAAGAATATGAAATTGCAAAACAGGTCATAAAAGAAATAAAATCGAGATTAAAATTCTTAAATGATGTTGGTTTAGGATATTTAACTCTTTCAAGACGATCGGGAACGCTTTCTGGAGGAGAAGCCCAAAGGATAAGACTTGCAACCCAGATTGGATCAAATCTAACCGGGGTTTTATATGTACTCGATGAACCATCAATTGGTCTTCACCAGCGAGACAATCAAAAATTAATCGAAACGCTCCATAAATTAAGAAATTTAGATAATACCCTCGTTGTTGTTGAACATGATGAAGATACAATATTAAATGCAGATTATGTCGTAGATATGGGCCCAGGTGCCGGAATTCATGGTGGAAATGTTGTTGCAGTTGGAACACCGACAGAAATTTCAAAAAATAAGGATTCCCTAACTGGAAAATACTTATCAGGGGAATTAAAAATCGAAATACCTGAAAAAAGAAGAAAAAGCGATAAATTCTTAAAACTTTCAAACTGCAAACAGAACAATTTGAAAAATGTGTCGGTTAAAATCCCGACAGGAGTATTTAATGTAATTACGGGAGTTTCTGGAAGCGGAAAATCCACGTTAATTTATGAAAACCTGTATCCTGCGTTGAAAGAAAAAATAAAATCCGAAGAAAGTTCTGAAAAGCTTGATTTTGAAGACCAACTTTACGAAAACACTAAAGAAAAATGCAACCTTGAAATTGATTCAGAAATCGATAAAGTTGTTGTAATCGACCAGAGCCCGATTGGAAGGACACCTAGATCAAATCCTGCAACTTACACGAAAGTATTTGATAAAATCAGGCAGGTTTTTGCAGAAACTAAAGAAGCAAAAGTAAAAGGATATGGGCCAGGAAGATTCTCCTTTAATGTGAAAGGGGGACGCTGTGAAAACTGTCAGGGCGATGGAGTTATAAAAATAGAAATGAACTTTTTGCCAGACGTTTTCGTAGAATGTGAAGAGTGTAAAGGTGCTAGATACAATAAAGAAACTCTTGAAGTAAAATATAAGGGAAAATCAATTTCAGATGTTTTAAACATGAGTGTTGAAGAAGCGAGAGATCATTTTAAAAATATTCCACAGATTTCAAATAAATTAAAAACTTTGTGTGATGTAGGATTAGGATATATTAAATTAGGACAGAGTTCAACAACCCTTTCTGGAGGAGAAGCTCAGAGAATTAAATTAACTAGGGAATTATCAAAAAGAGCGACAGGAAATACAATATATCTACTCGATGAACCAACAACAGGACTTCATTTCCACGATGTTAAAAAACTAATTGATGTTTTAAACAGCCTCGTTGAAAAGGGAAACACCGTGGTTGTAATTGAACATAACCTCGATGTAATAAAATGTGCTGACCATATAATCGACCTTGGACCTGAAGGGGGAGATTTCGGCGGTGAAATACTTGCAACAGGAACCCCTAAAGAAATTTCAAAATGCAAATCAAGCCATACTGGAAAATTCTTAAAAAACATTCTTTCCAAAAATTAAAGATAATATGATAAATATTTCAGATATTCCAAAAAATTCGGGCTGCTATATCTATAAAAATGAGTCTGGAACTGTAATTTATGTTGGAAAAGCAAAAAACTTGAAAAAAAGAGTTAGTAGCTACTTTAACAAAAAAAATCACGACCCTAAAACCGAGAGCCTTGTAAAATCAATTTACGAGATGGAATTTATCGTAACAGATAATGAAGTCGAAGCTTTGATTTTAGAAAATACTTTAATCAAAAAATACAGTCCCAAATACAATATTGACCTAAAAGACTCGAAAAATTATGCATATATTTATATTAGCGAAGAAGATTTCCCAAGAATTGGAATATTGAGAAATAAATCAAAAAAAGGAAAATTTTACGGCCCATTTACTTCTGCAAAGGAAAGAGATTATGTTTTAGATGTTTTAAAAAAGACATTCAAAATCAGATCGTGTAAAAACATGCACAAACGTCCCTGTTTAAGATATCACATAAAAAACTGCACTGCACCATGTAGTGGAGATATAACCTCCAAAGATTATTTGAATCAGATTAAAAAAGCAGAAAGTGTCTTAAAAGGGCATATTAATTCATTAATTGATGAACTCAGAATTGAAATGGATAACAAATCAAAAAATCTGCAGTTTGAAGAAGCTCTATTGATTAGAGAAGAAATAAATGCAATTGAAAAATTAAAAATTCGTCAAAACGTTAAAAGAGACGTTAAATACAATGAAGATGTAATCAGCATTCTTGAAAAAAGCGGAAAAATCCATATAATGGTTTTTAATGTATTAAAAGGAACGCTTTTTGATAGAAAATACTTTGAATTTGATTACACAGAAAATTTCTTTGAAGAGTTTTTAATCCAGTACTACTCGGAAAACGAAGTTCCGTCAGAGATCATAATTTCAGAACTGCCAAAAAATATTGAAGAAGAGTCTTATTATAATTCTGATGCAATTTTAGAATATTTATCTCAAAAGAAAGGCTCAAAAGTTACTTTTAAAATTCCTAAACAAGGAGAAAAAAAGCAACTTTTAGACCTTGCCATAAAAAATCTTGAAATTTACGTTAATGGAAATGAAATAAAAGTTGAAAGCTTAAAAAACAAATTAATGTTTGATAATAGTCCAAATGTAATAGAATGCTTTGATATATCGCACCTTTCCGGAACTTCTACTGTTGCGTCAATGGTCCAGTTTAGAAATGGAAAACCTGACAAAAAAAATTATCGCAGATTTAAAATAAAAACAGTTTCTGGGATAGATGACTTCAAATCAATTTCTGAAGTAGTAGTTAGGCGATACAGTAAATTAATTGAAGAAAATTTGGAATTGCCTGATTTAATAATCATTGATGGGGGAAAAGGCCAGCTTTCATCGGCATTTAAAGAACTTCAAAAATTAAAACTTAAAATCCCATTAATTTCGATTGCAAAACGTGAAGAAGAAATTTACGCTCCAGGAATTGAAAATCCACTTCCAATAAAGAAAAATGAAAAAGCATCACTTTTTATTCAAGAAATTCGTGATGAAGCGCACAGATTCGCAATAAATTACAATCGATTACTTAGAAAAAAGGAATTGATAAAATGAATTCTCCAAATTTCAAATTAAAAGCAGATTTTGAGCCAAAAGGATCCCAACCAGAAGCAATTGCAGAGCTTGTAAATGAGCTTGAAAAAAATCCTGAAAAAAGTAAGCAGACTCTGCTCGGTGTTACAGGTTCTGGAAAAACTTTTACTATTGCAAATGTGATTGAAAAAGTTCAAAAACCAACACTGGTAATTGCGCACAATAAAACACTTGCGGCACAACTTTATAATGAGTTTAAAGAGTTCTTTCCTGAAAATCGAGTAGAATACTTTGTTTCATACTATGATTACTACCAGCCAGAATCATATATTCCACAAAGAGATCAATATATTGAAAAGGATGCACAAATCAACCCGAAAATTGAGCAAATGCGTCTTCGTGCAACTTCTGCAATTCTTTCGAGAAGGGACGTGATAATTGTAGCATCGGTTTCCTGTATATACGGTCTTGGAAATCCTGAACTCTTTAAAGAAATGGGTTTTGAGCTAAAAGTCGGAGAAAAAATCAAAAGATCCGACATTATTGAAAAATTGGTGGATATTCAATACGAAAGAAACGATATGGAATTAGTTCCGGGAAGATTCAGGGTAAAAGGAGATACTTTGGATATTATTCCAGGATATCAGGACGATATTTTAAGAGTTGAAATGTTTGGGGATGAAATTGATAGAATGTATGAATTGGATCCAAAAAACATGACCAAAAAACATGAACTGGATTCATTTTATATGTACCCTGCAAAACACTTCGTAATTCCTGAAGAAGATAAGAAAAATGCGATAACATCCATTTTAAAAGAACTCGATGAATGGCTTCCACATTTAGACATGTTAAAATCTCACAGATTAAAGCAGAAAACCCTGTATGATATTGAAATGATCGAAGAAACTGGAAGCTGTAAGGGAATTGAAAATTATTCGAGACATTTTGAAAATAGAAAAGAAGGAGAGCCTGCATACTGTCTTTTAGACTATTTCCCAGATGATTTTTTGATCGTAATTGATGAAAGCCATCAAACCATCCCTCAAATTCGCGGAATGTACAAGGGCGACAGATCAAGAAAACAGTCATTAATTGATTATGGATTCAGATTGCCAAGTGCATATGACAACCGACCCCTTAGATTTGAAGAATTTAAAAAATACATGAACAATGTAATTTTTGTGTCAGCTACCCCTGGGGACTACGAGTTAGATAAATCTAACCAGGTTGTGGAACAGATTATTAGACCAACAGGATTACTTGACCCTGAAGTTGAAATAAGGCCGATTGAAAATCAGGTTGAAGATATCATAAAAGAAACCGAAAAAATGGTCGAAAAAGGAGAAAGAGTATTAATTACGACTCTTACAAAACGTCTTGCGGAGGAATTAACTGAATATCTTGCAAAACGAAATGTTAAAGCAAGATATCTGCATTCTGACATAGATACTATTGAGAGAACCGAAATTATTCGAAATTTAAGGCTTGGAAAATTCGACTGCCTCGTTGGAATAAATTTGTTGAGGGAGGGTTTAGACATTCCCGAAGTTGGGTTCGTTGGAATACTCGATGCTGACAAGGAAGGGTTTTTGAGAAACGATAAAAGCTTGATTCAAACAATCGGTCGTGCTGCAAGAAATGCAAATTCGAAAGTCGTGCTTTATGCTAACAAAATGACCGATTCAATTAAAAAAGCAGTTTTCGAAACTGAAAGAAGAAGAAACTTGCAAAAAGAATATAATGAAAAACACAATATCGCACCAAAAACCATTGTAAAACCAATAAGAGAAAAGGTAGTTGATATTTCTGATGTAAAACATATACCTGTAGCAGATATTCCAAATGTCGTCATAGAACTTGAAGCTGAAATGTATGAAGCCGCAGAAGCGCTCGAATTTGAAAAAGCAATAAAAATAAGAGATACAATTGCAAAATTGAAGAAAAAAATTAAATAATCTATTTTTCATTTTTTCAGTTTGATTAGTCGAAAAACATAAAACTTTTTAAAATAAAGATTATTGTAAGTTATATCTTGTTGTACGAGGTTGGTTATGGGAAAATCAAATAAACTTAAGAAAAAATATGGAATTAAAGATATTAGTGAACAGGGTTTTTTTGAACATTTTTTTGAACTCGCACTCTGGAATTCCAGATTTGTCGTAGTTTTAGCAGTTATTTTTGGAACTCTTGGATCAATCATGTTATTCTTAGCAGGATCTGCTGAAATATTTCATACAATCATAACGTATATTTCAGACCCGTTGAGTAGTGAACAACACAATCAAATTTTAATCGGGGTTATCGGTGCTGTTGACCTTTATTTAATTGGAGTTGTACTTTTAATATTTAGTTTCGGGATATACGAATTATTTATCTCAAAAATTGATATTGCAAGAGTAGATGATGATGTTTCAAACATACTAGAAATATATTCTCTAGATGAATTAAAAAGTAAAATCATAAAAGTTATAATAATGGTTTTAGTAGTCAGCTTTTTCCAGAGAGTTCTCTCAATGCACTTTGAAACATCGTTAGATATGATATATATGGCAATATCCATATTTGCAATATCACTTGGAGTTTATTTCATGCACAAACAAAAAGTGTAATACAATTATTCTAAAATCTTGCATTTTTTTAATTTATTCAATATTTCTAGGTATTTATTGGACTCATTGCAGATATACCCAATAAATAATTCATGCCTATTTAGTGGAGCTTTTTCCACATTTAATTCATAATGATAAAAATTTTCTGATTCCTGCATATCTACGTCTAAACATTTCTTGCAGTATATATTATACAAGATATTTTCTCGTAAATAATTAAAATAACCCAAAGCATACTTGCTAGATTTCGGTATTTCAAATCTAGACTGTTTATTGTGATATAATAGCAACATATTTTCTGCAATTGAAATTTCCTGACCTACTACCTCGAGTATTTCTGGAATTTTTAGAACTATTTCACAGTTATTTTTGACACATTCTTCAAAACTTTCTGAATTTTCAATTAAATACAGATAATAGCGGTATTCATGATTATATCTGTCCAAAGTATCCCCCAATAATTAAAAATAATTATATGGCCAAATATGGGAAATTTGGATTAATACACAAATGGGATTAATCATTAATAATTCTGTTTTCATTCCAATATTAATACCTTTTTAAAATTTTAAAGGAAAAATAACATCTAATTGCTTCTTTTGGATTCCTGAGTTTTTTGTTCTTTCATATTTAGTTTTCACAGAAACCCTTCTTGATAAAAAAATAATTAAAATTTAAAAAAGTATTATCTCGGCATTAATAAATACCAAGCCTTATCATCATGTTCCTGATATCTAACAGCCATAAATTCAGTTTTAGACTTTTTTGACATTTCATGGGTGAAAGTTATAAATGGACATTTTTGTTCACTAACTTCCCCCCTCATTTGTTTTAGTATAGAATAGAGTCGCTTAAAATAAGTTATACTATCGTCTTCATCAGGATAAATAGCATCATAAACATTTCTAGTTATGTACACAGGTTCGATAAAACCCCTTCTTTTCGCATATCGAGAAACATTTATGACCTCGGCCCCAGGCTTTATTACTGGCTCGATTTCTTCTAATTCTTCAGGTATTTCAAAATTGCCCCTCATCAAAAATCCCCTCCAAAGGAAGTAAATTAATATATGGGTTAACATTGCATTTAAATATATGGGTAGAATGGATATTCTTACTTTTTTTAAAAATAGGAATACATTTAGGGGAAATAATAAAAATTAAAGCTATTTTTACACATTTGTGATAAAGCATATAATTAATCATAATTCAAAAATACCTCCAATAAATGCCCTTTTAAAATCAACATATAAAAAATCAAAATCAGTAAAAAGTAATTTATAGGTTAAATGACATTGTAGAATCTAAATTTTAGAAAAATAATCGATTTTATAGATTTAAACCCTATTTTCATCCAAAATTCTTAAAAAAGTATTTAATGGAAGAAATATATATTCTGTAGATTAAATCAGGAACGGAAAAACATGGTATCCCAAGACGACATACTTTACGAATTTTACAATAACGATGGAATACTCACTACTGAAGAGTTAAAAGACCTATCTGGAATTCCAAGAGAAGAAAGTATAAGGAGTATTTCAAAATCTATGAATTCTCTGATTCAAAAAAAACTGATTGGAAAGGTAAAGGGGCCAAAAAACAGCACGATTTATTTCCTAACAAATCCGTACTATTTCCTGTGTGATGATGATGAAAGATTGAGGCATGAAAAAACGCACTGTTTAAATGTCATAAAAAAGGTCATGGAACACCATGATGAATGCAAAATTTTTGAACAACAGGACATGCTTATCCTAAAATTCAATGCAACGTACCAGATTCGAAATCATCTTAAATTGATAAAATCAGTCATAGAACTTTTTGGAAACTGCTTAAAATATGTTTTACATGACAATTACATCATAGTAACTGGAAAAACACACTTGGAAATAGATATGTTTAATATCAACCGATTTTTAGGGCAGGAAAAAGAAATTAACTTTAAAAATAATATAAAATAAATTTAAATGCAGTATATTTCTTCTGCTTCTAAAACTTCAGTATTATGATCTTTTAATACTTCAATTCCTTTTTTAACGTCTTCAGTTCTTAAAACTGCTAGTGCTTTATCACCCATTGAAAATGCGTAGACATAATCAATGCTGATATTTTCTTTTGAAAGAATATCGAGAGTTTTTGAAAGAGCACCGATTTCGTTTGGAATGCATATACATATAACGTCAGTTAAGCTAACTGAAAATCTATTTTCTTTTAAAACTTTTAATGCAAGATCTGGATTTGAAACAACCATTCTTAAAATTCCATAATCAGAAGTGTCTGCAACGCTGAGTGCTGAGATATTTATTCCTGATTTTTCGAGGATTTCGGTTACTTCTTTTAGTCTTCCGGATTTATTTTCTAAAAATACTGATAATTGTTTGATAATCATATTAACCCCTCCATTAAAGTTTTCTTTTGTCAATTACTCTTTTAGCCTTTCCTTCGGTTCTTTCGATAGTTTTTGGCTCTACAAGCTTAATTTTAACACTTATTCCTAAGGTACTTTCAATATTATGCTTGATTTTTTTGCTTAACTGTTCAAGCATGCTAATTTTGTCTGAGAAGAACTGATCTTCAACTTCCACCCAAACTTCAAGAACGTCTAAATTATTTATTCTATCTACTATTAATAAGTAGTGTGGCTTTGTTTCGCTCATTTCTAAAAGAACGCTTTCGATTTGTGATGGGAAAACATTAACTCCCCTTATAATTAACATATCGTCGCTTCTTCCAGTACACTTGTTCATTCTAACAAGAGTTCTTCCGCATTCACATTTTTCATAATTTAATGAAGTTAAATCTCTTGTTCTGTACCTTAAAAGAGGCATTCCTTCTTTTGTAATTGTGGTAAACACGAGTTCACCCTCACTTCCAGCTGGGAGTGGTTTTAAGGTAACTGGATCAATAATTTCAGGAACAAAATGGTCTTCGTTTACGTGTAAACCTGCCTGATATTCACAATCACATGCTACACCAGGGCCCATTACTTCACTTAAACCGTAAATATCCATTGCTTTTATTCCAAGTTTAATTTCAATTTCTTTTCTCATGCCTGGAGTCCAAGGTTCCGCACCAAAGATTCCAACCCTTAAACTGATGTCATCGGTGGTCATTCCTGCTTCTTCAAGAGATTCTGCCAAATAAAGAGCGTATGACGGAGTACATGCAAGAACTGTTGTTTTAAAATCAGCCATTAATTGAACTTGTTTTTGGGTATTTCCACCAGAAATTGGAATTACGGTTGCACCCAATTTTTCACTTCCGTAGTGCAATCCAAGACCTCCAGTAAAAAGGCCGTATCCATAAGCAATCTGAATAAAATCCTCTCTTGAAGCTCCTGCACAGTTTAATGCCCTTGCAACAACTTCAGACCACATTGCAATGTCTCTTCTTGTATATCCGACAACAGTTGGCTTTCCAGTGGTTCCTGATGAAGCGTGAACTCTCACGATTTCGCTCATTGGAACTGAAAATATTCCAAAAGGATAGTTATCCCTTAAATCCTGTTTTGTTGTAAATGGTAATTTTGAAAGATCGTCAATACTTTGAATATCTTCAGGGTAAACGCCCATCTCTTGCATCTTTTTCCGGTAAAACGGAACATTGTGGTAAACACGATTAACAGTTTCTGAGAGTCTTTTGCTTTGAAGTTCCCTCATTTCTTCTCGATCCATGCATTCAATAGTTTCATTCCAAATCATTATATCCCTTCTATTCTAGATTGTAACCCAATTCAAAAGCTTTTAAATTCAATTCCAGAAACTTTTCAGGAACGGTATCTTTTATAGCTTTTATCCATTCTTCTTTTTTAATGTTGCTATTTTGTGCGAGAACCCCTATTAAGGCAACATTAACCGCTTTTATCGTTCCTGCATTTTTTGCAAGAGATAGTGCATCTACCGGAATATATCCAATGTTTAATTCTTCAAGTTTTTCACCTAAATCAGCAGGATACTCCATATCCCCCGTTATCACCGGCATTGGATCTATTCTTTGAGTATTTACTACCAATTTTCCATTTTCTTTTAAATAATCTACGTATCTTGCACCTTCGAGCATTTCAAAAGCCAAAACTATGTCTGCGGTTCCTTTTTCAACTACAGGGGAATAAACTTTGTCGCCAAATTTAACATATGCAACTACACTACCGCCCCTTTGAGACATTCCGTGAACTTCTGAAACTTTTACGTCTTTTCCGAGATTTTGTGCAAGCGTTCCTAAAATTTTAGAGGTTAAAACTGCGCCCTGCCCACCAACTGCTGCGATGACGATATTCATTATTTTACCACCTCAACTATTGCTGAAAATTTACATAAGTCTTTACAAAGCCCGCATCCAACGCATAATGAATCGTTTATCTTTGCAACTTTTCCGTCAAATGAAATTGCTGGACATCCTATTTTTAAACATAATTTGCAGCCAGTACAAAGTTCAGGATCTATTCTATAATCTTTAAAATCAAATTTGGCGCCTTTTATCAATACACAAGGTCTTTTTGTAATGATTAACGAAGGTTCTTCTGCATTTACTTCTTCTTTTATCGTTTCTTCGAGTGATTTTAAATCGTACGCGTCAACCACTCGAATTCTGTTTATTCCAATTGCTCTTCCAAGTGTTTCAAAATCAATTGCAGGAACACTTTCTCCAGAGAGTGTTTTTCCAGTTGAAGGGTTTTCTTGGTGTCCCGTCATTGCAGTGATTGAATTATCTAAAATTATCACGGTACTGTGTCCTTTGTTGTATACAATATCCATTAAACCAGTAACTCCAGAATGACAGAATGTAGAGTCTCCGATAACCGCAACAGATTTTTTAGCGAAATCTTTTCCTCTTGCTTTTTCAAATCCGTGTGCCATTCCAATACTTGCGCCCATACAGATTGTGGTATCGATTGCATTTAATGGCCCAAATCCCCCAAGGGTGTAACAGCCAATGTCTCCAGCAACATGGAGTTTTAATTTTTTAAGAACATAAAATGGACCCCTATGGTGGCATCCAGGACACAGGACTGGTGGCCTTTGAGGTAACTCATCAAATTTATCAATAACTTCTTTTGATTCGTTTAAAAGCGCATTTCTAATTATTTCGCTGCTTAATTCTCCGATAATTGGGAATATTTCTTTTCCAATTACGTTTAATCCCATTGATTTAATTTTTTGCTCAAAAATGGGTTCCAATTCTTCAAAAACATAAACTTTATCGCAATTTTCAACGAATTCTTTAATTTTTTCTTCTGGAAGAGGGTAGCTCATTCCAAATTTCAAAAAAGATGCATCGGGAATAACTTCCTTTGCGTAATTGTATGCAATTCCGCTCGTAATAATTCCGATTTTTTTATTCCCATATTCAATTTTGGTTAAATCTGATGAATCTGCAAAAGTGGATAGTTCTTCTAATCTTTCTTCGATGAAAACTCTTCTTTTTTTCGCATATGCAGGTGCTGAAATATATTTCGAAGGATTTTGATCATATGGTTTTAGTTCAATTGATTCTTTTTCTTCCAATTCAACCAGACTTTGTGAGTGAGATACTCTCGTGCTGAGTCTCAATATTACTGGAGTATCAAATTTTTCACTGATTTCAAAACCCAATTTAACAAAATCTTTACATTCTTGACTGTCCGAAGGTTCTAATACCGGTATTTTTGCAAACATTCCATAATATCTTGTATCTTGCTCGTTTTGGGAACTGTGCATACTAGGATCATCTGCAACAACTATCAAAAGTCCTGCATTAATTCCTGTATATGCGACAGTCATCAATGGATCTGCTGCAACGTTTAATCCCACGTGTTTCATTGAAACTATGGTTCTAGCGCCTGCAATTGCTGAACCGATACCTACTTCAAGAGCAACTTTTTCATTTACAGACCATTCCGAATTAATTTCAGAATATTTTGAAATATATTCGGTAATCTCAGTACTAGGGGTTCCGGGATACGCTGTTGCCACAAGAACCCCTGCTTCGTAAGCGCCTCTCGCCACTGCCTCGTTTCCAAGCATTAATTTTTTCATGATCAGCCTCTCAAACGAATAGTTGATAAAATATTTGCGTGATTTTTATGAAAATAACGATTAATCCAATATTTGATAAGGATTTAAACAATATCAAATCTTTCCGGTTTGAATATGGAATGACTGTTATTTATGCATATTGTAAATTGTTGAAATAAAAAAGCCGCAAATACGTTAAAATAATAAGTTTGAAAATACTAAAAAAAAGAAATTCTGGATGAATATCCAGTAATTTATAGTCAAAACCCCTATTTCTTAAATTACCCTTCCGATTATTCAAGCAATTGATGAATGTATCCCTATATTTTGGGACAATTAACTATTTTTGAATGGAACACCATATAAAAATTGTTACCTAGATTTATTAGATAAGATTGTATCAAAATTAAAATAAAATTGAAAAAAAATGCAATTGATTAAGTTTACTCGATTTCAAAATATTTTACTCTTAATTTAGTATATGTTCCATCATCACACATATCCAGCAAGTATTCATTTATACTTTTCATCAAATCTTCATTTTCAAGTGGGAAAACTATTCCAAAGTAGTGAATATCGGTATTTTCTAGAATATTTAAATCAGTTCCATTTTTTTTTAAATATTTACAAATGAAATAATCAGCAAGTATTCCATCCACTTCACCAGATACTAGTGCCGAATTTAAATCATAATAATCATAATATTTTACAATTTCAAAATTGACGCTTTTTTTGTATGATTCCGTATGATCCACATAAACCGTATCGCCGACGACCCCTATTTTTTTACCTTCAAAATCCGTTAAACTTGAATAATCCAAATCTAAGCATGCTAGGGAAGAATATGAGTACATGTACAATTGTGAAAATAATGAATCTTCCTCTCTTGAAGCCGTTTTAGTTATCGCCGAAATTGAACAATCTACATTTCCAGAACGGGCTGCAATATAATTTCCATATTTATAATCGGTTTCAACAAACTCAACTTTTTTATTCATCCTTTTGGCAATTTCTGAAATTAATTCTATTTCAAAACCTTTTAATTCACCTTTTTCATAATACTGATATGGGGGGATATATGGATATATACCAACCACCAATTTATCAGATTCAAAATACTCTTTAGAGGTAATGCATGCACTTGTTAATACTAACATACTAAAAAGTATTAATATTGCAGTTTTTTTCAAATAGTCACCTTTTTTTACCGAGTACGTATTAAATTGTTAACTAATTATCGTTTTAATATTAAATATACTTTTTGTGTAGGGCATTTGTAGAAACCCTAAATCCACTTTTTTCGTCTGAAAAACATTACCATTGAAGTTAAAATCAACCCCATTACAATAAGAACATAAAAATATCCAAAATTCCATTTTAATTCAGGCATATTCTCAAAATTCATCCCATAAAGTCCTGCAACAAATGAAAGTGGAATAAAGATTGTGGAAATTATTGTAAGTACCTTCATAATTTCGTTCATGTTATTGCCCATTACAGAAAGATGTATTTCCGCAATATTTGACGTATTGTCCTTTAAAACATCAATCGTTTCAATTAAATGGACTGTGTGGTCGTATAGGTCATGAATGTATAATAAATTACGTTTTTCGATAAATTCATACTCATCCCTACTGAATTTATGAAATATTTCTTTAAATGGCCCTATATTTTTCCGTAACACCACCAATATTTGTCTTATTTGCTTTACACGTACAATTTCTTCATTTTCAATTTCTGAAAACAGTTTTGAATCATATTTTTCAATTTCATCTTCAATATGTGAAATTATTTCAAAATAATGGTCAATTATAGAATCGAGTAGTGCATAGAACAAATAATCCAGTCCTTTTTCACGAATTGATCCTTTTTTGTTTGAAATCCTATCGAGTAAATGTTCAATAATATGAATATCCTGTTCAAAAAATGTAATCAATATATTGTTTTTCAAAAGTATGCTGAGCTGTTCTGATTCGAGTGGTTTTTTTGGATCTTCTTGGTGGATTATCCTTGTTACAAGGTATTTGTATTTCCCATAAACTTCGAATTTAGTTCTTTGACTTGTATTGAGTATATCTTCAAGGGTTAATTTGTGAAGTTCATATTTTTCACCAATCAACCTCATTTCTTCGGCATTTGGAATCCCCGAAAATATAATCCAATTTACACATGAATGGTCAATAATTATCTCATCTAGACTTTTTACCTGTTTTTTCAAAAAATTATCCATATTATAACTGATAAATAGTATTTCAGTCTCTTTTAAATCAATTTCACCAGTATATACCAAATCTCCTGGGGGCAACCCTGCTTTTTTTGAATAAGTACTTCCAATTTTTCTCATACTCCCACCTTAAGCCAAAACTTCGGTTAAAACTGTTACATGCTTACTTGACTTTTTATGACGTTTATATACCTTCAAAAGTTCGTGTGCTCCCAAGAATACAAATGAAGCAAGTATCACATACGCCCAATCAATAAGCCCCATCGGTGCAAAACCAATTGTTTTGTTTATTGGAGAAACATATATTGCAGTAAACGTAAAAACTATTGAAATCAGTATTGAATAAATCATATTTACATTTCTAAAGATTGTTCTGCTAAATAACGTTTCGTAAGAGTATCTTCGCGAAAGAATATTCATAAACTGGCAGAATGCAATTGTAGCATAGCTTATCGTGGTTGCAAGCGGATATAATTCATGAATTGTAGTTAGTTCAAGGTTATTCCTAAATATAAACAGTCCAAAGTTTAAAAATGCTAAAAAACCCATTAAAAATCCGAAAAATAAGATTTCTGAGATTACATATTTATTTAAAATGTGTTCTTCTTTTCTTCTTGGTCGTGCATTCATTATATCTTTTGATGCAGGATCAAACGTAAGTGCCGTTAATGGCAAAATTTCTGCGAGAAGGTCGATTGCAAGTATTTGAATCGTTAATATTGGCATTGGCCAGCCCATATACGCTACAGCAAGTAATCCTATTAAAACTATTGTCAATTCTCCCCCATTACTTGTAAGAGATGCGATAATTGTTTTTGTAAGATTATTGTAGATTGTACGCCCCTCTCGAATTGCATAAACTAGTGTTGAAAAGCTATCATCCAATAAAATAAGTTCAGATGCCTCTTTTGATACATCAGTTCCAATTTTTCCCATTGCAACCCCGATATGGGAACTTTTTAGGGCAGGAGCATCATTTACACCATCCCCCGTTACTGCAACGATTTGTCCTTGCTCTTTTAGCGTTTTTACGATTCTAAGTTTATTTTCAGGCGAAGTTCTTGAAAATATCAGTGCATCATTTTCAGACATTTTTTGTTTTAATTCTTCATCAGACATCGAATCGAGTTCTTTTCCAGTTATAACATTTACTTCTCGACCACCATCTGCTAAAAATATCTGTTTTCCAACCGCCTGTGCAGTTATCGCATGATCCCCAGTCATGATGTAAGTTTTTATGTGTGCTTCGTGTGCTTTTTTTATTGCATCTTTTACACCTTCTTTTGGAGGGTCACTCATAGCCATTAATCCTAAAAAAACCATATCTTTTTCAGTATTTTCAACCGAATATTCTCCTTCATTGTTTTCTAATTCACGATATGCAAATGCAAGAATCCTCATTGCTTTTTTTGAATATTCCATATTTAACTCATTTATCATTTCAATGTCTTCTTTTTTTAATTCAAAAATTTTTCCATCCTTATAAATATATTTACTAACTGAAATAACACTATCAATTGCTCCTTTCATCATTAAAGTCTTTTTATCCTTAAAAAGCCGAATAGAACTCATTCTTTTTCGAACAGAATCAAAGCTAAATTCTTGAATTTTGGGATATTCTTCATCCTCATTTAATGACATAATGACTAATTTTCTAGCAACAGTTATCAAAGCTGCCTCTGTTGGATCCCCAATTGGATACCATCCATAATGATTTTCATCCGGTTCGTGAATTTCTGCATTTGAAGCCATTGTTGCGGCATTAAAAATTAATTTCATTTTTGAAAGATTTGTTTCATCCATTTCATTTCCTGTCATGTCATAAATAGTACCCTTTGGTTCATATCCAACACCCGTTATTTCATACTCGTTTCCATCAAACCAGATGTTTTTAACAGTAATTTCATTTTTAGTTAATGTTCCGGTTTTATCGGTTGTAATTACGTTTGTTGAACCGAGTGTTTCGACTGCTGAGAGTTTTTTTATTACTGCATTTTTCTTTGCAAGTTTAGAAACTCCATTTGCAAGTGCAACTGTAATTTGCATTGGAAGGGCCTGCGGAACTATCGCAACTGCAATTCCGAGACCATAGATTAAACCAAATTTTAAACCTAAACCCTGATTTAAACTTATTAAAAAAATAATTGAAGCAATAATTATCGCAAAAAACGTAATTTTATTTGCAATATTACTCAGTTCAATTTGTAACGGAGATTTTGCAAGTTTTTCTTCTCGCGTAAGATTCGCAATTCTCCCAAGTTCAGTATTCATTCCTGTTGCTACAACAATTCCTTTGGCATTTCCTGTCGCAATATTCGTTCCAAGATAAACCATATTTGTACGGTCAGCAACCCCAACTTCTGAATTAATTATTTCAGTATCTTTTTCTTGAGGCATTGATTCTCCAGTGAGTGAAAAGTCATTGGTGCTCAAATTGTAAGATTCGATCAATCGGATATCCGCAGGTACTTTGTCACCCTCATCAAGATGCACGATATCCCCGACAACCAACAACTCCTGTGAAATTTCCTGTAGTTCACCGTCACGATAAACTTTTGAAGGGGACTTTATCAATTTTTTTAAAGAATCCATTATATTTTCGGCCTTATTCTCTTGATAATATCCAATTATTGCATTGATTATCACAATTAATGCCATTATGGTTCCATCCCGATAATTGCCAATCGAAAAAGAAACTGCCGATGCAAAAATTAAAACTGCCGCAAAAACGTCTTTAAATTGAAATAAAAATTTTAGCCATTTTGGAAGCCTAAGTTCCACATTTAATTCATTTTTTCCAAAATTTTTCAGCCTTTTTTCAGCGTTTGTTTTGGAAAGTCCTGTTTTTTCAGATTCTAATCTTTCAAATACTTCTGAAATTGGCATCAAATAATAATCGGTATCTGGCATCCCCTCCCCCCCGACAAAATACTAATAGTTATCCATTTAAAAACAATTCATCATTTAATTAATTTTTAATATGTAAAAGAACTGATTTAAACATTTTCAAAATAGGGACTTTAAAAATACATTGTTGATAGAATTTATAAAAAAATAAAAAAATTTGTTAGTTATTCCATTGTAAATACAAGAGTTACTTCTTGATCCACCAATCTTAAGTAGTATTGACCAGCACCTGTTCCCGCACTCATCTGGAAGTTAAATTCATCACATCCTTCTGGTGCAGTAATTTCAAAACAGCTTGATTCCAACGTTACATTCTCGCCATTTATGGTGCATACATAATCTGACTTCATTCTTAGAACGATATTTGATGCCGTAAAATTTTTCCAAGTTTCGTTTAATGGAACATATATAACAGTACCGTCAGCATAATTTTTAATTAAATTTGTTTTTACATTATCAAGGGAATAGGTTACCACACTATTATCCGTAATGTTAGTGTATGATGCATTAAATTCATTGTTTGTTACCGCATCGTTAGGGTTAATGTTAATTACGCCAGTAGTAAGTTTTACTATTGCATTATTGATTACATCGACGTCAAATCCTGAAGTAAACCCGCAATAAGATGTTTCCTGAACATCGTTAACAGTAGTCGTTTCAAAAGCGCCTTTAGACATTTCTAAAGCCACATATGAACCAGAAACTAAAACTGCGAGGATCAATATTACCATTTCTATAGATAATTGCCCTTTGTTAGACATATAATCACCGCCGTTAAGACATATATGGATCATAAATATGTATTGATCAATATAATTAAAATATATCCATTCAATAATATTAATCTTACGTATTAGTTAAGTAAATTAATTAAAACCTAAATAAATGGGCTTAATTAAAAAATATTCTCAAAAAAATATTTCTAACATAAAATTATAAAATAGATTTAAAAACGCCCCCATCGGGATTTGAACCCGAGTCCACGGATCCGCAGTCCGCGAGGATATCCTACCTACCCCATGAGGGCATATGCAATGATAATTACGGGATTTTGATTAATCCTTTTAACATACTCATAAAAAATATATTAATAGTTTTTGGTTGTTTTAAGATTTTAATCTATTTATTTAAACAATAAAACTTATTTTAAAATATTTTTATAATTTTAAAATAATTATTCTATTTTATTCCTTGCATACTTTCACAATTTCTTTAACCAGATCTTTTTGAATTCTTCCTTCATTTCTGTCACCCTTGGTGCATGCAGCACCCCTAACACCAACGATGTCACAACCAATTTCTTTTAACATTGGAATTTCTTCAATTTTAATTGAACCTGCAAGAGCACATTTCATTCCATATTTGTGTGTTTCTTCGACAAATTCCTTTAATAATTCAATGCTCATGTGGTCAAACAATGTTTTTCCATCTTTTACAGCCGTATCTAACATTGCAACGTCGCATCCTGCATCTCTTGCAACTTTAGGGATAACTAATGGATCAACTCCACCAATTCTGTATGCATCCGCATATCCTGCAGCTACAACAATTTTGTCTTCCCCAACATATTTTACTGCTTTTGTAACATTTTTCATTACGTCCACGGCTTCTTGGTATGACCTTGTACCGTAAAGTCCAACCTTTATATAATCAGCACCACTTACTGTTGCCCCCAAAGCTGCAAGTGTAACAGTTCCCGGTTTATATGGAACATCCCCTATTGCAGCACTCACAAGCCTTCCTTCTGGCGTTGCTTCTCTTATTTCTTTAATTACCCATGGAAAGTTTGCACCCAATGAACCTTCAGGAGGATTTTTGACATCAATTATATCGGCACCACCTTCGATTGCTTCGTAGGCTTCAGCAACATCTTTAGGACTTACAAGTAATATCACAATTTCACCCAATAATTTCCGTAGTTTACCTAAGATTATAAATATGTATTCGTAGTTATTCTATCTGATTTATAATATCCAAAATTATTTAATGTATAAAAATTTAACGATTTGTATAATGTATTAAATCCATAATTAGTAAAATTTACAAATAACTATGAGTTAACCTACGGGCAAACTATATCATACGTACTGGGTGTTAGGATGGAAATCTCCCTTGCAATAGGGTACATATCCCTTTTATTTATCATTGGATCATTTATCGCTAAATTAGCGGATAGAATCGGAATTCCAGATATTCCTCTTCTATTAATTGTTGGTTTACTTATTGGCCCAGTATTTGGATTGATATCTCCAATTTATGCCCAGACAATTTTTTCTTTTGTGGGAACTGTTGGTCTTATAATTCTTTTGCTCGTTGGAGCCTTTGAAATGAGATGGATTGTTTTAAAAAGAGTTTTAAAAACAGTTTTAAAACTTGATACAATCGGTCTTGTTATTTCACTTTTAATTTCTGGACTCGTGTTCAGTTTTGTATATGCACTACCGTTTACAAACCCGATTGGATTTATCTACGGTGCAGTAAACTGTGCGACTGATCCTGCAACCCTTATTCCAATATTTTCAAAATCAGATATTGACCCAAAAATTGCAGTTACTTTAGAAGCAGAAAGCGTATTTAACGATCCATTGGGTATCGTTGCAACAACATTAACCCTTTCAGCAATAGGCCTTAGCAAAAGTGCAAATCCAATTCTTGATTTTATTATGTTGGCATTTGGTGGCCTCGCTTTAGGTTATGTTGGAGGAAAAATATTTGAATTTGTAGTTTCAAAAGATGAATTTGGAGAATACATTGCACCACTTGGCGTTGGGGCTGCAATGGCACTATGGTATTTTGGAGAGGAAATTGCCCCCCATTTCCTAGGACATGGATTAAGCGGCTATATGGCAGTTGCCATTATGGGACTTTATATTGGGAACGTGGTAACTAAAAACCCCAAAAATACAAAAGACATGCATAAAATGGCAGAATTTTGTACAGATCTATCGTCACTTACTAGAATTTTAATATTCGTATTTTTAGGTGCGAGCATAAGTTTACCGCTCCTTACGCACTTTGGGTTTTACGGACTCCTTTGTGCAATTGGTTCTGTATTCGTTGCAAGACCAATAGGGGTTTTTATTGCGACCGCAATTCCTCCAGTAAATTCACTAAAAGAGCGAATCTACTTTGCACTTGAAGGTCCAAGAGGGGTAGTTCCTGCAGCACTTGCAGCAATGATATATTCAAATATTATGCACCATCCTAGTGTGATACCTCCTGCGGTAACCCAATATATGCCTCCGGAAATGATTGCAGGTTCAATCCTTGTTGCAACATTCCTTACGATACTCTTAAGCGTTATTGTTGAGGCTTCTTGGGCATACCCCCTTGCAAATAAACTTTTTAAATAATCCGGTGATTTAATGGAGAAACATGGCAATTACAATATTAATAAGATCTGTGTTATAGGATTAGGATATATTGGTCTTCCCACAGCCTCAATGCTTGCAAATCATGGCTACGAAGTTGTCGGTGTTGATGTAAACGAAAAACGAGTAAACCAGATCAAAAACGGCGAATTAAAAATTGAAGAACCCGGACTTTTAACGCTTGTAAAGGGTGCGATAAATTCAAAAAACTTAAATGTTCAGACATCTGCAACAGAAGCGGATGCATTTATCATCTGTGTTCCAACCCCTGCACTGGAAAACGAAGATGGATCTAAAAAGTGTGATTTAACCTACGTGATGGGTGCAGTCCAAAATATCATTCCATTTTTAAAAGAGGGAAACTTAATTGTAATTGAAAGTACAATTCCGCCGGAAATCACTAAAAAAATTTATGAAACTATCGATAAAAAAATATACGTTGCCCACTGCCCAGAAAGAGTTCTTCCAGGAAAAATTTTAAAGGAACTCGTTGAAAACGACCGTATTATTGGTGGAATAAATAAAAAATCTGCGGAAATGGCAAAAGAAATTTACAAATCATTTGTAGAAGGAAAAATATATATTACCGATTCAAACACTGCGGAAATGGTAAAATTAATGGAGAATACCTATAGGGACATAAATATTGCACTTGCAAACGAATTTGCGAAAATTTGTGATGAAATAGGGGTTAACGTATGGGATGCAATAAAAATTGCAAATAAACACCCTCGTGTAAACATATTAAATCCGGGGCCCGGAGTTGGGGGCCACTGCATTAGTATTGACCCGTGGTTTATCGTTGAAAAAACAAATAATGCAAAATTCATACGTGCTGCAAGAGAATTAAACGATAATATGCCTGCATACGTTTGTAAATCTGTGCTTTCTGAATTAAAAAAACATGGCATTAAAAAACCAAAAATATCGGTATTTGGTGCAACTTACAAGGGAAATGTGGAAGATACAAGGGAAAGTCCTTCTAAAAATGTTATTGAAATGCTTTTAAAGAATGGAGTAACAGTTTCCACGTTTGATCCCCATGCAACTTGTTTTGAATATCCATTAAGTACGTTAGATGAATGTATTTCTGGTTCAGACTGTATTGTTGTATTAACTGACCATGATGCATTCAAAAATATTAAAAAAGACGATATTGACGAGATATGTCCAAAACTTAAAAACAAAATCGTATTCGATACGAAAAATATACTTGAACATAATTTATGGAAAAGGGCAGGGTTTACTGTTAAATTGCTTGGTAATGGGGCATGGTGAATAAATGGTAAAAGTAGGAGTAATTCTAGGAACTAGGCCTGAAATAATTAAAATGTCCCCGATAATTCGGGAACTAAAAAATAAAAATTTCTTTTTGATTCATACAAATCAGCATTATTCCAAAAATATGGATAAAGTCTTTTTTAAAGAACTAAACCTTCCAAAACCAGATTATAATCTAAATATTGGTTCTGGTAGTCATGGGGGCCAGACTGGAAAAATGTTGATTGAAATTGAAAAGGTTCTTTTAAAAGAAAAACCTGATTTTATACTTGTTCAAGGAGATACAAACACTGTTTTAGCAGGAGCTCTTGCTGCATCAAAATTATGCATAAAAATCGGGCATATTGAAGCAGGTCTTCGAAGTTTTGATAGAAAAATGCCTGAAGAAACAAACAGGGTTCTTACAGACCATATTTCAGAATTTTTATTTGCACCAACCGAAATTGCTGCAAAAAATATTCTAAATGAAGGAATTTCTAACGAAAAAATCCATATTGTGGGAAATAGTGTTGTAGATGCAACCATTCAAAACTTAGAAATTGCAGAAAACAATGAAAATATTTGTAAATTTTTATCAAAAATAACTGGAAATAAAAAATACTTTTTATTAACACTCCATAGGGCCGAAAACACAGATAACTTCGAAATTTTATCAGACCTTGTAACTTCAATAAATAAATTATCTGAAAACTATGGAAAAAACATTATTTTTCCAATTCATCCAAGAACATATAAAAAATTAAGTGAATTTAATTTAATTGATAAAATTAAAAGTAATTCATTGATAAAAATCATTGAACCTGTTGGATACCTTGAATTTTTAATTTTAGAAAAAAATGCCGAACTTATTGTAACAGACAGCGGCGGACTTCAAGAAGAGGCGTGTATCTTAAATGTTCCTTGTGTAACATTGAGGGAAAATACTGAAAGACCCGAAACAATTCACGTCAATTCAAATATTTTAGCAGGTAGTGACCCTAAAAACATTTTGAATTCAGTTGAAAAAATGTTAAAATCAGATAGATCCTGGAATAACCCATTTGGATGTGGAAATTCCGGAAAACTTATTGTTGATATTGTTTTGGGCGAAAAAAAGTATTAAACTAAAGCTATATTGACAATATGTGTAGTATTTTTATATAGTATGTTATTCATTGTATAAGTGATATTTATTTAACATCCCGCGGTGAGATTATGGCAGAAGAATGCTCTGGAAATTGCGATAGTTGCAGTTCAAGTTCCGACTGTTCAGACACTAAAAAAATGATGGAACAGCAGAATGCACAAATTAGAAACAATATGTCAAAAATTAAGCATAAAATAGCAGTCATGAGTGGTAAAGGTGGAGTTGGGAAATCCACAGTTACCGTAAACCTTGCTGCAACCCTTAAAATGATGGGATACAAAGTCGGAGTTTTGGACGGGGATATTCACGGCCCAAATATTCCACAAATGCTTGGAGTAGGTCAAATTCAACCAATAGCTGATGAAAATGGAATTTACCCAGTATCTACCCCGCAAGGAATTAAAACAATGTCTATTGGCTATTTTTTACCAGATACAAATACTCCAGTGATATGGAGAGGTCCAAAAGCAAGCGGTGCCATCAGACAGTTCTTAAGCGATGTTAATTGGGGAGAACTCGACTTTTTATTAATAGATACTCCTCCAGGATCAGGAGATATTCAAATAACAACCTTACAGGCAATTCCGGACATAGATGGAATTTTAATCGTCACAACCCCTGAAGAAGTTTCAGTATTGGATGCAAGAAAATCAGTATCTACTGCAAATACTCTTGAAATTCCAATAATTGGACTTGTTGAAAACATGGGCGGATTTGTATGTCCAGAATGTGACAAAGTTATCGATATATTCGGAAAAGGCGGCGGTGAAAAAGCTGCGAAAGAATTAAACGTATTTTTCCTTGGAAGAATCCCTCTCGATATTAAAGCAAGAGTTGCATCTGACAGAGGAGTTCCAATGGTTACAATGGACTGTAAAGCGTCAGAAGAATTTAAAAAGGTTGTTGAATCAGTCCTTGAAAGAATTAAAAAAGAATAACTTAAATTTTTTTATTTTTATCCCTGATTTAGGTGTATGTATGCTTCCAAATAAAAAAGCACTCGATTTGATCAAAATTTACATGAAAAAAGAGTTTACTTCGGAAAATTTAAAAGAACTAACTAAAAAATTAATAGAATTAGATTTACTTGTAAAAACAGAGGATGGAACATTCACTGTTAGGTCAGAAGATCCTGAAGAATTGATGCATTCTAGAGTTGGTGCATTAACCGAAGGAATTGAAAAATTTGCAGTTCCTTCAAAAGTTGAAAGTATAAAAAATCCAAAAATTTTGGATCTATGTAGCGGCATGGGATACAATGCAGTTTCCGCACTTCATTACAATATAAATTCTGAAATAGATATGGTGGAATACAGCAAAGAAATGCTTTTTTTATCCCTTGCACTCGATATTCCCATGACTGAACATTTAATAGTGAAAAATGCAATATCTGACTTTTTTAAAGGAAATTTGAATCAAAAAATTAGAATTTTTAACGAAGATGCAAGAATTACACTTTTAAGAAAAGACTTAAAAAAATACGATTGCGTGTTTCATGACGCTTTTTCGCCGGCAAATGACCCCGTATTGTACACCGTTGATTTTTTAAACTTAATTTATACAAATATGGCTGATTCGGGTGTTTTAATATCCTACTCTTCATCAATACCATTTAGAAGTGCACTTATAAATTGCGGATTTATAATTTCTGAAGGGCCGTCAGTTGGAAGAAAAAGGGGCGCCACATTAGCTTACAAAAATCCAACCGAAATCCAAAAAAAGGAAATAAAAAGAATTCCTGAAGCTGATGAGCGATTAATCGCACTATCTGGTGTTGGAGTTCCATTTTACGATAAAAATCTAGATTTAGATTCTTCTGAAATTATTAAAAATAGGGAACTCGATAGGGAAAACTTGAAAAATTTACTTGGAAATAAATGTTATTCGACTACAAAAATTAAAAGCGGAAAAATAGATGAAAAAATTCTGAATATTCAAAAAGAAAATTTAAATTCATCCGAAATTATTAAAAAAATGAAAAAAGTATATCTTGAAAATTAATACTCTTTTGAATAATTTAAAGCTTCATCAATCAAGCTTTGAGCAATATCTGCATCAGAAATTCTTGAGAGTCCTTCCCATGAAGGGCATGCATTTACTTCGATAACTTTCAGTCCTTCGCTGCTTTCAAGAATATCTACACCACCATAAACGAGTCCAACAGCATCTTTTGCAGCAAGAACGATTTCAGTTAATTCGTCAGTTATTTCGCATTTTTCAGGAACTCCATTTTGGCGTATATTTGTAATCCAGTTGTCAGATGTCCGATACATTGCAGAAACTACCTTGTCGCCAACTGCAAATGCCCTAATATCCCGGTAGACATTGTTTGGATTATTTACAAATTCCTGCATGTAAATTACGCCATGACTGCTTTTAAAAGTATTTAGTGCTTTTAATTTAGCAACGGTTGATCTTCCCTTAACTCTTACAAGGCCTTTTCCCTGATTTCCAAAAAGAGGTTTTAAAACAACGTCTTCAAATTTATCAGCTGCGATTAACGCTTTATTTACATCTTCTGCAACGATTGTTTTTGGATGTGGAATTTTGTGAACTTCCATTAAAAACGAGGTTCTGAATTTATTTCCTGCATTTTCAATTCCATCCATCGGGTTTATTATCGGGATGTAATTTTCAAGGTACTTTAACATGTCAAACCTGTGAAACATTTCAACTCCTTCACCGATGTTTCTAACAAAAGCGCATTTTAAATCGAGTATACTTCTATTATTCTGTTCAAATTTAACGTCTGATCCAATAGATGAAATTATTTTTGATGGCTGTATAATAACCGGATCGATATCATTTTTTTCCATTTTAGACTTCAATTCATCGGTTACCCAGTCTCTTTCTTCAGAAATTATTCCCATTCTCATATTAACACCGTAAAAAATTATTAAGGTAATAATGGTAATTTAGAACTCTGAAAACATTTTTTTAAGTTTAACATTTAGTGGCGTTGGGTTGTGGAACGCTCTTGCCATTTGTGCATTAACTCCGTTTTCAGTTAAAAGTTGGACTAATTCATCTTTAAATTCTTTTCCGAAAACGATTGCTGACGTATCCACATTATGTGTCATTTTATACGTTATAATATAATTAACTGCTGCATCGTTGTGCGCGAAACCAAAAATATGATCAACTTCAGCCTTAATTTTAAAACCTTCGTCAATTGGTTGAAAACCGATTCCTTTTAAGTAATGCTTTTCAGGATCCGCAGATTCGATTAATTTCAATGCTGCAGGGTTTGCTGAAACTATGATTTCATGTCCTTTGTTTTTAAGCATGTTCAATAAAAACATGAACGAAGGTATCAAAACTGGGGGCTCAGGACATCCCAAAATTATCATTATTCTCAAAAATACCACCAAATTATATTAAAAGCATATAATTCTATCCATAAAAGATATTAATATTTTCCGATATTTCAAAATCTCAGAATACATCTTGTTCACCGTTTAGTTTATATAATATTATAGTGATAGGATATCAGATACATATGATATTGATATTTATCGATCTAAATTGGAAATAAATAAGAGACTGGTGCTTTAATGGATGGTAACATCGAAATTTCGAATGTAGAATCTGCAATTTTAGGTTTGCTCCTTGAAAAACCAATGTATGGTTATGAAATTGAAAAAATAATCGAAGAACGAAAAATGAGGCAGTGGACAGAAATTGCATTTTCCTCGATATATTATGTTTTAAAAAAATTGGAAGAAAAAGAGCTTGTTGAATGCGAAACTGAAAATAAACACGGAAGAGCTAGAAAAATTTATTTTGCAACAGATTCAGGACAAAAAGCAATGCGTGCAAAAGTAAAAGACCTTATTTCAAATTATGAAAAGATAATATCAGGTTTTGACCTTGGAATGAGCAATTTAGAAATTTTATCAAAAGAAGAAGCGTTGGAATGTTTTGAAAATTATCTATCCTCCGTTGAGGAAATGATAAATCATATAAGCGGTATAAATAAAAGCCTTGAAAACGATTGCCCCAAACATATTTTGGCACTTTCAAATAGATGTTTAGCACATTTAAACGCTGAAAAAGAATTTATTATGGAATTTAAGGATAAATTTAAAGATTAATAATTTAAAAATTTGTGATAGTATGGCATATAAAAGTGAATTTTTAGGAACTGAAGACGTTAAAACACTATTAGTTAAACTGTCAATTCCTGCAATAATTGGAATGCTAATAATGGCACTTTATAACGTAGTCGATGGATTTTTTATCGGCAGATGGGTTGGAACAGCCGCATTTACGGGAATAGCGTTGATATTTCCATTCCAAATGATAATTATGGCATTTGGTGTAACTTTTGGAATTGGTGGATCATCCCTTTTATCAAGAAAACTTGGTGAAGGAGATTTAGACTCTGCAAGAAAAGCTGGAGGAAATTCAATCAGCAGCGTTTTAATTTTATCTGTATTGATAACAATTATCGGAATTATATTCATGGTTCCAATATTAAACATTCTTGGAACTTCTGCCGATATATTCCCTTACGCAAAAGATTACTATGAAATAATACTCTACGGAACAGTATTTAACAGCTATTTGGTTGCTGCAAACAACCTTGTTCGTGCAGAAGGAATGGCTAAAGTTGCAATGTTTGCAATGGTTGTCCCTGCAATAATAAACATAATCCTTGATCCAATTTTAATCATAGTATTTAATATGGGAATAAGTGGTGCAGCAATTGCAACAGTGCTATCTCAAATCATCGGTGTAATTTACATATTAAAACACCAATTTGGAAAAAATACGAGCATTAAATATGCAATGAATGATTTCTTTATCAATATTAAGATTTTAAAAGAAACTGTATTTATAGGAGCTTCTGAATTTGCGAAATTGATTATAAGCAGTATCCTTTTGATCGTTGGAAATAATTTGCTTGGAATATATGGTGGAGATATTGCAATTGCAATTTATGGGGTGATCATGAGAATTGCAATGATTTTACTAATGCCTGTTCTTGGAATCGTACAGGGCTTACAGCCAATTGTTGGATATAACTACGGAAAAGGACAGTTAAATAGAGTCAGTGAATCAATAAAACTTGCTTTAGTTGGAACTACAGGTCTCTGTTTACTCGGATTTACACTTGTAATGATATTCCCTGAAATGTTTATACAGATATTCATAACTGATCCAGAAGTAATCTCACAAGGCGTTTTTGCAACAAGAATATTCTTCATGTTCTCGTTCCTTATCGGTGCTCAAATGACAATAGGTGGATTATACCAATCACTTGGTAAAGCAAAACCTGCATTCATTATTTCTTGCGCAAGACAGACTTTGTTTTTAATGCCTGCCCTGCTTATTCTTCCACTATTCTTTGGATTGAACGGAATATGGTTTTCATTTCCAATAGGGGATTTGTTAGGCTTCACTCTTGCAAGCGGTATTATATATAACGATAGAAAATCATTAAACCTATCTTCTTAAGTTCTTAAAAAATTATTTTAAATTTTTATTTTTAAAAAAAGTATTTGAAAAAATTTTGAAATTTAGAACTACCAAAATTTCAATTTTGAAAGTAGTCCCCTCTTTTCTTCATTCTCTTTAATTTTTTCCTGTGATTTCATGTACTGATTTAATGGAACCCTGAGTACGTGACTTCCGTAGCAAGGTTTTGTAAAAGGAAAAATTACAAAATCATCATCGTAAGCAACTGGAATCGGTGGAAGCCCTATAAGCATGACTCCCTCCAGTAATTCATCTCCCGGGTTAAACTCACGAATATTTTTGTAATTTTTTTTAATATAATCACTACATTCCTTAAATGATCCTTTTAACAAAATTTCGTGATTATAATTATCAATACAGGACATAAAATCACCCAATAAAAAAATTAAAAGTTATTCCATATATATTGCAGGTTTGTAAGGTATTGCAAATTTCTTTTTGCCTTTGACATCCTCACCATTTACAATAACCTCGCAATCGAATTCACTTTCAATAAATGTTTTGGCATTTTCTAGTATTTCTACTTCAGCTATTGCCTTTTTGACACCTATTTTCATTATTTCATTGATTAATTTCATCACTTCTTTTCCGTGTCTTTTAAATTTATCTTCTTTCATGACCATTGGAATAAGTGCTTTTACGTTTTTTTCAGAGTTTTCGTTCATAAATTCAAGGAGATCGTATTTCCAGTCGTCTGCAGTGTATAAATACATTTTTTCAGGGTTGATTTTTGCAACTCCGTTAATATTTCTGATATCTTCCATTGCAGATTTGATAAATTCTTCTCCAAGTTCTAAATCTTCATTAACCATTTCTAATTTAATTTCAGGATACAGTTCTTGTGAAATAAATCCAGCATATCCTAATTTTTCCCAGATTTCTTCACAGAGGTGAGGGGTTACTGGAGAGAGTAATTTCGTCCAGATTTCAACAACTTCTTTTAAAACGTTGTTATTTTCTCCGCCCCTTCTTTTGTACCATCTTAAATCGTTAATGAGTTCATAAAACATCAAACCAATTTTTCTAAGCTGGAATTCTTCGTATGCAGTTTCAGCACCATTTATTGAACTATAGGTTTTGTGTAAAAGCCATTTATCAATTAAAGATAATTCTTTTTCAGTTTTTTCTTCTTCCATGACGGATACTGCAAGTTCATACAATTTTATTAAATTATCTCTTGCTTTTTCCATTTCTTTGAATTTAACGTCTGCATCTTGCGGAAGTTCAGCACATGTTGTGATGTAAAACCTTGCAACGTCTGCACCAAAGTTTTCTGCAACTTCTGAAACTGGTAAAACCGGACCTTTTGATTTTGAAAGTTTTTTACCCTCAATTGTAACATATCCGTTTATTTCAATTCCTCTTGGCCAGTGTTCTCTTCCAAATAGTGCAACGTGGTTGAATATCATGAATGTGAGGTGATTTGGAATTAAATCTTTTGCAGAACATCTCCAGTCAAGCGGATAGTAATATAAGAACTCTTTTCTCATTTCTTCAATCGTTTCTTTTGAAATATTTGAATTTTTAGTTATTTCTTCAACATTTCCATTTCCAAGATATACATACTCGAATAATTCTGGAATAAGCTGTTCGGGAGTTAATCCCTCATTTATAAATCTTGCAATCGTGTAATATGCCATGTAAATTGTACTATCAGACAGTGATTCGATAATCCAGTTTTCGTCAAACGGCAGTATTGTTCCAAGCCCTTTTTTCCTTGCACAGGCTTTATCCTTCATCCAATCGACTTTGTTGTGGAATTCCTGCCTTATGTTTTCAGGTGCAAAGTTCATATTGTCAATACATTCGTGTGCAAGTTTCTTCCAGTTTTCGTCAGAATAGTTAATAAACCACTGTCCTTTCACGGTTTTTATAATACACTTTTCACCGCACCTGCAAACAACTTTCTGCTCTGAAAATTCGTACATTATTTCTGCAATGTTTGAATTTAGGTAATCTTTTGTTAATTTTTCTTTAATGTCTTTTACAGAGATTCCTGCGTATTCTCCGCAGTTTTCATTTAATTTTCCCTTGTGGAATTCGTCCTTATAGATTTTACTCGTTGCTTGCTCGAGTAATTCATCATCATTTTGGTCTTTAACTCCCAATTTTTCCACAATTTCTTTTGCAGGGTATTTATCGTATCCTTCAATTTCGATCAATGGAATAAGGCCCACTTCTTCGATTTTTCCAAGATCCCTTAAAGCAACGTAGTCGTATGGAGCGTGTGCTGGAACACTCATTACCCATCCCGTTCCAATTCCCATTTCAACAAAATCTGCTGGTAGAAGAGGAACTTCTTTTTTAGTAACAGGATTTTTGATTTTTAAACCAAGTAATTCGTTTCCTTTGATTTCTTTTAAAATTTCAATTTTTCTATCTTGTTCTTTTAATTTATCTGCACATTCTTTTCCAACAATCCAGATTCCGTTGTATTTTAACTCAACGTCTTCACCATCTAATTTTTGGATTTCATCGTGTACTTTAGCCATTACATAAATTTCATTTGGATTAACCCAAGCATTAGTTACACCAAAAAGTGTTTCAGGCCTTAAAGTTGCCATTGGCATTATTATTTCTTTTCCGTCAAATTCAGAAGTAAATTTGATTAAGCTGTATTCTACAGTTGTTGATTCTTCACCGTGGAGTAAATCGTGGTCTTCTACAGGGTTTTCACATTTAGGGCAGTACCTTACAGGGTGTGATCCTTTTGTAATGTGCCCCATTTCTTTTAATTTATAAAACTGCCATTCTATGAATTTACTGAAAACTTTATCGTCAGTTTTAAAGTTTCTTCTCCAGTCGAGTGAAAATCCCATTCTTTTAAAGGCTTCTGTTGCTTTTTTTGAAAAGCATTCAACTATTGCCTCAGGAGTTTTCAATTTTAAGAGTTCGTCCATTGGAATGTTGTGTAAATTGTTGTAAGCCCAGATAATATCTTCTTTTCTATCTTTGATCTGGTTTGCAAGTCCCAAAATTGGAGTTCCTGTAACGTGGAATCCAAAGGTCCAGAGCACGTTTTTATTTTTCATCCTCTGGTATCTTGCAATTGTTTCTGGAATTGTAAATGTTCTTAAGTGTCCTGCATGAAGTACCCCATTAAGGTATGGAAATGCAGCAGTTATGAAAAATTTGTCCCTTAAATCGTGTTCAGCTTCAAAAATTTTAGCTTCCGTCCATTTTTTCTGCCATTTATCCATTATTTGAATTAAATCAACAGATTTATGTCCTGTTCCCTCGTTTACTCCATTTTGATCCATGTTTTTCACTCTTTTGTCTTAAAATATATCTTCCATATTCTGTACAAACATTAACAACATTTTTAGAAATAAAATTAAATATTTATCAAATACTCTTCAATCTAGCAATATTTTCACAAATTATATAAATATATTTTATAAATAGTCTGTCATGTTAGATGTATATGCATGAAATACTTATGTAAGTTATTTTACTGCTTATTTTATATTAAAAATATTAAAACACGTCAATTATTATTTACGGTGAAAAAATGGAATTTTCTGAATGGTATAGCGACATACTAGAAAAAGCCGGAATTTACGACTTAAGATACCCTATAAAAGGATGCGGGGTTTATTTGCCATATGGTTTTAAAATCAGAAGATATTCCTTTGAAATCTTAAGAAAATTACTCGATGAAACAAATCACGATGAAACACTCTTTCCAATGTTAATCCCTGAAAATTTACTTGCAAAAGAAGGAGAACACATCAAAGGATTTGAAGATGAAGTTTTCTGGGTAACTCATGGTGGAAAAACTCCATTGGAAGTAAAACTTGCTTTAAGGCCCACTTCTGAAACTACAATGTACTACATGATGAAACAATGGATTAAAGTACACACTGACCTTCCAATGAAACTGTACCAAGTTGTAAACACATTCAGATACGAAACGAAACATACAAGGCCATTAATCAGATTAAGAGAAATAATGAGCTTTAAAGAAGCACACACCGCTCATGCAACAAAAGAAGATTGCGATGCCCAAATTACAGAAGCATTAAATCTCTACGGGGAATTCTTTGACGAAATCTGTGTACCGTATATTATTTCTAAAAGGCCAGAATGGGATAAATTCCCAGGAGCGGACTACACAATGGCATTTGATACCATCTACCCCGATGGAAAAACAATGCAGATTGGAACTGTTCACAATCTTGGCCAGAACTTTGCAAAAACTTTCGAACTTGAATTTGAAACGCCAGATGGCGAAAAAGATTTCGTGTACCAAACATGCTACGGAATTTCTGATAGGGCGATTGCATCATTAATTTCAGTCCACGGAGACGAAAAAGGTCTTGTAATCCCTGTAGATGTTGCACCAATCCAAATTGTTCTCATTCCGTTATTATTCAAAGGAAAAGAAGAAATTGTAATGGACAAAATTAAAGAATTAAACAATACTTTAAAATCAGAATTTAGAGTACATCTTGATGATAGAGATATTAGGCCAGGAAGAAAATACAACGACTGGGAAATAAAAGGAGTTCCATTGAGAATCGAACTTGGACCAAGAGATATCGAAAACGGACAAGCTTTAATCGTTAGAAGAGACACTGGCGAAAAAATAACCGTTGAATATTCAAATATTTTAGAAGAAGTTGAAAAAATAGTTTCAATGTACAAAGAAAACTTAAAAATTAAAGCTGATGAAAAAATTAAAAATTTCTTAACAGTTGTTAACTTTGAAAGCGATGTAAATGCACTTTCAGAAAAAGTTAAAGCTGCACTTTTAGAGAACAAGGGAATAATACTCATTCCATTTGATGAATCAGTGTACAACGAAGAATTTGAAGAATTGATCGATGCATCAGTTTTAGGTCAGACTGCCTATGAAGGAAAAGACTATATTTCAGTTGCCAGAACATACTAATAATTTTCAAAATTCAAGCCAAATTTCTTTTATTTTTTAAAATCGATGAGTATATAAAGCATTTATTATAAATTGATTTATATTAAGTGGTGATAAGATGATATCCAACAGCGAATACCATAAAGAGTATATGAAAGGAACGACCACCGTAGGATTACTTTGTAAGGATGGCGTCGTTTTAGCTACTGATAAAAGGGCTACAATGGGCAATCTTATCGCGGATAAAGAAGCGAAAAAGTTATATAAGATTGATGACTACATAGCAATGACTATAGCTGGAAGTGTTGGGGATGCTCAGTCACTCATCAGGATCATTTCTGCAGAAGCAAAAATTCACAAGATGAGAACTGGAAACAATATGACTCCGCTTTCATGCACTACATTAATAAGTAACGTCTTGCATGGTAACAGACATTACCCTCTTTTAACACAATTAATACTCGGTGGATATGACCTGATTAACGGAGCTAAACTGTTTTCACTCGATCCAGTTGGGGGCATTAATGAAGAATCTTCATTCACTGCCACAGGATCAGGCTCACCTACTGCTTACGGAGTACTCGAAGCAGAATACCGATCTGATGTCACAATTGACAAGGGATTATTAGTTGCCGTAAAAGCTCTCTCGTCTGCTATGCAAAGAGATGCATACTCTGGAAATGGTATTTCCTTAGCTCATATCAATAAAGATGGAGTAAAATTATACTCGGACGCAGAAATTGAGGGTTTTTTGAAAAAAATCAACAAAAAAAGATAAATTACAAAAATATATTACCTTAACATATACTATTGAAAAGTATTCTTTTCAAATTTTTTTTAAGATTTAACACAAATTAATCAATTTTATAGGCGTTTCTAAAATTTAAACAGACATATTAATAGGAGGGACTATTTTGTCAGCTGAAGATATATTAAACGAGATAAAGGCGGCGGTTATAAACAAAGCCCCAGGAAATGCGGTTATTACTGACGTCGAATTTGAAGGTTCAGAAGTAGTTATCTATGCAAAAAACCCAGAACTTTTTTCAAACAATCTTATCAAAGAATTTGCAAGAGATTTTAGAAAAAGACTTGCAATTAGACCGGATCCATCTGTTTTAGTCGAACCTGATATCGCGAAAGATAAAATTTTAAAAATAGTTCCAGAAGATGCTGAAATTACAAACTGTATTTTCGATGCAAACACAGGTGAAGTAATTATCGAATCTAAAAAACCTGGACTTGTAATTGGAAAAGAAGGCTCAACTCTTGAAGATATTAAAAAAGCAATTCAATGGGCCCCAAAACCAGTTAGAACCCCCCCAATTCCATCAGATACCATTAAAGCGATTAGAGCTACAATGTATCGAGAAAGAGCGGATGTAAAAGATATTTTAAGAAGAATTGGAAGAAGAATCCACAGAGACGTAAGACTTAGAGATGATTCATGGATTAGAACTTCATTTTTGGGTGGAAGTAGGGAAGTTGGAAGAACCTGTCTTTACCACCAGACTCCTGAAAGCAGGATTTTAGTTGATTGCGGTATTAACATTGCTGTTGATGATGAAAAAGCATTCCCACATTTTGATGCACCGGAATTTTCAATCGAAGAAATAGATGCAGTTGTAGTAACTCACGCACACCTTGACCACTGTGGATTTATTCCAGGATTATTCAGATACGGTTACGATGGGCCAGTTTACTGTACAAAACCTACAAGAGATTTAATGACCCTTTTACAGAAAGATTATGTAGACATTACTGAAAAAGAAGGTAAAAATGTTCCATATTCGTCAAAAGATATTAAAAACTGTATCAAACATACAATACCTCTTGATTACGGAGTTACTACAGACATTGCACCTGCAATCAAATTGACACTCCACAATGCAGGGCACATTTTGGGTTCAGCAATTGCACACTGCCACGTTGGTGAAGGATTATATAACGTTGCATACACAGGAGACATTAAATTTGAAGCATCAAGATTGTTAGAACCTGCAGTATGCCAGTTCCCACGACTTGAAACTTTGATTATTGAATCTACTTACGGAGGATACGATGACGTACTTCCAGAAAGAGATGAAACAGAAAAAGAATTCCTAAGAGTAATTGCTGAAACCATTGCAAGAAAAGGAAAAGTAATAATTCCAGTATTCGGTATCGGAAGAGCTCAAGAATTGATGCTTGTTTTAGAAGAAGGATACAATCAGGGAATGTTTAATGCTCCAGTATATTTAGATGGGATGATCTGGGAAGCAACTGCAATACACACCGCATATCCAGAATATCTCTCTAAAAATATGAGAAATAGAATTTTCCACGAAGGAGACAACCCATTCCTTTCAGAAGTATTTAAAAAAGTTAAAAATACAAACGATAGAAGAAACATTATCGACAGTGACGAACCAAGTATTATTTTAACAACTTCTGGTATGCTTAGCGGTGGACCGAGTGTTGAATACTTTAAAAATCTCGCAGATAACGAGAAAAACGCAATTGTATTTGTAGGTTACCAATCCGAAGGAACATTGGGTAGAAAAATCCAGAAAGGATTTAAAGAAATCCCATTGATGGGTAAAAACGGAAGAAGTAAAGCGGTTAAAGTAAACCTGTCAGTCCATACATTGGAAGGATTTTCGGGCCACAGTGACAGAAAACAGCTCATAAAATACCTTAGAAAATTAAAACCGATCCCTGACCGCATATTAACAGTTCACGGGGAAGTTTCAAAATGTATCGACCTTGCAAGTACTGCATACAAATTATTTAAGAAAGAAACAAAAGCTCCAATGAATCTCGATTCAATAAGATTGAGATAATTACTATTTATTTTTTTTAATTTCGAATCATTGATATACCCCTTTTTCCAAAAAATTATATGGGAATAAAGGGGTGGTATAATGAACTATTTTAAAATATTCGCTATTTTTTTAGTTTTGATTATTCCTGCATCTGCAAGCAATGTCGTACTTGTAAGTGACACGGTTTCAGACTGTGCGAGTGCAAATATTATTCCAACGATTAACGATTCATATATTGTTATAAATACATCGTGGGGAGTTTATGATGACGATGTGCTTGATCAGATCCTAAATGAATACCCTCAAAACGTGATTATTGTTGGTGGAACTGTAGCAGTTCCTTCGGAATATGATACACAATTAGAAGAAACAGGAATAAATGTCGAAAGAATATATGGTATTGATAGATATCAAACAAATAAAAACGTAATTTTAAAATTTAAAGATCAGATCCAAAATAGAAATATATGGATAGTTTATGGGGATGATGATAGGCCAGAATTTTGTAATACTGGACGAAATATCGTAATTTTATCAAATGGTACTGCATTATCTTTTGATGATGAGGATTTAGAAGATTTTGAGCCAGGAAGAGTTACAATTATGGAAAATCCATTATTTAATTCAAACAATGTAATGGCGTGACTTCAAAATCAAGGATTTTACGTAAGTACGCAATCAATGCCTCAAAGCGTGTTGAATAGAACCGTTTACAGAAAAATGGAACAGATACAACTCCAAATTGAAACTATGGAGCAGCTTGGAATAAACTGTACTCCACTTCGGAATGATTTAACTTCGATAAATAATTCAATAAGATACCAAAACCTAGAACAGGCCTATGCTGGAGAAATAGTTCTTGAGAGAAATATCTTAAGTTACAAACACCAAAACCGTCAGGCTTACTGGAATGGACCTAAACTCAAATATAATCCTAAAAATAATAGTCCTAACTATAACAATTAAATAATTTAATATATAATAAACAATAATACTTTTTTATTGCCTTTAAAACTTTTAGAGGGATTATTATGGACATTTTTAAGAAATTAGCACTATTAATGATCGTATTAATGCCAGTTTCATTTGCAAGCGACGTTATATTGGTTAGCGACAATTTTGCAGATAAACTTGTAGCTCAAACTATTGCCGATGAACTCGATGGATTCGTACTTATTGAGTCACCATGGGGAAATTTCAGCAATGATACATTAAATGAAATATTAAATCAAACTCCCAAAAATGTAGTAATAATTGGTGGGCTGGTAGCAGTTCCTGAAAATTATACCGATGCACTAGAAAATGAAAATATTACTGTTGAAAGAATCAACGGTTCCGATAGATATGAAACAAACAACTTAACAATAAACCGGTTTAAAGACCTATTTGTTAACAAAACAATTTTAATCGTTTATACTGAAGGCGAAAACGACACATATGGAAATATCACAAACGTAACCTTCGTATTAACCGATGGTGAAAACATATCAGTTAGTGAAGAAGATATGCAAAAAATGTCTGACAACATTACTGTTTTAGAAGATGCTGCATACAACTACAGCGGACTTTTAAAAAGACTTCAAAACCATGGATTCCAAGTAAGTACTGCTTCGATGCCTGGAAATGTTTTAAAAGCAAAAATCGAAAGAAGAATGAATACTATTCAGACGACGCTTCAAGCGTTAGAACAGAATGGAATCAATATCTCAGAAATTGATACAAAATATGGTGCATTGAATGAAGCATACAATGGCGGAAATTACAATTATGCATACGCTCTTGCAATCCAATTGGAAGACGATTTAAAAGCTAAACAGTACAAAACTACAGGCAATACAAAAATCGAAAAAACCGTTAAAGTGAAAACAAATAACGTTAAACCTTCGAATGATGATTCTGATGACGACGAAGAAGAAATAGAATATGAAAATGAAACTGAAGAAGATGATATCAACGAAACTTCAGAATAACGTTTGTGAAAAATAATAATCAAATTTACTTTTTTCAGTTACTTTTTTTAAATCCGTTTCACAATATTATACACATTGGTGAAATGATGAAAATGCAAATTTTAGTTCTAAGTTTATTATTCATTTCAATTTTAACGGTTTATGCATGGGACGACTGCCCATTTGGAGTTACGGATTCATCTTGTGAGTTTCCAGGGGCATGTGGAAGATACATAGATACAAATAATAATCAGATATGTGACCATTCTGAACCGGCACCCGAAAATCTAAAAGAAACAGTTTCAAATTCTGAAAATATAAGCTATGATGAGCTAGTTGAAACTTATGTTTCAATGTCTGGAAAAGAATTAAAAACATATACTATTAAAGAAATTTGCGATTATTATGGCATATCTACTGAATCTTTGAAAAATAAACTTAATATTGATGTAGACGACAGCATTACAATTGATCAAGTCCGTTCAACCTATGGTTTCGCAGTTATAGACATAAAATACGCAATATATGACTGCATGGTTGAAGAAGGCATCGTAAATACCACTACAGAATATACCATTTCAGAAGGAAACAAGTCATTTTCAGAGAAAATAATTGATTTTTTATTTACCTGGATTGATTTGAGAAGTTTTTGGTGAATTAAATGAAAATTAGTTTCCAATTAATAAGAAATCTGATTAAAACATCCTTTTTAGGATTTTTTTTAGCAACTAATAATTTTTGTCTCTGTATTGTAGGTTATGTTCAAAAATTCCTCTTAAAAATTAATTTAAACGAAATTACACCACAACTGATCGTAATTCCTGCAATTGCAGTTGTATTTGGAAGATTATTCTGCGGATTTATATGCCCCTTTGGAATAATCTTTGAATGGACATACAAACTAAGAATGAAAATAAATAACTCAAAAATACTCCCAAAAGTAAATCCAAAAATCCATGAAAAATTGATTTATTTAAAATATATTCTCTTGATAATTGGACTTTATTTAACTTTCAAATATGGATCTTACGTTATTTGCACAGTATGTCCAATAGGATCATTTGTTGGACTAAGTGGGACAGTGATTTCATTTATATTGCTTGGATTATTATTAATTGGTGGATATTTTATACCGATGTTTTTTTGTAGGTATTTCTGCCCGATTGGAGCATTTCTTGGAATTTTTTCAGCAAAACCGGTTTTTAAAATAAAATCCAATGATAAATGCAATAAATGCAGGCTTTGTGAGATGAAATGTCCAATGCAAATTGATATACTTGATAATATGGATGAAAAAGAATGTATCAGATGTTTCCAGTGCGTAACAGCTTGTAAAAAAGGCGGATTAAACTACGGAAAATAATTTTTACATATTATTTTTTTTAATTTCAAAATAAAAAAATAGAAAAAAGATTTACGATTTTTTTAATTTATCCAATGTATACAAATCTTGCTGCAAAGACGATTGCAAGTAAATACACGATTGGGTGTACTTCTTTTCCACGTCCCGCAATTAATTTAATTAATGGGTAGAAAATAAACCCTAGTTGAAGTCCTGTTGCAATACTGTACGTTAATGGGATCGTAATCAATGCAATAAATGCAGGAACTGATTCTGTAATATCATCTAAATCAATTCTTTTTATTGCAGAAATCATTAAAGCTCCAACAATCACCAGTGCAGGTGCTGTCGCGTATGCCGGAATTGATGCAACAAATGGTGAGAAGAATATCGAAAGCACAAACAGTGCAGCCACCACAACTGAAACAAATCCTGTTCTTCCCCCAAGTCCGATACCTGAAGCTGATTCAATGTAGCTTGTAACTGTCGAAGTACCTAAAGCTGCCCCAACAGCAGTTGCAACTGAATCGGACATTAATGCTTTTTCTGCTTTTGGCAGTTTTCCATCTTTCATGTATCCTGCCTGTGAACTCAGTGCACTTAATGTTCCAAGTGTATCAAATAAATCCACAAAAAAGAATGCCAAAATTATGTTTATAAGACCAAAGTTAAGAGCCCCCATAACATCCATTTGCATCAGAGTTGGTGCTAAGGAAGGAGGCATTGAAACTAAACCTGCAGGAAGTGCTGAAACACCAAGTCCCATACCGATTACTGCTGTTAAGATAATGCCCCAGAGAATTGCACCTGTTACTTTTCTGGCCATCATTGCAGCAGTTGCAAATAAACCAAAGAGTGCCAAAAATGTTGCAGGTGAAAGCACGTTTCCAAGGCCCACCAATGTAGATTCATTTGCAACAATAACTCCTGCGGATTTTAAACCAATAAATGCAATAAATAACCCGATACCAACTGCAGTACCGTATTTTAAAGAATCAGGTATTGCATCAAATATCCAGGTTCTAATTTTGGTTAATGTTAACAAAATAAATAAAATACCAGAAATAAAAACAGCGCCAAGAGCAGTTTGCCAGCTTAGGCCCATGCCCATAACCACCCCAAATGTAAAGAATGCGTTTAAACCCATTCCCGGTGCAAGTGCAAACGGATATTTAGCATAAACACCCATTATAAAAGTACCAAGTGCAGCGGAGATACATGTTGCAACCATAACTGCCCCAAAGTCCATTCCCGCTAGACTCAAGATCGACGGATTTACAAATATAATGTACGCCAGGGTCATAAAAGTTGTAACTCCAGCCATGGTCTCTACTTTGAAGTTTGTGTTATGTTCTTCAAACCCAAAGTACCTAGCCAAAAAATTTGCCATAACTTCACCCCAATTTATTAATATATAATATAAGCAACTATAATGATATAAAGATTACATTTTAATCATATAATTTAGAAATTTAGTGATAATGATGTTTAAGAGAGAAGAAATCATTGAAATGGCCAATAAGGACTTTGAAAAGGCATGGATCGAAACTAAAGACCTTATAAAAGCTAAAAAGGTAAACGAAAGTTACCCAAGAATAAAACCAGCTTTTGGAAAAACACATCCTGTAAATGACACTATTGAAAATTTAAGACAGGCATATCTTAGGATGGGTTTTGAAGAATACATAAATCCCGTAATTGTAGATGAAAGAGATATTTATAAACAGTTCGGCCCTGAAGCAATGGCAGTTTTAGATAGATGCTTTTATTTAGCAGGCCTTCCAAGACCTGACGTTGGTTTGAGCGATGAAAAAATTTCCCAAATTGAAAAACTTGGAATTAAAGTTTCTGAACACAAAGAAAGTTTACAGAAAATACTTCACGGATACAAAAAAGGAACTCTTGATGGTGACGATTTGGTTTTAGAAATTTCAAATGCACTTGAAATTTCAAGCGAGATGGGTTTAAAAATTTTAGAAGAAGTTTTCCCAGAATTTAAGGATTTGACCGCAGTTTCTTCAAAATTAACTTTGAGAAGCCATATGACTTCAGGATGGTTCCTTACTGTTTCAGACCTCATGAACAAAAAACCCCTTCCATTTAAACTCTTTTCGATTGATAGATGTTTTAGAAGAGAGCAGAAAGAAGATAAAAGCCACTTAATGACATACCACTCTGCATCCTGTGCAATCGCAGGTGAAGGCGTTGATATTAACGACGGAAAAGCAATCGCAGAAGGCTTATTATCACAGTTTGGCTTTACAAACTTTAAATTCATTCCTGATGAAAAGAAAAGTAAATACTACACCCCTGAAACACAGACTGAAGTCTACGCATACCACCCAAAATTAAAAGAATGGCTCGAAGTTGCTACATTTGGAGTATATTCACCAGTTGCATTAAGCAAATACGGAATAGATGTTCCAGTCATGAATTTGGGACTTGGTGTTGAAAGACTTGCAATGATTTCTGGAAACTTTGCAGATGTTCGAGAAATGGTATATCCGCAGTTTTACGAACACAAACTTAGTGACAGGGCTGTTGCTTCAATGGTAAAACTTGATAAAGTTCCAGTAATGGATGAAATTTACGATTTAACAAAAGAATTAATTGATTCATGCGTTAAAAACAAAGATTTAAAGTCACCTTGTGAATTAACTATTGAAAAAACATTTTCGTTTGGAAAAACCAAGAAAAATGTAAAAATAAACATTTTCGAAAAAGAAGAAGGTAAAAATTTACTCGGACCTTCAATTTTAAACGAAATCTACGTTTACGATGGAAATGTAATCGGAATTCCTGAAAGCTTTGATGGAGTAAAAGAAGAATTTAAGGACTTTTTGGAAAAAGGAAAAGCAGAAGGTGTTCCAACAGGCATTCGATATATCGATGCACTTTGCTTTAAAATTACTTCAAAATTAGAAGAAGCGTTTGTGTCAAACACTACTGAATTCAAAGTTAAAGTTCCAATTGTTAGAAGTTTAAGCGACATTAACTTAAAAATCGATGATATCGCATTAAAGCAGATCATGAGTAAAACTAAAGTAATTGACGTGAGAGGCCCTGTCTTTTTAAATGTCGAAGTAAAAATTGAATAATTAATTTTTTATTTTTTAAAAAAAGGAATTTTATTTTTAGATTTCTGCAATTAATTCTCGTATTGCATCTTCAACGTTTTTAGCTTTTACAACACCTGATGCAAGCAAAACACCGTTTGTTCCAAGTTCAAGCGCAGATTTTACATCTTCTCCTTTTGAAATGCCTGCACCACACAATATTTCAACATTTTTGTTAATTTCTCGAACTTCCCTTACAGTTCCTGACACCACTTCAGGATTTGCTTTTGAAACTGGTATTCCGCTTCCAATTAATTCAGGAGGTTCTACTGCAATTGACGTTGGATTTAACGCAGAAACTGCTTTTGAAACGGGTATATTGTTTGTACATACAACAGTCTTTAAACCAAGTTTATTTGAAATTTCAATGCATTTTTCAAGGTCTGCAAGAAGCATTCTTCTTTCAGAGTGGTTTAAAAGAGTTCCAGTAACACCTGCATCTTTTAATGCATCAGGTAATATGTGTCCAGTACTGCTTCCAGGATTTACTGCATCCATGTGTTGCGCATATACTGGGATATTTACTTCATCTAAAATCATTCTTAAATCTAAAAATTGAGGTGCTACCCCAATAGTAATTCCTGACTCGTCTGAAACTTTTTCTGCGGCTTTTGCAATTGCTAAACCGCTTTTACCGATGCTTTCCGTGTAAGTTTTGTAATTTATGATTAGATTTGGCTTGATAGTACCACCGCCCTTAATTATAATAATCTTTTTTAAAAAAATTAATATTTATATTTAACTTTTTGAAAAAAGGAGAAATTTAGATTTTTATTTCTTTTAATGCTTCTTTTACTTCTGCATCTTCGTGAACGATTTTGCAGATTGCACTTGTAATTCCTTTGACGTCTTTGTGTTGGAATACGTTTCTTCCAGAAGCTACTCCTTTTCCACCTGCGTGCATTGCATCTTTTACCATTTGTAAGAATTCTTCGTCAGTGTTTGTTTTAGGGCCGCCTGCAATAACAATTGGTGCGGGACATCCTTTGACAACTTCTTTGAAGGTATCTGGGTCTCCAGTGTAATTTGTTTTGATGATATCAGCACCAAGTTCAGCACCAAGTCTTGCAGCGTGTGCAACTACCTCGGGGTCTTTTTCATCTTTAATTTTTGGACCTCTTGGGTACATCATTGCAATTAATGGCATTCCCCACTGTTCACAAGTTTCTGAAATTAAACCTAAATCCCTGTACATTTCAAAGTCGGATTCTGCACCAACGTTTACGTGTAATGAAACTGCGTCTGCACCAAGTCTTATTGCATCTTCAACTGTTGTTACAATTACCTTTTTGTTTGGATCGGGTGAAATTGAAGTTCCTGCAGACATGTGTATGATTAACCCAATGTCTCTTCCGTATCCCCTGTGTCCGTGTCTTACAAGTCCTTTGTGACCCAAAACTGCATTTGCTCCACCGTCAGCAACTGCATTTGTCGTAATCCGCATATCCTTTATACCATCAAGTGGCCCCGATGAAACACCGTGATCCATAGGGATTATTACCGTTTTTTCACTTTTTTTATCGAATATTCTTTCTAATCTGATAAGTTTTCCTACATTTTTGATATTGTCGAACATTTTCATAAACAATCACCGTTAAAAATTATATAGTGTCTTCTTTGGATTTATAGTATATAGTATGGAGAATATACTCTTATCATTAAATTCCTTAAAATCTGCAAAATACCGCAATCGAACAATTTACGAATACAGTTTAATTTAACTAAACAATCTCAGCAGTTAATAATACCACTGGTATGAAAAAAACAATCTAAACCCTAATGCGCCACATAATTTATTTACAATACAATTCGAATTCCTGATGCTACTCTGCGTATGCGTCATTTTCATCCCTCTTTTTTCCTTTGTATCTAGTCTTTATTTTCAATTTTTTATTTTACACAAATTCATCTAGCTATTTTAATATATATATTTTCCGATTTTGGTTATCCGCACATAAACCGTAGATTGAATAGTAATTACCCTAAACTATTCTATAAATATCTACCGGAACGTTTACAGCCTTTTTCTTATGGAATTCATAAATTGCAGGTATCCTAAAGTCTGCCTGGAAAATATTCGTAATTTCTCGGCCTTTTTCTTTAACATAATTTATTAAAAAATCTCTTGTTGCAGTATTGTGTATTGTGTAAATTACATCACCAATTTCAAACGCCTTATCTAAAAAAATCCTATCTGCATACTTTTTTTGGGATCCGAAAGGAGGATTTTGAATAACTACCTTTTTTAAATTATTAAAATTGGAATAATTATCTTCAAAATATTTTTTATCGATATTTTTAACATCGGAATTTAAAAAATCGACTTTTAAATCTAAATTTGAGTCTACGTTTAAATTTTTTAAATTTTCTTCTGCAGTATCAATTGTTTCATTATCAATGTCAAGTCCAACCGCACGTTCTGCACCAAGAACTTTGGCACCGATTATAAGTCTACCACTACCACAACCAAGATCAATTGCAAAACTACCATCAATATCATCTTTAGCAAACAATAAAAACTCGCTTGCAAGGTTTCCTTCGATAGAATACTGTTCAAGGTGTGCTTTTGGTTTTGGATGCGGTTTTAAGTTGTCAAGTAAAATTTCAAGGTGTCTCTTTTTCATTAAAATCCCAAAAATCATTATAAGAACTGATTAAAATTACAAGTATAAAAAAGCATTATCAAAAATTAAAATTATTTAAATAAAAAATAAATATTTTTAAATTAATTATTCTATGTCAATTCCGGTTCTCTTAGCTTTTTCTGCTTTTGGAAGGGTCACGATCAACATTCCGTTTTCGAATTTAGCAGAGGAATTTCCTTCTTTAACTGGAGCGGGTAATTTTATGGTTTTGTAGATTTCTTCGTCTTCAGGTACTTCTGAATAAATTACTTTTTCTGATTCCATTATTGCCATTGGAGCTCTTTTCGCCCTTAATTCAAGAGTTTCCCCTATTGCATTTATTACAATGTCGTTTTTATTTACTCCCGGAGCCATTGCAATGATTTTAATCGTTTCGTCACCCTCAATTAATGTTATAGGCATGAAACCTTTTCCGCTGATTTCTAAACCCAATGAACTCATTTGGAACATTGATTTCCCCATTGGGCCCCCAAAACCTTCCATGGGAACGCCCATACCGAAAACCTTAAAGATTTCTGAAAATGGATCTTTTGGATCTCTACCGAACATGTTTTATCACCCCTTTCTAATATTACTTACTTTGAAGTTCTATATAAATATTATGGTTACTATATTGTAAAAATATCCCTAAATGCAATATATTTAAAATACAATGAAATAAACATTGTATTACTAATTCCTATTGCTGCAAGGGGGAAAATAATGTTTGGAAGTTTAAAGGAAAAATTAAACAGCACAATCTCAAAATTAAGTGATAAAATTTACGCTAAAGGGGATGCTAAAACTATCGAAGAAACAGTTTTAGATGAAACTCCTAAAAAAATTGATGAAGAAAAAGAAACTATTCTAGAAAATCCGGAAAATACGTTAAAAGAATCAGAAAAGGAATATTTTGAAAGAAAAGAAAAAGTTGGATTTTTTGACAAATTATCAATTACTAAAAGCATTAAAAAAGTCCTTGGACAAGATGTAGTCTTAACGGAAAGTGATATTGAAGACATACTTGAAGAAATGGAAATGGAACTTTTTGAAGCAGATGTTGCATTTGATGTCGTTGAAAAAATCATTGGATCACTAAAAAATCAGCTTGTTGGACTTAAAATATCTGCTAAAGATAATCCCGAAGAAATAACCATAAATGCACTAAAAAAATCCATTAAAGAAATTTTATCCCAGGAAAAAATTGATGTTTTTGGACTTATCGATGAAAAAAAGTCAAAAGGAGAACCTGCAGTATTGCTATTTGTCGGAATAAATGGAACTGGAAAAACAACTTCTATTTCTAAATTAGCATATATCTTAAAAGAAAGAGGATATTCTGCAGTAATGGCGGCAGGTGACACATTTAGGGCAGGTGCAATAGAGCAGCTCGAAGAACATGGGAAAAATACCGATATTAAAGTTATAAAGCATCAAAAAGGTGCAGACAGTGCTGCAGTAATTTATGATGCGATAAACCACGCAAAAGCAAAAGGACTCAACGTAGTGCTTGCGGACACTGCTGGAAGGCAGACTACAAACATTAATTTGATGGATGAAATTAAAAAGGTAGTAAGGGTTACTAAACCAGATTTAATCATATTTGTTGGGGATTCCCTTGCTGGAAACGATGCAATATCGCAAGCAGAGGAATTTAACAATGCAATTAATATCGATGGTGCAATACTTACAAAAACAGATGCTGATGCAAAAGGCGGTGCTGCACTATCCATTGCATACGCAATTGGAAAACCAATATTATTCATGGGAATCGGCCAGAGATATTCGGACCTTCAAGAATTTGATGTTAAATGGATGGTAAAAAAACTATTCTCAGAAGAAGACATTAAATTATCGTCTGAAAGACAATTTTAATGGGTACCATTATCCATTATATCGATTATCGTCCAAATCATTTGGTAAATTATATAAACCTTAAAAACTTAACTTTTTTAACTAATTTATCGGTGGTATAGTGACTAATAAATTACCTTATCTAATAACTGCCTTTGGGATATCTATTAATGTTTTAGGCGGATTTATTGCCACAACGTATGAATTGCCAATCTTTTTAAACAATCTTGGAACCATCTTGTGTGGATTATTACTGGGGCCTGCAGGAGGTACAGTAACAGGTCTTTTTTCAAACTTAATTATTGGTTCTACTGTTAATTCGGTTTATATTCCATTTACAATTGTAAACGTTGTTGTAGGTTTTGTTGCAGGGTATGCTGCGATTAAACATAATCGAGAGTTTACTTCAATGATAATACATGCTTTTTTAATATCAATTATAGCATTGTGTCTTGCAATACCGATAGAACTTTTTATCTTTGGTGGCCCACTTGACCAAACCCTTATTTCATATGCCACAACAATAAATGCAAATACTGGATTAAACATGTTTGGTGCAACATACTTTGCTGAATTCCCGCTAATGATTGCAGATATCGTATTATCTGCGATTTGGGCATATGTTGTACTAATGTTATTGCCTAAAAAAGTATTGGATATGTTAGATATTAATAATGAAAATATTTAATTTCTTTTTAATTTTTAGATGTTTTTTGGCTAAAATAAAATCCTGGGCACAAAAATACTGCAAAAAATATCAATATCGAAATTTTTAAAATGTTTTGGATCTGGAATCATATAATATACAAATAAAACCGAAAATCCAAGTGCAAGCAGTAATTTACATGTAATTAAGCGTAGTTCTGGCGATTTTATCATATTTTTCGCCAGTTTGTTTTTGAATTATATAATACATTATATCAATTATTCTTTTTCGCTTCTTAAAAATATTATATATAATATTTTACCAATATTTATTGGGAACAAAAAATGTTTTTTAACGTTTTTAATTTTTGGAGGGTAAACTATGAAAAGAATAGCTTTGGGTTTTCAGCACGTACTCGCAATGTTTGGTGCAACTGTAACCGTTCCGCTTGTTGTGGGGTATGCAATTGGACTTTCGATGTCTGAAATTGCGCTTTTACTTCAAGCAGTATTGCTTGCAATGGGTGTTGCCACACTTTTACAGACCTATGTAGGTTCAAGATTACCGATTGTTCAGGGATCAAGTTTTGCATTTATTCCCGGATTAATTGCAGTTGGATCTGGAATGGGTCTTGCTGCAGTTGAAGGTGCTTTAATTATGGGTGGTGTCATCGAAGCTGCCACCGGTGCGTTAGGATTAATTGGAAGGTTAAAAAAACTTTTCTCCCCGATAGTTACAGGCGTTACAATCATGCTTATCGGGTTTAGCCTTGCAAATGTTGCAGTTCAGTATTCATTTAACTATTTTGCAGATCCTGCAGGCGGATCAATTGCAATATCTGCACTTGTTGCGGCAATAACATTTATAACAACAATACTTGTTTCGTTACAGGGAAAAGGAACATTAAAAGCAATGCCTGTTATAATTGGGGCGGCTGTCGGATATATTATAAGTATTTTCTTAGGTCTTGTAGACTTTTCAATGATGGCCCAGCTTTCATGGTTTGCAATGCCAAAACTTATGCCTTGGGGAATGCCAGTATTTGACGTTAATGCAATTGTAATATTGTTATTTGCATTTATGGTCAGCATTATTGAAAGTGTTGGGGATTACCATGCAATTTCAACAATTGCAGATTTAAAAATTGATGACAACAAAATAAATAGAGGTATCGCTTCAGAAGGTTTTTCCTGTACTCTTGCAGGTCTTTTTGGTGCATGTGGTACAACGAGTTACTCTGAAAACATCGGGCTTGTTGCACTTACAAAAGTTTCAAGCGTTCAGGTAGTTCAAATCGGTGCTGGAATTTTAATACTTCTTTCATTAATTCCAAAATTCTCAGGTCTTTTAGCATCAATTCCGGCTCCAGTACTCGGGGGGCTTACAACGGCACTCTACGGTATGATCAGCATTACAGGTCTTAAATTGATAAAAGACAAAGTCGAGTTAAACGACAGAAACACACTGATATTGGCAAGCGCACTTATATTCGGTCTTGGTGCACCACAACTTCCAGCAGAATTCTTAAGCCTGTTTCCACAAATCGTTTCAAGCATTTTAGAATCAGGAATGGCAGTTGGTGCAATAACCGCAATATTAATGGACCAGTTGTTAAAAAAATAATTATTATGAATTAACTTACGAAATCGAGGGTGAATTATGATAAAAGATGAAAGATGGGAAGGAGTTTACTCTTTTGAAGACTCGCCCTATTTAATGGAAACATTGACTGATTTAAGAAAGATCAGTACTGAAAACATATCTTTTAGAAAAGGACTCGTAAGACTTGGAAGATACATGGGTTATGAGTTAACGAAAACCATGGAATTTGAAAAAATGCCCATTCAAACGCCTTTAGAAAAAACAGAAGGTGTTTTTGCAAAAGATAGAAAAAATGTAGTGATTATAACAATTTTAAGAGCTGCATTTCCACTGATGGAAGGATTGATTAAAAATTTCGAGTCTGCAAAAGTAGGAATCGTGTCTGCTTCAAGAGGGCATGCGCCAGACTTTAAAATAGAAATGAATTACATTAAAGTTCCTCAACTTAACCCTGAAGATACGGTTATTGTATCTGACCCGATGATTGCAACAGGTTCTACATTAATACACGTTTTAAAAGAGTTTAGAGACTCAAAACCAAAACGAATGATGATAGTTGGAGTTCTTGCAGCACCTGAAGGAATAAATGCAGTGAAAAAAGAATTTTCAGACGTTGAAATATTTGTAACAAAGATCGACGAAAATCTAAATAAAGACGGATATATAGTTCCGGGCCTTGGAGATGCAGGGGATCGTGCATTTGGCGAACCATTTAAAGTACCTATGCTACCGCAGATGCATAACTTGGAATAAACATAAATACCTTTCTATTTCTCTTTTTTAAGTAATTATATATAGATTTTACAAGTAACATATTAAAATAGACTTTTTGGAGGTATAATTATGGATTTTGGCATACTATCATTATTGCCACCTGTTGTTGCAATTGGGTTAGCCTTGATCACAAGAAGAGTTTACATGTCTCTATTCTTGGGTATTTTGGCAGGTTCATTGCTTTACAATAACTGGAATATCGTTGCGAGCGCATCGCATATTGTAAATACAATTATCGGCAGTGTTGAATTAACTTCTGTTACAGGCATTTCTGCATTTACGGGCGTTGGAAATCTCTGGAATTTGTTGATTTTATTGTTTTTAGTAATGCTTGGTATATTGATTGCATTAATCACGAGGGCAGGCGGAGCTCTCGCATACGGAAACTGGGCGTCTAACAAAATTAAATCTAAAGAAAGCGCAAGCCTTTCAACATCGTTACTTGGTATTTTGTTATTTATTGATGATTATTTCAACTGTTTAACTGTTGGAACAGTAATGAAACCAATTACCGACAAATTCAAAATCTCGAGAGCAAAACTTGCATATATTATCGATTCAACAGCAGCACCTGTTTGTATATTAATGCCAGTTTCAAGCTGGTTTGCAGCAGTTGTTGGAAATTTAGGGGAATCTGGCGTTGGTACGGGTGCTCTTTCAAGCATGAGTCCATCAAGCGTATTCTTTTCAGCAATACTCTACAATACTTACGCACTTGTTGCATTATTCATGGTTGCAGTTATTATATCCCTTAAAAAAATGGATTTTGGTCCAATGAAAGTTCACGAAACGGTTGCATCTGAAACTGGTGACTTATTTAATGGAGATGCTGAAACTGCAGCAATTGAGTCAGAAATCGAACCATTAAGTGGCGGAAAAATTTCATACCTAGTGTTACCATTAGTAGTCCTCATTTTTGCAATTATCTTTGCATTTATGATTTCAGGCGGTCTTTTCGCAGGTACTGGAATTATAGAATCTTTCTTAAGCATGGATGCGTCATGGGGTCTTTTCTGGGGCGGTTTAGTAACTTTAGTATTTACTGCACTCTACTTCATAGTATCAAAAGCAATTCCTGCAAAAGAAATTGCGCATCTCTTTGCAAAAGGTTCAAAATTAATGCTTCCTGCAATTACAATCCTTATTCTTGCATGGTCCCTTGGTTCAGTTATCGGAGACCTTGGAACTGGAACGTACCTTTCAGGATTAATTCAAAACAACCTACCAGTTCAGATTTTGCCTGCGATAATCTTCCTATTATCAGGATTTATGGCATTTTCAACAGGTACCTCATGGGGTACTTTTGGAATCATGCTCCCTATTGCGGTTCCCATGGCAGTCGGTCTTGGAATGCCTGAATTCGTTGTTCCATTTGTTGCAGCAGTTCTCGGTGGTGCAATATATGGTGACCACTCTTCCCCGATTTCAGACACAACAATTATGAGTTCAACTGGAGCAGGTACCAAACACATTGACCACGTTCAAACACAGCTTCCATACACAACTTTGATCGGAATCATGGCATTTTTAGGCTACCTGATCGTAGGATATACCATAAATTTAGGTTACTGGGTAAGTGGCCTCATTAATCTTGCATTCGTAGCTTCAGCAGTTTACGTTGCAGCAAGCTTCCTTTCAAAAAAGTAAATTGAAATAAAACCTTTCTTTTTTAATTTTTATTTTAAAATAAATTTAATTTAAAAAATAGAATTATATGTTAAAAACTTTAAAAAAAGCATTTTCGTAATTATTTAGTTGATTTTTTCTTTTTTTCAATGAACTCAAGCAAATCTACTGTATCGCCGATTTTTTCAAGTTCAGAAATGCTCATACTAGTTATTCGTTTGTTTTCATTCGTTTTCTTTTCTAAAACTAGTAATGAGTGACTGTTTAGCATTTTAGAAATTTCATCTACAATCATTGCTTTTCTTCTTATCTCTTCATTCTCGGTTTCCTGAATATTTGTAAATATTATATTTTGATTTTCAGAGTCATCTTCTTTTGATTCCTCAGCTACTGCATCAAAGGGTGCTTTTGTAGTTTCGAGCAGATTAAAACCCATATCTCCAAGAATATCAATAACCCGTATTTTAAAATCTTCACTTTCTTTCAATATCTTTTCAAAAGCTTCTTCTCGACTTTTTTGAGATTTTAATCCTTCCATGTAATCAACTATATTAATTCCTTTGATTAATGGAACATCTAAATACTCTTCTATTTTTATTGCAACTTCTGCTGAAGGGTTTGCTTCATTCTGCTCGTATTTATATATCGTTTTTCTTGAAACCCGAGATATTTCTGCAAGTTCTCCGACTGAAATTTTTAATTTTTCACGTGTTTCCCTTAAAACTGCCCCATCAATATTTACAAAAAATCCGCCCCTGTTTGCATAGACTACCGGCGGTTCTCCAAATAATTGGTCCCTAAATGTATTGAAAGTAACTGCTTTTATACCATATCTTTCATATACTGCCCCTTCCTCCATTACGGAGTTTCTGGTACGGGTTCCAATAATTATCGGAACTGCCTGAAGCATTTTTGCAATATTTAACAATTCTTCAGACTGTTCAGTGCTTAAACTATCTATGTTTTTCAAAATCTTTATTAAAAATCTTAAATCTGCTTTTTTAGCAATTAAATCAAAACAAGATCTTCCAAAAGGCTTCGATATCACAAAATGGGATTCATAAAGCAGATCAATACATTCCGAAAGTAAAACTTCTCTCATAACAAAATGCCTTTGAGGTGTAAACCATATATTTTGATTCTAAATCTAATCCACAATGTATATATTTCTTGCGGAAAACGTATATAATATGTTCTAAATATTGATTTGTAAGGGTGATAACGTGAAAAAGATAGCAGAAGATAAAGGAATTTCTTCACAATTACGACATTTTAAGGCGGCTGTTTCGGAGTATGAATCTAAAAGCATACTGTATAGTGGTTCAAAAGGAGTATGTCTTCCGTTTGCATTGTTAAATGCTTATGCAGTAAGATCTATTGAAGAACAGTACTTCACCCCCGATGCAAAGCTCGATGAAATTTCAAAACTTAATTCTGGAAGTTTAGGGTATACTTACACAGATTTAGACGACAAAAAAGACATTGATTTAGATATGCTTGTTTTAATGGGTGGTCTTGCAATGCCGCATTCCAAAGTAACTGTTTCAGATGTTAACGATTTAATTGATAAAATAAATCCAAAAAAAGTTATCGGAATCTGTTTTTCAAGTATATTCCAAAAGGAAAAATGGGATAAGGAAATTGACTTCGACCGAGTAATCGACAGTCAGTTAGAACCTGTTACGGTTTACGAAAAAATAAAAATTTAATCTCATTTAGTAGTAAATAAATTATAAAATGACGTCAAGATATATTTACAATTAAATCCCTTTTAAAACGGTGTAATCTAATGATAACCCCCCAAATATCATTACTCAACAGCCAAAATTCAATAAAACTCAGGTTTAAAAAGCTTTTAACGGATCTAAATCGGCTGATATTGTATAGAAATCTGCTTGATAACAAAATAATTGGCTATTTAACAAATATTATAAAAGAACTTGCAGAAGACGAAGCTAATGAATCAATTGTTGAAAAAAATTACTATGAATTAACTCATGACTTAATTATAAACGCAGAAAAGGAAAATCTTAGTGGAAATATTTTAAAATCGTATATTATGAATTCAATTTTGAAAGATGAAAATATTTTTGCAATATCTTGCGAAAAACATAACCATAATTTAGAAAGTCTTTATGAACTTGCATTTAGGGATATAAGTGTTTTAAAAAGGGTTATGGATATTGACACTAAACATTTGCGAACCCTACTTGATTCGAATGATGAAACCATTGAAAATTATACTCCCACACTTTACAAGGATGAAAAAACCGTTTTTTCTGAATACCGAGAAGAACTTTTAGATATTGATTCTGTTCCCGAACTTTTAGATTCGATTATTGAATATTACTATAAAATCGGATCTGGTGAACTTGTAGATCATGTTGCATTTAAGTGGGATGATAAAAAGGGATTTTCTGGAATCAAATACTGTGATTTAGGAAATATGGGGAGTATCGTTGGATATAATTACCAAAAAGAAATACTTTTGAAAAATACCTCAGCATTTATCGAAGGAAATCCCTCAAATAATATTTTACTTGTTGGATCCCGAGGAACTGGAAAATCGTCACTTGTAAAATCACTAGTAAAAGAATATTATCTTGATGGTTTAAGGATTATTGAACTTAAAAAAAGCCAATTGAAAGATTTTGACTTAATTATAGATAATCTAAGAAATAGAAATAAAAAATTCATAGTATTCCTTGACGATTTATCCTTTGAAGATAATGAAACAGAATATAAAGAATTAAAATCGATTCTTGAAGGAAGTTTAGAAAAAAAACCTGAAAATGTAATAATTTACGCAACTTCTAACCGAAGAAATTTAATAAAAGAATCTTGGTCAGAAAGAGAATCAGAAATTCATTCAAACGACTCGATAAATGAAAAAATGTCACTTTCTGACAGATTTGGAATAACTTTGAGCTTCTATTCACCTACACAGGAAGAATATTTGAATATGGTTAAAAAACTCGCTACTGAAAATGGAATCAATCCATGTAATCAAGATGACGTTAAATTTTATTCGATGAATATTGGAAAATTGTCTGAACAGACCGGAAGGATTATGGCCTGGGAAACACTCCGTGAAGATGCGATAAAATGGGGCATCTCTCAAAACGGCTTTTCTGGAAGGACTGCAAAACAATTTATTGATTATATTATTGGAACTTACAAAAATTAACTATTTTAACCATTTAAAATTATTTTATAGTGGATCATGCCTGATTTTTAAATTTTAAGCGTATTTGTTACATTTATTTTTTTGGTATTTTTGTTTTGAAATGGAGGTTTATCCATTTAACTATTATTTTTTAAAAATAAGATTAATCGTATAATAATACATTAAATTACGAATTTTTATTCTTTTTTACTTAAAATTGACGATTATTATATGATAAAATTAATATTGCTTGAAAAATAAAGATTAATTTGATAGTTGGGGGTAGAATAATCTAATTCATGCGTCATCATTTATCACGGAGGGGGTGTAAATGATAAAACTTTTAGTGGCTACTATGGTCATATTATCAATTTTTTTACCATTACCTACGAATGAAAGTTTTAGTTCCTATGCTGAAATGGGGGAGCAGTACTATCTCGAAAAAGACTACGAAAATTCTATAGAATGTTTTGATAAAGCACTTGAGTTAGATCCTGAAAACACTCGTTCATTAGAATATTTAGGAAAATACTCAATGAAAAATGGAGATTATCATAAAGCAGAAAATTATTTTGATAGATTAATTGAAATAGATCCTGAAAATGAATGTGCTCTGAAAAATTTAGGGCAAATATATATGGCGTATGAAGAATATGAAAAAGCGCTTTATTATTTTAATAAATCACTTGAAATAGATAATTCCATTGGAAAAACTTGGTTTTACAAAGGAATATGTTTAAAAATGCTTGGAAACTATGATGAATCAATTGAATCGTTTGATAAATCTACAGGAAACTATGAAGAAATCGTTTTGATATGGAATGAACTTGGATATATATATTATCAGAATGAAGAATATGAAAAAGCATTAGAATGTTTTGATAAAGCATTATTATTGAATAGGAATCTCAAATATTCTTTCAATGGCAAAGGGCTTTGTTATGAAAAAAAAGAACAGTACCTTTTGGCCATTGAATGTTTTGATAAAGCATTGCTTCAGGACAGTTTTTATTATGGTGCCTGGCATAATAAGGGAATAGAATACTATAAGTTAAAAAATTACTCTAGTGCAGTATTATGTTTTGATAAAGCATTGGAATTGAATAATTCCAGCCCACACTGCTATTTTTACAAAGCAGATTCATTGAAATGTCTGGGAGAATATGAAAAAGCAGTTTTAAACTATAAAAAAGCAACTCAACTTGATCCTGAAAATCCTGTTTTTTGGAGTGGAATGGGACTTTCATATAGTTATTTAAAAGACTATAATCGTTCAATTGAAGCTTATGAAAAAGCAGTTGAGTTGACTCCAAACGATGATGTTTTGTGGAGCAATATTGGATATCTGCAGTATAATAATAAAAATTATAATGAATCTATTTCTTACTTTGAAAAAGCACTTGAATTAAATTCTGAAAATAAATATGCTTGGAATGGACTTGGAAATTCTTATTTATTAATTAAAAATTATGAAAAAGCAGTATTATGTTATAATCGCGCAATTGAAATAGATCCAACATATACTGAAGCTAAAATAGGTAAATCCTTGATTTCAAAATAATTAGAAATCATTCTTTTTTGATTTTAAATTTTCAAGAAATTTTATCTGTTCAGTAATAAATTTATTGTAGGGCGTTTTTATCCCAAATTCTTTTGTGATTGAAATAACTGCACCATTTAACAAATCTATTTCTGTTATATTTCCTTTTGAAATATCCTGAAGCATTGATGAATGGTGTGTAGCAGTATTTGGAAGCTGAAATTCTTTTAAATATTCTAAATATTCTTCTGGCGTATTCCATGGTAAAATTACTTCTTTTTTAGATGTAACTTCAAATATTTCAGATACGCTATTTTTAATGATATTCCACGAATGTTCATTAGAAAGTTCGCCATATGGTACATTCATAACTGCTCCAAGGGGATTTAAAGCACAGTTATAAATTGTTTTTGACCATATGGCGCCTTGAATATTTTCTGTTTCAGTTACAGGTATTCCAGAACTTTTTATTAAGTTTACAAAATCAGTTACTTCTTTATCAGTTCCATTTGGAAATCTTCCAAGTCATCGGGCCACCATCTACTGAAACGTGCACTTTTGCATCACCCAGCCACTCAAAGCCCGTTATAATAGTTCCACCAATTACTTTATCAGCATATTCTGAAATTATTTCTTCGTTTCCGACACCATTTTGGATGCTGATAACATTTTTGCCTTTTATAACATCTTTATTGCTCACAGATTGATTTTGTTGCTAGTCCCTTTGAGGAAATAATTATATAGTCAAAATCACGATTCAAAACATTTTCAGAAGCTTCAAAGTTAAAGGTTCCTTCTCCCCATATTCCCGTCATTTTAAAGCCATATTCGCGTATGATTTTTGCATTTCGCTCTCTCGTTACTGCAAAAACATTTGTGACTTTTGATAATTTAGCAGCCAGACATTCCGACAGCACCAGCCCCAATAATTAAAACATTTATTTAAAAACCCTCGTTTTCAAGTTAAACTAAATTTAATTTAAATATCTGTAAAAATAGTATTAAAAGATTTAGATAAATAGTTAAAAATAAAAAATATTGTCCTTATTTTAAAATTTCCTGAACCCTTCCAACCTGGCCATCTTCGAGCCTTACCTTTATTCCATGCGGGTGATAGCTTGAATTAGTAAGAATATCTTTTACAATTCCTGTTGTTAATTTACCTGTTTTTTGGTCTTTTTTAAGGACTATGTTTACTTTTAATCCTGTTGTTATTTCAGACCTGTTTTTTCCATCCATATCATCACGTTATAATTTTATTTTTAATTTATCGCCTTTTTCAGAGATATAAACTCCGAATAACACCAAAACTGCACCAATTGTTGCATATATATTTGGAATATTTTTTAAAATTATGGAATCTGCAATCATTGCAACGATTGGAATAAAATAAATCCCGTTATTTGTAGTGCTTGCGCCTGCAAGTCTTATCGACATATTCCAGAACAAATACGCTATTGCCGAACAAAAAATTGCAAGATAAAGTACTGCAAAAGTTAATGGTGGATTTAAAAATACTCCCAAATCTAAAACGCCTTTGGAACCAAACTCAAGTAACATGAACGGTACAGACAGCAATACCCCAATTAACGTTATATCCCTTGTAACCGTTAAGTTGTCGTGTTTTTCAAGTTTTTGAATTACAAATGTGTACAATACCCATGAAAGAACTGCACCAATCATTAACAAATCCCCAATAGGATTTAATTCCAATATCAACCTTCCATTCAATATCAAAATCGAAACTCCAAAAAGTCCGATTAAACTTCCGAAGTATTGTATTTTACTCGGAATTCGTCTTTCAACTAAATCTGACACCATTAAATAAAATATGGGCACAGTTGCTGCAATTAATGCGGCATTCGTTGCAGTAGTATATTCTAAAGCCACATTTTCAAACAAAAAATATGATGTAATCCCTAAAAAACCTGCGAGTACCAGATTTAAAAAATCTTTTTTCGAATAACTTGGAAAATTTCTTATCAAAACAATTAAAATCATTGCAGCAATTGCAAAACGTATAAATCCCAAAGTAATTGGCGGAATATATACTAAAATGATTTTTGTCGCTACAAACGAAATTCCCCAAAAAATTACGGTTAAAAACATTAATAAAATGCCTAATGATCTGTCGTTCATAAATTCACCAGATAATAGCGGACTAAATAGGATAAATTTTTAAAAAAACAGAAAATTTAATTGAAAGTTAAAAAATTAAAAAGAGGAATTATTCTTGTGTTTCAGCAGCAGGTGCTTCTGCTACTTCTTCAGCAGCAGGTTCTTCTACAGGTGCTTCAACAGCTTTTCCAAATTCTAAAACTTCTGATTTGAAGATTTCTACTCTTTTTAATGGGAACATTTTTTTACAGTCGCCGTAGATTTTTGAACCTAAGCCACCCATTAACATAGCGTGTACGAATTCAGCGAATGCTGTTTCTTTTGCCATGTGTCTGATGATTTGTTCCATGTTAATTCTAATTTCTGTTTTGTGGTGGTCTCTTGCTCTTACAGCTGTTAAAACTAATGCTTTAACTCTTACTTTGAAACCATCTTTTGTTCTTACATCAACGATTGCGTTGATTTTGCTTCTTCTTCTTCTAACTTGTGATTTTAAGTATTCTCTTGTTGTGTCGTGACCTACAAACTGTGATGTAGCGTTGTTTCCACTTACGCCATCAACTTTGAAGTACATTCTTGTCATGTGTTTTGAATGTTCGTTAGTTAAGTCTCTTAAGCTGATTTCTGAAATCCTACCGATTAAAGTTGCAGGATCGTTTGCAGGGGTTTGTCCGATTACGTCTCCACCAAATGATTGTGGTGTGTAAATATCGTACCATACTTTGGATTTCCATGTATCTTTGGCCACTCTTTTTCCTTTAGCGGACCTAGCTTTCATTCTTGCCATTGTTACACCTCATTATAACATATAGTCGGTTAAATCTGTGTAATCTCTAAGTGGTTTTACAGGTTCACCGTATATTCTTTTGATTTTACGAGCTAATTCCCTTGAAAAATTTCCTTTTTCAGTTTTTATTTGTTTTATTCTAAAGAAGTCTCGTCCTGCGCGATATATCTTCTTTTCTTCGAATACATAATCTTGCGGAACAAGTATATTGAAAGAATATGTATTTTCTCTCGAATTTATAGATATGCCAACTTTTTTAGGAACATCTACTGATTTTGCCCATATCATCTTTAAATCTTGTACAGCGGATGATGAAACCCTTCTTGAATCTTCAGTTTCTAATGCAGAGATTTCAACAGATTCGCCAAATGCAAGGATCGTATCCTCGATTTTTAAAACTTCATCTGTTGCAATTTGAATTACAGACTGTTCTGATTCGTCGTATCTGCTTATTACTATTTTAATGTCTTTTAATTTGAAATTTTTTTCTATATCGTGTACAGTTCCACATTCCTGACACTTTACAGTAAGTTTCAAATGTTTTTTTGTGTCCCTTTCTTTTAATACATCATGAGGGGTTACTTCATCGCAACCAGGGCATTCGAGATATAATTCTTCCATTTAAACCACATAACTCCTTTTAAGAAGAATTATCTTCTTCTTCTTTGGAACCTTCCTCTTTGTCTGTTTGAAGGGTTCATTTTTACTTTAACGTTCATTGCTTTTTCGAGGAACTGGTCGTATGAGAATGGAACTTCTTCGCCAATAAGTCCTCTGTTTTTCATGTATTCTCTTGCAATAAGGTAGTACATTAATGATACTGATTTTCTACCTTTGTTGTTTGTTGGGATGATGAAATCGATGTGTGAGGTTAAGTGTTCTGTATCACACATACCGATAACAGGGATTCCAATTTCGATTGCTTCTTTTAATGCTTGTTTGTCAACTCTAGGGTCGCTCAAAAACAAAACTTCTGGTTCAGCGAATTTTTTAGCTGATGGGTTTGTTAATGTACCTGGAACGAACCTTCCAGCTACCGTGTTTATTCCTGTAACTTTTCCGAATTCTTTTAAAGGACCTACTGAGTAAACTCTTCTTGTAACGGCCATGATGTCTTCAGGCTCGTAGTTTGATAAGAATTTAGCAGCGAGTCTTAATCTTTCATCAGTTTTTCTAACATCTAAAACGTATAATCCGTCAGCCCTTACTCTGTAGATAAATCTTCTCATATCTTCAGTTTTTTGCTGAGTACCGATGTGTATCCCTGACGCCAAATAGGTGTCTAAGGTTGTCAATAGATTTTCATCTGACATTTTTCTTCCTCCAAAAAAGTGGTTTCTTGACTTTGATAAAATAAAGCCTTTTACGGTAATTTTTTTATTCTAGTTGTGTTTTAGTCTTTCAAATTCAAAAATTGACTATTAGAAAAATTTAAACAGTATATGAATATGTGATTTAATATATATAGTTTTCCTAAAGCCCGATTTTAAGGATTCTTGCCAATATATAGAATTAAGTTTTCATAATTATTAAACAAGCTTTAAATAAAGTTAGTTCCTTAAGTGATAATTCGGATTAAACTTTAAAGACATTGATGTTCACATATCATGAACTATTCTATAATTATAATGAATATAATATTCTTATTATCTCAAATATTATGGATAATACTGGTGGAACAGATGGAATTTGCGTTGATTGCAGGGGTCCTTGGAGGACTTGCATTATTCATTTACGGAATGAATTTAATGGGTAATGGGCTTCAAAAAGTTGCGGGAGATGGATTAAAACGACTTATTGAAGTTTTAACTAAAAATAAATACCTTGGCGTGTTGGTTGGAACTGTTGTAACGATGTTGATTCAAAGCAGCAGTGCAACAACGGTTATGGTTGTTGGTTTCGTTAATGCATCATTAATGAACCTCAGTCAAGCAATTGGGGTCATCATGGGTGCAAATATAGGTACTACAGTTACTGCACAGCTTGTAGCATTTAAATTAACAGATATTGCGCCATTGATTGTTGCAATTGGGGTCATTTTACAACTTATTTCAAAAAAACGAAAACATTCAGATATTGCAGAAGTTTTGATTGGTTTTGGTATTTTATTTATTGGAATGCACACGATGTCAAGTGTATTAAAACCGCTTGCAGGAGAACCATTCTTTACAGATCTATTAATGAATCTTGAAAATCCAGTTCTTGGATTACTTGTTGGACTTGGAATGACGCTTATGATTCAAAGCAGTAGTGCTACGATCGGACTTTTGATTGCAGTAGCGTCTACTGGAGCATTAAGCCTTTTGGTTGCATTTCCGATATTATTTGGTGACAACATCGGAACTTGTGTTACGGCACTTCTTTCGAGTATCGGTGCAAACAGGACTGCAAAAAGAGCTGCTCTTATGCACTTGCTCTTTAACGTTACAGGTGCACTGATATTCATGGTTTTGATCTATACAACCCCTTTAATTTCATGGATTCAAAGTTTGAGTGCAGGAAGTATTGAAAGACAAATTGCAAACGCGCACACAATATTTAACGTTACAAACACGCTTATAATGCTCCCATTTGCAGGATTTTTCGTCTATGCAGTTGAAAAACTAATTCCAATAAAAGATTATGAAAAAGAATTCATGCCTGTAAAACATCTTGATTCAAGGATTATTGAGGAGATGCCGTCAATTGCGATCGGACTTGGAATAAAAGAAGTTGTAGAGATGGGAAAGTTCGTACGTGAAAATCTAAGACTTGCAAAAGATGCTTTTGTAACTAAAAACGTTCAAATTATCAAAGAAGTGCATGAGAAAGAAGCAATTATAGACACGATGGCCCATGAAATTACAAACCATTTAATTGAACTTTCAAACCAAGAAATTTCGGACAGTCAAAAATTAAAAATCACGAGTCTCATCAGTAACGTTACAAGCCTTGAGAGAATCGGGGACCTTGCAGAAGATATTGCTGATCATGCTGAAAACGTAATGGAAGATAATATTGAGTTTACCGATACTGCAATTGAAGAAATCAACGTCATGTTTGATAAGGTAATGACCGCTTTAGAGACTGCAATCGAAGCTTTTGAGACTGAAGACGAAGTATTAATCGAAAGAGTAACTTTCCTCGAAGATGAAGTTGACAATCTTGAAAAAACATTTAGAAAAAAACATATTAAAAGATTAAATTCCAAAGAATGTGCCCCAAAAGCGAGCATTATATTTTTGGATATTATCGGATACCTTGAAAGAATATCTGACCACGCTGTAAAAATTGCAACAGGCCTTGAAGACGAAGAATTTGATGCATAATCTATTTTTTAATTTTTTTAAGCAAAAATAAATTAAAACAGAATAAAAAAACTATTTTTAAAGTTCATTTAAGTCTTTACAAATACAAAATTCGCAAATGGAAAGTTCATTTGATTGTGCATTTTTTATTGGACAGTAATAATTTCCGTTTTTTTCAATTATCTGCTTTCCACCAGGAAATCTCGTTGTTAATGCGTGAAGTGGCCTTTTATTTATAAAAATTAAATAATTTATGACAGTTTTTACAAGTTTTTCGTAAGAATCCCTACCAGTTCGTTTAGAACCCATACTAAAAAGTCTTAAATCAACTTTTCTTATTTCTTCTTCTTCGATTTCAAAATCTTCGAGTTCTTCTTCAGTTTTATTCCTTATTTCCTTCAAAACTTCTGGAAAAAAAGTAAAAAAATCTTCAAGATATCCTTTTTTATAATCTTCAGGTAAATAAGCCATATCTTTTTCTAAATACACTTTTGCATTCATTAAATCAAAGATGCTTACGTCATATGACTCTTCCTTAAGTTTAGAGAAAAATTTTCGGCTTTTCATGAGTTTCCCAAAGTATACTTTTATGAAATAATTTTTAATTTAGTTATCTATCCAAAGATTTTTTCGACAACAAAGCATATAACGGCAACAATTACTCCTCCAAGGACCATTTTTAACCCCGAAGTTATGAGGTTGTCTCTTGAAAGCTTTCCGATGAATATTCCAAGACCTAAAAGTATCAGTAATGTGAGTGCTACTGCAATTATTAAAGCAAAACCCGGATCAAACACGAAAAATGGAATTACAGGAATTACTGCCCCTAAACAGGTTGATAATCCATCATACGTTCCACTGTACATTGTTTTATTTATTTTGTACTGGTATTCGTGAGTTCCTTTTAAATTTCCATTACCAATTAAAAGGCTTTTTTCTTTTTTCTCCCGTTCTTCTTCGATCATTGCACGTTCTGCAGTTAATGCTCCAAGTATATTTGATATACCGTTTGCAATTCCCCCGCCAATTCCCGCTGCAACGATTATCGAAGTTTCCCCACCGCTTGCGCCGATAACGACACCAAGTGTTGAAAGGGAGCCATCGATTAAACCTCTCACGACATATCTTGTATCAAATTCATTTTTGAAATTTTTTAAAACTTCCTTAATTTCCACTAAAAATCCCCTTTGATGTTTGAAAATTATTCTAATTCATCATCGGCAACATGCCATATCAAATTATCGAGAATACTGACTTCTACAATGTTATCTGCTTTTTTAATTAACTTATCACAATCCCTGCTTAAATTAAGGAGATGCAATTGCTTCCCATGTTGAGTATATTTCTCTGCAACACTATTTATTGCTTCGATTGCAGAATGGTCGTAAACCCGAGATTTGTTAAAGTCGATAACAACATCAATCGGGTCATTTTGGTAATCAAACAGGCTTTTGAATTTCGATGTTGATGCAAAAAACAAAGGGCCGTGAAGCATGTATACCTTTTTGTTCTTCATAGATTTTGTACTTGCCCATATATCTTTTCCCCGGTTCCATGCAAAAACGAGTGCAGCTAATATAATTCCTAAAAATACTGCTGTTGCAAGATTAAATACAACAGTCATGATTGAAACAACTGCAATAATTGCTGCGTCAGAACTTGGGATTTTTTTCAATATTCTAAAGCTGGACCATTCAAATGTACCGATTACAACGATAAACATGACTCCAACAAGTGCTGCAAGCGGAATCATTTCAATTATTGGAGCGCCCCATACGATAAATATCAATAACAATATTGCAGCGGAAATTCCTGAAAGCCTGCCACGCCCGCCACCTCGAATATTTATCATACTTTGACCAATCATTGCACAGCCGCCCATTCCACCAAAGAATCCATTTAAGATGTTTGCAATACCCTGACCGATACATTCCCTGTTACTTCTACCGCGCGTTTCAGTTAGTTCATCAATTAACCTTAAAGTCATCAATGATTCAATTAGTCCAACACATGCAGCTAAAAATGAATAAGGAAGTACTGTTTTAACGGTATCCCAATTTAGCGGAACATTTGGCAACGCAAATGAAGGAACTGAAACTGCAAGCGTTGTTTTTAGTGGTTCTATCGATTTTATAAAATCAAGTACTGTTAAAACTGTGTATCCTGCATTATTTAAGAAATACGAAATTATAGTTACAGTAATTATTGCTACAAGCGTTGCAGGAACTGCACGAGTGATTTTTGGCAAGTATATTGCAATTATCATTGTTATTACAATTAAAATGAGCATTACTGAAAGAATCGGCCATGGAAGTAAATTTCCATCTGCACCGTAAAACTGCCCGAGTTGGGATAAAAATATTATTATTGCAAGTCCGTTTACAAATCCGAGCATTACAGGATGTGGAATAAGCCTTACGAATTTTCCTACCTTAGATATTCCAAAAAATACTTGAATAATTCCCATGAAGAGTACTGCAATAAAAAGATGTCCAAGTGCAGACTCCATTCCGCTAGTTTGGACTTTTGAAATTACCAATGGGGCAAAAATAACTGCAACAGCACCCGTAGCTCCACTTATCATTCCCGGACGTCCACCAATTAGTGCGGTTACAATTCCCATAATAAAAGCAGCATAAAGGCCGATTGTTGGGTCAATTCCAAGAATAAATGAAAATGCAATTGCTTCCGGAACCAGTGCCAACGCTACGGTTAAACCTGAGAGTACATCATTTTTTACACTTCCATTTTTTGGAATTACCAATTCAACTATTTTATTTTTTAAATCCTTTGTTTCATTCGTGTTTATTTTTTCATTCATTTTTAAATACCTTATATTTTATTGATTAAACGATTATTTCATTTTTAAATTATTTTTTGAGATTTACAATATTTTCTGCAAGTTCGTAATTTACAAAAAAGTCATCGAGTATATTTTTTAAAGAGCCGACTGAATTAGTTTTAATATTCACTTTAATCTCTTCATTATCAAATTTAGTGTCAATTATAAGTCCATCGTCTACATCGTCAACTTTTAAGCTGTTTACAATTTCCTTTTTTGAATTGTAAGTCATTTCAAAATCTATTTTCATAAAAATCATTCTTTTAAATTTTTAAAATCGAGCCCTCTTTTTTTAAGCTCTTCATATATTTCATCAGAAACTTCCGGGCATTTTAATGCTTCTTCTGCTTCTTCACGTGTCATGAGGCCGTATCTAATCATTGCAGAAACTCTATCGTATTCAAAATTAAATCCATGCTTTTTCTTAAATTCAACAAGTGCAGGAGCAAGAACTAAACAGTTTGTAGTGTATCCGCCGAGATCGGGTTTTTCCCAAGGGATTTCTTTTAATATGTTATATCTATCTTCTTCTGTTAATTTATATGCAACGAGTAGCCTTAACATATTTATTCCTTTTTTCATCTCCCGTATTGCAGTTGTACCGAATGGAAGTTCGTGTCCCGTCACAATTGTGTCGATATTCGTCTGTCTTGCAAACTGCCAGATTTCGTGCATGTTCATGTCAGAACATACTCTGCATGGAGATTCGCCTTTGGAAATGGTTTCTTTGAAGAATTTCGTAAAATCCTTGTTTATTACAAGCCAGTCTACTCCAAAATACTTTGCAATGTTTTTACAGTTTGTAAGCGCTTCTTCTGCCAGATAACCGTTATCAACAGTTACGCACAAAGGGCGGATCCTAAGTTCTTTTACGAGCAAATACAACGCAACAACGCTATCTTTTCCGCCAGAAAATCCCAAAATACAGTTGTATTTATTATTTCTAATTCTGAGTTCATCTAAATATTCCATTACTTCGTTTTTCATTTCTTCGAAGTTTCTTGGAAATTTTAGAGCGTTTAAGCATTCAATGCAGATGTTTTTTCCTTCGTGTTTATACATCGGGCGTGTTTTGCTGTTGTGAAGGCAAATTTCGCAGTTTACCGTGTTTTTTCCTTTAATTTTTTCCATGATCTTCAACCAATACTAACTACTTGATTAAATTACTTAAATACATAACTCCAATAAAAATGAAGTTCGCAAAAATTCTTTTTAAAATTATATTTTTTATGACAATAATAACATATACTGCTTTTAAAAAAATTTAATATGGCTTAAAAACATACGTTCAATCATAACAGGGTGGAAAATGGATATTCAAATGATTGCCATTATTGCATTGCTTTCGGTTGTAGTCGGGTTTTTAAAAGGGTCAGGATTTAAAATATAAAAATATAATGCCCTTTCTTTTTTAAATTTTATAGATTGATTTTCTTTTTTAAATTATATCCTTGATAAAACCGCAAATGAAATATATTGTTTTTTACATATATTTTTTAAATTTTAGAAGGGTTAAAGGTGGGGAAAATGAAAAAATGTTTAAAATCTTTAAAATTAATGGGTTTTATTCTTTCTTTTTTGATAACTACCTCACCAATAGCATCATTTGTAAAATTTAATCTCATATATCAGTTTTTTAGTTATTTCGAGTATTCTACTGAAAATGTATTGTATAATTATTTATGGAATACTGTTTTTAATCCCTCATTAGATGACATGCTCAAATTAGGGTTAATTATTCTACTTTACCTCTCTTTTTTAGGATATCTGCAATCTAAAAAAGTATTTTTTGAAGATAGTTCAAAAATGTCAAATTATTTTAATATATTGAACTTAATTTATAGTATTTTAGGAATAACTACCTTGTTTTTATCGATTTATTTAATTTTAGAGAATATATATCTATTTTTAGTATTTGCAATAACTTATGTAATAGGTTTGTTCTTTTTAGATGCTTTAAAACAGTATAGTAGATGTTTTCATGATTATCAAAAATCTAATGAATATTTAGAACTTATAAATAAATTAAACCGAAACAAAAAGAACCTAATGAATATGGATGATGGGCCTAATTTTTGGGACAATTTTAAAAATTACTCGATAATTACAACAACATACGGATTTATGAGGGCGTTTCAAGTCTACGTAATAATTTTATCATTTTTAACAATATATGCAGGTTTATTTTTTAAAATAAATTTAATAGCCATTTTGTTCGTCTTTTTAACCATTATTTATTGGTTTATATGCTTGTGTATGATATCATATAAATTTAGAAATAAATCTGACATTTATCTAATTAATGGTGAAATTTTATAGGATGTATTTCTTATTGAAAATGCTGAAAGTCGACCGTGCATCCACGTGTTGACTGAAAAAGACGGCGTTATTATGGTAACAAAAACTTCAATAATTAAAATAACCAACGCCACTTTAAAAAATAATGTAGAATAATTTAAAATTAGATAAAGACGATATTAAATTAAAAATTTATTTAAAATAACCTCTTTTTAAATTTTAAAAAGAATATCTTTAATTTTTAAGTCTATTTTATAATTTCAACCAGTTTTAGAAAAATACATTAATATAAAACGTGCAATATTATATAAGTTTAAATAGGATATTAAAAAAGCCTAAAAATCTGTGCAATAACAAAATTATAAGAAGTTTCCCTTGTTTATTACGAGTTCGACCCGGTGAATACAATGGATTTAAGAAAAAAGATAAGAATTGTAGAAGATTTTCCAATCGAAGGAATAAGCTTTAAAGATGTAACTCCAATTTTAAAAGACCCAAAAGCAATGAAACATACGACAAAAGAGATTACAAAATACCTCGAAGATAAAAATGTCGATGTTATAGTTGGCCCTGAAGCACGCGGTTTTTTATTTGGCATTCCTGTTGCACATGAACTTGATATCGGGTTTGTTCCAGTTAGAAAACCGGGAAAATTGCCGTACAAAACTTTTTCAGTTGATTATGCACTTGAATACGGGGCAGACAGCCTTGAAATTCACAGCGACGGAATTGAAAAAGGCCAGAACGTTGCAATAGTTGACGACCTTCTTGCAACCGGCGGAACTGTTTTGGGAGTTTCCAAACTCGTGGAAAAACTGGGCGGACACGTTTCCGCACTTAACTTTGTAATTGAACTCACAGAACTAAAAGGAAGGGATAAATTAAAAGGATACGGCATACAGTCGCTTGTTAAATATGATTTATAATGCTTTTTTAAATACTAATTATTTTTATTTTGGTGAAGAATATGGTTGAATTATTGGCCCCTGCAAGAGATTTATCGGGCTTGATTACTGCATTCAATAACGGTGCAGATTCAGTATACTGCGGACTAAAAGAAATGAGTATGCGTGCAACCGCTAAAAATTTCGAGAGAAACGAACTAATCGAAGGCATTAACCTTGCACACGATGCAAATAAGCGAGTATATCTCTGCACAAACACGGTAGTTTACGAAGAGGATATTTTAAATTTAAATGAAATACTCGAATTTGCTAAATCCGCTGAAGTAGATGCTGTAATTGTAAATGATATTGGAGCAATGGTTACTGCAAAAGATCTCGGACTTGAAGTTCACGTGAGCGTTCAAAACAACATTACAAATTCAAAAACTGCTGAATTCTTTTCAAAATTTGCAAAAAGAGTTGTTTTATCAAGAGAACTTACCCTAACTCAGATTAAACAGATTAAAGAAAATTTAAAAGTAAATAAAGTTGATTTAGAACTTGAAGGATTTATTCACGGGGCACTATGCACCGCAATGAGTGGAAGGTGCTATTTAAGTTCATATTTATTTAATAGAAATGCGAACTGTGGAGACTGTTTACAGCCATGCAGGAGATCGTGGAAATTAGTAAATGAACACGCTGACGGAACTCATGAGCTAATCTGCGAAGGAAAATATCTTCTTTCGCCAAAAGACCTCTGCATGATTGAACATATCCCCGAAATGCTTGAAGTTTTTGACTGCTTTAAAATTGAAGGGCGTGCTAAAAACGTAGATTACGTGATGCGTACGACAAAAACTTACAGGGAAGCTATTGATTCGGTAATTGATGGGACTTACGAAGAAAAACTCCCATTATTCAAAAAAGAACTCGATAAAATCTACAATCGAGGATATGATATAGGATTTTATTTCAGAGATCTTACTTGTAATACAGATTTGCAATACGAATTTGAAGGAAATATATCTCCTTACAAAAAAATTGAAGTTGGAAAGGTTGTAAATTACTTTAAAAAAGTAGGTGTTGCTGAAATCACCCTTATTGATGATTTAAACGTGGGAGATCGTGTTTTGATAATTGGGCCGACTACAGGATGCGTTGAAGAAAAAATTGAATCAATGCAGGTCGAAGGCGAAAACATTAAAACTGTCAAAAAAGGCCAAAATGTTGGAATCAAACTTGAAAATTTAGTAAGGGAAAATGACAAAGTTTACATTTTAAAAGAGGATTAATTTAGTTTTTAAATTAAAAATCCGATATTAGTACAGTAAATTTTTATATCTAGAAGTATGAATTATGAATATCAAACTCATGGTGATCATATGAAAGAAGATAAGATGTCCAAATTTGCACATATTACGAGCGTACACCCTTGCTACAACGAAAAACTCCACCACAAAATTGGTAGAGTCCACTTACCTGTTGCACCAAAATGTAATATTGCGTGCAGATTCTGTAAAAGATGTATTGGAGAGGAATCAGCCTGTGAAAATAGACCTGGTGTTTCACACCATATCATGAAACCCGCAGAAGTTGAAAATTACTTAAATGACCTGTTGGAAAAAAGTCCAAATATTAAAGTTGCAGGAATTGCAGGACCTGGAGACAGCCTGTTCAATGAAGAAACTTTCGAAACCTTAGAAATATTACAAGAAAAATTCCCAGATCTAGTTAGATGCCTTTCAACAAACGGGCTTTTGCTTCCAAAATATGCTGAAAGGTTAGCAGAACTTGGAGTAAAAACCGTAACCGTTACAGTAAATGCAGTAGATCCAAAAATTCAAGCACAGATTGTTGACTGGATATACTACGAAGGAAAAGTTTACCGTGGAGAAGAAGGTGCTGAAATATTGATCAAAAACCAGATTGAAGGAGTTAAAAAACTAGCAGAATTCGATGTTGCAGTTAAAATTAACACAGTATTGATTCCTGAAATAAACATGAATCATATTGTAGAAATTGCAAAAACTTTCGAAAAAGATGCATTCGTTCATAACGTAATTCCTTTGATTCCAATGTATAAAATGGAAAACTTGAAAAAACCAACCTGTGATGAAATAAGCAATGTAAGAGATACTGCAGAAGAATATCTCCACCAGTTCAGAGCATGCCAACAGTGTAGGGCTGATGCAGTGGGACTTGTAACTGAACACAAACACCTTGAAGAAAAAGGTAAAAAGTTGAATATTTACGATTTAAAACACTTCTCACACTAACTTTTTTTAAATTTTTATTTTTTTAACCATAAGGTATAAATGATACTTTTTAAAGATAGAACTCAAATAAGAAACATGATTTTTAAAGGTGCTATTTATGGAAAATGTAGTAATTACCGTTGTTGGTGTGGATAAACCAGGTATTGTTGCAGCAGTTACAAAAATTCTCTCAGAACACAGCGCAAATATTGTAGATATCAGACAGACAATCATGGAAGACCTGTTCACCATGATTATGCTCGTAGATATCTCAAAATTAGACTCAGATCTTTCAGAATTAAATGTTGCTCTTGAAAAGCTAGGGGCAGAAATTGGAGTTAAAATAAACGTGCAACACGAAAACATCTTCAAATACATGCACAGAATTTAATTTTTAAATTTTTGATTTTTAATACTTTTTTATTTTGTTCACAACAAAACGATTTAAATAGTTTTTAACACATATTGTTTGTACACAATATTGTGTTAGAGGGGAGAATAGTGAAAACCATATTAAATGAATGCATTGACAAACTTTCTAATCTTGAATGTGATTTTGAACTTGAAAATCGTTACATTAAATGGTCAAAACTCGATATCGAGATTTACAAATGCCTTGAAGATCAAGAATACCTAAAAACAAGTTCAAAATGGATAAATAAAGTAATAACGTCTGAAAAGCTAAGCAGTAACAAAACCGGAGAAATTTTAGAAATTAGAAAAATGATAAATAGATTAAACCAGAACTAATCTGTAAAAATCTTAATTTTAATATTTTCATACTTTTTTAAAATAAAAATTAAAAGAAAATAATATTTGAAGTAATTATTTGAAGTTTTTAAGTTCTTCTTGAAGTTTTACTGCTTCGTCCATCCATTCTTCTTCGATAGGCTTTTCTGATGCAACCATCACTACGGTTTTGTCTCGAATTGTTTTTCTAACCCGCATTCCCTCTGGAAAAACACGGTTCATAAAATCAAGAACCCTATCAACAAAATCGTCCTTTGCATCGTGAATTACCATATCTAAATCAAGTTCCGAATCAGTAACAATTTCAAATCTTGAAGGCTGGTCCATAACATTTATTTTTGCTAAAAGCTCAGGCGCGTAAGTTTCGTCATCAATATTTAATTTAGTTATAGTTTTTCCGTTCGATTTCTTTGATTCATTAATTGTTGCAATATCCCTTAATCTTATCAGTTTTGAAGTTGATTTTGGCAAAATTCCAATTATAAAATAAGGAATATCCTGCCTGCAGATCATTTTTGTCTTTATGATAGATTTTCCCAAAACGAGGTCTTCGAGAGACGTTTGAATAATTCTTTCGTAAATTGCTTTTCCAGCTTCGTCATTGCATTCAACATCGATATAAGCCATATTACCCCTGAATCTTAAAAATGGATGATTATTTTCTAAAGTAATATATTGTAAAAATAGTATATAAATAAAGTCTTAGCCACCTGAAACAATTGGAACTAACCTCAAAGTGTCGTTTTCAGAAAGATCATCTGTTTCAGAAAGAATTTCGCCATTTCTAACAACAAGATTGTCTTTTATGCCCATTTTTTCAATGAAATCTTTTAGCTTTGCATTTTCCGGCAGTTCAATTTCGGACAATTCTCCAGCATTCTTTATAAAAACTTTCAAAAGAACCACCTGATTTTAAAATAATAAAAAAATATTTAAAAATGAAAAATAAATGAATCATTCTTCTTTTTCAAGACCGCACATTTTTCTTAATTTTGCACCGACTTCTTCGATTTGTAAGTCTCCTTCGATTCTTCTCATTGCTTTTAAGTGCGCGTGGTTTACTTGTTTTTCAAGCACGAATTCTTTTGTGAATCTTCCATCTTGGATTTCTTTTAAGATTTCTTTCATTGCAGCTTTTGAGTCAGCTGTAACGATTCTGCTTCTTCTTGTAAGTCCACCGTATTCTGCAGTGTTACTTACATCGTTCCACATGTTTTTGAATCCTTTTTGGTAGATTAAGTCAACAATTAATTTCAATTCGTGGCATGTTTCAAAGTATGCCATTTCTGGTGCGTATCCTGCTTCAACAAGTGTTTCGAATCCTGCTTTGATTAATTCGGTAACTCCGCCGCATAAAACAGCTTGTTCACCGAAAAGGTCAGTTTCTGTTTCTTCTTTGAAAGTTGTCTGGATAACTCCGGCCCTTGATAAACCGATTCCTTTTGCCATTGCTGAAACAATGTCAAATGCGTTGTTTGTTGCATCGATTTCGATACAGATTAAACCTGGAACACCGAAGCCTTCTTCGTATGTTCTTCTAACCATTTTTCCAGGTGATTTTGGAGCAACTAAAACCACGTTAACTCCCTTTGGTGGAACAATGAATCCATAGTGGATGTTAAAACCATGTGAAAAGCTGAGTGTTTTTCCTTCCTTTAAATATGGTTTTATCTGGCTTTCATAAACTTCTGCCTGTAATTCGTCAGGAATTAAGATGTGGATGATGTCAGCTTTTTCAGCAGCTTCTTCGATAGTCATTACGTTGTGACCGTCTGCTTTAGCGTTTTCCCATGAAGCACCGTTTTTTCTTAAACCAACAACAACGTTTAATCCGCTGTCTTTCATGTTTAAGGACTGTGCCCTACCTTGACTTCCATAACCGATTACTGCAATTGTTTTTTCTTTTAAAGCATCTAATTTAAAATCTGAGTCATAGAATACCTTCATTGTCTTCACCTCTAATCTCACAACCTTTTATAGTATAATCATATATAATATTAACATCTGATACCAATTTGTATCCACGAATGTATTAATCAATTATACTTAACAATAGAAATCATGATATTTATAAGTTCTTCTTTTAACGATTAAAGAAAGGAAAACGCTTATTTTTTTAGACGATATTTAGACGTATAAATGGACGATTTTTAAGATCTATATTAAAAACGAGTAATTCAGTCTTATTCAATTTGCCGAGCTACAAAGTTGTACGGAAAATTTACAGTGTAACACCTTGGTAACTATTATTAGCCCTGACGGGCAAGTTGTGAAAGTTGGTTCCACTGCGCCAAAGTAAAAAGTACGCCCTACACCTTGCAGGTGCAGGGCTACTGACTAGGGTGTGGGGCTTCGCCCAGAGAGTGCTTGGGGCATATGATTTAAGTTTGGATTATAAAAATAGTAAATGGATCTGTTGCTTTCGGGTCTCTGAACCCTCAGCCTCATCTCAAGATGCAGGATTGATTAATTTTTAGGGTGTTGCATCTCTCCGATTCGGCACGCAACAGGAATTATTTTCCAGAGGTCATGCCATGGGCTTATATGCCCTTTCGGGTATCTATCGCCCAGGCGATAATGAGTGCTTAGGGCAATTGATTTTATTCCCTTCGGGCTTGGAAACTCGTTAAAATATATAATTTTTTACTATATCGGGTTTTGCCCTTTGGACCGCTACGCTCAAAACCTCGTATAGTAAAAAATTCAAAACTACTGAACAAGACCAAAAAGGTCAGACAGATTACTATCCCCAAGGGGTTTAATTTGCATATATGATTTTATTCCCTCCGGGTTTTACTCGATATCGAGTAATGCTTCAGAAAAAACTACTTTTCTGCTGCATTCAAAATATATTTTTATTTTTTTAATTTGTTTTTTCATGCTGCAGACAGTTCATATATTTTTTTCTTATAATAAATTAAAAATTCCAGGAACAGCCCCTAAAGAAAAAATTTAATCTTTGGAAAATTCTTTAAATTCAATTTAAACGATAAATAAAAGTTTTTCTTATAAGAAAATGTAAAAAAATTATTTCATTCTATTCAGATCAGATTTATTAAATTTATTTTTTTGTTCCCTAGTTTCCTTTAATTTTTTGGTCTTTTTCTTTTCTAAAATTTCCCTTCTTACTCTTTCCGAACGAATTCTTTCAATTCCACCGATTTTTAATTTTTTCATTCCCACACCTCATGCTTTCATTTGTTGAACATACATTTTTGCACGTTCTATTTTTCCAGTTCTTTCAATTGCTTTCTGTTTTTCGAAGAATTCTTCAAAACCTTTCAAAAACGGAACTTCAAAAGAAAAGCCAGTATCAGTTACTAATCGCCCATAGTTAGCAATATAAAACGGCTTAAACATGGAACGAATGACTTTATCGAATAAATAAATATCCGGTGCAGTTGTAACAAACATAGGAAGAACTTCTCTTACTTCTTGAAGCAAAAAGTTAAAATTTTTATTTTTTTTGGTAGAATAATCACGATTGTTAAATTTAGATGCAAAATCATCTAAAAATATACAGTCGAATTCGTCTAAGTCTTCAGGAATATCATTTATTGAGTAACAAATTTTATACTTAAATCCGGCTTTTTCAAACAGATACGCAATTGCGTTCATATGGGTAGTTTTTCCACTTCCACGAGCCCCCACAATAGCAATAGAGTCATGCTCCCTATTTTCTTTGTTATGTTTCAAAAGGTCTTCAAATCTCATTTCTGACCCTCTTTTTTAAGATTTTCCTTTTCTTCAATATCCGAAGATTTTCTATAATCTTGAGTATTATTGCAAACTTGATTATAATATGGCAACATATCCGGGTTCGAGTGAGTTAAACGGTTTAATTTATTTTTTTGCCAATAATTATACACTTCTTTTGGAAAATGACCCCGTTTTACACATTCTTTCATAATATAATCAAGATAATTGTGTGTTTTTGTAACGTATTTAGGCGGAATTATTGCCCGTGCCATCTTCTTCGAAGTTTCTGGATTCGGCATTTTTACCACCAAACATCATTTTAAACATTTCTTCATAAGGATTATCCTTATTTTCTTCAAGAATTTCGTCATTTTCTAATTTATCAACCTTATCAAGTTCGTATTTTGATACTCCTGGTTTCAAATCAATCAAAATAAGGTTTAAAATTTTTCCAACTTTTTCGATAACTCTTGAATCAAATGAATTTTTCATTTTTGAGTGTTCCTCAAACATATTTGATACTTTTTCATTCATTTCCTCGAATATTCCCCGATTAGTCAGATAATCAATTTCCGAATACATATGAACGTCTGAAAAGACAATCCTTTTATTTTCCCAGTCGATAGAATCAGCCAAAAAGACAGAGCCACCGTCATGTCCTGAAAATGCTAGAGATTCAACCATGTCATTTTTTAAATGTTTTAAATAGCTGATTTCATGTTCTAAAACTTCTTTTTTAAATTTAGCTTCGTTAAATTCTTTCAATAAGTTATCATATTTTTTGAAGTTTTGTTTTTGTTTTCCTGTTGCAATTCTATAAGCTCGTTTTAAATCCTTTTTTCCGGCTTTTTTCATTGCGATAAAGTGATATATAACATTTTCAAGCTCTTCTTTAACTTTTATTTTGGCCCTAATATCTGCATCGACTTTTTTAATTTCTTCGATTATTTTATCAAGCTCTTTGGAAGACCCAGCAAACTCGATTCTTGCAATATATTTTTTCTTGGTTCCTGACATTTCCCATTCGCCAGTTTTAAAAAGTTTTTTCGGGAAATAGTAAGGAGTTAGTGTTCTACCTTCGATTACAAGAATTACAATATATTCGACTTTGAAAAGACTTGAAATCATAAGGTATGAGGGAACAGCAAAGGCAAATGCACCAAGTAAGGTATAAATAAACCATACTGGAGCAAATGACATCAAAGAAACTAAAAGCCCGATGACTAAACAGACTTTAAAAGCTTTCCAGAGAAATTTTCTTCCCTGATCTACAAGCTCGTACTTCCAGTCGTAATTATATGTTACATTTTTAAGGTTTTCCTGCGGTTCTTGTCTTGGCATCTGTTGTATATCATCTTCCATTACCAACCGCCCCCGATTTCATTTTCTTTTTTCTTTTTCATTCGTTTAATCCACAGGAAATTTAAACCCGAAACGATAATACCTCCAGTAATCATATAGACAAGTGTGTTAAGGTAGTACCACGATTGTTTAATTAAAATCTCTTTATCTTCGCTTTCCTCGTACCATTCGATATAACGTTTGTGAATAACCTTTAAAGTTCCAGTATCATAGATAATCTCTTGATTTTCATCTTTAATTTGAACCCTAAATTTATTAACGTCTGAATGTTCAAGATTAAAGCGATACATCGAATAACCTTGAGATAAATTATATTTCTTCATCTCATCATCGTTAATGTGGAAAAAAACAGTATTTCCGCTAAAATTATTATAGATATTTACAAAAATTTCATCGTAAATAATAAAGCTCTTAGGTCTGTATGCTAAGGATATAGAAGAATTCTTCCGTTGTGAAGTTATTGTAACATCTAAATCGTTAGTTGTTTTGTAAACCTCACCGTATGCAGTCTTGTCTTCAAGTTTATAATCTCTGGAAATCTCTTTCACATCTTTAAAAAGTGAAAAGGATTTCGATATTATTGCATCTGATGACTCATTTGCAACGATCATTATTGTATTTTCAGCACTAACTGGAGTAAATAACGATGCAGTAATAAAAAGAATCATCAAACCTAATACAAATCCTTTTTTAAACACGTTTTAACCTCATTTTAAAATATTACCCTTTTTCCAGTATTCCACAATGTAGCTCCCCAGATCATGCCAAGCATGTTTAGAATAATTCCATCAACTTCAATTCGGATACCTAAAATATGGATTATCGGGTCGCCAATTAGCGGATAGATAAATAAATTTTTGATAACTATTTCATGAATTCCAAAAAAACCGATGAAGAATAGGATTGTTGTTATCAAAGCCCATTCTTGTTTTTTAATAAGTTTACGACCATGTTCTTTTTTATTTGGCATCATCGGTTATCACATCAATCGTCATCTTCGAAGAATTCACCGATTATTGGTATTTTTGGAGCTAACCACAGGAGTAAGATAATAGTAATTATCATAACGACAAGATAACCAACAGGAGAAAACAGTCCTAAATCCCCCGATGCTATTTGTGCGGTCTGCCATGTTGCAAAATAATACGTAATCGGTGAAGTAACCATGTTGAATAATCCGGTAATTATCGAAGATATACCATCAAAGACTGCTGAAAACACGTCTTCAAAATATCCGGTTACATCAATTGCCATATTATCCCCTTTTTTTAAGTCGGAATTACAAGCCCGATTAAGAATTTTATAAGTCCAATCGCTAGTGCTGCCGAAATTACAAACATGAATGTAAATCCAATCGGAGCAAACATACCAAATTCATCAATACATGACTGGTAAATGCCCTGAATACAATATGTAATCTCGTTAATTGCGTTAGAAATCCAATCAATAAACTGTACCGGAATATCAAAGATAGTACTCAATAATTCATCGAGTAACCATTGAACAAGAGCAGATAAAACATCTGCAATATTAACAGTATCCCCATCAATATATTTCGAAATTTCAGGCATAGCTTGAACAATTTTTATACCAATATCTCCCGAAAGTGTACCGTCAGACTCTAAACCCTCAGCACTTGCAGGAGTTTCTTCTCCATCTGTTGAACTTCCACCATAAGAGTCATCAAATGCCCCCAAATCCAAAGTGGTAGTATCATCGTTATTGTTATCATAATCTGAAGAACTTGATGAACTTGAACCGGAAATAATGTTTGAAACTGCATTTGAAACTGAAGAAACCGCACTTGAAACAACGTTCTTCACACTCGTTGCGACACTTGATACGGCACTTGAAACTGAAGAAACCGCACTTGAAACAGTACTCGAAACGGTTGAGGCCACTTTCGAAACTGTTGAAGATACTGAAGACACAACATTTGAAACTGTTGAAGATACGCTACTTACAGCACTTGAAATTGAACTAGATATACTCGACCAAGACCAAGCATAATTCGGGCTTATTAAAAGGAATAAGCAGAGGATTAATACAAATCCTTTTTTCATGCTTTCCCTACTTGATTAATTGATTGTATTTGAATGCGTTGAAAGTTAAAACTCCAAAAAATGAAACATAGCCGAGCAAGAAGATACAGCAAGACATATCTCCTGTTAATGCACCGCCTATAATTTCCATTGAAAAGTTTGTGTAACCGTCCATCAAAAGACCTACAAAAGCTCCGATTGACGCACCAATTGATTTTACTTGTGTGGTTACGTTACTAACTGTCGAAGTAATTCCAAGCATTCCTGCAACAGACCCTAAAAGCCCAAAGAGGAAATCACCCGAAATTAAAAATCCAAGTCCTAAAACGACTAAACCGACTACAAAAGGTACAACTGAATCCTTAGTTACTACCTTATCGTATTCGACACCGTCATATCTTCCATCATAAACAGTCATGTTTACTCAATCCTCCTTCCTATTTTTCCGGCAAGTTCTGTCGGGTTAAAGTACGGAGTACAAGCAAATGCACCGATTAAAAGTACAATTCCTGAACCGCCAAACATCATATCTTTCGTGGTTGACGAATCAACGCCTACTGAATCGATAACCTGTACGCAGTAGTAGAATGTGTTTCCTGCACCGCTTGGCAAGTATGTGGCATCGATATAGAATGTTGTCGTATCTTGTAGTTTCAAGAGAACATCAGGAGTAAATATAAATTCGGCAACAATTGAGCCGGTTTCGTTATCGTATTCAAGGTCTTCAAATGAGTATTCTCTAACAACTACGCTTGCAGTGTGTAAATTAACGGTAAGTGTTGAATTTGTTTCAATCATATCGACATCGTCTGAGTCGATGTAAACTCTGATTTTATCGATTTTGTCAGCTTCTGAACTGTTAAACCGCATAGTTAAGTATGCCATTGGTTGTTGAGTTGATGAAACGTATGTATCGGTAGTACCTGTCAAGAAGTACGTTAAACCGTCTGAATCGAGAGTATCAAGAGTATATTTGTTTGTTCCGTCAATGAAATATGCACTTGGTAACAAAACAATTGATGAATTTTCATCACAGTTTGATGCAATAACAGTATTTACGCCAATATCAGATATTGAGTCCATATACAAACCTGCAACAGCAGGGGCAACCAAAGCAACCATTAAAACAATTCCTAATGCTATCATGGTCTTTTTCTGTGCCATTTTCTGGTATGTACTTTTACTCATTCTTTTTCCTACTGAATAAGTGTACTTTCCAGAATTTGCGAACTTATTGCCATAATCTTTGGCTTTTTTTCCGTAATTCTTTTTTGCCATAACTCACCTCGTTTAATTTTTTGAATTTTTATGCATCTGTTTTCCTGCACCGTAGAATATTTTTGAAATTTTCGCAAAAATTCCGGCTTTTTCAGAGTCTTTTGTCTTTTTAGACATTGCATAAAACTTTTTAGCTTTTTTGTATGCCGTATTTACAGCCTTTCCCTTATCTTCGCCATAAGTCTTGTTAATGTAGTTCATTTGACCTGAAACATAGTCATTAACACCTTGCTGGGTTTCAAAAGAGTTCGGGTAAGCTTTTTTTTGTCTTGCCATTTAACCACCGAAATGTTTTTAGGGTAACCCTGAGTATTAATTATTAAAATGGCAGTATAAAAAAGCTCTAAAAATGTTAAAAACGTTTAAAATGTTGTAAATGTTGAAAATCTCTAAAATGTTTTAAATGTTGTAAATGTTGTAAATCTAAAGGTCTGATTTAACCCATTTTGAAACTAAATATCCAAAAATAAAAGCTGACTCAAAAGCCCAGTAAACGTTATTTATTAATTCTGAATTGTAAAAAACAATTTCTCTAAAGAATAAAAGTGCAGAAATAAAGCAGAGAATGTATAAAACACCTATTTTATTATAATGGGCGTTAAATCCCATTAATGCCCCAATAAGCCAGTAGCCATTGTATAACAACATTATTTTCCCTTTTTAATTCGAATCCATATAATGGCTAAGATTAAACAAGCAATAAATCCAAATACATATTTGGCAACGAAAAAATACAAATCGTCAAATAATTTCATTGATTATCGCCTTTTTTAGCTCGTGCTTTTTGAACTCTTTTACTGTGTGCTAATTCCATACCAAGTGCAAAAATTCCCCAAAAACAAAACGTTTCAAATGCAATTCCCAAATAAAACAAACTTTGAAATGCAAATAGCATAAATGGGTCATTTTGCATATTCAAATAAACTAAAAATCTTGCAAAACCTAAATAAAATATAATATAACCTATTGCAAGTACAATATGTTGCCAAAACTCTTTTTCGACTTTTTCCATGAATTATCCCCTCGATACATAGAAATCAACTTCATTTTTTGGAATACTGACAAGTTCGAACTCAAATCCGCTTTCAGTTCTCAAAATTCTAAGGCAGATGTGGTTTTTCTTTTGAGTCGAAATATTAAAAGATAAATTTCTAAATTGCCCGATCTTTAAACCAAGTTTTTCAGGGTCTTCTGAATCAATCCATTTTTCAGCTTCTTCCATAGCTTTCTCTTTTATCTCTTTTCGAACTCCGCCGTTTATTTTATCGTAAATCTCGATTACTTCATCCGCAGGAACCAATAACATTTACATCGCCCTAAACGATTCTTTGTATTTTGCACCAACATAAGAAGAAACTGCCAAAAAAATACAGCCAATGCCACCGCAGATTAAAGAACCTTTAACAGTTCTTGCAACCAAACAGAGCGTGAAAAATACGCCCATTAAAGTAATTAAAACTCCAACATCAAAGCCTTTGGAAAATCCGTTATCAAATTCACTTTTCTGCAAATCAAACCACCTGATAACCATTATTATTGAATTCAATTTCTTTTCTGTCAATTAGGTAATCTAAAATTTCATCGATTGTTAATTCATCAAAATCAAGGTCTATATGCTTTAAAATATCTAAATAAGACATATAGCGATTTTTAAAGATTAATTCGTAAACTTTATCGATACTTTCATGAGTTATTGAATTATTTAAGTAAATTCCTTCAATCAATCTCAAATCTCTTAAAATTTTAAGAAATATGAAAAACTCGTTTACATTTGGAAATTCTTGTTTAATTTTTTCTATTCTCTGCATTAACTCCTTTCTCGTAATTTTTGTTAGAATTACGCTTCTAAATGTTGTTAATAAAGCATTTGCGTGTACTTCGTCCATTATTTTTGAAGTTCTGATTTTTTCTTCCCGTATTGAATTTATGGATTTATACAAGTTAATCACCTTTAAAATTCAGTTTTTCCATTAATTTTCGTTATATCTTAAATTTACAAAGAGATCATTTTTCAGATCCAGTTGTGAATTTAAACTTAATTCTGACCACATTTCCCTAAAATATAAATATGAAATTTACAGATGTGTGTTAAGTCCTGTTTTGAATTTATTGGATTATTGTGGACCTTAAAGCTGAAAACATTTAAAATCTATATTCTTCCCATTTTCAACAGGACTGCTGTTTTCAGCTTTTTTAATAATTCATAACGTTTTTACCAGTTTTTAGTTCGAATTCGATTTTTTCGGTTTTATCCCAATATAACGATTATTCATAGCCCCGATTACAGAATATATATTGGCGAGAAATCGTCAAACACTCGATAGTGACCCATATACTGCCCCCCAGTATGGACTATTTAAAATAAACCCACTTGATGTGTGAAATTACGATTTTTTTATAAATGTTTCTTTTTTTTGATAATTTCGATCATTTTATGGGCATTTGTCGCAACTTTTTCGATTTTTACATAATCAAAAGTGCTTTATATCACAATTTTCAAAATTTATACTGCCTCGGACGTATCTCCCGGGGTATTTGGGGGATTATAGGTGGCAGTGGTTTCAATATTTTGGGCCATTTATTTCGAGGGGATTTAAATGGCCCCCAAAACTTTTTTACTATTTTGACCCGATATATTGGTTTTGATTACCCTAAACGTTTAAATACTGCTATTTTCAGAAATTATATTGCCCGAGGTGGGAAAAACCTTGGGAAACAGGGAGTTTCATCAGTTGGTAAATTGATTCATACACCTTTTAGAACAGTTCATTTCGGGGGTTCTGGACTGTTCCAATTTTTAACTTTTTCAATGCTATTTTCAAATTTTTTAAAATTTAAATCCCATTTTGTGGATATACCCAATTAAAAGCACAAAAACCTACACAAAGCACTTATATAGTTCAAAAATCACTTTTTATTAGGTCTTGAAGTTCCAGATTAAGCAGAGGTTATATATTCAAATTTGGACTTCGGGGCACCATTTCATTCACCTGTGAATTGAAATTACATTAAACTTTTCAGAACCATTACGTTAAATTTGTGCCATTTAATGTATGAAATAAACCTGAAACAAACAGATTATTACCTCGAATATTCAAAATACCACCTTTTTAAACATACCGTGTTACTTCTGCCCTTTTTTCGCAGATCGGGGCAGATGTTTGGAATTTTTTAACTTTTTCTGAATTTTTTAGCCATTTTTCACCACCATTACAAAATTAAAGTCTGCTGCCCTTTTTTCCGCTCCAAAACATTCAAATCATAGGACACTTTTAAGGTTTTGAGAACTCTTACAGCGGTTTTATTGCCTAATTGGGCAACTACTTGATAAGGATTCTTTTTTATGTCTTCTCTCGTTTTAATTCCAACATCATAGAGCTTTCTTGCTTTTACCCGACCTATTCCACGGATTTTTAAGAGTTCAACAAGTTCTTCAGAAGCCCCATATTTTAACCGGACTTCGATATTTGAAAACTCGTTCCAGTAGTCTTTCAGGTTTTCCGAGATTCTGAGAAGCTCTTTTGCCGAATAAATCATCCAGTTCATTTGCTCTAATTTGTATCGTAAAATTCCGGGTTCTACTGCAAAGTTTTCGTGTATTTCTTCGTCTGTACTTTCATTAATCCAAGCTTTAAACAGTCCTGAGTAAAAGAAATCATCGACAAGGTCATCTACTGTATCATATCCTAAAGATTCAAGCTCGTTTCTTAATTCTGAATTATCTTCAGGAGTTCGGAGTTTTGGTTTCATTTCGTGAGTTCCCGAAAGAGTTAATAAGATGTGATCTTCAAAAGAATAGTTTTCAAGTCCTTTTAAGCCGTCTAATATGTGAATCGCAGATGAAGGCGAAATATAAAGCTCGGATACTCTCAAACCTAAAGCAGTAACTTCAAGGATTTCATTTTCAGGTCTTACAAGTTTTGAATTTTTGAAATCAAACAGGATTTCTTCAACGGTTCTCTTTATTTTCCCGAAATCATCATATTGGTAGGCATAAAACGTATTTTTTAAGAATTTGTAAAGTTCTGTCTTATTTCGGGTAATATCCGAAGCAATTAAACCTAAAATATGCTTTTCTAAGCTCTTGTAATTGGCAATTCCTGAATAGATGTGTTCAGGGTCTCCATTTAAAAGATTCAAAGCTTCCATAACATCGGCTTTTTTCTTCAGAACAACTATTCCTTCACCATAAGGGTCAAGTCCGGGTCTTCCTGCTCTACCAATGCACTGGTGAATTTCCATAACAGGTATTAATTTCATTCCGTTATCTGAAAATCTCTTTACATCTCGAATTATTGCACGTCTACAAGGCATATTCAGACCTGCTGAGAGTGTTGGAGTACAGCAAATAACTTTTATTATTCGATTTCTGTAAGCTGATTCAACGATTTTTCTCTGTTGTGTAGTTAATCCTGCATGGTGAAAGGCTATTCCTTTTTTTACACAGTCTGCAAGAGTTTTAACGGTTTTACCCTCTGAATCTGAGCTTAAAAGTTCTTCAGAAACTTCAATTAATTTCTCAACTTCTAAGGGGTGTAAGTATTCCCTTAAATCGTGCTTTTTAGCTTCACCAACTGCGTTTCTTTTGGAACTGCAAAAGATTAAACAGGAGCCGTCTTCATTTACTGTATCGATAACTAAATTTTCTAAAGGATTTTTCTTATGCCTTTTAACGTCCTTTTCTTTCTTATCAGTATATTCAATTGTATTTTCAAAGAAAGTCGCTTTTCTAAGCTCAATAGGTCTCCAAGAGTCAATAACTAATTTAGCATTTAACCAGTCTGCGAGTTCTCCAGGGTTCCCGACAGTTGCCGAGAGTCCTATTATCTGCAATTCTAAAGATTTTAAAATCGTTAAAACCACTTCTAAAGTAGCTCCCCTGTCTCCATCCCCGATTAAATGAATTTCATCTATTACCACACATGAAACGTCTTCAAGCCAGTCAATTTTATGTCTGATTAATGAATCGAGCTTTTCTGAAGTTGTTATGATAAGATTATTACTTGAAAGGTCTTCTTTTGAATCAAAATCCCCGATTGAAATACCGATTTTTAAACCGTATTTCTCGTATTTTTCCTTGAATTCTTCGTATTTCTCAGTAGCTAAAGCTTTTAGCGGAACTATGAATATTGCTTTCTTGTTAGTGGGTTTCTTATTTTCATCTAAAAGATGATTTATAAAAGCCATTTCACCGATTAAGGTTTTTCCGCTTGCCGTTGGAATACATACAAGGAAATTTTTATTTTTCTCTAAAAGTCCGTTATCTAAGACTTTCTCTTGGGGCGGTCTTAAGGTCTTGATTCCAAAATCTTTTAAAACTTCGTGAACGCTCATTTTTTCACTTCATTGTCATCAAGCTTTCTAAATGAAATAACCGTTTCATATGCACTGTATTTCCAGTCTTTATCACTCATTTCATAGAGCTTATCTTCATAGTCTTTCTGAGCTTCCCTGCTTCCAATTTCAAACCGAGAATAATCATCTATTTTTCCACAGTTTTCACAAACATGGCAGTACTTCTCAGGGTCATATCGCATTAAAAAACCACATTCACAACGGTAAAATCCCTGTAATGAATGTTTTAATCTTAATACCGAGTCTTTCCACCGCCAAAGACCTTTTTTACCACCAAGTTCTTTTTCAAGTGGGGCAATTAAACCACGATATTTAAGACGTTCTCTAAGACCCCCAGTTGCAAAATCAAACGACAGTACAAAAGCCCGACCAAAAAGGATAGTTTTTACCAAATTCAAAGGTAAATGCCACCATTCAGCATAATCTTGAACGATATCCTCACCAGTAATTTGTATGGGTCTTAATGAATCAAAATCAAAACCAAAGAAGGCATAACAATGCTTTATATTCTTAACAATACTGTAATACATTGTTTCAGGACTTCCAACAATCCACTGTCTCGAAGCTTCTCCGTTCCACGTGAACTCGTGCCTATTGATCCCCGCTCCTTTTTGATACCTCTTAAACTGAACTTTTATTGATTTTCTTTCAGGAGTGTAATATTCCGTATTTGTCAAATTTCCGAATGCTTTCATGTAATTTTGCTTCCTTTCATCAGTAATATGTTGAAACTGAAGCGATTCACAATTTAACCATTCAACGTCAATTTCTGCACTTTGAATTGAAACCTCAATTAAAGAATAAATATCTTCATTTGAATTATTCTCTCGTGCAATCTTTTCAATATCAATTCCAAAGATTTTTTTAAGGTAATAATCGTATTCGTACTTATACTGTTCAATTCTGTCGTGAAGGAGTTCTGTAAATTCCCTTAATAAACTTCCTTCTGAATCTTCTACAACCTCGATAGGAAGAACGTTATTGTCGTGATAAGAATCTTCATAAGGGTCTATATTGTGTTCTTTCATGTAGAGTCGGTTCACATTGAAGTAACCCCTTGCAACGTGTGGTTGCCTGAAAGATATCGCAATTGAAGCAATTTCTTCACCATCAAAGTCTTCTTCAAGAGGAAATTTACTCCATGTTTCGACAGGCGTTCTGAAGTGATAATCTCCGGTTTTTCTTCCGTGTCTTTTTTCAGAAATCAAAGTTACAAGTCGAGGAAAGTCTTCAGACCATTTATTAAATGCAGTCTTGTCAAACCCATTTCCCAACGTTTTACGAAGTAAAGGCACGTGAATCGTAACATAAACCCTATCGATTACGATTCTCCGTTGATAAAACTCCTCATAGCCCGAGCGATATCTTACCTCATTCAACGGTAACCACGTCGGAAAATATCTGCAATCTCCCCATCACAGAGACCATAATCTTTTCCTGCACTTTGTAAAGTCGTTAAACTTGCCCCGGTACTTCTGAGTTTTTTAAGTTCGTCAAGTGCGTTTATGTGGTAACCGTCATCAATCGCAGCTCTAAATCGGTCATCTTCCTGATATGCTAATATTATCATTCGCATATCCATGTGAGTCAAATAAGCCTGTTTTGAAAGATCTCTTGAAGGACAGTTTGCATAAGACTCAATTAAAACATATCCTGCGTGTTCAGGGTCAAACTCATTAATTACCTGAGCTTCATCACCGTAACTTTTTTTGTGAGGATAAGCTACAACTCGACCATAGGACAAATTAACCCTTGCAGGTTTCGGAAGTTTGTCAAAGTCAATTACTCCCATGATTTAAGCCTCTTGTGATTTTGCGTTTTCAATAACTTCGTATGCTTTTTTGATTACTGCTTCAGGAATATTCAAGTCTTCAGCGTAACACTCAATTGTTTTTTCAGAGTTTCCGTTTCTAATCATTCTTACAATTTCCCAAACTTTACCATTTGCAACACACTTATCAAACATTTCTCCAAATCCGCCTTCATCTGCGATTTTACTGTCAATAACTTCGCTAAGTAATGATATCGGAATGTTAGCGAGGTATTTTGTTGCACCGTTGGACTGGAACGATTTTACTTCATCGAAAAATACGGTTACAGTTCCTTCTTTTTCTTCGTTGTAAATGTCGTATTTGTCAGTTTTAGGGTTTTTGTCTTTTCCTTTTTCAATAATTACGCTTACATTTTTTCCAAAATGTTTTCCGTGAAATTCTGCTTTATGTTCTCCAATTTTAGCCATTTTTATCAACCTTTTTGATTTTGTAGTCTCCATAGCAATAATTTACTTCAATTTTATCGTTAGGCTGCAAACCGTTAGATTCGGTCTTGAGATAGTAAGGATTTTCGTTTCTATCCTCAACGACAAAAACATGAACTTTTACTTCTCTGCTTCCAAGGTACTCCCCATTTAACGAAAAAGTTTTAACTTTTTTGTATTCGGGAGGTCTTCTTCCTTTTACCACATACTTTTGAAGTCTGTAAGTTCGTTCAATTTCAGGATACATTTAATCATCCTTGTTTTCACCTTGAATTTTGATTTTTACCTTCTTTCCGATTAGTTTTTTAGGTAATGTGATATGTCCGGTGTTTCCGAATGGTTTTACCTGTTTTACGAGGGGTTTTTTCTTTGTCATTATCGCCTCTTTTGATTGGATTTTAAAATGTTTTGAGGGGGTGGGGGGTATGTTTCACTAGTGAGTAATTACTCACTAATTAAAATGTGGATATCCAACTATATAAAATTTACTAAATAACTCACTAATGATAAAAAATTCACTAAGGGATAATATATCTTTAATTACAAATTCATCTCTAATGATATTATGAGTTGAATTAAATGTTGAGTGCGTTAGCAAAGAAAAATTCAAGAGCCGTTTTAAATCTGCTTGCTGAAAAAGAGGAAGGTCTTCATTTTGGAGATATTAAAAAAGAATTGGGAATAGATGGGAGAGTATTAACCGATACTTTAAACGCTTTTTTAGATTTCGGGTTAGTTACAAGAAAAGCAGAAGATGAATCAAAAAGAATGTCAAAGGTTTTCTATAAAATCACTATTCGAGGTCTTGAAGCCCTAAAATTATATGTCTATTCAGATAAAATCGAAGCAGGCGAATTTGACGGAAAAAAGTCTAATAATGTAAGTATCAACCTTAACGATAATAAAAATCATGGTTTACAGATTATAGGAAATAATATTCAAAATTTACATGTAAAAAAGTAATTGGCCTAAATATTACTTTTAAATTTGAATTTTTGAGAGATTAAGAGTTTTATTCAATAATTGCAGTTACTATATTTAAGTTTGTTGATTGAGGGAAAAATTGAGTTTCTTTAATTTTACGTAGGGGGTGTAATTTAATGTTCAAATCTATTAAGTGGGCATCTATTGAAAGTTTAGAAGAGCATAAACCTAAAAAATCTGAACAAACGAAGAAAAATAAAAGAATAACTAAAAAAGAAGCTTTTAAAAAAGGAAAAGCTTTTGAGTTGTATTGTCTGGATATTTTTCCAGAAAACGAGTTTGATTTGCTTGAAATGACGCATAACCCAAATTCTGCAAATGGCAGGTTTGTTGAAAGTGATTTAAACCCAGATTTAAAATTTAGGGATAAAAAAACAAATACTATTTTTAGTGTTGAATGTAAATACCGGAGTAATTTATTCAAAGGGGCTTTTAAATGGGCCAAATATAAAGATCAAGCTGATAGATACCGAGAATTTGAACAAGAACATGGAATTCCAGTATATATTGCAATGGGATTGGGCGGAACTCCCGAAGAACCCGAACAAATGTTTATAATGCCATTAAAAGAAATAAAATATAATTCAGTTTATCCAAGTGCTTTGGAAGATTACGAAATTATTGAATCAGAAGATGTTTTTAAAATTTTAAGATAACGTGATTTAAAAGGTATTTTGATCGAATATTGGAAATTTAAGTTTATTAAGTGTGGGAAAATGGGATCTAAAGATAACTCAAATACGAAAAATGAATTAATAAAAAGTCTATTATCATCTTTTAAATTAAATAACGATAATAATCCAGAATATAATCCTAATCTCAGTTATTTTATGTATGAATCGTTTTTAATAAGTTTAGTCGAAAAAGATGAAGATATCCTACAAAAAATAGATTCAGAATATTTAATTCATAGTGGAATAGTTACAGAAACCATTGAAGAATTAAAAAAAGATGAAACATCTGGAAAGTTAAAAAAGAAATCTTACAATGAATTTAAAAGACGATTAAATCAGAAAATAGATAAATTTAACCAAAACGAAGAAAACTATACCGCATATATTCCACTAAATGTCAAAATAAGTGGAAATATAAATACATTAACTTTGAAAAATGCAAAAATAGAAATTAAAAAGTCAAATGATGAAGAAATTAGCGAAATATTTAATTTTAATAAAATAAAAATAGAAGAATTTGAACAAGAATTAACCGATATGAACCCCCATTTAAATTTTGAAAAATTTGTTTTCGAGAAACAAGATTATATTAAAATAACAATATCTGGTAAAGATAAAGACTATATTTTAGACAAATGTAACGAATACGCAAAGATTTTTTTAGGAATTATATCCTGTGCAGGACATCGTTCAAGACCAAAAGAATATTTCCCAACCATTACCTATTTTTTAATTTTTTTATCAAATGAAAAAAATATTATGGATTACTCGTTTTTACAAAATCAATTTATAGCATATATGTCAAATAGAACCCTATTATCCCCCAAATTTAGAGAAATAATGTCTTCCAAAGATTATCGTGAATTAAATAAGCCTAAAAACGTTGTAATTTATAAAAAAGACATAATTAGTAATATTAACGTGGCATTTGATTTGATAAACAATTTTAGTGAAACATGGCAAATTTTTTTAAATAGTTTATTTTTAAATTATTATAAAGGCACAATTTCTACCGATGTTTCAGAATCGTTTAGATATTTTTGGACAGTTTTAGAATTGGGGTCATGCAGGAACAATAATGATACCCATAAAGACTTAATCGAAATACTAAAATCACAATTTTATGAATTAACACAGGCATACAAAGAATTATACAAATTAGTATATGATTCAAGACATGAAAACGTCCACGAAGGACTTGAGGTAAATCCCTATTCTACACACCTTTTACATTGGGGAATCACTATTTTTTTAGACATGTTACTAAAACATATGCAATACGCAAATTCCAAAGAAGAATTAAGGTTAATACATGGATATATGCGTGAAAATACCGAAAATTTAGAAAAAAAGAGAGAAACTTCTGAAAATTCACAAAAATACATTGATTACGTATTAGATATTAAAAGAAAAGCCGAATTGAAATATGATGAAAAAGAATATTTGGAAAAATAACCCTATTTTTAAATTTTAATAACCATTCTTATCTTAAATTTTAAATTACTCTTTTTGGATTTGATTGAAAAAAAGAAAAAAGTATTGTTTAATGTTTAAATTTTGGTCGAATGGCAAGGGGTGGTGTTCTACTAAAAAGCAGACCCTTACCGAAATATTTAGTTTATTTTAAGTAAATTTTTACGGATATATTTACCATTACTGGCAACATAACCGCTAAGACGACCAATGTAAACATATTATTCACCTTTTTGATTATCGGGGTAAATTCCTTTTTAGGGGAAACCCCCAATGAATGTATTACCGTAATAACATATAATTCTAACTAGCACGGTTAATTTATAAAGAAAATGGATAATTGATTTATAAAGAAATGTCCCAGTTTCATATATATACTCCTAAAAGTTAGATTATATCTGGATATTAGTTAAATTATCATAATGATTAAATCACTACAAAATACGTATATTATAAATATCAGATTAAGAAAAGTATAATATGACCTCGGAGGTTTCTGCATATTCAGTGGTGTGAATATGTTTGGACGGGGTTTATTTTAGGTATTCTGACAAGACCAATGTAAGAATTACCTTTTTGATTATTACCTTTTAAAGCTATTTTAAAACAATTAAACTAATTTTAACGTAAGATAATGCTATTTTTTTAATTTAAAGCGTATCCCCCTCATTAAAAATTCAATTAAAATAATTATTCTTCGATTGAATATTAAACTTCTCTTTTACAATTTAACATTAAATTGGAAATTAAACCTTTAAATTTTATATATAATTTTAAACAGATAAATATCCATTTGATTTTAACAAACAAGTTTCAAAAGGGGCGGGTTATGATTTTAGAAACTTTATTTATTCTTTTTATCTGGGGATTGATTTCAAATTCAAATAAAAATAAAAAAGAAGCATTAACCTATTTAGATAGCACACCTTACGCACTATCGATTTTAACGCATATGCACAAGGAATATGGTTATCGGGTAAATGATTCTGTGTCATCTAAGAAACTTGCAGATGATACGAAAAAGTATTTAGTCGATGTTGAAAACCATCTCGAATATCTTGCTGAAAAAAAGCTAGTTAAAAAAATTAATACGCAGAGTGAAGTCTGTCCTGTAAAATACGGTATAACGCCACTTGGAAGAACCATAGTTTCTGAAAAGATAAGAAAAGAACGGCAAAAATCTAAAATTCAAAATAAGGAAAAAATACAGGTAAATAAAAAACAGGTAAAGAAAAATACAGATATTTTTAGTAGAATTGAAGAAACTAAAACAGAAACCGAACTTCCAAAGAAAAATCAAAATTTAATTAAAAATAAGTTTGAAAAGGACGTTCCGATAAATTTCTACTCTAAACCTAAAACTGACGAAAATTTAAGTTTTGAAATTGGTGAAGCTTTTGAAAACTTTGTTGCTGAAGAACTATTTCCAGATCATCATTTTGTACTGACACACATGACCCCGAATTTTGCAGTAAACAGTAAAAGATATTGCGAAAGTTCATTAAAACCTGATTTGGGATTTAGGGATAAAAAAACAGGTAAGGAATTCTATGTAGAATGTAAATTCAGGGGCAGTTTAACCGAAGATGGCAAATACGACTGGACTAAAGATAAAAATCAGGCCAATAGGTATAGAAATATTCAAAAAGATGAAAATAAACAGGTATTTGTTGCAATGGGTCTTGGCGGAATGTCAAATAATCCAAGAAACATATTTTTAGTTCCGATCGATGAAATAAAATATCTCGAAATCTATCCAAGCGTTTTAAGAAACTGGGAAGTTTCAAATAAATACGACGTATTTAAAATCGTGAACAGTTAATTATTGGATTTTTAAATTCTCTTTTCAAATTTTTAAGTAAATATATGAAAAATACTAATAATGCAACTTTTAAAAATTATATTGCTGAAGAAATAAGTTCTTCAGATCCGAAATCATGAAATTGAAAAGTGGCTTTTTCAGACCTCTTGGAGCATTTTAAATCTTAAATGTGTTTAATCTGCTCCAATTTTAAAAAATAATTTAAGTTCTTTTTTACAAGATTATTTCAATTTAACCCGATATATTGGTTTTGAATGCCTAAAAAGTTTAATAATGCTACTTTTAAAAATTATATTGCTAAGATAAAACCATTTTTATCGGGGGGAATTAAATGGTCATAAATACATTAAAAACGGCAATAAAAAGTAAAAAAATAGTTACTTTTCACTACGGCGGACTACCAAGAGTAGTTGAACCGCACATGATTGCAATAACAGATACTGGAAAATGGATTTTAAAAGCATTTCAAACATGGACCTTTGAGTCAAGTAATCAGCCTATTTGGAAGTTCTATTCAATTCCAAATATCGAAAATTTAACTGTAATGAACAAATCTTTTGAATATAAACTAGATTTTGAAAAAAACCAGTTATACATTGATAAGATAATAATGCAAATCTAATTAAGATTTGATTTTATTTTTTAAATATTTTAAAACGGTTATTCCAACATCTGGGGGAAAATATGATTAATCAGTTTCAAAGGAATATTTTAAATTATGCTTATTTAATGTATAAAGAAAAATCTCCAGTATGTGAATTTGGAAATCTTATAACTTATTTTAAGGAATGTAACAGAGATAAATTAATTAAAAATTTAAAAGAACTGTCAAAAATGAATTTAATTCAGATACAAGGCGATTTAGTTGAAAAACAAAGGGATAAGTTTCATGTTAATTATTCAATTTCAATTAAAATAACAGATTACGGAATACATAATATTGAATCTCATCAAAAAAGCCCTTGGATAAAGTTTTAAAGTTTATAAAAAACTAAAAAAGTAGTTAATTGTTTATTTTTACGAAATTTAACAGGCTTTATCTTTTATGCTGATGTTTTTTCTGCACAGCTTGCTTTTTTTGAATTTCTTTCTGTACATCTTGATTTTCCTGTTTTTTCTGCTTTTGCGGGCCAACTTCTCGCTGATACTCTGCTATTTTTTGTTGGTGGCGCTCTTTTTGTTCCTCTTGTTTTATGTTTGGCATAAATACCCCTTTTAGCCTTTTAAAATTAAAAAATGAAAAAGAGTGGGTGGTATCTTTTAATTATTCATTCTTCTAAGATCCGTTAATTTAAAACGCCTTACCTTTTTTGCTGAGGTTTTTGTTGTGCCTGCTTTTGTTGCTGTTGCTGTTGGCCTTGTTTTTGCTGACCTTGAGCTTGCTTTTGTTGCTGTTGGCCTTGTTTTTGCTGACCTTGAGCTTGCTTTTGTTGCTGTTGATGCTTTTTTGGATCTTGTTTTTTAATGTCTGGCATATGTATCACCCCTTGTTTTACAATAAATATTTTTAATTCAGAGTTATTTAAATTTTATCAGAGTATCGGGTTCAATTTTTGAATTAAACTTTAAAGTGTAAATTATAATCAATTTTAACGATTTTAAAATAGTAAAAGAACGATTTATGTAAATTACATGAATTAGAATTATCTTTTTAAATTGATTGAATGGGAAAAAAGTTTTATTTTAACAGTTAATCAGAAATTAAACCTTTAAATTATATATATGGTGTTAAAAACATGGATATACATTAACTTTTATTATTTTGAAATTCCCATTAATTAATAACAATCCACATAGGGGGAAATAAATGCCTGAACTTGAAATAAGAAAAAATATTTTAAAATATTTACATGAAAAAGGCAATTATGTATCGGGGGGAGAATTAGCCGATAAAATAAATCTTAAAAGAGATGAATTAAAAGTTCATCTTGATTTTTTAGAAACTAAGGGCTACTTGAAATTGAACGGTGCAGTCGGCGGAATTTCCCACATTTCAGCAATAACCGAGAAAGGAAAAAAGATGGTTGAAAATAACGAGTTTAAATTTTAATAACCATTTTTCAATCCAAAAATTACTCTTTTTAAATTTGATTGAAAAAGTGATAAAGTTAAAATCATTTTTTTATTTACCCATAATCCTTAAATATTCTCTTTTTAAACTCTCTTTATTCTTATGAAGAAAATCGAAGTTGTTTTAATGTCTTCGTGACCTAAAATGTCTTGAAGTGTTCTTAAATCCATTCCTTTATCCACGCAAGTTGTTGCAAAGGTATGTCTCAATATATGCGGAGTAATCCGTTTATTAACCTTTTTTCCATAAACGTCATTCAAATAATTGATATAATGCGTTATAGATGACTTCCCGATTGCCTTACCACGCCGATTTAAAAACAAATTCGGTGCTTTTGGTTTTAAAATATCCCTTTCTCGAAGCCATCTTTTTAGATTAATTCCCATATCTAAGTCAAAAAACACAAATCTATCTTTTCTACCCTTTCCACCACGTATAAAAATTGTTTGCTCGTTAAAATCTACATCATCAAGTAGTATATTCTGAAATTCTGAAACCCTCACCCCTGTTTTAATAAAAAACATGGTAAAAATATAGAAATTAACATCAATTATACTTCTAAGAAGGTCATCTGACTGTTTTTGAGTCAAATAATCCCTTTCCTTTTTATCGGGTTTCAGAGTATTTAAAAAACTTCTAACTGGATTGCCCGTAATATATTTATGTTTATTAGCCCATTCATAAAATCTATTTAGAGACCTTATACGGTATATTTTTGTATTTCTCGAAGCTTCATACACCTCAAAAAATTCAATTATGTCTTCTATTGTTAAATTTTCAAATGAAAGACTATCGTCATAGTAATTTAGGAAGATTTTCATAGTAGATTTATAATTTACAAGGGTAGTTTCACTCAGACCCGAACAGAATTTCAAATATCTTTCGACAAGCTCTCTCGATTTATCATTCAACTTAATCCCTCACCACATACTTTATATTATCCATAGGTAACGATTTATCACGTAATCTAAAGTATTTGCCCTTTCGCTCAACCATTGCCTTAAATTCTAAATTATTCATAATTATTTTTTGTAAAATTTCTTCCTGGTTTTTATTCCCTTCAATTCCAGTTTTAATTTTAAAATCTTCATAAGTTAACCAAATATCGGGATTTTTATCTAAAATTCTCACTAATTTATCATAAACTTCTTTAAATTCTGAATCTGTTGGAGCTTCAAGAAATTTTTCAAATGAATCATCAATTTTCTTTTCAACTCTTTCAAATGAACTTTCAGTAGTCAGCACAACATCTTCAAGTTTAGCTAATATTACATCCATTTTAGTAAGCATTTCATCATTTCGAGTTTTATACAAGTGCATAAATTTCATTGCATTTTTTGCAAAACTTGAAAGTGAAGTATAACCCAATTCCTTACTCATATTTTTAAAATCTTCAAGATCATTATCATCATCAAAATTAATATTTCGCCTTATCACAAAACCACCCAGTATATAAATAAAAACTGTATTATTAAATTTATAATTCATTATATATAAGTGATACCGAAAAGGTATCGTTTTAAAGTTATAATCATATATAATAATATCTAAAATTAGGCATAAAATAAAATAAATTACGACAAAACACGAAATTAAATTTGAGGTGATAACGATGAATAATGGGTCCATACAAATAAAAAAGACTCTGTGGAAACTTACAAAATTTTCAGAGGATTATTTCACAATACTAGTTATTTTAGGATCGATTATCGGTTTTTTAAATCCTGATTTATTTGGATGGTCATTACCCCACATTTCGCTTATTCTAGGAATTATCATGTTTGGGATGGGAATGACGCTAAATAAGGGCGACTTTAAAACGGTTTTAAAAAGGCCTATTGACGTAGTTTTTGGAACTATTTTACAATTTAGTTTAATGCCATTACTTGCTTTTTTTATAGTTACACTATTTAATTTACCAACAGAACTTGCAATAGGTGTAATTTTGCTTGGTGCGTGTCCGGGAGGTACTGCATCAAACGTTATAACCTACCTTGCAAAAGGAGATGTTGCACTTTCAGTTGCAATCACGACACTTTCGACACTTGTTGCACCATTAATGACACCAATACTTGTGCTTTTGTTTGCAGGAGCTTGGATAGATGTTTCAGCATACTCGATGTTTATTTCAATTTTAAAAATTGTATTGATCCCAGTAATTCTCGGAGTAATCATAAATAATTCATTTGGGGAAAAAATTGAGTCTATACGGCAGATTTTACCATTAATATCTGTTTCCGCAATATTTTTAATCGTCAGTGCGATAATTGGAGTTAATTCAGAAAAAATAATATCTTCGGGAATTCTCGTATTACTTGCCGTAATTTTGCATAATGCATTTGGTCTTTTATTTGGATATATCGGATCAAAACTCGGTGGGATGGATGAAAAAAAATCAAGAGCAATTACAATAGAAGTTGGAGTTCAAAATTCAGGACTTGCTGTAGCGCTTGCAACAATTTACTTTAGCCCGCTTGCAGCAGTTCCCGGAGCAATATTTAGCGTGTGGCACAATATTACGGGCCCTTTCTTAGCAAATTACTGGTCTAAAAAAGATAAAAAGGAAACTTTAATTTAAAAAGAAAAAATGATAGATGAATATCAATAAATTAGTTAAATAAAGTACCTAACAAATCAAATCCCATAATGGTTTTGGAATGCCGTAAACAAGTATTTCTTTTATTATACTTTCTTTTAAACTCGATTCTACACGTTTTTCACAGGTATTGTGTACCTGTAATTTTTTTCGATAACCCTCCAGGATTATTCGAAATAAAACATCACCGCATTTATTTTCTCCAACTATTGATTTTGCAGTTATGAGTGTGTTTTCGTCAAGATCTTGAATTTTTTTCTCAATTTCATCATCCTGATACCGAATATTATATTCCATAATTCCCCCCAAATACCCACTAGAAAAATGTAAGTATAGTATAATTTCCTTAACACGATTCAGTGCAATTTTGCTATTTTGTTGTGAGTATCTAAAAATTTCTTTGATGGGTAATATATACTTATCGAAAAACAAATGATGAATAGTTATTTAAAATTTAAAATTCATAAATAATGTCAGGTTATAATCTTCTATTTTATCTAAATTTCGTTTTTTACGGCTTTTAGATGATTCTAGGTTATTTCCTATGACACTCTCTATTTAATCTAAATAAGCTCGATGAAATAATATATTGTTTTTGGAGCCCCCCTTCAAAAATACCTATTTCTAAGTTTTTTTATTTATTTTTTTTAAAAAAGATTTTATCCAATTCAAAATTTAAAAAAAGAGACGTTATGCTTTATTCGATTTTAAGATTTTAGAACCTCTCATGAGTGCAGTGAGCCCAGTTCTTGCAATTTCTTTGATTCCCATTGGCCTTACAAGGTCTAAAAATGCGTTAACTTTTTGTTCGTCACCAGTAATTTCAACAGTAAGGGTTTCAGTGCTTAAATCAACAATTTTTCCCCTAAATATGTTTGCATACTGGATTACCTGAGATTTACTGTCTTCGGTTGGAGCATAAACTTTTACAAGACACAATTCTCGCTGTACTGACTTATTGCTATTTAAATCAGTTACTTTTATAACTTCAACAAGTTTATTCAACTGTTTTACAACCTGTTCAAGCACCGTATCGTCCCCTTGAACAACAATTGTCATCCTTGCAACGTCTGGGTTTTCAGTACTTCCAACAGTCATACTTGAAATATTGAACCATCTTCTAGTAAATAAACCCGAAATTCTCTGGAGTACACCGGGTTTGTGTAAAACCAAAACTGAAATGATGTGTTTGTGTTCCATGATAACCACCCAATTATACCTTAGGATTAAGTGTTTTTTTCATTTCGCTAAAGCATTGAGCTTTTGGAGTTGGCTCCTGTCTTTCCGGGAATAATATATTTGTCATGTTTCCTCCAGGGGGTACCATGTGAAGTGCTTCTGCAGGATCAATTATAATATCAATCAAATATGGTTTTCCACTATTTAATGCAGTTTTAAAGGCCTCATTGATATCTTCAGGTTTTTCAAGCCTCAAAGCACCTATTCCATAACTTTCTGCAAGTTTTATGAAGTCAGGTGTTTCCCCAAGGTGTACTGCACACTGTCTCTTTCCATAATAAAGGTTCTGCCACTGGTAAACCATTCCAAGTGTCCTGTTATCAAAAATTACAACGATAACGGGTATTTCATATTCTGCAATTGTTGCAAGTTCCTGTGAATTCATTAAAAATCCACCATCCCCAGTTACAGCAATTACGTTTGCATCAGGCCTTGCAAATTTAGCACCTATTGCTGCAGGGAATCCGAAACCCATTGTACCCTGCCCACCAGATGAAATAAATGATTTTGGAGCACTTGTTTGGAAATAATGTGCCATCCACATCTGGTTTTGACCAACATCTGTTGTAATAACTGTGTTTGTCAAACTTGGATCGATTTCACGAACTGCATTCATCATTTCTTTGATAACTTTTTGGGGTTTTATCGGAGTATTGTCAAATTCCATTACAGGCATGGATTTTTTCTGAAGTTTTTTAACATTTTCCATCCATTCTGTCTTATTAACAATTTCTTTTTTCATTAAATGGATCAGTACATCTTTTAAAATTGCTTTTGCATCCCCCACTATAGGAATATCTGCCCTAACGTTCTTTCCAATCTCTGCTGGGTCAATATCTACGTGGATAATCTTTGCATTTGGTGCAAATGTCGAAATGTCTCCAGTAATCCTATCTGAAAACCTGCATCCAATTGCAATTAAAACGTCACTTTCGTAAACTGAATAGTTTGAAGCTTGGGTTCCGTGCATTCCAACTAAACCGAGTGAGAGTGGGTGCTCTTCAGGGAAAACCCCTTTACCCATTAATGTAGTACAAACTGGGATTTGAGCATATTCTGATAATTTTATAAGTTCTGGCGTTGCATTTGCAATTTGAACTCCGCCACCTGCAATAATAACAGGTCTTTGCGCGATTTTCATTAATTCTACTGCTTTTTTAATCTGTAATGGGTGTCCAAATTTGGTTGGTTTGTACCCCTGAAGATTAATATCTGCAGGAATTGGGTATTTTTCTAAGTCTAATTCGTTATCCTGAACATCTTTCGGTAGATCAACATGAACTGCACCAGGCCTTCCTGTTTTTGCAATTTCAAATGCTTTTCTAAATATTTTTGGAATTTCATTTGTTTTTTGGATCTGGAAATTGTGTTTTGTAATCTGCATGAACATTCCAAGTGCATCAATCTCCTGAAATGCATCATTTCCGATTAATTTTGTTGGAACCTGTCCTGTTAATGCAACGACTGGGGAAGAGTCGGCATGTGCTGTTGCAACCCCCGTAACGAGGTTTGTAGCTCCTGGCCCAGATGTAGCGACACATACCCCAACTTCTCCACTCGCTCTCGCGTATCCGTCAGCTGCGTGTGCTGCAGCCTGTTCGTGTCTTGTTAATATGTGTACAAGGTCGCTGTGGTATAGCGCATCGTAAAAGGGAAGTAATTGGCCTCCAGGATATCCAAAGAGGACCTTCACATTTTCCGCGTCTAGGGCCTTCATCATAGCCTCTGCTCCTTTCATGAGATCACCAAGTAATAAAGACGTAATGGATTTGAAATAATTCGTTTCTAGTTTATTAACTCAAAATCTTATATAAATATTATGAAAGCATAAAATGGTTTAAAATTTGTTTGTTCGAATTATTTCTCATCCACCATATATTAAATTAATCAAGTGAAATTATGATTTTAGGTATTTGTGATGGCCACAATTCAAGTACATCATTGATCGATGAAAAAAAAATCATCTACGTGGCAAGCGAAGAAAGATTTACAAGAAAAAAGAATTTTAGAGGATATCCTACAAATTCCCTAAATTATGGGTTAAATTCTTTTGTAAATGAAAAAGAGGAATTGTCAGTAATTACTGTGGGGGGACAGTTTAGAAAGGGCGAAAGGCTAAAAAAACTTAAAAGTCTTCAGGAAAACTTAGAAATTCCAATGTATTATTTTAATCATCATTTATGCCATGCTGCAAGCTACAAACTATCAGATTTCAAAGAATGCCTGATTTTAACAATTGATGGGGGGGGTGACGGGCTTTCTTCAACGCTATCAATTGGAAATAATTCTGGAATAGAAACTATTGCCCAAAGTGATTTAATTGATTCAGTAGGGGACTTTTACGCGTCAATTACAGAATTACTTGGATTTAAACCAATGGAAGACGAAGGAAAAGTTATGAGTCTTTCAAGTTTTGAAACGAATGATTCCAAAATTAATCTCGATATTATCGATTATAACGAAAAAACTAAATCTTTTAAGAATTATCTCGGAGTAATTGGCTCTGAATCAACAAAGGCGTTGAAAAGAATTTTGGATTATTCAAAACCAAATAATTCATACGATATTCAAATTTCAAAATTTGCCCAAAGTAAATTAGAAGAAGTTGTTTTAAAAATTTTAAAACAGTTTGTGGATGAAACGGGAATTAAAAATATTGTGTTTAGTGGGGGAGTTGCACAAAACGTCAAATTAAATAAAAAAATAATTCATCAGGACTTTGTAGATAACCTGTACGTCCCCCCATTTACCGGCGATGAAGGGTTATCAATCGGATCATCGATTTTGTGCTCCAAAAAAGATTTTGATTTAAAAAATACATATTTAGGTTATAAAATTGATAATTGTAATGTTGAAAAAATTGTTGATTTAGAAAAAAATTTTAAAATTCGATATATCGAAGAAAAGGATATTCCAGAAATTATTGGAAAGTTAATTTCAGAAAATAAACTTGTATGCATTTCAAAAGGAAAAATGGAGTTTGGACCACGTGCTCTTGGAAATAGAAGTATTTTGGGACGTCCAACAAAAGAAAATGCAAATAAACTTGCAAAAACACTAAAAAGAAATTCATTCATGCCATACGCACCAACAATTCTTGATGAATACTCTGAAATTTATTTGAAAAACAAAAAATACAGTCCATATATGACTATGCTTTTTGATTGTTTTAAATCTAAAAAACAGGACATTGAAGGAACCATTCATGTTGATGGGACTACAAGAGCCCAAACATTGAAAAAAGAATTTAATGAAACTTATTATAATATTATAAATTTTGTAAACGATACAACAAAAATTCCTGCAGTTTTAAACACCAGCTTCAATTTACACGGTGAACCTATTGTTTGTAATGAAATGGATGCCATAAATTCGTTTAAAAAAGTTGGGGATGCACTTTTACTTGGAAATTATTTAATTGAGAAAATTAATTAGGAGAATATTTATGATTACAATTGATGGAAGTTATCTCGAAGGTGGAGGACAGATTGTAAGAACCGCAATTTCTCTTTCTGCAATAACTAAAAAACCAGTTAAAATCATTAATATTCGAAAAAATAGAAAAAATCCTGGCCTTTCAAACCAGCATATTGCCTGCGTTGAGGCAGTTTCAAAAATCTGTAATGCAAACGTTGAGGGTCTTTTAAAAGGCTCTGAAACATTGATTTTTTATCCTGAAGATATTACTGCTAAAAATTTTGAGATAGATATTAAAACTGCTGGAAGCATTTCGCTTGTTATTCAATCAATACTCCCCATGTGTCTTGCAATTAATAAAAATATCGAAATTACACTAATTGGTGGAACGAATGTTGAATTTTCACCACCAATTGATTATATTAAGAAGATAACATTGAAATTTTTAGAAAATATTGGGATTAATTCTGAAATAAACATTATTGAACGCGGATTCTTCCCAGAAGGTGGCGGAATTGTTAAAATATCATTAAAACCTTCAAAAATTGTTCCATTGGAATTAATCGAAAATAAAAATATCGAAATTAAAGGAGTTGTTTTTAACCAGGACCTCGATGAAAATATTTCAAAAAGAATAAGAAAATCTGCAAGCGATATATTACTAAATAAAGGATTTTGTCCTGAAATCAAGCTTGAAAACAGAGAAGGAAAAAGTACGGGTGTTGGAATATTTTTATTCAACAAATATATTGGTTCAGATTGTCTTGGAAAAAAGGGGCTTTTATCAGAAACTGTTGGAAAAATTGCATCTGAAGACTTACTTGAAGAGTTAGGTACAAAAATGGCGATAGATTCACATTTAGCTGACCAAATAATTCCATTTATGCCATTTTCAGATATTAAAATAGGTGTTTCGAAAATTACAAACCATACTCTAACAAATATTTACGTGGTTGAAAAATTCTTTGACGTTAAGTTTAATATCGAAGAATACTCGAAAGATAATGCAAAAGGATACGTGATATCGACTAAAGGTGTTTAAATTATGTATAACTATTTTGAAACTACTGCAGATATTGGAATAATCGCATTTGGAAAAAATCTGGAAGAATCTTTTGAAAATTCGGCAAGAGCCTTATCAAATATTATGGTTGACATTGATTCAATTGAAAAAGTAGAAAAGCATTCATTTAACATTATTTCCGAAGACCTTTTTGGGCTTTTATACGACTTCTTAACAGAACTTTTGATACTCCATGATTCTGAGCTGTTAATATTTTCAGAGTTTGACGTAAAAATTGAAAAAAATGAGTGTTATGAATTAAGCTGTACTGCTATTGGAGACATATATTCAAAAGACAAATACGAACCAAAAGAAGAAGTAAAGGCGATTACGTACCATAAAATGGAAATAATAAATAATGAAAACTGCTGGAAAACACAGTTTATTGTAGACTTATAATTTAACATTTCATAGATAGATCATATGCAATATCTGCCCATGAATCCATAGTATACCTTGCATTTCTTCGTCCTGATTTTTTAATTGCCATTTTTCTTAAAGTAAATATGGTTTCATCCAGTTCTTCTTTTGACATTAACGGAGCTTTCAATAGCATTTCAACTGCCATCTTATCCATTTTATTATCATTTTCAAAATCCATAAAAATCATCCTTAAAGTCGTCCATAATAATTAATTATATGTTTGTAATATTAATTTTAATAATTTATGCTTTCAATAATACTAATTTTAAATATATTATTATGATATATATAAATTTCCCTAAAAAATAGTATCAATGAATCGTTACATTCGGTTAGATATATATGTATAGATGACGATATAGGAATTGTTTTTAACAGCAAGGGTGAAGCTATGGAAGTATCAATTATCGGGGCATCCGGCAAAATCGGGAGTGTTTTATCATTGCTTTTAGCAAAGGAAAGCTACATAAAAAATATTAATTTAATTGCCAGAAATAGTTCCATAAACAAGTTAAAAGGGCTTAAAATGGACCTTTATGATGCCATGGCGGCAGCAGGTCAGGATACCAAGATTCAGATCTGTAGTGATGATGATTTATCCTGTACCGGAACCTCGGATATTACCATAATTACCGCAGGTATGGCGAGAACCGGAGATATGTCTAGAATTGATTTAATGCGTGAAAATGCAAAGATTATAAAAAATTATGCAAAAAAAATCGCAAATGCAGGAGATACTAAAATATTCATGGTTTCAAATCCTGTTGACATGATGACTTACAAAGCATTTATTGAAAGCGGGTATGAAAAAAATCAGGTTTTCGGCCTTGGAACGCACCTTGATTCCATGCGATTTAAAGTTGCGGTTGCAAAATACTTTGAAGTTCATATTGATGATGTTAGAACGAGAATTATCGGAGAACATGGCGACAGTATGGTTCCACTACTCAGTGCAACTGCAGCAGGCGGAATTCCAATTAAAAGATTACCAAAATACGAAAATTTTCCGTATGACGAAATCCTTGAAAAAATTAAAGGTTATGGAAAAGAAATCATTGATTTAAAAAATGGTTCAGAATACGGGCCAGCGTCTGCAATTGTAAATATCGTAAGGTGTATTGCACATGACGAAAAACGGCTTTTAACTCTTTCTGCTTACATTGAAGATGAAATTGAAGGTATTGATGGAGGTTCCTGTATTGGAGTTCCAGTAAAAGTGGGTAAACACGGAATTGAAGAAGTAATCCCCATAAAAATAGATGATAATGAAATCGAAGGATTTAAAAAATCTTTTGAACTTGTAAAAGGATATTGTAAACAGATTGAATCTATTTAAGGAATGAGACGATACTGTGGAAGTTTCTGAAAGATTAACTATTGGAAATAAGATTTCCAAAATTACGATTGTTGCAAATATCGGATTATCTATCTTAAAAATACTTGCCGGAGTATTTGGAAGAAGTAATGCTTTGATTGCAGACGGAATGCATTCATTTTCCGATATATTGAGCACTTTTGTAGTGATTCTAGGATTAAAACTTTCAGAAAAACCTGCAGATGAATCCCACCCTTACGGTCACGAACGAATAGAACCTGCTCTGACGAAAATTTTAGCAGTAATCTTATTTGGAACTGCTTTAATGATTTTTTACTGCGGATTAACCACAATTCTTCGAGGAAATTATCAAATTCCTGAAGATATAACCATAATTGCTGCAATAATTTCTATTTTTACAAAAGAATGGATGTATAGATACACTAAAAGGGGTGCTGAACAAATTGAAAGTTCAGCATTGCTTGCTGATGCCTGCCATCATAGATCTGATGCATTTTCATCAATTGGAACACTTATTGGTGTCGTTGGTGCACGGCTTGGATATCCAATACTTGATCCTCTTGCATCGATATTAATTTCATTATTCATTGCAAAAATGGCGTTTGAGATATACTACGAAGCATTGAATCAACTTCTTGATAGGGCCGCAGATTCCGAAACTATTGAAGAAATTAAAAAAATAATTCTTTCTGTTGACGGCGTTTTGAGAATTGATGAATTAAAAACGAGAATTCATTCAAACAAAATCTACGTTGATGTTGAAATTTCAGTTAATAAAGATTTATCATTAATTGACGCACATACCATTTCAGAAAATGTCCATTCACAAATTGAACGTAAAATAAAAAAAGTAAAACACTGTATGGTTCACGTGAACCCGTATTTAAAATAATTTAACTTAAACTTCCGACAATTTTTTCGAACATTAACTCGGTTGGATCTTCTAAAGTTATTCCGTTGTTTCTTTTTCCAATATTGTCCATCACGTGAGTTACAATTTCATCTAATTCTCTTGTATGAATCATTCTTTCTTTATCAATTAAGTAGTTATCAACACCCAAAAGCTTTTCTGGATAGCATGAAATCGTTGGAACTCCCAAAACTGCTGCTTCACGGTTCATTGTTCCGCCAGCGCCAATCATTGCATCTGAATAATATAATAAGGATATTGCATCGATTGTTTTTGGAACAATTACACCCATTGATACGTATTTTTCCCGTTGCTCTTCATCCCTTGGAAATGCAACGATATTACAGTCCATTTGACTTTTTAATTTCTCGATTATCATGGGAATAATGTCTTTTTTACCATTGCAGTACGAAGAATTAGGTCTTGGCCTCATTATTGTTAATGGCAGTGATTCATCGATATTTAATTTTTCCTTTATCGATTCATCAATTGAAAATGAGGAATTCAACCTCGAATTAACATTAGAAACTTCGCATGTTCCCTCAAAAGAGTCAATATATTTTCCAAATGAACTTCCGTTTAAAACTGACTTTGTACCTTCCGGACAGATTACGTCGTTTACGAGCGGAACTGTTAACCTGTTCTGTGCACTTGCATGTTCATTGTCTAAAACAAATATTGAATGGATATTCATTCCAAATGATACTCTTGGAAGCTCTACTGAGTGTTTTGCAATTGCAATTTTTGGGTCCAACTTCTTTGCAATTTTTGTAAGTTCAATTACCCTTTTTGAAGAATTTATAAGCTTTTCTTCTAGCGAATCCGCATGGTTTCCAACAGAAATATAATCATAACCATAAATATCGATTAAATCTTCTAAACTTTGAAATTTTCTTGCAGTTAGGTAGTATTCAATTCCTTCGCGATTGAACTTATCTATTAACTGCGAGAAATAATGAATATGCGGGGAATTTGTTAAATCGATCCATACGTCCATAAAATCACCAATATATTTACTGGATCACTAAAATAATTATTTAGTAATAATGTTAAATCAAAAAGTTCTTAATAAAGTAGCACTGTTTTATATATAACTATTGGTATTTGAAATTTATTATCTTTTGTATGGGATATTATGATTGTTGTAGGGATTGATCACGGCACATCGGGAATTACCGCATGTGTGATGGAAAACAAAACTGTAAAATCTATTTTTAAGATGAAAAGAACCGAAATTAACGAAAATTCTTTTTTAAAAGAACTTGAAAAACATGTTAATTTAAATGACATCGACTTGATGGGCGTATGCTACTCGATGGGAGATGGAATAGATAATATAACCGATATAAAAAAAGTTGATAATAGGGGAGTAATCAACCTTGAAGGAATTGGAAAAAAGGTTGGTGGCGGAACTAGGGTGTATGATGAAATAAAATCATCAAATATTCCTGCAGTTGTTATTCCTGGACTACATAAAGATGTAAAAAGTATGGATGAAAGATTCAACGCTCTTTTTTCACATATCGCATCTCCAGAAAAAATATCAATCTGCTACAATGCTTACAAAACATTTGGCTTTGAGAATTTCATCCTTTCAGACATTTCTTCAAACACAGTTACACTTTTGATAAAAAATGGAAAAATATTTGGCGGATTTGATGCATGCGTTGGTGCTGTTGGAATATTACATGGGCCCCTCGATCTAGAATTAATTAGAAATATCGATGCAAAAAAAATCACTGCAAATGAAGCTTTTTCAAAAGCAGGAGTCGTTAAAGTTACAGAATCCTACAAAGGAGTCGAAGATACAAAATTTGAAATTATGAGTAACTACAAAAATAATGAAAAATGCAAACTTGCAGTTGATTCACTTGTTTTAAGTGTTTCAATGGAAATAAATTCTTTGATGTTTTTAACTCCCGATAAAAATGTAATTCTTGCAGGATCCATTGGAATCTGGGAAAATCCAAACGTTTCTGAAATGATAAAAGAAAATATCGACGGAAACGTTCTTGTTTTAAATGAAGAAAGTGGTGCAATCGGTAGTGCAATGATTGCAGAAGATATTTTGAATGGTAAAAAAGATATTCTTGGAATACCTGTTGATTTTTAAATTTTTAGACTTTACACCATAACTATTATATACCACTTTTCGATATAGGGTAGTTGCCGCTCTTTTAACACCATGATGATATGAGTGGGCGCCATCCGGATAAAAAAATTTTTTTAAGTGATGAAGGAGGTCATAATATGGCTGTATATGTTAAATTTGAAATATCACAAGAACTCGAAGAAAAAACTGCAGAAGTAGTTGCTAACGCTGAAAAAATCAAAAAAGGCGCTAACGAAGTTACAAAAGCAGTTGAAAAAGGAATTGCAAAATTAGTTGTAATCGCACAAGATGTACAACCTGAAGAAATCGTTGCACACATTCCAGTAATCTGCGACGAAAAAGGAATTGCATACTCATACAGTTCAACAAAAGAAGCTTTAGGAAAAGCTGCTGGTTTAGAAGTACCTACATCAGCTATTGCAGTTGTTGCTGAAGGAAACGCTGACGAATTAAAAGATTTAGTTGAAAAATTAAATGGATTAAAAGCATAATTTTAGCAGCTAACTATTAAATAAAATCAGGTGATTTAAATGGCTGATGATATGGTATACCAGGAAGCAGTAGCTGCTGAAGTTATCCAAATTAACGGAAGAACAGGAGTTACTGGTGAAATTTTCCAAGTAAGATGCAAAATCTTAGGTGGAAAAGACACAGGAAGGATCTTAACAAGAAACGTAAAAGGGCCTGTTAAATTAGGCGACCTTATCATGTTAAGAGAAACCGAAAGAGAAGCAAAACAACTCGGTAAAAGAAGAAAATAATTCCCGCTAGGTGATTACAATGGAATGGAAAACATGTAGCTTTTGTGAAGGCACAATTGAACCTGGATGCGGAAAAAAATACGTTAAAAAAGACGGTTCAGTTATGCACTTCTGTTCATCAAAGTGTGAAAAGAACTTCAAACTCGGAAGAGTTGGAAGGAAATTAAAATGGACTAACACTTTCAAAAGAATTAACAGAGGACAATAAATCCTCCAAATCTTTTTAATATCTGTTTTAAATTAAAATTAGCTTTTTTAAAAATGTTTTAAAAATTTAAAAAAAAGAAATGAATTCTTTGATTATTCAACTGTTATTTTATAGACTTTTGTGCTTGAGGAACCATCAATTCCGTCCCATGAACGGTAGTAATCAAATTTTATTTCGACTTCTCCTGATTCGGTTGCATTAAAAGTCCACTCGTGAACTCCACCTGCACCAACAATACCGTCTTCTACGTCATCTTGAATATATTCATCGAACAATAATTCTATTTTATTTTTATCACTTATTGAATAATTCCAAGTATATCCTGTTGTCGGGTTTTCATCAAGTTTTATAGTCATATTTTCCCCGATAACCATATTTTCTTCAGTAGTTTCCACCTCAACGTCTGAAGTATCTTCAACTAATTCAATGTAAGGTTCATAATAAGGATATTCATATTTTGGTAAATTAATTGTTTTTACGGTTTCCCAGGTATTTTCATCGATTACGTGTATTTCATAGTTTGAAAATGTGTAGAGGTAATCTCCAATATATAATGACCTTAAAACACCGTAGTCTTTGAAAACATCATCTTTGACCATTGTAATTCCGCTTTCTTTAACTTCTAAAGCATATGCGTGGCTTCCAGCTGGAAGTACAAGTATTTCTTTTTCAGAATCCCACAAAAATGCGTGATGTTCGTAGAGTGCAGTTGACCAGTATTCGTTTAATGAATATTTTGAAAGTTCTTTTGGGTTTTCAAAGTCAGATATGTCAAATAATGAAATTTTTACCATATTTGAGTCATCTTTTCCAATTCCAATTAAGTTATTATCTCCAATTGGATGCAAATAAGTAGAATATCCTGGAATTTTTAATTCACCGAGAACTTCTGGATTTATCGGATCCCCTAAATCAATTACAAGTAAAGGATCGGTTTCTTTATAGGTTACAACGTATGCTTTGTCGCCAATAAACCTTGCAGAATATATTCTTTCCCCCTCTTCAAGGCCTGTTACTTTTCCAATGATTTCCATGTTTTCGTCGAATACATAGATGTTATTTGTTTGTATGTCATTGTATCTCCAGTCGTTTCCAATTGTTGTTGCAATTCTTAAGTTTCCAGTATATTCGTCCATCGAAAAGCTGTTTAAAATGGTTCCTGGAACTTTTCCGCTTGTTAATTCAAAATCATCGAGACTTATTTTTGCAATACCGGTTCCTTCAAGTTCTTCCCAGTGATCTTTCAAATAAATTTCATAATCATTTTCAATTTCATTTTCCAAATTATTCATTTCTTCTGAAGATAGTGTTTTTAGGTAATCTTCAAGAATTTCAGTCATTTCAACATATTTTGCACTGTCCCCAAAATCAGTATTTGAAAATACCCGATCAAGTTTGTCAGCTACTTCTTTCGGGAAATATTTATCACTATTTTCACTTACAAACTTCATTATCAGTTTATCTTCATTATAATCGAGTTCATAAGCAAAATACATGTTTTCTTCTGAAACATAGACCGTGTTACTGTATGAACCTACCAATGCAACCGTGTTTTCAATATCTCCGCTTTCAACATCCATTGACGAAATAATGTATGTCGATTCAAAGCTCGGGTACATGATATCAGGAATTACTGGAATGTATATACTTTCATATCCAATTTTAACACCATTCCATATTATTGGCCCATTTATTCCATATTCCTGAACTATTAAGTATAATTCACCATCAATTAATCTCGAATCAACGTATGATCCGTTTAAATCCTTTGCCCATATTAATTCAGGCGATTTTGGATCTGAAATGTTGTAATTTTTAATTCCTTCATAGGTAATTACAATTAAATTATTTCCGTCAAGATAGAGATTTCCACCTTCAGAGATATTTCCAATTATTTGGGCAGTTTCGGCAGGTACTGCATCAATTGCATAGGTAACCTGTCCCCAATAACTACTCCAAGTTGGACCTTGTGTTGTATAAAATATAAGTTCACCATTTGTTTTTACAATATCAGCTTCATCTACGCCAACTACCTGAACATTTGTCTCCGAATATCGCTCTTCAGAATATCCCTGTGCTACTGAATCAGTATCGTAAGCAATCTCAGACGTTACAGCATAATCTTTTACTGCAATATTACTACTACCATAATAATACCCAGAATCTGATAGTTGTTTTACAAAATTATTAAAATTTTCTTCAGAATTTGCAGGAACTACATTAAAATCCCCCGTATAACTTATTCCAGAATTATCTTTCGGATTATAGGTTAAAAAAACTGCAGAGGTTACTAAAAGTAGCCCCAAAATAATAATTATATTGCGATTCATAAAAATCACCGTTTATTTTCATAATAAATACTGTGTGGTAAACCTTAAAAATAGTTTTTAAATCGTTCGGTGAGTTCCGAACATTTTTTAATTGAAAATAAAAAAAATAATTAGTTGGATTTGTATGTTATTTTCGAAATTATGTGATATGCAATAAGTAAACTTAATAAAATCAATCCTACACCAATTAAAACATTTAAATCAGAATTAACGGCATTTACTGATTCAGAAATTCCGGAAGCTGCCATATCAAATTCTGAAACTTTTAAAGCCTCATTTGTGGCCAAAACCGCTGAATCCATTAACTGCATTTCGTTTCCAAATCTAATAAACAATATACTGTACAAACCGCTTAAAAATACAATTACAGACATTGGGAACAATATTATCATTTTTTCAAGATCATTTCTAATTAAATAATGTCCTTTTTCCGTCAATCCATAATATACCCATTTTCTTCCATTTTCATTCTTTTTTACAAGTTCTCCATCAACCAGTATTGATAAATGTTCATGTACTGTTGATTTGGATAATTTCAATCTCTTCGAAAGCTCAGTTACCGTGTAGTTTTTATTTCCGAGTGCTTTTAAAATAGATATTCTTGAATGCGAGGATAGTGCTTTTAAAAATTTTTTGTTAACTTCAAGTCCAGTCATGCTCAACCACTTAAAAATTTAAGAAAAAAATATTTTATTATTCTTCTTCAGAATCTTTTCTCTTTTTCCATCTTCTATATAAAATGTACGCAACAACTGCTACAACGACAATTATTCCAATAAATGAGTAATTGGTTCCTTCCTGTTTTACCTGGCTGTTAGCGGGATCGAGTTCGAATTCCTGTTTAATGGTAAATTCTTCGTGGTATTCGTTAAAGTATGTCAAAGTTGCAGTGATATTTGTTTTTGAATCCCCAAATATTTCCAATTCATATATTCCTGAATCAGAATCATCTTCTTCTAAATCGCCGATATATCGAATGTAATTATCGTTTAATTCAACTGCACCATCAATTTCAAGTACGCAGTGCTTCAATTTCGAAGTTCCCCTGTTTGCAAGCGCAATTGTTACTTCTTGACCTCCAGAAATCGGTTGTACACCATCAAGATATAAAAACGGCTGGTTGTCAAAAATTGTACTTTTTACTTTTAGATTTATCGGAATTGATGAAGTATATTCTGCTCCGTCTTCCCCAACCCATTCAATATTTGCATTTATGGAATAAATTCCATCTTCGGTTGTTGGAATTGCGTATGCATCAACGGTTATTAATTTTTGAGTTTGTGGACTTAATGATTCCAGATAGAATGTTGTTGGTCCAACAATGTTTAGATCGCTTGTTCCAGCCAAATTTAAAGTCAGATACTTTGCAGTTCCAGTTCCTTGATTTTTGATATAAATTTCAAGTTCTTCGGATTCTGAAGGGTTTATTGGAGTGGTATCGTCTAAATTAATTTCAAATTTAGCAATTCCGTATATTGGGACGTAATATATTTTTGTTACTGATTTCTGCTTTTCATTTGCATCGTCATTGGGATCATATTCAGTTGCAGTTACTGTAACATCAATTCTGTACTCGTCAGAAGGTGCATTCTCGCTTACATGTATTTTAAAGTATGCGGTATCACTTTCACCCTCGTTAAGATGTGAAATTTTAGCAATACCTGTTTCAGGGTTCACCTGTTTTATTTCAAATGGATAATGCGGACTTATTTCGACTTTGATGTCTTTTAACTGTTTATCGTAGTTGTCGTTAACTATCTTTATCCAAATGTTTACATCATCCCCCGGATGTATCACGTTTGGATTTGTTTCTCCAAACTCAGAATTATCTACCTCATACTGCGGATCGTCCACAGATAGCGCATAAGAACTCGTTATTAATACAAATGCAAGTAATAATAGTCCAGACTTACTCAAAAGTCCCATTATATCACTCTTTTTATGTTTTAGGTTGGATAATATTTAACAAAATTATTCCTACATCAAATTAATTAAAATTAACGCTACATTTTTCCACCAACCAGTTTAGTTTTATGATTATTCCCGATATTTTTTCAAAATTATTGGAATTTCTTCCTCAATTATTCCATAAACCCGATCTAACTGAATTATCCGATTTGAAAGTTTTGAATCTTCCTCATCCAGTAAATTTTTACCATCATTTAAGATTACACGTATTTTAGATACTGCTTGAAGTTCGTTTGTTAAAATTGACTCTAAACAGTTGTCTTTAACTTGATAATATCTTTCTCTCTCACCTGGAAAGCTAATCTGCCCTATAAGTTTGGTTTTCAATAATAATTTGATCATATTGCTTACCGAACTCTTTGAGACATTTAATCTTTCAATGAGATGTTTTGCAGTTGTGTAAGGTGGATCGCATATCAAAAGATAGGCAAAAATCCTGCCTGCGATTCGTGGAAATGCAGTTGTGGATTCAAAAAACTGGCCAAACTGTTCAATGAATGCATCTTCCTCATCCAGATAACGTTTTACCATTTTTTTAGCACCTATTCCTCTTTTTTAATAACTTCAGTTTCTAAAACTTCGCCATCCTTAACTCGATCAATTTCAAGGATTTCCCCATCTTTCATTCGGATGACTTTTGTAGCATATTTTATCATGTAATTGTCATGTGTAACCATAATAACAGTCATTCCTTCGGAATGTAAATTTTCAAGTATCTCCATTACCTGTTTACCGCTTTTACTGTCAAGATTTCCAGTAGGTTCATCTGCAAACAGTACTTTTGGATTATTTGAAAGAGATCTTGCAATTGCGACTCTTTGCTGCTGACCACCTGAGAGTTGAGAGGGTTTATAATTTTCCCGCTCACTGAGCCCGACGATACTCAATAGTTCTTTGGCTCGCTTTCTCCTTAAATGTTCATCTTTCCCATCCAGAGTCATCGGAAGTTCAACATTTCCTAAAGCCGTCAATGTACCAATTAAGTGAAATTGCTGGAATATAAATCCACTAATTTTTCGCCTGAATACTGCACGTTCGTTTTCGTTCATTTTTGTGGTTTTTTTACCTTTTATGTAAACATCACCCTTTGAGGGAACATCTAAAAGACCCAAAATATTCATTAAAGTGGATTTTCCACAACCACTCGGGCCCATGATCATTACAAATTCTCCTTCTTCAATTTTTAAATTAATACCCTTCAATACATTTGATTTAGCTTCGCCAATACCATACGTCTTGATTACATTCTTTGTTTCAATTAAAGCCATATTATTCCCCTCTCAAAGTATCAACAGGGTTTAATTTTGCACCGCTTCTTGCAGGGAAGTAGCCACTTAAAATTCCGACCACAAATGAAAATATTAAAACTCCTATAATCAATTCCCATGAAATCCATGCCCTGATTAATCCATAACCTGAAATTTCTGCAATGTATTCAATACCCTTTGCAATTAATATTCCAAGAATTGTCCCGATAATTCCGCCGAAAAGCCCTAAAAATCCAGCTTCGACAACGAATATTGAAAGTATCGTGTTATTTTCGGCACCAAGTGCTTTTAAAATTCCAATATCTTTTCTTCTTTCCAAAATACTCATGTGCATCGTGTTTGAAATCCCAACAGCACCCACGAGTAATGAAATCCCTGCAACACCAACCAAGAATATTGTTAAAACACTAAAAATACTATTAATTGACTCGGCAAGCTGTTCTGAAGTTAAAACTGAAAAGTTTTCGTCCCCCCTTGAATCTTCGAGTTCCTTTTCGATTTCTTCTGCAACTTTGGCAACATTTTCACCATCCCTTATCTTAACCATGAATACATTGTACTCATCCGTTACATCGAAAACTTCTGAAGCTGCTTCGTATGGAATTACAATAGAATTATCATCATCAGGGTTTCCAAGAGGTTCTAAAACGCCCACTACCTTATATTTTTTGTCGTTAATTTCAATTTTATCCCCAAGATCTATTTCCCTATCGAATGTATCGTGTGATAGGCTGTTTCCGATCACACATGTGTATGTATCACTGTCTTTCATCCATCTACCTTTTTCAAGCTCATATCCATAAGCTTCAGTGAAAAATATCTGGTATATTGATGCTTTTGTTGCAAAAACGCTTGAGTAGTATTCCTGATCATTGTATGTTACAAGGGCCCCCCCAAACCAGCCGTACAATAAAACATCAACACCCCTTACATTTTCTACAGCCCTTAAATCCCTATCGTTAAAATTTTTGGACATTGCAATGCTTGTAATCTGCTGTGAAGGGTATATTGTAATAACGCTGGCTCCTGCTTTGGATATTTCTTCAGTAATATAATTTTGAACACCATACCCTAAAGAAATAAGACTTACAATTGCCAAAATACCTATAACAATACCAATTATCGTTAAAAGACTCTGCGTCTTTTTTTGAGTTATGTTTCTTCCCGCAAAAGAAACTATATCCTTTAGTTTCATTGATTTTCACCGGAGATCCGTTGAAATTTGATAAAAAATAGTTTACTTAGTTTAGTTCTTAATAAACTTGGGAATATTGTAATTTATATTCTTTTTGAATTAAATTTAAAAAATATCTTAAAAAGTTAAAAAAAGGTTTAATATTCTTCGCATTGCTTTTCAAAGTAAGCTGTCGGGTGTCCGCATGAAGGGCATTCAACTGGCGCATTTTTGTCTTTTACTAAGTATCCGCACTTTCTACAGGTCCAGTATATCTCTTCATCTTTTTTGAACATTGAATCTTTTTCAATTTGCTCAATTAATTTTTTGTACCTTTGTTCGTGGTGTTTTTCAGCTTCAGCAATCGCAAGAAGTCTATCTGAAATTTCTGTTAATCCTTCTTCTTTTGCTATTTTTGCAAATTCTGGATACATTTCTGTATGTTCGTAATTTTCCCCAGATGCAGCTTCCTTTAAATTTTCTATTGTTGTTCCATATGCGGTTGGAACGGCTGCTCCATCGATTATGATTTCAGCAGGGTTGCCATTGTCTTTTTTAAGCGAATCGATTAATCTAAATAACCATTTCGCATGCTCTCGCTCTTGTTCTGCAGTCATTGTAAATATTTCAGCTATTTTTTCATAGCCTTCTTTTTGAGCTATCTTTGCGTAGATTGTATATCTATTTCTAGCCTGACTTTCCCCAATAAATGATTTTGAAAGATTTTCGATTGTTTTTTGCAAAGCATCCACCTCGTTTACCTTGCATTAATTTATAAACTTCATTTTATATATTTTTTATAGATTTAAATCATTGAAAAAGAATTAGGGGTTATTTAAAAATCGAAATTAAAAAAGTGTGAGTATTCCTTTAATTATACCTGTATTTGCTATTTCAATGCTTGAAGCCATTGCAATATCTTTAAATCTTTCTTTTAAGCAGGGTTCTGTAGATACTGCTTCTTTTAACAGTTCCATGCATTCAGTTAAGTCTGTCGAATCCACGTTTTTTGAAAGTATGTATACGGCAGATATTGCTGCAACAGACCTGTTTTCGTCCCTAAGCTCTTCTGAAAGTTTTAATAATACTTTTTCCAGATTATCCATGTTGTAGCTATTTTTTGAGAGTTTTCTACTTACGGCATCCCCGTCAATTACTTCTGAAGGGCGTATCACAACTTTAGTATCCTTTTCAAATTTTTCAATTCTTCTTTTGGAAGTAACTATATCCGAATCAATTACCTCAATTTTTGAAACTTTTGGTAATTCTTCCTGTTTAATAACTTCTTTTTCATTGTTTTCAGGAACGCTTTTAACTTTACTCATTAATTTTTTGAGCCTTATATCAATTCCACTCACAAAGTGCGAAAATATGTTTTGGTTAAATTTATTAATCGTTTTTTCAGTTTTTCCAGAAATTTTGTAGGCGGATTTTACAAATTCTGAAATTTTAATCTTTCCTGAATTAATTTCATTTAAAAATTTGTAAATTATTGAAATTTTTTCGTCATCATCCAGAGGGAGTGTATGTGCGTGCAATTTCGAATTTAAGAAATTATCATACCATTTTTCAAAATCCCTTTCAATTAAATTGAATTTAAATATCACAAAGTCTAAAACTTCATTATCTTTACAGTAATTTAAAAATGCAGCCAGTGATTTTGTATAAGTATCGTAAGAAGCGTTTGTTACTTCTTCAGCGTATATTTTAAATGTTTTATACGCTTTTTCAATTTCTTCCCTTGTAAATTTAGGATTTTCGAAAGTATCCATTCCTTTTTCAGATAATTTTATTGAATACCCATTTAATTCAGGATTATTTCCCATATCAATAAATCCTTTTTGCTTCAATATATCGATATTTCGATACAAATCTGCCCGTTCTAGAGATAATTCTTCCTTAAATATTTCACAAGACAGAAATGCATCGTTATCCCTGCTGTTTATTTTGTAGATATGCTTTAAAATGTTTTGTTGAATTTCTTCATCATTAATACTTCCGGCCATGAGCTGCACCTTCGAATTAAGATTAACATTAAAATAAAAATCAGACAATTTTCTATGAGATGTAGTGCTAGAAAATATTTAACCGTTATGATTTAGTTTTTTTGGAAATTTAATGTTAAAAAAGTCTAAATTATAAATTATTTCAAAAAAAAGTTTAACTATTAATTACTTTAAATTTATTTTGTAGCCATGAGGGCACTTTTCTGGACGATCTATAAATTCATATAACTTTTCAATTGTTTTGTCCGACACTGCATGCTCTATTTTACATGCTTCTTCTTGTGCAAACTCGAGATCAAGCCCTAAAATTTCAGTTAAAAAACACTCAATAATCCTGTGCTTTCGAATTGTTTCTTTCGCAATTTTTTCGCCAGATTCTTTGAGATTTATTCCGACATATGGCTGATAATCTATCAATCCGTCACCGTGCAACTTTTTAGCCATGCTAGTTACTGCGGCAGGCTGAACATTCATTAATTTTGCAAGTTCTGTTGTTTTTATTGGCCTTTTGTTTTCTCGAATAAATAAAAAGATATTTTCAAGATAGTCTTCAATATTTTGTGATACCATGTTATCGCCAAATGAAAAAATATATATAGTTTCAAAAATATTATAGAATTTAAGTTAAGTTAAATTATTTAATCTATCTTAATTAATTTGTATATATAATTTTGGTGGTCATATGGAAAATCTTTTGCACAAAGACCCAGGTTCATACTTGGTGGTTAAGGTTGAAGGACATTGTAGAAGATTTTATGAACTTGGAATTCTTCCGGGTTGTAAAATAACATTAATATCCCGAGCTGACAGAGGCCCCGTGCTTATTAGGGTTGGAAACTCGAAAGTAGCCATTGGACGAAACATGGCAGAATCGATTTTTGTAGAATAATTTAAAAAAATTTATTTAGAAAAAATCATAAACTAATTTACAAAAAAATATTTAAGTTAGCTTAAATTATTTAAGCTAGGTGAAATGTGAACAGCATTGTGTGGTTTAATATGGAAAATTTAAAAAAAGAGAAAAAGGAAAGTCTTCTTGAAAACATTCTCGTTAAAATTTCAAAAAATATAGTGAAAGCTAGCTGTTCATGTTGTAGCGAGAAGAAAAACTGCAAAGGAAAGTGTATACTGAATAAAACTGGTGAAGATGATGGATGAAAAGAATATTGTTGCACTACTTGGTCAGCCAAATGTTGGAAAAACTACCCTTTTCAACCACTTGACAGGAATGAAACAGAGAATTGGAAACTGGCCCGGCGTTACTGTTGAAAAAAAGGAAGGATTCTTCAAAAAAAATAATGAAAACTATGTTGTAGTCGATTTACCGGGAATATATTCCTTAATGTCTGATTCAATAGACCAAAAAATTGCAAGGGACTACATAGTCGAAAATAGCAAAATTACAGTAATAGATGTGATAGACACCCCAAACATAAACAGGAATCTTTATTTGACGATACAGCTTTTAGAACTTGGAATAAGTCCAATCTTATGTTTAAATTTAATAGATGAAGCAGAAAAATTTGGAATTTATGTAAATGACCAAAAATTAAGTGAAAAATTAGGCGTTCCAGTAATAAGAACTTCTGGAAGACATAAAATCGGAATTGATAATTTAAAAAATGCTCTTTATGAATTTAAGCCAACAGAACCAGTAAAAATTACATATTCTTCACTTTTAGAAGAAACTATCGAAAAAATAATCGATAAATTGGAAAATAGCCAATATAAACTCGATGAAATCTATGCACGGCTTCCAAAAAGATGGATTGCGATATCCCTTCTAGAAAAAGACCCTGATGTCGTAAATAAATTTTCAAAATATCCCGAATTTATAAAATTTGTAAAAGACCTGAAAATTGAAATTGAAAACGAAATAAAACACGATGTGGAAAGTTACGTTGTAGAACAGAGATACAAAAAATGCGATGAAATTTTAGCAGGGGTCATGGTAAATAGCGAATTATATGAAGATATCGACACGATTGTAATTCACCCAGTCTACGGGAGTTTGATATTTGGTGTAGTACTCTACACGATGTATAATTTTGTGTTTGGGTTAGGGGACATTTTTTCAGGATTTATCGGATCTTTCTTTGAGATACTTGGAAATTACCTAATGAATATTCTTCCGGAATCATTTTCTGGAGTGATTATCGATGGATTACTTGCTGGAGTCGGTGGAGTACTCGAATTCTTCCCAATTGTATTTTTAATAATGTTTTCACTTTCAACTCTTGAAGATACGGGTTACTTATCGAGAGTTACTGCATTAACACACTCAGTCATGTCCACAATGGGATTAAGTGGAAAATCGTTTATTCCAATGATTACAGGTTTTGGATGCAGTGTTCCAGCATTAATGGGTACAAGGTTCATTTCAAGCCATAAAGAAAGATTAATTACGCTTTTAGTAACACCACTTGTTCCATGCTCTGCAAGATTTGTAATAATTGGATTTTTCGCATCATTTTTCTTTATAGAACATGCTGCACTCTTTACATTAAGTATTCTTGCAATTACATTTGCAATGCTCTTCATAGTGTCATATGTGTTAAGTAAATTCATAAAAGGAGAAGCTGAAGAATACATATTTGAATTACCGCCTTACAGGATTCCAGATTGGGACAATATCATTAAAATGACATGGGCAAAAAGCAAAGAATTTCTAAAAAAAGCAGGAACTGTTATTGCTGCAGGTTCCATTTTATTCTATGGCTTTGTAAATTACCCTTCTCCTGATGCAAATTATGCTGCAGTTGTTGGAAAAATAATTGAACACGTAACACAATATATGGGACTCGACTGGAGAGCTGCAATATCACTTATATTTGGAATATTTGCAAAAGAACTGGTTGTTTCAAGCTTTAGCATTTTGTATCCTGAAAATATCTCAACAGCATTCAGCCCATTAAAAGCTTTCGTATTAACGCTTGTTTCAGTACTCTATATACCGTGCCTTGCAACACTTGCAACACTTTACCTTGAAACAAGAAGTTTGAAATGGACTGCCTTTGGAATAGGCTATAATTTAGTACTCGCAACACTTGTTGGAATAATAACATACAATATCGGAACAATGCTTGGATTTTAATTTATTTCACTTTTTTAATTTATTATCATTTAAAAATTCCATATAAAACATATTATACAAACCTGATTGAAATAAGATTTCTGATCATATAATTATTTATTTAAATATATTAATATATTCATAAAAATTAAAATTTTTAACTTATAAAATAAATTAAAATTGTATGGAAAAAGAAAAATTAGTGGGATTCTATTTTAATGGCCACTTTTAATGTACTTTCAACAGGTTTACCGCTGACTTTTTCGTCAACTGATACCAAGTCATTTAATTTTTCTTTTATTGATTCTGAAATCAATTTTACTAATTCTAAAGGTGCTATTGCTGAATAAAGGTAAGGCTTTTTACCAAGGCCATCCCTATCCATTTTTTTCCTTATTACATATTCTTCATTGTACATTTCAAATATTGATTCCCTTATTGTTGAAGGGTAAATTCCCGTACCTTTCGCTATTTCATCCACAGTGCTTTCAGGGTATATTCTTAAGAATATGTATATTTTAGCCCGAACTTCACTCGACAACAGTGAAGATACGTTGGCTATCAATGTTTTTTCGACACTCTCGATAGTTTTGCTCATAGTGACACCGTATTTATTTCGTTGGATTATGTTATTTGGATTTGGATTAATAGTTATATAAAAACAGTGGCCTCGTAAGTATATTATAGTTTAAAATATATAAAGGGGTATTCGATTTTCCATTATTATCCCCTAATAAAAAAGTTATTTGGTGTTAATAGAGTATTTATTTTTCAAGCATGACGGAGGTCGATTTTACGAGTGCAGTTACAGTATCTCCAACTTTTAAGCCGAGTTCCCTTTCTGCGTCAAGAGTAATTACTGAAACTATTGTATTTCCACCCCCAATGTCCACTTTGACTTTCGCAACTACCTGCCCCTCTACAATTTCAAGTATTTTTCCCTTAAACTGATTTCTAATACTCATTTTCATTAATATCCCCCTTTTAAGATTATCTATTCATAATATAATTTTTAATATAATTCCATATAAACTTTCCACTATCGAGATAAACTTTTTATATTTGGTTATGATAGTAATGATGTTATGGTACAGCCATAATTTGGACAATTTTCCAAATTTTTGTTTTCCCTGCGATTTTTTTAAAATTAAACCTGCAGTGGTTGCTGTTTTTTTGAATTAGTTCTTTAAAATAGCGCAAAAAATGGCTAATATAAAAAATACCCTAAAATGTACCTAAACTTTATATACTTTTAAATAAAATAGATTTTGGAAAACCATTTGGAGGTTATACTATGCCTGCCCCAAGATATAAGTCAGGTTCATCTAAAAAAGTGTACAGAAAAGCACCTGGAAACAGTTCAATCGTGCACTATAGAAGAAAAAAACAATCAAAAGCTGTATGTGGTGCTTGCGGTGCTTTATTAAATGGAGTACCTAGAGGAAGAGCAGTAGAAATCACAAAATTAGCTAAAACAGAAAAAAGACCAGAAAGAGCATTCGGTGGCAACTTGTGCCCAAAATGTGTTAAAAAAATGATGGTCGCAAAAGCTAGAAACTTCTAAGGTGCTAATATGATTATTACCATTGGAGGATTGCCGGGTACAGGGACTACAACGACTTCTAAGTTACTTTCAGAAAAGTACGGGTTAAAACATGTCTGTGCAGGATTTATCTTCAGAGACATGGCAAAAGAAATGAATATGACCCTCCAAGAATTCAGCAGTTATGCAGAAACAAATACTGAAGTTGACAACGAAATTGACAGAAGACAGGTTGAGGCGGCTCAATCAGGGGATTTAATCCTTGAAGGTAGACTTGCTGGATGGATCCTCAAAAAAAGTGACATAAAACCGGATTTAAGCATTTGGCTTAAAGCAGACCCGATGGTAAGATGCGTTAGGATTAGCGAACGTGAAAACGAGAACGTTGATCTGGCACTTGAAAAAATGATTTCAAGAGAAGCTAGCGAAAAGAAAAGATACAAAGAAATATATAATATCGAAATTGATGATTTATCAATATACGATTTAGTTATCGAGTCCTCGAAATGGGACGCCAATGGGGTATTTAATATCATCGAAAAAGCCATTGACAACTTGAAAGCTTAGATGGTAGTAAATCTCTCTGTTTGAAGTATGACATGTGACTGGCGACATTCACATTAACAAAAAATAAGATGAGGTAATAATTATGGCAGCAATTGAAGTAGGAAGAGTTTGCATCAAAACATTAGGAAGAGAAGCAGGTAACACCTGTGTTATCGTTGAAGTATTAGACAAAAACTTTGTAGTTATCGACGGTAGCGTTAAAAGAAGAAGATGCAACTTAAAACACTTTGAACCAACTGACAAAAAAGTTGACTTAGAAAAAGCAGCTTCAACCGAAGAAGTTAAGTTAGCTTTAGATGCAGCAGGCTTATTATAACTCCAAATCAGTGCTAAAATCGCACTTTAATTTCTTTTTTAGAATATTTACAAAAATTTAAAACTGTTTTAAAATTAAAATAAATTTAAAAAAATAGAATTTATTTTCAAAAAAAATTAATCATCTGTTTCAATTAATTTTCCAGCATCTTCTCCAGGTTTTACGCTGTAAATACTTGTAATTGTGATAACAATTGCGCCTTTTGGAGTTAATCCCGGAATTTTTGCTTTGTTTAATTCTTTTGCTTTTTCGTAGTATTCTCCTTCTGTTACAATTTCAGCTTTTCCTTTGTACTGGAATGGGTGTGCCCTACAGTCTGCAAGGCTTATTGCAACAATTGGATTTTCTTTAAGGTTGTTGAGCGTTTTGTTCATGAAATTATCTGAAATTACGAGTTTATCCCCAACAAACTGGTTTGCACCCATCGGAGCTACGTTTGGAACCCCATCTTTTGAAGATGTTGCTAAAAATAAAAGACCTGTTATATCAGTTTTCATTTCTTCAGTTAATTTAACCATTTATATCCCCTTTTCTGTTTTTATTTTCAGTTTATTTTTGGATTTGTGATTATTTAAACTTAATTATCCCTGTTTTGGTGTTGGAAGGTACGGGGTTATGAAATCGATGAAACTTTCGATATTTCTCGTCTGCACATAAATTTTGCCAGTTCCACTGAAGTTGTAAACTAAACCTTCACCACCAAGAAGTGTTGATTTTAAACCGCCAACTTTTCCAAGATTATAGTTTAAATCTCCAGTAAATGCAACTAAATTTCCATTATCAACGGTTATTGATTCGTTATTTAATTCTAATTCTTCAATTGCACCATATGATGATAAAAATACATCCCCTGAACCTTCAATTTTCATTAAAAATAGGCCTTTTCCACCGAAAAATGTTTTACCGCCACCAAATTTCGTATCAATTGCTAAATCTGGTGAAGATGCCAAATATGCACCACTACTTACATATAACGTTCCATTAAGTTCGTGATGGATTATATCTCCAGAATATCCTGGTGCAAGTGCAACTCGTCCCGAACCGCTTAATTTATTCATAAATAGGCTTTCTCCAACGACTGCTCTTTTTAAAACACCCAAAACTCCCCCTTTAGCAGATGTTTCGATATTTACGCCAGCATCTTTATAAACCATTGAACCGGTCTCAGTCATTATTTCCTGACCATTCAAATTGATTTTTAAAAGGGAGTATGAAGGTCTGCTCGTTATTTCAAAATCGTAGTCTGCCATGATTTTCACCAGTCTAGTTCCTTATATTAATATAAAGACCGTATTTTATATATCTTCGCTTTAATTATTTTTTAAATCTTAATTTATAGAGTTTTTTAGATAAATCCAATAATAAATCCTTATTTTGAAGGTTCGATACCCAAATTTCAGGAATATTTGATATACCATAATAAGCTCCTGCAATTGCACCATACATGCTACCCATGCTGTCCGTATCTCCACCTGCATTTACACAAGAAATCATTCCGTCTTTAAAGTTATCAGTTCTTAAAAACGTTGCAATTGCAGAAGGAACGCATTCAATTGCAGGAAGGCCGGTCTTAAATAAATCATACGCTTCATTGGCTGAATTTAAATCGTTTATAAGGAGTATCTTTTCTGAAAAGTCATAAGAAACGTCTTCAACAAATTTTGCGCATCTTTTAACAGATTTTTCAGATTTTACGTTGTTTATGGATTCTGCAACAAAAAATGCAATTGAAAGAGCGCCTGCAATTGCTTCATCGTTATTGTGAGTTAATTTTGTAGCATTGATTGTTATTTCTTTTAATTTTTCGTATTCTCCAAAATAAAAAAGTCCGAGTGGCCCAACCCGCATTGAAGAACCACATGTTCTTGAATCACAACCTGTTGTGTCCCCATCAATTAATTTTTCAATTGCTTTTGTACTCGTTGGCCCCATTCCAACTGGCTCGTCGTTATACCATTTTATTAATTCTTTGATAAAAATATCGTTATTAAAGCCTTTTACATCAAATGAATTCAGTATTGCAATTGTTTGATCTGTATCGTCAGTATATTGGCCTGCTTTTAAAATTCCATTAAATTTATTCAGCGGATCTACAAAGTTATCAATTATTCCGTATTTTTCTGCAATTTCTTCTTTTGTAAACCATTCCGTTGGCATGCCGAGTGCATCCCCTATAGAAAGCCCCAAAATGCTTCCTTCAAACTTTTCAAGCATTTTGTCCATAATATCCCTCAAAACATTTATACTTCAAAATAACAATATTTAAATCATGGTAAAAATAGGTTGCTCATCGCTGTTTTTCTGGGAATACGATATCGAAGAGATTGTCGATATATTTTTAGAACTCGGCTTAAAAAACATGGAATTTTTCCCGGAAAATCCAGAATTTTGGAAAAAAAGAAATGATTTAGATTATATTAATAGCGTTAAGTCTGAACTCTCAAAACTTGAAATAACAATTCATTCCCCCTATATCGAGTTAAACTCGTCATCCACCAATGAAAATATAAGGTACGTTACACTGATGGAAACGTTTTGGGCAATTGATCTTTCAAAAAAATTTAATGCAAAACTTATTACAATTCATGCTGGAAAAAGACCGACCCATAGAGTTCCGACAGATGAAGAATACGATAATTTTGATGATTATTTAAAAAAATCGATAGAATATGCATTAAAAAAAGAAATAACCCTTTGTCTTGAAAATTCTCCTGAAAAAATAAATAATATCTGCTACAACGTTGAATCGATGAAAAAAACACTTTATAAATTTGAAGATTTGTACATAACACTCGATATTGCACATGCTCGTGAAAATTCACTAGATTTTATCAAAAATTTCCATGAAAAAATTAAAAATATGCATATTTCAGGAGTAAATTCAAAAGATCACTATCCGTTAAGTGAATCCAGAATAAACTTCGATAAAACACTAAATTTACTTGTAAATGAATATGGCTATAAAGAAGCACTAAATTTCGAACTAAACGATTTAATCTACAAAAAATCCCTTTCAAAAAAAGAAAAAATGGACATTTTAACCAATGAAATTCATTATCTCGAAAAAATAATAAAATAATTAAACCAAAAATAAATTAATGGCCTATCATTTCGTCTTTTTCTTCTTCTGACAATATTTTTACGATTTCGTCAGGTTTTCCTGATTTAATTATTTTTCCACCCCTTACAAGAGCAGCTCTATCGCATACATTTAATACAAAGTCCATATCGTGAGATACGATTACGTATGTTTGATCGAGTTCGCTTCTTGATTTTTGGATGGATTCTGCAACTTGGTTTCTGGTTATTGGATCCATAGTTCCAGTAGGCTCATCCAAAAGGATTAAGTGCGGTTCACGGATTAACACTTGCGCAAGTGCAACCCTGTGCTTTTCACCAACACTGAGCTCTGAAGGGTATTTATCAAGCATTTTTTCAGCTTCTTCTTCAGTAAATCCAACAGAAACTAATGTGTGTTCTGCTTTCATTTTTGCAAATTCACCAGGCATTTCAAGCCCAATTGATTCTGTCAAGTTGTAAAGAATCGTTCTGTGAGGATAAAGACTGTATTCCTGGAATAACATTCCAATGTATCTTTTTGCACGCCCTCTAAATAATGGACCAACTTTGGTCATGTCAACCCATTCGTCAGCAAGTCTGAACTCGTATTTTCCTTTTGAAGGAGGAATTACTGCTGCAATTATTTTTGAAAGTGTGGTTTTACCTGCCCCACTTACCCCTACAAGTCCAAAAATTTCTTTTTCATTTATCGAAAGGTCTATTCCATCAACAGCCTTTACAATACCTCTGTCGACTGAAACATATCGTTTTTCAACATTTTCGATAGTGATAAGTTCATCTTTTACCTCAACTTTTTCAAATTCTTTCATTGAAGTGACGGTTTTCATAAATTCTTCTACAACAGATTTACTGTCTCCAGAAAGTTTCATTTCCCCTTTTTCAAGCCATATAGCTTTTTGACAGAGCTCTTCGATTACTTCCGGCCAGTGTGATGTAATAACCATTGCAATATTGTGTTTTATAACAGCTTCAGTAAGTGCGGTGTGAACGAATTTTGCAGTTCTTGGATCAAGTGTTCCAGTTGGTTCATCTGCAAGGAATATAACTGGGTTTTTTGCAATCTGTCTTGCAAGAACTACCCTTTGTTTTTCCCCACCACTTAAATCTCTAGAAATGTGTGCAATCCTGTGTTCGAGCTTTACCATTTTAATGAGATTTAATGCCCATTCTGTAGCAGTTTTTCCGTCATGTCCTGCAGTAGTTAACGCTTCCATGATATTTTCTGCAACAGTTTTTTCTCCGTAAAGCGCAAAGGTTCTCTGGAGCATTATCGCGATTTTTTTCTTTAAGGAGTATGTAGCATCATTTTGGTTCCAAAAATCTATTGATTTTGCGACATATTCTTTTCCGCAGTCACAAGTTTTTCCAACATGGGATGGAACTTCGACGTTCTCACAGTGCGGGCAGTATGCAACGTGATATATAACCTGTCCAGAAGTAGGATCATACCCTTCCATACCCCTTAACATATGTAAAAGTACGGATTTTCCAGAACCACTCCTACCTAGAACTCCTATAACTTCCCCTTCTTTTAATTCAAAACTTACGTTTTTTAGTACTTCCACATCCCCATAACTCTTTGAAACATTTTTCACTTCCAACAATAACATTGATATCACCTAAGCGATGCAATCACTCACTATCCTTTTTTAATGTTAAACAGTTTGATACCCCGTATCTACAATTTCTACCCCTTTGACATTCGTCTTCATAATTACACTCCCTTATTTTGTAGTATCCACCACCAATGTCAATCATTTTACCATTTATAAGGGCATCCGCAACTTTTTTTCTTGCAGATTTTAAAATATTCCAAAATACTCGCCTTGATATACCCATTGCATCAGCAGCTTCTTCATGAGGCTGATTTAAATAATCGACAAGTCGGAGGGATTCCAGTTCTTCGAATGATAGTACTTCGGATTCAAGTTCTATCCCTGGCGTTCCCGCAGGCTTGAATAATTTAAATTGGGGTTCTTCAGAAATTAACCGAGGTATTTTTGGCCTTCCTTTTCTAAATTTCATTTACAATCACTTATTCGGGTGAATTAACTACTATTCCCAAAACAGGAAGTTCGACTAAGGTATATTTGTCATTTTCAAGTCTTTCTTTAATCTGTTCTTTTATTTTACCTAGACATTCAATATTTACTATAGAATTTATAACAACAGTATCTTGTGATAACTCATTAACTATCTTTACAGCCATTTCAGGTTCTTCTGAGATTAAAAAACCCCTCCAATCTTCAGGAGACATTCCCTGATATTCCTTTAAATAAAATCCAGAAATTCCACCCTCTGAAAGTGCATTTATTGCTTTTCCAAGGTTTTGGCTTTCCACAAACAGTTTTAAGAGTATTCTCATACGATTCCCCCCTTATAAAATGACTACTTACACATATGTGTGAAACATTCTATATATAGTTTTTTTATAAAGCACAGGTTTAAATTAATATAATTAGAAAAAGGTTTATTGATAGGACTTATTTATTATTTCAAGACCATTCTGAACTATTCTAAACCTTAGATTCTCACCCTCTTTTGCGTGCCTATGTTTTTCTAATGTGAGTTTTCTAATAGATTCAGTTTTTTCAAGTTTTATTATTGATTTACTCCAGTACTCTAAAAGCCTTCCCCCCGCAGGTTCAATACCGTTTATGGAATCTTTTACTTGATTAGTGATTAATATTCCAGAATTTTTCATTCTAGCAACTTTTAGCAGGTTTGAGATCTGCTTTCCGAGCATCCTATTTAATTTAGTATTTTCATTGATGTTGTCACAGAGTTCCAACCTATAAAGCGAAACAATACCATCAATAACTATAAGACCGATATTTTCAAGAAAAAATATCTTTTCTAAAGCTTCAGACTGCTCCTCAAATGACGAAGGCTCGTAGATTATTATACTTTTAAGTAATTCATCACTATCCTGTTCTGAAAGCTGTTTTATTCTTTCAATGGATAAACTGCCCTCTGTATCGATGTAAACCACATTTTTGCCATTTTCAATTGCTTTTAACATTGAAAGTATGCATATGTTTGTTTTTCCGACACCAGGAGGCCCATAGATTTGAGTTATCGTCTTTTTCTCGATATTTCCATTTAAAAGTTCTTCAAGCATAAAATCACATTAGAATATATAATACATTTAATTTATAGTTTCAAGATTAAAATCATATAGTACGATAGGTTTACTTAGATGTCTTCTTGCAGAAGGTGGGACTTCATAAAATCCCTCTTTTATATCCCTTTTTAATTCATTCAATTCTATTTCATCATAATTAACCCGTTTGCCACAAACTTTACATTTATAGCCACTTTTTAAACCCTTGGCTTTCAGGGTTCCACCACAAACACAAAATTTGTTCTTTTCATATATTTTTCGAAGTGTAACTACTTTTAATTTCTCGACATTTATTTCAAAAGGTTCTTCTCGAACAGTTCCATACACTCCGACAAGGTCGCCACAAATTAATTTTCTTACAATATTTCTAAATTCTTTGGTTGGTTCATAGGCAATGCAGTCTATTTCTCCAGTGGAATCTTTTATTTTAAATAATACGTGTCCACCAGCTATTTCTTTTGGATTTTCGATGATTTTACCATAAGAAATAACTCCAGTATCTGGATAAATGTCTTTTATTTTTGAAAATCTTAAATGAGCGTCAGTTCCCTGATTTGTGATAAAAATCTGACATTTATCAAGTTCATCTGATTTTACGATATTTTTCACTTTTTCTAAAATTTCTCTTGAAATTCCCCTTATTCCGTAAAGAACCGGACATGGCGTGTGTGGGGTAATTATAGATTTTTTTCCGTCTATATTATTAAATGTAAAAGGAAATGTTTCAGAATCCATCTTTAGTATGGAATCAACATCAATTTCTCGCTCAGTTCCCCACTTTTCACTTTTTCGGTAGGATAGAAGTTCGTATGTAAAAGGCGGTTTTGAAGCAATTGCACCAAGAGCCCCGATTATCCCGTGTCCTTTTTTGTATTTTATGTATTCTGCACCTATTTCATTCAATACTTTTTCAGAATCTTCTACCTTTAAAATATCGTATAAAACTGAATTATAATAATTTAAAAGTGTTTTTTCATGTTTTTGATAGTTTTCTTCGCTTAAAAAGACAATTCCTGGATTAGTATTCTCACAATCAAAATCGCTGAACTTTTCAACCATTTCAATTACTAATTTTCTAATAGATTCAATTTCTGATTCATCTAACTTTTTTTCATCCTCAATAATCCTTAAACAAACACCGCCATTTCCCCGGGTTTTATATTTAACCATTGGATTCATTCTAATTAACTTTGGAGTATCCATTTTATAGTTTTTTTGAAGCTCTTCCTGGAGAATAGTTCCAACGTAAGTCGTGCAGTAGTTTTCCCTGCTGTCTGTGTCATCAATTCCGATATACATAATTACCACTTAAAATTCGGTAAAATTTAAATTTAAAAATTTTTCATCCTTAAAAACATATTTATGTAAACATCGCTATCAACTTATATAAAACTAATTTTTAAATGGAGATTTACCATGCAACCCCGGTTTATTCAAAATGCGAGAAAAAAAGAAAGTGAAGAGATAATTAACCAGTTTAGGAAAGAAAAACAGTTTAAATTTAGAAATAATAAAATAAGGCAGAAATTAAGCGAAATGCCAATAAATATTAACAAATTCATTTTAGATATGGAAAGATTTGACGGAACACTTAAAAAATACCCTGAAGATTTCATTGTTGAAGAGATAACTCCCGAAGGAACGGTTCTTGAAGTTGGAAAAGAAATCGGTTTTGAAGATGTTGAAAAGTGGCACGGCTCATTTATCCATTTTACAGTTGAAAAAACGAACTGGAACACGATGGATGCATTAAAACAGATCGTAAGAACAACAAAAACAAAAAGGAAAAATTTTGGATTTGCAGGAACTAAAGATAAATTTGCAGTAACTACTCAAAGATTTGGGTGTTTTGGACTTAAAAAAGAACAGCTTGAAAATATTAACATTAAAGATATTGTCATTCGAGATGTTCAAAAATCAAATAAAAAACTCAGAATGGGTGATCTCTGGGGAAACAAGTTTACGATAAAAATTAGGGGCTTGGATCTTTCAAAAAAAGAAATTAAAAGAATTTCCGATTTAAAATTAGATTACGTGTTAAATTACTACGGAATACAGAGATTTGGACTCATCAGACCAATTACGCATATTGTTGGAAAATTTATCTATGAACGGGACTTTGAAAGTGCATTTTACACCTACTGCGGAACTCCAATAAGTGAAACTGGCGATTCCCTTGAAGCACGACAGCTCGTTGACGTGGGCGAATTTAAAAAAGCTTTAAAATTATTTAATAGAAACCACGACTACGAAAAAAGATTAATTCAGCAGTACTTAAAATATAAAGACTTTAAAATGGCTTTTACCGCATTACCGCCGCAATTAAACAGCATGTTTGTAAATGCTTATCAGGCATATCTATTCAACGAAATGATAAACAAAAGATTTGAATACGGGTTTGATGCAAAAGAAGGAGATATATTGGAAGACAATACTCCAACGGGGACTTTGATTGGGTACAATACTGAATTTAGCGGTGGAATTCAGGGTGAAATTGAAAAAGAAATTGTTGAAAGGGAAAACCTAGATTTGAAAAAATTCAAAATCGAAGACTTTGGAAATTTCTATGGAACGAGAAGAAAAATGATAACTCCAATTTATGACTTTAAAAGCAGCTTTGAAAATGATATTTTTGAATTAAGCTTTAAACTTGAGCGCGGAAATTACGCTACAATCGTTACAAGAGAATTTACTGGAAATTTGAGTTAAATCAAGTATATATAATAAAAAATATAACATTACTTGGCAGTTGATTTCGTGATACTGTCACTAGCAGTTCTACCTACAAGGCGGCCATCTTGAGTATCTGTTGAGAGTCAATGAAAACATGGTTTTCCAAAGGTAGATACATTAATCCTGCTTTTTTAAAAAAATTTAAAAGAGATTTATGCGTTTTTAAAGATTATTTTAAATTTATTTGTATTATTCGTTGATTTTTTTTAAAATCCATGCCATATTTTGGCCAAGTAGTTCCATAGTATGCAGTCCTTCGGTATCTTTTTGAACGTCCCCAATATCAAGACCCATTCCCAAATTCCAGTAGTCTGATCCAACACTTATCATCTGATTTATTGAAAAAAAGTGATTTATTGTATCAAAAACATGAATTCCGCCAGCCCTTCTTACAGAAACTACCGCTGCTCCAACTTTTCTTTTTAAAATATCGTTGTTTGCCTTTGCTACAAAGCCTGCCCTATCAATTAATGCTTTCATTTCAGCAGTAACGTCTGTAAAATAAGTTGGAGACCCCAAAATTATTCCATCAGCTTCAACCATCTTTTCTATGCAGTTATTTATAATATCGCACTCGATTATGCATTTATTATTCAGTGTTTCAAAACATTTGTAGCACGCTGTGCATCCCCTGAGTTTTCCGCCAGCAATATGCATGTGTTCTGTAGAAATTCCTTCTTTTTTTAATTCTTTTAAGACTTTATCGATTAAAATAGACGTATTTCCGTCCCTTCTCGGACTTCCATTAAATGCAACTACTTTCAATATCCCACCCTCAAAATAATCCATGTTTGATTTTATGAATTTGAGAAATGATATATTTTTGCATGAATTTAATAAAAAAAGGATAAAAAAAGATTTATTGTTTTTCTACAGCTTTTAGGTCATTTTCAAGATTATCTGAAAAGTCCATACTGTAAAATTCTCCAGAAGTTGGAAGAACCATGTAAAATTCTGGCGTAGTATCAAATGAAGCTTCGACAGAATCAATTTCAAAATCAAGAATGTGTCCTCCCGCAGTTCTATCATCAGTTATGAAATGTAAGTGGTACAAAGGAACATTTAAACCAGACATGAATTCAGGAACCCAAAACCCGACAACAGTTCCAGAAACATTTTCAAATTCAAATACTGACTGATTTTTTACAACATCCACCAGTTTTTCATAGGGTTTTTCTTGGGATGGAACACTTCTTGTTTTCATTTTTGAGAATTTACCGGTTAATTTTACGGCATAAACCATATTTTTAGAAGGGAATTTCGATTCAAAGTATGATTCAAACTCTGAAATATTCATATCATTTAAAAAATACGTTTCATCATTTTCAAACGAAGTAACAGTTGCAAAAGGAGTTGTTACATTTTCAACAGCATATGCTACACCGTCTGCTTTAACCTGATAGCATATTCCATCCAGAACAACCATTTCCCCATCGAGTTTATCAAAAGTACCTATTCCAAAATCCCCGTGAGATACAAGTTCATTTACTGGAATAAATCCATCATAAATGCGTTCCATCAACGCATTTATCGTAGATACCTGATATAAAACATCTGAAACCTGTTCTGACTTGATTTCTGAATCAGAGCTGTCATCTGCAGAAATACAGCCAGAAAATAACACCATCATGATTACTAAACATTTTACAAATATATTCATATTATCCACCCGTTTTAAACGAAAATACTTATAATTAAAATGTTATAAATAATGAATGATTTGATTTTAGGTGTAATTTATGAAATGGCTTGAAGAATTGATTGATTTATTGGAATGCCCAAAGTGTAAGGGTGAGTTAGAGCTTTTGGGCAATAAATTACACTGTAAAAAATGTAATAAAAATTATTTAATTAAAGATAAAATCCCAGTACTCCTTGACGAATAGGTGATTTTATGAGATGTTTTCTTGCTATTGAATTAAATTCCGATTTAAAAGAAAATTTGGAAAACTTAAAAAAACAGTTTGACTTAAAAGGCATAAAAACAGTTGAAAAAGATAATTTACATATAACCGTGAAATTTTTAGGAGATGTTGACGATAAAAAACTTGAAGAAATACTTAACTCGGATTTAAAAATTAAAAAAGTTATTTCTGAGATAAAAGGGGTTGGAACATTTCCAAATGAAGAATATATCCGTGTAATATGGATTGGAACAACAAAACTTGAAGAAACTTTAAAAAATATTGATGAAAAGCTCTTTAAATTGGGTTTTAAAAAAGAAAAAAGTTATGATCCACATATCACACTTGGAAGAGTTAAATTTATCGAAAATAATTCAAAAGAAACATTAAAAAAGGTAATTGAAAAAAATAAACACGTGGATTTTGGAAAAATAGAAATAAATTCAGTTTCACTCATGAAAAGTACGTTAACTAAAGAAGGACCAGTTTATGAAACCATTAAAAAGTGGGAATAAATTTAAAGATAGTCTGAAGCGTATAATATCCCGTCATGTCCAGTTATAATATTCTTTTTTAAAGATACAATTTTTTGAATTGATTTTTTCGAAAGTTCGAGATCAATTGCAATTGGAAGATCTAAATTTTCAAGCACGTTTTTCTTACGGTGGATTGCAGCAGGTGCAACCACGTAATCTTCATAAATCACGGAAATACTGTCGAAAGTGTGTCCGGGAGTCCATATTAGATCTAGTTCAGGGTCTTTAAGGTCATTTATGGATCCATCAGAATATTTGACGATTTTGGCATTTCTAAAAAGGTCGTTATTTCCATTGTGGTTGTTGTGGTTGTGCGAACTTATAATATAATCAATATCCTTTAATTTAACGTCTAATTTGTTTAAATTTGAAATTATAATCTTTTTTTTATCCCTTGAAGATGTATCCACGATTATTTTATTTTTTGATGTTTCGATATACGTACATGAAGAACTCGGGCCCACGAACATGCCATTTTCCTCATCGAGATACGTAATTGATCCATTATATAATAATTTTAACAAGTAATCACTTCCATAATAACTAAAAGTAATTTAGATTTTAAGTTAATAAAGTTATTTTTTTATTCCTCCCCGAAGGGTTGCCGCAACACCGTAATCAAATTCCATCAATTCTTGACCATTTAATATTGTTGTACCGTATGCCAACAAGTCATCGTCAGAATTTACAATTAATACTTCTTCAAATGGCCTTAATTCATGATCACAGTCTTTAACAAATTTGGAATAAACAGATTTTCCAGCTCTTGCAAATTCTTCAACACTGCTGTCAATTACGATCCTATAGTTAGGAAACTCGAGTTTTTCATGTAAAAGTTCAGCACCATATTTTGCAGGAATTAAAAAGTTGTCATTTGCCCGTAATGTAAACAAAACTTCCTTTTCAAGTAAAAGATTTCTAATTCTACCGGTATTTTTACTTCTTCTTGATTTTACTTTTCCCATTAATTCATCGTCGAGTATTTTTGCCCCGTACTGGTATTCGAGCATTTTTCCGATTCTGAATATATCGGGATTGATTTTGTCGCAATCTTTTTTCTTGCCGTAGTGGTTTATGTAATAATTATATGTACTTATATCGAGTATTTTTTCAGTGTGTTTTTCTCTAAATTCGCTTACAAATTCATTGTTGTATTTCTTTTCAAAATCATACAGATCAGGTACTTCATTTTGAGCTAAAGGATACATTGTATCGATATTTAAAGGAACTAACCCAAATACACTGTCTTTTATAAGTACATCAACGTCGCACGGAACATTGCTTAAATTTTCGTGGTATGGCTTTGAAGTGTTTTCTGACACGCTTGTTACATAGATTTTATCGTACTGAATTCTCTCAAGCCTTTGTTTGTGCCTGTAAATTTCAGGCCTATCCATACTTTCATATCCTGTGTAGAAAAATCCGGACTTTTTGGAAACAGGGTCGTGTTTTTCAATGAAATCCATGTATTTTGAAATAACTCTCAAACCGTTCAAAAGTTTAGGGTGACTTCTGCATCTTTCTTCAACGAGTTCCCAGAGGTTTCCTTCTTTTATTGCATTTTTGATTCTATCAATTTCTTCAAAAGTAACGTAGAGATTGTGTTCTGCAAGTAATCTCGTTTTTTCCTTTTCTTCCAGGTTAAAAAGTTGTTTTGGAGTATATTCACTACATACTTTACAGGTGCAAGGGAAACTTTTTAAATCTTTCATGTCTTCAAGGTGAAGGGTTCCTTCTGCTGTTAAATATCTTCCATTTTTAGCATAAAGAGCATATGCGGCACTGTCAAATAAATCACATCCAAGTGCAACTGACAGTGCAAATAACATCGGGTGTCCGCATCCAAAAAGGTGAACAGGCTTGTTTGTTGGAAGATGCATTTTTGAATTTAAAATAACTTCTGCAACCTCTCTGTACCTATAATCTTCCATTAAAGGAACTACTGCGCCAATCGGGTAGATATCAAAGTCCATTTTACCCATAACTTCAGCACTTTTCTGCCTTAAATCCAAGTACTTTGAACCCTGAATAGTTCCATTAAGTGCGAGTTTGTAGCCCATTTCTTTTCTTCTTTTAATCGAGTCTTTTGCTCTTTTAAAGGTTTCCAATAAATCGCTTTCAGCTTTTTCTCTTGAAACATCCGGACCAGTTGGGATATCAAGTATTGTTCCAACATCTACTCCGATTTTTTCCTGAAAATCGATTATTTCCATTGGGCCGACATTTACATCGCCATAAACACTCAACTGAAATGAGCCGCTGTCGGTTACAACGACATTTTTAAAGTCGATTAATTCGTGAATTCCTTTTGTTTCCGCAATTTCTCTGAGTTCTGGTGTTGTATATGTTATGTAAGAGTTTGTAATTACAACGTCAGCCAGTTTATTTATTAAATCCATTGAAACCGTCTGTTTTTTAGGATTTGGGTGAATTACAGGCATAATTGTTGGAGTTTCAATTTTTTTTCCGTTTATCGTGATTACACCAAGCCTTCCCATTGCATCACGAGCTTTTATTTCAAACATGTTTCCACCATAAATTAAACTTCATAATCTGTAAAAATCGATAATTTTCAATAATAATCCCAAATGTTAAAATAGCAATTAACTATTAGATATATTACTTCATATAAAAAGAGATTCTTATTTAAAATATTTTTGGTTGGCGAGAAAATGTATGAACAGGCTATTGTTATTCGAAATGATTTAAAAATGGGGAAGGGGAAAATGGCGGCTCAAGCCTGTCACGCATCAATTCAAGCTTTTTTACACGCTCAAAAAATAAGTTCATCAGCAGTCAGCGGCTGGATGAATGAAGGGCAGAAGAAAGTTGTTTTAAAAGTAAATTCTGAAAAGGAACTTTTAGAAATATTTAAAAACGTCAATATCGAAGGACTTCCATGCAGTTTGATAAGAGATGCTGGAAGAACCCAGATTGAACCAGGAAGTCTTACGGCTGTTGGAATTGGCCCTGAAAAAGAAGAAAAAATTTCAAAAGTTACGAAGGATTTAAAATTACTTTAAATTTGAAATTTACAAGAGTTTTATAAAAATTTAAGCACTATTAATAAATATTTGAAAACAGAATAAATAACATACAAAATTTAAGTTTACTTGATTCATTTTATTCCTTAAGATTTGGATCCTAATCTGGTGATAATTGTGGCTGTTAAAATAGCAGAACTTACCTGCGGAGCAGAGTACAGTGGTGTTCAGGCTGAAATTGAAAAAGCTGCGAAAGAAGTCGGTGGAGAAATTGTATATCCTGAAGTTGATTTAGAATATATTGACAAAGTTAACGATTATTTAGGATTTGAAGTTGCATCTGCTAACTTAAAATTAATGTTTGCACGAGCAATGTCAATTATTGAAGGAAACACTGATGCAGAAGCAGTTTTTATTTCAACCTGCTTTAGATGCGCTGAAGGGGCCCTTGTAAGAAACGAAGTTAGGAGATTAATACAACAAAACACAGATTTACCTGTTGTTATGTATTCATTTACCGAAAGAACGAAAGCTTCAGAATTACTTACGAGAATGGAAGCTTTGGTTACAATTGTTGATAAAAAAGCACTTCTTGCAAGGAAAAAGCAGGATGGTATAAGTTTAGGACTTGACAGTGGTTCAACTACAACAAAAGCAGTTATCATGAAAGATAACGAAGTTATTGGAACTGGCTGGGTTTATACTAAAGATGTTATCGAATCTGCACAAGAAGCGCTTGATGCAGCTTTGAAAGAATCCGGACTTAAAATGGAAAATATTGAAACAATTGGAACCACAGGTTATGGTAGACATACCCTTGGTGACCATTTTAAAGCTGATTTAGTACAAGAAGAATTAACAGTTAACTCAAAAGGAGCTGCATTTTTAGCAGGTGCTCAGAAAGGAGAAGCTACGGTAATTGATATTGGTGGAATGGATAACAAAGCAATTTCACTGAATAATGCGATTCCCGATGGCTTTACAATGGGTGGAATCTGTGCTGGTGCAAGCGGTAGGTTCTTTGAAATTACTGCAAAAAGGCTAGATGTTTCAATTCAGGAACTTGGTGACATTGCAGCAACTGGAGACTGGCGAAATGTTATGATGAACAGCTACTGTATCGTATTTGGAATTCAGGATTTAGTAACGGGTCTTGCAGGTGGTGCTACTCCAAATGACGTTGCCGCGGCAGCTGCTCACTCTGTTGCAGAACAGATTTACGAACAGCAACTTCAAGAAGTTGATGTAAGGGATCCTTTAATTTTGGTTGGTGGAAGCAGTCTTTTGAAAGGAATGGTTCTTGCACTTGAAGAGATACTTGGTAAAAAAATAATAGTTCCAAAATATTCTCAATTTATTGGTGCAGTTGGTGCTGCATTGATCTCTTCGGGATATAGGAATCTCAAAAAATAACTTTTTTAAGTTTTTAGGTTAATAGGTGTGGCGTTATGGACAGTAATATCGATGTTGAAATATTATCCATTCTATCAGAAGCATCTGCTCCAGTTGGTGCAAAAATAATCGCGGATGCATTAAAAGATAGAGGATATGATATTGGGGAACGGGCAGTTAGGTATCACTTAAAAGAACTTGATGAAAACAGCCTTACAAAAAAATTAGGATATTCCGGAAGAGAAATCACTGAAAAAGGAATTGAAGAACTTGAAAAAGCAAATATTTCATTTAGAATCGGCTCAGTATATTCACAAGTGATTGAAAAACTTTATTTATCGGATTTTCCTTCAAAAGTTCTGATAAATACTGCCAAATTCGAAGGAGATTATAAAACAATCAAAGAACTTGTTTTAAAATCTTTTGAAGCAGGTTATTCAGTAGGGGATTACCTAAATATCAGAAAAAAAGGATATTCAGTATTTGTTGAAACCCTCTGTAGTATTACGTTTGATAATTTTTTATTGAAAAACGGAATAATTCCAACCCCTGAATACGGTGGAATCGTTAAATTTGAAGACTACGAACCAGTAAATTTTGAAGGAGTAATTGAATTTAAAAGTACCTCGATCGATCCATTGGTTGCATTTATTATGCAGGGTAAAACGGATGTAATTGGCGTAATTGAAAATGGAGAAGGGCTTGTTCCTGCAAATTTCAGAGTTATTCCAAAATCAAGTGAAAAACAGTTTGAAAATATCCTTAAAAAAGATATGTTAAATTCTGTTTTAGCATATGGAACTGAAAACGTACTTGGAATGAATTTAAACCCTGAACAGATTGGTGTAGTGTTAGTTGGTGGATTAACACCACTTTGTATCCCTCACGAATCAGGGTACGCCGCAGATATCAGTGCTGCCACACAGCTTAAAGATATTTCATCAATGGAAAAAAAAACGAAAGGATTCCTTGAAGCAAAGAAAAAGAAAGGAAAATTTAAAGTAACTCCAGTTTTATCCAAAATGCTTTCAAAAATGCAGGGTGTAAACTACGATATTGAAGATAAAAAAGGCAATGTTGTTGTAAACACTGCAAAAGTTCCTATTGAATACAAAGAAGAAGCAATAAATGCATTGAAAGACAGTTATGAAAATAAACTCGCAATTTCAGATCGCTTAAAAGTAGAATGCGATGAAGAATTCTTAAATGCATACACAATCTGTTCATTAACCGTTGATGGAGTATTTTTGAAAAACAAAATTCCTGTAATTCCCTACTATGGTGGAATTTTAGAAGTGAAAGCAGATGAAAAACGGTTTATTGAAGCAATTGACTACGAAGGAACGTCTCTTGACCCTCACGAAGTATTTTTCAATAAAGCTGATGGTAAAAACTACATTTTAGCAGGTATTCGAAAAGTTCCAATGTCTGCGTCTGAAAAATTAATAGAACTTAACGAAAAACTTGGCTGGAATTCGATAATCGAAGTAGGAAGGCCAAATAACGACATTTGCGGTGTTCGTGTTGAAAAATGTATGTTTGGAATTACCACGATTGGTGGAACAAACCCATTTGCAAATATGCGCAAAAACAACATCCCTGTGGAAATGAAGACCCTTCACAAATCAATTGACTATTCAGAACTAACAAATTACGACGATATTTAAATTTATTAATATAAGGAGATATTTATGGGAAAAAAGGACAAAAGATGGGTTCTTCAAAGGAAAAACGACCATTATTACAATTTGGCAAAAAAAAGAAATTATAGATCAAGAGCAACGTACAAATTATTCCAGTTGAATGAAAAATTCAATTTAATAAAGGAAAGAAACGTTGTTGTAGATTTGGGCTGTGCTCCAGGAGGATGGCTTCAGGCTGCACGAGATATTGTTGGAGATAAAGGTTTTATCGTTGGAATTGACTTACAGACTGTAAAGCCACTCCCATATGAAAATGTCATTGCAATAAAAGGCGATATGACAAAAGAAGAGATATTAAAACAGGCACGAGATTTATTGCCCGAAAAACCAGATGTTATAATCTGTGATGCTTCCCCAAACATCAGCGGAGTTTGGGATGTTGACCATGCAAGATCCCTTGAACTTACAACAATGGCGCTCATGACTGCAACTAAAATGTTGAAAAAAGGTGGAAACTTTGTTGTAAAAGTATTTCAAGGCGATTTGTTCGAAAAATACGTTCAACTCGTTTCAGAATACTTTGATAAAGCATTCACAACAAAACCGAGAGCTTCTAGAGATGAAAGTGCCGAAGTATATGTGATTGGAAAAAGATTCAACGGAAGAAAATTTGATATGAATTCAAAATCGCCAATTGTAAAATTGCTTGATACAAATCCAAAGGAAAATGAGATTACAAGTCCGAGTTTAAGAAAAGATATATCTAAAGAAGATAGTGGACTCATGATTAAAAGAATAAAGGAAATGAGATCCAAAAAAGAATAATTTATGCATTAATAATTTTACTACTTTTTTAAAATTTAAAAAAATTATAAATTTATTTCCAGAGTCTAAGTTCACTTCTTTTGACATCTTGTCTGTGTCTTTCTAAAAATTTGTACATTTTTGAGTGCGACGTTCCTCTTAAAAGCATCTCGATTGCATCTTTTGCAATTTTTGCAGTTTCGATTTCTCCGATAATTGAAACGGTTTTTCCATAAACTGAAATGTGCGTTGAAGTTAATTCTTCAATGTATCTTCTTGATTTTCCACTGCTTCCGATAATTCTTCCTTTTAATCTTTGAAGAGCTTTATCAGAATTTCCATATTCTGAAATATCGATTACTTCAAAAGCATATTCATCTGAAACCAGTTTTAAAGCTTTTTCGGGATTAAATCCCCTTCCAATAGCTTTTACAATATCTCTTGCTTTCCATAGGGCTAATGGGTCTTCCTGGCCTTCTGTTGAATAAATATTAACTTCCCCTTCGGAATCGATTTCCAATTCAACCCCAAGCTCACTTTCAAGTGTTTTTCTAACTTCTCCGTGAGTTCCAATAAGGATACCTGTTCTCTCTTTTGGAATCTTCACTACTTCCACATTCTCATACATAAAATCTCACCAATTAGGCATTTAAATTTCGTTAAACATTATATAATTAATACTTAAAAAAAGATTTTGTAAAAATTTTTTTAATATGTTTTTGCCATTTCTTCATCGATTAATGCGAGTTCTTCTCCAGAAACGAATTTGTAGAACTCTTTGTAATCAGTTGCAATTCCTCTTCTTTTAAAGAAACTGCAAACGTTTTTAACATCCCTAATAAGAAGTGTTTTTGAAAGAGGATGTTCTTTAACAACCCCTTGTGAAAAATCAATGTATACTGGCTCTTCTTCATGTACTAAAATATTATATTCGGATAAATCCCCGTGAACTAATTGGGCATCTTGATATAATACCTTCATGTCTTCTCGTATCATTTCATAGAATTCAGAATAATCGACTTCCACATCTTTTAATCTTGGAGCTGGAACTCCATCTTCATGAACCATATCCATTAAAAGTATATTTTCCCTTTTTAATATTGGTTCTGGCGTGTTTATATAATCTCCCGCTCTTAAAAGGTTCCTAAATTCTTTTTCAACCCATGCAGTTATTACCTGTCGAGTACTGCTTCTCCTAAGGTGGAATCGAGGATCACCTTGAATATATTTCCACATTGTTTTAAAATCACATGTAGAAACACGGTAAACCTTTAATGCGTAGAGTTCGTCCTCTTTATTTGCAGAAAACACTACTGCTTCCTTTCCAGAATTAACAACTCCAGAAATTTCATCAATGTGTTTTGCCACAAGTAAATTATAAATATTTAAGAGAGTACGTTGGTCAAAAACTTCGTTTTCAGTTTTTAATTCTTCCAAAAACTTCTTTTTTCTTTCAACGATCTTTTTTTGAAACTCCCTATCCAGTTGTTTTTCTTTTTTATCTAAATCCATTTTAGGGACATCTTTCATCAATATCCCTTATCTCATGAATTCTAAGTATCCTTTTCTGTTTAACCAGTCAACTTGTCCTTTTGTGTATCTCCAGATTACGTCGCATTTCTCATCGGACTGTACTTCCCAAGGAGTGACAATTACAACATCGTCTTCCCTTACCCAGATTTTTCTCTTTAATTTTCCAGGAATTCTACCCATTCTGAGTTTTCCGTCCATGCATCTTACCCTAACCCTACTTGCACCAAGCATTTGCTCGATTACTCCAAGAACTTCGTTTTCATTTTCTCTCGGAGTCCTTACTCTTGTTGGTTGTTGGGGTGCTTGTTGTCCTCGCATAGTTCTCACCTTTTTTTCGATAATTTTAAAAAATTAGTTAATCGATAGTTTTAAGAAATCAAAAGAAAAACGTAAAACGAAGATTATTCGTTTATTTTAAATCTTTTTATAGTAATGAAGTAGTAATCATTTATATACTTAATTATGTATGGTGAGAGTTTGGTAAAATTAATGCTTGCACTTGATGTAATGGATGAAAAAAAGGCAGTTTTGATTGCTAAAGAAACTTCAGAGTACGTTGACTCTATAAAAATAGGATACCCGTTAGTTTTAGCTACTGGATTAAATATAATCGACAAAATAAAAGAAGCTACCAGCAAAGAAGTAATCTGTGATTTCAAAGTTGCGGACATTCCTTCAACAAATGAAAAAATCGCTGAATTAACGCTAAATCACGCTGACGGGATAATTTGTCAGGGTTTTGTGGGTTCAGACAGTGTTTCTGCAATTTTAAAGGTTGGAAAAGCAAAAAATAAAAAAGTAATAATGGTAACAGAAATGTCTCACCCCGGAGCTACAGAATACTTGCAAAACGTAGCTGAAGATATGGCAAAAATGGCTGATAAATTAAAAGTTAATGGAATAGTTGCACCATCAACACGGCCTGAAAGATTAAAAGAAATCAAATCTATTGTAAAAGACGCTTTTGTAATATCCCCCGGAGTTGGAGCCCAGGGTGGAAATTTAAGCGATGTTTTAAATGTTTTAAGTGAAAACGACTATGTAATTATTGGTAGAGCAATCTACGAAAATGAAAATCCAAAAGAAATGGCAAGACAGTACAAAATGCAAATGTGATTGTTAAACCAAATTTTAATTACAATAATTGCCAGCATAAGGTATTTATAATTTTAAAGCATATAGATTAATAAAATAAAATAATTAATTTAACTACCGATTAGATACTTTTAGGCGATAATTATGTTTTTAAACTCTAAAAGGGGACAGTTGTCAATTGAAATACTTATAATAGCTCTTGGGTTGTTACTCAGTGGAACAATTCTTGCATCCCATATGACAAAAAATACTGGAAGCCATAGTGAAATATCTGGGCTCAAAAAAAATATTTTTGCAGGCCCAATGATGTCATATATCGCAACTAGTGCCGTTAACGGCAGTTTCGAATCTTTAGAAAATGAAGATGATGAACCCGTAGATACAATTACAAACATTACGGGGGACCTTAATATTAATCCAGGTCATGGATTAGGTTATGGAATATATGAATTCTACGCTGAATATTTTACAGATGTATATTATATAGACAAATTACATGGTAACCCATATGTTACAAAAGGATCTGGCGATATTGCATATCTCCCATATGCAGGTAGTGCAACAGAAATAAAGTTAAAAGCCAAAAATGGTACAAGTTTGAGCATTAATGGTGAAGAAATCCCAAACAATTATAAGTTATACACAATAACGTCCAAAAACTCTGGAGAATCATTCAGTTACAGCATTGATGGCCATAGTACGGGTACCTTGTATTTATCAATCGATGAAAGTGATTATAATAAAATACAGATCCGAATCGAACATAACGGGCATGGCCCTCATCCAGACTTAGTATATCCTGAAGAAGAATAATCAATAATAACATTAATTTCTTTTTTTAATTAAGTATTTATTCTGAAAAATTCTATTTTTTTATATATTATTTATTTTGTCAATTAGGGGGTAGTATATATGGCAAAATTTTCAAAAGGACAGATCTCAATAGAATTAATACTTTTAGTAATAGCCGTACTTCTCGCAGGTATTTTGGTATCGTTTCACATGACGAAGTTTACGTTTGAAGGGGATATTTTATCAGATGTTCGAGAAGGTGCATTTCAATTATTTGAATCTAGTACGGATACCCAAATAATAGTAATAAATTATTCATTGAATCTTTCTGACGTGAAAATAAGCCCATCAACAAATTTAAATAACGCATGGCTTCAAATAAATGATACTGGAAACGATACATACCTCTGGTACTATGGTGATGGTACATTCAAAGGACTGGCAAATACGAGTGATCCTGATGAAGGCATTACCGAAGACAATCTAGTTGGCCTACCCCATGCAGGATATGCAACAAATATAATATTCAGATCAGATATCCCAACTGATATGAATTGGGAAGGCATACCATTTACGTTTACTAGCATCAAAAAATTTGAAATAATTGCAAATAACCCAGAAATACCAATAAAATACAACATATCTCATGAGGGAGCTCCAGAAACGTCAAATCAGGCATTTTTAGATATTGAAGCAGATGATGTAACCATAATTGTTACAAAAGCCAATTCCGATACTTATAAATTGGTTGCAAATACAACTAGTGGAACAATAGAACTGTTAGAATATAAACCCTAACTTTATTACATATTATTTTAAAAAATCGTGAAAAAATGAACATATGGATTCGTGGCGGAACTGGTGACGCAAACAAAATTTCAAAAGAAATTAAGAATTATTTTAAAGACTCTTTTTTAATCTTAACCACCACAACCGACTTTGGTGGAAAAATTGCAGAAAATTATGCTGATCTGGTTATTTCAGAAAAAATGAATTATGATAATTTAAAAAGAACACTTATTGATAAAAAAATAGATATTTTTATTGATGCTACCCACCCTTTTGCAACACATGCAAGTGAAACCGGAATAAAAATCTCAAAAGAACTGAATATTCCTTATATCCGGTATGAACGACCAATTGAAGAAATTAAAGATGCTTTTTATGTTAAAAATTTTGAAGAAGCTGCTAAATTAGCTTTAAAAATTTCTAAAAAAAATATATTTTATATGTCGGGAATTAAAAATTTAAAAACTGTTTCTGAGATTATTCCAATTGATAAGTTAATTATAAGGATACTTCCAACTTCAGTCTCAGAAGCTATCAAAATAATTCCTTCGAAAAATATTGTTGCAATGCAGGGCGTATTTTCAGAAAATTTAAATAAAGATTTAATAATTGATTATGATTGTGATGTAATTATTACAAAAGACAGTGGCAAAAGCGGAGGGCTCCACGAAAAAGTTTCTGGTGCATTATTATCGGGTGCGAAAACAATAATCATAAAGCGACCGGAAATGAATTATCCGCTAAAATTTGAAAAAATAGGTGAATTATTAAAATATTTAAAAAATATCTAAACTAGTTATTTCAAATGTTCAATGTCTTCATCAGCAGGAATATAGTCCAATAGATATCCGCCAGGTCTTAAACCATACAATAATGCCCTATTCATATGGTTTAAAATTACATTTAACACTTCATCGTGCTGCAGTCTTACAGGCCCCATGTAACAATTTTTTTCCGAAAATTCCATAATATGATCTTTTCTAACGTTTTTACCACTTACAATTATAGAATAATCTTCACCAGAATTCACGAGATCGCCTATTGCAGGATATAACCTGTTCGAACTAATTAAAATAAGAGTATCGTCTAAATCATGTATTTTTTCAAGACTTTTGTCTAACTTTTCAATATACCTTGATTTTTCAAAAGGATCTCTGATTTGATACTGGGATATATCGGGAGCAGGTATGTGGATTAAATCATAATGTTCCAAATATTTAGTTAATGAAGTTACTGACTCTTCAAAATCTTTTGTAAGAATATAATCTACCTTTATAAACTTTGAAAACCCTTTTGCAGTCCCGCATGATGAAATAGATAGTGTCTTTAAACCATATTTTTCCGAAAATGAAGGCACCTCGGTGTTTTTACCAGGAAATCTGGTTATAAGAAAGTTTACAGGATATTTTCCTTTTCTTTTTCTTTTGATGTTTATTTCATGATTTTCCAAAATTTTGTGGCATCGCAGTAAATATTCATTTAAAACATCAGCAGTATTTTTAGCACGTTTACATTCTCCAGAGGAACTGCAAAGTTCATAAACTGGTAATACCTTGTTTACATGCCTTCCAGGATAATATGGATCAGAATCCGAAATTTTATCAGAAATCCATCCGTTTTTATCAGTCATAACTAAAACACAGCCACAATCAGCACAGTTTTTTAAGCTAAATTCATAACCTCCAAAATCGGTAGGGATGCTCTTCAATAACTGGTTTAATTCTTTATCCATTACATCACATGTTGTCCTATCTACAACCCTGTAACCGTAATTATCCTCAACTGTTGTAACGAACGTGCATTCAAAATATACTGAATTATCATTAAGTTCTATATCTTCCCCGAGTGCTTTTAAAACACTAACTCCAGGAAATTCTTCCAATGAATATCCTGCCATTACAAATAAGTCCGTTACGGATTGCATCGGCACTCCCCTTTTGTAAGGGGCCAATAATCCACAAGAACCATTTTGAATCAATTTATCAAAATTTGGGGTTTTTGCATATTCTAGTGGGGTTTTATTATCTAAAATTTCATAGGGATCGTCCATAAATCCATCAAAGTAGAAAATAACTGTTTTCATACACCACCGCCCTGTGAAATAAATGTTTTAAGACATTTGCAATTATATAATGACGCCTATATAAAGTTAAAAATACAAACTAATTTCGATTAATATATATTGTATAAAAAAGAAATGTTTAAGTTTATTCAAAAATTAAACGATAAAAAAATAATATTTAGTTTCCTTTCCAAATTCCAACCATCATCATGTGATCTTTTTCGAAAGGTTCTATGTTTACTTCATCAACAATTTCAAATCCGCCTTCAATCAGTATTTTTTTCTGCTCAGCAAATATTTCTCTTGGATTTTTTGTAACGTCGACACTTCTTGCTTTTATAGATATCATAGCATACCCATTTTCTTTTAAAAACCATTTTGCATTTTTTACAAGGATTTCTGCCTGATTTGGCTGTGCAACATCTTCAAAAATAACGTCAACTTTTTCAACGATGTTTGAATAGTCTTGAGGTCTATTTGCGTCCCCTAAAACAGGAATTAAATTTTTCCTTTCGTTGCATGAATCAATAAATTCTCTCATGATTCTTGGCGCAAACTCGAGAGCATAAACGAGTGAATTTTCTGCGATATCTGCAACGTGTGATGGCGTAGTTCCGGCAGACGCTCCAAGGTAGAGAACTTTTGTTCCTTTTTTGATCGGCATCTTTTTTAAGCCGTTTATAATTGCGGCCCCGAGTTTACTCTTATTTGGATTCCATACTCGATATTCAATATTATCAGAATATACTAATTTTTCACCGTAAACTCTTTTTCCAGGAATTAATGATTTTGTAGCGATCCTTTTAAGTCCGTCTCCAAAATCTACTGAATATACGTTGTTAAAAATTTCTTTTACCTTAATTTTTTCCATTTAACTCACCATAGGGATTAATTCTGTGAAGAAGTTTTTCCGATTACTTTTCTTTCAGCTTTAACTTTTTTTGTTGAATCTCTTCTTTTTTCGCCAGATCTTTCCTTTGGAGGCTGATTTCCACTACCTTTTGGTTTTCCGCCAAATGGTTTCTTATCGCCTTTTCTGTTGTCCCTTCTGTCGTCTTTTCCAGCAGGTTTTTTACCAAACGGCTTTCCACCTTTTTTAGAGTCGCCTTGTTTACCTTGTGGTTTACCACGTGGTTTTCTGTCACCCTGTGATCCCCTATCCCTATCTTGACCGCATTTATTACCAAAACTTCTCGTATCAGGTCTTGGTCTTCTTTTTCTCATTGGTTCAGGGAATTTTTCTTTTATTTCAGCTACTTTTTTGTTCATGTCTTCAATTAACATGTCTGAAATATCATTTCCAAAAGCATCTGCCCTTATCGCAATAGAGATTTTACATGAAATTGCCCTTGCAATCTTTCCGTGCAACCACCATGGGCTTCCTTGAATGAGGGGGTGCTGGAATATTACACCGTGTTTTGGAGGTAATGCCCTTTCCCTTAAGTGTGCAAATAATGCTTTTTCTGCACCTATAACTTGTATCGTTGATGCAGGGAGTCTTAAAAGTCTTTCAATTCCACCTGCAAGACTTATCAATCTTGCACCAAGTGACGCACCTGCAACTTTTGTTAAGTTTGGAGCAACCTCGTTCATTGAAGTCTCCAAATATTCTTGCAATCTTTCTCGGTATTCATACATACTTTTTATTTCATTTGCAAGGTTTTTCATGATATCCAAATCAAATTCAGATACATCTGCACCCATTGAGTCTTTTGCAGCAAGTGAGATAGTTCTTGCCACATTTGAAGGCATTGTTTTTTTGAGTTTTGTTCTCGTGTACTCTTCTCTATCCCCGTATTCGGAAACTAAACCCACATAAATATCGTGTTTCTTAACAATATTGTCCATTTCAGGGAAGTAAAGTGAATACCATTCCCTAAGCCTTTCTGAAAATAGATTTAGAGTTTCATCAAGGTTATCAAGAGCATTTACTGTTTGAACTATCAATTTATCTTTCTGTTCTGATGACTTTTTCATCATTGATTTTGTGAAAGATGTTGCCCAAGCGTTCATTTTTGAAACAAAATCAGCTTCATCTGTATAGACTTCGTATTTTTGACCTAATTTGTATAAATTATCTCGAATAAGTTCTCCGGCAGGATTTTTGGAACTTGAATATTCAAAACTAATGCTTTCTTCCCCAATTTCCCATTCGTTTTTCAATTCATCGATTATTTCAAAATTTCCCTGTCTCAATTCATACATTATTTTTGGAATATCCTCGTTTTCAAATATTTTATAATATTTGATGTCGTCTAATGAATATTCACCGTTTTTCGAGTTCGCTTCAAGTGCAAATGCTCCATATGGTGCAAAGGCAATGAATAACATAAAATCACCTAAAAATTTATAAATCCATGAAAAATGTACTCTTAACTTCTAATCAATCTGAAACTATTTAATCATTCGGGTATTTAATACTACGTAAACCCCGATAAAAAAGATTATAAATAATCGGGATTAAATAACTTTAAAAGGATTTTATTGAATATAATGGATATTTTAATTTTATCAACGTGATATGATGCTCGATTTCAACATTGAAGGGTTAATTCCAAAAAATATGGAAAAAAGGGGAGAATTAGTACTTAACGAATATTTAAAAGAAATTGAAGATGTGTTTAACCATCGAAAAATTCCTAAAAACGGAATTGATGATGAAAAAATAAAACTTTTTTTAAAATTTCTCTCGATGATGGACACAGATAAAGACCCAAAATCTGTAAGAATTGGGGAAAGGGAAGCGAGAATATATTCTAACATTCATGAAGAACTTTCATCAGGATTTTGTCATGGGATTGGAAGAAGTGGCAATCTAGTTGACCCCCAACCAAAAGCACCTGGTGCGAGTATCATGTATGCTCTCACGAACAAAATACTCGAGAGCTTTTTTAAAACTTTAGGATTAAATGTTCATGCAATTGCAACCCCGGTATCGACTGGAATGTCCATATCACTATGTTTGAGTACTGCACGAAAAAAATATGGATCAAATGTTGTAATTTACCCTTATGCATCCCATAAAAGCCCTATAAAAGCTGTATCATTTATTGGAATGAATATGAGACTTGTTGAAACCGTTTTAGATGGCGACATAGTATACGTTCCAGTGGAAGATATTGAAGATGCGGTAAAAAAAGAAATCGAACTTGGAAATAAACCTTGTGTTTTAAGCACACTTACGTTTTTCCCACCAAGAAAAAGCGACGATATATTAGAAATTGCAAAAATTTGCGAAATTTATGATATTCCACATATTATTAACGGAGCTTATGCAATTCAAAGTAACTATTACCTTGAAAAATTGAAAAAAGCGTTTGAATATCGAGTAAATGCAGTTGTAAGCTCAAGTGACAAAAATTTACTCACACCAATTGGCGGTGGACTGATATACTCAACAGATAAAGAGTTTATAAAAGAGATATCACTTTCATACCCTGGAAGAGCGAGTGCAACACCCGTAGTGAACACATTGGTGTCCCTTTTATCAATTGGATCTAAAAATTACATTGAATTGATAAAAAATCAAAAAGGTAGCAAAAAACTGCTTGATGAACTTTTAATAGAGTTATCTAAAAAAACGGGTGGAAAATTTTTAGATGTTGAAAGTCCGATCGCATCATGCATTTGTGTAAATTCAAATCCCGTTGAAATTGCTGCAAAACTTTACAATTTAAGAGTAACCGGCCCACGAGGGATTAAAAAAACAGATAACTTTGGAAACTGCTACATGGGGACGTATCCATACAACTATATAGTAATGAATGCTGCAATTGGTGTTCGAACTGAAGATATTATAAATTCAGTATCCAAACTTGAAAATATTCTTTTATAATTTTTTTAGGTGCTTTTATGATAGGCGTTTCTAAAATGTATTCTGAAATCATTGATCTTTCAGGAATTAAAAACTTTGAAATTGTAAATCCATACAAAACTTCCTGTAACTGCGAATATCTTCTTATTTCAAAAGGATATTTTGATAGAGTCCATAAATTAAACCCAAATTCTAAAATAATCGAAATAAATTCTGCTACTTTTTTGGACATGATTGAAAGTCTTGAAAAGTTAAAAAATGAAAATATTGGGGATAATGATTCCATAAATAAATCGATTGAAAAGTTAAAAAAACTCGATTTTAGAATAAAAAACGATAATTCCGAATTTGTAAAAAATTTTAGATATAATATTGAGTCGAATTCGAAATTTGTAAAAAAAATAATTGATGATTTGGGATTTGAACATAAAACTGGCCGTACAATTAAAATTATTCCAGATTATAACTTAAATGAAGATTTGGATTTAAATGATATTATTATTTTAAAAACACACAATTATGGCCTCAAACTTGTTGAAAGAATTGAAAACAGGTATATGTCGATATTAAATTCGTTAAATAATATAAACCTGAAAAAAACATAAAAAAGTTATATAGTATTTCAACCATATTCTTGTAAGATATAATAACGTAATTAAAATATCAAAAAGGTTGTGAGAACATGGCTATAACAATTGCAGTAGCTTCCGGTAAGGGCGGCACTGGAAAAACTACAACCTGTGCGAATTTAGCAGTTGCACTATCTCAATTTGGTAAAGAAGTAACGGTAATCGATGCAGACATTGCAATGGCCAATCTCGAACTTATCATGGGGATTGAAGGAAAACCCATCACATTAAACGATGTTTTGTCAGGAAATGCAGACATTAAAAGTGCGATATATGAAGGTCCCGCAGGTGTAAAGGTAGTTCCAGCAGGCGTGTCACTCGATAGCTTTAAAAAAGCAAGGCCCGAAAGACTTCTCGAAATTTTAAGTAAACTCGATGAAATGAGTGAAGTTTTACTCATCGACTGCCCCGCAGGAATTGGTAAGGAGGCACTTACTGCAATTTCCGCTGCAGAGCATTTGTTAGTCGTGGTAAACCCCGAAATCTCATCAATATCTGATGCATTGAAAGTTGTATCTATTGCAAACAGGGTAGAAACCAATGTACTCGGTGCAATAATTAACAGGGTTACGGAAGACAGTTCTGAATTAAGTTCCAGATCCATTGAAACTATTTTGGAAATTCCAATTGTTGGAATTGTGCCCGAAGATGCAAATGTCAGACGAAGTTCTGCATTTGGAGTTCCTATTATTTTAAAACATAATGATTCACCAGCTTCACAGGCACTTATGGAACTTGCTGCAAAATTGGCGGGTAAAAAATACATCCCTAAAGAAGTTAAAAAAGATTCTTTCGTTAAAAAATTCTTTAAAGGAGTATTTGGGGGTAAGAAAAAATGAATTTCGATCCAGGTGTACTTACATTTTTAGTTCTTATAAGTATTGTTCTAAACATATTTTTGTTCATGAAACTCGTTGTTCTTAAAGGTGAACTTGAAGGTATCAAACAATCCACAAGACTCACAAACGATGAAGTTAACAAGTTAAATGAAAGGTTAAAAAACATTAAAATGAGATAAGGTGAAGACTTATGAAAAAATTTTATTATTTATTTTTTTTAAGTTTGCTACTTATCCCCGTAATTAATGCTACTGCGGAACTTGCTCCCGACGACGTTAGAGTAAATGACAGCGTTTACCTAGTATTTGACTGGACTGCAACAGATGCCATTGAAAACCTTAGTTTAATCATTGATGCTGATGATAGCATTATTTTTGAAGAATACGAATATAACGTAAGTAGTGTTAAAGCAGGCGAATCAGTATTTAAAATGTTCAAAGGAACTGCAACTGAAATAGGAAACTACAAAATTAAGCTTTTAAAAAGATATTTCCAAAATGGAACCTTGTTAGGATCCGTTGAATTCTTCGAACTTTCAGTAGTTCCTAACGCAGGCGTTAGGATTGTTGAAAAAATAGTTGTTCTTGAAAATATTGAAACTGTAGAAGAAGTAGAAACTACTGTTTCTGAAGAAAATTCAAATATTTCAGAAGATAAATCAGTTATTTTGGAAAATGAAAGTTCAAATGAACATAAATTTACTGAAGAAGCTCAAAATTCATCAGAACCGGTACCTGAAGTTAATGAAGGATTAATTGGTCCTGGCGGTATCTATTATATACTAGGCGGACTCATTTTAGGTATATTACTCGGTGCAGTTATTGCATATGCAAAAGAATAAAAAAAATAATTATCTTTACTTTTTTAATGTGATACAATGATTGCGGTCATTCCAGCGTATAATGAAGAAAAAAATATTATTTCTGTTTTAAAGGACTTAAGCGATATAAATATTGACGTAATCGTAGTAGATGATGGAAGTACCGATAAAACAAAGACAATAATCAAAGAATTCTTAGAAAAAAACGAATTTAAAAACAAAATATTTCCAATTTTCAAGGAAAAAAATGAAGGAAAATCAAAAGCACTCGAAGAGGGAACAATTTATGCAATAAATTTAAATTACGATGCTATTGCATATCTTGACGGAGATTACCAGCACAAACCCTCTGACATTATACCAATGTATGAAAAAATGAAATCTGAGAATGCAGATGCGGTTTTTGGGATTAGAAAATACAAACACATTCCGTTCCACAGGCAGTTTTCAAACTTTCTTGCAAGTGTCATAATGTCGATAACTGTTTCAATATTCTCGGGAAATTTCCATATCTTCAGGGACATTCAGTGCGGATTCAGGATCATAAAATCTGAATTTTTGAAGGATTCGTATTTTGGTGACGGATACAGCGTTGAACATTTAATTGCACTTCAACTTGCTAAAAAAAATGCAAAAATAACCGAAGAATACGTAACAATTGAATACCACGACGATGCAATTTCATACATCACTACAAAAAAGATATTGGATGTTGTAAAAGAAGTTGCAAAATATGTTTTATCTAAAAATTAATTGTTATTTTACTATTTTTCCAGTTATGGATCTTCTCCCATAGCCAGTTACTCTTATATCAACAAATTTTCCAATTTCAACGTTTTTTTCTGCAATTCCAATTAATATTGGGTAGCTTCCAAACTGCCTTCCAAAATAAAGATCATTTTTCTCTTTAACTTCAACTAACACGTTTTTTAATATCGTTTCTGTTGGAAGCATTCTTTTTAACATTGGATTATCTATTTCAGTTCTTATTTTTTCTTTGAACTTCAAAAATAGATTTTTTCGTTTTTTTGCTTTTTCAACATCCTTAACTGTTAAATCGGTTCCAAAAAATGGAACTACTTGTCTTATATTTATCCTTCGAAGCATATTTCCTGAATCATATATCTCATTTAAATAATCGTAATTTATCTCAAAGGTGTCATTTGATTCTCCTTTTAATCCGGAAAGTAAATTTATCCCTGGAAGAAGATATGGCATTCCATTTTCCCCCCTTTTTCCACCAATTTCATTTAAAATACCAACTGCTTTTAAAACATCTTCAGGTTCAGTTAAAAGGCAGTTTTTTGAAATAACTTTTTCATCGAAACTTTCAACCCCAAAAGCTGCAACGTTTCCAGGAGTACAGTATCTTACAAGTATTTTTGCAATTTCTCGCCCCTCTTTTTCATGTCTTGCAATAACTGAAGGGTTTGCGTTGTCGATATGCAAAACATCCGGATTTGAAACTGAAGTTATTCCTTTAAAGAGTTTTTCTATCTCCAAAACATTTGGAACTGGAACGTCTGTTGTTTCCACATCTTTTGCAAGGTATGAAAACATGCAGGGCTGTCTTCCAATTCTAAAGTATTTAATCCCATATTCATAGAGATTTCTTACTTCTTCGATTATATCTCTCGAATTTCTAAATTTTGGAGAACCATAACGTCTTGGTTCCGTACAAAAACTGCATCCACCACTAAAAGCCCTTGCACATCCACGGTACGTCTCAATTTCTGCAATGATATTTGGATAGTTTGGATGAAGTTTTACAATTTTTGCACCAATTCTCGCAAATTCATCAAGTTCATTGTAAGTTCTAAGCCTTGTTCCATCCACTTTTTCAGCGTTAAAATTGTTTTTTAAAAGATTGTGCAAAACAGCATCTAAATCACCTTCAGAAATCACGTCAAAGAAATATTTCAAATTCGATTCATCTTTTATTTTTCCGCCTTCAAGGGATGAACCAAATTTGGTTGCAACGGGGCCACCAAGAATCTTTAAACCTTTAAAATTATACAAAATCGATACAAATTCCCTCAATGTTGCAGGATTTGCATTTAAGTACTTTCCAGGGGTGTGAAATCCACATATTGCAATTACGGCATCATATCTATTGAAATCGTATCCTTTTTTAAGTTCTTCTCTTAATTTATCAATTGTAATGTAATCTACATCGTGTTTAAACTTGTAAAGAACTCCTGCAGCATATCTAGGATACATTCCAATGTAAGGGTGAACTCCAAGTCCTGCCGGCTCATCAGTATATCCATCAAGAATTAAAAATTTCATGATAACCCCTAAAAAAATTGAGATTTGGTTTATAATGCATATGTTTAAATTAGATATATAAAAGATGTTTAAAAAATTCTTTTTTGAGTCTTTCAGTCGGTGATGAAAATAACCAGCTCTGAATTAAACTCAGGTTTAATAATGAAGAACCGTATGAGCTCTGAGACTGAATAACTTTTATTTTTTAATTTTTTAAAAACAGTTATTTTTTATTAACCTTAAAAATTAAAAATTTAAATATACTGGGTGGGAGCTGTTGAAAATGAAACCAAAATATTATATTTGCTGATGATTGGATTTACAATCATGGGGGTTGGATTATCATTTAAATATTATATAAGCCTCGATCCAGCTGTCAGGTATGCTATGCACTTATTTTACGTTTTTGCACTTATTACTGCAACTTATTTACTTGCAAAGTCATCAATCCCTGCAGAACAGTGCGAAGAAGCTTAAAATTTTTTAAATATTTTCAAATAAGTATTTTAAAGCATCTTCTTCCATGAAATGCAATTTTCCTGGAATTATAACACAGTGAAGTGGAGTTCCAAAATCATAATTTATTAAATCTTTTATTTTTCCATAATATAATCCAGGTTTAGTACTTCCAGCTCTTGCAACGACTGCTGCATGTGTTTCTCCAGAAATTACATTTTCATTTCTTTTTTCTTCGATTTCTAAAAGTGCAGATAATCCTTCGTTTGCAGTCATAAATCTTTCTTTATCCGCCTGAATGTCTAAAAGGCAGAGTGTGTGGTATCCCAACTTCAAATTGTCTTTTATTACGTCGTAAGGAGTTTCTGGGAAATAATTTGGTTCTGGAAATACTATTGACGTTGTTTTTCCAAATTTGTAGAGTTGAAGTCCCGTAATCCCAATTGCAGAATAAATTGATGGAGCATTTATAATTACAACTTCGATTCCTTTTTTTCGAGCTTCAACTGCGATATCGACGTGTGTTGTTGCAACCATTGGGTCTCCGGCAGTTAAAAACATTATATCTTTATCTTTTGCTTCTTCGATTAATTTATTCGTTTCATACTCTACTTTTTCCCTATCCAAAACAGTTATTGGTTTTTGAAGAGTTTCCTCGACTTTTTCCATTGTTGTTCCAGTAAGAATTGCAGTATAAAATTCAGCGTAAATTTTGTCAACTTTTTTTGCGAAGTCGAGAGTTTTTAAGGTAACATCTCTTTCGTCGTAAAGTCCAAGACCTGCCATAACAAGCATGTGTTTCACCCATTTTGATAAATACAAATATAACTCATAAAACTTAATTATAAAATACTTAAGTGCCAACGGTGTAAATAATGGATAGCTATTTTTTATTTTTTATTATTCTGACATCAATTTTCATTGTGCCCCAAATACTCAAAAGATTCAACGTTCCAACAATTACTGCAACAATGCTTGCGGGAATAATTATAGGGCCATTTGGATTAAATTTAATTCAAACCAGTTCTACTCTTGATACTTTTGCGTCATTTGGAGTAATATTTTTAATGTTTTTAGCAGGAATGGAAGTAGATAACGAAACACTTAAGGATGAATTTAAAAATTCTTTAGTTTTAAGTTTATTCTCAATGTTAATCCCTGCAATTGGAGGATATTTTATCGGACAGTATTTTGGACTTGATTTTATCGGTTCATTATTGTACGCAGTTATATTTTCCTCACACTCCGTTGGAATAGTCTATGCACTTATGGATGAACTTGGACTTATTAAATCTCGATTTGGAACAACTGTAATCAGCGCATCTGTTGTAATCGACCTTATAAGTTTAATAGTTATTTCAATACTCATCAAAATGGGTGGAAGCGGAATAAATTCAGATATTATTCCATTTATAGTACTTATTGTAGCATACATCATCGCACTTCTTATAATAATTCCGTTAATTTCAAAATTGATACTAAATGAGCTTCAAAAGTTTCACGTTCAAAAAATTCACTTTATTCTCCTAATAATATTAATTTCAATTATCGTTGGAGAACATATTGGGATTCACCCGATAATTGGTGCATTTATTATCGGAATTGCTGTTTCAGAAGAACTGACAAAAGAAGAACATGACAAAATATTAAATGAAAACCTAAATGCAATTGGCTATGGAATATTTATTCCATTGTTTTTCTTAAATTTAGGAATGACTACAGATATCAGCGTAATTTTTAACTTTGACAATTTAAGCCTGATATTTGTATCAGTTGTAAGTTTAATAAGCCTTAAAATTATTTCTGGATACTTTTCACTTAGAATTTTAGATTATAATAAATTAAAAAGCTTTTGTGGAGGTCTTTTAACTGTTCCATCCCTTACTGCATCATTAGTTGGTGCAACACTTGGAAGGGACTTGGGAATACTTCCCGAAAAATTCTTTGTTGCGGTCGTAGTTATTGCACTTTTAACGTCAACAGTTGCCCCAATTTACGTTAAAAATCTGGTTTCTAAAAATTACGACAAACTAAAATTAAATTAGAATAAAAATCAAAATTAAGGAAAAATATGGAAGATAAAGAAATTTTACAAAAAATTTACGACTATTTATTTGAGTTATACGGCCCACAAGGCTGGTGGCCGCTTTTAGAATTCGATGGATGCAATCCTACAAAAACTGGCTCAGTAAATGGATATCACCCAAATAATTACGAATATCCAAAAACAAAAAACCAGTGCTTTGAAATCTGTATCGGTGCAATTTTAACTCAAAATACCTCATGGCCATCTGTTGAAAAATCTTTGAAAAATTTAAGAAATTTAATAGAAATTAAGCCAGAAAATATAATTAATTTAGATATTGAACTTTTAAAAGAAGCGATTAAACCAAGCGGATACTACAATCAAAAATCGGAACGTTTGAAAGGTTTTTCAAAATATTTTATTGAATTAAAAAATACGCCAACAAGCGAAGAACTGCTAAAATTAAAAGGAGTTGGCCCAGAAACTGCTGATTCGATGCTTCTGTATGCATTTAAAGTTCCAAGTTTTGTAATTGATGCGTACACCAAAAGAATACTTTTTAATTTAAATTTAATTAAAAATAACGAAAAATACGATAAAATTAAAGAATTATTTGAAGAAAATATTCCAAAAAACCTTGAAATGTACCAAGAATATCATGCGCTTTTGGTTGAACATGCTAAAAACTACTACCGAAAAAAAGAAAATTATTATAAATGTCCACTTCTAAAAATAATAAAATAATTTATTTATTCAGAAGATTTTACTAAAAGCACAGGACAGTGTGACTTTTTCAAAACTCTCTCTGCAACACTTCCAAGTAAAAGTTTATCGAGTCCCGTTTTTCCAGTTGTACCCATAACAATCAAATCTGCTTTTTTAGCTTCGGCATATTCGACAATTTCTTTTGAAGGAGTTCCTTCCAAAATTTCAGTCTTTATTTCTACATCTTTTTCTTTTGCGATATCCATCAATTTTCTAAGTGCAGTGTGACCTTCTTTTTCTAAAACTTCCTTCATGCTTTCCCAAAGTCCTTCAGTTGGAAGTCCTACGAATGGAACTATGTCAATTACATAAACTCCATAAACTCGCCCATTGGTTGCCTTTGCCAATTCTATTGCCTGCTCTGCAGCTTCAATTGATATTTTTGATCCGTCTGTGGGCATAATAATTTTTTTATAAACCATGAATTCACCCCGTTCTAATTAATTTAATATTAATTTTTAAAATATATATTACTATTTATTTAAATCGACTAAAACAGCCGAAATAAGATATTTTGAGTAATTTAATATCAATTTAGCATTCAACCAATAAACTAATATAGAAACAATATTTAAATAAGTTAAATAAACCATTTATATATCCTGTAGATATTATTTAGAACGGATGATGATGAAAAGAGGGTTATCTGATTTTTTGGTGATGATATCTTCCATAAGCTGAATCTGTTATTTTTTATTATTACTTGCATTACAAATATAAATTTAAAAAACACAAGTTCATGATGATTATCAATATTATGTTAAAATTTTCAAAAAATTCTTATCGATTTTAAACGTTGATTTACCGCAAATTTGAGGGAAATAATGGAAATAAAAGAAGAATATTCAATAGAACTTGAGAAAAAAGTTCAGGAAAAATGGGAAAACGAAAAAACATTCAAATTCTTAGAAGATGAAAAAAGGCCCCCATATATTATCGATACCCCACCACCATATCCAACAGGCAGAATGCACCTTGGACACGGGCTTAACTGGACTTATATGGACATCATTGCGAGATTTAAAAGAATGAATGGATACGATGTGCTTTTCCCCCAGGGCTGGGACTGCCACGGGCTTCCAACAGAAGTTAAGGTTGAAGAATTAAACAATATCACTAAGTCAGATATTGACAGACATGAATTTAGAAGACTCTGTGTAGAATTAACTGATGAAAACGTAGAAAAAATGAGAGGCCAGGTTAGATCCCTTGGAATCTCGATTGACTGGGATAGAGAATACATTACAATGAATCCAGACTACGTTAGAAAATCACAGACTGCATTTTTGAAAATGTACGAAAAAGGGTTAATTTACAGGGGCAAACACCCCGTAAACTGGTGCCCGAGATGTGAAACTGCTATCGCATTTGCAGAAGTAGAATATCAAGAAAGAACTTCAAAATTAAACTACATAAAATTCCCATACGCAGAAAATGCTGAAAAATACCTTGAAATTGCAACATCACGACCTGAATTAATGGCTGCTTGTGTTGGAATCGTTGTGCACCCTGAAGATGAAAGATACAGCGATGTTATTGGAAAAACCGTTAGAGTTCCATTATTTAATCAGGACGTTACAGTTTACCCTGATTCCGATGTAGAACAAGACTTTGGTACTGGAGTTGTAATGGTTTGTACTTTTGGTGACAAAACTGACGTTACATGGGTAAACAGGCACAAATTAGAAGTTAAAAAAGCAATTAATGAAAAAGGACAGCTTACAGAAATCTGCGGAAGATATGCCGGTCAAAAATCAGACGATGCAAGAAAAGAGATTATTTCTGATTTAATTTCTGAAGACTACATGATAAAACAGGACCCTCTTGAACAGAACGTTGGTTCATGCTGGAGATGTAAAACCCCTATCGAGATCATTGTTGGAGATCAATGGTTTGTAAACGTTACAAAGCTATTAAAAGAAGTAGAAAACGCTGCAAACGAAATTTCATGGGTTCCAGAACATATGAAAGCAAGGCTTTTAAAATGGGTCGAAGATATGGGCTGGGACTGGTGTATTTCGAGACAGAGATTGTTTGCGACCCCAATTCCTGTTTGGTACTGTAAAGAATGTGGAGAAATCATTGTAGCAAAACCTGAAGATTTGCCAATAGATCCAACAAAAGACAGTCCATACACCTGTAAATGTGGAAACTCAAAGCTTGTTGCAGAAACTGATGTTTTAGATACATGGATGGATTCATCAATTACCCCACTCGTTATAGCAGGATGGCTTGAAGACGAAGAGTTCTTCAAAAAACACTACCCTGTTCAATTAAGACCTCAAGGCCACGATATCATCAGAACGTGGGCTTTTTACACGATTGTTAGATCACTTGCAATTACTGGAAAAAAACCATGGGATGAAATCGTAATTAACGGAATGGTTTTCGGTGAAGATGGATTTAAGATGAGTAAAAGCAGGGGAAACGTTGTAGAACCTGGAGAAATTACTAAAACTTACGGTGCAGACGCATTAAGATTATGGGCTTCAAACAGCACCATTGGAAAAGATGTTCCATTTGCCTGGAAAGAAGTTGAATATGGCGGAAGATTTTTACGAAAAATATGGAATGCATGTAAATTTGCAAAAATGAACGTTTCAGATGAAGTAATTTCCGAATTAAAATCATTGAAATCTATTGAAATTGATAACCCTGTTGATTTATGGATTTTAAGTAAATTAAATGATTTAATTTCAAAAGTTTCAAAAGACCTTGGAAATTACAAAATAAACACAGTTGTGGAAATTCAGAAATTCTTATGGCACGAATTCTGCGATAACTACATCGAAATGGTAAAACACAGACTCTACAACAAAGAAGAATCTGAAAGCGCTCAAAAAGAAAAATTAATGGCACAATACACACTTTACAAAGTAATTACAGAATCTGTAAAATTACTTACACCATTTACACCACACTTTGCAGAAATCGTTGGGGAAATCTACGAAATCGACGATTTGCATACCGCATGGCCAGTTGCAGATGAAAGCATGATATGTTTAGAAAACGAATTTATCGGAAAAGTTGCAAAGAATACGGTTGCATCAATCAGGAGATACAAATCAAACAAAGGAATGCCACTTAACGCAGAATTAAACAAAGTTGAAATGTACGTAAGCGATGAAAAAGATTTCAATGCTCTTTCAAAAGTTTCAGAAGATATCAAAAAATCTTTGAAAATTAAAGAACTTGAACTAAATCTTGGAAAACCACTCCTTGAGCAAAAAATTTCAGAAGTGACCCCAAACAAGTCCAAAATCGGTCCAGAATTTAAAAAAGATGCTGGAAAAGTAACTGCGCTTATTAAAGAAGCAGATGCAGAAACGATCGAAAAAATGCTTTCAGAAGGAATCGAAACTGAATTTGGTGCTTTGAACAAAGAACACATCAAAGAAGTAAGAAGAGCAATATATAACAAAGGAGAAATTGTTGAAACTGCAGATATCGACAGTTTAATCGATACTATTGCAATAATTCAATAATTTCAAATATTCTTTTTTAAAATATTTTTTAGATATTTATTTTTCCAATTTTTAAAAATTTAAATCAAAGTATGGACAATATATGCGCCAATTATTCCCCCAAATACTACGATTATCACGTTTAATCGGTAGTACGCCAGTATTAAAGAAACAATTCCCCCAAATACTGCTGAATAAATATTTCCTGTTGAATAAATTATTCCGGGGAATATTAACGATGCTAGAGCCGCATAAGGAATGTAGCTAAAAAATGCCCTCCAAAAATGCGGTAGTTTTGAATCCTTAAACAGCACGATTGGGAGCATTCTTGGAATATATGTTACAATTGCCATGAATATCACTAATAATACCATTTCTTCCCTACTCATCGCCATCACCATGTATAAACTTAGCTCCGATAAATGACGCCAGAATCGTCGTAATTATTATTATCCAGCCCGTAGATATAAAGTTAAACAAAGGAAGCCATGTCAGGGCAGAACTAATGAATATTGCAACCAGTACAATGTTTAAAACTTTGTTTGAACGTCTAATTGCAGGGATTAAAAGTCCAATAAACATTACGTAAAGCGAAATCCCCATACTGCTCTGTATCTCTTTTGGGATGCTTTCTGCTAAAAAAATTCCAAGAAAAGTTCCCAAGTTCCATGCAAAAAATGCGGTAAAATTTAATCCAAATAAAAATTCAGGACTTAATTTGGGCTCTTCTTTTAATGAAGCCACTGCAAAAGTTTCATCAGTTACTCCAAAAGAAATTAAACTCAAAAACTTTTTAGATTTTGTGTAGTCGATTCTCTGCGAAAGGGAAGAAGACATTAAAAAATGCCTTAAATTCAATATAAAAGTGGTTAAAACTATTTCAAAAGACGAAGTCCCAATAGCAATCAAATTAACCCCTACAAACTGGCTTGCACCTGCAAATATAATTAAAGACATTAAAATTGAAATTTCGTAAGGGATACCCATAGATTTTGCCAAAATCCCAAAAGCTACTCCAATTGGCAGATAACCTATGGATATAGGGATTGCATCTTTTATTCCTTCAAAATACAGTTTATTAAATGGCAACTGTTTCATGATTTCTCCAAATTTATATTTAGTTTTTTAAATTATTTAAAATTCGGTTTAAAAATTAAGATTCTCCGATTAATATGTAAATTTCACATATAACACTTTTTGTAAAGTATATAATACATAATATAAAAAAAATAGAAAAATTAAATTTCGAAAACACTTCCAACGTGTCCAAATTTAAATCCTTTAACGTAACTTAATTCTTTTGTAGCATTAAAGCCAGTGCAGTGCATTGGTGAAACTAATCTAAAATCTTGGTCATTTAAATAATCTTTAACCTGATTTATGTAATTTTCAGATACGCTGCCCATGTGAAAACCGCCAATAATCCCATTTACATCTTTTAACGTTTTTGCATGTTCGACACAGTTAATTAATCCGCTGTGAGTGCATCCTGAAAGAATTATGTCTTTTACAATAACAAACATATCATCAAGTATGATATCTTCTGTTTTTTGACCATTTTCTATTTTTTCAAAATCTTCTCTTTCGTAATAGTTATTTCTTGGAATTGTTCCAGAAATTATTAAATTTTCTGAAATTTTAACGGGTTTTTCTACAATTTTTAAATTTTTATAATTTTTTAAGAAATCTTTTATATTTTCATCGATTCCAATGTATCTTTTTCCATGGTATCTATCAACGAAAGAAGCCTCGTGAATATAGATTGGAACGTCTAAATTTTCCCCGTATTTTTCAATAAAATAATTAAATCCATCTGTGTGATCATAGTGACCGTGGCTAAAGATTACCGCATCAAAATTATCATCTTCATCCATCAATTTTAAATTATTCTCAAAAACCAGAGCGTTTTGACCGCAATCAAATAAAATTTTAGAATCGTTGTCTTTTATAATTGCTGAAAATCCAGACTGTGCTAAAAACTTTCCTTTTGCAGTATTGTCCACAAGTATTTTTATTTCCATGAAAAACCACCTTAAGAAATATTTAAATCATCTATTTTTATATATTATAGAAGTAACTGTTTTATATAAAACACATATGGGCACTGGTGAAATTTTGAAAATATCTGGAATCGTAGACCTCTCAACAATTGATTATCCAAAACATGCATCTGCTATTGTTTTTTTATCAGGATGCAATATGAAATGTGGTTACTGCCAAAATTATGAAACCATTACGACAAACATATCAGAAATGACCGCTGAAGAAGTTTTTAACGGCATGGATTTGATGTTTGCTGAATCACTTGTAATAAGTGGTGGAGAGCCAACCCTTCAGCCAGAAGCAGTTTTAGAACTTGCAAAACTTGCAAAAGAAAAAGGTTTTCCAGTTAAACTTGATACCAACGGAACAAACCCTGATTTGGTGGAAAAACTTGTTTTAAATAATTTAATAAATTACATTGCAATAGATGTGAAAGCAGGATTTGATAACTACGAAAAAATTACTGGATACAAAAAAGAAATTAAAGAAGATATTTTAAAAATAATAGATATCTGTAAAAAAGCAGGAGTATTTGTAGAATGCAGAACCACATTTATTCCAGAATTAATGGATGAATCAGATATTGGAGAAATTGCAAAAACCGTTAAAAACTGTGATTTATACACCATCCAGCAGTTTGACATAGAACATGCATATGATAAAGAAATGGAAAAATTAAAACCAATTAGCGAAGATGAATTACTTAGTTTAGGAAAACTTGCTAAAAATTATATTGAAAATGTGAAAATCAAAACATTATCAAGTGAAATACCAATCATTTAGAGCGATAATATGGATTTAAAGACATGGGGATCTTTTTACGAAAAAATCCTCGATGATTTCGGATACGGAAGTGCTGAAGACTTAAAAAGTGCAGAACTTCTTGAAGAAATTATTGAAAAATTTAAAAATAATGTGAATTTAAGTGAAATTTCTAAAAAGATCTTCGGAAAAGAGGTTTACGTCTTTGGTGCAGGCCCATCTCTTAAAAAACATGTTTTAAACTTAAAAGAAAATATGAATCAAGATATTACAATTATTGCAGCCGATGGAGCCACTAAAGCCCTGCTGGAAGAAAATATAGTTCCAGATATTATCGTTTCGGACTTAGATGGGGATATTAATTCAATTTTAAAAAGTAATGATCTTGGTTCAATCGTTGTAGCTCATGCCCATGGAGATAATATCGATAAACTTGAAAAATACATTGAATTACTGAAAAACATTGTTGGAAGCACCCAATTTCCGAAAAAATTTGATTTTCTCATAAATTACGGTGGATTTACTGACGGGGATAGGTGTTGTTTTTTAGCAGAAGAATTTGGCGCTAAAAAAATAATACTTTGCGGAATGGACTTTGGAATATATGTAACGAAATATTCGCGTCCAAACATTGAAAATGACGTTGAACTTGCCGATGAAGTTAAAGTGAAAAAATTAAAATATGCGGAAATGTTTGTAAATTGGCTTATTGAGAATGGAAATAGCCCCGTTGAGTTCATGGCCTAAGTCTATTTCTTGGATGTTTTAAAAAACCATAGGTAAGTTTAAATAATATATATTTCAATACTTTTTCTGATAATTCTATTTATTGCTCGTGGAGATATTATGTCAAATTCTTCGGAAAACAGACTCGAAGAAATTAGAAAGCGAATCAACGAAATTGACCAACAGTTAATCGAATTGATTGCTGAAAGAACCAGTTTCGCACCTGAAATTGCTACGCTGAAAAAGTCACTAGGAACTTGCGTCTTCGACCCTAAACGAGAAGAAGCAATATGCGAAAAAACACGTTTGATGTGTCAAAAGCACCACATAGAACCCGAAGTGGCCCTAAAAGTTATGAAGATTCTTATGGATTACAATAAAGAAGTCCAAAAAGACAGCATTTAAGGGTAAACTTAGCTAAATATATAATTATAATTACAAATGTAATAAGAAATGAAACAAGATTAACCATTCTCAAAAGGTGATAACTTGGGAAGAATAAGACAAACATTCATCAAAAGAACCGGCGAAGAACTCATCGAGAAATTTGCAGATAAGTTCACAAGCGATTTTGAAGAAAACAAAAAAGCTGTTGAAGAAGTTGCAATGATCTCGACAAAAACATTGAGAAACAGAGTTGCAGGCTACGTTACTGCTAAAGTAAAAAAAATGAACGCATAAGGGTGTAATTATGCAAGGTGTATATCCTGCGATTGTTACTCCATTTAAAGACGGCAAAGTGGACTACGATGGTTTGCGAACAAACATTGACTTTTTAATTGAAAATGGAATTAGTGGAGTTATTCCTGTTGGAACAACTGGTGAATCACCAACATTAACGCCATTGGAACATGAAAAAGTCATTGAAAATGTTGTTGAATTCGTAGACGGCCGTGTTGAAGTAATTGCAGGTACCGGTTCTAATTCAACTTCAGAAGCGCTAGAATTCTCGCAATATGCGGAAGATATCGGCGTTGATGGAGTGTTATTAATAACCCCATATTATAACAAACCAACTCAGGAAGGTTTGAAAAGGCATTTTGGAGAAATCGCAAATTCAATAAACGTGCCCATCGCTCTATACAACGTTCCTTCACGAACTGCGCTAAACATAGAACCAGAAACTATTAAATACTTATTTGAAGAATACAGTAATATAACAGCCATAAAAGAAGCTAATCCAAATTTATCTCAAGTTTCTGAGGTACTGGATTCGTGCAACATTGACGTATTGTCTGGAAATGATGAGTTAACTTTGCCAATCATATCCCTCGGAGGAAAGGGTGTTGTCAGCGTTATTGCAAATATTGCGCCAAAAGAATTCGTTCAGATGGTTGATTTTGCAAATGCAGGCAAATTTGACAAAGCAAAAGAAATTCACTACAAATTGTTTCCAATAATGAAATTAATGTTTGTCGAGACAAATCCCATACCGATTAAAACTGCGATGAACATGCTTGGAATGCCTTCAGGCGAGTTAAGGTTACCACTCTGCGAAATGGCGGAAGGCAATAAATTAAAATTGCAAAATGCACTTAACACCGTGGGCCTCTTAAAATAATCACAGTTCGTGATATTATGATTAATGTTGAAAAAATTCAAAAACAAGCGGATGAAATCGTTGCTCAGCTTTCGGAAGTTTTAGAAAACTTCGATCTCGAAACTGAAGAAGAGTACCATATTCTCGAAACGAAAAACGTACTCAGAGACGATGATGAAGCTTTTCTTGATGAATCATTCAAAAATGATGCATTGAATGTGGCGCCTAAAGTAAAAGACGGCTCAATTGTCGTTGAAAAAAGTAAATGGAGCCAATAATTCTTAAAAAATAACAAATGGAGCGTGAGACTATAAAAAGAAGCTCAAGAAGATGGAAAAAGAAAGGACAAATGAGATGGAAACACTACAAAAAAAGAATTAGAAGAATGAAGAAAGATAAGAGAGAAAACAAATAATTAAGTAACTAACTACTCTATTTTTATGTTTTAAATTTTAATTTTTGTTAATTTAAAAATAGCTTTCGAGTTTTTTAAAAATAATTTATAAAAAAGTTGGGGAGAATTTCTGATTTTTAGTTGGTATTGTAGTATGGGGATTTTAGTGTAGTACTATGGACTTTAAATGATATTTTGGTAACTACTGTATATCATTGGTTTAAGCTACACTCTCCATCGATCAGGGACACCACCCCTTTCGACATATTACTATTCTTTTTGGTTTGTATTTATTCTTTGCCGTAAATAAACGTTAATAATGGATATCTATATTTTCAGTAGGTATTTACTTTAAATATCAGAAAAAATCGCTTTAATAAATTATCAAATTAAATTTAAAAAAATATATAGTATTTATCGATCAAAACATGCGTTTTCAAGTTCTGCAAGAGTATTTAGGTTTATAAATACATTGCAAGATTCATCAATTTTTTCAACGTCAACATATAATGGATTTAATTCATCTATCAAACGCCTTATCGGAAATGATCTATCTTTCTCGAGCATTTCTTCGACAATTGTTCCAAGTACATTTACTGATGAAATGTGATATAATGAAAAAAGTGGTTCGATAAAGCCGTTTTTGTGTTTTGGAACGATACAATCATTGCCATTTAATTCTGCTTCTTTTATGCATTCGATTAAGTTTATGATAGATTCTTCAGTGATAAATGGCATGTCACATGGAACCAAAAAGACCCACTGTGAAGTTGTGTTCAACATTCCTGAAAGCATTCCAATTAAAGGGCCCATTCCGGGAACAAAATCCCAAGTAATCGTTTGATGATACTTTTTATAGTAATATAGCTGTTTTTCAATTTCGCCTTCAGGTTTTTCCAAAAATCTGGGGTTTTTAAATACTGTAACAAATGGAATTTCCATATCTAGAAGCATATCTGCAATATTTTCTATTAGATATTTATTGCCAGACTTTCTAAAGGATTTTTCTCCGCCCATACGTTCTGCTTTTCCGCCAGATAATATAATCGCTGATATCATAAGTTTCCCGATTTTTAAAACATGATTTTGACAAGATTTATATACTCTTTTATTTATACTTGTTGTGATAATCGTTGCGATTGGATTTATTGAAACAAATGGTGAAATAATGGAAAAAGGAAAACTCGTAAAAATTTCATACGACGGATATGTTGAAGAAAACTTGTTTGATACAACAAACGAAGAATTGGCTAAAGAACAAGGAATTTTCAATCCAAACATGGTTTACGGTTCAGTTACTGTTTCCGCTGGCGAAAAAATGTTAATTCCGGGACTCGACAGTGCCATTATGGAAATGAACGTTGGAGAAGAAAGAGAACTTGATTTAGCTGCTGAAGATGCTTTCGGTAAAAGAGACGCTTCACAGGTAAAAATCGTTCCAATGAAAGAATTCAAAAAACACAACGTAAACCCAATTCCAGGAATGCCTGTAAACATTGACAACAAAATCGGAAAAGTTGTTAGCGCAAACGGTGGAAGAATCTTAGTTGACTTCAACCACGAACTTGCAGGAAAAGATTTGAAATACAAATTAAAAATTGAAGAAGTTGTAGAAGCTCCTGAAGCTGTTGCTTTAGAAGTTGCAAAATTATTCATCCCAAGAATTTCAGAAGAAAACTTAAAAATAACCATTGACGGCGAAAACGTAACATTGGATCTCCCTGAAAACACAGCATTCATGCAAAACCTCCAAATGGTTAAAATGGGAATTTCTAACGAATTAATCAAAAGATTAGAAGCTAAAAAAGTTTCATTCATTGACAACTTCGTTAAAAAAGAAGAAAAAACCGAATAATTAAAATTAAATAATCTTCTCTTTTTCACTTTTTATTGGCGTCATTTTAAATAGTAACTTTTTTAAATTACACGGTACATAGTTAGTGTAAACATTACCCCTTAACCACAAATTACATCCTGTGATAATCATGGAAGACCGATACGGAAGAGAAATTCGTTCTTTTAGACTTTCAATAACCCCAAAATGCAACTTAAAATGTTTTTACTGCCATAAAGAAGGTAGGAATGAAGAACATGGTAAATTAATGAGTGCTGATGAAATTGGAAAAATTGTAAAATCTTCATTAGAGTTTGGAGTTAGAAAAATTAAGATTTCTGGTGGAGAACCGCTTTTAAGAACGGATTTACCAGAAATTATTGAAAATATCAAAGATGAACAAATAAAAGACATTTCTTTAACTACAAACGGAATATTACTTGAGAAATATGCACAAAAATTAAAAGATGCCGGACTCGATAGAGTAAATGTAAGTTTAGATACATTGAACCCCGAACAGTACAAAAAAATTACTGTTGGCGGAAATATCGAAAGCGTAAAAAAAGGAATAGAAAAAGCCATTGAAGTAGGTTTAACTCCATTAAAGGTTAATTTTTTGGCAATGGATTGTACAGTAAATCAACTTCCAGCAATTATGGATTACTGTAGAAAAATTGGTGCAATTCTTCAAATAATTGAATTTATTCCAATGGAACCTGAATTAAAACATCACCACATAGATGTTGTTCCAATTGAAGAAGAAATTGCAAAAAGTGCTGACCAAGTATTTACAAGAAAATTCATGCAAAACAGGAAAAAATACCTTATTGATGGATTGGAAGTTGAATTTGTTAGACCAATGGATAATACCGAATTTTGCGAACACTGTACAAGAATAAGGCTTACATATGACGGTTATTTAAAACCCTGCCTTTTAAGAGACGATAATTTAGTAGATGTCGTAAATCCAGTTCGAAATGGGGAAGATACTAGGAAATATTTCATAAAATGTATTGAAGAAAGAGAACCGTTCTGTAAAGCTCAGTGAAATAATGAAAACTGCTGAATATTTCATTGAAAAGCTTGATTTAGAAAAACATCCTGAAGGGGATTCTATAAAAGAATTTACCAATCTGAAGAAGTAATTTCAAAAGATAAATTACCAAAAAGATACAATTCAGACCGATTCTATTCTACTTCGATATACTATCTTTTAAGTGGAAACGATGTTTCGAAATTTCACCGTTTAAAATCTGATGAGATATGGCATTACCATTTTGGAAGTTCAGCCATCGTTCACATTATTGATGAATATGGAAAATATACCTTAAAAAAGTTGGGATCCAATCTTGAAGAAAATGAAAATTTTCAAGTAATTATCTCTAAAAATTCCTATTTTGCAGCAGAACTTATTGAAAAAAGTTCTTTTATAATTGTTGGGTGCACTGTATCCCAGGGTTTTGATTTTGAAGATTTCCACCTTGCTTCGAAAGAAGAACTATTAACAAAATATCCTAAACATTCTAATATAATTAAAAAATTTTCTGATTAATATTAAACCCAATTACGTAGGTTATTTATCATTCTAAATGAAAATATATTATTAATGAGGAGAATGGGTGAAATTTTGAAATCGATTCTAAAAAAAATAGGATGCATTCTATTTGGAAGCACACTATTGTCTGCGTCTGTCACAGCAGTTTACGCTCTCGAAAAATACGGGAATGTCAATGACTTTTTAGATGATGATTTAGTAAAGAACGGGAATCCTGATGTTTATATCGTAGTTGGAGAAAACTCCGCTACACCAGATGTAACATCTGCAAACAAAATATCTGCAAAAATCGGAACTCTTACATACACTGAAAAGGTTGTTGAAGACACATCTACAACAGGATATCAAATTATTGGAGAATCTGAAAGTATTAATTTACTGGATGGAACAGATAAATTAGATAGTGCAGGTACTAAAAAATCGTGGATTTTAGTTATTGGAGCAGATGACAGTTATTCTGACTATTTCGACGATGATGAAGGAAATTCATTTTCATATTCTGAATTTTCGGAAGCAGATAAAACGAGATCTCTTGGAGAATTAGGATATTTACTTAAGTTATATGATATAGATCCAAAAAACCATTTTGAATCGGATGATGATGCCTCAGAACTGGTATTTGTAAGAATTACTGATTCAGACAAAAATGCAAATTCTCAAACATACAATATCGAAAAAGATATGGTTTATGTATCAATTGTCTATCCTAATCAAATATCTGCCTTTAAACTAGCAAAAGAATTAGAAGAAGGTTATGAAATTCCGTTTTTGGGCGATAAATACCGTATTGTAAAAATTGATGAAGATGATGACATAATATATCTTGGAACAGCTTCTTATGAAGGAACCATTGCACATAACGAATACATAAGTTCAGGCGAATATCAGGTAGTTTTGGGAGAAATTTTAGAAAATGAGGATGAATACCGTGTTGAAATATCAGTATTAAGAAATGGAAACATGATTGAAGAACATACTGAAACATTAAGTTCTGATAAGTCATTCTCATTCATTGCAGGAAAGATTGGAGTTACAGTTCATGATGTATGGCTAAATACGGCTGCAGATACTGGCTATGCAGATATTACAATATGTAAATCAATTACTGAATTAGAGTTGGGGGAAGAATACATTGAAAACTGGGAAATAAGGGCAGTCGTCAATAACGATGGAAATATCGACTTTTTAAAAACTTATGAAGATAAAACTGTAGGAATTGCACTTGTATATAATGGAAATGATATTGAAAGAATAAAAGATGGTGACAGAATCGAGATTGCAGATTATGTAAATTTAGTATTTGATGATGAAGATGATCTTGATAAAATGATTGCTGAATTTACGGCTGAAAAAACAGTAACTACTGGTTCAACCGGAGGTACATTGGTTACAACGTCAGGAAAAGTTCCAGAAGTTGTCCTTGATAGTGAAATCGAACTTGATGAAACGGACAAAAATTTAATCCTTATAGGTGGCCCTGTTGCAAACCATTTAACAAAAGAGTTGCAGAATAAAGGAAAAATTGATATCGACAATGAAAGTCCTGCGACAGCAGTTTTAGTTGAAGGTGCAGCAAATGGAAATAACGTCCTTGTAATTGCAGGAGGGGATAGATACAGTACGGAAAGTGCAGTATTGTCCATCATGAATCTCATTTAATACACTTTTAAATTATTTCTTTTTTCAAATTTGTTCAAAATATAATCGTGTTCAACAGATAATTTTTTAAAAGCTAAATCCATATTCATAGTGAAAAGTATGGCCGCGATATCATGCTTCTTAAAAAATAGTAACTAGAGGATAAAAATGGCTGAAAAAAACCACGTCGGCATTAAAATCAAACAAACACGAGAAAGACAAAATATGTCAATCGAAGAACTTGCAAAAGCAAGTAACAGCAGTGTAAATCTTATCGAAAGCTTGGAAAATGGAGATTTAGTTCCGTCATTAACCCCTATTTTCAAAATTGCAAGAGCTCTTGGCGTTAGACTCGGTACATTTTTAGACGATGCTCCTCAGAGCGGTCCTGTGTTAACCAAATCTGGAAGCTCAGAAAGTATCGTCAGATTTTCTGGAAAAATCGATGGAACCAAAGATAGCAAATTAGATTTTTATGCACTCGCAGCTGAAAAACAGGACAGACATATGGAACCATTCCTAATAGATGTTCATCCACTTGAATCTGATGAATACAAACTCTCTTCACATGAAGGAGAAGAATTTATCTATGTAATGGATGGAGAAATCGAAGTATTATATGGGCAGGAAAAATACCTCCTTAAAAAAGGAGACAGCATATACTACGATTCGATAGTTCCACATGATTTGCATGCATTTGGAAAAGATGTTGCAAAAATTCTTGCAGTAATATACTCACCATTCTAATCTTTAAAAATTGTGATAATAATGTTTAAAACAACCGTAACCCCTCGATTTGGCGATGTTGATGGATTAAAACATGTAAACAACATCGTACCTGCAATTTGGTTTGAACAGGCCAGAAATCCATTATTCGAAATATTTGTACCAGACTTTGATTTAAGCTACGAAAAATGGAATTTAATTATGGTAAGAACAGAATTTGACTTCGTAGGGCAGATGTATCTTGGAATGGACGTTGAAATTAGATCATATATTTCAAAAATTGGAAATTCATCATTTACAATGTACCAGGAAGCCTGGCAAAACGGCAAATTGGCCGTAAAAGGAAAAGCAGTTGCTGTTCATTATGATTTTATAAATCAAAAGTCAGTTCCGATACCAGATTCCATTAAAGAAAAGTTAAAAGAACACTTTATCGAAGGAATCGATTAATAGCACATTTAGAGGTACATCATGCTTTTTACAAACGATACCCTTGGAGAACTCTTTGAAAAGCAGGTTCGAAAAGATCCTGAAAGAGAATTCATGGTATATCCCGATAGAAATCTTAGATTAACATATAAAGAATTTGACGATAGAGTAAATATGCTCGCAAAAGGGCTTCTTGAAATTGGCATAACTAAAGGAGACCACGTTGGAATATGGGCTAAAAACGTTCCAGACTGGCTTACATTCATGTTTGCAACTGCAAAAATTGGGGCAGTTTTGGTTACAGTAAACACCGCATATAAAAGCCATGAACTTGCGTATGTTCTCAAACAGTCTGACATGAAAGCCCTTGCAATTATTGATGGATTTAGGGATACAAGTTATATCGATATTTTGTATGAACTCGTTCCAGAATTAAAAACATGCCAGCGAGGCGGTTTAAACAGTTCAGAATTCCCATTCTTAAAAAGCGTAATTTACGTTGGACAGGAAAAACACCGTGGAATGTACAACACCAACGAATTAATGCTTCTTGGAAAACACCAACCTGATGACGAACTCTTAAGGATTAAAAAAGAGTTAGATTCTGATGATGTAATAAACATGCAGTATACGTCTGGAACTACGGGTTTTCCAAAGGGAGTAATGCTCACACACAAAAACATCTTGAATAACGGGTTTTATATCGGCGATAGACAGAAATTTACTAAAGAGGACAGGTTGTGTATAACAGTACCGCTTTTCCATTGTTTTGGTATTGTTCTTGCAGTTATGGCAATTTTAACTCATGGAGGTACTATGGTAATGGTTGAGCTTTTCGACCCGCTGTTAGTTCTAGCTGCAGTTCAGAAAGAAAAGTGTACTGCCCTTTATGGGGTACCAACCATGTTTATTGCAGAGTACAGCCACCCGATGTTTGACATGTTTGATCTTTCCAGTCTTCGTACAGGCATTATGGCAGGATCCACACCACCAATAGAAGTCATGAAAAAAGTGGTTAAGGACATGTACATGACTGGAATAACGAGTGTATATGGTTTAACAGAAGGATCTCCAGGATTTACCCAAACTAGTATTGATGACTCGTTAGAAAAAAGAGTACAAACTGTTGGAAGAAAATTACCAGAATGTGAGGTAAAACTTGTAGATCCCGAAACTGGAGAAACTGTAGGTCCGGGAGAAATTGGAGAAATATGCTGTAAAGGCTACAATGTCATGAAAGGATACTATAAAATGCCTGAAAAGACTAAAGAAGTAATCGATGAAGATGGTTGGCTCCACAGTGGTGATTTAGCTACAGTAGATGAAGAAGGATACTACTCAATTGTGGGCCGTATCAAAGAAATGATCATTCGTGGTGGGGAAAACATCTACCCACGAGAAATTGAGGAATTTTTATACACCATGCCGGGAATTAACGATGCGCAAGTCATTGGAATTCCCGATGAAAAATACGGGGAAATTGTTGGTGCATTTGTAATCCCTAAAGAAGATTATGACATTAGAGAAGAAGACGTTAGAGACTATGCAATTGATAAAATTGCAAGATATAAGGTTCCTAAACACGTATTTGTAGTTAAAGAATTTCCTATGACTGCCAGTGGAAAAATACAGAAGTTTAAATTAGTAGAACTTGCAGTTGAACTCTTGAAAAAAGAAACGGAAGAATTATAATACCTTTTTTTATAATTTTTAGATTTATGGTAAAATTATGCAGTATATCGATAAATCAAACGAAGAATTTTTATCCGAAATTTACAAAATAGTTGGAAAAATAAGATTAGAAATCGGCCTCAGTGAATCAGAAATTACAATTTCAGATTTTGAATTTAAAATTGATGCTGGAAATAAAAATAATTTAATTTTAATGTTTTATACGCCCACAAGAACCGATAAATCGCTACTTATCGGCCCAGGTGGCTGGGTAATTGGTAGACTAAGGGAAGAATTAAAAAATAAATTCAAAGAAAATTTAGTTATTCGAGTAGAAAGTTATATCGATAGAAAAAAGGAACTTGAAACTATTGAAAAGTCAATTTCCCAGTTGAAAACGAATGGATTGGATATATCGCCTAAAAAAGATGCTTTAGTGATAATACAGTGTGAAAATGATCTTTCATCGATCGATTTTATAAAAGAATATTTCAATCCGTTTTGTATAACGTTTGACCTTGGAACCGCAATGCTACCCCATAAAAATAGAAACAGAATCGAACAGGTTTTGAAAGACAAAAATATAAACTACGAAATCTTAAGCCCGTATCTATTAAATAATGAACAGATTGTTGATTCGATATCAAAAAACCCGTGTGAAACTGTCTGCAATAACTTAATTTCAGAAATGTTAAATTATGCAAAAAATAAAAACTTTGAGATAATGGTTTTCAACCATTTTAACAAAACTTATGAATTAATGAACGAAATTCACATGATAAATTTCTTAAAAATGTTTCCAGTTAAGTTGAACTCATTGATACATAAGGGCAGAAGTTTAGATTGCCCACTGTTCATACAATCCTGCAAAAGAAACAAAATAACGAAAACATTCAAAGTAAAACAGATCGTTTCAGATGTCTACAGCGGTCTTGTAGAACCTACTGAAGGTGCAGAAGAAATTATGAAATATTTAAAATAAATTTTAAAGAGTGAAAACTTGGATGACAAAAAAATATTTCTTTTTGAATTTACAGTTGGAACTGGACTCGTCCCCGATGAACTCCTCGCTGAAGGAAAATTAATGTTTGATATATTGTTAAATCAATTTTTAAATGAAAATTATACTGTTAAAACAATACTTTGCGAAAAAATAGCTAAAAAATATCCTGAATATCATGAAATGGATAATTTAGAGATAACTGTTTCGAACGATTACATAAATTCAGTTAAAGAGTGTTTAGAGGTTTCAGATTTTGCACTTGCAATTGCGCCAGAAGAAGATATGATATTGTATAACTTAACAGAGCTTATCGAAGAAAGCGGCTGTTTAAATTTAGGCTGTGAAAAATTAGGGGTAAAAATTGCAGGAGACAAATTTTTAACCTACGAAGCGATTAAAAATTTCGTAAATACGCCAAAAACATTCCCAATTAAAAAATACGTTGTTAAAAACAGGCTTGGATGCGACAGTACCCACGATACGTTTGATGAAAATTACATTGTTCAGGAATTTATTGAAGGAGAACCATATTCCATCATTTTTATTGCAAAAAATAAAAAATTCTATCCATTATGTATGAATAAACAGTATATTGAAGAGAGATACTGCGGAGGGGAAATAAATATTGATCACCCCCTAAAAGAAAAGGCGATTATTGAATGTAAGAAAACTCTCGAACAAATCGATGGAATTAACGGTTACGTTGGAGTAGATTTCATGATCAATGGAAAAGAAATCTCAATTTTAGAAGTAAATCCAAGAATTACAACTTCAATTTGTGGAATTAGATCAAAACCGTCAGTTGGAAAACTTTTGATAGATAATGCGCTTGGAAAGGAGATAAACTTCGAAGTTGAACCTGGTTTAAAATTTAAAAGAAACGATTTTGGATTTGAATTTTTATAAAATTTATTTTTAAATTCTAAAAATTTAACTATTTTAAAATACAGATATTATTACGAGGGATATTATGGACTTCGTAAAATCTGGAAAATGCCTTTCATTTTTTGTTGAGGAATTTAAATCGGAAATAGAATCTAAAAACGCTAAAAAAATAGTGTATATCGGTTCAAAAGGGGTTTGCTTTTCGATGGCCCAGCTTTTTGGATATTCAATTAGAAATACTGTTAAAAATCAATACTTTATTCCTGATGCAGAAATTGAAAATTCTGTAGAATATGAACTCACAGATATAGGTTACAGGTTTTTCGGGCTTGAAAATAAAAAAAATCTGATAAATCCCGATATTTTAGTAATTATGGGCGGAATTGCAACTGCACATTCAAAAGCTACGCCTGATGAAGTAAATGCCATAATCAAGAATCTGAGTCCCAAAAAAATTATTGGAATAAGCATTTGTAATGTATTTAAACATAATAAATGGCTTGATAAAATTGATTTTGACGTATTAGTTGATGGAACATTGGATCCAGTAAATTTATGGAAAAAATAGATTTAATATATTTATCGTCGATATAACTTTTTTTAAGAAATTGCCCCGACAAAAATGTTCTTTTTTTAAATATTTCAGTAATATGTATATATTATTTAAAAAAAATAATTATACGTAGAAATTAAAATTATATTTTGGGGTAATCATGGGGGCACTTACAGAATATTTGGAATTAAAAGATGAAACTTGCCATTTAAAAGAAGAAGTTTCAAGAGTAATGACAGATAGAAAACGAACTACTTCCGAAAAACGAGAAATTGTAGAAAGCTTACAGAAGCGATTGAGATTAAAAAAACAGAGAATTAGAATACTGCACGACAAAGTAGTAGCCTACTATCTATTTCCAGGACTGCTTATTATTGTAGCTGCCCTAGCATTTCGATTTTCAGAATCGTTTAGAGAAATATTGATTGAAATTTTGATGAAATTTATTTAAATGCTTTTTTTGTTTTTGATTTATTTTTCGATTTTTATTTAATGGAAAACTCACATTATACAAATCACTGATGTCTAAAAGAATTATCGTGATAGTATGAATGAAAACAGTTCAATTTCTGATGAAAAATTATTCAAATTAATGGAAATCGTTAAAAAAAGGTACGGAAAAGTTCCGTACATTATTGAAAAAATGAAAACTAATCCAAAACTTTTAGAATCAAAAATCAACTACGATGAAGCTGTTGTTGATGATTACAAGCATATTGACCCAAAAACTGCGGAATTGATTTCTATTGCAGTTGTTTCAGCTCTCGGTTGTGAACACTGCATCGAATTTCACATCGAAGCTGCTAAAAAAATGGGAATAAGTGAAGAACAGATTATGACTGCTGTTTTAATTGCAGGATCATTATCAAATGCAGCAGTTCTTTCGAAATCAACACGTGCACTTCAAAAAGTAAACAATACACTAAAATACGATGAAAATAGCCTAAGCTGTCCTGAATGTAATATTTTAGGAACAAAATAATTTTTTTACGTTTTAAATTTTTAAAAATTCTGCATCGACTACAACGTGCCAGATTCCAGGAGCATATTTCTTTATTTTATTAATTTTATATTTATCCAATTTATAGCCGTTTTTCTCTGCATGATATTTTAAACGCTCTATCGGGCGAGATTCGAGTATTTTTTCATGAACTGTTTCATGGTAGTGAATTACTCCGCCATTCTCGTGAAGTATTTCAAAAGCTTTGTCCAAAAATTTATGGGTTTTTAAAACATAACCCATTGAAATCCTGTTTGCAATATTTTTTAAGGAAAAATCCCTATTGTCTCCCAAAATGGGAGTTACATTTTCGATTTTATTTAATTTTATATTTTCAGAAAGGTGGTGATAAGAATCAGGATTTAATTCAAGAGCGTAAATCATTTTAGGATTTGAATATTTTGCAATAGGAATTGTAAAGTATCCAATCCCTGCAAACATGTCTACAACAATTTCATTGCTGTTTGAAAGAGTACTTATTCGCTTTCGTTCTTCTAAATTTCCCATGCTCCACATTACTTTTGATACATCAATTTTAAAAAGGCACCCGTGTTCTTTATGTATTGTTTCTGTTTTGGTTCCGTAGAGTAATTTTATTTTTGGAGTTCTTAAATCTCCAGTAATATGTGTATTATATTTTACAATAGTTTTGCATTTGGTCTTTTCTACCAAATAATTAATTTCATTGTCGTTTAAATTCTTTTTAACGATTAAAATATCGCCTATTTTTTGATATTTTGGTGTTTTAAATTCCATATTTTCACGTAAATTATAATTTAAGATTAAAATTAATTTAAAAATTTAAAAAAAGAATTGTTTATTTTCCAAGCGCTTCTGCAATTTTTAATCCAAATTCTTTTGCAGCGTCAGGATTTCTTCCAGTAATTACTTTTCCATCCACAATTACAGCTTCGTCCAGGTAAATTGCTCCGTTTTGCTGTAAAACTGCAATAGATTCATCATCTGGAAATACTGTTACTTTTTTACCATTTAAAAGTCCCGCTTGTGCTAGAACTGCTGGCGAAATGCATATTGCGGCGGTAACTTTTCCCTGTTTATTAAATTCTTTTAAAAGTTCAAGTAATTTTTCGTTATTCCAGAGGAAATCTCGTGAACCCCCTCCCCCAACAATAACTATCGCATCAAAATCGTTTGAATTTACTTCTTCAATCGTTTTTGTTGTTGTCATTACTTTGCCCATAACTCCCTTATGCTGTCCGATTGTAGTTGAAACTACCTGTGTAGCAATATTTTTGCTCTGAAATACCTGTAAAGGTTCAAAAAGTTCTTCATCCCTAAATCTTTCTGGTGCAATAACCATTACTATGGTCACGAAAATCCCTCCTTCTTCGCTTCAATATTTAAACATATATATCTTAATTTATAAAAACGTAAATAATGTAAATGCAAATTACTATTAAAAAGTACAATATTTGAACCATTTGTGAAAAAATGAACTTTAATTCGATAAAAGCAGATTACAAAAAATTAATAATTTCTATTGCCCTAGATATTGTTGGTATGGCCACATATTTAATCCCAGGACTTGGAGAATCTGGAGATTTAGTATGGGCCCCAATATATGCGTTAATTATTAGAAATTTATACCATTCATCAATTTTGGGAATTTTGGGGGGATTTGAAGAAATTTTAATTGGAACGGATGCAATTCCTTCAGCCACGATATTTTGGATACTTGAAACGCTCGGAATCATCAAAAATAAAGAATTTCAGGAAATTTACAAATAAAGGGATATTCTATGGATACAATTTTTAAATACATCAATGAAAATTATGGCCATATAAAAAATAAAGGTTTAAAAGTCGCAGAACTTGGAATTGGATTTTATTTCGATAACGCTAAAAAGTTAAAAGATTCCGGCTTTGAGGTAATTGTTATCGATATAAACAAAAATGCAGTTTTGGATGCTAAAGAAACCGGATTAAATGCATTTTATGATGATTTATTTAATCCAGATCTTAAAATTTATAAAAATGTTGGATTAATTTACTCGTTTAGGCCTCCAAGAGATCTTCAACCATTTATTTTAGAAATTGCAAAAAAAATAAACTGTAATTTAATTGTAAAAGCACTCAGCGGCGAAGAACCAATTGAAGAATTAAAACTCGTAAATTACAAAGGAAAACCAATTTACGTGTGGAAAAGGGATTAAAATGGATATTTTAAAAGAACTTCCGATAACTGACAACCATATCCATATCGATCCAGTAAATGGACTCGGGCCAGAAAAAGTTGCAAAGACATTTAAAAATGCAGGTGGAAAAGTGATGATTATACCAAATAAACCTGCATTTAGTACCAATTTGACCAAAACAATGGATGAAATGATCTCGATAATCGAAAAAGTAAGGGAAAATGGGGTACTTGCATTTGGAATTTTGGGCGTTCACCCTGCAGAATTAACAGTAATGATTAAAAATGGAATCGAACTTGAAACTGCCAAACATTACATGATAGATGCACTTGATTATGCAAAAAATATGGTTTTGGAAAATGATTTTTTAATTGGAATTGGTGAAGTTGGAAGGCCGCATTATGAAGTTGAAGAAAAAATATGGGATGCATCAAATGAAATTCTAACTTATTCGATGGAAATTGCAAAAGATATCGATTGCGCAGTGCAAATACATGCTGAGAGTGCATCAAAAGAACAGTTTTTTGAATTTGCAGAAATGGCAAAATCGGTGAAACTTTCTCCAGAAAAAGTTACAAAACATCACTCTTCAGATATGGTTTTAGAAGGCGAAGAATTTGGAATTTTTCCATCAATTGTTGCTTCAAAACCAATTGATACTGCAATTGAAAAATCTACCCGATTTTTAATGGAAACCGACTATATCGATGATTTAAAAAGACCAGGGGTTGTTCTTGGAATAAGAACGGTGCCAAGAAAAACCAGACAGTTACTTGAAAATGAAATAATTGATGAAGAAAAATGCTTTAAAATCCATAAAGAAAACGTAGAAAAAGTTTATGAAATTGAAATCGAATTTTAGAACGGAATTAAAAAGTCGAGTATCCTATCTCCAATTATTGGAGTTACTAAATACGATAGGGTTATTGGAATTATGAGTGGAATCTGTGGTGTAACCCAGATTTCTTCTTCGTCAGCATATTTTGAAAAGTCTTCGTCATCTGCTGCAGGGAAGAAATTTATCTTGTCATTTTGGCCCATTATAAGTCTTTTTTGCTCTTTTGCATTTTTTACTTTCATTTTTTCTCCAAAAAACATTAAAATAACGTCTTTACCGGTTTTTGGTCTTGCACCATTCAATATATTTCTAAATAATATAACAAACGGCAAAAACACCATGAAAAATATTCCGTTTATGAAAACCATTATTGGAAAAGTGGGCAAATAATTTAAGTTTAAAAGTGTTCCAAGGGACGTATAAATTGGCATCTGAAATTTTGGAACTAATGCACCAAGCCCAATTAGCATCTTTCCGTCTCCACCACCAATTCCGGATAAAAACATCATGTATCCAAGAATAAAGCATATTACAAATCCTGAAATTGAATTTATCAAAATTGAATAATCTGAAAGCGTAATTGATGAATAAATTGCAAATAAAATCCCAAATACTGCTAAAAAAATCCATATGTAGTCTTCAATTTCTCGACTTCTAAAATCCATAACTGAAGCTATGATTAATCCTAGCGCTCCAATAACATATTCTATCAAATTATCGCCCTCTACGTTAATTAATTGAAATTATGTAAAATTATTCGTTATTCGTATTTACGGATTTTAAAACCCTGTATCCGCCAGATATCGTGACTGTTTCAACGTTTCCATAAATTTCTTCCATGTATTTAGTAAGTGACTTTGCACCATGCTTTGTTTGGATAACTACCCAGATCGATCCATTTTCATTTAAAAGTTCGTGACCTTTTGAAATAATTTTGTGTATTAACTCTTTCCCTGCTTTTATCGGAGGATTTGAAATAATTACACTGTATTTTTTATTTTTTACTTTCTCGTATAAGTCCCCTTGGAAAACCTCGATATTTTTCTCAGATTTTCCATTTAATTTTACATTTTTTCTTGTGAGGCTAACAGAACGGTTATTTACATCAGTCATTGTAACTGAATTAACCTCATCTGCAATTGAAATCCCGATAACCCCGTATCCACATCCAACATCTAAAACATTGTCGGATTTTAAGAGTTCCAATTCTTCGACAAGTATTATGGTCCCCTTGTCGATTTTTTTTGGAGAAAAAACTCCACTATCAGTCTTGAATGAAAATTTTTTTCCTCGAAGTATACCTGAAACTGTGGATTCATCATGTTTTGAATCCGGATTTTCTGAAAAATAGTGCATGAAATTTCAACTCTTGATTACAATTAACTATTATTTAGGAATATTTTAAATATAAGATGTATATTAAATTTTATCTTCAATTGTATTTTTGATTGTTTCAATGTTTTTAGTGGTGGTACTATGGATTTATTAACACTTTGGAATTTAGAGCGAGAAGAAGTTTTAAAAATTATTGAAGATGCTGAATACTTTAAGAAAAATAGATGCGGCCATGATATCTTGAAAAACAAGAGTATTGCCTTGATTTTTGAGAGCCCATCTACCAGAACCAGAATGAGTTTTGATCTTGCAGTACACGAACTTGGGGGGCACTCCTTGATGATGAATGAAGGAGAAATCCACCTTGGAAAAAAAGAAAGCATTGCTGACACTGCACGAGTTATGAGCAGATTTGTTGATGCGATCGTTGCTAGAGTTAAAAGTCACAAAACACTGGAAGATCTTGCAGAATATGGAAGTGTTCCAGTAATTAATGCACTTTGCGACCTTGCACACCCTTGCCAGATTTTAGCAGACTTACTCACAATGAAAGAAAATGGCAAAGACTTCAAAGGACTAAAATTAGCATACTTTGGAGACGGAAACAATGTATCAAACTCTTTGATGATTGCAGGTGCAATTTTAGGAATGGATGTTGTTATTGCAACCCCTAGAAGCTATGAACCAAGCGGACTTTTCGTTAAAAAAGCCCTTGAAATAATTGCAAAATATGGGGAAGGAAGTTTAACCTTAACTGACGATCCAGAAATCGCTGCAAAAGATGCAGATGTGTTATATACTGATGTATGGATCAGCATGAACGACAAAAATAAAAATTTAGAAGAAATCTTAAAAATATTCCCTAAATTCCAGATAAATGCTGAACTTTTATCAAAAGCAAAAGAAGATGCAATAGTACTTCACTGCCTTCCTGCAAACAGGGGTTTTGAAATTACTGATGAAGTAATCGATGGAAAACAGTCCAAAGTATTCGATCAAGCTGAAAATAGGCTACATGCTCAAAAATCAGTTTTGAAATACATTTTTGAACACTAAATTATTTTACTTTTATTTTTTAATTTTCAATAATTTCAGGAACTTTACTTTTTTCGATTGTAACAATTATTACAGAAACTAAAATTAAAATGCTACCAAAACCAATTTTAAAGCTAATTACTTCATTTAATAAGATTATCCCTAGAATTATACTCACTATTGGTTCGAGTGTGCTTAATATCGCAGTATTAGATGGACCTATCAATTTTATTCCTTCTAAAAATGCAATCAATGCCACAACCGTACAGAATACCGATATAATCCCAATTGAAACATAACTTGAAAATGCCATATTTAATGTTAAACTATTTGTAAATAGGCCATAAATAAAAAGTAAGACTGAAGATAAAATTGATAGATAAAATATGGTTATATACGAGTCTATTTTTGAATACCTGCATTTTCCAGCAGAAACAATGTATCCTGCATAAACTAAACCTGAACCTGCTGCAAGTAATACTCCATAGATATCAAAACCTGCACAGTTGCCGCCAACTAAACAGTACATTCCTAAAAATGAAAAAATAAGTGCGAAAGCTTTATTTATTCCCAGCTTTTCCTTAAAAATGATTAACATTAATAATGTAACGGTTACAGGATAGATGAAGTGTAATGTGGTTGCAACACCTGTTGGTATGGAATTATAAGCTTCGTAAAGAAATACTGTGTTTAAAGCGTACAAAAATGCGCCGTAAAATAAAATTTCTACAAAATTATGTTTTGAAATTTTTAAGCTTATTTTTTTAAATTTTAAAAATACATATAAAATTAATCCTGCAATCAAAAAACGAAACATTAATGTAGTAACTGCATTTGCTCCGCCATCGTATGCAAATTTAGTTAAAAAAGGCATTATGCCGAATGCAACGGATGAATAAATTGTATATGCAGTTCCTTTTACTTTGTTCATCGTATAACTCGCGAATATCATTTGAAACTAGTGATAAATCGCTTTAGGTATATAAATATTGCTGGCATGCATAAAAATTATCGTTCAAATGCGCCATTTAACTTTTTTTCAATTTTCCACGAGCTTATCGAGATTATCGACACCAATACCAGATATATGGGCCCGATTGTTAAATATATTTCAAAAGGTCGTGATGTTCTCGTGTAAATGAGCTGCCCTATCCTCGTAAGTTCAGTAATTGCAAGAACAGATATTAAAGAACTTTCTTTTAAGAGCGATGAAAATGAATTTACTAGTGGGGGAATAGTTATCCGGAACGCTTGTGGAAGCACAATGTAAACCATACTTTCAATTTTACTCATTCCAAGTGATTCTGCAGCCTAAAACTGTCTCACTGGAACGGATTGTATCACGACTCGTATTATCTCTGAAATATATGCCCCACCATTTAGTGAAAGTCCGAGAACTGCTCAAAAGTACTCGACATTACGATTCCAACTGATTGCAGTCCATAGTATATGAAAAAAAGCTGGATTAAAAGAGGAGTTCCCCTAAAAACTTCAACGTATGCCATTAAAATCAGATTTAAAGTTTTTGAAAAATTCATTGCACGTATGGAACCCACTAAAACCGCAATAACAACTGCCAATAAAAAAGACATTATCGTTATGTTAAGGGTAACAAAAACAGCATCGATAATGAAAGGAATATTGTTATAAACAAGGTAAAATTTCATAAAAACACCAAAATTAGTTTAAAAGTTTAGAAAATTATTCTAAAATTAACCATTTGTCTTGGATTTCGTCGTACATTCCATTTTCTTTTATTTTTGAAAGTGCTTCGTTTAATTTAGCGGTCAATTCTTTAGCACCTTCTTTTTGAACCATTGCGATTTCTGCAGAAGCTACGGGAGTATCGAGAACTTTTAAATCAGGACATTTTGAAATTTCAGATAATGCGTATGTGTATCCTACAAAAACTGCGTCAGATCTGTTATTTTGAAGATCAATCATTGCTTCAGGATTGTAATTATATCTTTTTATTTCTTGTATTCCCGAAAGTGCGTCAACTGCTTGTTCACTACCAAAACCGAGCTGTACACCAACTATTTTTCCAGATAAATCTGAAACACTGGTAATTTCATTGTTATCAATTCTTACAACAATTACATCGTTTAATTCGTAGTAAACGTCACTCATTTCTACATTTTCGACAGATGCTTCTTTTTTAGACATACAGGTGATTAATGTATCGTAATCCCCTTTTGAAAGTCCGCCTAAAAGTGCTTGCCATTCAGCATCGATAATTTCAACTTCAACACCCAATTCTTCACCGAGTGCTTTTGCAAGATCTACATCAAAACCTTCGATTTCGCCAGTTGTTTCATTTCTTGATTCAAATGGGGGCCACGTAGCACAAAAACCTACTTTTAATACGCCATTTTCTTCGACATTTTTCCAAGAAAGATCTTCATCAATTTGAGCTTCAGAACTGGAAACACAGCCTGAAAACATTAAAACTGTTCCAATAATAAGAATTAAAAGTTTGTTATTCATGTAATCATTGCCAGATATTTAGTTTAGAGATATTTAGTTTAGAGATATTTAGTTTAGAGATATTTAGTTTAGATATTAAAATATATATTAGTAATTGAAAAATTATCTAATAATTAAACTATATTGTAAATTTATTAATAGCCATTGAAATAAAAAAATAAGAATTTATAAACTTTAAAAAAGTAAAAATTGGATTATATAAATTTTTTTAAGTGGTTGAGAGAATCTTCAATATTTTCTTCATATATTGCGGTGCATTTTATTGCTATTTCATTTTCTTTAAGTATTTTTAGGATTTCATCATAAATATTCCTTTTTCGGAGACCATTTCTAATTTTTCAAGTTTTTCGGCCATATTCCCATTGCTCGAATATCCGCCCCATTCTTTTGAAGAGCATGTTTCGTATATCCCACAACTTGGGCTTTTATCAATCCCCACTAAAAGAGATACTTCGTAACCGTTTTTTATATAATCAAGAACTTGTTCTAAAATCGGCTGAAATAATTTTCTAGTTATTTTTCTAAAATGGGGGTATGAAAATGCTCTTTAACATGTCCCCATCTTTTTATACCATATATTGCCATTTCAGGACAGGTAACTGGATAATTCCAAAACCTTCGTCCATCAGGTAATTTACAACATTCCGTAAAGCACCACCGTACTCAGAAAGGCATTCGACTTTTGAATTACAGTTTAAAATACAGTGCGCTACGAGTGCTATTTTCTTGTTTCTGTTCATTATATCCCTTAAATTACGCCTTTTGTACTAACAATCCCTTTTCTTTCGTCTACATGTGTTGCCATATCCATTGCAACCCCAAATGCCTTAAAGAGGGCTTCAACTTTGTGGTGTTCGTTTTCACCAGTCACTTCAAAATGTAAGTTTATTTTTGCATTGTTTGAGAACGATTCAAAAAAGTGTACAACATTTTCCGTTGAAAAATTACCTATTTTTTCAGTGTTTGGCGTATAATTTCCAACAACGTAAGGCCTACCGCCAATATCAATAGATACTGTTGCCTTTGCTTCATCCATTGGAATTATTGCCCACCCAAATCTTTTGATGTTCTTTTTTTCCATATTTTCAAAAGCTTTTCCAAGAACAATGCCCACATCTTCCACCGTGTGGTGATCATCAATTTCTAAATCCCCTAAAACATCTAATTTTAAATCAAATGCGCCGTGTTTTGCAAACGAAGAAAGAACGTGGTCAAAAAATGCAATTCCTGTTTTTATTGCATATTTTCCGGTTCCGTCGATATTGAGTTCAAGGTGTATTTTCGTTTCGTTTGTATCCCGTGTTACTTTGAAAGCTCTCATAGTATCCCCTAATTTTTTGGCTAATAATATATTACGTCGCGTTATTTATATTTTAATCATTAGTCCCATGCTTTTTATTTTCAAGTACCTTTACTTTTTCAACTGTTTACCAACAATTTCATTGACCTTTTCCAAAAATTCATTTAAATAATTCTTTTGGAGGGCTGCACCAGATGCGATATTGTGTCCACCACCATCTCCACCAAATTCTTTTGATGCAGCCATTGCTTCTGAAAGATTTAGTCCCCATTCAACGAGTTCCTTGTTTCCTCTTGAAGAAACCTTATAAATTTCGCTTTGCTCGTTAAATCCTAGTACTGGCTTATCTTTTACCATTAATGCGGCAATTATTCCGGTTTTTCCTTTTTCACCGATAAAATATTCGATATTATCCATAGAATTTAATTTTACGTTTTTTAATTCTTCAATTAATTCTTCCTTGTATTCAATGTATAATTTCTCGCCGTGTTTGATGCATTCATCATCTCCAAGCAAAATTCCAATTCCGACTGCAGTCATCTCTTTTCTGCCACATGCATTCAAAACTTCTGATAGGTAAAACGCATCGTTTATTTTATGATTTATTTCGTATCTATCAACCATTAACTCGTCATTTTTGTTAAATTTTTCAAAATATTCGAGCAAATTTTCTGCTTCTTTTGCAGTTATTCCTTTTTTTTCAGGATTTATTTTTAATTCATCAAAAATCTCTTTTATTTTATCGATACTACTTAATTCTCTGATATACGGTTGAGTTGAATAACATATCGACTTTGAAATTGGTAAATTGTAGCAATTGTAAACAATATCTTTTATAACGCTCAAATAACGGTTCTTCCTTGCTTCATTTAAGATATATTTATTCAATCCAATAAATGGCAAGTGTTGCATGTCCCCAATTGCCCCAACAATTGCAATAGGTGCTAAATCATAATATCCAAATAATCTTGCAATTAAATAACATACTCCACTTGCAGAAATCTCTTTTGCACCATTTGCCCCAAAAATGTGTGGATTTAACTGTAAAATATTTCCAATTTCAGTTTCGGCCACTTTTGGAGGGTGGTGATCAAGAATTATTGCATTAAATCCAAGATTATTTATCAATTCAATCTGACCGCTTCCCATATCGCAAAATATAAACATTTTATCGTTTTCTTTTGCGAGATCTTCAATAGATTCTTTTGATAAATGCTCCAAAATAGTCATTTGTGCATTTTTATTTAACCTGATAAGTGTTTTAAGCACAATTGAACCAGATGTAAGTCCATCAGGATCGTGGTGTGTTACAATTCTTATTAATCCATTATAAGTTTCTAGTTTTTCTTTTATTTTTCCAGTAATTTGATTAAATTTAAAAATATCTTCAATAGGCATTATATCCATGAAAATCACATTAAAACAGTTTTATATGTTATATATTTTCCAAAATTAAAAAAGTATGGGTTAACATCCAGTATACGTTGATTTTTCAACTACTGGGCCACCAGGTACAAGCTCTTCGAACACCTGTGCCTGAAAAGACTTTATTTTAACGTCATAATCAGTCCATGCGGTTACAGGAAGTCCTGCTTTTAAACATAAGTTCGATAAAAACTGCTTTGTATCCCAGTTATACTCTGTAGCCACCTGTGGAAGTAATAATCCCCTATAAGGCCCAAATTCAATAATAAGTCCATCTCTTCCGACTTTGAGTTTTTCCAAATATTCCCTTGGATCTTTAACATCTACATCTTCAGGAGTTGTTAATACACTAACTTCTATAATCGTGTCTTTAAGCTCAGGATGTGTTAAAGGCTGAAATCTAGGGTCGTGGACTGCAGCACTTATTGAAGTTTCTTTTATCGCATCAACAAGCGACATTATGGGTTCAGGAATTCCAATGCACCCCCTTAAATCATGTTCTGGATACGTATGTAGTGACACAAAAATTCCTCGAACATTTTTAAATTTATCAGGATAACTTTGAATATTCGGCTCTTCGCCTTTTAAATACTGTTCAAGCACATTTCGAGAATGTTTGATTATTAAAGTCCCCTCTTCAAGATTTAATTTCAATTTAAATCCCCCCAAATGATATTCCAAAAAATGATAATTCTATTAATTAATTATCTAATTGGTAATTTTTAAATATATCTAAAATTTAAAAAAAATAAAATTAGCACCCATAAATAATTTTTCCCGTGTCTTTTGACTTTTTAAATGGAAGTTCTTCGTTTTTGAGCGTTTCTATGAATTTAATTATATCTTCATCATATAATTTTTCTTTAGGAATTAAAAGATCGTAATTTTCGTCTGCAATTGGAATAAATTCCAAATCATAGTGATCAGAAATTGTACTTATACCAAGTCCAATCTGTGCTTTACCCATTGAAACAGCAGCCCCCACCGCAGAATGCGTTTTTGCTTCAATGTCATATCCATTTATCGAATTTTTATCAATATCATTTTCTTTTAAGAATTTATCAAAGAGTATTCTTGTTCCTGAACCTTTATTCCGGTTAATTATTTTATAATATCGAATTTTTTCAATTAAATCTTCCATTGATTCTATTCCAAGCTCTTTTTTAAACATGAAACCTTGTTCACGAACATATCCTCGAACTAAAACAGAATCAGTTACATTGTATTTTTTTAGATATGAAATATTATATTCGCCATTGTTGTCTAAAAGGTGAATTCCGGCAATGTCTGCTTCATTTCTTTTTACCGCCATTATTCCACCAAGAGAACCAGTATTTACAGTTCTTGCAAGAATTTGACCTTTTCGTAAAATCCTGTCGATTCCAACACAGTGGCTTCCGATAATATTGAGCCCAATCCTAATATCGCCAAACATGTGTACATCAAACATCTCATCTTCAACAATTTCTCTGTTTTCGGGAATTATAATATATCCATCAGCATATGTGAGTGAAGTTATCGCTTCGCTCCCCTTTAAAACAGGATAGGCCCCGTAACCATCTTTTCCCCGGATTATTGAAACTGGAAGGTATTCTTCTCGTCCCTTAGCTGACATGTATCGATTATAAACTTGTGCCCGCATTGTTTTTCCTTTTTCATTGAATAACACATCAAAAATGGTTAAACATGACGTTGGATATCCTGGAAGTCCTACAACCAATTTTTTCCCAATTCTTCCGATAATAGTTGGTTTTCCAGGTTTTATTTTTATCCCATGTACTAGGATTTCCCCGCCAAGCTCTTCGATTGCAGTACTTGTTAAATCACCAACTCCTGCAGATGTTCCGCCACTAAGCAGTATTACGTCTTCATTCATTGCTTTCTTTAGTTTATCCATTAAATCTTCTTTATTATCCTTTACAATCCCATAAAAATTAAAATTCCATCCCTTTTCTAAAATAGATGATGCTATCGTGTATGTATTCACATCGTAAATTTTATATGGCCCCAATTCCTCTTCCGGACTGATTAGTTCATTTCCAGTAGATAAAAGCCCGATACTTGGATTTTTAAATACATTTAACTTATTTTTACCAACTGCAGATATTGCACCGATATCTCTTGGAGATACAACAGTATTCTTTCTCATTATGAGTTCCCCAACCATAATATCGTTTCCACATGGCTGGATATTTTCATGTGGGGAGACTGCCTTGTAGAGTTTTACAGAATTTTCTTCAATTTCCGCAAATTCAACCATAACTACCGCATCAGCACCTTTTGGAAGGGGTGCTCCCGTTGCAATCTCCATGCATTGGCCGGACAGTATTTCTAAATCAGAATTTCCGCCTGCACGTATTTTATCAATTATTTCGAGAGTAACAGGTTTATCTTCTTCAGCTTCATAAGTATCTTTTGCCCTTACGGCATAACCATCCATTCTTGAACGATCAAATGGGGGCACATCCACATTTGAAACGATGTCTTCTGCAAGTATTCTTCCAGGAAGTTCAAAAAGACTTACTTCTTCGGTGCTTAATTCATTTAAAAGAGTTTTTACAACTTCTTTGGCATGCTCAATTGTGCAAAGTTCTAGGTATCTCAAGATATCACCTAAATATTTAAAAATAATTTAAAGTATCAAGTCTAATTCTTTACCGCATTTTGGACATTTGGGAGTTTTTGATGATTTATCAAGATGTAATTCAGGTTTTTGGTATCCAAAACGATCCACTACGATGGATTTGCATTCGGGGCAGTAAGTATTATATCCCGCACCAAATGGAACGTTTCCGGCATAAACATAATGCAATCCTGCATTTAACGCCATATCTCTTGCTTTTTTAATTGTTTCCATACGGGTAGATGGTACAGAGGTTAGTTTGTAGTGCGGATAAAATGCAGTGAAATGAAGTGGAGTATCAACTCCAAGTTCATCTTTTACAAAATTAATTATTGATTCTATATATTTTGGATTATCGTTGTATGTTGGAACGACTAAATTTGTAATTTCTATATGTATTCCAAGTTTTTTTGCCAATCTGCAGGTTTCAAGAACAGGTTCCAATTCTGCAAGGCATATTTTTTTATAAAACTCACTATTTCCTTTTATATCAATATTCATTGCATCGATTTCAAGTTTTTTCAGGGGTTCCTTTTCAATATACCCATTTGTAACCATTACGTTGAATAAATCGTGTTTTTTTGCTAATTTTGCTGTTTCTTGCATAAATTCATAAAATATAGTTGGTTCGGTGTAGGTATATGCAATTCCTTCGCATAGGTAATTTTTAGCAAGTTCAACAACGTCTTCAGGCGTTAATTCACTGAAAGGAACTTCTTCAGGTAATGACTGGCTTATTTCCCAGTTTTGGCAGTGTTTACACTTAAAATTACATCCTGCAGTAGCTATTGAAAAAACGCTCGTACCGGGTTTGTAATTAAATAAAGGTTTTTTTTCAATAGGATCAACTGCTGTCGCACATATTTTTCCATAATTTACTGCATAAAGTGAGCAATCAATATTTTCTCGGCCACCACAAACTCCTCGTTTTCCAGAAGAAATTATACAGTGTCTTGGACAGATATTACACTTTATCTTACAATTTTCAAGGTTTTCATAAAAAAGCGCTTCTTTTAACATCGAATCACTTCTGATTAAATGTGATCTTCAAGATTAAACATTTCAGTTATCGTCATAATTACCTTGTTTTTGTGGATTATATTATAGGTTCTTTGGGGAATTTTACTTCTTTTCGGATTCAATTTAGTTATAACCGAATCTGGAACTTCTTTTACTTCTATTTCGACGATTTCTCGCCTTGTTTCCAAATTGTGGATCTTTAAAATTTTTCCAATCGGGATGTCTGCTGAAAGAAGGTCTTTTCTTATTTTTTCGCGTATTTGTATCTCATCTATGCTTTCAAGCGGTGTTTCTGAAGTTGCATAGATTAGGGGAATTCCATTTACTCCGAGCAATACTGCCCTATAATTTACATTATCCATTATTTCTTGATGGAGTGTTTCCACAACAACTTCATTGCCGAAAAGAATTTCCAAAAGGTTTGTAATACTTCCGTCGGTCCCTAAAAGGATTTTTTCTTCGTTTATTAACCCATGTATTTTCGAAAGGTCCCCTATGACGATATGGGGCTTTATATAACTATCATTCATAATTTTCACATAATAAGTATCAATAAATTAAAATAAAATTAGATTTCTTCTTCTACTATTTCTTTTATCTTCATTTCTTTCAATTTGTCGTATAACTCAGTAGCTTTTGCTTTTAAGTCATTTATTTCGGCGTAAGTCTTCAAAAGTTCCTGATGTTTTTCAGCACTTACTCTTGCATTTTCAAGCACTTTTTTATGTTCTTCTGAAGATTGGTTTACAAGAACGGAAATTCCATCAGACATTGTCTTTATGGTTTCATTCAAGTTTTCTAATTCTACCGCTTTGTCATATAACTTTCTGTGAGATTCAATTTCTCGGACCATTTCTTTTTCTTGGTCCATTGACATTGGTTTTGTCTGAAGGGTAGTTTCCAGTTGTTCTATCTTTTGTGCAAGATACGACTTACTTATCTTCATTGACTTAAACTCAGCAAGCATGTCTGCTCTTTTTTGTTTTAAGAGCCTGATTTCTTCAATCTGATCTTTGACCTTTACATTGATGTCTTCCCTTAAATCTTTGTATTTTTTGACATCGTCGTTTGCTGTGTCCCTAATTTCTTTTAATTCTTTGGCATTTTCATACAATTCTTTTATCTGTGTATTTATTTCGTCAAGTTTAGTTTTTATTGTAGTGTAATCCATTTTTAACACCGAACCCCCATTTAACATATTATAAATTTTTGTTGTAAGCTATATAAATATTTTTATTTGATACAAAGCAAAAAAGTTCTAAAAAAGCCGTTTTAGGTCAAAAAAAGCGAAAAAAGTTAGTTAAGGTAGTTCAATATTTCTTTTAAGTCCTTTTTGTCGATGCATATATCTGCCTTCGATCTCAAAATTTCTTTTGCACAAAAAGCTATTTTAAAGCCTGCTCTCTCAAACATACTTACGTCGTTTGCCCCGTCCCCAACTACGACCGTGTTTTCAAGAGAAATGTTTTCATTTGCTGCAATTTCTTTTAAAATATCCCCTTTTGCAGTCTCGCCCATTACTGGGCCAATAACTTCGCCAGTAAGAATTCCATTTTCAGATAAAAGAGTATTTGAATAAGAGTAATCAAGTCCCAGCACTTTTTTGACATGTTCGGCCCCAAAATCAAATCCTCCACTGACAACGGCTGTAACATATCCTTGTTTTTTAAGTTCTCCTATTAATTCATGTGCACCATTCATTATGGGAATTTTTTTTGCAAATTCATCAAGTTTTTCAACAGGAATTCCTTTTAAAAATTTTACCCGTCGTTTTAGCGATTCTTCAAACTTTATTTTACCTTTCATCGCTTCTTCAGTTATTTTTTTAATTTCCGATTCAACACCTGCAAACTTTGCAATTTCGTCAATGACTTCGCAATCTGCAAGTGTGCTATCTAAATCAAATAAAATAAGTTTTTTTACTGAATTATTTGTCATTATTCCACCAATTTGGTAAAAGAAAAATTAAAATAATTATTTTAAACATCCGATTCTTTTAGCAACGGTTTTGTATTTTTCCAAAACATCGCCTAAATCTTTTCTAAATACATCCTTATCAAGAACGTCTTTTGTTTCTTTGTCCCAAAGTCTCATTGTATCGGGGCTAATTTCGTCAGCAACAACAATGTCACCATCAACGGTTTTTCCAACTTCGATTTTAAAATCAACTAAAATTATTCCTTTTTCATCGAAAAATCCTTTTAAAACGTCGTTCACTTTTAAAGCGAGTTTTTTAATTTCAACTAATTCTTCTTCGGTTGCAAGACCAAGTTCAATTGTAATTTCATTGTTCAACATTGGGTCTCCGTAGTCGTCATTTTTGTAATCAAACTGTGTAACTGCTGTTTTTAATACCTGTCCCTGTTCGAATGGATATTTTTTACAGAGGCTTCCTGCAGCAATGTTTCTTACAATTACTTCCAAAGGAATTATCTTAACGTTCTTTGCAATCATGTGGTTTGGCTCGATGTACTCGATAAGGTGTGTTGGAACGTTATTTTGTTCGAGTATTTTGAAAAGTTCGTTTGAAATTAAGGTGTTTAAATATCCTTTTCCAGATTTTACGTCGTGTTTTGCACCGTTTCCAGCAGTTATATCGTCTCTGAATTCAACCAAAACTTCTTTTTCGTTTTCTTCGATTTTGTAGATTGATTTTGCTTTTCCAGCGTAAATAGGCTCTTTTGCAGTTATTTTTGAAATATCATATGACATAATCTCACCAGATGCGAATTAATTATAATAAAAAAATAAAATAAGATTTTACCACATATAATGGTTACAGTTATACTCTTTTTGCGACTTCTTGGCCCATTTCACTTGTTGAAAGGGTACCGCCAAGATCAGGTGTTGTCAATCCAAGACTTAAAACTTCTTCGAGAGCTTTTTCAACTTTGTCAGCAGCCCCATTTTCTTTTAAGTATCTTAACATCATTACCGCAGTCAGTATTGTTGCAGTTGGGTTTGCGAGGCCTTTTCCTGCAATGTCTGGAGCTGATCCGTGAATAGGTTCAAAAAGGCCGTAATCGTCACCAACATTTCCTGACGGAGCCATTCCGAGTCCTCCGACCATCCCTACTGCGCCGTCTGACAATATGTCACCAAATAAGTTAGATGTAACTACAATATCAAAAGTTTCGGGTCTTGAAATTATGTACATATTCATTGCGTCCACATAAAAGTCTTCAGTTTTGATATCTTCGTAATCTTTTGAAACTTCGTAGAATGTTTTCTTAAATAATCCATCAGTAATTTTTAAAACGTTTGCTTTGTGTGCACAGGTAACTTTTACTTCTTTTCCAGTTGATTTCCTGTCTTTCGCCATTTCGAATGCATGTTTGAATATCCTTTCAGAAGCTTCTTTTGTAATAACCCTTGTTGCTACAGTAACCCCTTCAGTAATTTCAGATTCGATTCCTTTGTAAAGGCCTTCTGTATTTTCCCTTACAATTATGTAATCAATACCCGTTTTAAGGCAGTTTATTCCATTGTAGGATTTTACGGGCCTAATATTTGCATAAGTATCCAATATTTTTCTTAATTTTACAATAACATCAGCAGCAGTTTCTCCAGCAGCACCAAATAACACTGCATCCGCAGTTTTTGCAGCGTTGATTGTTTCTTCTGGAAGTGCCACTCCAGTTTTTTCAAATACTTCGTCGCCTGCTAAAGCGTAGTTAAATTCAAATTCGATACCAGTAGCTTTTAAAACTTCTACAGCAGCCGGAACCACTTCTTTCCCGATCCCGTCGCCTTCAATTACGCAGATTTTATGCATTGCAAAATCACCTTTACGGGCCAAACCCTTGTTTCACGTTGACGTTTGCATCTATATAGATTATCGATATATTAAAATCTAACGCCGAATATCAATTTTAAAGTTATAAAAAAGCAGACATTAATTATAGTCAAAAATAAAAAAGTTATACGTTATAAAAAAAATAGTATTTATTTACTGTTATTTCTTATGTAATCTTTTAAATCATCCTTATTTTTAATTTCAGGTGATTTTTTATGATAAAAAGTTCTAAATTTATCGATATCATCCATTAGGTCCAGATTATAATTATTTTTCAGAATATCAAGTACTTTACCCGTACAGTTTTGATTTTTTAACTTGATACTGGCGTATACCATACCAAGAAGATTTTTAAATTCATCGTCTGAACTGTGACCAGTATTTATAATATGCTTGATATGTTTCTTAATTTTTGAATATTCCTCGTCAGAATACGGCAAAGATATCCCTTTTAAACATTTTTGATCTTGCATGGTTTATTATTAACATTCATTTTTGAATTTCCAAATATATATAATAAATACAAATGAATTGAACCAAAAAAATATAATAATCTTAAAATAGAAAATTAAGTCAATTACATGTTCATATTTGTTAATTAACACATTATAGGGTATTAATCAATATATATTACAAAATAAAAAAAAATAATCAAAAATAAATCTGGCTAATCCTCATCCGTTACAAAAATTAGCGGAAATACAATGTCACTCGTACAGCATGGAACCCATACTGCAATAAAGAGGAATATAAATATCTCAAAACACATTAAAAAACTTAATCCTGATCCCAGCGCCATTATTATATGAAAAAGTGATGCAGAAGTACTTAGAAATACGTGTCCTGAATGCGGTATTTTTGTAAATGGTTTTAAATATGCCAAAACTATTCCAAGTACTGCTAACGAGTTTACAAGCCAGAATTCTTCAATAAATCCAATATGGGCCCCCCTATTTGGTAAATCTAAAAGAATTTCTCCAACATATGGAATTAATGAATCACTTATCGTTGCGATGATTAAAGAGCCGGCATAACCTATTAAAAATAATGTTAAAAAACCAGTAATTGACTTGGATCTGCCTTTTTTATATAATTTATACATCGAAGTTGTAGTAAATGCACTTAAAAATACATGTATTGGATGAAGCGTATAAAATATTGAATAGGATTTACTAAACGAAATTCCATTAAAAATAATCAATAATACTATGCCAAAAATAGCCCCCAATATAGTAAATGGCATGTGTTCCTTTAATTCTTTAACAATTTGGTTAATCATAAAAACCCCGATTGTTAGTAATTTAACTAAATTCATCCTAAAATGTTAATATAATAAAAATAATATATAAATTAACCGACGAGATAGCCATGAACAATCTTGATACCCCATTTATTAAATTTTTAGATATTTTAGGCGAAAATTTAAAAAAAGATGCAGTAGTTGACAAAATATCTAAAAATTCAGACGAAAATGAACGGGCTTTTAAAATATTAGTTTCTACAGTGATAAGCGCACGAACCAAAGATGAAACTACCGCAAAAGTATCAAAAGAGCTATTCAAAAAAGTAAAAACTCCAAAAGAGCTTTCAGAAATTTCTTTAGATAACCTTGAAAAGTTAGTTCACCCTGCAGGATTTTACAAAACTAAAGCTAAAAATCTAAAAAAATTAGGCAAAATTTTACTTGAAGAGTACGATTCAAAAATTCCAAATTCAATTGAAGAACTTATAACACTTCCAGGGGTTGGACGAAAAACTGCAAACTTAGTAATGACTCTTGCATTTGATGAATACGCAATCTGTGTTGACACACACGTTCACAGAATTACAAATCGTTGGAATTATGTTGATACTGAGTTTCCTGAAAACACAGAAATGGAACTTCGAAAAAAACTTCCGAAAGATTACTGGAAAAGAATTAACAATCTACTTGTTGTATTTGGCCAAGAAATATGCAGCCCGATTCCAAAATGCGATAAGTGTTTTTCTGAAATTCGAAAAATCTGCCCCCACTACAATTCATTAAAAGAACTCGAAAAAATTTATAAAGAGTTCAACTTTAAAAAGACCCCAAAAACTAAAATCCCCAAAGACAAAGGCACTTACGTCTTAAGAATAAAGATGAACGCTCCAAGAACCATTCTCGTTGGAAAAAGAGAGATTAAATTTAAAAAAGGAGATTATTTTTACATCGGTTCTGCAATGGGTAACAGCATGAATTTATACAATAGAATAAGCAGGCATCTGTCTGAAAATAAGAAAAAAAGATGGCATATTGATTATTTACTGGAATTTTCAAATGTAAAAGAAGTAAACGTAACAATTGGACGATTTGAATGTGATGTTTCGCAGAAGTTTAATATAGTGTTCGATTCTGTGGAATCTTTCGGATGTTCGGACTGCAAGTGTAAAAGTCATCTCTATTACATTAAACCATGAATAAAAGTAAAAATATGGGATATCCATGAACACAAAATATGTAGTTATAATCCAATGTAATCTGGCTAAAAACCGGTGTAGCAGTATGAGATGCACCAACGCATTTTATGAGAAAACTGATGCGTTTAAAAATTATAATAAAGATACAAAATACATTTCTTTTACCTGTGGAGGCTGTTCTGGCAAAGTGGTAAGTTCAAAACTTACAAACTTTTCAAGATGGCTTAAAAAATTGACAATATTGAAAAAGATGAAGTTAAAATACATCTTTCATCCTGTATGTCGACAGATAACGCCCATTACGATAGCTGCCCAAATATCGACTATATACAGTATATTATAAAGAAAAAAGGCTACAATAATATTGTTGAAGGAAGTATTTTCAGTGAACGTTCTGAAAAATTGCGAAAAGAAGGCTTTTATAAAAAATACCAATAATTATATTTATTTTTAAAAAAATTTAAAATAAATAAAAAGCTCCATTTTCGAAAAATAATATCCCCGTAATCTCTTTTTTAATAATAACATTCAATATTGTTTTTTAAAACGTATTTTTAGGTAAAGACCTTTTTTTGGTAAGAGAAAATATAAATCCTTTGAAAACATATATTATTTCATGTTTGGATATCGACCACTTATGCCTGAAAAATTTCTGGTAGGGGCCCACGAAATTGAAATTGAAGAACTGGATGGTTTATTAAAATATATTAGGGGAAATACTTCAAAATTAATCAAAAAATCATCCTATTCCTTAAGAATTGTTCCGAGTCCTGCAATTGGATACGGGGTGCAGTATTTAACGATTAAATTCAAAGAACCCGTAGTTGTTCCCCCAAAGGATACTTTTAGGGGGTATGTTGAATCCCCGTGTGATATTGAATTAAAACTCGGTGAAATGGAGTTAGATTTGATTAATCTTGGAAAAGAAAAATACGCTATTTACGGAACTGTCGATATCGGAGATATTTCAAGATATCATTTAAGCGAAGTTTACACAAAAGAACCTGATTCTCTTTGTGTTACAAAATTTGTCCTAAGTAATGGTTCAAATTACTGGAAAACCTTTGATAAATTGGTTTTTCCAATCTGGGAAACCATTATGTACTATTCAGAGGATAAAGCATATTATCCAACAATTATTAATCTCACTAAAAATGGAAGCGTAGAAATAATAAATACTGCAAAAGCACCTAAAAATGGGTTAATCGGAACTAAAAATATAACCCCCGTATCACATTTCTTGAGGAGAATTTAAATGATACTAGAACTGCTCGAATTTCTACAGAATAACTTTGTTTATGGATTATCGTATTATTCGGGATTAAAATTAATTTTAATGGTTATTATAGGTTTAGTATTATCATTTTTTATTGAAAAACGGGTTAAAAAGTTATCCGAAACCACAAAACAGGCTTGGATAATAAATGATGAAACTGCAGGCCTCCTCTCAACATTTGTACTTGCAATATTCGTAGTTCTTGCATTAAACGTCATTGAAAGTTTTGTAACATACCAAATATTTGGATTTGATTTAAAAATTTTGATTTACTCGCTACTTTTAGTATATTTCACATATCGGATTTCTAATCGTTCTAAAAGATATTTGCTACTTAAAGGCTCACAAGAAGGGAACTTTGCAGAATACCGTGTAAAAGCAACCATTTTTCATTATTCGGTAATGATAATCGCATTTGGAATAGTTTTCCATATGCTTGGTCTCACCAATAGACTTGGAAGTCTCCTAGTTGCAGGGGGAATTACAGGTATAATTTTGGGTTTTGCATCCCAGACAGTTGTTGCAAATTTTATATCTGGAATATTCCTTTATTTTGATAAACCGTTAAAGATAGGAGATTCTGTAGAAATTGGAACAAGTTCTGGAATTGTAAATGATATTAAAATGATGTCAACAAGAATCAGAACTTGGGATGGCGTATTAGTTAGAATTCCTAATGAAAAGGTCTTCAATTCAGAGATTATAAACAATAAAAAATATCCTGCAAGACGTGTCGATATCGAAGTTGGAATTGCGTACAAAGAAGACGCAGACCGTGCAATTGAACTTATATGGAATATGCTTGAAGATATGACCTATGTTTTGGTTGACCCGGAACCACAAATATTTGTAAATAATCTTGGAAACAGCAGCGTTGATATTTCCGTAAAAGCTTGGACTCCAAGTGAAAAATGGTACGATGTAAAACGAGAAATCATTAAAAACATTAAAAAAGAATTTGATGGGGAAAATATTGAAATTCCATTCCCACAAAGAACTGTATGGTTTCCACAGGATCTTAAAATTAAAATTGATAAAGAAGAGGATAAAAAAATTGAATAAGTTATTAAAAATCTTTTGAATATTCTTTTAATGACTTATTTATTGTATAAACTAAATTCCGAGCTGTAATTATTGATAGAATTACCATCAATATTACAAAAACGGCTGCAATATCATTAATATCGTAAGAAATATAGTTGGTCAGAAATGAAAGTATTTCTGGATTTAAACCGACAGAATATGCGAGTACTATCCAAAAAATTAGTAAAAGAAGAATATTTATTTCTTTTTTCATAATCCCTACTCTTCTTCAGATTCTTCGGTTTCAGTTTTTTCAAACTTTTTTGAAATTTCTGCGGCTTTTCTTTCGATATCCTCTGAAAAAATATTTCCTACGCGAATTATTACAAATATTGCCCAGATTATAAGTAGTAATAAAACGATTCCTGCAAGTGCTGCAAATATTCCTGCAATAAGCGGCAGGAAAAACATGTATGCAATTATTGCAAGCAAAACGTATCCCAATCCCCTAAATCCAGATCGATAATGCTGCAGTTTTTCGTCAGTTAAATCATCTTTCATGAATTTAACTGCAACCATATCTGAAATACCATCTGTTAGCATCAGTATGTTTTTAAGAATCTTTAAAAGAAGTATTACAAGTGCAATTATAACTACACCGGAAATTATGGCTTTCATTCCAACTAATCCAAATATAAACGGATTTCCTAAGAAATCACCAAGTGGTTGGAATACCAAAACTGCAAGAAGCCATATTACAAAAGCAACTGCCAAATTTACAATTATTTTTGGAAAACTTTCGTGAATTTTTCTTTGAGAATCTGCGTAGATCTTATCTTTCGCCCACATACTTTTCACCCCCATTGAAATTATATCATAATGAGTATAAAAACGTAAATTTAGCTAAATTATCCCGATTTAAAAGAAAAAAGAGAATTTAATCAGTAATAACACCTAATAAATATTTAAATAAAAAAGTGAGGCATTTGAAAATAATAATCTTTCGATCAATTTTCGATAATATCTTCGACCTTGTTTATAAAATCAATGGATTTTTTCTGAAGTTCTAAAACTTTAGACTCGCTAAACATTATATCTGTCGAATAACTTGCTTTTTGTCGTTCTGATTTTAAACTCGTATAGAATGTTGCATCTTTTTTAGTAATGGATAATTCGTCAATTAATCGCAACTCTTCTTTTCTAAATTCGTTCGTATAGTTTTTTATCAAAAAAATCATTGTTGCATTGTGACTTCTTGAAATAAATCCTTTTCTTGAAACTAACGCTAGTGCAGCATGATAAACCGCATAATAAAGTCCCACAATACTCCAATCCTGAAAATTACCATTTTTTATATTTTGATTTACAAATGCAAGATTGTGTTTTGCTTTATCCATATGTGCATGAACAAGGGACTTCGCATGGCGTTCTTTTTCAAGATTTTTCTTGTAAATATGAAAATCGTAAGCAATTTCGAGTTTTTCCGTATTTTTAAAATATTCTTCAACGTTTAACATTTAAAATTACCTCGTGGTAATTCTGATGTCCAAAAACTGGAAATCCAGTTAATTTAGCCTGATCTACAATATGATCTTTTGAGTTTAAAAAATAGTCGATTTCGACTGCAACTATACTTATCGGATATAACGACCTGCTTTCAGCTTTTGATTTTGCATATTCCAATTTCTGATTAATTTCTTCTCGATACCGTTTTTGTAAGTCGGGATCTTCAAAAGAATGCGTTACAACCATCAAATCAATGTCACTATTTTCAGTCTCTTTTTTTCTAGATGCAGAACCAAAAAGAATCATAAAATCGATTTCTTTTGGGAAAATTTCAATAAAATCCAGTATCGGTGCCCGAACATTTCTATTCAATTTCCAAAATCGTTCTTCATCGATTTCTGAAAATTTAAAAACTGTTTTTTTGGTATTTTTTAAAATATAAAATGCGTTTGATTTTTCCTTCAATTTTAAAATTTGTTTTTCAGATTCGAGTTTTTTCAAAGCATTTTGAAGAGAACTGTTTGAAAGTCCTGTGAGTTCTTTTAACTCGCTAAAATATAATTTACATTTATTTGCTGCATAATAAGCCCGGTATAATTTATCTAAAGCATTCATGAACAGAAGTTATATTTTTAGATATAAATATCTTACCAATTTTTGGCAATATCTTACCAATTTTTGGTATATTATACAATAATATATTTGAAAGATTGAGGATATGTAAATTGTCCTGAAACATAGGTATTTTCGATATCTTTATATACTGATATTACAATGCGTTATAATCTAAAAAATCAAAAACCTTCGTACTTAATGTAAAAAGATGCGTAAACTCTGGAGGGCACCAGCATATGAAAATTAATCAGAATTTAAATTATGAAAACCTTAAAAATGACCTATTTGCAGGATTTACTATTGCAATAGTCGCATTACCTCTTGCAATGGCCTTCGCAATAGCCTCAGGAGTTTCACCTGAAAAAGGATTATTTACTGCAATAGTCGCAGGTTTTCTAATCTCACTACTTGGGGGAAGTAAATATCAAATAGGGGGGCCAACTGGAGCTTTTGTTGTAATACTTTTTGGAATTATAGCTTCATACGGATACGAAGGACTTGTAATCGCAACATTAATGGCAGGTTTAATTTTAATTGGCATGGGATTGTTAAAATTAGGAAACATTATAAAATTCATTCCTTATCCTGTCACAATGGGATTTACATCAGGAATTGCATTAATTATTTTTTCTACACAGATTAAGGATTTTTTCGGACTTTCGATTGGAAGTATTCCTGCAACATTTTTAGATCAGTGGATCGTATACTTAACACATATCCAGTTATTAAACCCCTATGCACTGTTTATTTCAATATTAACTTTAATCATCCTTACAAATTCAAAAAAAGTATTTTCAAAAATTCCTTCGCCAATAATTGCAATAATTGCTGGAATTTTTTTAGTTTATTTTTTTAATTTACCTGTTGAAACAATTGAATCCAAATTTGGGCAAATACCAAATACAATTCCTTTTCCAAACCTTCCGGAATTAAATCTTCAAAAAATGGAACTTTTATTCCCGAGCGCACTATCTATTGCATTTTTAGGTGCAATAGAATCATTGATGTGTGCTGTTGTTGCAGATGGTATGACTGGATACAAACACAACTCAAATAAAGAGTTAGTGGGCCAAGGAATTGCAAATATCGGATCAGTTTTGTTTGGAGGAATTCCTGCAACAGGGGCCCTTGCACGTACTGCAACAAATATTAAAGCCGGGGCTACATCAAGATTATCTGGAATAATTCATGTAATAATGTTATTTTTATTCATGCTATTACTATCCCCCTTAATTTTAAAAATACCTCTTGCAACACTTTCTGCAATACTTGTAGTTGTAGCATGGAACATGGCTGAAGTAAAACATTTCAAATCAATACTATTTAAATCTCCAAAAAGGGATAGAATCGTATTACTTGTTACATTCCTCCTTACAGTGTTTGTAAATTTAAATACTGCAATACAGATCGGAATGCTTCTTGCAGTGATTGTATTTATGCAGAGATTAATCGAAGTTAGCGAAATTTCTAACTTAAAAACAATTCCACAAGAAAAAGATCCATATTCAATTACTTTAAAGGATGTTCCACCATGTATTGAGGTTTATGAGGTAAATGGACCATTTTTCTTTGGAATCGCAGATAAATTCAAAAGTACGTTAAATGTAGTTGCTAAAAGAAAACCTTCTGCAATAATCCTTCGTATGCGTAATGTTCCAATAATTGATGCTACAGGAATAAAAAATCTCGAAGAGTTTATTGAATCGTCTAAAAAACAGGACATATCTTTGATTATTTCAGGTGCAGACTATAACTTAAGAAAAAAATTTGAAAAATATGGATTGACAAATATGATTGGTAAAGAAAATATTTGTGAGGATATCGATTTAGCACTAGCTCGTGCAAGAGAATTAATAAAAATAAAACACCCTGAAACAGGTTTGTGTCCAGAATAACAAAAATTGAATTAAATAATAAAAAATTAAATGCATGCTTCCTGTTTAAAACAGTATGGTGCATAGCATGCATTTCGTGTTTCAACCGAAAACTGGTTATGGATCTGTGACGTTTTAGGCCAATTTTATCTAAAGAACCAATATGTTCTTTTAAACTCCCCAATATACCCCAGAAAAATTAATTCTGGGATAATATATTTTCTCTATAACGCAATATTTATTATTTTGGGGATTAATGTTAATAAAAATGGATTAAAATGGAAATATTGTAAAAAACGTTATTTTAAAGTTAAATAACCTTTTACCATTTAGTTGAAATTAATTGAAAATAAAGGATTAAAGTTATATAATTCTTTAAAAAGAATATTAAATAACATAATTTGATTAATGTGTGACTTTTTGGTGGGGAATTATGTTAAAAAAATTATATTCAAAAAAAGGACAGGTTTCGATGGAAATTGGGATTTTAGTCGGGGCTTCTGTTGCAGTAGCTACGATTGCAAGCTATTTTTATGTAGTACATGTTAAATATTCAGATACTCATGCGGGTGAAACTGCAAAAAACATGAGTGATGCCTTATTAAACGTTACAGGAACGGTTTGTGGCAACATTTCTGAAATAACAATTACATAATTAAAATTTATTTAATTTTACTTTCTTGCTTATTCCGTGTTCATATCTTAAAATTATTCCCCTAAGTTCTAAATCACTTAAAGTTCTGGAAAGAGTCGATTTTGGAATTTTTGTTCTTTCAAAAAGTTCACTCTGAGTCATTTCCCCATGATCCATTAAAATTTTTACTATAGTTTTTTCGTTTCCTTTTAAAATTTTAATAAAATTCTCGTTTCTTAATTTTTCTTCGTTTTCAGAGGTTTTTACTTCAGATTCCATGTTTAAATTTTGAATTTCATTCGTATTTCCATTTTTAATTTTATCATTGACCTTTGAAGATACAATTTTTCCAATATGGTCGTTTAAATCACTTAAATCTATCTTATTAACATTATTTTTCTCCGAAAGCTCTAAATCACGAACTGTAAAGTAAATTAGAGTAGTACTTAAGCAAAGCGAAAAGGATGCCAAAACCATTAACATACAATCATAAAGCGTGTACACATTAGGAACTTCCTGAACATACGTGGTATCCCCTTGAACGATTACCTGAACTGTCGGTGGATATAAAAATTTAGAAGTTAGCACAATTACTGAAACGATAAATATCAGCATATATACGGCTATTTTAACTTTTGAACTCATAAATTTCACACAATATTAATTTAAAGGCTTACCCATTTTGAAAACTTTCCTTTCAGTAATGTCCACCATTACCACATATCTCGAACCATCTTCGATATCCAATACAACCATCGCATAAGTGGCATTTTGGAAATTTTTATTGCTTAAATACACCATGTCTTGAATAGTTATATTGTAATCCCTATCATTTATAATTTGAGCTGTTTTTTGGTCATTAGACAGTATTTCTTTAACCGTTTTTACATCTTCTTCAGTAAATCCAGTAGCTTTGATCTCAGAATATCCATCTTCGTGTTCAATAACAAGAGTTTTAGACTTGATTTCAAATGTAGTGTAGTTTTTGATAGATTGAACTTTGTTTTCATTGACATTTACAAGTACATATATCAATGTGTCATTTTTCGATAATATAACACCTTTACAATTTTCACCATATTCTTCAAAATCTTCTTTTAGTAACATAGTACCTGGTGCAAGCCCGTAACCTTCAGCTAAATACCCTGAAACAGTTATATTAGACTTTGCAATTTCAATTGCATGATTTTGATCCTGCGTTAAATGAGGGCTTTCTTCAGGATATGGCTTAAATTCAGCCATTTTTGGATTAGTTTCAAAGTCATTTGCAATGAATAAATCATCTTCGATAAGTAATGAATCAAAAGGTCTCATTATACCAATTGCAACCCCTATAATTGTCAGTACTAAAAATATAATCAAAATTCGTTTCATGATACCAACCATTTTATTTATTTAACAATTACATTGTCCAAACAGTATAATTATTTGACGTGGAACACTTGTTCCATTTAATGGAATCGTTCATTTTTACAGTATAGTATATAAATGCTAATTTATAACCCTTTCAAAATTTTGAAAAATCTTTTTGAAAAATATCAAAATTATATTCCATAATTCCATATCACGGGCTTTATGGTATTTAAAAAGTTTAAACAATTTTTTTATTAATTCAATCGAAATATAAATATTATTTTTAGGATATAATCCCATAATAGCTTCAAAATACCATTTCATAATATGGAAATGCCGTTTCAAAATACATTCATATTCTGTTCCCACAGTAGGTTAGTTGAAAGTAATTGTGAGAACACTTACTTTCAAAACCTAATTGTATGGGGATTCAATTAGGAATTAAGGAGTTATTAGATCCCAATAATTCCTAAATTAATAACCTGAAAAATATAATTTCCAAATTATTGCCTTTTGGAAATTAACCCTATGTGATAACATGAATAAAAAATTAAAAAATACTGCTGGAGCCATTCTTATGGTTATCACACTAGTGCCCTACTGTATGGCTATGGACGAACAGACTTCTGAAAAATCCAGTAGCATATTTAATAATATATTGTCTTGGTTGAAGTCGGCATTTGGAACCGATATACAAGTTAAACTTGAAAATAATACCTCCAAAAATATGCCAATGATACCAGCAAATAATTCTGAAAATATGAATATGCTTGAAATGAATAACAGTACACCTGAAAACGAAATAAATAAAACACGAATTACCCTGAATAATATGCCTGAAAATTTCAATGAATCATACGTGCCAGATCATGGAAATATGTTGGGTATGCCCGAAAACGTTAATAACACAAAATACCCGCCCCGAATTCCTGAAAACTTTGAAAATAACAACCCGATCGAAATAAATTCAAATATTACCCGATAAAAACTTAAAAAAATATACAAATAAATATAGGGTGTGAATGTGAAAAAAATTATACTTGGAATATTGATGGTTCTTGGACTTGTTTCCATATCCTTTGCAGCATCAGAATTCAAAGATATGGGAAAGCAAGGACCCGGAAATATGTGCCCAATCGACTTCCAGAACATGACGACTGAAGAAATTCAGGAAGCTCTTGAAGAACAGCTTGCTGAGCTTCAGGATGAATATGCTTCTTGTGAAGACGAACAATTACGAACAAGAATTCAAGAAAGAATTGAGATGACTCAAGGATTGATTGATGATCCTGAAAAAATTGAAGAAATGATAACTAACATGCCTGAAATGCCTGAAAGACGTGTAAAAGGAATGAATATCGACTTCCAGAACATGACGACTGAAGAAATTCAGGAAGCTCTTGAAGAACAGCTTGCTGAGCTTCAGGATGAATATGCTTCTTGTGAAGACGAACAATTACGAACAAGAATTCAAGAAAGAATTGAGATGACTCAAGGATTGATTGATGATCCTGAAAAAATTGAAGAAATGATAACTAACATGCCTGAAATGCCTGAAAGACATAGAGAAGGCCCAAAAGCTGACTCTGAATAATATAACACCCCCAAATGAAAACATTTAAAATAACACCTAATTTTTAATTTTTTAAAGTGATAGAAATGATTAGATTACTGCTCCCAATATTATTGATGTTATTAATTATATTTGGGATGGTTTCATTAGTTAATTTAAGGAAAGAATCCAAAAATATGATTAACAGACTACAAAAAGTTTCCAAGTGAAAATATGTACAAAATTATAAGTCTTGAAGATGTTTGGAAAATCTACCAGATGGGTGAAGTTGAAGTTCAGGCCTTGAAGGGAGTTTCACTCGATATAAATAAAGGTGATTTTGTCGCAATTGTCGGGTCGTCAGGTTCTGGAAAATCGACCATGATGAATATGATCGGATGCCTTGATGTACCAACAAAAGGTGATGTTTACCTTAAATCAAAAAATATCTCAGATATGACTGAATCAGAACTATCTGAACTTCGTGGAAAAACAATTGGTTTTGTATTTCAGCAATACAATTTAATTCCAAACATGACTGCACTTGAAAACGTACTTTTACCACTGCAAATACAGGAAGTCAATGATTCTACTGCAGATCGAGCTGCAAAAAGAGCATTAAAACAGGTTGGCCTGGAAGACAGAATGAATAACAAACCATCCCAGCTTTCTGGAGGTCAACAACAGCGAGTATCGATTGCAAGAGCGTTAGCATGTGAACCAGAAATAATTCTTGCAGATGAACCAACAGGGGCGCTCGACAGTGCGACAGGTGAAGAAATTATAAAATTATTTATGGCCCTCTGGGAAAGTGGGAAAACCATTATTATGATTACACACGACCCGAATCTTGCGAAATATGCGAAGACCATTGTTGAATTAAAAGACGGAAAAATTATCAGTATAACAGATAACAAACAAAATACAGTTCATGAGTGATATTATGGATAAAAAATCCTTAAAAATAGGATCGGTAATGTTGATAATGCTTTTCTCATTTGTGGGAAATTATGCATACACATTTGCTGGCGATGTAAGTGATTACGTCATATTAAATGTAAATAAAGTAAATCAAGACCCTGATCCTGCAATCGCAGGAGATGTATTCGACCTTAGAATTAGCATTGAAAATGACGGTGGAGAAGGTGAAGGAGATTTCATTTTAGAAATCGAACCGAACTATCCGTTTGAAGAAGTAGAAGGCGAAGATTTAACTCAAACTATAGGTATTATAAACGGTTATGAAAATTCAAATGATGCAATAGTTGCAAAATTCAAATTAAGAGTTAATGAAGATGCAACAGAAGGAGACTATCCGATAGAAGTCCATGTTTATAAAAAAGGTGAAGATTCATCTTCAGGATACACTACAGAATTAACCGTAACTGTTGGAAATGAAGAAAGTGCTGAAATAGAATTAGATGCAGAGGAATTAGTGGCGGGGGACAAAACCAACGTTACATTCACAATAGAAAATACGGGTTCTGCACCAATTAAAAACCTTGAATTTTCATGGGAAAGTGAAAATAATGCGATACTTCCATTAGGTTCAGGAAACGTAAAAACAATTTCATACATTGGTGTTGGAAAGAGTGTTGATGTAACATACACAGTACTTGCAAGTACTGATGTAGAGCCTGGAATATATGAACTAACTATGAATTTAAATTACGATAATTCGTTAACTGGAACTACTGAAATCGTAGAACATATTGGCGGAATTTTAGTACTTGGAAAAACCGACTTTGAAGTTAGTTATTCCGGAGAGGATAGTGGCGAATATACACTTACAGTAATGAATGTTGGAAAAGGTGATGTTAATTCAGTAATCGTTTCAATTCCAGAACAGAATGCATGGAGCGTTTCTGGAGTCAGCACATCAATTATCGGAAATTTAGATGGGGGGACTACACATTCTCAAACTTCGAACTATCGACCACCAATAGCGACTCACCACTTATTGTTGAAATAACATACACATCACCAGAAGGAGATAGGGTAACAATTCAAAAAGAAGTGGAGATGCCAAGTACAACTTCACAAGTTATGAATATGAATAGTGGTGATGAATCAGGTGCCCCACAGAACTTTGCCGGAGGACCTGATGGAAATAGAAATCCACTATCAACAATTCAAAATTCAATAACTTCGGCAATACCCTACGTTATCGGCGGACTTGTAGCACTTGCTGCAATTGCAGTATTTGTATACAAGATAATTAAAAGAAAAAAATTAGCTAAACAAAATAAAAATAAAACAGAATAAGGGTTGATAATTATGAAACCCTTAAAATTATTTAATATGGCATCCAAAATGGTAAAATCCAGTAAATTACGTAGCTGGATCACCATTTTGGGCATTGTCATTGGAATTGCATCAGTTATCGCAATTATATCTGCTGGAGATTATCTTTCAAATTCAGTTAGTGATCAACTCAACAGTATGGTGAGCGATGAAATAACGCTTACTGCATCATCTGCACCAGGTAATGATGACGATGAACCCGAACTAACTGATATGGATGTAATGATTCTAAACGGGATATCTGATGTAGAATATGTAGATGTGCGGGTTTCGAGTAGAAATGAAATACGTTTCGCGGGAGGTCGTGAAACTGCGACAATTACTGGAGTCGATCCCGCTGTGTGGTCGCAGATGACTGATGAAGAATTATATGCAGGAAGACTATTACAGGTGAGCGATAAAAACGCCGTAATAATTTCATACTATACTGCAACAGAAGCTTTTGATAGGGAAATTGGAATAAATCAAATGATAACCATTGGAAATAAACAGTTTAAAGTCGTTGGAATACTTGAAGAAGATGAAACTCAGGGATTCGGTAGAATGGGAGGTATGAGCTCAAATACTGTTTACATGCCATATGAAGCAGTATATACTTTGGAATTGGATGACGATGCATCTTACTCAATTGAAGAGAAAGAAGAAGGAGTATACGATGAAATAATCTTTACATTATATGAAGATGTAAATCAAACTACTGCACTTGAAAACATTCAAGAAAAATTGATGATGTCAAGACATGTTAATGAAAAAACGATTGACTTCTCAATAAGAACTCCAAATACGCCAGAAGGGCCTGAAGAAATAATTTCCATGCTTACAACATTCCTTTCATTCATTGCAGGAATTTCATTGGTTGTTGGCGTTACAGGTATTTCAAATACCATGTTTACAACAGTTCTTGAAAAAACCAGAGAAATTGGAATAATGAAAGCGATTGGTGCCAAAAACAAAGACATAATGCTACTGTTTGTCTTTAACTCTGCGATCATTGGGCTTGTTGGGGGATTTTTAGGACTCGTACTTGGAACAATAATCTCTCAAATAATAGTCTGGTTTATTGCACAAAGCATGGATAGCAGTTACCAATTTGTACTAAGCATTAAATCAGTAGTAATTGCAATTGGATGTTCACTTGCAGCAGGAATTATTGCAGGAATTATTCCTGCATATAATGCTTCAAAATTAAAGCCTGTAGAAGCTTTAAGAAGCGAATAATTTTCTTTTTTAATTATTTTTTAAAATTTGAGACATTAATTATATAGTTTCTAAACTCCAGATATTTTATCATATGATTTATCTTGGAGTATGGAAAAAATGACATTTTTTAAAGGTTTTAAAGAAGATTACTTTGGACTTACTGATTTGGAAGTAAAAAAATACCAAGAAACTTATGGAAAAAATGAATTACTCCAAAAAAAGAAAAAAACATTCTTAAGTCGCGTTTTAAAGATATTTTCTGAACCGATGTTTGTACTTTTATTCATTACTGCTTTTGTTTATTTTTTCCTTGGTGAACCCCGCGACGGATCAATAATGGTTATTTCTGTTGTTTTTATCTGCACAATTGAGTTTTTTCAAGAATGGAGAACAGATAAAACCTTGCAGGCTTTAAAAGATTTATCATCCCCCCAATCAACTGTAATTAGAAACGGAAAAATAATGACAATTGACAGTGAAGAATTGACTGTTGATGACCTCTTTATGTTAAAAGAAGGGGAAAAAATAGCGGCTGATGGAATTATTATTGAAAATTACGGCTTAGGGGTAAATGAATCCACATTAACCGGAGAATCAGACGTTGTGTGGAAAAAAATTGATTTAGATAAAGATGAAAGTTCAGAACACTGGAAAAAAAACATATGTTATACGGGAACATCTGTAACACAAGGAAGAGCTGTTGTTAAGGTCATAAATATCGGTTCTGAAACCGAATATGGAAAAATTGGAAAAGATATTTTCTCCGTCGATTCTATACTTACCCCGCTTGAAAAACAAACTCGTGAACTTGTAACATACTCTGCAATAGCTGCTTTTTTCATGCTATTATTGATTGTATTTGTTAATTTTTACCATATGGGAAGTATTACCGATAGTATTTTATCGGGCGTAACTGTTGCTATGGCGATTATACCTGAAGAATTTCCCGTAATTTTAACAGTGTTTCTTGCAATGGGGGCTTGGAGGCTTGCAAATAAAAATTCACTGATTAGAAGAATTCCTGCGGTAGAAACACTCGGTTCAATATCTGTTTTATGTGTTGATAAAACTGGAACCCTCACAAAAAACCAGATGGAAGTAAAAGAAACCCATTTCGATTCAAAATTTAATGAAACTGAACTTATGACTTTTGCATGCCTTTCATCAGAAACTGAAGCATATGATCCAATGGAAAAAGCAATCCTAACTTATTCAAAATCTATTGGAATAAATATAGATGAATTATTTAATGGCTGTCTTTTGCACGAATATCCATTTAGTTCAGAAACTCAAATGATGGGAAACGTTTGGGATAAAGAAGATAAAAAATTTATCGTTTCAAAAGGTTCCTTTGAAAATATTATAAATTTATGCGAGCTGAATGAATCTGAAAAAGTAAATTTAGAAAAAAAATCGATTGTGATGGCAAAAAAAGGATACCGCGTAATTGCTGTTGCAAGAAAAATGGATGTAACAAATATTAATCAACAATTGTACGAATATAAACTTGAATTTGTGGGTTTAATTGGTTTGATGGATCCTCCAAGAGAAGGAGTTTCAAAAGCTATGAAAATATGCAATGATGCAGGAATCAGGGTTGTAATGCTTACTGGGGACAACGGAACTACTGCAAAATCGATTGCAAAAACCATCGGGATAAAAAACAGCGAAAATGTTCTAACGGGACATGAAATTGATTCGATGAGTGATAATGAACTCTTAAAAAAAATAAAAATAACAAATATATTTTCAAGAGTAATTCCAAAACACAAATTAAAAATTATTAAAGCTTTTAAAGAACTTGGTGAAATTGTTGCAATGACAGGAGATGGCGTAAATGATGCACCTGCACTAAAATATGCAGATATTGGAATTTCAATGGGAAAACGGGGTACCGAAGTTGCAAAAGAAGCGTCTGATATGATTTTGCTTGATGATAATTTTGAAACCATTGTTGAAACAATACATGATGGAAGACGAATTTATGATAATATCAAAAAAGCCATAGGATATGTCTTTGTAATCCATATTCCTGTATTTTTAACTGCACTTTTTGCACCTCTCTTAAAATTGCCCCTATTACTTCTTCCCATAAACGTGGTTTTAATGGAATTTATCATTGATCCCACCTGCTCAATTGTATTTGAAAGGCAACCTGTAGAAAAAGGTATTATGCTTAGAAAGCCACGAATGCCTAACGAACCGCTTTTGGATTATAATCTTATATTTAAAGCCGTAATTCAGGGAATTTCAATTTTTACTGCTACATTTGGCTCTTACGCGTACTTACTCCATCAGGGATGTAAAACAGATCTTGCAAGGACTTTTGCATTTATAATTCTTATTGCAGCTAATTTCTTCCTCGTATATGTTAACCAGTCGGAAATTGAATCCGTATTTTCAGCATTTAAAAAATTTAAAAACGATATGGTTCTCTGGCTTGTAAATATCGGAATATTTGGGGGAATTTTAATAATACTTTACATTCCGTCAGCAACAGTAATTGCAAAAACAGTTCCCCTTACTGAAAAACAATTACTTGCTGCACTACTACTTTCAGGGGCATCAACACTTTGGTGGGAAGTAATAAAACTTTTAAAAAGAATTAAAATGAAAAAATAGAATTTGGGTGGTTTTATGAAGTTTTTGAAATGCGGATTTTTTGGATTACTGACCTGGTTAGTTCCCTTTTTACTATCATTCTTATTTTATTCAGAAAGCGAAGGATTATTAATAGATATATTTTTATTTAAATCGATTATGATTGTTATATCGGGATTAATCGGAGTTAATTTGCTTATAATGTATTTTAAAGATGTTAAAAAAGATTACTTAATTGAAGGAATATTTGTAGGGGTTTCCTGGCTTATAATAAACCTGATACTCGATATTTTAATACTGATCCCGATGTCAGGAATGAGTTTTTTAGATTATTTTTCACAGATTAGACTTAGATACTTGATAATACCAACAATCAGCATATCCATGGGATTTTTATTAAAACTAAAATTATAGCTTTTTTTCATTTTAATGCAGATATAAAAATCCATTTTGTAATATAGTATATTGAGAATACTTTTGAACCGAAATATCTTTTAGGGGGAGATATTATGGAAAATAGAACTCTGCCGATTGGAAAAGCAGATGATTTTTTTGAAGTTTTTGTAGTGGATTTGATGGTTACGTGGGAGTGTGACTGCGCATTTAAAATCGATATTTTTGAAGACGGACACTTTATTGAAAAAGAAGGGGACAAATTAAGACGGGTCGAATCATCGATACATCGAGGTTCCTTGATTATTACTCCAAAAAATGCTAAAAAAATGTTAAACGCTCTTAAAAGGGCAATTGAAATCACCGCCGAAGAATACTGTAAGTAAATTTTTATAACTTAATTTCAAATAATAATTTGAAAAATTTAAACTAATTAATTTAATTTTAAAAGATTAACGTGAAAAGATGTTAGATTTAGTATACAAAGGAATTTTAAAATTTAATGATAACAAAACAAGAATTTTAGAAGTGGCTTCATCAGTTACATTTATTGAAACTGAAAAAAATAAAATAATAGTTGATACCTCTACAAAATCAAAAACAGAAGAATTAAAACAGTATTTTAAAAATAAAAATATTGATATGGACGAAATAAACTACGTAATAAATACCCACGACCATTTTGACCATGTTTCAAATAATGATCTTTTTAAAAATGCGAAAATAATCAACCATTCTAATTTTAAAGAGTTAAATGATCCAGAAATTGAAATTATAGAAACTCCAGGACATACCATGGACAGTATATCTGTAATTTATGGTGATTACTTGATTTCAGGAGATGCATCACCGTTAAAAAACAACATATTAAAAGAAAGAGCCCCTGGAGTTTTTGTAGATTTAAAACTTGCTTTGAATTCATTAAAAAGAATAAAAAGTCTTCAAAAAAATATCGTTACTGGGCATGACGGAATTCTGTACAAAAATGAATATTAAGTTATAATTTATTTTAATTCCTAAAAATTAATCTATTTTTTCAATTATCGCTTTTATGTCCGCAGCTTTTCCAAAATAAAGCGATGACGTAACAATAACTTCTACACCAGTTTTAGCATACTCATCTATATTTTGAACGGTAATTCCACCTGCTGCAACCACCGTAACATTTGGATTTATTTCTTTTGCGAATTTTACGAACTTTTCAACAGTTTTAGGATCACATTTATCGAGCTGAATATAATCAAAACCCATTTTAATGTATTTTATGCCCGTTTCAAAATTTTCAGCTTCTATTCCTATCTTTTTTTCTAGAGCATTTGCTTTCATTTCTTTTAAAACTTTTTCAAGTTCTTCATCGCCATCTACAAATTCCAAATGTTCATCAAAGATAAGTATGGTTTCAGAAAGTCCAATTCTGTGAGGGTATGCCCCACCTGCGACAATTGCTTTTATTGTCGGTTTTTTAGTTCCTGCAAGGTTTTTTCGGGTCGTTACAACGTTTATGTTTTCGTTATGTTTTCTTGCTAATTCCACAAACTCGTAAGTTCTCGTAGCCATTCCACAGTATCCTTCCAGAAGTCTGAGAACACTTTTCCATGCAAGGTGAACATTGTCAGCCCTACCCGTTGCTTCAAAAAATACATCGCCTTGTTTTACGTAAGTTCCAGTTCTTTTATATGAAAGTACCTCTAACCCGAGCATTTTGCACATTCTCTCAGCTTCTTCGGTACAGCACAAAACCATGTCGTGTCGTGCTTTGTATGCAAGCCTTGCATTAAATCGATCCAGTTTCATTATTCGCGAGGTTAAATCAAGCGGATTTATATCCTCTTCAATTATTTTTTCAAGTTCATAATCAGGAATATAAAATGACATATTAAACCTCTTTTGGAATTATTCTTAAATATAAACTAACCAAACCACCAATTCACTTAGTCTAACATTTTGTATGGGGATATATATCTTTTTCGAGGATTATTTTTTAAGAATTCAACTTATCTGCCAGTTTTCCAGTCATATATATAGATAAAAATGACATTAAAACAAGAATAAGTACTAAACTATTTGCTAAATTATAATCTCCAGTCTGAAACGCCTGATAAATTGATAACGACATTGTATTTGTTTTTCCAGGCATGTTTCCTGTAACCATTAAGGTTGCACCAAATTCTCCAACGGACCTTGCAAAACTAAGAATTGTGCCTGCAATTATTCCTTTTTTTGATAAGGGCAGGGTTATTTTAAGCGCCGTTTTGAGTTTATTCTGGCCCAAAGTGTATGAAACATGTTCAAGTTCCCTATCGACTGACAAAATTGCAGCTGTTGTTGTTTTTACCATTAAAGGAAGTGATACAATAAATGATGCAATTACTGCGGCTTCCCAGGTGAATAAAATACCTGAACCAGTAAGCTCGTAAAAGATACCCCCAATAATCCCATTTTTTCCAAGTTGGAGTGCGAGTAAATATCCTAAAACAGTTGGTGGTAGAACCATTGGAAGCGTTACAAGAATTTCTAAAGTATTTCTACCACGAAATTCCATTCTTGCAAGGATGTATGATATGAAAATTCCTATAAAAAATACAAAAAAAGTAGATAATAAAGAAATTTTTAATGTAAGCAATATTGGAAATAAAATTGAATCCATAATATCCCTTATTCAGCAGTAAATCCGTAATCAGTCAATATTTGCTTACCTGTTTCTCCGGTTAAGTAGTCAACAAACATCTGGGCTGCATCTTTATTTTCCGACGCTTTTAAAACGCATACTGGATAGCCAATTTCTGTAACTGTTGGTATGGTGGTTATAACTTCAATAGTATTATTTTTTGCAATTTTTGCATCTGTCATGTAAACGAATCCTGCGTCAACGTCACCAGCTTCAAGATATGTTAAAACTTGTCTTACATTTTCACCATATACGGTTTTTTCTTCTAAATTGCCCCACAAACCCATGGATTCAAGTGACTCTTTAGCATATTTTCCAACTGGTGCGGTTTCAGGATTTCCAATTGATATTTTTACAACATCTTCATTTGCTAAATCTTCTGCAGACGTAATTCCAAGAGGATTTCCAGTCTGAACAATTAATACAAGCGAATTTTTAGCGAAAGTAACTCTTGAAGAATTTTCAATAAGATCTTGATCCTGTAATAAATTAACGTGCTTTTGTGATGCTGAAGCAAACACATCTACTGGTGCTCCACCCTCAATCTGCTGCCTCAATGTACCTGACGCTGCAAAATTTAATTCAACATTAATATTGGGATTATCTTCTTCAAATGCTGCTGCAACATCAGTCATCGCATCGGTTAAACTCGATGCTGCTGAAACTGTTATCATGGTTGTAGTTTCTTCAGGAGATTCAGAAACACAACCTGCAAACAACAGAATTACTGCGAGCAGACTTGCAATAACTACATGATTTTTCATTATTCATTCACCTTTGCGATAAATATTAATCATAATTAGTTACTATTTTAATTAAACAGTAATTAATACTGTTTACCAATATATAAGTATTATGTTTTTATGCCAATTTTTGGAATTTCATAAAAAACAATTTAAAAGCTAGGTAGCTACATTATAATTTCAAAATATCTTTTAAATTTTTTAACCATTATTTAATCTCAAAAAGAATTTTATTTAAATTTTTGAAGTATTTTTTATTAAAAGAACATTGAAATTCTTTAAAAATTTAAAAAAATAGGTGAGGTCAAAAATGTTAAAGATTTTTTGCTAAAATCTTTATTATTACTATTTAATTATGTTTTCCAATGTTACGGCAATGGATTGGTATATTCCCAAACATCTCAGACTTCTACTTCTGAGATGTCTTTAACTGTAGAGTTTATCTTATTTAAGTTTTCTGTATTTGAATTAAAGATTAATTTAATATATTAAGTTTAAGAAAATATTTTATTCAATAATTATTTTAAATCGAATGTCTTCTTTAGATTTTTCAAGCGTTATTCCAAAAAATTCAAATTCAGTTATTAAAACAGCACCAGAAATCGATTTTCCAATTTTTTTGTAAATTTCTTCTAAATCCATATGATTCGCAATTCCAAAAGCAGCGATCCAAAAGCATTTTAATGGGTATTTTTCGCCAGAATATTTGTCTACTATAAAATATTTCGAACTTTTTGTTCTATTGCCCCCACATATCTTTTCATTTTTACTTAATTCAACAACTGCTTTTTCAAAATCCATATATCCTGGTCTTTCAAATTTCTCAAAAAGTTCTTCAAATTTACTACTCAAAATAACACCTTAATTATTATATCTCTTTAAACAGCTTTTATTCTGATTAAATATATTGTTTACGGACATTACCCTCAAAACATTAGTGCCTTTCAAATTTTATTTTATCAATTATCTTTCGATTTCATAAGAAATCATGCTTTTTGGAAGCCATAGGTTTTTATTTAATTCTTTGGAATACAAACATATACCCTTTTCACTTTCACGAACATATTTAAAATTAATATAACAAAATTTTCCAATTTTTTCCCCCAAATGTAGTTTATTTTCATTTGCAAGCCACAATGGTAATTTAACAAGCAAATTTTTTTGATTTAATGGATTTTCTTCACCATTTGTAGAATGTTTGGATTTTTGAGTTTCAAAGGTTACATATCTTAGCACATCGTACCCATCAGTTACAAATCCGTCAGCTTTTTTGAGTATAAATTCGATTTTTTCACTCAATTTATCCACATAGATTTTAAATTCCTGAAAATCGTCAGTTTTCACAAAAAAGTATGTTTTTCCCGATTGGGAAGTTCTGATATTTGAAACTCTGATTTTTCTTTTGAATGGCATTTCAAAAAGAATATTTTCATTAAAACTATCGAATTCATCTACTTTAAGTTTTGAAATAGCTATTTCAATCATTTTTGCACCAATTTTAACATTACGTTTAATTATCATCTGTCGGCTAGATAGTATATTCTTTTAAATCATTTTCTTAATTAAAAATATATTTTATTTTTATAAAAGTGCTTCTTTTGCCAATTTGTCAGCAATTTCGTTATTTTTATCCTCAGAATGCGCCTTAACTTTCAAAAATTCAATATTTAATCTTTTAAGATAATTTTTACATTTTTCTTTATATTCAATCGTTCCTGCTTTGTTTGTTTTCCATTTTCCAGTACACCACTTTTCAATTCCAAGATAATCGTGGTATATTACTAAATTTTTTACATTTTTAGAAACTGCATATTCCATTGCAAGTTCTGAAGCTAAAATTTCGCCTGCAACATTCCTCATTTTTGATAATTCTTCATCATTTCCCTTAGATTTAATTTCTTTTTCCATCCCATTGAATATTATTAAAGCGCCTGCTCCATATTCATTATTCCTTAAATTAAAACTTCCATCAACCCATGCATACATTATATCTTTTTTAAATTCGTCTGATTTTATATTATTTTGTTTTTGCCCAGTTTTTTGAGTTAAATAATCATTCGCATCTTTTTTGGACGTAAAACTTTTAAATTCAGCTCCAGAAAATCCTTTAACCTGAGTTTCACATTCTGCCCATGTTTCAAATAATCCGGTTTTTCGCCCTTTTCGAACCGCATAAATTTTAGCCATTTTTTTCACGCAAATTTATTTTTAAAACATATTATAGGTCTAAATTAAAAATGATTTCTATATTAAATTATAATTTCAAAAGATTTTTATAAACTTCCAATTGAAATATATTATTCGTAAAATGAGGCGATATTTTGAAAATCACTCCATTTAAATCATATTTAATGTCATTTGTATTCTTTTTATCTGCAATACTATTTGGATTAATTTTAAAATCACAAATGGGCGAATTAAACATTATTTATACACTTTTAAAGGATTTGGGAATTGTATTTTTGGTAATTGGAATCATACTTCAAATAAAACTTAGAAAATCTAAAAAATAATTCATTTTAATTTAAATGGGATAACATGATGGAAAACGTCAAAATAATCCGTAAAAAGATCAAAAACATGTATTTGGTTGTAAATCCCGACTGTTCGGTTGTTTTAAAGGTGCCGTCACACGTTTCTGATGAATACATCAATTTATTTATAAAGAAAAAGGAAAACTGGATAAAAAAGCATCTGGACAATTTTGAAACATTGAATACAAAATCAGTTGAAAAAAGTTACGTTGACGGTGAAATATTTGGGTATCTTGGAGAAAAATACGTTTTAAAAGTTAATTATTCAAAAAAAGGCCGGGTGGACCTATCTAAAACAGTACTAAATCTGTATGTTTCGGATGTAAATGATTTTGAAAAAAAGAAACGGATAATTGAAAAGTTTTACAGAAAAAATGCAGAAATTGAACTTTTTGCAATTTTTAAAAATAGCTATACGGTATTTACAGGAAACATGCCCGATTTTGCAGTTAGAAAGATGAAAAAAAGATGGGGATCTTGCAGTTTTCACAAAAATAAAATTATATTAAACGAAAGATTAATCGAAAAGCCGAAAGAATGTATTGAATATGTCGTGTTTCATGAACTTGCCCATTTAAAATATCCAAACCACAGTAAGGATTTTTATAATTATTTAACAGAGTTAATGCCCGATTGGAAAAACAGGAAACTTAAATTAAATGAAATTCATTAAATCGTTTATTTATTAAAATAGATTTTTATCCATTGCAATTTTTAAAAATATCTGTTTTAAATACGGAAGAACTTCTATTGCGGGAACAAGATAACTATCTGCTTTTTCAAAACCGTTTTCTAATTCATAATTCTGTTTTTTAATATCTTCTAAAGTGTATTTTAAAAAACCCTCATCATTTCTCCATATTGTAAACATTATGTAATTTTTATCGATTGGATCGACAAACTCCCTCTTTTTATATTTCCTAACGATTTTTAGTGCAAGTTTTTCAGGGCCACTAACATTCAGTTTTGAAAGTTCTTTTTCAAATACCTGCGCCATGAACATTGTTTCAAACCCGAGTTCCATTACATCTCTTGCACTAATATTTTCAAAACCTTTCTTTTCAGCTTTTTCGTACTTTGAAAGAAATCTAAGTAATGAGATATTTGCATTGTCGGTAAATACTGAAAATCCAAATTCAAATATATGATCCATAAATTTTCACCGCTGTATTAATTTCATAGCATCTACCGGACGTCTGGCCGGTTTTCATTTGTGAGGGATTAATTTTTTATAAGTTCCCAGAATGAACCAATTACCATTCTGGCTTTATCGTCAAATTTTTTGTTAGTATAATATGAAACGAGAGGTAAGCCTTCAAATATTGAGCAAAAATGGATTGCGAGGGTATGGGGATCCAATTCTTTTTTGACTTCCCCCATTTCCTGTGCCAAAATTATTCTGTTAACCAATTTGTCTATAGCGTTTTCATATATATTATTATTGAATTCCCATATCTTTGGAAATTTTTTTATTGCGTCAGAAAACGGTCCGAAGTATACGGTTTTCTCTTCACCTTTACCATATTTACTGAAATACCTATTTCTTATTAAAATCGCCTGTTCTATAAATTCAAAAATGGCATTTTCAAAACAGCTTTCTTTTTCAATACATGAAAGAACAGCTTTTCCATTTTCTTCGAGTATCGAGGTTATTGTTTCGATGTAGAGGTCTTCTTTTCTTTCAAAATAGTAATAAAGACCCCCTTTTGAAATATTGCATTCTTTTGCAATTTCAGAAAGTGACGTTTCAATATACCCTTTTTTAAAAAAAAGTTCTCTTGATTTTTCAAGGATCAAATTTCTTGTTGTCATATTTTTTACTCAATCAATTTTTAATATATTAAATAGTCAAAACTTAAAATTATATTTTAATCCATTATTACCCCTTCAAACTTATTTTCGGATTTTTCAATTTTGTCGTATTATGTTGCCTTTTTGGGATCATTATGGAAAACTATATATTTAAGTTCGATCTAATTAAGCTGGGAACGGGATAGGTAACCACACCGTGCACTTTTTTGATCAAATTGATCATAGTTTAGATCTAAATTGTTATTTTAGATCTAATTCATAATTAACTATCCTTTTAACAGTGTTAGGGATTTATTTTTAAAACATTTTTTTAGTAGTTATTTTAATAAGGTTATTCGAAAAATGATAATTGTACAAAATGCGATTAATTGTTGCATGATCTATTTTTTAACCGGAAAATACCGTAAATTTAAATACTGGGATTTTTAGAATATTTATTACCCTGGAATTGCTGGTTCCGGGGGTTAAGGGGATATTAAAATGGAATAAACACGGAAAAATAGTTCCATTTCCAATATTGTACAAAGAGTGATATTGGGAAAAGATGGTTTTTGCATGAACGCTGTTTTATTCTTCATGCAAACTCCACATTTTTAAACCGTATCTATTTTTTTATTTTTTTAATTTCGATCTGAAGAATTTTCAATAAATATTTTTTTTAAAGAATAAAAAGACATAAATTTTAAATTCTTTTTTTAAGATAATTTAATTAATAATTTTTAAAAGTGGTTCAAAATGGATTACAAACAGGGCTTTACGAAAATTACAATTCATGAAAACATCTTTGGTATAAAAAACTTTTTTCAAGATATTTCTGCGAAAGTAGATGATGTATCTGCAATAGAAATCGATACTCGAGGAAACTACATCGTGTTTCTAATTGGATTTTTGTGGTATATCTCTTCAAACATTCTTTTAATAGTTTCAAAAGAGGTCAGTTATTCTTTGTATTATACAATTCTTGATTTAAGAGCGTACCATGCGATAATGACGGTTTTAATTTTTATCGCTGCAATTTTTTCAACACAGATTAAAATATATGTTACAGGTTACAAGCCACTTATAATTCTTGGAAACTATTTTACAATGCAGAAACTATTTGAAATATTAAAAAACGAGTTAAATTTGAAGTAAAAATATAACTTTTAAAATAAAATCTACAGTTGTAAAGTTGGGATCAAAACGTTTAAAAAAGTTGAGGATACTATTTATTAAAATACATAAATATATTATCGATAGCGGTGGTTTTTTTGGAAGATATTCTTTTAAAGGAAGGAGTATTGGAAACACTTGAATACATCAACAATAATCAGTTTTCTGAAGTAATTTCAACTAAAGAAAATGTGAAAATAAGTTCAAAAGATCTGGCTACGTTGATGGATCTTGGAATACTCGAAATCAGGACAAATAACAACGTTGTAGTATTTAATTTATCTGATGAAGGTAGGAAAGTTCTAAAAAGCCTTAAACGAAGTTAATTATTTTTTAACCAATATTTTTGTTACCTTGATAATAAAACTATTTTTTAAATTTTCAAAGAAAATATATATTTTAACATTTATATTAAAATTAAACAATATATGGGCGATAAATATGAGAACAAGCAACCCTGCTCTTTCAAACGATACATTTACTGGATTTAATACTTACGGACAAAATCAGATGACAATAAATGGAACCGTAAACAATACAATAATTTCACTTGGAATAGTATCCATTTGTGCATATTTTTCATGGGACGTACTGTTTTTTAGTTCGTATTCTGGTATTTTAATGTTAATAACACCCATTCTTGGATTTGTAATGGCACTTGCAACGATATTTAAAAAAGAATGGGCTCCAGCCACAGTTCCGATTTATTGTATATTTGAAGGTCTGTTTTTGGGGCTTATTTCAGGGTTTTTTGAACTTATGTATCCAGGAATTATTTTTCAAGCAGTTATTGCAACATTTGGAGTTTTATTCAGCCTTTTGTTTGCATACAAATCTAAATTAATCCGTGCAACTGAAAACTTTAAATTGGGAATCGTCGCTGCAACAGGCGGAATTGCACTAGTGTATATTGTTTCATTGCTTTTGGGATTATTTGGCATACCTATTCCATTAATTTTTGGAAGCGGGCCTGTTGGGATAATATTCAGTCTTTTCGTAGTTATAATTGCTGCATTAAACCTTGTTTTGGATTTTGATTTTATCGAACAGGGTGAAAAATACGGTGCACCAAAATACATGGAATGGTATGGCGCATTTGGATTGATGGTAACGTTAATCTGGCTATATTTGGAAATTTTAAAACTCCTTGCAAAATTAAGAAGCAGGAACTAATTTAACTTTAAATCTTTTTTCAATTAATTATTCCGACAATCGATTCCATTTTTCAAGAAATCCACTTTTAACGTTTCCAAAAAGTATTGTTACAATTGGAACAATCGTATTTCCTAAAAACTTCCAATCGAGCAATATTGTTAAATCATTGAAATTATCCAAATTATTCGATATTCCAAAGTATGCAAAGAAAAATGTTATCAAAAACGAGCTTAAAAACCAAATAAGCCATAATATATTTTCTATTTTTTCGATTTTGCATTTATCTTTAATTATGATCGTGTAAATTTTGAAGATGACGTATGAAACGAGAATAAATACTGCATTATTTGTGTAAATCAAAAATCTGGAAATATCTTGTAAATTCTGTTTGAAATTCATAAAATCACCTTCCAAATATCTTAAGAAGTATTTCAACAGCATGGAATATTAATTTTTGGATTTTAATTCGGTAAATAGCTACATGATTATTGTTGTTTATAGAAGGATATTATTGGTTAATATTTATTTAATTTTTCAAAAGAAGTTAGTTTTTAAAAAATCAAAATAATAATGAGTCAATTCAAACTTCCATTTCATTGACTATTTTTTTGAACATTTCACATGATAAAGTTAAATTTTAGGCCTAAAAATGGGCAAATTATATATATTATTATAATTAAATATTAAAACATACAACCAGGGGTGGTTTTATGGACTACGCGGGCCCCAAAATCAGAGAGTATGTTGCGTTGATTGTAACTACTCCCATATTACTTGTTACAACGTTTTACTTTATTTTTAAGATACTTAACCCAGATATTTTTACTAATTACGGCCTTTCACTTATGGGTACCTGTTCAACATATTTTGGAAACGATTTACTTCTTGAAATTTCCAAATTTGGAGCTATTGGGGCAGTTGCGTTGATCGGCTTTTTAAAAATTGCTGAAATAAAAACTTCAAAACTTAAAAATTTTTAAAATTAGTTCTTTTTTTAATTTTTTAAATTAACTAGTAATCAATCCGTATTTTTTTAGTTCATACTCATTTAAGTAGTAAATTCCAAAAGACGGTGCAGAACTAATCATAAACCAGTAAAATTCATCAGAAATACCCATTTCTTTGAAATAATTAATATATGGTTTGTGGACATGATTATCTCTCGGTATTTTTGAAGCATCCGTTACAACATTATTTTTCCATGAATGAACTCCGATTTTTGCATGTTCTCCAATTGTTCTATTTATTCCTGCGCAGAAAAAAACAGTTCCGCCTGATGCAATATATCCATTTTTTGGTACAATCGTACTGATGTTGTTTGTTCTAACGATTCTTCCAGCTTTCAAATTTTCATTACTGTTTACAGATCCGGGAACATCTAACATTATTATTGTTTTAACATTAGGGTGATTTTTTACCAGATTTTCAACTTCGTAGACTATGTTTTCATTAATTATTCCAACCATTATCGCTTTATTACCTTGAATTTCAAAAATTGCGGGTTCTTGGACTGAAATCTTTTCAGAAAGTTTTTTTGAATTATATACTGAAAATCCCGTAAATATCATTAATATAATCAAAATAGCCCCAATTTTTCTAAAAAACATGACATCTACCAGAAATGTTTAATAAATCGAAATTTAAAAATTTAAAATGGAATTATTCTTTTTCATGAAATATTTTTGATGATACTCTTCAGCAGGGAAAAAATCGCTCGCTTTTTTAATTGCTGTTACTATCCGTAAATCACTGCTTTTTTGTATTTTTTCAAAGGATTTTTCAGCAAGCAATCTCTGTTCTTCAGTAAAATAGAATATATGTGATGAGTACTGCTCACCAACATCCCAACCCTGCCTGTTTGGCGTTGTTGGGTCGTGATTATTCCAAAATAAATTCAATAAATCAGTATATTTTACGATCTTTGGATTGTAAGTAATGTTAACAACTTCAATATGTCCAGACTTTCCACGACATACCTGACCGTACGTTGGATTTTTAACAGTTCCACCCATAAATCCAACTTCTGTTGAAATTACTCCCTTAATTTTCCTAAATAATTCTTCTGCACTCCAAAAACAGCCCATCCCAAAAACAGCAGTTTCAGTATTTGTCAAAGCCCCCACCTTTTGAAAATACTTTATTTAAAATTAAGTTATACGATAAAGCCCTCTTTTAGTAATATATGTAGATTAAGTCCATTTAATCCCATTTCATTTAATTAATGCATTTAAGAAGTTTTTATGTACTTAATTATATATTTAGTCCTATAAATGTTTATTTGAATCTCAAATCTATTTTAAAAGATTGATTAATTGAAATACGTTAAAATTGGCCGTAGGGGTTAAATATTATAAATACATAACTAAAAACCTAAAAAATTATGGTGTCTTCATGATTGACTCTACCCAGTTATTTTACTTTGTAATTGCATCAGCTGCACTGACAATTCTTCCAGGGCCAGATATAATATTTGTAACCATTCAAAGCATATCTCAGGGAAAATGGGCGGGAATTTCAACTGCACTTGGACTCTGCACTGGATTAATTGTTCATACAAGTGCAACAGCACTTGGAATTTCTGCGATAATTTATAATTCCGCATTAGCATTTACAATTGTAAAATATCTCGGAGCTTTATATTTGTTATATCTTGCAGTCACCGCATTATCTGATAAAAGTACATTAGTTTTTGAACCCGTGGCTAAATCAGATAACAAGGCACTTTATAAAAAAGGAATATTTATGAATTTATTAAACCCAAAAGTTTCATTATTTTTCCTCGCATTCCTTCCTCAATTTGTAAATACGAATTCTGGAAACGTTTCGATTCAGATGTTAATTTTGGGTTTGTTTTTTATGCTGCAGGCAATCTTAATTTTTTCAGTTGTTGCAGTTTTTTCAAGCTTTTTTGGACAAAAATTATTAAACAGCCAGAAATTTGGAAAATATATTAATATTACTAAAGCAGGGATTTTCGGTGTGATTGGGATTCAATTAGCCCTTTCCAATAAATAAGCATTGATTATAGTGGAAAATTATGAGTTCTAAAAAATTGGGGCCTTGCACCCTCAGCGGACTTATTGTGGGGCCGATACTTGGATCTGGAATTGTTATAATACCGCCAATAGTTTACGACATTTTAAATGACTACTCCATATTCGCATGGGTAATAATGATGGTTATAGGTGGAGTTTTTGCATATTTTGCAAGTAAATTATGCGTAAAATTTCCAGGAGATTCTGGATTAACCGAAGTAGTTGGTCATTCTTTTGGAAAATCCTACAAAGACTTAAATGCTTATTATTTACTGATTGCATTGGCAATGGGGCCATTAGTTGTGATAATGGTTGCAGGGGAGTACCTCTCAGTATTATTTTCAAATTATACGTTTGGAGCTGAGTTTTATTCTGCGATTTTAATGTTAATTGGCGGAGTAATCATTTCAAGAAATATTTCGTCAGTGGGTAAAATTTCAATGATTATTTCTTCAGTAATTTCCACAATACTTGTAGTTGGGGGGCTTTTTACAATTTTATTCTACAGAAAAGAAGTATTGTTTACTGAAACTGCAATAACTACAATAGACATCGGATACTCGTTTTTGATAATGTTCTGGTCCATTATTGGCTGGGAAATCCTTGGAAATTACAGCCTTGAAGTCGAAAACCCTGAAAAAACAATTCCAAAAGCAGCATTTTTAAGCGTAATTGCAATGTCTGTAGTTTATTTAATAGTTTCAGGAGCACTGCAAGTGTTGGATGTAAAAAAACTGGGACTTATAAATCCAATTTCTGGACTTTCATTAATCTTATATCCGCTATTTGGAGATTATTCGGGCATAATATTATCAATTACAATAACAGGATTATGTTTATGCAGTTTTTTAATGTTAATCGGCGGTGCATCAAGATTGGTTTATGCACAAGCTAAGGCAGAAGTATTCCCAAAAATTTTTAAATACCGGTCAAACACAAATGCTCCGCTTTCAGCCATATTATTAATGGTTTTTACAAACTTTTTAACATTGGTTGCAGTATATTTCAATTTAATTTCGCTTACTGGGATAATTGCGGCAGTAAATGCATTTTTAATTACAAATATAGTCATGGCAGCAATTGCATCGATAAAAGTTTTTGAAAATGTGTTAGAAAAAGGATTTGCAGTATTTTTATCAGTTTCATTCCTCTTAATGTTTTTATTCTCTTCAAAAATAGTAATAATGATTATTTTGGCAATGTTTTTTGGAACATTACTAAATAATTTAAAAAATAGCAATTTTAAAATAAAATTTTAATTTATGATTTTTCAAGTGTTGAATTCTTCTGAAGATACTTCAAAAGATTTAAAATTGTCCCCATATACCGTACAGCGGATTTTTGTTAAGATATTTCTCGGAATTTTTAATGAGGTGGTAATAACAGCAGAATCTCCTTCTTCATAATTTTCTAGATCCAATGATACATCCGGTTTCCAGATATAGTTTTCTCCTTCTTCAACTGCAACCGCAGCAATATTTATTTTGGGATTTTTTGCAGTTCCTGGACCCAAATTTTCTAAATTACATGTTACTTCATAATATACGTAATTACCACTATAAGCAGTTCTTTCAGCAGAAAAATTCATTATCATACGAGGAATTTGGATCAAAGGTCTAATTATCGCATTATCTTCCAGATATTTTTCAGGGATTTCCCCAATAAACCAATTTTCATCCGTAGTTTCTATGTAATAATATTGTTTACCATTATATTCGTAGTAAGATCCATAAATATCTTCATTACAACTAATACCCACTGCCATATGATCTGAGAGTTCTATTAATACAACATCGTAATCAAGTTCATTTAAAAGTGCAGCAGTCAGTACTGATTTATCTTCACAATCTCCACCCATATCAACGAGTGTTTCTAATGGATATCTTGGATATTCATCAAATCCAGTAGTTTCGCTATCCGTAGTGTAATCTAATGACTGCACAAATGAACTTATGAAAAGTGCTTCATCACATTTAGAATATTCGTTTTCAATTGAAGCCTTTTCAAAATTATAAATCATTGAGTCGAGATATGATTTATCATAATCTGAGAGCGCATATTGTGCGTAATTGTCTTCACGATTGTGAGGTTTATTTTTATAATATTCATAAGCAGATTTTGGAATTGATATTTCCAAATGCCATTTTTTATTATCATAACTCCATGAATAATTTTTAAAGTAGTAATTTTCATTTTGTGATTCGTATCCACTATTGATAAGATAATTTTCATTATTCAGCACTTTAAAATTTAAAATTTTGTAAATTCCTGATTCAGTAGTTATTTTAACGGAATATTCGCCTGCTTCAAGAGATTCTGTATCTATTTTAAATTCAAATACTGAATTTGAAATAGAAATATTTTTCGAAATAATATCTTCAGAACCCCCATATTTTGAAATTTTAACGTTAACTTCAGGGCTTTTTCCAATTAAAATACCTGCAATGGTTAATTCGTCGCCCGTTTCAAAAGTTTCAGAGTTTATGGTCACATTTAGAGTTTCAGATTTCTTTAAACTGTTAAATTCTTCACTAAGTATTTTAAAATCATCAATACATCCTGAAAGCATTATAAATAATATAACTGTCAAAAAAACAATCTTTTTCATAGTTTGCCGCAAAGAACTTCTAAGATTTACCAAAATAAATATTTATTTTTTATTTTTAAATAATCTTCCATTATGGTAACTATTTGCGGTATAGGTGGCGGCTAAAGGGTTATGTTCTAAAATTCGGCCTGTAACCCCGATTTTCTTAAATTTCATTATTTGATATGTCTTTGAGTACCAATAGAGAATAACTTTGAAGTAGCCCAATTGCATGAGATATAAACAGATAATTCAAATGCATTTGAGGATAATCTTCAAGATTAATCTTTTCAGCTAAATTTTTCAAGTTTTTCATTCTCACTAACTCTAAAAAATCAAGATAATCTTTTGTTTTTATTAAGTGATCAATATTGTCATAACTTAAAAGAATTCCTGCAGTTTCCCCTGTTGCCAGCTCTAATTCTCCCCAAAACTCTTCTGCATCTTCAGGAATTTCTCCGATATGTACATTTTTGTATATGATTCGCAGCTGTTCAAGTGTTTTAATAATTTCTTCTAATTTTTCAACTTCATTCCTGTTTTCCATATTGCCTGCCCAAAATTAAAAACAATATATGTCGTGAACCAAATTATTAAAAAAGTTTTATTTACCACCATTTTATATCGATAAGTTTTATTTTAAGGTTATTTTCAAGAATCCCAATTAAAATAAAGACGATTGCAAACGAAATTATCCTATCTAAAAAATTTGCAAAAAATCCTGTTAAACTAACTGCAGTAATTAAATTCAGTCCGTTATCAAGTAATAATTGTGTTAATGTATCTATTGGTTTTCCAACAAGTCCCCCAAAAAATACATACTTTATAATAATACTCGATAATGAAGCCACTATCGAAATAATAATTGATGTAATAAACACTGTTTTTAAGTTAAAGGGGTATTTTTTAAAGATGTATCCGGTAATTAACCCGATTAAAATATTTACGATCGCAAAATAGAATGCCCCATGACTTACTAAAAAACCAAGTACTATATTGGTCATCAGTCCAACAAGTGCTCCGAGGATTGGACCCATTAATACCGCTGCAAGAATTGTTCCAACACTATCTAAAAATGCAGGAAGTTGGAACACGTTTACAAGCTGGGCACCGATTATATTGGCACCTACGCCAAGTAAGAGTAAATACTTGCATAATAAACGCATATAATCTGACTGTTCGAGTTCTTTTTCTCTTAATTCTTTCAAAGTTATTCACCTCTGATTTTAACATGAATTACCCTATTTCAAAACGTATTCTGTAAAAATAATTCCCAAAATTAAAATTGCCATTGAAGCTCCAAAATAAACTTGCAATTCTGGAACTAATTCTATCCAGTAGGGTATCAATCCACATCCTGCAACATAGCATAAATTAAGCATTAAAGAGAGTACAAATACCATTACGAGAATGGTAAATAGTACATAGGATATTTTTCGCTTGAAAAACTGCCGAATATCGATGTCAAAATCCATTTTAAACCCCTTTTAAATTTTGTTAAACCCCTATTTTCTTAAATTTCTTTTTTACATCTGTCTTTTTAATTAATCCACGTTTAAAGCTGTAAATTACAGCTTGTTTACTTGCAAATACTGAAAATAAATACATGGCGATAATTATCTAACAAATATACTTACTTCGGGGTCTCGTTTTGTGATTATTCCTTTTTTCAGGCAGTAATCAACTATAGCATTTTTAGCATTTACTGTGATATATCGGCATATCAAGGTAGATGCCAGTATAATAACTGCACTTTGAAGTTTTATATATTCAACAGGAACTGCAGGAAGTAGAATTTTTACGTAAAATAACGAATAAAGGGGTAGTATAAAAGATAAACTTGTTACCATGCATAATATCACTGTAATCAATAAACGAACTGCAAATTTTGCACGATGCCTCAAATCAACTTCATAAACATTATAACATGTTTTTAAAAGTATTAACACGGAAATTAAAAATATTATATCTGAAATTAACTCGATCACTTTTAAACCCCCTTTAAATTAATTAAATAATCCCGTTTATCCAAAAAACTATTCCCAATAATACAAAATATCCTGCAAAACCCAAAATAATAATTTTTACCGACTTATTTTTATCGTAGACTTCCGACATGTAAATCATGTAAAATACCGTGGTTGTTGCAAAAGTTGCTATTGATACAGGATTATCAAAAATTTGTTCAATCATATTTTCACCGGAAATTTAACTACTATCTGCCAAATAAATTTCTCCTAGATTCGTTTTTTGTAATCATTTTTTTGTTCAAACCGTAATCTACAAGTTTATTTTTAACATGGTTTGAAATAATGACTGAACTAAAGTTGCTAATTAAAATAACAACCGCACACTGGAATTTTAAGTATTCGGTTGGAGTTATTGCCAAAAGTGCTACAATTTCAGAAAGACTGTACAGTAATATTATACATGATAAACCTAGGGCAATCAGTGCCGTTAAAACGAAGGATAATACGATGACGCCCCAATAATTATCATCATACCAAAATATAGGATTAAGACATTTAAAACCGCCAAAAGACAATACCCCTATCGCAATTAACATTATCAAATCAGAAATTAACTTGACCACTTTTAAACCCCAATTTTCTTAAATTTTTCATATCTGTCGTTTTATTAAAATTTCTTAGTTCTGCCGCCATATCCAATAGATATTGACCGATTCACTTTTGTATCAGCTTTTTTAATTAATCCTCTTTTTAAACTGTATTTTACAACAATGTTTGTAATGAATCGTGAAATGGAGTATGTAGCAATATTTGCAGTTATGCCTATGATAAGAAACTCTTTATCAGAGGGTATGCCCGTAACTCCAAAATTTGCGGCTATTTTTATTACGGTTCCAAAAATGGCTAGAAAACAAACAAACCATAAAATCATCAGGGCACATATTATACATCCTATAACTTTGTCACCCTTGAAGTCTCCATAATTCGAAAGAACATCAAGTGCTTCAGAAATCAACTTCTTGATTATGGCCACATACAATCCAATAATTAAAATGGCAATTATTTGCATTTTAAACCCCGCCCCAATTAAAAACAATATATGTCGTGAACCAAATTATTAAATAAATTTTATTTAAAAATGTTGATTTAATTTTAAAAAACCAATTGAAAAAGTTTATTTTATATCTTTAAAAAAATTTTAAAAATAGTATAAAAAAATTAAAAATCCTATAAACTCTTCATTATGTCATCAAGCATCTTTTTCTCCCGTTCTTTTGCATGAGCATAGAATAAAGTAGTTTCAAGGGAAGAATGTCCAAGATATTCCTTTACAATATCGATTGGAAAGCCCTTATCTAAAAGGTCGACTGCTCGGCCGTGCCTTAATGAATGGACCACCAATTTTTTATTATTTGGAATGTCTCCAGATTCTTTTAATTTTCTAACAGCTTTTCTAAAAACTTCAGAAATCCAGTTTACTTCGATCTTTGCTTCGCCTTTTCGGTTTTTGAAGATTTAATCCTTTGGAGTTTTATAAATTTGATGATTTGAATAGTATTTTAAAAGATTTAACGTGTCTTTTGAACAGCCAACAGTTCTCTCAACTTTTCCTTTAGTGTTTCTGACCTTTATTTTCCCTGTATCCATATCCACATCAAAATAAGTTAAATTAACAACTTCAGAAGCCCTGCAACCAGTGTCCCAGAGCATTCTTAAAATTATAACGTCCCTTACTTTTGTCTGGCTTCTACCTTCAGCAATCATGTCGATAATTTTTGTTAAAGTTTCCCGATCTATAAAATCATAGTGGGCTACTTCGCACCTTTTAAAGCGTTTTCTCTCTTCACTGTCTTCTTTGAATTCGTCAAAGTTTGAAAGTCTGTTAATTTTATAAAATACCTTGAGTAAATCAAAATATCTTTTTTGAGTGTTTCTCTTAATTCCTTTTTCTTTGTCTAAATAGTTAAAAAATTTGATAAAATCTACGTTTTGGAGTTGATCTAGCTCTTTATTTAATTTCTGGGTTGAAAAGTCGATAAAAACCCTCAATCGAGTTACATCGTTTGTAATTGTTGTCTTTTTTATCCCATCAAATTCTCTTGCATCGATAAATTCAGAAACCCACTTGTTCATTTCTTTTGTTTCCGTGATTGGTTCTGGTTCGGGTTTCTTCAGTTTTAACATCTTATTTATATCCATAAATTCCCCTTTCTTCTGATTCTTTAAGGATTGCGCAGTTTACAAACAGATTAACTGCTTTTCTACCGTATCTTTTGATTAAATCCTCTTCTTTGTCTGAGACGGTGATTGTCGTGATTTCTCCCTTGTCACATTTTAAGCTTTCTGCAATGAGTTCGAGAGGGATTTCTGGATTTTCCCTCATTTCGTGCAAATACCATCTTATATCGTTTGTCGAGATTTTGTGCGGTGTTCTAAGCTGTATTTTAATTGACATGGTTTACGCCCTCGCATCTTTATAAAAACCGAGTTTTGGTTCGTAAATGTCACCGATAACCTTTAACTTGCTTATTAAGTCAATTACTTCAAGTTCAGGAATTCCTTCGAGCTGTGCTTCTGTTAATAAATCTTCGCGGGTAATCATCCCCCCATAAGCCACCTTGGAGGAACGCTTTATAATGTCAAAGATAATGTTTAATTTCGATCGTTCATTTCTCGAAGTTCCAAAAATCTTGTCAATGTCAAATGAGTCTGTTTCCGGGTCATATGCAACCTCTTTTAATGATTCAATCATCAAGTAAATTGCAAATTTTGCATCTTCAGGTTCTACTTCTGACTTTAGCCTGACTTTCGCGTGAGCTTCTGAAAGTCTAACAAGTGCTTCGAGCTGTCTTGCTGTTATTTGAACTGAAGTCTTTCTTAGATTCAAATAAAAGTCATGAATTACCTCTTTAGACTCTTTTGTAAATTTCGGGGTTTTTTGTCTTGCGTATGCTATGTATTTACAGAAAAAGTCAAAATCTACTTTGATTCCATCGATTGTTTCAGAAAATAAACCGATTTCTTCATTTTTCGACTTATCCATGAGTGCAATATGTGTGTCTAAAATGTGATATGCAATGTCGCTGTCCCTGTTTCTATTTGGCGTGTCTTTTATCGGGAATATTAAATCAAATCTGCTTAATAGCGGGGCTGGAATATTAATCTGTTCAATTACTGCAACGTTATTGTCGTATCTACCGTATTTAGGATTACAGGCTGCCAAAATCGAACAACCCGCTGGAAGTTTTGTGTTTAATCCGCCTTTGCTTATGTGGATTGTTTGAGATTCCATTGCTTCTAAAATATATGATAAAACGCTTCTTTCGACCGTCAATTCATCAAGACATGCAGTTCCGCCGTTTGCTTTAACTAAAACACCCGGTTTTATGACCCACGTACTGTCCCCGATTTCGGTCCTTTCCTGGACAACTCCTGCAGTAAGACCCACACCCGAAGCAGTTGAAATCGAGCTGTAAACATTTCCTGGAATTCCAGAAATAAATCTTAAAACGTCACTCTTTCCAGTTCCTGGATCAGTTATCAATAAAATGTGGCTGTCTGCTCTCTTTCTTCCTTTTTTAACGCCCCTTACTTGCTGTAAAACAATCGACTGTTTTATTATGTCATTTCCTTTGATTTGGGGTGCAATTCTTCTTGAAAGGATGGTTAATACGTCTTTGTTTTTTGCTAGAGTTTCAAACTGTTCGATTTCTTCATCATCAAAAGATAGATCTAATTTCTCGGTTACTGGTTCGCAGTTGTATCCCCTAATTAAAAGATCATGAAGCGGTATTTTCTTGTTTCTCTGGTTTTTTATTGGAATTCCCGTGACTTTTATCCGTCCGCAGTAGATTCCAGGAGTATCTTCAAGTAAAACACTTATGAATTTTGGGGGCTCTTCGGGGTCTTCCATTAAATCTAGGGGTTGCTGGATTTTCAATTCCTGATAATCGATATACTTTGATTCTTCATCAAGTAATAACATATTTTGAGCGCATTTTGGACATATTGGATCGATCTGTACTTCAAAAGGTCTTTCAACTGTTACTTTTTTCTTCTGCCCGCAAGAAGCGCAGATATACATTGCTTCTTTTAATGCTAACTTAATTTTAGTTGCCATTACGACTATTCCTTCAATTTCAACGAGTTTTCCGTAGTGTTCGCCTTTGATGTCTTCGATAGTCATTGGTTTTCGTTTGGAATTTCGATTTAAAGATTCAGGTAAATTATTTACTGTAACTGTGCAGTCTGAGTCCTCCATTTTGTATGAAAAATAAGCATTCCGATAAGCATCATTTAGAAGTTCAATTGCTGAATAAGGGTTTTCGTTTAAATAATCTAAAAATTCAAACATTCCATAGCTGTAAACTTGATTTAAATCGACTATGACTCGATTGTTTTCGTTTATGATGTCTTCAGGGTGAAATTCTTTAAAATACGGAATTAATTTTGAAAGTAAGTCTGCTGTTTTTTTATCATCCAATTTACAACCCCTCACTACAATTTATCGCGTAAAATTCGCCGATATCTTCTGAATATCGAACTTCAAGACCCTGTTTTAGTGCCTCTTGGACCTTATCTTCTGGAATGACCTTTCCAGTTAAATACTGCTTGAATTCAAGATTCAAGGATTTTGGATTGAAATTAGATTCTCTAACTGCTTGTAAGGGAATTACTTGCCGGTAAATCACGTCAAGACCATCATTGCACAATCTTTCCATGACCTGAGCGCTGACAAACACTTTGTTTTCCCCTTTTCCTAAAAGCATGTCAGAAGAGACTTCACCGACCGCCCTCATTCCAAGGCGGATCAAATCAAAGATTATCTTTTCATTTACGTCCATGTCCCTGTAATTAATATTTTTCATATCAACCGCCCTCAAACAATGATTATATCTTCTTTTTGAACTTTTTTGATGATTTTATCCATGATATGTTTGATTTCGTTACATGCCTTGATGATGTTTGGTCTCATTTTATCCTGGACTTTTCCAGGAAGATTGCTCCAGAAGTTGGTTTCTTTGATAACAAGTAAAAATGCAAATGTGAACTTTACTTCCTCAAACTCGTTCATTTTCTCCCTCTTCGTTGCTTCTCAGGAGTATTTCTGATAAAACTTCATCATCCTCGATTACCGTTATCAAAACAGTTTTTCCAAGGTATTCTCGGGGTAAAGTTGGATCAACATTTGCAGAGTTTCCGTGTTCAGTTACTTTTCCAATAAATGTTGGAAGTGCAAATCTCGATTTTTTCCAATTTTGTTTCCTTACTTCGATATCAATCACCTTTTTTGATAGTTTCTTCATTTTCAAGCTTTTCTAAAGCCTTATTCAACAATTCAATAAGCTGGAAGATTTTTTCCGTGATTTTAGGTCTTAATGATATTTTAACACGTTCAGGAGTATTTTCCCAGTCATCTGTAAACATTAGTTCTAAAATCCGGTTAAAGTTCTTCAGGTGTCCTTTTCTGCAATTTTCCGAGCTTTCTGGAACAATTGTTCTTTCTAAAAGCCTCGTTTGAAGTTCTTCAATTATCCGGTCCTTTTCTTCGAGTTCGAGATTTTTGGTTTTAATTAAAGTTTCAATTTCTCGATCTTTTTGCTTTAATTGAAATTTTAGAAGTTCATTTTCTGCAAAAAGTGTTAAATTTTCGAATACTTTCCGAATCTGGCCCCGGAAGAAATCCGCGTAGTTTTTGTATTCTTCCGAGTGTTCTATGATTTTAAGTAGACATTTTTCGTCGGATTTTTCCATTTTCATGGTAAATACTTTATATGGCCCCAGTTCTCGATTTCTCGCCATAATACCGCTCCATGCGTATTACCCCTCTTTTTTAAATTTTAACTGATCTTTGAGTTGTAATGCCACTCTTGGAGGGTTTTCTTCAGTTTTTTCTTTCAAAATGTAAACAATGACCTTATGATCCACGAGGTCTGAAAACGGATTTGGATGTATTCTTCCACCGCCACCCTGTTTTTTGACCACTGCTTCGTACTTGATCAGAACGTCTTCATCATTGGGATGCTGGATAATTTCACCTCACCAGTTGTACACATATCCACAATATTGTGGACAATAATAACTTAACTTAATTATTATAAATAATTTACGCAAATTTGTGGATATAACTAAAATAGTTGTCATTACAAAATATAGTTAAATGTACAAAAATGACCATATTAGCAAAATAATGGTCAGAGGATACTATGTTATTAAAACTAATTGCAAAGACACACGCTTCCGAAATAATAAAATCTCTTGAAAAAAATGATGAATTACACTTCGGAGGCATTTGTAAATACGTTGAAGGCCATAAAAACAGCATTAACCGAATTTTGCAGGAACTATACGATGAAGGGATAGTTGAAAAAAGAGAAGAAAATTATTCTCCTAAAATATCAAAATCGTATTATAAATTAACAGATTTCGGAAAAGAAGTGTCGAAAATCATTGACCAGCTCGAAGATTTGGAACATAAATATTACGAAGCCAAAAATAAAACCCTTTAAAAAAATATTATTAACATTTATTTTGTAAGTACTTACGAAATCCTTTTTAATTAAAAAAAAGTTCAAGGTTTCTTTTTCATTACCTGGTTTTCATTTATATATTAAATCTAAAATGTAATCAAAAATCATTATCAAAAACAGTCTTTTTTCTTTTTATTTATTTCATTTCGTATATACAGAATTATCTAATAATCTGATTTTGTATATACAAAATCGTTTAATTAATTCCTGCAAAAATAGGACTTAGTATTATTTTTAGCATGTTTTGTATGAATAATTTATTTTGTATATACAAAATAATTGAAAAATGAGTTTTGTATATACGGAATTTTAATGAATATTATTTAAGTTGAAAAATACGCCTAATCAAAGTTAATACTAAGAATTTCTACTTCTTTATCTTTGTTTAATGCAATATTCCGAGTCTTTTTTTGGAATTCATCGTATAATTTTAAGAATTTTTTATGTTGATCATTGTTTAATTTCGTTATTGTAATATCTGGACCAATCACCAGCGATGCAAACTTATTCTTTTTAATCCGATTCATTTGGTAGATTACCCATGTGTTATCCAATTCATACAATTCAATTAAATATTTTAAATTATGGGAAAAATCTTCTTTTTCGGAAAACAGAAAATCAATTAAAAAATAATTTACCGCAAGCGGTAAAATGAACATTGAAGTAGTATTGCCAACATAATTTCCCTCAATACTTTTTAGCATGCCAAGATAGTCGACAATATTTGAAATATCATCTAATTGGTTCGTATTATTTTTAACTAGAACGTATTCACAGTAAGTTATAAGTTTCAATGCATCTGAAAAATATTTGCCAAATTTGGCAGTAGTAACCATATGCCCAATAAGATTTAGCCCCATAAATGGCAAGATAAGGTTATTGCCAAATTTTGAAGAATTTATTGCAACTGTAAGAATATTAACTAATTCTCTAAAGACATATAACAATCTAAATTTTTGATATTCATCTGAAACATACTTTTCAAAACTATATAATTTAAAACTGATTTCATTAAAAAATACTGACAAAAAGTTTTCTTTTTCGCAATCCCAGGATATTTTTCGATTAGATATTTTTTTTATAAGTAATTGTAAATTATTTATTAAATATTCAGTATATTCGTCATTTGTTTTAATTTTTGGATTCTTCAAGATTTCATAATAAAAATCAATAAAATATGCATGCAATTTTACATAGTTTTCCAGATCACTTGTTTTTAAATATTCATTGTACAAAATTCCCTCAAAATCTTCATATTTTTTGTTAGTTTCTTCAAATAAGTACTTCAAAACGTGTTTATCATCACCATCAATAGTTTTTCGAAATACTATGTCTAAATATTGTAACGGATATTTTGAAAAATGATTTTCATCCGTCCCATGTAGCCCCAATCGGTATTTTAAAAGATATTGCCCAATATCTTCAAATTTAATTTCATCTAGCACTATTTTTCCAATATGTTCTGGTTTCATAAACCTTATGATTTCGTCAATGTATATAAATAAAGCAATGAAATTAGAAACCAATAACGTTAAACTTAAAACTACCAAAAAAGAACTTAATAAATTAGTTGGTGGTATAAATGCCCCGATAATTGAACTAACCCCTAAAGATAAAATTATTAAAAAAAGATAAGCTTTAAAAAAACTTTTATCCATAAATAAATCCAAAAGCCGAGTTGAATAATTGTGTGAAGTTGAATTTATTGTTGCAACTGAAAACGCGACAATAAATGCACCGAGTATTGATATTCCTGAACTTGCTATTTTAAAAAGATTTTCAATATTTGAACCGTTAGAGGATGCCGGTAAATAAAAATAAATTAGAAATGAAATTAATATTGAAAAAATTAGAATCGTTTTTAATTTCGAGTATTGTTCTCCGAGATATTTTTTAAGACCTTTGAGTTTTGAATCTATATTTTTATCATTATTTTGATAAATTAAAACTAAAATAATCCCATAAACCGGAATTAAAAGCAATTTAAAAATATTTAAGTAATTTATTAAATCAGTTGTTAAACTCAAAGAAATCCCCTTCCCCAGTTAAAATATAATTACATTAAAATAGCCCCAACTTAAATATTAAATTTGTTATTTTGATTAACGTAAGATGTAAAATTATTAAAGTGGGATTTTATACATAAAAATGGATTTTGAGGGAAATCTTGAATAACGAACTCATAGATTGGTTAAGAACGGAATACGAATTTCAAAAAAAGGAATTTAAAAAAGTCATGAATTTAATTAATTATGTTTATTTTATGACTGTGGCCCTATTACTTTACATTTACGGTTTAGCAGTGTTTAAATTTGGTTTTTTAGTTTATTTTACAGATATTTTTTTGGATTCTCTTTCCAAATCTTTGATTTTCGCATTATGGATAATAACTATGGCAAATTTATTTACACTTTATAAATTTATAGACATTAAAAATGTGTACGATATATTAGAATCCGTGTTGTCTAAATTAAATAATGAGTATGATCTAGCAATTGGCGAAATTTCCAAAATTATATTATTGAAGAAAAGATGTATCGTATATTCTTACCATGTATTACATGCAGTTGCTTGTTCATCAACTTTAACGATTGCATTGACATTAATTATTATAAACCTCATGTATGCAACATTACCAGATTTTCTTTCAATTGATAAATTGGGTTTCATTAATTACACGGTAATAACGTTTGTAAATTGTATTGGATTATATGACGTTGAATGGAGTTTAAAACTAATAGATAAAAAACCCGGATTTTGGACATACGTTAAATTGACAATCTTTCAGGCATTATTTATAATACTGATGGTGTATGTCATAGTTCAATGAATTAAAATAAAATTTATACGTATTGATAAAATAAAAAAGAATAGTTAAAACATTTTATTTTCAATAACATAGTAAAAATCAAGCTCATTTACATAATAAACATGATTTCCTCTTTTAATTTCAAATAAAACTAAACTCTCAGGAACTTTACGAGCTTCTAAAATCTGAAGAATTTTATAACTATCATCAGCTAAATCAAAACTTCCAGGAACTATTTCCTGAGCTGATACTTTCAAACACTTTTTAATTAAAATCCCGTCAAAACCGGATGATACGTCAAAGCTTAAATTGGAGTGGATTTTTCCAGATTCAAAAACCCCTAAATCTTCAAAATGTGAAACCGAGTCTATCGCAGAAATTAACTGACTTCTCAAAATATCGTTTAAACTTATGTGTCTCTCTTGATCCAACATGAACCTCACCAAATACCTATTTTATAAGTTAAGTATCTGGTAAAATAATATATAAAAATTGCGGATAAATGGAAAAAAAGAATTTATTGGTCTTTTGGAAAGAGCTTGACTGTTACATACTGGACCGTTTTTTCTTCGTCTGGAATTTCAAACTCGCTTATCGAAAATATTGCTGGAACCCCTGAAGCGACCCGAAAGTCTTCGTGAAGTCCCCCTTCGTCAAATAATCCTAATTTGTCAACGACTGCTTTTCCCGCGTGAAAGTATTTTCCAGGAGCTTCTTTCAATGTTAAAACCGCGTAGTAGTTTGGTTTTCCGTGCTTGTCTTTATAATATCTCGATTCAAGGATTTCATAATCAATAATATGAACCTTCTTTTCAATATATTCTCCCCATTCTGACTTTTCCCTATCAATCATGATTTCAGGAATCCCCAATGCTGTGTAGTAGAATTTTTCAAGGTTTTCTTTGGCTTTTGACTCGCGTTCATTCATCATCTCACAAATAAATTAAGTTGTTTATTTTAGTCATTAAGTATTAAATACATACTAAGATATTTATAGTATACGGTAACAAATAAATTAATAGTACGACAAATAACATTAACGGGCGATCAAAACATGGTTAAAAAAAATCTTCAAAATTACGGTAAATCAAAATCCGTTGTATTTGGAATCTCTGAAAGAGATCATCTCGAATTAATTGGAAATAATCCTGAAGAAATCGAGTTAAAATATGATAAAATTGACGGTGTTCCATGCATTGTAATTTATAACGCTGAAACTTACAGAAAAATGATTGAAAATAAGAAATAATTCTTTTTTATGAATGTTTGATTTAATTTACGTTACTATTTTCTTCGCATTCTGGATAATATTTTTTCCCGGTGAACGAGTTCCCGAATCTCCCTCTCGAGTATTTCATCATTTAAATTTCTTTTTTTGGCCGTTAATTCTTGATTAATATTATTAGCCCTAATTTCTTCGGATATTGTTTGCTCAAGGTAATCTCGACTATTCATTTTTAAAGAAAAATCAGTTCTGAATTGAAGATTGTCCAAGGGTTCGGAAAACTCTTTCTTGATCGGTTTTAAAAGTCTTGATTTTACATGTTCAATTGGTTTATCGATTAGTTTATTTTTAAGTTCTAAAATTAAATTATGAAAATTATCTGACGTATAATAAACATATTTTTTAAAAAGCCACTTTTTAAGCGCCAAATAATGAGCATAAATTATTGGCCAGATTACTTTAAATTTAACCGCTAAAAATCCTGTTAAAGTCCTGAATAATCCCATTTTTAACCTTTTTTAAAATATAATATTATTTTACGTCAACGTTACATTTTAACGTCTAAATCATAATATAATTATACTACATAATATAAAAAATATCACCGATATGTTAAAATAAGTGTTGGGGGCGACTTAATTGGCTAAAACCGAATTTTTAAAATTAGATAATCTAAACGGCTATGACTTTGAAGACTTGATGGCCAGAATTTTAAGAAAAATGAATTATTCAAATGTTAACGTAACTCAAAGAAGTGGTGACAAAGGTAAAGATATTTTAGCCACTTATAACGACGGTTCAAGAGAATATCCTGTTGTTGTAGAATGTAAACATATGAAATCAGTGGGTAGACCCGTAATTCAAAAATTACAGGGTGCATTATTACACGAAAAAGGCGACAGTCCATTTATTAAAGGAATCGTGGCAACTTCGGGAACATTTTCAAACGAAGCTAAAACTTATGTTGATGAAGTAAACGGAATGTATTCCGATAAAATGCATATAGACTTAATTGACGGTTTAAAATTAAAAGAACTTTGTAAAAAATACGGAATTAAAATAGTAAATGGCAAAATTCAAGTCGTTACTGAAGAAACTATTGCACACATTTCAAAGGATGAAATGAAATCACAAATACTCTCTGAATTTAACAAAATCGTAGGGTCTGAAAAAGTAATTCCTGAAATTAAAACCTGGAAAAATTATAAACCCTGCTATTACATGAACTATGACTTAAATTCTCAAGTAAGTACTCAGGTCGGCTGTATCTATGACGTTAGGAAAAACGGGGAAGTTATTGCACTTGACGGTTCAACTGGAAAACCTTTAACAGGGAAGTTTTCATCTCATTTTATAACTCCAAAAATTAAAACTCAAAATATCCCTGAAAGTGAATTTGAACTCGCAAAACCTTTTGAATACAATGAAAACGATTTAGAAGGAATTGCTTTTGATAAAATAATAAATGATAACACAAAAAAAGTAACATATTCTGGAAAAAATAACGTTTCATACGATAAAGTATGTTCCCCCGGTAAAAGAGATATTTCAATAAACAGTACAAGATCATTTTACCTGCCATCTTACAGCAACAACATAAAAGTTCTAAATCACAGTTACAGTCAAAAAGCGCTTGTAAATGGGAATGACCTTTTAAAAACAAAAGATGAACTTACAATTTGTAAAGAATGTGGTAAAAATACACTTGAACAGGGTATCTCATATATTTGCCCAGTTTGTGGTAAAATAACATGTAAAACACATACAAGATTAGATTATTTAGATAACTCCCCAATTTGTAATGCTGATGCATGGACCAAAAGACTATATCTTCAAAATTTGTATTTTTCATCTTCAGAAACGCTTAATACTTTTGAAAATATGTGGTTAGAAATGGGTACTCTTCAAAAAATATGGACTGATAAAGCCCTGGTTCAAACTACTGTTGGAGGGCTCATCTTCCTGATTATTGCATGGAGAATATTGTTCTAACTTAATAGTTCCTAAATTTTGATTGTTTCTCTGATTTTTGGTCTGAAAAACACCTGTTTTTCTAACTTTTTTAAAATCTTAAAAAAACTGTAATTTTAATAGATTTTTCGGTTATAAAACTCAGTAATAAAATCAAAGTAAGAATATTTTTAATTTTTTAGTTTTTCAGACCAAAAATCAAAGGGCCATGTGAAAAAATAGGTCCTAAAAAAATTAATGTTTTAATTCATAAAATACCTGTTTTCCATCCTTTTTCCTAATGATTGCACTACTTTTTTCCAGACGTTTTAATGTATCATATAATGCTTTTGTACCGCCTTTAAAATTCTTTACAAGGTCTTTTGGTTGTGAACGGCCGTTTTTTAATACCGACAACACCTGTTCATTATCAGTTTCTCTTTTAATTGTTTTTTTATACCGTTCTGTATTAATGTACTTCTCAATTCCGTTAAATTTGCTTTCCATTACTTTAATTTTTTCAGAACTTATTTTTTCGTTATTTTTTCTATTATCCATCCAGTTTTTAATAATGGTCCAGTTCTTATTAACATGTTCTAAATCATTAATTTTCTTTTCTAATTCCTTGATTTTCAATTCCAGTTCTTCTTTAGTTTTATTTTCCTGTTCGATATACTTCAGTATTTTATCCAATAATGCTTTATGTTCCTGGATCTTTTTTGTATTATTTTTGATATCTTCGAAGTATTCTGGGAGCCCTTCATCTAAATCCTTAAAGTACTTAGAATGCTCTTTTACTTCTTTATTAATTCCATCAACTTTATTATCAAGTTTACCTAACTCTAACGTTATTTTATCATTATCTAGTATATTTCTCCCACTTTCATTATTATTTTCAATTGTTTTACGTATTTTATCTAAAATAATCCTCACCCTAAAATTAAATTTATTATTCTCTGTGTAAAAATAGTTATAATATAATTTTATCTTTAATTACTTGGTATATTATCTATTAAACCAATTATAAAAGGTTAATTTGAATTATAATGTAATTATTAAGAAAATAATCTGTATTATTGATATATTGTTAAATTCTCCGTTAGTTATCTATAATCAAATATGGCCTTGGACCCATATTGCCAAAATCACGGGTTTGGGTACTGGTTAACAAATAAAATTGAAAAATGAAAATAATTTAAAAAAGATATATTTTGATATAATCCAGTAATAATTATTTTTTATACCGATAAATTCTTTTTAACTAAGAAAATGGAAAAATAAAAACATATACAAATTATTGCTCTTTTAAGGCGTTCAGTGACAAATCCATAATATAATTGTAAAATAGTGAATTTAGGGTAAAAAAAATAGATTAAAAAACGGGTACCAGTCATAAATTAAATTGAAAAAATCTGTGTTTAAAATCCTTCAGGAGCTCCAAATAATATAATTATTTTTAAGTTTCTTTAGTTTTGATCCCCAAAAAACCAGGAGTTTTTGATATTGGAGTCATGACCCCATATTCCTGAAAACCACTCTTTCAGGAGTAAAAAAAATAGATTAAAAATCTGATACGATACATAAATTAAATTGAAAAAATTTTCTAATTTTTTTAGAAGATCTTTCGAAACCAGGGTACTGTCAAGGATAGAAAAGTAATATAATTATATTTTAACTTTCTTTTTAAGAATAGCCTGTTGGTTCTGAAGCTTTATGTTTAATGTCGATAGCCTACTGTTTAATGCCTCTTCAAGTACTCGATAATCTTTCCACTCATTATGTGCTCTTTTAAAGCGTTTCAGGTTTTCAAAGAATTCATATTTCAACTCTTCAGATAAGTTTAGCTGTTTTGATATTTTTCCAGCTTCAGTTTTCAAGATCTGCAACTTCGAACATTTTGCATTATTAAATACTGACTCGGTCTGCAGATATCCACAACATTTGTTTTCAGTATCAACAAAAACTGGCCTGACTTTTCCAGTCAAATATTCTTTATCATAATGGACCACAGCCTTTAAACACTTTGGACATATTCGAATCATTTAAAACCCCTCACGTAGTTATTGATAGTAATATACTACATGAAAGGTTTTTTGTTTGAAATATAAATAATTTATCCGTTAAATCGCGTATAAGTCTGTAAAAATCGAATTATAGTTTAAGATAATGTATTATGTATTGTAGGATTTTTGCCCCGCAATAGATACCAGAAAAGAAGCTTGGAAAATGCTTTAAATCACAGTACAAATTTAGTCCCCCAATATAAACCACATAAAAACGTGGTCCTTTGGATGGAGAATTCCCTAATAAGTTTAAAATCTATCAAAAACGTAAGGTCTTTTTAAAACGTGGAAAAAAGCGCGTTAAATCAAAAACGCGGAGACCGAGATTTGAACTCGGGTTACTCAGAGAGTAACGGGATTAGCAGTCTCATCCATCAAGTTTCACCAATATGGACCATGAATTTTGGGCATTTTACAAAAATAATTGTTTTTTGTTGAAATAATATTTTAAAATGTTATTTTTGAGTACATTGTATACGGGACGGTGTCCCGTGATGTTTGGTAGGGGTGCCGTGTGTTTTAAATTATGTTTTTTCGAGAAAAAAATTAAATTTCTAAATCAACAAACTTCCAAAATGGAATAGCTTTAACTAAAACGCCATCTTCAGTTATTTCTTTCTCTAAATCAAATGTTACCAGATATAATTCATTGCATTTTATTTTCTTCCCGATTTTAACGAGTTTTTTAATTTCCCTATCGTAATTTTCAAAATTTAAGTTGTAACAGACGTTTATTAATTTTGAAACATGCTCATTTTGTTTAACTAAAAAGTCGACTTCACCGATATCATCTTCATAGTAAAAGAGTTCCTGATTTTCAACTAATCCTCTTCTTCTTAATTCAATAAAAACTGCATTTTCAAGGTATTTTCCAATATCGCTTGAATTTTTAAAGTCGTACATTTTTATAAAGCCATTATCGATCACGTATGACTTCATCAAACTTAAACTGCTCTCTTTTAAACTGTAAGCGTATTTTTTTAACGGAAATATCACGTAAGAATCATTTAAATGGCTCAAATATTCGTATAGGGTGTTTTTACTTACACTAACGCCCATAGATTTAAAGTGATTTGCAAGTTTATTGATAGAAACTTTTTTCGTGTTTGAATTGATTAAGAATTTTAAAAATAACCGCAATGAATCGGTATTTTTCACATTGTACCTTTCAATAATGTCTTTATAAACTACCATATCAAGATAGTTTTTCAAAATATCTTCACGATTTTCTTCTTCGAGTACGATTTCTGGAAATCCACCGTAATTTAGATAATTTTCCAAGTTATTCAGTATATTGGCATGTTCCTGCTCAGTTAAAACGTCCGTTAACGTTATTTTCTTAAAATCTATGTATTCTTTGAATGATAATGGAAATACTTCAACACTTAAACTTCTTCCTCTAAGCTGTGTTGCAATTTCTTTTGAAAGTAGTTTTGATGAAGAACCTGTTAAATATACTTTATAATCTTCTTTTTCAACAAGCCGTTTTACTACAAGTTCAAAGTTTTCGATTTCTTGAATTTCGTCAAAAAAGAAGGTTATTTTTTTATCGGAGTACATCTCTTTTGAAACTTTCACTATTTCTCTTAATGTATCGAGCGTTACTGGAAAAACCCGATCATCATCAAGTGGAAAGAATACTGCATTTTCAGTTTCTTTAAATAATTTCATCAATATTGATGTTTTTCCAGATCTTCTTATTCCAACAACTGCAAGCGCTTTGTTTGTTTCTGGCAGGGTTATATTTCTTTCATTTAATGATATTTCTCTTTGTTCGTATTCTTTAATTATTGATTTTATGATATCTCGAAGTTCCATATTTCTCACCCAATATTTACCCAATCATGAGTAAATAAAATACAATTATTTACTTATCTATAAGTAAAGGTATTTAAATGTTTTAGAAATTGGCGATATTTGAACTATCAATCTATCAAAATGCAATGAATTGATAGATATTGATTATTAAAATTAATTGAAATTTTTGTAAAAAATGGCTTTTTACATACTTTTTAAGTTCCATGATGATATTTTTATACTAATTCTTAGAAAAATTAGTTTATAAAAAAGATAACCCGATCTAAGAGTACAATTATGAAAATAAAAGATATTATTTCATTTGCAGGTCAAAATATAATTCAAAAGAAAACCCAGAGTACGTTAACAATAATTGGCATAGTTATTGGGATACTTGCAATCGTAAGTTTGATATCTTTGGGATATGGCGTTCAAAATTACATAAAAAGTGAAATTACAACTGCAGGTGCCAATGTAATTTCAATACTTCCATCGAAAGATTTTGGAGGGCCTGCTGCAGGTAAAAACTTTAATGATCGGGACGTCAATGCTATTGAAAATATACGGGAAATTGATGAAGTTTTGCCCGCATGGTTTGGAAGTTATTTACTGGAATATTCTGATCAAAAATATTATGGGAGTGTTCTTGCAATTAACCCTTCAAAATATCAGAGGATATACGCCCAAACGTGGGGTTATGAACTATACAAGGGTCGTTGGATAGAAAATAATGATAAATATTCATGCATGATTGGTTATACACTTGCAACTGATTCTTTTGATCGTGAAATAGATATTGGGGATAAAATAACAATAAATGATAAAAAATACAAAGTCATAGGGATACTGGAAGAAACTGGGAATCCTCGTGATGACGATGCCGTTGTTTTATCTTACGATATGGGAAGTGAACTTTTCGAAATAGACGACGAATACAACGTAATAACTGTAGTTGTAAAGTCAGGTGAAAATGTAGTTTCCATAGCCGATGAAATTGAAGAAGAACTCGAAGATTCAAGAGGGGATGAAAATTTTTCAGTTTTAACAGCAGAACAGCTTGCAGAATCAATTAACAGTATTTTTAGTGTTTTGACGATATTTTTAGTTGGAGTTTCTAGTATTTCACTTTTAGTTGGTGCTGTTGGGATTTCAAACACGATGCACATGAGCATACTTGAAAGAAGAAAAGAAATAGGTATTTTAAAAGCTCTTGGTGCAGAAAATAACACAATATTATCTATATTTGTTATTGAAGCCGGATTTTTAGGGCTTTTTGGTGGGATCATCGGTTCAATTTTGGGTATTTTTATTGCAAAAACCGTTGAATATTTTGCAAAGATTGGCGGATACGGGCTTATCAGGGCATGGATTTCATGGGAATTAATTGTCGGGGTTTTAGTATTTTCATTTGTAGTCGGGGTTTTAAGTGGGTACTTCCCTGCAAGAAACGGGGCAAAATTGAACCCCGTAGATACATTGAGGGGAGAATAATTAATTTACCGAATTAAAAATTCAAAAATGCGTTTTGGTGAAATCATGCAACCACTATTAAAAATACTGATTTTGGCAGCATTTGTAATTATTTTATCATTGGTGGCATTTGAAAAAAATTCGATAAAAAATACTGAAAATATATGGAATAAACTCGATAAAAAAGCGCTTGAAAATATTTATTTTAATGAAAACATGATAAATGGGAATGTTCCCCCTCTTGCAAAAAAATTCATCAATAATTCGATAAAAAACGGAACTAAAATTCCAAAAACTGCCATTTTAGATATTGAAGGTAAAATGAGAACTAAAATAGATGAAACTGCACCCTGGAATGACATATCTTCTAAAGAAATACTTTCAAAGAACGGTTTTGTATGGAAAGCAGAATTAAAAAGTGGCCCCTTAATTTTAAAAGGTGCTGATTATTATTTTGAAAATAATTCTGAAATAAATTTTGCACTTTATGGATTGATCCCAGTTGTAAAGGAATCCAACAAAGATATAACTAAATCCGCTAGTGGAAGGCTAGCAATAGAGCTGATGGTTTGGAACCCTTGGACAGTTTTTATGAATAAACATACTGAATTTAAAGACGTTGATTCTGAAACTTTTTCAGTATCTTTTGAAATTGATGGTGAACCAGTAACAGTTTATCTAAAAATTGACGATGAAGGTAATTTAAAAGAAGTTTACATGAATAGGTGGAATAAATTAGAAAATGATTCATATGAATATATTCCATTTGGTGGAACAATTTCGGATCAGTTAGAACAGAACGGTTTAAAAATTGCTAAAACACTAAATGTTGGATGGAACTACGGAAGTAGGGAATATGTTCAGACTTTTTATTTTAATGTAACAGCTGCAGAATTTTATTGAATGCCATATTTAAAAAGAAAATCATATTTACTCCAAAAAACAAAATAACATTATAAACTTTTTTAGATGGGGTGGTTTAAATGATTTTTAAAATACCTACTATGGGTAAAGAAGAATACGATTCACTTGTAAAAGACAGTTACGTGTCAAGAATTGCATTTTTAGGGGATAAATATCCATATATTGCACCATTTCTATACGTTTTTGATGGAAAATATATGTATTTTCTTTCAACGAAATATGGTCGTAAAGTCGAGCTTCTAAAAAATAGCCCATATGTATCTGTTGAAATTGAAAATTTTTCCAAAGACATGTCTTATTATAGATTTATAACACTTCAGGGAAAAATTGTTCATGAAGAAGATTTTGAAAAAAAGACCGAAGTAAAAAAGAAATTTTTAGAAATGATAAGTTCAAAAAATCTATCAAATTCGGTTCTTGAAGCACTGGGTCAGAATTCAGACGACCCTATTGACTCTTTACTTACGTCAGATAACACACATATTTGGAAATTAACTGAAGTTGAAGATATTGTTGCACTTAAAAATGAAAAATAGTTTTTTAAAAATATATTAAGCCTTTTTTAATTTTTCTGCGGCATTATTAATTATCTTTGTAAGTTTTTTTCCTTCGTCATACCCCAAAACTTTTGAATATTTATGATATAAAGAGTCCCATATCTCTTGTATTTTTAAATTAGTAGATATTCCTTCTTTTGTGGGATATATTAAAGAATTTTTACCACAAGATTCTCTTGAAACAAGGCCTTTTCCCTCAAGTTTATCTACGTATCTCGTAACTGTCGATGAATCAAGATTCAATTCTTTTGCAACATCGCCAGAACAAATTCCTGGAGATTTACATGAAATCATCAATAAAAATGCATAATTTGGAGATAACCCGATTTTATTAAATTCTTCTTCAGCCATCTTCGTAATTTCCCTTGCAAGTTTGTTTGCAGTAAAATAAAGACAGCAATTAAGTATACATTCAGCCATAGACTATCACAAAACAAATTTGCTTAAAATATGGTTTATCTAAAATTTAAAACTTTTGAATATTAAAATAATTTTAATTTTAAAAAAGTTTAAAATTTAATTAATATTTATTCCAAGATTTAATGCTTCATTCATGATCTCTTCATTTTGAGATACTTCTCCAGGAGCATAGAAACCTGCCGCAATTAATGTATTTGTGACATTCAACCCTAAAAAGTCTAACATCTTATTATTATGTTCAAAATATGGTGAAAATCTATTTTTATCAGGATTTCCTTGAACATAAACAGTAATTGTTTTTATATTTTTTAATCTAGGCGAATAGTCGGAAGCCATTACTGGAAAAAGCCGGTCTAAAAACATTTTCATTTGACTTGTAACTTGCCACATATAAATTGGGCTCCCAAGTATCAAAACATCAGTTTCAGGTAATTCCCTATAAATTTCCTGCAAATCGTCATTTATTGAACAGCCGTATTCTCCCCTACATTTCATACATCCCTGACATCCTCGAATATTCATCTTATTTAAATTATAAAACTTTATTTCGGCACCTTTTGACGTTGCCCCTTCAATTATTTTATCAATTACTTCATTGGTATTCCCACTAACCCTTGGACTTCCACTAACTGCAATTATTTTCATAAAATCACCTTATTTTAAACGTTTTAATTGATAATTCTACTCCAAACTAAGTTCTAAAATTGAATCTTTCGAAAATAAACTTTCAATTGGTAAAAAATAACCCAGTGGAATTATTTCAAATTCAACGAGTCCTTCTTTAACAATTGGAAGTTCTGAGAGTATTTTTTGTGCTTCAATGGTAGATTCAGATTCTAAAACTAAAACTGCACCGGGTCGATCTATTCTAAAATAAAATTCCCTTAAAAATCCCGATTTATAATGTTTTCACGCTTGAATCATTTCTTTGTACGAAATTTCTTTTATTTTTTTAGGTGTGGCTTTTGGTAATATTTTATCGATTGCAAGTATTTTCATAATATTCCTCTTTTAATATTGTATGTACATACACAATAAAATAAAATTAGAGATATTTTTCATATTTTATTTTAGATGAATCATATCGATCCACAAATCCATTAGAATCTAAATTTTTTGGGTATCCTATTGATATTACTGCAAAAGGAATAATATTTTGAGGTAAATCAAATATTTGAGTTATGTAATCTACCCGATCCGCTAAGGGAAAAACACCGAGCCAAACTGCACCAAGATTTAATTCAACTGCTTCTAAAAGTAAATTTTCTACCGAAGCACTTAGGTCCTGCTGCCAAAAATCCGGCGCAATCATTTTATCTTTATTTCCCAGTGCAATAATTGCTAATGGCGCTTCTGAAACAATTTTACTGTATGGGCTCATTTCAGATATCATTTTAAGCATGTCTTTACTTTGGACAATAAGAAACTCCCATGGCTGTTGATTTACTGCTGAAGGGGCCTGCATTGCTGCTCTTAACATTTTTTCAATTTTTAAATCCCCTATTTTTTTATCCAAATATGCCCGTACACTCCTTCGTTTAAAAATAACGTCCAATCTCATCACCAATCTTTTTAAACATAATTATACTTGTATGTACAAACATATATAATTTTCGATAATAAAAAAATAAAAATAAAATTACTTATTAATTTTCTTTAAAAGCCATGCGATATTTTTACCGAGAGTTTCCATTGTTTTCATACCTTCTTCATCGTCTGAAACTTCACCAATAGAATTTCCAATACCCATATTCCAGTAACTGGATCCAGGAATTATCATCTGGTTTATGGTAAACAAATTGTTCATTGTGTTAAACGCATGAATTGAACCTGCCCTTCTTACGGCAACAACAGACGCACCAACTTTTCTTTTTAATAAAACGTCATTTGCGAGAGAAACATAACCTAACCTATCTATAAAGGCTTTCATTTCCGCAGTAATGTCGGTAAAGTACGTTGGAGAACCGAGAATAATTCCGTCTGCATCAATTATTTTTTTAATATATTCATTGAGACTATCCGTTTGGATTATACATTTTTTATCTTTATTTTCAAAACATTTATTACATGCGATACAACCTCGAAGATTTTCGCCTGCAATATGTATCTGTTCTGTTTTTATTCCTTCTTTATTTAATTCTTCTAAAACCTTGTTTAAGAGAATGGAAGTATTTCCATTTCTTCTAGGGCTTCCATTAAATGCAATAACTTTCAAAATATCACCTCAAGCATGATAATACTTAAAACTTTTTAGAATATATAAAAAACAGAAACTATTAAGTAACAATGAAACTTTCTAGTATCATACTTACAATTTGGTAACTAGTGTATTATTATGTTAATTTGGAAAGGTAAAAAGTATATATGCCCTGTTGAAGTCACAATGGATATCATTGGCAAAAAATGGAAAGTATTAATTCTTTGGCATTTAAATGAAAGTACAAAGCGATTTTCTGAACTTAAAGAAGTAGTCCCTGGGATTAGCCAAAAAATGCTTGCACAGCAGTTAAAAGAGATGGAAGAAGATGGAATTATTAAAAAAACAATTTATCCAGAAATTCCACCAAAAGTAGAGTATTCTGTAACAGAATTTGGAAAAACTCTTTTTCCATTATTAAAATCAATGAATACTTGGGCAGAAACTTATTTGACTGAACGTGGAGATTATTCTGGCGATTTATGCAATAAAAAATGTTAAAGTTTAATGGGGGATAATTTTGGAAAATAAAACAATAATGTGGGTTTTAGCAGTATTAATATTACTAAATATGTTTCAAACAGTTCAAATTCAAAATATTTCTTCTGACTTGAAAATTCACGCAAATAAATTAGAAAATTTAAGATATGATTTTGAAAATTTAGAAAATACTATCGAAGAACCGCTACATTCAATTGAAGAGGGGCCATCAATTGTTGAAAAAAGTTCAATTCGAGTAATAGGCATTTCTAAAGAAAATAATGAAGTGAATATAGCTCTTTCTTGGACTTTGAAAGAACTAAAAAAAGGTGAAAAAGTCTATATTCAGGTAGGAACTGAAAATTTGGGTGAAATTAGTTTCAAAAACATTCCTGTATCTCCAATAGCAGGACTTTATTATGAAAAAAAGATAACCCTTCCATTAAATGGGGATTATCTATTTTGGATAGTAACTGAAAACAATGAATCAATCAAAACCAATTATCTCGATAAAATCAGTACTCATGAAAAAATAGTCGAAACTACTTCTTTAACGGAATAATTAAAATAAATTGACAAATTTAATATATATTTTAAAACTTAGTTAAATTCCTAAAAATATAAATTACTAGATTCATAAAATATAATTGAAGGTATTTTCAAAAACGAGAGGCTAATTTTGGTTCTTGACGTGTTCATTGAGGTTAGTTTAGTAATATTTGTTGCTTTTTTAATATCATTAGTCATGAGGATGCTAAAACAACCCTTAATTATCGGGTACATACTAACAGGAATATTGGTAAGCCCTTATTTTTTGAATATTGTACGATTTGAAGAATCCATATCTACCTTGGGCCACTATGGGGTAACTATTTTGTTATTTATGGTAGGAATTAGTTTAAATCCCGGATATTTCAAAGAAATTGGTAAAATTTCCGTAATAACGGGACTTGGACAAATAGTATTTACTTTTTCAATCGGATTTTTAATATCTATTTTTTTAGGATATTCTTATATCGAATCAATGTACATTTCAATTGCATTAACATTCAGTAGTACAATAATTATCATGAAATTAATTTCTGATAAAGGAGATATCGATAAATTATACGGTAAAATTTCTATCGGATTTTTAATCGTTCAGGATATTGTTGCAATGGCAATATTGATACTAATCTCTGCATTTAACGTACAATCCGGTGCTGGAGAACTATTATTTCTACTCCTATCAAAAATCGTTTTAATTTTAACCGCCATTTATATTTTTACAAAGTATGCTCTTTCAAATTTTATATCATATGCATCCAAAAATCAAGAATTTTTGTTTTTATTTTCATTGATGTGGTGTTTTACATTAGCTTCCATATTTCATCTTTTGGGGTTTTCAAGTGAAATCGGAGCATTGATTGCAGGCATTGTGCTTGCCATGTTTCCAGAACGTTATGAAATAGCTTCAAAAGTAAGGCCTTTAAGAGATTTCTTTTTGATTTTATTTTTTGTAGTTTTAGGAGTTCAGATGACATTTGAAACGTCAGGATCTTTCCTAATTCCTGCAATAATCCTTTCAATTTTTGTTTTGTTTGGAAACCCAATAATTGTCATGATACTTATGGGAGCTTTTGGATATACGAAAAAAACGGGATTTCTTGCAGGACTTACTGTAGCGCAGATTAGTGAATTTTCATTGATAATTGCGTCACTAGGGCTTAGGAATGGCCATCTTTCACAGGGAATAGTTTCAATGATTACACTTATTGGCATAATCACGATTGCAGGATCCAGCTACTTTATAACATATTCTGAAAAGATATATTCTTTACTTTCAAATTACCTTTCAATATTTGAAAAGAAGACTAAAATGTCTGAAAAAGACTTTAAAAATAAAAATACTGGAGAAATAATTCTTTTTGGTGCAGATAGAACTGGTAAAAATATATTAAACGTTATTGAAAATTCAAAAGAAAGATTCTTAATTATTGATTATAATCCAAAAATCATTAAAGATCTGTCCAAAAGAGGATATAATTCAATATATGGCGATGCATCAAATCTCGAATTGTTGAATGAATTGAATTTTAAAGAATCTAAAATGTTAATTTCTACAATTTCAGATATCGAAACAGACATTCTTTTGATAAAAACAATATTAAAATCAAACAAAAATGCGATTATTATCGTAATTGCGCATAAAATCGAAGATGCGATTAAATTATATGAAGAAGGTGCTAGTTACGTTATAATGCCGCATTTTTTAGGAAGTATTCATGCATCCTTAATGATTCAAAAATACGGGCTAAATATCGAAGAATTTTTAAAAGAAAAAAGTAATCATATGGAATCTTTGAAAAAATCTCAAGAATTATTTAGGCATACAAAATAAACTTTTTTTGATATTATTAAAGAAAATATTTTCATTTTTAATTTCTGAAATAAATGATATAAAAACACTTTTGGAACATATGCATAAAATTAAAATTTAATTTTTAAAAAACTTTACCATAAATTCCCAAAATTCCGTTCAATACATCAATCCCTCGTTTTGTAATCATATAATCTCCACGGTCGCTTCTCTGCATTATCATTTCAGAATCTTGCAATTTTTTTAAGTGAAATAACAGATTTCCAGCTTTTAATCCCGTTATTTTTGAAATGTCTGAAAATGTTTTTGTTTCTGAAACTAAAGACTTCAAAATCAACAGCCGGTGTTTATTTGAAATCGGTTCAAGCATTAAATCGATAATTTCTTCTTCTGAAATATTTATTTCCATGTTTTCATGTTTTTCAGAATAAATTCCAAGAGTTTTCATTAAATCAATCTGTTTTTCAAATAATCTAACTGTTTCAGAATAACAAACGTCACATTTTTCATAAGGGAGTTTTTCTTTTAAGTTTTCTAAATTTTTACGGATATTTACTATTTTTTCTTCTGAAATGCTGTTTTCGGTTATATTTTCTGCAGAGCTATTTAATATATTTAAAAATGTTCCAAAACATCTACTTTTCATTTCACAATCCGAAATCATGCTATTTTCAAGACATGATTTCGATTCTTTTAATGTATTGTTGTAAAAAATATTAGAATATTTTTCTCTGAGTTCATTTAATATAAATTCAACATGTTGTTGGTTTGATTTTTCTATAAAGTGATTTAAACGGTTATTTAGTTTTGAAAGTTCATCTTTTATTTGATTTATATCATCAGAGTTTACAAAAACGTTTTCCATATTTATCACGAGGTCATTTGAATATACTAAATAAGTTTTAAGTATATTTTGTTGACGCTTAAGTATATATTACTTACCCCATATAGAATTTTTGTAAAACTTTGGTGATAATATGAGCAACTGTTGTAAAAATGAAAACTGTAATTGTGCAGATCAAAACTGTCCAAACAGAGGCGACTGTAAGGCCTGCATCAACACACACTTAAAAGCAGGGTCTTTAGTTTACTGTATGCAAGATATGCTTGAAAAGAAATAATTTTGAAAACCACCCCATTTATTTTTTTGGTATTATTTAAAAAATTTAAAATTGGCGATATTATGCAGGCGTTAACTCCCGAAAAACTTTCTGAATTATTAATAGATATGGCAAAACGACTTGGTTCAAGTCATGTTGGAATAAATAATAAGGAAACTTTAAAAGATAGCCATTTTACAACAGATTTAGGATACGTGCTAAAAGGCGCAAATTCAGCAATTACTTTTGCAGTTCCTTTTTCAGAAGAAAATTTAGATGAATATATCGATAAATACCTTTCAAAAAAAGACCATAAAACATTTGAAAAGTGTAAAGTTAGAGCAACTACCCTTGCAAATGGTATTGCACTTGAAATAGCTAGTTTTTTAGATCAGATTGGTTATGGGTCAAAAGCAGTTAATTCGAATTATGAATACAGAAAAGAAAACTTAAAAATGGTTCCCCCAATTTCGCATAAATTATTAGCATTAAGAAGCGGTATTGGGCATATTGGGTATTCAAGCCTTATAATAACAAAAGAATATGGTTCATCAGTTGCATTTGCGACAGTTGTAACAACAGCGGAGTTAATTCCTACAAAACCCCTCCCAGCTGAAGAAAATTATTGTAATAACTGTAAATTATGTTCTGCGTGTTGTCTTTCAAATTACAGGTTAAACGAAGAAATTAATGGTGATATTGGTGGAGTAAAGTATACTCATGCAAAAACTGACGATCCTGCTAGGTGTATTCACGTATGTGGTGGTTTTTCAGGCCATGGTGGAAAAAAATGGTCTACATGGTCCCCGGCAAGATTTGAAATTCCAAAAGATAATAATGAATTAATAAATGTTATGCACAACAAGGCCATTCCAAAACATGTAATGAGAAGTAAAATCGCAGGATTTGAAGGAGGATTTTATCATCCTAGAATGCCCGGGTTTAAAATGGAATATACATGCAGTTTATGTCAAGTAATCTGCCATAAAGACCCCGAAGTTAGAAAAGAACGGTATAGAAAATTAGTGAATAGTGGCGTAATTATTGAAAAGAATGGAAAAAGAATGGCTGTATCTGCAGAAGAAGCTAAAAAATGGCTTGATTCACTTCCCGAAGAAAAAAGAAAATTATATACTGAATAATTTAATATTTTTTTAAATGATAGTTATGAACTCAAAAGAATTATTTAAAAATTTAAAGGAAAAAGCAAGAGATTACCCAGTATCCGACCTAATAAAAGTAAAATACTATTTTGATCGAGAAATGAAAATAGTTTTAAAAAAATACCGTGAAAATTTTGTTTATAGTTACTTTGGGCTATTTTATGAAACACTCATGGAAATAAAAAATAAATCCGAATCTGAAATTCCAACATTTGATCTGGACGAAGTCGAAATTCAAAAACTAAACGAAAGAATTGATTTTGTATCGTTAGAACTTAAAACTGAAAAGGGACGTGAAGAAATTATAACTCTTGAGAAAATAGTGTATCCATACCTTGTATTTATTTCTAAAAAGCCACTTCACCACCTTAGTTTAAGATTTCCAGGTGGGAATACAATTATTGAAAAAAAAGGAATTTATTTTTGCCCAATTCGGGATGCTCAGGAAAATGATCTCGGAATATGTGAATTTTGCTGTTGTAAGGATTATACTGATTTATATTGATTATTTTTAAATTTTTATGAACTAGTTTAATCCCAAAAGATCATGCTTAATATAAAAATAAAGTTTCGAAAATATGGAAATATGTTATATTTAAAAATAATATATCCATAAATACGGATCTTATATTTAACAAACTTTTTCTTTTTTAAATTAAAACAAACCGTTTAAAAAAGAATTATTTATCCATTTTAATAGATTCTGCAATATTTCTTCTAAGAAACATATATTTTCCAAGTTTCTTTCCTGCATTTTCTGCTTTTTTTATGTTTTCAGGAATTTCATTTACTTTTCCAGCTTCAAATACTTTCAATACTTTTAAATTTTCTATTACTCGATATCCAAGAGCTTCTAAAGGTTTGCTCAATGCCAGTGGCGTAAATCCCATATCTTCTTCTCGTTCCTGTTCACATACTGAAACAGTAACTGCATATTTTAACCCTAAAACTTCATTCAATGGTATCCATACAGATCTGTCATTTGAATCAAATATTTCATAACAATAAAGTCTATCCAGGAATGCTTTTGTTTCAGCTGTAATATTGTAAAAATAGGTGGGCGATCCGATTACTATTGCGTCAGCTTCCATGATTTTTTTATATATTCCTTGCATATCGTCTTTAAGCACACATTTGTAAGTTTTTCTGCAACCTTCACAGCCATTACAGCTTGAATAGTTATAATCAGATAAAAATAGTTTTTCAGTTTCAATATTCATTTCTTCAAGGGTAGATAATATTTTAGAAACCATTGTTGCGGTATTTCCAGCTTTCCTGTTACTTCCGATAATTCCAAGTACTTTCATGATTTTTCTCCATTAATTTTTTCTAAAAATACTGGTTTATAACATTTTTGTTAGTTAATGCTCTAAAATTGTTTTTCCCAATAAATGTCTTAAAATAAATAAATAAATAAATAAATAAATAAATAAATAAATAAATAAATAAATAAATAAATAAATAAATAAATAAATAAATAAATAAATTATTCGAAAAAGAAAAGTGTTGTTGAATTTTAAAATTTAAACTGCAATGTGGTGTTTAAATTGGCCATGTACTGCCAAAACCTAGATCTTGTTAAACATTTAGCTTAACTCGGAACTTTTTGAACATTTAAAATACTTAATCATTGCAAAAGTACACCATTCTAAAACTCACCATATTCCATTTTTTTTTAGTTAATTATTCATTTATGAATATGAAATATAAGATAAATATTGTATTTTCCAAGCTATAATGCAATTATTCTACCTTCAATTTTTTTCCCACTTGGATTTTGGGAATAAATTAAAGAAAGTTTTTTATTCAAATGGCTTCCAATTTTTTCATATAATTTATCAAGAGTTTCAAGTTCTTCAGGAGTTAATGCTTTTGAAAATTCATCTATCGTAGCTAAATTCATTTCTTCTTTCCAACGGAACATCAACTTTCCTTTTTCAGTTAATTCAATATGTACTCCCCGTTTATCAAATTCTTCAGATTTTATTCTTTTAATATATCCTTTTTTTTCTAATTTTTTGGTCATATTTGTAATTGCAGTACTTGTGTAGTGCAATTTTTCTGCAATTTCGGAAATTTTAGGATTTTCCATATAATATACTGTTTCAAGATAAATTTTATCGCTCATGCTGATTTCCAAAAATTCTTTTTTTGGAATTCCTTGATAGAGGCAATTTCTTGAAACTGCATACATATATTCCCATATCTTATACGTGTCATTTACCAATTCCATAATTAAACCTACAATAATATTCCCAATATTTTTCAAATATGATTTGATCAATATATATTGGTTTTATAAATTACTTGGGGACTGCCAGTTTAATGTAATTACTTTAAAATATCTGTTACGATTCCAATTCAGTTATGTATCTCCATTAAATTTTAATAACTAATTATAATTTCAAAACAATAAATGTTAATTAATACTCGTTTATTAAAAATCATATATATAATTTTATCGATGATTTAATTTTAAAACTAAAAAAGGAAGATTAATATTTTATCGAAGAATAATTATTTTAATCCAATTTAAACCATTAAATTCTGTTTATTATTAAAGTTTTTGATTTTTTCACGATGAAAAGTAGTAATAAGTAGAATACTAAATAAACCCATATGTGGGATAATATCCCATACTTCTACTTTGTGAATAAATTTGAGTCTAGGGTTTGTTAAACAAATATTGCCTAAAATATCATACACCATAATGGAAATAGCTTAAAACCGAAATGTAACCGTATTTCGCAGATACGAACTTTTTTTATCTTTCTTTTTTCAATCAGTTCAAAAAGAGTAATTTAATTTGAGAAAATGGTTATTAAAATTTAAAAAGGGCATATAATGCGTTAAAATTTGTTTAAATGTTTTAAAAGAGCTTTGAATTTGTTAAAATACTGTTTAAAAAAGTTAATGATGTAGGGCAGTTCAAAATATCCCCAAAAATGAACTGCCCCCGTATATGAAAACTTTCATAACCACTAATAAATCCCCCAAGACCCAAGAGTCCCACCTTGGGCATATAAATCTCTTAAAATGGCCATATTTAAACTTTAGGGTAATAAAAACAATATAGTGGGTTAAAATTGGTGAAAAATGAATTTAATTCAAATACAAGGCGATTTAGTTGGAAAATATCTGCCAAATGTCGTTATAATTATTCAATTTCTCTTAAAATAACAGATCATGGAATACAAAACATTGAATCGTATCAAAAACCTTGTTGATAAAGTTTTAAAGTTTATAAAAAACCAAAATAAATAATTTTATATTGGCTACTGTTAAATTTAAACAAACACATCACCCAACATTTTCTATCAAAAGATGAAAAACAATTTTTATAGAATTTTCGGTTATAAAACCCGTAAGAAAATCAAAGTAATAATATTTTTAATTTTTATGGTTTTTCTAACTTCAAAAAGGACCTATTTTTTCAGAAACTTAGACCAACTGATATGGCCATTTTAAATTTAAACATAAATAATTTTTAACTAAATCATGTATCCATTAATCTAAATATTTTGAAAATACATCAATATATATCGATTTATATTGGTATATCGAAAATAATAAATATATTTCAAAATATATCGAATTTTATAAGTATCTCGGTGAAAAATTGGACAGCTTTTCTGAAATTTCAAATGAAAAAATAGCATTTGTATGCATCCACAACAAAAGGCGAAGTGTAATGGCGGAATCTTTTGCAAAAAATCTTGGGTTAAACGCATACAGTGCAGGGCTCGAAAAAACAGAACATGTTGATGAAAAAATAGTTGAAGTAATGAATGAATTAGGGCTAAAAGTTAAAGAAAAGCCGGAAACTATTTCAGAACTTAACTTAAAAATAGGGAATATCGATATTTTAGTTACCCTTGGGTGTATTGGTTCATGCCCTATCGTTCCTGCAAAAAAATACATTGCTTGGAATATAAAAGACCCTGCCGGAAAAGAACTTGAAGTTTATCGAAAAATTCGGGATGAAATAAAAATAAAAGTTGAAGAACTTTTAAAAAGTGAATTTTAAATTGGGTGAACACAAAATGGCAAATGGAATTGGTTTTTTTGAAAAATACCTTTCAGTATGGGTATTTTTTTGTATTGTTTTTGGAATACTTCTTGGAAACTTTTTGCCAGAACTTCCAAGTTATTTATCCAAACTTACGATTTCTCAGGTAAATCTTCCAATCGCTATTTTGGTTTGGTTTATGATCTACCCGATGATGGTAAAAATAGACTTTTCTGCGGTTAAAAATCTTGGAAAATCGCATCTTGTAAAAGGACTTTCGTTAACCTGGATTGTAAACTGGCTGATAAAACCATTTAGCATGTTTTTAATCGCATATTTCTTCCTTGTAACTGTATTTTCGCAGTATTTTGGATTATTGCCATTAGAACTTGCAAAAGAATACGTTGCGGGAGCCATACTTCTTGGAGCAGCACCTTGCACTGCAATGGTTTTTGTATGGTCACACCTTTCAAAAGGGGATCCATTTTACACGCTTTTACAGGTATCCACAAATGATTTAATAATATTATTGGCATTTGCACCAATTGTTGGTTTTTTAATGGGTTTATCAAATATTCCAGTTCCATATAACACATTAATTCTTTCAGTAGGTTTATTTGTTGTAATTCCTTTGATTTTTGGGTACTATTCGAGAAAATACATTTTAAAAAATAAAGGAATAAAATGGTTTGAAAACATATTTATCCCAAAATTAAACAACATTTCCATTTTCGGGTTGCTGTTGACGTTAATTTTATTATTCTCGTTTCAGGGCGATTTGATTTTAAACAATCCATTATATATCTTATTAATTGCAATTCCTTTGATTATCCAGACATATTTTATATTTGGAGTTTCCTACATCTGGGGATTTAAGTGGAAACTTCCACATAACGTATGTGCTCCAGCATCATTTATTGGTGCAAGCAACTTCTTTGAACTTGCGGTTGCTGTTGCAATTTCACTTTTTGGAATTGAAAGCGGTGCTGCCCTTGCAACTACTGTTGGAGTTTTAGTTGAAGTTCCAGTGATGTTGAGCCTTGTAAAAATTGCAAATCGAACTAAAAACCGTTTTAAATTATAATACTTAATTTTACTCTTTTTAGGTAATATTCAATAGGTAAAGGTTTCAGGTTTTAACATTTTTAAAATATATTTTTAATAAGGCAATAATATTTTAGCAACATATGTTCTCAAAATATTTCGTAAACTTAGGTTTAATCTATTCAAAGTTAAAAAAGCAAAAATTTAAAATTTTTAAATATTTTTAATTAATAATTGAAATATTGTTAAAATTAAGTAAACCTTGTCCTGGTGTTCAATATCCAATAATCTTACAGTATTTCCATCGATTTCGTAAACTATGGCATAAGATGAATGAACGTGGGCTCGTCTTGATCACTGCATATCACCACGTAGTGGCTTGTAGTGTTCAGAATTTTCCAAAATTTCGCTTACTTTTTTATTCACTGCTTCCATGAACTTTTATCACGAAAATGTTTTTTTAGTTTTTTATCAGCTTTTTTAGATATTAGTAAGTCATAAATCATTATTTTAACCCATAGTGTTTAGCAAAATCCTTAACAGGAATAAACTCTCCTTTTCGAATTTTTTCTAGTTTTTCAAGGTATTCTGGCCTAACTTCTGGTCCTTCGACAACATATTTCATGAAAGTTTCAATCTGTCTGCTCATGTTTAGTCCCTGTTCATCACAATATTCAGAAAATTTTTTAACTACTGTTTCATCAATGCTGTAAGTTCGCTTAACATTCATGTCAAGTTTTATATTTATATGGGAATATTTATTTACACATAAATACATTTTTTTAAGTTAATACTAATTAAAAAACCATTTTTAGTCTACAGGTTTAATTTATATAATGACAAAATGAAAAGTTTATTAATGGAGTTAAATTTTTAAAATGTGGCATTATGTTGGAATATTTTATATTATATCTAATATTTGGGGGTATTTTACTCATATATGGCAGTGAATGGTTCATTGCTGGAAGCATAAGTATTGCAAAACATCTCAAGATTTCAAATTTTGTAATCGGTGCAACAATTGTCGCATTTGGAACGTCACTTCCTGAAATTGTAACAAGTAGCTATGCTGCACTTTCTGGATCCCCCGACCTTGCAGTTGGAAATGCTGTTGGAAGCTGCATTGCAAATATCGGAATTATTTTGGGAATTAATCTATTATTGTACCCAATAATCATTAAAAAAAGAGAAATCTTAAAAAATGGAAATATTTATCTTTTAGCAACGATTTTACTGGTTATTTTGGGCTACAACGGCTTTTCAAGATTTGACGGACTGATATTATTTCTTTTTATGATTATTTACGTGATATATACAATTAAAACGAATGAATCTGACAGTGAAGAAATTATTTCAGATATTACTGTTAAAAAAGCATTGTTATTTATTTTAATTGGTTTAGTGGGGGTAATTTTGGGAAGTGATTTACTAATAATGGGTGCAAAAGGGATTGCAGAATATTTCAACATCCTTGAAAGTATTATTGGATTTTCACTCGTTGCATTTGGAAATTCATTGCCTGAACTTGCAACATCAATATCTGCTGCAAGAAGAAATCTTGGAATTATTGTTCTTGGAAATGTAATCGGAAGCAATATTGCAAATATTTGTATCGCATTGTCAGTTTCTGCGATGATTGTAGATATTCCCAAATACAACGTGGAATTGATGGTAAATACGTTCATGGCATTTTTACTAATTTTTACTTTAAATCGGGAAAAAATAAAGAAAATATTAAACTTTAAAAACGTTAAAATGGAGTATTTCTCAAAAATGGATGAAATTGATGGTATTTTTTATATATCGACCTATTTGATATTTTTAGCATATCTTTTAGGGAAGACATTTTAATTATAATTATTTATTTTTCCATTTTATGAGACATTTGATTTCTATTTTTAAAACAACATGATTTTAAACTGAATTTTAAACATTTGCCAAAATATTAATATTGCAATTTTTAGAAATTATACTGCTGAAGAAATAATTTCTTCAGACCCGAATTGAACAGATTTAAAAATGGCTTTTTCAGACCTCTTGGAGCATTTTAAATTCTAAAATGTATTTAATTTGCTCCAATTTTTAAAAATCCTTTTAAGTTCTTTTTTACGAGATTATTTCAATTTAACCCCGCATATTGGTTTTGATCACCTAAAAAGTTTAATAATGCTATTTTTAAAATTTATATCACTAAGGTGGAGAACCATTTTGTCGAGGGGGAATTAAATGGTAATAAATACTTTAAAAACGGCAATAAAAAGTAAAAAAACAGTTACTTTTCAATATGAAGGTCTGCCAAGAGTAGTTGAACCGCACATGATTGCAATAACCGATACTGGAAAATGGATCTTAAAAGCATTTCAGACATGGACCTTTGAGTCAAGAAATCGGCCTGATTGGAAGTTTTTTTCAATTCCAAATATCAAAGATTTAATTATGATGAACAAATCTTTTGAATCTAAAAAAGATTTTGAAAAAAACCAATTATATATTGATAAAATAATAATTCAGGTTTAAATAGACTTTTTATTTTTAAATATTTTCAAACGGTTATTCAAATTCTTTAGGGGATAATATGATTAATCAGTTTCAAAGGAATATATTAAATTACGCTTATTTAAGGTATATGTCAGGATCTCCAGTATTTACATTTGGAAATATTATAACTTATTTTAAAGAATGTAGTGGGGATAAACTAATTAAAAATTTAAAAAAACTCTCGAGAATGAATTTAATTCAGATACAGGGCGATTTAGTTAACAAACAAATAGATAACTTTCAATTTAATTATTCAATTTCCATTAAAATAACAGATTATGGAATAAATAATATTGAATCCCGTCAAAAAAGCCCTTGGATAACGTTATAAAGTTTATGAAAAACTAAAGAGTAATTAATTGTTTATTTTTAAGGAATTTAACAGTCCTTATCTTTTTTGCTGATGTTTTTTCTGCACATCTTGATTTTCCTGCAAATTAAAGGCAGATGTCATATTAACACTTTTAAAATTGGATATATGTTACCAGATTTCAGATAAAACTCCTCTAAAAAAGTCTTTTTTGTTACCCCATATATGTCTTAATTATTAAATTTTAGATCAATTTAAATCAGAAAATCTAATGGAAAAAATATTAATGGGTGCCAACAATATAATTTATAAGGGGAATTTTCCCCCCCATTAATCCTGAACAAACATTTTGAAATAGGGGATAGTTTATAGGATTTAAAAAAGTTGGATTATAAATATGGGGATTTTATTTAATTTGGGGAAATTAAATATTTTCAACACGATTTTTAATATTTGGGAGAATTATTTCTCCCAGATCCCACTCGTAAGAATTTTTACTTAGATAAACATATACATAAATTCTCTTTTCAAATTAGATCATTTATACTAATCGATCAATATATTAATCAACTGAACCCTTTCGATTCCATATTAAAAATATTGTATATTTTGTATTGATATTTGGCCATTGAACTTCCTAAAAATGATTTAAATTATTAATTAAATTATGTAATCGGCTTTTAAAAACGTAAGATATGAATCTAAATCGATAAATATCAAATAAAAAGATTTAAAAAATAAAAATAGTAAATTAAGGTCTTATCTTCCCATAACTCTCAAATACTCTCTTTTTAAAGATTCTTTGTTTTTGTGAAGATATATTGTTATTTTGGAATGCCTATAACAAAAACACAAATATCACATATTGTTTGCCATATATTGAATAACTATTTAAAATTAAATGAGGAGTATTGTGGAAGTAACCAAAAAAAATAAAACGTTCTGAACTCGAAAATGAAATTGCAGGGTTGGAAAGAATCTAAAACAATTGATGCAGATATAACAGTAACGAGGGACAAAAACAATCTAAATTTTGCACTTAATTATGTTTGTGGTGATGTTTTTTTCGCAGGTATGGTTTATACAGGATCTACAATTGGTGGCCTTCCCATGGGGTGATGCTTTTAAAATATGGCTTATTATGATGATACTTCAAATGGATCTTACTATCTATTGAACAAGGAGATTAGAAAAGACAGGATCTTGATTACCATATTAGATAATGAATAATATCTAACATTTTCGTAATTTTGTCAGAGTAAGTGTTTGATGTTAATTTATTTAAAAATTAGAAATTAAGAATGGTTGATTAATCGAATATCCGAAAATGGGGTAAAGATATGTTGATTTATTTTCGGTTAGTGGGCATTTGGATTTCAAGTCCCGATTTAAAAAAAATTAGCATATCTTTTTCCATTTTCAATTTAAAGAAGAATATGGTCATTTTGTTAAACTTAGTTGAAAATTTTGCAAGAGAATGTTACGAAAAACGATCCAGTAATTAAGTTAGGTCCTTATGCCCTTGAAAATTGAGGATTTTGAAAATAAAATTGTTTTAGGTATGTGGGATTAGCAGGACGAAACGTAATTACTGTATAAATCTGATAAATTTTAAAACTTCGTTTTAAATTTTAAGAATATTTTGGATTTATTTAAATAAAAACTTCGATTTTGTAAAGATTTACTTTTTAGGATTAATCCCCGATGTAAATATTAAACCTTAAAGATAATTTAAAAGAATATTTTGTGTTTAATTTGAAAATATTGAAGATTTGAAAAATAAGCATTACACAATAAAAATCATTACTTAGTTTATTTGGGTATCCAACTTTCCAATCTGAAATCAAGTTTTTCCAATTTTATCAACTTCTTTTTTATTTTCCTTAATTTATTATATGTGATACACAATAGCCCAAAAGAACATATTGCAAATATTCCTGAACCTATTTTCATAAAATATTCGGTAAATGAAAAAGTAAAACTCAACATAGCGATTATTACAGGGATATACAAAAATATATTGATCATAACCAAAACTAAAATCATAGGCCATGACTCCTTTGGAAACAGATGATAAACTGTGCTGTATTCATCTTTTTTTAATACTTTTATTCTAAGAATATTACATGCCACAATATAATTTATTGTAAATTTTAAATCCAATATTTCAGATAATATGATACTTATTATAAAATTTATAATTGAGATACCTGCCAAAATCATAAAATTTTCGTGGAATGCAGAATAAAAAGCATAAGCTACAGGTATAGAAAGAGAATATATCGTAAAAACTAATTTAATATATTCCATCATTTTATTATTTAGGTGCGCATACAGATTTAAATCATGATCTATTGCTTTTTTTAAATTTTCCCGCTTTAATTCATCTAATTCTTTTATATTGTCCATAATACCCCCGTTTAATTTAACTAATTCCCAATACATATTTTATCATTATAATTACTGCGATCTTGAAATGATTTCCGACTTTACATTCAAAAAGTTTTTATTTTTATACTGATTAGGAAGCCTAATAACATATTCTGAAAGATCTTCGAAGTCTAAAATCTGATAATTTTCAAAAGTTGGTTCTGACTGTTTAATTTCTTCATAAACGTTTGATAACTCCCCTAAAACACTATCTGAATTTCTTCCAAATATTAAATAACGATTCAATCTTTCCCCATAATACCGATAAACAGGATCTGTCGAAAAAATGTTTAATTCAAAATATAGTTGTAAAAACATGCTTAAAATTATTTTTTTAATATATTTAAAGCGGTCTTGGCCCAATGGAAACAGACGTATCATTTCTAGCATATCTAGAAGCATGTAATCCACCAAAGTTTTATCGGTATTCATTTCAGTGTATTCAGAAATTATTTTTTTAACATTATCAATTTGGAGTTTTAATAAAAATACCAAATAATACTGGTACATACTCCTAAAGCCGTTATGCGTATTATTTGGTGTTGCTTTAATCATGTTTTGTACCAGATGTCGATATAAATTTATAATTACTCCAGAATAATAGTATTTTAATGTAAAAAGGGAATAATTAGATATTTTATCTAAAAATTTAATGAAAACATATACTGGCGATTTCCAATGATTATTTTCATGTTCAAAAAAATTTTCTGTATGGTTTTCTTCGTTTCTGATACCATTCAAGTATAAATTAACCTCACTCATCATTTCAAACAGAATTTCCTCAAATATAAAAATGTTCATATAATTTTCGTCCCTAAATATTCCTAAAAAGTATTTATCACCACTAGTTTCATGATGGTCACGATATCTTCCATCATATTCTAATCGAATTTCATGATAAAAAATGCTATTTCTATCGTTTAATAAGTATTTTATTACCTTTGACCAATGTAACTCCTTATTCTTTAAAAAGTCGGATTTTAAAATTTTAAAACCTAATTCAGGTTTTTGTTCAAATAGTATTTGAATAAACTCTTCATTCCGCAATACCATTATTATAAATTTCTTAAAATAACTATCAAAACTGGCAGTAACTCCAAAAATAGTATTTAAAAATATCAAATATGCAGTACTTGGAAACTTTAGCAGTTCTTTATATAATTTATCAAATTTTTGAAAAAACCAGCCATTAAAAGTTAATTTCTTGGATAAATTAATATATTTAGCAATACTCTGCCTAACGTTATTCAGTTCTAAATTATCGATTGAAAAATTTAGTTTAGTCAAATATTCTACAAATCCAATAAAAATGCCTAAAGCGATTGAAATATTGTATATTATGACTTTTGCAGTATTAAAAAATATTTTAAAAATGTAGTGTATTAATTTTAAAAATAGATCAAAAGTTTTAAAAATTTGGACCATAATGTTGCTAACAGAAGTATATGATTTTAAAAAATATCTTAAAGATATTACTCTTAATCTTTTTTCAGGATCCTGAATTAGTCTACCATAATATCGGTCTAAATCTTCTACCATCAAACCATATTCTTTTTTGTAAAATAAGTCCGTCAAATTATCAATAAACGCTTTTTTTCGATATACCCCCAAATTATTTAATTTAAAACTAAAAAATAACGCTAAACTGGAAACATATAAATATACAACGGTTGCTAAAGGATTTTCAGGATTTGTGACACCTGCACTAAGAGTAGTATTACATGCCATCGTTATAGCCGTTTCTTTTATCAATATCAGGCCAATAAAACCCCATTGGACCAATAACAATAAATAATCTGAAAAATCTAAAATATACCATAAATTCCTTCGGATTTGTTTACTCATTATATTATAAACTGCGAGTATAATTGCAAATAATGATATAATTCCTGTTGTTTGCATGTTCATTATCTCCTAATTAATCCCACTAACGCTGAAATAATTGCCAATATGATTGTTAAATAAATTAAATAAGTAAAATATGTAACAAATGTATCTGTACTCATAACCGTCATTTTTTTCACCAGATTTAAAGTATCATTATATAAAACGCATAAATTGAGTTATGGTATCTTTTGCTAAACTGGAATCAATATATCCATGATTGGACAGCCATGTAATAACTATGTAAAATATAAACGCACTTATAATATTCTCACGAGTTATTCCGAAAGTTATGCCCATTATCTGCCCCAACTAAAGCATAAATCTAATTAAACGGATTTAAGCCTTTTATTTTTAAATTAAATTTAAAAAATCCTTTTTTAAAATATTTAGCTCGAATTTTAGTTAAATCATCAATTAAAATATTTAAAAAACAGTATTTAAAAATGTCGGAATAATCCTTGAAAAATAGAAAATATGTCTGCCAAATTTAAAATAAAAAATTGAAAATCCCTATAAACTCTTCATTATATCATCAAGCATCTTTTTCTCCCGTTCTTTTGCGTGAGCATAGAATAAAGTAGTTTCAAGGGAAGAATGTCCAAGATATTCCTTTACAATATCGATTGGAAAGCCCTTGTCTAAAAGGTCAACAGCTCGGCCATGTCTTAGTGAATGGACCACCAATTTTTTATTATTTGGAATGTCTCCAGATTCTTTTAATTTTCTAACAGCTTTTCTAAAAACTTCAGAAATCCAGTTTACTTCGGTCTTTGCTTCGCCTTTCCGGAACATTTAATAGCAATAATACACTAATTAATACTACATTTATGGGATAAAGGGGATAAAATGAAAGTATTTTTGGACACTGAAACAACAGGCCTCGAACCAGGCCAAATTGCGCAGATATCGTACATAATTTCAGATGACGATTTGAATATTCAAAAGGCAGAAAACATATATTTTAAAGTTAAATCCATGGAACCAAAGGCTCAAAGCGTTCATGGATTGTCTATTGAAAAACTAGAAAGCCTTTCTGAAGGAAAATCATTTGCTGATCACTCCACTCAAATTTTAGATGATATTAACCAGAAAATCTTAATTTGTCACAATGTTCCATTTGATTACAAATTTTTAAACTCTGAATTTGTACGTTGCGGCATTGAATATGATCCTAAAAAATTCTGTACTATGAATCACTACACCAATTTATGTGGGATTCCTAATCCTTATCGCCCAGGTTATAAATGGCCAAGGCTGGAAGAAACTTTGGATTTTTTAAGTATTGAAAAAAGTGAAGTTTTAAAAAATGCATTGAACCTTTTTGGAAATACGACTGGTTTTCATGATTCTAGGTTTGACTCTATGGGTCTTTTTATGATTTATAAAGAAGGAATTAAAAGAGGATTTATACAATAACTTTCAGATTATTAAAAAACATATAATAACTTTTAATTAAAATTGGTGTTTCAATGGGGCGGGCGTTTGAATTACTAAACAACATGCAACACAATAAGTCATTTAGCGACTATATTGAACATGTTCGAGAAATTCCAGAAAAAGATCCTGAATACTCCGAAGAAGAATTGAATCTTCCAGAATGTATTCAAAATTATCTGGATAATAAAGGAATTAAACCATACACACACCAGTATGAAACACTAAAACATGCCCGAAATGGAAAAAACGTACTTATTACAACATCAACTGCATCGGGAAAGAGTTTATGTTTTAATTTACCTGTATTCGAGAAGTTAGTAAATAACAGTTCTGCGACTGCACTTTATATCTACCCAACAAAAGCGCTGTCTAATGATCAATTAACAACCCTAAAATCCATGGAATCTGAAATGGGTTTGGAAATTCATCCTGATAAGTATGATGGAGATACTAACAAAGCCATACGCCCAGAAATTAAAAGAAAAAGTCGACTAATCGCCACAAACCCCTACATGCTGCATAGAATTTTACCCCATCATGATCATGGATGGGCCCGCTTTTTTAGAAATCTTAAATATGTAATAATTGATGAAGCTCACATGTATAGGGGAGTCTTTGGATCCCACGTATCTTTTTTAATCAGACGTTTAAGACGAATCTGCAAATTTTACAAGTCAAATCCACAATTTATAATGTCCACTGCAACTCTTGCAAATCCTGAGGAGTTTTCTAAAAAACTAACAGGACTTGATTTTGAAATTGTTGAAAACGATGGATCTCAAAAGAGTAAGAAATATTTTATACTGTATAATTTAATGAAACAGGAAAATTCGGAAGAATCCTGGAATAAAGCAGCTGTTAGACTGTTTAATGCAAACATGCTATCGGAACTTCAAACCTTGGCATTTACAAGAACTAGAAGAATGGCAGAATTACTTTCAGTATATGTAAAAGCGGAACTCGATCCAATGCTTCAGAATAAGGTTTCGGCTTATCGGTCAGGATACAGCACAAAAAACAGAATCGAAATAGAAAACAGATTAAAAAGAGGGGAACTGTGGGGTACATTTTCTACAAATGCTCTTGAAGTTGGAATTGATATTGGGTCCCTCGACTCAGTAATAATGTATGGATATCCTGGAACTTTAATGTCTCTTTGGCAGCAAGCGGGCCGTGCAGGACGTGCAGGAAGTGATTCAATAGTTACTCTCTTTGCAAATGCGGATGCACTTGACCAGTACTTGGTAAAACATCCTGAAATGATCTTTGAAAAAACTCCGGAAAATGCAGTTATTGATTTAAATAATCCATATATCCTTGAAAAACAGCTTCTTTGTGCAGCTTATGAATTGTATTTAACGCCTGATGGAAATGATTTAGAATTTTGTACAGATATCAAAAAACATATTTCAAATTTGGAAGAAAAGGGACTTTTGGATAAACAAAATGGTGGATATTTGTCAACTGTCAAAAATCCTGCATTAAATGTGAACATTAACTTTATTTCTTCAAATAATTTCAAAGTTAAAGATGAAAATGGGAAACTAATCGAAGAAATTGACATGTGGCGAGTATTTTCTGAAGCGCATCCTGGTGCGATTCTTATCAATCAGAGTGTAAAATATCTTATCGAATCAATGGATTACAAAAATAGGATTTGTAAAGCTAGAAAAGTAAAATATGATTACCATACAGATGCCTATGCCCTAACCGATATAAAAATTGAAAAAGAAATTGATTCTAGAAATTATGGGGAATTTACATTCCATTTTGGAGAAGTTTTGGTAATTACTGAATATTTTGAATTTGCGGAAAAGAAGTACGGGAACATTTTAAATAGAAAACCATTGGTATTACCACCATTAAAATTCAAAACTACTGCAATGTGGATTACATTTCCACCAAGGTTCATGAAAGCAGTAACTGAGGGGGATAAAAGCGATATTGGTGGACTTCACGGTGCAGAACATGCGATGATAAATATATTCCCACTTCATGTGATGTGTGATAGAAGTGATATTGGCGGAGTTTCCGTTCTAAAACACCAAGATACCAAACGTTCAACGATTTTCATATACGATGGGATGGAAGGTGGGATTGGATTATCTGAAAAAGCATTTACTCTTCCAAAAAAGATCGTTAAAACTGCATACGAACTTGTTCGGGACTGTAACTGTGAAACGGGATGCCCTGCATGCATATATTCTCCAAAATGCGGGAATTCAAATCAGGAACTTGACAAGGTTTCAACTTTGAGGATACTTGAAGGATTGAATAAAAAACTTGAATTTGAGCTTGATTGGTGGCTTGATGAAAAAGAAAAGTGATAATCAGTTTTATTGCAATGTTTTTAATTGGGATATACCTGAAACTAAAATTTTAGGTGGGACAATGGAACAAAAAGCAGGTTTAGAGTACTTAAAAAAAGCTAAATCTAACTTAAATTCTTCTAAAATACTTTATGAAAACGGGGAAAAGATAAATGCGGTTTATTTTTTACAGCAGACCGTAGAACTACTTTCTAAATCTTTTTTAATGTATATGGGTGCGGGAGAAAAACAGTTGAAAAAGTGGATGGGTCATGATTGCATAGTACTCCATAAAATGCTTGAATCCTACAACAAAAAGCTCATGAATCAAAAACTAATGCCACCAAAAGAACATTTGGAGTATTCTAAATATCTGCACAAAAATGCAATTCAAGATATTTTAAAAGAAATGGACTCTGAATATTTAATTGACGGCAGAAAAAACGATGATTACCGATTAATGATAAAGGAATATTCCAAAAAAGCTGAATCATTGGATATTAAGTTCATGATCAAAAAAACAGGGAATTGCATACAAAATCAGATAAAATCTTGCTTCCAAAACCAAATATTAAATCATCACTCGTTAACTTCTCTTCAAGATCCCTATTTAACTATTCTGGATTATTGAATGATATATTGGTTGATTTGATGAATTTAACAGTAATGTTTCCAGATGGTGCTATTAATGAAATAAGGTATACAAATGATACTAAAAAAGTCAAGAAATATCTTTCAAATTACAAAGAGATATACAATATACTTGATAACGGCATTTATACATTGGAAATTTTAATAAATGATTATCAAGACATTAATTCATTAAATAACCATTCTCATTAAATTTTAAGAACCATTCTCATCTTAAATTTTAAATTACTCTTTTTAAACTGATCAAATGGAAAAAAATGATTAATGTTTTCAATTAATCCAGCATATCCCCTTTTTCGCCAACAGCAATTTCTTTAAGTACATTACGATAGTTTATTAGTTTTTTATTCACTTCACGCATATCTTTTTTAAGTTCATCGTAATGGGGGTATTTTTTTTGGATTTCTTGGGGGGTCAGTCCTTTATTGTTGGGCTCTTCCAATTCATGTTCATACCATTTTCTAAATCTTGCCTGCCAAGTAGTTAAATGTGGTCTCAATCCTTCATTTAATACATCTATTGCAAGATTAACTATTTTCTGAGTATCTTTACTTCGCCTAACTTTGGATATTGGAATGTCTTTAATTAATTCACGAGTTAGTTTGAAAAATTCGTACCAAGAGTTGTATATTTCATAAATAACGTCTTTTTCAAAATCTATCGGCATCCCTATTTTTCTAGTACTTACTTCAACCCATAATTTATAAGCTATCTGCATATCATGTAAGTTAGGTTTTATAGTGATTGTTTGGCCGCCCACTCCAACTTTTGCAGTGTCAATATCTAATGAATGTTTATAAAACATGCTTTTACTGAACTTTAAAACAATCCATAATGCTATCAATATTATGGCGACTAAAATTATGTTAAAACTTAAAATCAGATTGTAATTTGAAACATTAATGCTTAAAATATCTATGGACGTGGAATTAATGACAGTCAACAAAATTCCACCTTACCGATTTCTCTGAAATTGGTTTCTTGAATTATCAATTAAATCAGAATTATTATTTTTACGTGTAAATGCTTCATTCACCAACCTCTTTATCGTTGAAGGATTTTCTGTCCAATCGTACATTCTAGCATAACCTGAGTTTAGATTATCTTCAAGTCTTGGCGGTATGCTATCCGGAGTATAGTTTTTTTTACCGTATGCCGGATGCGTTGGTAAACAAAGACCAATTAACCCAGAATAATTTCCAACCATTTTGTCTATTGCACCAGAAATTTCCCAGTCAACATGTTTTCTTTTTTGAGTATTTTCACCAAGCAAAACCACGATTACAGACGTATCTTTTAGATAACCCTCTTGAATCAGTCGTTTTATATAGTTTGTACTCAAATCTTCTGCAATATCCCCATCTTTAACGGATTTATTAATGAATAAATGACCAAAAAGTTCTTCAAATCTGTTTTTGTAATATTGATCGTCTTTATGATAGTAACTTAAGAATAATTTTGTGCGCACCATTTTTTCACCATTGTGGATTAAGAATTAAAATATTTAATATCACTCGCAGTCGGATCTCTAGTTCCACAACCGTTGAAAGCTACATATGTACCAGTTCTGTAATGTACCAAAAGTATCCCCCATACCATTCCTAAAACAATTTAAAAGGAATAACTCCTAAATTGCCTATTTTTCATTGCAACATACCATTTAATTCCTGCAATTGATGATCCAATAGCAACCTGTACAACGACCTGGCTGATCGATGTTGGAGGTAATGCACTGAATAAAAAATATTGTAAAAATGCATTTACAAAATGTCCTGAAAACAATTCAGAAATTGTGTGGAATATTGTAAGGATTGTTCCACCAAATATATACATTGATGCAAATCCAACCAATGTAAGCGGAGTTTTTACGATATATTTTATAAATCCTTTCTCATAAGACATGAAACCACCTTTTTGTCGTTTTTTAGTTTTATAATGCGTATTTTTCATTTTTTTCAATTTATTCACCAGCCTATTTACCATATATACACATACATTGATTAATAATGTATATATATTTTGTCGGATGATATTATCTTATTTAGTTATGAATTTTAAGTAATTTTTTATAATGTAATTAAATGGTGATTAATATCAGTATACATATTGTACCAATTGGTTTAGATTCCCCTGAACGATTTGTAGAGGGTTTTAAAAGAATTCCTCCTTCAAAAGTATTCTTTTTCTTAGGAAAGTCTGGGGATGAACCTGTTGAAATAGAAGCTAATAAAATTAAAGAACACGTTGAAAAAAGCCTTGGAGATTATGTAGAACGTGAAACCATCAATGTTGATCCATTTGATTTTTCAAATGTCATGGGCGAATTTGCAAAAATCATTAGAAATGGCCTCAGAAGTAATAAAAACGTATACATAAATGTTTCATCATCTACGAAAATAGTAAATGTGGCAGCATATATGTCTGCATCATTGTTTTCTGCAAGACTTTATTATATAAAAGCGGAAACATACCTAATGACAGATTTAACATCTAAATTAGAAGATGAATCCCATTTAAAAGAAACAATGGACTATTATCTTCGAGATGGAGCTTATTTGAGTAAAGGTGCTAAAGGAATAGTCGAAATACCTGTTCTGAAAATGAATCCACCTTCAAAAGATGAATTAAAAGTACTTAAAAAAATAAATGATAGTGCTAAAGAATCTTTTGAATCATTAAAAGAACTAGTTATAAATTGTTTGGAATTGGAGTATAATGGGACAAATAGAAACAAATACTCCCTAATCGTCCGAACTTTGGAAAAAAATGGATTTTTGGAAACTGATCGATCTCGAAGTAGGAATCGAGACATTAAATTAACTGAATCGGGTAAGGTTATTGCAAGTATCAGTGATATTTTGGAAGAAATGTCAGATTAATGTATTATACATTAAGTTTATTAGCATTATATATCAATATTTTTTTAATTTGGTGAAAAAATGGAAATTCTTGAAAATCTACTTAAAGAGCTAAATTTCCATGAATTACATGACCATGAATTATCTTTTTTTGTAGGTTCTGGGATTTCCGTAAATTCAGGAATGCCACTAGTATCCGAATTAATAAATACCATTTTAAAAACCGTGATGGATTCAAAAAAACATGTCGATAAGATATCTAACCAAAAAATCCCTTTTGAAGTATTTATGAATATATTTGGAGAATATTCAAAAGAATTATTGGATATTTATTCGGGCGGCATTCCAAATACCAACCACAAACTTATTGCTAAATTAGCTCGTGAAGGGCATGTATGTTCAATATACACGACTAATTTTGATGAGCTAATTGAACTTGCATTGAATAACGAAGGATTGTCTGAAAATATTGATTATAAGGTGTACCGTACTGAAAAAGAAATAGAAAATTCTTTTAAAGATTCTGAACTTTTAAAAATATATAAAATTCATGGCTGCATTTCTAAAATCAATTCTTTAAGACATACCATAAGGAACGTGGCATTTCGAGAAAATATACTAATTCGTGAGAAAATATTAAAAAAAATGCTAAATGAAACATCCAAATTAATAATAATGGGCTATAGCTTTTCTGATTTTTACGACATAAACCCAATATTTGAACAAAACCAGAATATAAAAAAGGAAATTATTGTAGTTAACCATGACTTAAGGAATGATGTTAAAATAGATAAATCGGTCACAAAACCAATGTTAAACAATAATTGTTGGGATATTACTATAAACACTGATGATTTCGTTAAAGTGCTTTGGAAAATACATTTAAAAGATAAATATATTCTAGATAATATCAATCATGACTGGAAAAATAATATTAAAAATTGGTTTGAAAAAATTCATTTTGGCTATAAAGAATATATAAGTACGATATTATTCATACAACAGGGTCAGATTGAATTAGGAAACTATTATTGTAATAAAGGAATGTCTAAAGCAGATTCAGAATTTTTAAAATTGGAACTGTATTTGCTTAAATTATTAATTATTAGATCCTTGAAAAAAATAGAAAAATCAGATCGGTATATCAAAAAAGCCAAAAAATGCATTGAATTGTTAAATAACCAGGATATAGCCGCTTATGGTTCAGTTAATATTGCAGAGTTTTATTTGTTGGTGGAAAATTATCCTAAGTTTGAAGAAGAATATCATAATTTAAACGTGATTATGGATTCAATAACAAATAATATCATTATAAGTAAATATCATAGACTGGGTATCCAATATTGCATTATAAAAGGTCAATACGCTGAAGTTTTGACACTGTGTGACAGATTACTCGATTTTCAACTAAAAAACGGACTTATTATTGATATTCCTGTCACCATGCATTTAAAATTTAAGGCTTATTTGGAATTAAACGATATTGTTGGAGCCCAGAATTCATTATTCGAGTTAAAAAATATTCCAGGTCTTACAAATTTGACATATCAGCCATTTATCGAGCTTTCAGAAATAGAATATATGGTAAAATGTAAAAAGATAAATATTTCAGAAATAAATCATGAAATAGAAAAAATATGGTTTAAAAATGAAAATTTTCAAAATAATTTTGTTTTTGATGTATTTGATAAGCATGCAGATTATTTACTTAAAAAATATAATAAGGATTAATCATTCATTAATTCCCTCAATTCCTCAAAATTCTTTTGAATTCCAAGTTCTAACTTTAAAATTCTATTTTGAATGACTTTTGGATCGTCATATTCAACTTCTTCATAATTTATTTTTTTATATTTTGAAAGGCTCAAATCAAAGTCATTTTTGAAAATCTCTTCAACCGGTACAAAGAAGTGTTTTTTTGTTTTATCATCGTTTGGTTCGTTAAATCGATTCTTAAACCGTTCGATAATATCTGGAATATCTCCTTTTCCATCAATTTTATTTCTTTTATCATCAAGTGTAAAACCATCTGCTTGCATGTCATAAAACCATATCTTTTTAGTAGGTTCCCCTTTTGTAAATATTAAAATTCCAGTTGATACTCCGGCATATGGTTTGAAAACACCAGAAGGCATTGAAATTACTGCATCGAGTCTGCAGTTTTTCAAAATTCTTTCTCTAATCTGTTTATGTGCTTTTGAATTTCCAAATAAAACTCCATCTGGAATAATTACTGCACATCTTCCACCAATAGTAAGTAAATTATACATCAGTTCCAAAAACAAAAGTTCAGTTTTGGTTGTGGTAGTTGTGAAATTTCCTTCGATTTCTGATTTATCGACACTTCCCTTAAATGGAGGATTTGCCAAAATTACGTTGTAGTGGCCCTTGTATTTATCGCATTCAACAAGGCTATTTTTTTGAAATATATTTGGATTTTCTATTCCGTGCATCATGAGGTTCATCAATGCAATTCTAACCATTGTTTGGTCGAATTCTGAACCATAAAATGTTTCATTTCTTAAAAAATCATGGCCTTTTGAATCTAATTTATCTCCCTTATAGCCATATTCGTTTCCATCTTCATCGATTTTGATAAATTCCGCTGAACTGTGTTTTTTTAATAGGTATTCGTATGCAGCGATCAAAAACCCTGCAGTTCCACATGCAGGATCGCATATTTTATCTCCGACATCAGGATCAGTTAATTCAACCATCATCTTGATAATATGTCTTGGAGTTCTAAACTGCCCATTTTTCCCAGCAGTTTTTAATTCTGAGAGTAAATATTCGTATAAATCCCCTTTTGCATCCCTGTTCTGTTCTTTTATATGTAAATTTTCAACGATTTTTACAGCTTCAACTAAAAGAGAAGCATTTGGAATTGCAAAAACTGCATTGTTCATGTAAGTATTGTAAAGTGAATCTTTTTCACCTAAACTCCTTAAAAATGGAAATACGTTATCCCTCACGTGGTTGAGCATTTCCTTTCCTTCCATATTGGTCCATTTTGACCACTTCATGTTTTCATTATCTTTAAAGATTGAAACATGGGTTTCTCCGCTTAATCTTGAAGACTGTTCTCGTTTAATGTCTTCATCTTCCATTCTCTTCATGAAAATTAAGTAAGACATCTGTTCAATTGCGGTTAATGGGTTTGAAATTCCATTACTCCAAAATTTATCCCATAATTTGTTAATTGGTGATTTTAAAGTGTCGTCTAGCATGCAAGTTCCCCTTTAAACGCTTTTTGTAGGCTTAAATTAAATAAATCTTCCATTTCTTTTTTGGAATTTTCCTGTTTTTCCTTAATTTCTTCTAATTTTTCAATAATTTTTGCAAATTTATTCTGGAGACCTATTGGCGGTATTGGAAATTCATTTTCAATTAATTTTGATTTAGAAATATTTAACATTGAACCACTAGTTCCTGTGGCTTTTTTTGTTAAATTTGCTCGATAAGTGGGATCTTGTAAAACTTGCCTAAAATAGTACGAACTTACAATATTTTTATTTAAAATTATTTTCCATAACTTATCTGGTAAAAATAGATCCATGTAATCATTATCCACAATACAAACTGCTGCAACAAGTTCCCTGGTATTTGCCCTACTAAACAACAGGTCTCCTTTTAGTGGGTGAACTAATTTTTTAGTTATCTCGCTGTTTACTACCTTATGTTCACTAGATTTAAATTTTCCGGAAGTAACTGAACTAATTTTTAATACTGCAAGTTCATCTGCTTTTTTGGGTCGTTCATCCCCCCCAACACTCCATCCAGAAATTATGTCATTTACAAAAGTTCCGATTTTCTTAACATCCCAACCCATTGGATTACTTACTGGATCCCCAAACATATCAAGAAATACTGCTTTCACTAAATTTTCAGTTTCCAAAATTGCTTTTTCTCTTAAATTTATCCCATATTCTATTTTTTCTAAAATTTCAACGATTTTTTGCTGTGTTTCTAATGGTGGAACAAAGATTTCAGTATCTTTTAAAATTGACAAATTGATATTATTTTGAGCTACGCCCCTACCTGCACCCATAAAGTAATTTTTCAGACTTTTTAAGTAATAGTAAAGGTATTCCGGAATTACTTTTTTAGAATTTACATTAATTCCTGCAATGGCTTGATTTGTAGACGCATCAATATCTAATATTCCAACAGTACCCAAACTGGCGAAAATTGATATTAATATCGTGCCTTTTTTGAAAATTTTGGCAGATGACTTGTTCAGACCTTCTTCAGTTATAAATTCAGACGTATTTTTAACGTGTTTTTCCTTCATATCTGCAATTTTGACCCAGGGTATTGATCCATTATTCCAGTATTCGGGTTTAGATCGACTTGGCGTGCCTCCCGCAGATATATTGCCAATATCGCCCAATTTCTTAACTTCCCAACCATCAGGTAAATTATCAATCATCTTTTTCCCTAAACTAAATTTTTATTTCATCAATATATTGTTGTTGCATTTATTAACAATCGATTCGAGTTCGTCAAATTCGAACCTGTCAAGCGGATTTTCATCCTTAAACGGAGCTTTTGAAAAGTCAGACAGTTCAATATGCTTTCTATCTGAAAAGACTTTCTTTAAAAGATTCAAAAATTCGATCTGTTTTGAATTGTACTGCCTTGAATTAATGATAAATTCGTCAAATCTAAGTTCGATCAATTCCCTTGGATTGTTATCAAGTTTCATCTTTAGCATTTCTCGAATAAATACTAAAAAGTCTTTTTTGTATATATTCTGAATTGAATTTATCGAAATTTCAGGTTTTAATTTTACAAGTTCTGCTTCAAGTTTTAATAGTTCTACGGATGATATTCCAATCCCTTGGTAAATTTTTCTTGCAATTTCATTATTTTCTAAAAATTCCTTTAATTCGGTATTTTCTGAAATCTGTTTTGTGTAATTTTCAACCGATAAAATTACATCCGGAGCGTCGATCTGTATTGGATTTCCTTTAATTTTGGTATAGTATTTCATCAAAGGTGCGAGTGTTTTAATCATCGAATCCACTTTTGAAAATGTAAGATCATCCCAGAAATTTTCTTGCATTATTGAAATTATTGACTCTCGATTAACCTTTACATCTTCTAAATTATCTTTTAAAAGGATGTTTTCAGCCCTGTAAATTATAAATTTCTTAATTTTTTCAATATTGTCAAGTTTGTTTTCCAATATGTAGGGATACAGTTTTTCTGAAATTAGTACAAACGATGAAATTTTTGGATTTTCACCTTGCGTTGTAATCATCAATGGCAATATATCATTTCTTAATTCTGAAATGTACTTTTCAATATTGAATTTATTTTCATGAATTTCACGAATTATTGGAAGCCTTTCACGAACAATGAATGATTCATTATCAAGTTTTTCAATCGATTCAATTACCTTTTCAGTAATTATCTCTTTATTTTCCCCAAAAAGCCCATTACTCAATAATTCAACCCTGTTTTCAAAAATTTTTGAAACTGTATCTTTTTTAGGTTTTCCTTCGGTTGTCGGAGTAAATTCGTGATACAATATGTTGGAATGCCCACCAACTTTAAAATCAAGTATTAGGAAGTCTTTTTTGTCACCCTCTGGAAGCCATTCAGGATGATCACATGCTTTAAAATTCCTTGTTCCCCTTCCAACCATCTGCCAAAATCTTGTCTTTGAAAATACTGGTTTTACAAATACTAAATTAGATACTTCTGGAACATCAACTCCCGTATCCATTATACCAACAGATATGACGATTCTTGGTTCACTTTCATGTTCAAATCGTTTTACTTCGTCCTGATATCTTTGCATGTCTGACAAAATTACCTGAACATCATTTGAATATGAGGGGTATAATTTTGAAAATAATTTTTTAATTTTCTTTGCATGTTCTTTCCCCATACAAAAAAAGATCGTTTTTGCAGGTTTTGAGTCATCGGATCTGTAACAGTATTTCATAAATTGGTGAATTATCAGTTCATTGGTTTTATCATCTAAAAATATTCTTTCAAATTCTGAACCGCTAAATTCTGTTAAGTCTGGATCTTGTTCCTGTCTTCTAAGCTGATCCTTTAAGTCATCGCTTAATTTAATTCCTTCGATTCCAAGCGACAGCACTTCCGTCTCAATTATTTTTCCAATATATGGAACTAAAACTCCATCCTGCACCGCTTCATCGTATGAATATTCTGCAGTTGGAACGCCCTTATCACACCCGAACAAGTCATAAGTGTTGTGGGATACTTCATCTTTTGGAGTTGCAGTAAGCCCGATCTGTATCGCATCAAAATAATTCATTATAACATTATTTTTGTCGTAGTATGATCTATGTGCTTCATCAAATATTACCAAGTCAAAAAATCCTGGGGAATACTTTTCAAATAACGGATCATCGCCATTTTTCAAAGTCTGAACGGTTGATACATATAGCCTTGAATCTAAATTGTACCCATTTCTTAAATCTGCGACAGCTTCATCTATAAAATATTTTTTAAATCCCTTGTTTAATGCTTGATCAACTAATACAGTTCTGTCCGCAATAAATAGTATGTTTCGTGCATAATTTGATCTAATTAATATATCGCATACTGCCATTGCAACACGTGTTTTTCCAGTTCCAGTTGCCATTTCAATTAATGCTTTTTTATGGCCTTCTGAAAAGTGTTCTGAAAGTCTTTTTACAATCTGAACGCTCCTTGGACGGTCCACGATGTAACTATTTATTTCAAGATCTTTTGGACTTTTTTCGTTTTTGAATAGGTCAGCCCTTCTTTCTATATCTTTTTGTGAAAATGGTCTGCTGACTTTTCTCTCAATTCCCTTTTCGTCAATTAATTCCCAAACATACCCATTTGTTAAAAATATTGGAACATTTACTCCAGTCTGTGATTCAATATCTTTTGCATACGTTCTTGCCTGAATTCTTCCATCTTGGGGATCTTTTGAATACCTTTTTGCTTCAATTATTGCAATTGGACTATTATCTTCACCCAAAAGAAGGTAATCAATATAGTGATCGCCTGATTCGTAAATTCCGTTATCTAAAATATAATTTTTATTTTTAAAATCAGACTTTACCGAATTTACTTCTTCTTTGATATATTTTTCAAGCCATCCAACTCTTTTTAATTCGGTATCGATCAGCCGCTTTCGAGTCTGCTTTTCGTTTAATTTCTGATTAGTTAAGTTCCCCATACATACTCCCCGAGAAGTCTTTTGAAAAGTTATCCGTTTCTAAAAAATAATATGTTCATATTTGCAATTAAATGTATAAAAAAGGTATATTTTTAGAATTATTTAGAAAAAACGTTTTCGAAAATTTAATATTTATGTTGAGGATATTTATGATAATTAACAGAATATGTGGGATTTTGGGGGCGTAAAACTTTGAAGAAAATACTTTCTATTATTTTTAGTTGCATGTTATTGCTTACATCTTTTGCAGGTTGTATTGGGTGGGGGGACGAAAATGAAGTTTCAATGGTAATGCCGCCTACTGAACAGAATTCAAAATCCAATTCTGAAACAATATCTGAAAACAATATGCAAAACGTATCTAATGAAAATGATTCTGATTCGTATACTATTCAAAATATGTCTGAAGATGATCAGGAATTTTTGGAAACTAAACTGAATAATTTTTCAGAGGGATTAGAACGTTTTAGTGGCGGTCCGGAATTTGATGATTTTACAATTAAACTAGCAGAAAATATTTCAAAACTTCCAAAATGTAATGTAGAAACACCCGATAGCTTAAAAGAATACGATTCTAAGATTTCAAACATTACGAAATGTCTTCATGAATATAAAAATTTAGCAGAAGGTTTAAACAAAGATTTTGACCTTGAACTACCCTATGCAGACGATAAAAAAATAAGTAAATTTGTATCTGCTGCAGAACCTGACGACTTGAAGAATTTATTGACAACGTTGATTTTAATTGAACAGTATAATTCACTAATTGACAGTGCTGAAAATGTTGAGTATAAAAATAAGGAATCTTATGCAGATTTTTATTACGCATTGCTTACGTTTGGATTTAGCATAATTTTAATTCAGGAAAATATGGCCTACCGTGTAAGTTATAAACTGGTTGGCATAATTTTTATAAAAACTGGCTTTTACAAGTTTTTTTCAAATTTTGGAGTGCTTAAATATGTAATGAGCAAGACGTATGGGATATTTAAAAATTTGATAGAGGGTAGCCCTTCAAAAGTTGGGGAAATAAAAACTGATCTCGAAAATGTAAACATCTCGGTGAATATGGATGCTGTAAAAAATAACTCAAACTTTAAAAACGCTGAGAATATTTTTGAAAATGTAACGGATATGGCTAAAAATACGAATGTTTCTGCGGCGGCTGAGGCTATTGTTGGGTGGAGATCATGATTCATAAATTTTTTACAATTAATGTTATCCGGGGTTAACAATGGCAAAATTTCCTTATTTTAAAGACATTTTAACAGGAGTTTCAATTGGGATGGCAATAGGGATTTTAATTCTAATTCTTTTGTTAGGATTGTATTTGGCAATTCCACGTTCTTACGATTATGTATATGGCGAAAAGATAACCGTTGATGTATTAAACAGCATCGAAAATGATAAAAATCCGCAAAATCATGAAGAATTGGCAGCTGCAATTATCGATTGGGAATGTACAAATTTTGAACCCATGTGGACAAGAAACAATGGAAATACCACTCTTAAGAATCTAGGCGTATTTAATATAGATGGGAATTATAGACTTTTTTTAAGAAATGGGCCTGCAACATGGATATTATATAATAAAATGGCATGTTGTGGTGAATATGCAAATGCTTTCGCATATTTAATGAATAAATCAGGTTATGAATCCCGTATTGTCCATGTTCCTGGTGAAGACCATGCATGGGCAGAATATTTTGTTAATGGGGAAAAATATGTCGTAGAGCCAAGCCATAATAACTCAAAAATGAACACAACAAAGCGAGGGGCTGAGGGTCAATGGTCATATGTTGAAAGTTATGATCCAAACAATTCCTCTGACAAAATTGATGTTTCTGATGAGTATTTTGAGTGTGGAAATTTAACTGTTAGCGTATACCGGGATGAAAAGCCTGTTGAAGATCTAAATGTTGTAATTAAAAGCGGTTTATTATTAAATCTTGATAGTCGATATACTGATCCAAGAGCGGTTACATCTAAAACAACCGATGAAAGTGGTTCTGTTAATTTTAAACTTGGTGAAAAAACGTACATCGTAGAAGTGGTGGATCATTACCCCTTAATAGATTGGAAATATTCAAAAAATGTTACGATGGTTGTTGGAGATACTTCAGAATTACGATATGATCTCGAAAAAGATTCTAAAATATATAATGTCAACTGGGGTACGATACGCTGGTATGGGCTTTCATTCATTTTTATGGTAGAATTAATTTTAATTGCATTAAATTGGAAGAAAATTAAGAAACTTGCACCTATATTAAAAATAAATATTAAAATACCACTATTTCACAAGTAATTTACATACTCTTAAATAACGATCAAATAAACGAATACACATTTCTTTATTGCCAATAACTTCATACGCTTTTATAATATTAAAAAAACCGGCATGACCACTATTTTCAAATAAATAATTCGATATTTCCTCTCGTGTATTCATATTTTTCAATGCTTCTGACAATGCATAATGAAGGTACCTTGAAACAGCAGATATATGTATGGTATCAGGATAGTAATTTTCGTTTAAATAATTTGTCAGTAGATGAATATTGCCGCAAATATCATAAGTTTTATTTATCAATATTTTCCAAGATTCCGTGTTTTTTAATACAAGATCATATTTACGATCAATCAGCCGTTTATATATTTCATCAATCTGTTCTGAATTAGAACAGTCCTTAACCAAATCAATAAACTGTTTTTCTGAAATATTATTTTTTTCTTTTTTGGAAAACGAAGTGTTTTCAAATTCTTCAAATTTCAGAATGTCTTTTTTTCTATATTTTTCACAGAGTTTTTTAAAGATATGTTTTTCGCCACTATATTGGAACTCCGACAAGAAATGGTTGGTATCGTGTGAAATTACTTTTTCTACTTGCCCATATGCTTTTTCAAAAGCGCTCTTTTTTTCTTCTGAGTTATATAATTTAGAATTGGCAATATTTAGATATATTAAAAATTTCTGCTCATAATATTCAGAGTCCGGTTTTCCGTCGTACCCTTGTCTTAATATGTATTCATCCATTCCTTTTTCAATTTCATCGATAGGCATACCATATTTTATTTTTTTTAAGAGTATGTCGGTAATTGCCCTATCGGAAATATTATGTCTTCCAATATGTTCAATAAGCTGTTTTTTAAATCTTTCTGCCATATCTAAATTGTATTCCGCAATTAATTCCAAAAGATCATAAGGACCATGTCTAGTTTCATCCCCATCTGTTATGTCAATGACTCTTAAAGTAAGTTTAAAAACTTCTTCAGTATACTCTTCCAATTTTGTGTTAGATTCCCACTGGTTATCCCACAAAATCCTTAATGACTCCACAAGTAGATAGCTTATAATAATGTCTTTATGCCACTTATGTCGCAATGATCCTTCGAGTATTCCTTTTTCAAAATAAGATATTGATTTTTTAGTATCAATTTTTGAAAAAAACATACTTATGGTGAAGCATTTTGTAACATACTCATAAAAATCATTATTTGAGTGAATTAAATCAGTTTCAATTTGAGATAGGTCATTTCTATTTATAATTTTTGAGAATTTTTTAGAATCTAATCTTTGAAATTGAGCATAGAAACTAAAGGAATCAATATTATTTTCTTTTCTGATCAATATTTTTTTTAATTTTAACAATTCTTTTTCAGAATTAATACATGAAAATATATTAGCCCATAAAAACGAAATAGTTTCTACAAGGTATGGTTTGTAGAGTTCTTTTCTATTATTGATATATCTAATATAATCCCCAATAATTTTTTCAATTTCTTTTTTACCAGTCAATACTAAAATAAAATCATTAAAAAGTGCCGAATATAGTCCTAATTCATAGTAATATTTAGATTCAATTCGGTTCTGTTTTTGAAACTTTTCAAAAGAATTTTCATTAAAAATATAGGACATATTTGCAAAATTAATGGGGGTATTATACATTTTCAATTCAATACCCCTGGTGGTTTTTAATTTGGAAAGCATTTCTTTTGCGATATCCATTTCGTCTTTGGAGATAGTTATGTCAAAATATTTCTTAAAAAATAGAATAAAAACGTTTTTTTCATTGATGTCTTTAAAATTTTGTAAAAATTGTCTGATTTTTTCATGAATTGATTCTGAGTTTATAAATATTGGCAAATACTCTGGACGTCTAAATAAGTCCAATAACATAATAAATTCGTAATTTTCGAAATCATCGATTAACTCATACAGTTCATTCCGATTTTCGCTTAAACATATGCGTAAAAATGATTTTACTAATTTTTCTTTGCCAGATTCTTTGTAACTATAATTAACTTCAGAAATATTTTTATAATTGCCCCGTATGAACTTGATAAAAACTTCGTTTAATGGTTTTTTACCTATTGCTAGTGCGGAATAAATATAATTTTCAAGTTGATCATCAAGTATGCTGCTCATTTCTATTTCAAAATCCTCAAAAAATTCGTATTTTTGGTATAATCGAATAGTTTCATCAAGTTGCAATTTAAGTTCATTAGATATGTCCTTTTTACCTGATTTCCAAAACAATACTCTGTTTTTTATTAAATTGGGAATGCCATATTTCCACACTGTTTCAAGATAATCTTTTGGATAATACTCAGTTTTGTTAGCAGCCCATTTTTCGAACTTTTTTTTCAATTCTGGAATATCGATTGAAATTTTACGTATAATTTCTAAATATTCACTATCTAGTAACTCATCAAAAATTTCCGGCTCTTGAGATGCTAATGCAGGAATAAATGATTCTGAATCCATATAATAATCGTCATTTACTCCAAAACCTTCATATTTTCCTAAATAATGTTCAATAAGATTTAATTCAACTAAACCTGGTAAATTGTTCTCTTTTTTATATTCTTTTCTAAGATATGTTAAAAATAAATTTTTAAAATATTCTCTATTGGCCAGTATTTTCATTTTCCTTATGATTTTAGGGTCATTTTCATATTCTGTTTTTAATCTTTGAGTAAAAAAGAATTCTTGATATCTCCTATGCTGGTATGTATATATGTTTTCATTCTGTGAGGATCCTGCTGGCGAAGAATTATCAAAAAATAAGTCTGCAATGTAGTCTATAATGGTATTTATGGATCTATAATCCAAACGAGAATATTTGTTTAAAATAATATCTTGTAACTCTTTCTGCGAAAGACGAAAATGAAATTTATTCTGTAATTCAAAAGCAATGTCTTGATTTAAGTTGATAATTGCCTGTTTTTTACAATTTAATAAATTTAAATTTTCAATATTTTTTTTATGTTCAGGATTATTTAGGAGTAGATTAATTTTTTTAGAAAATAAGTCGATAATTGTGCTATCATTGTCAAGTTCATCTATCGTATCCCAAATTAATTTTATAAGTAAAACATCTTTAATTTCTGTAATAAGGCTTTGATTATGCCCCATGAGTTCTTCTAATTTCGCATTTTTTGAATTTGACATTTTTACTTCAAAATATTGTTTTAGGTATGATTCATCCAATTCATCTATATTATATTCTATAAGGTTTTTAAGGTATGTTTTTACTCGTAATCTATTTAAATTTCCAGAACGACACGAAATTATGATTTTTTCAGTATCTACTTTTTGACTTAATTCTTGTATTTGGAAAAGTACATTATCTACAATATTTTCATCCAATTCATCAAGACCATCAAAAAGATATATAAAATGCAAATTTTGACCATTTATCATACAGTCGTATTTCCTACCCCGAATAATATTTTCCAATGAATCGGAAATACAACTTTTTAAATTTATCAAAAGAGGGATGGCACCATTATTAATCAAAACAGAGATCATTTCTGATACTTCGGGTTCAATAAATTCATTAGTATCTTCTGCCATCCCTTCCTTATCCAATCCGCCAAATACTGTTAATAATTTATGCATAAATATACTTTTACCTGAACCCGGATGCCCAGTCAATAAAAAAAACTTACCCTCAGATAAGATTTTTTCTGAAACATTTACACTATTTTTATATGAATCTACAAATGGGAGATCCATGTACTCTTTTGATTGTAAAAATGTTAGAATTTTTGGATTTGTGCTGTTTTGTATGAACCGGAATTCATCACCTATTCCAAAATAAAGCTGAGCCAGATCCAAGTTTGATGGTTTTGAAAGTTTTCTGAGAATATCTTTATGTGTTATATATGTTACCTTAGTGCCATATTTTTTTGCTAAATCTTCAATACGCTTTTCATAGACTGTTTTACTGCTCCCATCTAATGTTCTATCTTCATTAGAATATATAATAACTTCATTTAAGTTATATTTTCCAAATACATTGTTTGGGTACTGTTTTTTTAATCCTTTCTTATCTGAATTTTTAGCTTTTAGGCCCAATATCGATTTTTGAATCTGTTTCCAATCGTACCCAGTTTCGTAAAATTTGGCTTGGAATCCATATTTTTTCCCATTAACTTCAAATGGTTCTGTTTCTATGCCTGGTTGATTTTTGTAGGAATTTATTTTAGTAACGCCCAATTCTCTACAACATAAAAACATGCAAAGGTCTTCAAAAGAATCCTGCCGACTTTCCCCATTTAACCCAAATTTATTCCAATCAATTTTTTCCACATTTCCACCTAAATTTTAGCGGTATTTTGTTTTAATTCTTTTTTAATTTCTTTTAATGGCTTAGTTAATGTAGAAATCAGGTTTTCATTTCCAATCTGTTTCAAATGTTCCAAAATAGTTTTTTTAGCATCTATATTTGACATTAATATATTTCCCTCAACATTCTGAATCATATCATCCAAATCATACCAAAATAAATATTTAATAATTAATTCTCGAATTTTAATTCCAAAATTAAATATAAACAAAATTTGGGTTTCTTTTAAAAACTTATACTCATGCTTCCTATTTTTTAAAGCATTTAACATTTCAAAAATTAAATTTTTGAGAGGATTTTCTAAATTTTCTTTTAGTTTTTCAGGATTTATTATAAACTGATAACATAATTCATTGAGTTTAGTGTAAAACTCTTCATCAGAATAAGCTAAAATATCAAGATTTGTTTGAATTTTACTGTGTGATTCTGCATCTATTGATTCTGATTTTAAATATTCATTGTTTAATTCTTTTATTAAATCAATAAATAATTCTTTTTTCAGTGCACTCTGTGAATTATTGTATTTTGATAATTCTGAAGTTATTTCTTGAATTTTTTCTTTGGATTGAATAAAATATATTTTTTGGATCCCGAGTGCAATTATTAAAACACTCCAAAATGAAAAAAGATCTGAAGGATTATAGATCTGATACATCATGATGTAAATTATAGAATAAATAATCGTGAAAATTATTGATAAGGGCATGATATTGCATAAAACTTTTAAAAAACTCCCTAAAAGGAATATAAATGCATGAGTAAATATGGTCCTATTTAATAAAAATTTAAAAAAGTCAAAACTCATACGCCAATCATAATTCAATGTTTTAAATGCCCCTTTGAAATTCAAAACATAATAATTTAATTTAAAAATTTCAAAAAGGATTAATGCTGAAAATATAAACAAAAAAGGTGAAATTTCTAAAGTATATTGAAATAACGGGATAGCAGGGAGAGAATTTATCTCTAAAATGAAGAGTATTTTTTCGAAAATTAATGATACTGCAACGATAGAAATTATTTTGAAAATGAACTGCATACTTTTCAAACAATAAATTACATTATATGTCATTTTAAATTTCAAAGTTAGAATAATATCTAAAAGATTCTCGTTTTCCATTGCAGAATCTATTTTTTCTTGAACGTATCTTTCTATTTTATAATTTTTTTGAACCATCCCATTACCCGAAAAATTTTAAATTAATCCCCATTTAATGGATGTTTAATATTTAGCAGATCAAAAATATAAAATTATTTAATTGGAAATGAAATGTTTTAATTAAAAAATCGAATTCTAACTCAAAAACAACCTCATCGGTTTTTTTCACCTCATCGGACTTAGTCCGACGTTCCATTTGGAGAATCGAGTTAACGAGTTTTGCAAAAAATTGATGATTTTGATTAAATTATTGAATTTTTTTGAAAATGCACAATGAAAACGGCTCCGACGAGCCCAGTAGAACTTAAGATCCGATCCGGTAGCGGTTCGAGGGTTCAAATCCCTTTCCCTCCACTTTTTTTAAAATCAACTTCAAAACGAACGTATTTTTTGATATAGTTATTATCGGACTGGTATTTCATGTCTTTATCTCGATGATCTGTCGTTTTTAATATTTATTTTTTGAAAATTATGCTGTCGTACCTAAAAATTGCGGTGTGATTTGTATCGGACTAAGTCCGATCTCCTAAAATAAAGCTCAAATTGGCCGTATTTTTTCAGTATATCGGACTTTTCGATTAAATATTATTTAAAAAAATTAATGTATCTTTCAAAATTTTGATCACCAAATATTCGATATATATCTATTAAATACATCTTTTCTATCTTTTCCGTGACCAAGTTGAACGGATACTTCTTCACAGGCTTCTTTTATTGTTTTTCCCTCATTTCGAAGTTTATCATACAATTTCTGCGCCCAAAGTTTTCTTGCGGCATGAACAGACGTTCTTGCATCTTTGTAGTCATTTATTCTGTGAAACTCGAAAACCCGATATACAAATCTGTTGACCGAATCATTCCGCAAGGGGCAAATTCGCTGATTTTCGCCAAATTCATTTTTAACATTCGATAAAAATGGAACCAGTTCTTTTGGAATTGGAATATTTCTGCTTCTCCCACCTTTTGATTTATGAATGTGCAGTTTTAAATTATCCAAATCAATATCTTTCGACATTATCTTTGTAACTTCGGAAACACGCAGTCCAAAAGCTAAGGCGAATCTAACGCCAATTGCGGCTTTCGCATCACTATGTTTACAGTAATTTAGCAAAAGTTCTGCATGTTCTTCTGTCATCGCAATTTTTCTTTTTGATTTCCCAACTCCGGACATTGGGATCACAGTATTGGAAAAATCAAGTGCACATGATTGAAATGCATGGTTTACACACTTTGAAATTTTTATAAATCTAGTTCTGTAGTTATAAAGTGTTTCAGTAGTACATGCCGAGGCTTTAAAATTTAAAAATTCTTGAACATGTAATTCGTTAATATCTTTTATTTGTTTAATCTCGGCATGATTTTTATTTAAAAATTTACAAAAACTCGCTGACAAGTCCATAAGGTTATTTTTTTCGGAATATGAATAAATTCTCCACGAATTATCGTTTTCAGCATCTTTTTTAAGCGAATGTTTGTCTAAATGCTCTTTAAATGATGAATCAACGATTGAAAACTTAAATTGCTGTTTTAATGATCTTGTTCTATTTCTAGCCATTGATAATTCCTTTTTTAAAGTAACGATATGAGTTTGGCGAAGCCTTATGCCCGTAAGGGCATGAGGAAGGCGATAGCCTGACGACCCTTCTAAACCGTGGCAGCGTAGCTGACACATTATTTATTTGCTGCGATAGCAGCCATATGTTTTAAGAAAGCGGTAGCTTTCGTAATAATCTAATTTCATAAAAAAACCTCTAAAAATTTTTTCTAAAGGCGGCCGCAATAGCGGCCGCCATATTAGGATCGGGCCAGGATCACTCCGGGGATCCGTTACCTCTTCGGCATTAACCGTAATAAAAACTCGTTACGCTTCGCTACACTCGTTTTTCTTCCGTTAATGCCGACACTCGACAAAATAAGTAAATTAAGTTAGTTCAGTCCAGATAGGCCACAATCCCCAAACTAGGGCAGGCTAAAAGAATAAATCCCAAAATCGTTACAGTTTTGAAGAACTTGCGCCAGTAAAGGCCAATTTGATTATTAGTTAGTATTTTGTTTTTTAAAGTTACTTTTGATTGTTAATTTAAAAATTACAATGCCCCCATTTTTTTCCATATTTAACCATCTATTGATAATCTATTTTTCAAACTAAATTTTCACCCCATTATATTTTTTTGAATTTCACTTTTTCAATGCTATATTGGTTTTTCAGATCCAATCGTTAACCCATGTAGCAATATTATATCTCTCGAACTTGAGATTCTTAAAATATGAGTAATAAATTCTTCATTTCTCATTTCAGATCACCTAAACGTTTTTACAAAATTTTCTATGTCTTAAAGAGTATATATATCAAGCTAGCCGTTCTAAAAAAATCAAGTGCATAAGATATCATACAAAATCTAAAAATATGGTGCATATATTGCACATAATTAATGTACAATATATAAACAATCGACATGAAATTTAAAAAAATCGTAAAAAATTCACGTAAAAATAATATTCATTTTAAAATCAGTATACATAAATATATATAGTGCTTTGCGCACAGATCTATCTGCAGCTGCTCCAGAATAACAAAACCAGGCTGCGATGATCTCGAGGGGGAGATCGGAGTGATAAATAATGATAGAACTGGTAAATGGATCTAGGGAAGTTTCGGTAACGTTGGTAGCAGGATCAACTGATGGGATTATAAAATATGATTTTATTGATTCAGTATTAGAATCATACTTGATTCCACGTGAGTTTTATGCCGATTTCAGAAATTTAAAAACTTTAAAAGATAGATATTCTGGCATATACGTACTTATTGGAGATAAGGATGATTTTGGAAAATATAAAGTGTATATTGGATATTCCGAAGATATAGTGTCTCGACTTACAAATCACAATTCCAATGAACTTTTCGATTGGAAGCGTGCAGCATGTATTATTTCACAAAAACCGATCAGAAACGAGTACTTTGCATGTATTGAAAGAATTTCAATAAATCGAGCAAAAAATACAGCAGATTGTATTTTAGTAAACTCAAATGAAAACAAAACCCCGCTCCAAAATGTAAATGGGTCGCATACACTTAAAAAACTAATGAAGGATGTTTCAGAGTATTTGGCGCTCATGGGATACCCAATTTTAAGAGATAACAAAAAGTCTGAAAATTTCATATATCTAAGTCGAAACGGAGAAATTCTTGCAAAAGGGGAATTTTTGAACGATAACGTTCTAGTTTTTGAAGGTTCGCTCGTAAAAGCAAAAGAAAGCGACAGCATGACTAAAAATAATAAAAATATAAAACAAAATCTTATAAAAAATAAAATTCTTGCACCGCATGGGAAGTTTTACATATTCACAGAAGATTATGTATTTTCTTCATTAAGTTCAGCGGCATGTGTGGCGTTTGGGGGAAACGTTAGCGGCCGACAGTGTTGGAAAAATAAAGATGGTAAACCATTGAAAGAACTGTTCGAATCAGAATAATTCATACATCTTCATAATAATATTACATTTTTTAATTATTTTTAATTATTTTTTAAAAATTATGAAGCATATACTAAATGGTATATGATTGACCGTTATGTCAACGTGAAGTAAATACGAAATGATTGGTAAATTAGTAGTAATTACTACGATTAAAGGTCTTAATTAAGTCAAAAATCAGATTATTTTGAAAACAAAACGTTATCATTATATAAAAAAACAGTACCATAATATTGTAAGCGACAATAAGTTATTATTAAAGTGGAATGGTCATATGATCCCCCATAAATCCACTTAAAAATGCTATTGTGTAAGACTTACCAAATATTGCGAAGATCGGTGGATAATTAGATATTTCTTCACTGAGTAGTAATTTTTACGAATAATGATTTGAAGATATTTGAAAAGCGATAAAATTGGAAAAAATAGCGAGATTGTTGAATTGAGAGAAAAACTTTCGAAAATAATATTTAAAATTAGAAAAAGGTCGCAATTTCTTTTTAAAATATGGATTGTGATGGTAAATTAGTATGGTGCATAACTATGAAGAAAAATTATTTATTTAGCATATATCTCGCAATTACGCCTCTCGAACTTAGATTTTTCCTCCACGAACTGGCGCATTTGGACAGTATTGATTTAGATATCCTTTCAGAAGTGGCGCATTTGGAAAAAAATACGAAAATCCGCTTAACTTTAACAGAAGAAGATAAAAAAATCGTTGAAAAGTACGGAAAATTAACAAATTCGCTTTTAAATTACGTAATATTGGACCATACAGATAAAGTGAGGGTGTAATTATGGTTTCTGACTTTGAAAAAGAAGACGTTTTAGAAGATATTACCTCAAATAATGCTGATCAAAAAAGTAAAAAAAAGGTAAACGGAAAAAAACAGAAACCAGTCACCATTTCAGAATTTGAAAAAGATCTTTTTGAATCCCGAGGAATCGGCGATTCAAACATTATTGGAGAAAATAATTCGGAAAATGAAGAAAAAACGTTATCAGATCAAGAGTATATCGAAAAATGGAAAAATTTATACGCAGAAAAAAGGAAAGGGGCAGTAGCACAAAGTACTTTAATAAATGAACTTTCAAAACTGCCTGTTTTTTTTAGATACACTATAAAAATTGGTAAAAAACCTGATGAAATGACTAAAAATGATTTTATTAAATTTTTTGATTATTTGCAAAACACTAAAAAACCGCATGATAATCGAAATAAAAAAAATAATTCGAAAAAGGTTTCCAAACCCTTATCGAGAAATACAATCTGGAAATACTACTTACTTCTAAAAACATTCTACTTATTACTCGAATTGGATAATTTTGATGAGTTTAGCGAGTACAATGCGAAAATCCCCCGACTAAAAAAACCAACGAAAAGTGATCATTACGATCCACTTTTAAAAGAACATTTTGATGAGATTATTCGAAGAATAATAAGAAGTACAAGTAGAACTCGTGTAAGAGACGTACTTGCACTAATGCTTTTATGGGATTCGGGAGCAAGAGTTTCAGAAGTTCTAAATTTAACATACAAAGATTGTGATTTTAAAACGGGACGTTTTAAATTTTTTGATACGAAAAATGGAGAAAATAGAACCGTGATCTGTTCACACGGGACGTTAGATATGTTGAACAAGTATTTAAATCGAATAAATATCGAAAATGGACCAGATGATTATATAATCCAGGTATCAGTAAAAAGAGAAGAAATGGACGATAAATTAGCCACAACTCATCTATCACGTAAAATAACAGAATTAGTAAAGGAATTAAAAAAAGAAGGCATAATGGAAAATAATATGCATATAGTTTTGCATTCGTTACGACACGGGCGAGCATATGCGTTATATAAAGCCGGTGTGCCAATTCCACAGATACAGCACTTTCTGGGGCATAAAGATCAGCGAACTACACTGGGTTATATCCATTCATTTAAGGTTTATATGGAAACATTAGACGATCTTCAAAAACAATTAGACCGTGAATAATAGTTTCAAAGTGCAAAATGGTTAAATGCCATTTGTCACTTTTAAACCCAAATTACCCTTTTAAATTAAAAATTAAGACTTATTATCCAAATACTGAAGTGATAAGTTATGGAAAATTACGAAATTAAAAACTCTGAAAAATTAGTTAATATTTACTTTAAAAAAACAGTGTACTCCAATCAATCGTACGTTTTAGATGACCCTATTGAAAACAGGATAATGGAAGATCATATCGCATATTTTAAAGAATGTCCTCCAAAAATACCTAATTATCCATTTACGTTGATTGAACCATTTAGTTTAGAACATGATGATTGGTACGATGAAGATGATGACTACTATGATGATAATGAAGAAGACGAATATGATGAGGATATTACAACATTTAAACATTACAAAGATCTTGAGGAGGATATTACAATATTTAAACATTACAAAGATCTGAAAGAATATATTAAATCAAAAATTTATGAAGATGATCTTCATGATGGGCAATACATACTTAAAAACATTGAATCATTTGAAAACTGGATAGATCAGCTTGTAAAACTTTTAGAAATTTCAGAAGAGGATATTTTAAATGGGGTATATGCATACTTTAACGTAGAATTTGGAGATGAAGATTCTTTATATATTGAAAGTAACCACATCCTAAACATTCCTGAAAAAAAATTTGAAGAAATACGTGACCGATTGGAAGAAATGTCGGATTATGTTATAATATTAAGTGAATAATCGCATTGAATAGACCTTACATACCATTTACTTTTTTAACTTTTAATTAATTTTTTAAAATCTTAAAAGATCCCGTGACTTTTGAATTTTAAATAATAGAATTTTAAAGGGATTATTTCCAAATAATGCTAAAAATAGTACTTTTTAACTTGTTATTTTAAATTTAAAATTGGATAAATCTGTAAAACAGCATTTTAACAGTTTTATCCGCTTAAATTATTAAAATTATTCGTGGCGAATAATATTTTAGTCCCAAAATTTTGATATAAGTACACGGGACTGCGAAAACTACACACGGGACTGCGAAAAACGATAATTTGACGTCAGTTCCTAGTAACGGGATCCGAGTCCCGTGACTTTTGACTGCTCAAAATGGGGGCTTTTAGCGTAAAATTGAGATTTATCAAAATAGACTATAATGTTATAACGGGTCTTGTAAAATACGAAATAAAAGAGCTTTAAACGCTGTAAAAAGAGAAACGCGGAGACCGAGATTTGAACTCGGGTTACTCAGAGAGTAACGGGATTAGCAGTCCCGCGCCGTACCAGGCTGGGCCATCTCCGCACGAACAACTTAATAAGGGCGATTATTCTATAAATACTTTTCCATGCTCAAAATTTAAAAGAAAAATGATTTTTTAAATTTTTGAATTTTCAGGTACGTTTAAAATATAAAATGGCCATTTTTTAAGAACTCCTTTTGGTAGATCACCCTTTTTAACCTTTTCTAAAAGTTCTGAGTGATCGATTGAAGATTTAACATTTGTATTTCCCATTTCAACTGAAATTTTATCATTTTTCAAAGCTTCTTCGATATCCTGCCCTATAGAACAGTTTGGCATTTCTTCTTTTATTTTGTCGATAAGCACGTTTTTATTATTTTCAAGTGGTAAAACCATTTTGTAGGATTCTCCCGAAACCAAAAGTACCGGATTATCTTTTTCCAATCCAAATCTCTGCCCCATACAGGAGACCATCTTTCGGGGATTGAATACCTCAATTCCGCCAATATCAAAGTAATCTCCAGCAAAAAATTCGGTATTTTTTGGAAAACCTTCAAGTTTCATTTCTAATTTTAATTTAAATCCCGACCTTAAAATTTCACCAGAAATTTTTGGAATTCCTTCCTGATTTAAAATAGTAACTATATCACCAGTATCAATATTTACTAATGGAATTGAACCCGGTCTTGAAACAAGTAAAACTCCATAATTATCTTTTGTTTTAGAAATAAATTCTTTTTTCCCTTTTCTTTCAATTACAGGATAAGTTAAAGGAAATACATACATTCGATAATTATCTTCTTTATTTATTCCGCCAGCAAATGGCCCGATTTCGCTTCCAACATAAAGGTTTGTAAACTTTTCTTCACCAACATTCCAGCCCATAAATTTCCTAATTTTCGACCATTCGTCTCTTGAAAGAGAAGTTATACTAAATATCAGCGCAGAATCTTTAAGGGCCTCTGAAAGCCTATTTTGAATATCAATTGCAAAATTGTTAAGTCCAATTCTTTCGTACAATTTTTTTAGTTCGAAAGCTTCTGAATTTTCATCATCTAAACTGTTCAAGTCAGTTGAGTTTATCGATTTTTCAAGTCCTGTTTTTAATTTATTAATATCTGCCCATTTGATAATCGTTGCAGCAGGTGCCGAAATTACCGAAATATCATCAAGAGTTAGTATTTTTGAAATTGTAAGTATATTCAGCGCATTTTTGTATTCATCGATTAAATACGAAGACGGGCGGATATGCGATAAAACAACCCTTTGAGAAAACTCCGACGTGTAAAGGCGAATAAGATTTAAATCATCAACTTTTGATAAGCCGTCAACCTTGATCCTGCTTGGAACAAAAATCACTGCTGACTTATTTTTTGATAAACCACTCGATTCAAATATCGCCTGCATTCCGGGAACCCAGGTCTTTTTTAAAAAATCATCAGAAATTAAAAACCACTTCAATTTTGTAATATCTCCACCAGAAGTTCCAGAAGTGTGTGTTACAATTGCAGTATCTTTTAAAAATAAATCAGTTATGTCCTCTTTTTCGAGACTGTCTTTTAAAAAAGTTTTAGGATTCAATGAAAAATCCTTTGGATCAGTTTTTTTTAAATGAATTTCATCGAGAATATCTCTTGAAAGTCCTGAATTTTTAAAAATTGCTTCTTCGTATTCTTCAACTGACGATATATCTAACCATTTTTTCCAGGTTACGCTTTTAAAATCCTTAAAATAACTGTAAAATACTTTTTGAAGGTTTAAATCAAAATCGTAAACGCTCAAAAATACCGCCCCCTAAACGACTCTGATAAAATTATGTTGAAAAACGTATATTTTAATTTCGAAATAATATTGATTAAAATATAAAATTTCCGAAAAAGATTTTCTGTTTAAAAAATTGAAAAAAAGAATTTAAAATAATTTTAAGTTAAAAAAGAGAGTAATTAGTTGCCGCTCGCAACTTCAACTATTGCTCTTCTTCCTCTTTTTTCATGCTTGAATGAATCGAGAATTCTTTCTGCATCGTCTGAGGATACGGTTACAAATGAAAACTTCTCAAATACTTTTACATCGTCGATGTCTCTCCCTTTAACATCGGATTTTCTTGAGATGTGGTCAACTAATTTTTTAGGGTTCATTTTGTCGAGTTTACCTAAAGCTACGAATAACCTAACGTTTCCGCCAGCAACGAATGATCTTCTTCCCCTACCTTCGCTTCTTCCACTTCTGTCTCTTCCTTCAGATCTTTGTGAATTTCTTCCAATCTTTTTGTAGTTTGATTCGCTTAATTCATCTTTCAATGCGTATTTTAAAACTGCTGAAAGAACTTCTTGTGGATCTGCATCTTCTAATAAATCAGCAGCCATGTTTTCGCAGTCGTTGTATTTTCCAGATTCTAAAACTTCTTTTATTCCTGAAACAATTTTTCTTTTCTTAGCCCCAATGATGTCTTTAACGTCTGGAACTTCTTCTTTTCTAATTTCAGTTTTTGCAATTTTCTGGATGTATTTGAATTTTCTGAATTCTGAAGGTTCTACAAATGTAACTGCGTAACCTTGTTTTCCAGCTCTTCCTGTTCTTCCAATTCTGTGAACGTATGATTCAGGGTTTTGTGGAATATCATAGTTTACAACGTGTGTTAAGTCGTTGATATCGATTCCTCTTGCTGCAACATCAGTTGCTACGAGAACGTTGATTTTTCTTCCTTTAAATTTATCAAGAGTTTTTTCCCTTTGTGCTTGGGTCATATCTCCGTGAAGACCTTCTGCAGCGTATCCTTTTTCATTTAATCTGCTTGAAACTTCGTCAACGTCTGCTTTTGTTTTACAGAAGATTAAACCGTAGAACTCTTTTTCTAAGTCGATAATTCTTGAAAGTAACTCAAATTTATCTCTTGAGTGAATTTCGTAGAAAGACTGGTCAGTTAAGGTTGTTGTAAGCTGTTGTCTTTTAACTTTGATGATATCGTATTCTCTCATGTAGTTTTTAGCAAGTTTCATAATGCTGTCAGGAAGTGTTGCTGAGAATAAAAGCATTCTTTTTTCAGTGCTTACTGATTTTAAGATTTCTTCTACATCGTCAATGAATCCCATGTTTAACATTTCATCAGCTTCATCCAAAACTACGTATGAAACGTTTTCGAGTTTTATTGTTCTTCTTGAGATGTGGTCGAGGATCCTTCCTGGAGTTCCAACAACAATCTGAACTCCTCTTCTTAATTCTCTTATTTGTCTGTCAATTGACTGTCCACCATATACTGGGAAAACGTTCAATCTTTTTGAACCTTTGATTGAATCGATTTCTTCTGCAACTTGTATTGCAAGTTCTCTTGTAGGTGCTAAAATAAGTGCTTGTGTGTTTCTTGAACTTTCGTCAATTGTTTCTAGAATAGGGATACCAAATGCTGCGGTTTTTCCAGTTCCCGTTTGAGCTTGGCCGACAATGTCTCTTTTTCCTTCAATTAAAATAGGAATTGCTTGTTCTTGGATAGGAGTAGGGGTTGTGAAGCCTTTCTTTTCTAAAGCTTCCAATATCTCGTCAGATAGACCTAAATTTTTAAAACTTTCCATAGTATATCCTCTTTTTTGAATTTTACGTCAAAAATGAATACGAATATAAATTCTGAATAATCTTTTGAAAAAATCATAATTAATTAAAAAGAGTAAAATAACTCCCAAAATTATGATTCACGAGGTTGTAGTCAAACCCTCATAAATCATACGACATGGAGAAATTTGGGCTTTGACTATTAGTCTTTCCGATCAAAAGGATTTACATTCAATCCATCGCCAACTAGTAGTAATACTGTATACTCCTATATCAAGTTATCTGTTAACTGAACTAAAAAAATAAAAAAATAAGGTTTAAATATCCAAAATCGTGCTAAGTCTAAAAAAGCTCTCAAAAATAAAAATATGATCAGCCACAAGCCCCCCGAAATGTGGCCAACTGAAATTATCTATTTTGAAATGTGATTTCCCCCAAAATCCAAATATAACACCGTGTTTATCCGATTCCCTTAGACATTAACCCCTATTAAAATAGTTTCAAATTTATCAATTTTTACTATTGTTATATATCGTTTAGCAGATAACTATTGCAAAATATAATCTATCTATAGGGTAATATATACGTTATACCCGGAAAACATCAGCCTTTATGAAAAATAGAGCTAATTTATAATAATCATTTATTACAAATATATCAATAAATTAATACTAAATTGTGCTGCTAAATTTATTATTACTAAAACCGTTTTTAACTGTTTTTTGATCAAAATATTACTTAATATTCCTTTTTTAGAAATTTTAAAAAATTAATATCCACTTTTTAAAAATTAAAAATAGAATTAATCTTTTTTTCGTTAAAATTACATCCTGATCACGCAATTGTAGCTCAAAAAAGCTATTTTTTGATTTTGAATCTGCTATTTTCACCACCTAACATTTTACCTAAATTGTTAGTTTAAAATATCCGGACAAAATACCGTAATTATAGAATCTATTTAGTTATATGAATAAATATTTTAATATTTAGATAAATGAGTTAATAAAATTATATGTAAATATATTTGAATATATAGACTAATGTATATAAACAAAAACGGTTAAAAATGGCTAAATAAGTATATAAAGAATGAATACAATATTAAAAGAATAATTAAGAAAATTTAAGAACTTAAATTTATGTTGGTAATATGACACGGCACTATTGTAAAGACTGGCTCACAAAAGACGAGTTAAAAGTATTTATCGATTCGGTAGACTCTACAGAACATAAATTGTTCTTTAAAATGCTCTATGGAATGGCACTCAGGGTCTCAGAACTCCTAACAATTGAAGTAAAAAACATAAATTTAAACGAAGGTGTTTGTAAATTACTGGACACTAAAACCGAAACATTCCAAATCTGCGTTATTCCAGAGTGGTTAAACGAAGATATTTTCGGACATATCGTCGATAACAATTTAAAAGATGATGACCGACTTTTTAAGTTCAAAAACCGGACATATGCTTGGGAACTCGTTAAAAAATATACTAAAAACGCTAAAATTCATAAAGAGTTTTCAACCCATACATTCAGAAGAAGTAGGGCGCTACACCTGTTAAATGATGGAGTTCCGCTTGAAAAAGTGAGTAAATATTTAAGGCACAAGTCAATAAACACTACAATGCACTACCTGAAAATTACAGTTGACGACATTAAAAAGGAACTCGTCAAAATTGGAGATTGGTACGATCTTTAAACAATATTTCCAATTATTTTCGGACAAATTTCCAAAATTATGTATTCTAAAAATTAAAACAAAAATGGTAAAATTAAGTAATTTTAAATAAACACTCCATAAATACCTTTTTAAATGATAAAAACCAATTAATTGCTTGATGAGATGTCAAAAATACTTTTTTTAACATTAAATTCCAATTTAAACCGAAATTTAAAGATGATACAAATGTCTGAAAAATACAAAACTTACCACACTTCAAAATATTTATCAAAAACAGAAGTAGAGGATTTAATAAAACGGGGCGTTGACGAAGTTACCATGCCAAAATCCGTTTATGAATACATGGAACAAAAAAATAAAGGGGCATTAAACCGTCTTTTAATTTTTGGAGTAGATGTATCGATTACAGATCAGGTTGGAAGGCCGCGAAAGGTTGAAGGAGATATAAAGAAGAAAATCATTGAAGAGATTATCAACGGTAAAAGCATTCGAAAAGTTGCCGAAGAATACGATCTGAAAAAATCAACCATCTGGGACAATATCAAAGACGATATGGCAAAAATAAAGCAAGAAAAGTTCAGAAAAATGATTTACGACTATAAAGAGCTTCTAATCGAAAAAGGAAAGTATACTGACTATATCGAAACCCTTTTCTGCGAACTTGACATGAATATCTCAAATGACAATTTAAAAGAAGCTGAAAAAATACTTCTAAAAATCATAGAATACTCAAAAAAGAAAGATTAACCCAATGTTCATACTTTTTTAGATTTTTTAAATTATTTTTACTTTTTAAACACTTATCGAAACAGTATTAATAGGTAAATAATCATAATATATTACATCCAACATGGAGGGGAAATCTTTGCAATCGTTTAAAATAGCGCGTGTAATGGGGATACCTATTGAACTGCACATTACATTTATTCTACTGTTAGTAGTTGTTTTCTACTTTTGGGGCATTGAAGGGCTAATTTTGTACATGTTTTTGTTTACATCCGTGGTTTTACACGAACTCGGACATTCATACGTTGCAAAAAAATACGGGGTAACAATAGAAAAAATACTGCTTCTGCCAATTGGCGGAATGGCGATGATGAGCGAAATTTCAAAAGAAGGGGAATTTAAAATCGCAATTGCAGGACCATTGGTCAGTTTAGTACTTGGAAGCATACTGCTTGGAGTTTCAACAGTAACAGATTATACTTTAGCAGAATATCCACTTTTCCAGACCGTTGGGGGATTAAATATACTTCTTGGGATTTTTAACCTGCTTCCAGCATTTCCAATGGATGGAGGGAGGGTATTTAGGGCATTGCTTTCAAAAATGACCAAAATGAGCTATGTAAAAGCAACAAAACTTGCATCAACAATCGGACAGTATTTTGCACTGCTTTTATTGATATTTGGACTCATAAATTTCAATGTAATTTTGGTATTGATTGCAATATTCATCTACTTTGGAGCATCTCAAGAGTACAAGGCACTTGTTGCGGATACATTATTTGAAAACGTGCCTGCAAAAGAAATAATGTCTAAAAATATAGTTTACGTAAATTCAGACGATACTGTCGATGATGTTTTAAATCTAATGCTTGAAAATAGGTTTTTGGGGTATCCTGTACTCGAGGATGGAAAAATCGTTGGAACAATTACTCTAAACGAAATATCTTCATCTGCCGCAAAAACAACGAAAGTAAGAGATTTAATGTCTCCACCAGTAATGGTTCCGCCAAATGCTGAATTAAATGAACTAATTCGGGGAATGGCAAACACAGACCGTGTTTATGTTATTGATAATGGAAACATACTTGGAATAATTTCTAAAACAGATATAGTAAGAACTTTAAGTATTCTCGGGCTAAAAAATAACAACCAATAACAGATTTAAAAATTTACCTTAGGGGGGAAGGTGATTTTTTTATGAAATCTGATACACAGATGTTAAGGGATCTACAAAAAATAACTATTTCATTTGGAGTACTGTTTATTGTAGTAACGGGATACCTTGAATTAACAAAAGATTGGGATTCTATGCTACTTATACTCCCAATGTCTGGATTTTTATTGATATTTGCAGGAATACATAAACAAATCCATGAAAACGACTACTTTAAAAAAGTCTTCTTAATTGGCATAACCTTACTGATAATTGCAGTTGCTATTTTATTTATTTTACTATTATATCTTGCTTAAATATCTTTTAATCCTTTTTTTGCATTTTTCAGATAAAAATAATAATTTATTGTTGTAGTTCTGGACATATTTTTGAACATACATTAAAAAAACAGATTTCTACATATTGCACATATGTGGATAACTATATATAGAATCTTACCACACATTTCTACAGAAATAAAAAGAGGAAGATAACAATGAAACTCTGTATTACTAGTACTGGAAATACATTAGAAAGCACTTTCGAACAAAGATTTGGTAGAAGCCCATATTTCATAATCTACGATACCGAATCAAAAGAATTCGACGTAATTGAAAATAAAAACGGTGAATCTGCTCATGGAGCAGGTATTGGATCTGCACAATTGGTAATTTCATACAATATCAATGCAGTAATTAGCGGCAATATGGGCCCAAATGCAAAACAAGTTTTAGATGGCGAAAATATTAAAACTTACAAAGGAACTGGAAGTACCGTTCTTGAAAATATCCAATTATTTGAAAAAAATGAATTATCTGAAATAACAAAGCCTGGACAAGCACACCAAGGCATGTAAGGAAAAATCATGAACATTTCAATATTGAGTGGAAAAGGCGGAACTGGAAAAACCACCATATCTACAAATTTAAGCGTTCTTTTATCTGAAACTCACGAAAACGTTCAATATCTGGATTTTGATGTAGAAGAACCAAACGGGTTTATTTTTTTAAAACCTGCTATTGAATCTGAAAAAAAAGTGTTTAAACAAGTTCCAAAAATTGATACGGATTTGTGTAACAACTGCGGCGAATGCAGTAATTTATGTAAATTCAACGCCATATCTATAACACCAAATAACTCAACAGTTTTTGAAAAATTATGCCACTCTTGCGGACTATGCTACATTGCATGCCCCATGCAAGCAATTTCAGAAATTTCAAGAGAAATTGGAAAGATAGACTCTGGAAAATCAGAAAAAAATCCAAATTTAAGTGTTTGTAGGGGCGTTTTAAAAATTGGGGAGCCTTCCGGAGTTCCAGTCATTTCTGAATTAAAAAAATGTTTAGATGAAAAATCAATAAACATACTCGACGCGCCCCCTGGAAGTTCATGCAGTGTACTAAACACTGTTGAAGATAGCGACTACTCCATACTCGTTACAGAACCTACCAAATTTGGACTCCACGACTTAAAAATTGCAGTTGAAGTTTTAAGATACTTAAAAATACCATTTGGTGTTTTAATCAATAAATCTGATGAATTTGATTTTATTATCGAAAATTGCTGTAAAGATGAAAAAATCGATATTTTGGGGAAAATTCCATTTTCAAGAAATATTGCAAATAAATATTCAAAAGGAGACATTTTAGTCAATTTGGATGCGGAGTTTACCGAAAATTTGCAGAATATTGCCTCTGAACTTGAAAAGAGGTCGATATTATGAAACAGATTGTTATAATAAGTGGAAAAGGCGGAACTGGAAAGACCACCATATCTTCCTCATTTTCAGAATTACTTGACAAAAAAAACATTGCTGACTGCGATGTTGAGGCCCCGAATTTACATTTGATGTTTGAAAATGAAATAATCAATACAAAAGAATACATCGGATCCCAGACTGCAATCATTGATCCTGAAAAATGTATTAAATGTGAAAAATGCTTACAATGTAGGTTTGGAGCAATAACTCCAGAACTAGAAGTAAACCCCCTAAAATGCGAAGGTTGTGGTTTATGCAAATACGTCTGTCCTGCCGATGCTGTAAAAATGGTAGATAACATTACTGGCCATATTTATTCTTCCAAAATCAAAGACGGATATTTATCTTACGCGAAACTAAATATTGGGGCAGAAGGGGCTGGAAAAGTTGTAACTGAAGTTAGAAAAAATTCTCTTGAAAATCAGAATTTTGAAAACTTACTGATTGATGGATCTCCAGGAATAGGCTGTGTTGTAATTGCATCACTTGCAGGCTGTGATTATGCAGTAGTTGTAACTGAACCAACACAATCAGGATTAGATGATTTAAGCCGTGTTTTAGAACTTACCAAATTTTTTGATATCGAAAGCTATGTTATAATCAATAAATACGACATTAATGAAGAAAAAACTTCCGAAATAATCGATTACTGTAAAAATGCAGGTTTTTCTGTCTTGGGAAAAGTTCCATTTGATAGTACAGTAAACAAATCAATTCAAAACGGAATTCCAATTGTCAATTATGAAAATAGCATTGCAGGTAACGAAATTAAAAAAATATGGAATGATTTTTACAACAAACTCAAATAATTACTTTTTTTACACCATTAACTAACCGATATTAATCTAAAAAAACCTGTAATTTTAAAAAAACGTAGTATTATATACTTGTTTTTCAATATAATGAAATATGCACATATGTGCGAAAATAATTAGTATACAAAATAAGGTGAGTTATATGGATTACAGACTACACAGAAATTGCATATGCAGAAAATTATTTGACACAACCGAATATCTCGGACTTGGAATTAGAAGATTTTTTAGAATGGGCTTAACTTCCGAAGAAATCAAAAATGTCATTAAAAGAGAAACAGGTAAAGATATATCTGATGAAGAGATAAGTAAGATATCAAAAGAAATCTCTGAAGAAGATGTTATCGATGCTCGTGGAAGAAGAAACTTTTTCGGTGCGGGCAGGGGTGGCAGAATGGGAAGAGGAATGGGAAGAGGGAGATTTTAAACATTATTAATTAAACAATAAGGCGATAATTTGAAAGTAGCAATCCCAATACTTGATGAAAAAACAGTTTCTTCACATTTTGGAAAAACTCCATTTTTTATGATTTTTGAAATAAACGAAAATAATGAAATAATTGGATCAAAAAAAGTAGGAAACTCCCCATGTCATGGAGCTCATGAAGAAGGTCACGGCGGACAGGGGCCTGGAAGCACAGTTCAAACATTGCTTTCTGAAGGAGTTAATGCAGTAGTTTTCGTAAATATGGGTCAAAGAAGTGTAAATGCTTTAGCAAGTGTTGTTGAATTATACCAGACCCAATTAGAAGATGTTGAAGCCGTATTGAAAGAATTTTTAAATGGAAATATGGCAAAATTAAACTAATTTTAAATTATTCTTTTTTTTAAATTTTGAAAAATCCTGTCATTTACGATTAAATTAAGTTTAATCAAATATATGTTGTTTTGATGGATAGTAAACTATATTTATGGCTTTTTAAAAATATTATCATGTAGTCCCGCTACACACCCCAACAATAATACATATTTATTTTGCCAAATAATAAATGCTAATTAGTGCCGTTAACGTATAAAGGGGGGAACAATGGAACTAATTAACGTTATATGCCATTGGGCAATGTATGAAGACAATATTGACCTTGGAAAACCGCCAAACTGGATTTTGGAACATTTCAACTACGAATATCCTGAAGAACGTCTGGAATTTTCAATGGATTTTTTGTGCATTCTTGGTAAATTCCAAAAATATCCTAACTCAAAAGTCTACGTTCCATTAAAAAATACAAATCATAACATTGATGTTTTTGGACTTCTGGATTAATTGAATAAAAATTGAGTCTCGAATCTTGAATGTTAAAATTTATGTTAAAAAAGAATTAAATAACGTTAAAAGAGTTTTAAATTAATTTAAACAGAATTATTCTTCAGTTTCTGTTTTTTCATTCTTTTTGTATTCTAAGTACCCACATTTTCCACATGCGAATCTGTTTAAGTGTTCAGCCATGAATACGCCTGCACCACATTTTGGGCATGCTTTTTTCAATCTTTCTACAGTGTTTCCTTCAACTTTGTAGTAATCTGATTTTTTTGTTGATGTTTTTACACCTTTTTTAGCTGCCATATTATTCCTCCGCTACTTCAGCTTCTGCTTCTTCTTCGATTTTGTTTTTTTCTAAAACGGATTTTGTTTCGATTGTTTCCATTGCTTTTTCATCGTTGTAGATTTTTGCGTAACCTTCTGCTTCCAATTTACCAAAAATCTGGTCTAGTGTATCAACTACGAGAACTTTTTTGTCTGCGTTTAAAACTGCAACAAGTTTCATTTTTACGTCTTTGATTGAAGGGGTAGCTGCATCGAATGATACTGTGAATTTTACTTCCCTTCTTTGTAATAATGGGTTGTTTTTGTCTGAGATAATGCTTATATCCATATCCGTATCACCTTTCTTCCATATCTTTTAGAAGTTTTTCAATTTTCTGTTTCAGTTCGTCTGTGATTTTTAACAGCACCATGCCTTCGTCAGGCTGTCCGTAAATGACTGAGGTATCCTCGGGGAAGTACTTTATTACAGGTATTGTAAGTAAGTCTTCTTCACCCTTAATGATTAAAGCCATATCTCTATCATGTATGGTGGAAAGGTATTTAATCCTTTCTATGGCTTCATCAGAAATGCACCCTTGAGGATTTTCAACCTCAAAAATTGTTTTAAATTTATGAGGGATGTTAACAGGGATATTTCTTTTAGTTTTAAAGTCCAAAATTGATAAATTTGGTATTATACCATTCGATAAAAGGTGTTTTGTAGTAACGTCACCTATAGAAACGACCTTTCCTTCTATACTGGGAAGTTCCTTATATACTTTTCCGAAAGGTTTTTTCAATTCGTGAGCTACTTTGTCGTTTAATAAATACATAAAGGTCACTATAACAAAAATTCAAATTTTTAAGTTATTTAACGCTCAATGCATATTTTCCTTTTATGTCTATCCCTGCTTTTTTTGCAACTTCTGAGTTGTGAGGATCGAGTACAATTAATAAACCTCTAACGTTATCTGAAGTATCAAATCCGCAAATTGGGCAGGTATCTTCTCTTGTGATGTATTTGCATCTTAAACATGCATTCATTTAAATTCACCTCAAATTAAAATTAAAAGTGAAAAATTAATTTTCTTCACTTACTGTTTCATTTTCCTCTTCGAGCCATTCGAGTCTTCCAAGACCGTTCTGTCTCATTGTTAAAGCTATTTTGCTGCCTCTTTTCTTCTCTTCTCTTAAGCTGACTGCAACAATTCTAGCTCTTACTTTGTCGCCTTTTTCTAAAACTTTGCCTGTTTCTTTTCCAATGATTGCTTCTCTTTTTGGGTCAAAGCTTACGAAATCATCCATGATTTGTGAAATGTGAATCAAACCATCGAGGGGGCCAAGTCTTACAAATGCACCAAACTCAACAACGTCAACGATTTCTCCGTCAACTACTTCCTGAAGTTCTGGAACGTAGGTAAGCACATTAAATTCTGTTTCGTGGTATGCCGCACCATCTCCATAAATGATGCTTCCGTCACTTACTTCATCCACATCAACGATTGAAAGGATAAATCCGATGTCCTTATCAAGAATTCCTTCGTATTTTTCCATTAAAACCCTTTTTACGTTTTCGCTTAACGGGTTTCCAAACATTTTAGGGGGGATTCTCACGGTATCAGAAATTTTTAAAATTTTATACAAATAACCACCTCAGTAGCAGATTAAACTTTTAAAACAGTTGAGATAACGAAATATTTTAAAATAATAAAACAGTTTCACTATATATATTCTCGTTTTTGGTATATAAATTCTACGCACAGTTTTTATTATTGTTAAAAATTGAATAAAAAAATAAAAATTATTTCTGGGCAATTCCGATGATATCAGACATTTTTAAATCTTTTTTCAGGAGATATTCTTCAATTTCATTGTTTATCTTTTGGAATATGTCGTATCCTCGGTAGTAAACTCCAGTTCCAACCTGAACTGCAGAAGCTCCTGCCATCATAAATTCTATTGCATCAGCGCCAGTAGTAATTCCACCAACACCAATTACGGGCACATCTACCGCGGAACAGATATCATAAACATTCTTAACTGCAATTGGTTTTATTGCTTTTCCACTCATTCCGCCAACTTTATTTCCAAGAATTGGAACACCTGACTCAATATCAATCACCATTCCTGGACCCAAAGTATTTATTGCAACAATTCCATCAGCTCCGGCATTTATAACCGCATTTGCAATTTCTTTAATATCTGTTACATTTGGAGTAAGTTTTGCAATAACTGGAATGTCTGAAACGTCATTTACTGCTGAAACCACGTTTTTACAAAGACATGGATCCTGACCGATTGATGAACCGTATCCGCCACCTGCGTGAGGGCATGATATGTTTAATTCTAAAACATCCACGTAATTTCCAATTATTTCAGCAGCTTTTTGAAATTCAGAATCGTTTTTACCATAGATTGAACCGATGATTTTAACGTCCATTCTTTTCATTTCGTCTTTTATTCGTTCAATTTCTCCAGCATATTCATCTGCACCAGGATTTGGAAGTCCCATTGCATTTAAAAAGCCACCTTCGACTTCAACCATTGTTGGATTGTTGTGTCCCGGCTTTTTTTCGATTCCAACAGATTTGGTACATACTGCCCCTGCACCGTTTTTCGCCATCCTTTTTAGGGCACTTCCAGTTTCCCCCATGACTCCCGCTGCAAGAAACACTGGATTTTTAAATTCAATATCCCAAAGTTTAGTTTTTAGCATCTGAAATCTCCCGATATTTTTGAATATATTTTATAAGAAGACATATAAAAAACTAAAGAATCAGATGATTCATGTTATAAATCGGCGGGATATTATGGAAAAATTAATTGAAAATCTCATTATTGAATTTGTAAAAAATTATTCGAAAGAAAACAATACCAAAACAAAGTGGTTGACTCCAATTGTTGGATTTGCAGATTCTAGTGATCCAGAATTTTTAGAATTAAAACAGGTAATTGCAGAAAAACATCTAACTCCAAAAGAAGTTTTGAACGAATCAGAAAGTGTAATATGCTACTTTTTGCCTTTTTCAAAAGAATTTAACCTTGGAAATGTAAAACCCGGACTTGCATCTGAAGATTGGGCTATTTCTTACGTTGAAACCAATAAAATGATAGAAGATTTAAACGACTATCTCTCTGAAAAATTAGGTGAAATGAATCATACTTGTTCAAAAATTCCACCAACTCACAATTTTGACAAAGAAAAACTGATAAGCTACTGGTCGCACAGACACGTTGCAAAAATTGCAGGACTCGGAACATTTGGATTAAACAATATGTTAATTACAGAAAAAGGCTGTAACGGCCGATTTGGAAGTTTAATTACATCTATAAACTTAAAACCAAGCGAAAAACCAGATTATGAATTCTGTTTGTATAAGTACAATGGATCCTGTGAACTTTGCATTGAAAAATGTGAAAAAGAAGCTTTAAAAATAAACGAATTTAATCGAAAGGAATGTTATAAAGTATGCTTATCAAATGAAAAAGTTTATGAAAAATATGGGGTTGCAGACGTTTGTGGAAAATGTTTGTGCAATGTTCCATGTTCATTTAAAAATCCTGCGAAAAATCTACACTATAAATTAAAAAAGTGAAAATAAAATCTAAAACATCGTTTTATTTTCTCTTAAACAGGATTCTGCTTCAACTAATATTTTTAAAATGTCTTTTTCAGAATTATATTTTTTAAGAATAACTTCTGAAAGGTTTCCATTTTGTATCCTGTTTTGAATGTGAATTAAATAAGATTTTTCTTCTTTAGTTGCGACGGAAAATGCTTTTTTATAGAGTGATTCCAATTCTGCTTTTAATTTCTTTGTTCCCGATTTTATTGCAATATCTGTTAATTCAAGTATTGTTTCATCATCTTCTGCTACTTTCAAATCATTAACCCTTAAAAGACATTTAATAAATGCTGAAACAGCCATGTCTGCATGAACGGATTCCTGTTCATCCATTATTTTTATTTCAACACATTTCCTTCCACGCCTTACAATTAAAGCCCTTGAATTTACCCATTCTTCACATAAAACTTCTGCATCTTTTTTTCTAAGTTCTACGTACATTTTTTCAAGGAGTTTTTCATAATCGGAAGATATGTTAAGTTTTTCAGGTATTAAATTTCCGCAGATTTCGGGAATTTCTTTCTGATTTTTTTTGTAATATAAAAGTCGGTTATCCATGTATCCGGTTACATTTCCTTCGACTATTGGAGAAGATGCAGTTACTGCTACAAGGTAAGGTAAAAGCGTTCGAAGCTTGTTGTGCTTTCTAACGAGGTCTTCTTCGGTCGAATATTCTACATTTACTTGTAAAGCCTGAATATTCATCCAGCCGTGCTGTCTTAAGTTAAATACCCTATCATATGTATCAAAAACTTCCCTTTCATCGTGATTCCAAAATGAAGTTTCTGATAAATTTAAAGTCGGGTGCATTCCTAAACCAAGGAGATTATACTTATTATTGGTCGTTTCATAAAACTTTTTTAAACCTGTCACGATCTGATTTTCAAGATTTGAAATGCTTTCTGAAGGACTAAGTGGTTTAAATTCTATCACGTGTTTTTGTAATTCTTTTGAAATGCCAACTGTCTCAAAAAAAAATTCATTCTGTATTTTTCCAGAAATTTCTTCGATTATTAAATCTGAAACAGGCATTGCTTTTAAATCGTGATTGTTGATGGAATATTCGTGTTCAGTTCCTATCATTTGCTACACCATCGGGATCGATTAATTCTGAAAACTTCATTTTTCCATTCGAAAATTTCTGCCTTGAATCATCCATGATATGCGATACAATTTTAGAATACGCTTCAGGGTAAAATTCGTCTTCCGTTGTTTCAAGAGACGGATTATCATTTACCTCAATTACGTAAACTTTTCCATCTTTTTCTTTTAAATCGATACCGTAAAGACCGGTTCCAACTGCATTTGCAGCTTTTAAAGCTGTATTTATAACTTCTTTTGGAACTTCGTCATACATTATGCTTTCAACCATACAGTATACCCTGTGCCCGTCTACGCAGTCCTGTATCTTGAAACTCTCTTTTGGAATCAGATATTTACAGACATAAATTACTTCGCCATTTAAAATTCCAACTCTCCAGTCAAATCTAGTTTCGATAAATTCTTGTGCAACCAATATATCTGAAAGTCTCAAAAATCTGGAAACTATTTTTGAAAATTCTTCTATTGAGTTTACTTTTTCAACCCTCATCGAAAAAGAGGTTGATGGCTCTTTTACAATTAAAGGTAGCCCAATTTCTTCAACGATGCATTTTAAATTTTCAAGGTTATTTTCAGATTTTCTCAAAAATCTGGTTTTTGGAATCGATACATCATTTTCCATCATGTGTAAATACATGTTTATCTTATCCGCACATATCCGAATGGATTTTGAATTATCGATTACTTTTACGCCATTTAATTCTGCAATTCTCGATGCTACGTAGCTTATATTCATTGGATCGGTTTTGGATCGTATAAACGGGCCGTTCAGTGTTTTTATTTTGTGTATTTCGTTTGGGAATAAGAAATAAAATTCGTGGCCCTTGATTCTGCAATATCTCGGAATCTGATTAAAGATTGGAGCTGATTTGAACTACTAAGGGTTTGTCTATCGACAAATACTCCAAATTTTCCCATTTAATCCACCAACAAGGTCTTTTCGATCATTGATTTTTCTTCTTTTGAAAGTTTTGATACGTTTACAGGTGAAAGTGACGAAAGATATATTCTATCGTCGATAATTACAAATAAAGCAGTAATTAGAGGAATTTTAAAAGTTTGATAGATTTTATTTGCCATTTGTTTTATATTTTCATTTTCCGTGCATACCTCTCCAAAAAATATTGAAAAATTGACCATTTCAAAATTTTCAGGAACCTTTTGGTAGCACAGCGGATATTTTCCGCAGTTTGTTACGTGTTTTGATATTTTTTTAGATTCTTCTCGATTTTTAACGATATAATATGTTGAAGGATCTGAAAAATAATTTACTGAGTAAACAATTGAAGGATTTGGAACGTCGCCTGAAGATATTTCCCATTGCAAAATAGGAATTCCTGCAAGTTCTGCTCTTTTAAGTGCTACTGGAACAATATATGCATCCAGTACGTCACTACTTCTTGGAAAAACCTTATTTTTTCCAGATATCTCTTTTGATATCAGTTTGTAGTAACTTTCAGTTTTGTAAAAATAATCTTTGCTTATTACACAGTCTATTCCGTCTTTTATTGTTGTATGAGACATTTTATTCAAAAAAAACCCTTTTTTTGGAATAAACTCACCTTCATTGCTGTTTTAAAGGCCCGACACTCCCCCACAATATAATCGAAGTATCATGATTCCTACAACATCAGGATATATAAATTTATGTAATTTAAAAAATCTATTTAAAACGGTTTTTTTGTAAATTAACGGTTTAAACACGGTAAAATCATGTAAACATATATTAACCCTTTTGAAAATAGAATATATTGAGGCCTAAAAAGCCTTGCATAAAACGAGGGGGTATTATGGAAGGTGAACAACACATCGAAAAAAGGCCCGCTATCGTCTCACAGACCCATTCAAGAAACGACGCACTGGACTGGGTGTCTATTGTTTTGGTAATAATTGGGGGACTTAACTGGGGGCTAGTTGGGGCTTTCAATATAGACCTTATTCAGGTTGTATTTGGAAGTTTCCCAACAGTTGCAAGAATTCTGTATATACTTGTTGGACTATCTGCAATATACATGATTTACTATGCTTCAAAAACTTAAAAAAATATTAAAATAATTTATTTTTAATTTTTAAGAGTTAATCTTCTTTTGATCGGTACATAGTAGTTAACCATTCTTTTACGTATTTTTCAGTTTCTTCTTTGTGGTTCAATACATCTAAGAATATAGTTCCGCCAACGATTTCGTTATCGACGAGTTCTTTTTTCATATTTTCAAGCGTATTTCCAATGGTCTTTCCTGCAGTACAGAATACCGCAACTTTTTTTCCAGCGAATTTGTATTTTGAAAAAAAGGTCTTTAAAGGAGCGGCCATATTTCCGGCCCATACAGGAGTTCCGATAAATATTGTGTCGTAATCGTCCAGATTTAAAGATATTTCTTTTATTTCAGGCATTTTTCTAAACAATAAAAATCTGCCAAGTTCTAGAAACATTGCTAATCCTTTTTTTGGAATTTCGGTTAAAGTTTCAATCTTCAATAAATCTGCTCCAGTAGTTTCTGAAATTAATTTAGCCACATACTCAGTATTTTCAAAAAGTGAATAGTATATCACAAGTTTTTTTTCATCCATATCGTTCCCCTCGTTTTATTTTAATTAATATTAAATAATGCTGCTGCATTATCATGCGAAACAGCTTTTATTACCTTTTCGTCAAATCCTGCCATTTTTAGTTTCAGAACAGTTTTTGGAACCCCCATTATATCTGATGGAGCTGAAGAACTATCACTATTTAATAAAAATCTCTTTTCACAGTATTCCCCAAGTATTTCTACTGCATCATTTGGAGTTAATTTTTGGGGTTGAACAGTAATTCCGAGCCTATAATCATTTTCCCAGATAATCGGCACAGTTTCTTTTGTAACGTGTTCTATTACTATTTTTTTCTTAAAATCGATTGGTAGATCCATTGTATCGAGAACTTCAACAATATTTCTTGTTACGGCTTCTTTATTCGTTCTTGGGGTGTGAACTACTGCGGGCAAATTCATCTCTTTTGCAATAGTTATCTGGTTTTCAAAAACTTCAATTTCTTCTTTGCTACATTTTTCAAGTCCGATTTCTCCAACGCCAACAACATTTTCTTTTTTTAGATATTCTTTTAAAACATCATAATCTATTTTTGGCGGAATTGCTCTTGGGTGAATTCCAATACAGGCTTTCATTTTTAAACCATTTTTCTGTGCTTTTGCCATTTCACTCTTCAAAATCTTGTCGAAATAGTCAAGAGCTGTGTCAAACGATCTCATTCTTAATGGATCGTGTGCGTGAGTTACAACACAGTCAAAAACGGCTGCCATTAATTCAAAATCTTCATAAGGTCTTGTATCGGAATGTATGTGGGAATCGATCATTAAACCACCATTTCGGTATTTATTATTTTGAATTTGTTTTGAACTTGAAATGTAGCATATATCTCAAAGCCCCGATAGATTTATTCATAATTTTAATACATTTCTATTTTAACTTTGTTTTTACCCATTTATATACATTATAAAACATAATTAACAGTATTCATTTTAAGAGGCGGTAGAATGGAACTTTATTTTAGAGGCGGTGCTTCTGAAGTTGGAAGAAGTTGCGTAGAAGTCAAAACCGAAAAAAGTACAGTTTTGTTTGACTGCGGCGTAAAACTGTCCCATGAAGAATCAGAATACCCCATTTTGGACAATTTAAACGCGGATTGTGTCTTTGCGTCCCACGCTCACCTTGATCATACGGGCGGAATTCCATTGCTTATCCGAAAAGGCATGGTTCCTGCAATTTACGCAACAGAAGTTACAAAAGCAATATCAAAAGAACTTTTAAGAGATTCCATAAAAATTGCAGGTGCAGAAGGACAGGATATCCCATATGATAAAGCAGATGTTAATAAATCATTAAATCTCTTTAGAAAAGCCCGATACAACCATCCAAAACGGTTCAAAGATTTCGAGTTTGAATTTTTTAATGCAGGGCATATTCCTGGGAGCTCCACGATATCTTTAAATTACGGTAGAAAACGAGTAGTTTATACTGGAGACACTAAGGTAAGTGATACTGACCTTGTAAAAGGCGCTGATTTATCATATACAAAAGAAGATATCGCTTGTTTGATTATTGAATCTACATACGGAGATACAAATCAGGAACATAGGGAAGAAGCTGAAAAAAATTTCATAAATAAAATAAAAGAAACACTTGAACGAGGAGGAATTGCACTAATTCCAGTATTTGCAGTTGATAGGAGCCAAGAAATCCTGATGATATTAAATAGACATGATTTTGGAGTTCCAGTATACTTTGACGGCATGGGAAGAAAAATTACAAGGATAATGTTACAGTACCCTGCATTTTTAAACCATCCTGACGAGTTAAAAGCTGCATTTTTGAACGTTACAGAAGTTGAGTCAAAAGATAGGCCAAAAATAATAAAAGAAATCAGACAGAACGGTGGGATTATTGTAAGTACGGCAGGAATGCTTGAAGGAGGCCCGATAGTTCCATACATTACCGAATTTATGAAAGAACCCAAAAATTCGCTGATATTTACAGGATATCAGGTTGAAGAAACCGCTGGAAGGCATTTACTTGAAACCGGAAAAATTGAAGTGGGAGAATTCGATGTCGAACCTAAATTTGAAATTGCATCATACCAATTTTCTGCACATGGCGAAATGGATGAATTAAGACAGATTGTAAAAAAAGCAAATCCTGAAACTCTTGTTATCCAGCACGGTGAAGAAGAAGTTGTAAAAACATTTAGAGATTGGGCTGTTTCAGAAGGATTTAGTGAAAGTAATGTGTTTGCTCCAAAAATTGGGGATAAAATAAATTTAACTGAAGTTTTAAAATAAACGATATTTTTTTAATTTTTTTAAACTAATTTTCAAAAAAAAGAAAAGTATTATTCAACAACTTCAATTCCAAGTGTTAAAACATTGTCTTTTTTCAAATAAAGTCTGTAATCAACTATTTTTGAAGGAGTCTCAATTATTTTTTTAGAATACAATGGATCTGTAATCGTGTTTAAAAACCCTCTCAAGTCCCCCGGTGCTTTTATTCCGTAAATATCGTTTGCACCGCTTGAAATTACAACCGGAGTATCGTATTTTTTAGCGAGTTTTAAGTTTCTTTGAAATGCCCAGAGAATTTTTGATCTATCGTAATTTCTGCTTTTTAAAAGATTTCCAAAATTTAATTCAATTGCAACACGGTTAGTACTACCGAGTCTTGCAAGGATGTGGTCAAGCCCGTTATCCATCCTATTCAATTCAGGAGTTGATAAAATATCAACATCGTTCATTTCAAGAACTCTCCGGTTTATTTTAATTTCCCCGCCTTCAACAAGTAAAATATCAACTTTATTTCTGTATTTTTTAACTGCTTTTTCCATTTCATTTTGATTTTTTGTTGAAAGTTTTAATCCTGAAAATACTTTAAATTCGCAATTTTCCCCGTATTCAACTGCATTATTGATTTTTTCTTCAGAATATTCATTATGATTTTGAACTGCAACGCTGCCGTCCCATCCAAATCGTTTTAATGTTTTTATCCCGTTTTCGTCAAAAATATGATTTATATCAAAAATTCCTTCAAGCATTAAATCCCCTGAAATTAAATTACTGGTAATAAAATAAAAAAATTAAAAAAGAATCTAGTATCTATCCTGTGGAGTTTTTACTTCGTCGATGAGCTTTTTACCTGCTGCAACCTCATCGATACTGTGAATTACCCCGTTCATGGATTCAATAATTGCTTTTATTGCCTCGTAGTCGAGATTGAATCCTTCAATTGTAATTTTAATATTTTCAGTAGATTTATCTATTTCGTAAACCGTTACGTTTACACCATCAATACCATCTACAGAACATAACTTAACTGCTAAATCGGTTAATTTTGGCTCGTGTGTTTTTAAAACATCCAAAACCATTCTCCTTAACTTGGTCAAAAATATCCTCCTCTAAAGACAACTGCTATTTTTAAGATATTTCCATTGATTATTTCTTTCTAATTTAAAAGAGCTATTATTTATATTTATAGTTGTATTCACATATGCTATATATTATTTACAATGCAAATTTATATTACGAATTAATATCTTTTTATCAATAAATCATCGAATATTTTAATAAACATTTTGAAAATAAAATATACGCAATATAAAAACCATAATTTAAAGTGATATCATGATTTTACATCCAAGACCTTCCCCAATTGCTGCAGCAATGTACCAGTTACGAGATATTGGTGTTGATGCAATTATTCTCCACGGGCCGAGTGGGTGCTGTTTTAGAACTGCGAGACTTCTTGAAATTGATGGAATAAGAGTTTTTACCAGCGCAATGGGTGAAAATGATTTTATTTTTGGTGCAATGGATAAATTAAGAGAAGTAATAGCGGAAGTTTTAGAATATTTAAAAAAGGAAGCTCCAAAAGACGAAAAATACAAAATTGGAATTGTTGGAACCTGCGCAAGCATGATTATTGGAGAAGATCTTGAAAGCTTAATCGATGACTTTGAAGACATAATAATTCCAGTAGATATTCACAGCGGCCTTGTTGATAACACAGTTGGTGCAATAAGGGCGATGGATGGCGCGTTGAATGCTGGATTAATCGACTATTCCGAATATGAAAGGCAGAAAAAAATGCTTGTTTGTGCAACTGATGTTGAAAAAAAGCGAGGAATGGCTAAAAGTAGGTATTTAAAACCTACATACGAAGACGACCTTGAAAAAGTTATGGATATTTTAAAAGAAACCGATAAAAAAATAAAACAGGGTAAAAATGTAAAAATTGCCTGTGTTTTGAATGCGAAAAAAGAAACCGCATACCTATTTTCTGACCCGCTCTTAGAACTTAATAAACACTTCAAATGTATTAATATTGCAAATCTCGATGAAAATATCGGTTTTGATAAAGTAAGGGCAGATACTAAAAATATTTCAGAAGAATTTAGTGAAAATGGATTTAAAATAGATTATATTACAGGCGGACTTGACGAATATCCGATAACTGGTGAAAAAGCATTGGATTACTTAAAAGAAATTAATCCGGATATTGTTATTGTGTCAGGAGTTCCTCATGCATTATTAATTGAAGATTTAAAAGAACTTAATCCCGATGTGATAACTGTGGGAATAAGTGATGGCCCAAGGTTATATCATCCAATAAAAGAAGTCTACAATTACGGAATAATCGAACTCGATGCCCATGCAAAAGTTCTTGGAAAGAAAAATATTGTAAAATCGAGATTTGGGGAAATTTTAAGTTTCCTGAAATTCTAAGAATTTTCTTTTTTAAATAGTCAAATATTAATAAAATCATGGGAATATTTTAATTGGATTTTATTGTTACCATTTTTACGAGGGAAAATAATGCAGAAACCATGGGTTGAAAAATACAGGCCAGAAACACTTCCTGAAGTCGTTGGACACCACGAAATTATCAAAAGACTTACAAATTATGTTGAAAAAAAGTCAATGCCCCACTTACTCTTTAGTGGTTCTCCAGGAGTTGGAAAAACAACTGCAGCACTTGCTCTTGCAAAAGATTTATACGGGGAAACTTGGAGAGAAAATTTCCTTGAATTAAACAGTTCTGATGAAAGGGGAATCGATGTAATCAGAACCAAAGTAAAAGACTTTGCAAGAACAAAACCTATTGGGGATGCCCCATTTAAAGTCATATTTTTAGATGAAAGTGATGCTTTAACGTCAGATGCTCAAAACGCACTTAGAAGAACCATGGAAAAATATTCTGATATTTGCAGGTTTATTTTAAGCTGTAATTATCCAAGTAAGATTATTCCTCCAATTCAATCAAGATGTGCAATTTTTAGATTTTCACCGTTAAAAACTGAAGATTTAGTTGAAAATTTAAAAGATATTTCTGAAAAAGAAACATTAACTCTTGAAAAAGGAGGAATTGATGCGATAATCTATGTTTCAGAAGGGGACATGAGAAAAGCAATCAATGTTTTACAGACTGCAGCAGCAGTTTCCGATACCGTAACTGAAGAAATAGTTTACAAAGTTGCTTCTAAAGCGAGACCTGACGAAATCAAAAAAATGACTCATCTTGCATTGAATGGAAAATTCGTTGAAGCAAAAGAACAGCTCTATAACTTGATGATTGACTGGGGAATGAGTGGAGAAGATATATTAATTCAAGTATTTAGGGAAGTTCCAAATTTAGACATTTCTGAAAAAGAAAAGGTGCATTTAGTCGAAGCAATTGGTGAATGCGACTTTAGAATCGTTGAAGGCTCAAACGAAAGAATACAGTTAAGCGCACTCCTTGCAAAAATGGGAATTTTAGAATAAACTTTTTTTAAATTTTTTAATACTAAAAAATTATTTTACGTAATTTATAACGTCTTTTCTTCTTTCAGGCGCAGATTTTGGAGTTTCCATCAATTTATAACCAAATGCAATTCCATAGTACGGCTCAAAGTCTTCGGGAATATTCAATTTTTTAACATTTTCAGTTGTAAAATATGGCCTTACAAGACCGAGCCAAATTGAACCGATATTCATGCTCTCTGCTGCCAAAAGCATGTTCTGAATTGCCGCAGAACAGTCAACAATCGCTGAATGCGCGTTTTTATTTCCTGAAACAATTATTAACGTTGGAGCTTCGTATATAATATTGTATTTTGGATTGCCCATTGCATTTATAAGACTTTCAGGCAGATTTTTCATTGATGTTGGATTTTCTGCAAGCGTTTTCTTTGATACAGTGTTTATTTCGTCGAGCAAATTCTTGTTCTGAATTACTGTAAAGTGCCAGGGCTGTTCATTTAACGCGGTTGGCGCATAAATTGCAGCTTCTATTATCGCTTCGATTTCGCTGTCTTTTATCTGATCTTTTTTGAATTTTCGAACACTTCTTCTGTTTTTTATTGTTTCTAAAACTTGATTCATAATATCCCGTTAAAATCCAAGGCTCTTTCCTATCACAAGGACTGTCACGTCTGTAAGCATTGGTCTTCTTTTAATTACTGAATAGATTCTACAAGCCCGCGTTTCTGCATCACAGTTTACACAGTATCCTGTTTTTATGCATGGGTTTAAAAATCCCAATCTTTTCATATTCTTTGGAGCTGCTTCCATTTTGATTCTTTCAAACGCAGTATCGATGTCCTTACATAATTTATTCAATCCGACAACGATTATTACTTTTTTCGGGCCAAAGACCATTGCAGAAACCCGATTTCCAACTCCATCGATATTTACGAGTTCTCCTGCTGTCGTAATTGCATTTGTGCTTGAAATAAATATGTCAGACGTCAGTTGTTGTCTCATTACATCCATTTTTTCTTCTGGCGTAAGTTTAGGGTCTTTGTGGTCTAAAATCACCGCACCTTTTTCCCTCGCCTGCTCTGCGATATTTAAGGATTGGACTGTAACCGAACCGCCAAAACCAATTTTAGTTCCGGTTCCGACAAAATTTATAATATATTTAGAAACTTCGCTTTCATCTTCAAAATAATACGCGTCAAAAAGGTTTTTCTTCAAAGCTTCTACGAGTTTTTTGCCAGTTAGGTCGCTATGCCACTTGTGAACTTCCTGCATTTTTTCACTCTAAAAACGTTTCTTGATTAACTCTTTAAAAAAAGTCATGTAAATAATCTATGTTTATAAAAATTGGAATTTAAAAGACATTATTTGCCAGTAATAAATTTCAAAAGTCCGAGTAAAACAATTATCGTTAAAGCGATAACAAATATTCCTTCGAGTCCCATTTTAACACCGATATTTAGTTTGTTAAAAGTTATAGGTCGATATACTATTTAAAATTTAAAAAACGTTTTATTTCCATCGGATCTGAAAATCTGGCATTTCTAATTTTTTATCCAATATTACAATTACTATAAACACCAATAAAAATGAGAGTATTTTATCTAGTAAATTTGCAAAAAATCCAGTAATATTTACTGCTAAAAACACATTAAATCCCTTTTCAATTAAAATTTGAGTTATTTTATCAATTTGATCCCCTGCAACACCCCCAAGAGCCATATAACTTATCGTATTTCCAACGATCGCAGTTAATATCGAAATAAAAATAGATGCGCCAAGAACCGTTTTTATGTTAAATGGATGTTCTTTGAAAATATATCCTGCAATAAATCCGACCAAAATATTAACAAATGTAAAATAAAAATATCCGGGATCCACCAAAAAACCAAGAATGATGCTTGTTAACAATCCAACAAGTGCGCCCATAAATGGACCCATTAAAACCCCTGCAAGAATTGTTCCAACCGTATTCAAAAATGCAGGAAAATTCAAAATAGAAACCAGTTGTACCCCAATTATATTAATTCCGATTGAAAAAATTATCAAATACCGATAAAGTACTTTTTTATAGCTTTCACGATCGTTTTGTAATGCCCTTAACTCCTCTTTCAAAATATCCCCTCATCTGACTGATAACTGTTTTTTTGTTGGGATTATAAATATTATATTTTTTAAATTGGAATTTAATGTTAAAAACTTTTTCGTTATATACTTTAAAAATAATTTAAAAATTTAGAAAAAGAAGTTTATTTAAATTTAATTAGAATATTTTTTTCAAATTTTCAATTGCTGTTTTCAATATATTCAATAAGTATCTACCATATAATTTAAATCTAAATTCCCCTTTTGTGATTATTCCTTTTTTCAAACAGTAATCAACCAGTAAATCTTTAGCTTTTATTGTGATAAACCGATCTATTAAAACCACCACCAATATAAAAAATACATTTTGAAGTTGCAAATATTCAACAGGAACTGCTGGAAGTAGGATTTTTAAATAACATAACAAATAAATGAGTATTATTAAAAATAAAATCATTATCAGGTACAATAATACAATGATCAATAAACGTACTCCAAATTTTGCACGATGTCTCAGATCAACTTCATAAACGGTATAGCATGTTTTTAAGAGTATTAATAATGCGGTTAAAAATACTAATGCCGAAATTAATTCGATCACGTTTAAACCCCTTTAAATTTTGTAAAACCCCAAATTTTATTAAATTTATTTTTTTACGTCAGTCTTTTTAATTAATCCATTTTTAAGACCGTAATTTACAGCCTGCTTACTTGAAAATACTGAAACTAAATATGTACCAATAAGGGGAATAATAAAGGCAATCCCTAACTGAATTTCAGATGATTGACTTTGAAATACTTCAAAAGCTGGAAGAGTTTTAAACAAAATTCCAACAAACCCGCACAAAAAAAAGGTCGCCAGTAAAAGCAGGACAGACTCCTCAAACTCTATAAATTTATTATTCTGAGAATTTTCATAACCTAAAAAAGCATTATCTATGGTACTAATTACCTTTTTGAATGTTAACACTATTGACATCAGTAGTAAAGCACCAAATAAACCCAACTACTAAATGCTCTAGATGACGTATGGATCACTAAAATACTACCTAGACTCATAACAACTCCCCGCCCCAATTAAAAACTATATGTCGTGAACCAAATTATTAAATAAATTTTATTTAAAAATTCTGGTTTAATTTAAAAAAACCACTTGAAAAAGTTTATTTTATATCTTTAAAAAAAATTTTAAAACAGTTTAGATATATACGTAAAATTCCCTTTCGAGAACTACTATTTTTTCGCCTTCTCCTTCAGGTTTTTCAACAACAATTTCAAACCTGTCTCTTCCGGATACGTCCTGAACTGCAAATCCTAAAACATATTGCAATTCTTCGTCTTCGGTAAAGAGTTTAACGTCTGTTTTGAACCGTCTTGCAAGTCTTGAAATTTCCCTCAAAGCAAGTTTTAGCTCTGTAAAGAGGAAAATGTAGTCTTTTACGTAGTCGATCTGTTCTTGTGTGCCCGTAATTACAGGGTACTCCTTATCTCTCATTTCGTCTTTTTTTATTTCGTATCCAATATCACAGACGCATGAAAGCCTTCCGATAATTGATTGAGGAAGTCCAGGAGGTAGTGGAACTTCTATTATTTGTTCTTCGTTTTCGTTTTCTGTTTCATTCTCAATATTTTTATCAATTTCCATGATTTCCCCTATTTTCTTGATAATCGTTAAATTAAGCGTTTTGTTCAGCAGTTTTAACTTCTGATGTTGATTTTAACTTGATGAGTATATAATTTTTCATCTCAGACCTTGTGATGTATGCGATGTCTTTTAAAAGGTACTTACCAATCTTAACATTTTCGATCTCTTCGTGGCTTCTATCGTAATCCATTTTGATCCTTAAACCATCGAGCTGAGTTACAATCGGCATCGGAGCAAGAAGTCCACGAACTTCATCTATTCTTTTTTCGATTTCGTCTTTTAAAACTACTGGCGGAATAATCGGAGGATCGTATGAAAGTTCTAATCTTTTATCGTTTATTTTTTTGGTAACTTCATCAATCATTCGTCTTAGTGCCCTTATTTCTTCCCCTTTTCTAAGTCTCTGCGCTCGTCTTCCAAGGTCTCCAACGTAGGTGTATGGAATATCGAGAGTTTCAGGGCCCCCAGTTACAACGAGAGGAAGGTCGATTTTAAAAAGGTGGGTTTTATCTAAAATACAGGATTCAAAGTTTCCCATAACATAAATTGCGATGTCGTGCTCTTGAATAAGCCGTTTTTCCCTTTCAGTGATCTGGCTTATGCTTTTTCCAGCCCCGTGTGCAAGCCCGATCATATTTGGTTTTGCACCAAATTTCCTGACATATTCAGAAACATCGCATGCAATGTGGGGTAAGTGGTGTCTTGAAAGACTTGGAGATACTATCGCAATTTCAATTCCTGCAAGAGGGGTTTCTACTATTTTTCCCTTGTAGCTTTTTGCCTCTTCCTTGAAATTTTCGATTTCGTTGTGGGGAATTGCAATCGTCATGTAGACATCGAGCTGCATTACGTGCTCCTGGATTACAAATCCGCCAACGTCTTCAATCCATTCCTTCAAAATATTGTTTTTGTAGACTCCCCCTTCATATCTGATTATCTCATACATCTTTTCCACCTTGTAAGGATTAGAAATCAATCCTAACAGTAATAGTTCCAAAAGTCTTCATGCTCTTTTCAAATAACGTTACATCCGTAATTATCCTTTGAATCGATGATTTCTCATCTACGAGCGTAATGTGATCAGTTATGATTATTTCTTCGAATTTAGGTTTTTCGATTAATTTCAGTACTTCTTTTATAATATTTAATTCGAGAAGGTTTATAAGTTTCGTGTTTATCGAAAGGTGGTCAACTTTACCCTGTCTTTTCATTATTTTTGCAATTGGCTCCCATTCTCTATCTGAAATTTCGATGAAATCTTCTTTTTCACTTATTATGTGGCCTCTCGCACCCATTAAAACAATTATTTCGTCTGCGAGTTCTTCAACTTTTTTAGGGTCGTCCCCGTAGAAGTAGATGTTTGTTATGTGACTGCATTTGTTTATTTTTGGTTCAGGACTGTATATTTCAGAAGTTCTTACGATGTCCCCTTTAGTAACGATCCCTTTAAGGTTTCCATCTTCAATAACAAGAATTCTTCCAATATCATTCTTTACCATTATTTTCTGAGCTTCTGAAGCTGACAGGTAAGGTGAACTTGATACAAGTTCTTCCTTTTTAGTCATTATGTCTTTTATTTTTAATTTCTTTAATTTTGACATCGATGATTTTTTAGTTCTTAAATCTTCAAATGTAGCAATTCCAACAAGCTCTTTTTTTGAATTTAATACTGGATACCCCATATGCCTGTATTTTTTTATAAGCGCCCCGAGTTCATCGATTGATTCGTCTTCATTAAGAGTAACGAGATCTTTTGTCATTATGTCATTTACAACAATCTTGTCGAGAACCTTTAAATCGTAAAGCCTTACAAGATCGCTTTCTGATTCCTTGATAAAGTTAGTTATGTACTTAAATACGTAATTTATTGAATCGTGCTCCATTCCAATGTTGTATACTCTTTCTATCGTTGAAAGCTTCCTGAATAACATTAAACCACCATAACTGATAACGAGATAATGATTGATCAAAATTATTAACTCATATATTATAAAACATATAAAAAACAAACACTATTGAAAATCCATACTAGAGATTATCTTTTTTAAACACACCAATAAACCCTAATTTTTGAATTTGATTTCTAATTTGCGTTATTTTTAAATTAACTTAATCGACTTAATTGACTTGAAAATAAAAAAATATAAAATGAAAAATTTAATTGGTTGTTATTTTACTTGTATTATTAGTTTTATTATTAGTTTTATTCACATTTTCGTGTTTTATTCGTTATTATTAATTGTTTTGTGGAGGAAAAATGCTGAACCCCCCCATAAAACAATTGCCCCGAATAAGAACATTATTATGGCACCGGTACTCATTTTATCTACCTCCTTATTCTTCATCTTTTTTAACAAATTCGTCCCATTCTTCAATTTCTTTTCCGCCACCAATCCAAGGGATCATTGGCATGATTAATGAAACTACGAGACCAAATACTGGAAGACCCAAACTCAATAATAAGAATATTGATGCGTAGCCTTCGTATCCCATAGTTAATTCTGTCCATGCACCGTTTAATAGCATGTATATCAAAAACAACGGCGAGAAAATACCTGCAAAGAATTTCCAGAATGATCCCAAATTGTATTCTGAAAGATTGTCAATGTATTTTTCGAGTTTGCTTCCTTTAAAGATCCAGATTGCAACAATCAGTTCGAGTACTGCAACTAGAGGAATTGTAAACCAGTTTATGTAGTGGTCTACTGAATCTAACCAGTAAAGACCTGCGTTTGTTGCATATATTAAACTTGCAAAGAAGCTTGTTGCAATAACTGCTGAAGCTGCTTTGTGTCTCGGCATGTTGAATTTATCGATTACTGCTGATGCAGTTGATTCTACCAGTGAAACTGATGAGGAAATTCCTGCAACAAATAGCGCGATAAAGAAGATTGCAGCAAGTATAAGTCCACCAGGCATTAATGAAAGTGCTTGAGGGAATGCAACGAATGCTAAACCGATACTTTGTGTTACAACTTCTGAAATAGGTACACCTTGTGTCATTGCCATGTATCCGAGTGTTCCGAATACTGCAAATCCTGCCAAGAATGAAAATCCACAGTTCATTAATGAAATTGTAAATGCGCTAGCAGTTAAATCTGATTTTTTAGGTAAGTAGCTTGAATATGCTATCATGATACCAAATCCAAGGCTCAATGTAAAGAATATCTGTGAAAATGCATCAATCCAAACTTTAGGAGTTAATAACAGTGCAAAGTTCGGAGTTAAGTAGTATTCAATACCTGCAAGTCCACCCGGTAACGTAACGCTTCTTACAACGAGTGCAAGTATCAAGAAGAATAATACTGGCATTAAAATCTCGTTTGCTTTTTCAAGGCCTTTTCTAACACCCGAATTTACAACCAAATAATTTACACCCCAGATTAAAACCAATCCTGCAAGTACGGGTAAGTTAAATCCTCCAAGGTCCCCATGACCTGAGGAAAGTGCCAAAATATCGCTAAAGAAGAATCCACCAAAGTCAGTTGGGAATCCCACCATGAACAACTTAGCAAGGTAAACTAGTGCCCATGCAATAATTGCGGTATAGTATGTCGTGATAATGAACGCGGTAGCTACTGCAAACCAGCCTATCCATTCAAAGTTTTTTCCAAGTCTTCTTAACGCCAAAGGTGCTGAACCTTTCGTAGAGTGCCCTAATGCAAGCTCTAACACCATTACCATTATACCTACAAACAATAACGCAACAAAGTAAGGGATTAAGAACGCCCCGCCACCATTTTCATATGCCATGTACGGGAAACGCCAAATATTTCCGAGACCAACTGCGGAACCAACTGCAGCTAAAATGAAGCCCATCTTAGAGGCCCACTGTTCTCTTGCCATACAATCACCACCATTTTTTTTAATACAACCATTAATTTCTCGAAATCGACTTATATATAAATTGTTATTTAGATTTGAACAAATAGTCATTAACAAAAGTAGTTTAAATGAAATTAAAAAGTAAAAATGTAAAAAAAAGATTATTCGAGATTGTTTTCTTTTAGCCTTTCGATAACCATTTTCCATGAAGGAAGGTTTGTCTGGCATCCAACCTGTTCCACGACAAAAGAAGATACACATGAGCCTGCAAGCCCGCATTTCTTTAAATCATTTCCTTTTAAGTACGCGGTTAAAAATCCTGCCCTGTAGCTGTCTCCAGCCCCAGTTGGATCTTTTGCTTCAGTTAAAATTGCCGGAACTTTTATTGTTTCGCCTTCTGAATAGATAATACTTCCCTGTTTTCCGTAAGTTACAATTAAAACTTTAACCCTATTCATTAGTTCTTTTTCGGAAATATTTAATAAATCGAGAGTTCTCTGGAACTCGTGGTTGTTCATGAATAAAAAATCAACGTTTTTTATAATATTTTCCATGTTTTCTTTTGAATAAAGGGTTAAATCCTGTCCTGGATCGAATGATACAAGGATACCCATTGAATTTGCTTTTTCAGCACATTTTAAATTGTAATTTGGGTCGCCAGTTGCAAGGTGAACGATTTTTGAATCAAACTCTGGAACTTCGATATCAGAATAGTGTTTCGCAGCGCCCCACAAAAAGTACGTAATCTGGTTGTTTTCAGGATCTGTAAATATCCATGCCTTTGGAGTTTCTTCTTCGGTTGATATAAATATATTTTCAGTTGAAACTCCTAATTTTTCCAGATATTCTCCGTACCCTGAAGCTTTGAAGTCTGTTCCAACACAAGAAAGTATTTCTGATTTTACGCCTAAATTTGCAATTTCTGCTGCAACGTTACATGCAGCACCGCCGTAGTATTTTTTAGCAGTTGGTATCTGCATTGAAGTGTTTAGTTCCGGAAATTTATCCACATTAAATATGTAATCTAGTGCAATATGCCCTACTGCCGTTATCTTGCCAATTTTATCCATCAAACCACCAAATTAGTATTATTTCTTATTTTACTGCTTCAATTGCATCTTTTAAATTTATCATGTTTTTGTAAATTGCAGAACCCACAACTACACCATATACCCCGATTTCCTTGAATTTCAAAAGGTCATCGATTGTAGTAACTCCGCCTGATGCTACAATAGGTATTTTTAAGTTTTCAACGAGTTCTTTTGTTGGTTCGATATTTATCCCATTCAATAAGCCTTCGCTATCAACATTTGTAAATAGGATACTTCCTGCACCCATTTCTTCGAGTATTTTTCCAATTTCCACAGGCGTATACTTCGTTTTTTCTTTCCAGCCTTTTATTACGACTTTACCATCCTTTGCATCGAGTGAAACCATTATTTTTTCACTGCCAATATTTTCCGAGAGTTCTTTGATTATTTCAGGTTTTTCTACAGCAATAGTCCCGATTATTACTTTTTTCGCCCCTTTTTCAACTAAATATACTGCATCCTCGATGGATCGAATTCCTCCGCCGATTTGAACAGGAACTCCAGATGTTTTGATTATTTCTTCGATAAATTCATCATTTACCCGCTTTCCATCAAGTGCACCATCGAGATCCACGAGGTGAAGCATTTCTGCACCTTCGCTTACCCATTTTTTTGCAATTTCAGGAGGGTTGTCTAATTCAACGTGTTTTTTATCCGGGTTCCCCTGGATAAGCTGCACACATTTTTTATTCTTCATATCAACTGCAGGAATAACTAGCACAATATCCACCTTTCGTGTAAATACGTCGTAAAATAGGAAATCAGGTTCGCCTAAAATCTATTTTACATTAAATTTCAAGCTATATATGAATATCCCAAAATAGAAAAACAGAAAAATTTAAAAATGGAGGTTATTTTTACAAATTTAAAAAAGGTGTAAAATTGGTTAAATAGGAAATTATCGAATAGTACAAACTTATTAATTACTTAAACGATTTAAAGGTATCTTGCCCGTTTTTCAACTTCTTTCATGCACTCTAAAACCGATTCAAACATTTCATAAGTTTTGTAGCCTTCAATAATTTTATTCCAAACTGAATCGAATTTATCATAGTGGATACTCATTATGGATTTTTTTAACACAATCAAATCAATTGCCTTGTCTTCAACTAAATCACTGTATTTTCCAAGCCCAAAATCGATAACAAAAGTATTATCTGAAACTATAAAGTTTGAAGTCGTTAAATCGTTATGTACAATTCCGCCAGAATGCATTTTTCCAATAATTTTTCCTAAATCTTCACAAAAATTGAGATTTCCTTCTTCGATTTTTTCTTTTGCAATTTTTCCGTGAATGTAGCTCATTGTAATTTTTTTATTTTCTTTGTCGATATCAAAAATGCTCGGTGCATAAATTCCAAGTTCTTTGATTGAAGCTAAAAATCTAGCTTCTTTTACAGTTCTTCTCAATCGTATTAATTCATCGAGTTCCAAAATACGGTAGCCTTTTTTTACCCTTTCTTTTGTAATCGATTCAAATTCTAAGTATATTCCTTTAGAAATGTCTGCCTCTGCCCCTTTCCCGATTAAATGTTCCGGAATTATTCTGGATTTGATATTTTCGTTGTTAAACTCATTTTCGGATATCCAGTTTACTTCAACCATGTCGCTTCTGTAGTTAGAAATTGGTTTTGTATCGTTCAAATCCATTCTTTTTCCATTTAAATACTGTAAAATTCCAAGCCATGCAATCATTGCACCGTTATCTCCGCAAAACTCTCGTTCTGGAACGTAAAAGTCAACATTTTGTTCAATGCACATTATATCTAACATTTCTTTCAAACGATTATTTGCAGCAACCCCTCCAACAAGCATTACTTCAGCCTTATTGGTATGTGCAAGCGCTCTTTCGGTAATTTCCGTGAGCATTGAAAATGAATTTTCCTGTAATGAGTAGCATACATCTTCAATTCTTTCTTTTGAATCGTATTTCTTCATTGCTGCGGTTAATAATCCTGAAAGAGAAATATCCATTCCTTTAACTGTGTATGGAAGTTTTATGAACTTGTTTCCATTCTTAGCATATTTCTCAACGTAAACTCCACCGGGGTGCGGCATATTGCAGTGCCTTGCAAACTGGTCTAAACAGTTTCCTATCGCAATATCGAGCGTTTCTCCAATTACTCGGTATTTTTTTCCGGTGTATGCTAAAACTTGCGTATTTCCACCACTTACATACAGTGTTAGCGGATCTAATGCATCCGTTTTTAATTTTCCAATTTCTACGTGGCTAATGCAATGATTTACCCCAATTATCGGTTTATTTATTGAAAGAGAAAGTGCCCTTGCAGTTGTTGCAGTAACCCTTAAACTTGGACCAAGACCTGGGCCTAATGAAAAAGAAACCAGATCAATCTTTTCGATCGGAACTACTGTTAATGCTTCTTTTAAAAGTTTTACAAAAGTTTCTGCGTGGTGATCTGCAGCTTCCCTTGGATGAATTCCCTGTACTGGCGGAGTGTAAATTATTGTTTTGTTAAATAAAACTTCACCATTAGAAGTAATGATCCCTACACCAGTTTTTTCCGCAGTTCCTTCAAATCCAATACATATTAAGTCTTTAGAAGTATCCATGACAGCCACCAAACTAATAAAACATAAAATAACCAATTATTAAAAAAAGATGCTTACAAATAACATACAAATAAACAAGTAATTAATTTTTTATATTGTGTATCCCAATTAAACATATAAATTTTATGTAAATTACCACGTATAATTAGATCCTTACTACATAGAGGGAAAAAATGAAAACACTGTTGATACATTCCGATTATTTGGAATTCGAAGCCAAGGAAAAAACAAAGATTGCAGAAGATACTGATGTTTTAAACGGAAAAATGGACGAATGTTTAACCGTTTTTATTGCTGTTGAAAAAGATGATGAATCTGACCCGGATGCAGTTGTTAAAAACGCCGTTGATGAAATCGTAAAAACTGCTGACAATTTAAAAGTAAAAAACGTTGTAGTATACCCTTACGCACATTTATCAAGCGATTTAGGATCCCCTGCTACTGCAAAAGAAATTTTAGCAGAAATTGAAAAAGAACTCTCAGGCGACTATGAAGTTCTCAGAGCACCATTTGGATGGTACAAGGCATTTAAAATCAGCTGTAAAGGCCATCCTTTGAGTGAACTTTCAAGAAAAATAACAACTGAAAGAAAAGAAGAAGTTAAAAAGGAAAAAGTTGTTTCAAAATTCTACATAATAAATGGGGAAAACCTCGAACTTACCGAAGTTAACGACGAAGTTATCTCAAAAATGGAAGATAAAGGACTTTTAGCTCTTTTAAAACACGAACTCGATATCAAAGAAGAAGGAAAAGATAATGGGGAACCCCCTCACGTTAAATACATTAAAGAAAAAGAAATCTGCGATTATGAACCTAGTTCAGATGCAGGACACTTCAGATGGTATCCAAAAGGAAAATTAATAAGAGATTTACTTTCAGACTACGTATACAATCTCGTTGTAGAAAACGGCGGAATGCCTGTTGAAACCCCTGTAATGTACGACCTTCAAAACAACGCGATAAGAGAACACGCGGATAAATTTGGAGAAAGGCAGTACAGATTCAAACAAGGAAACAAAGATTTAATGCTTAGATTCGCTGCTTGTTTTGGACAGTTCATGATGAAAAAAGACATGTACCTTTTACCAAAACACATGCCACTCAAATTATACGAACTCTCAACATACAGCTTCAGGTATGAACAGAGAGGAGAATTAGTTGGTTTAAAAAGATTAAGAGCATTTACAATGCCCGATATGCACACTGTTTGTATCGATATGAAACAGGCAATGGAAGCATTTGAAGACCAACTTTGGATGGGTTTAAAAACCGGGGATGACTTTAAAACCCCTTACGCAATAATTTTCAGATTCACAGAAGACTTCTTCGAAGAAAACAAAGAATGGTTCTTTGGAATGGCAAAAGAATACAAACAAAAATACGGAAAAGATGCAATTCTCGAAATCTTACCTGGAAGAAAACACTACTGGGTTGGAAAAGTTGACATGGCAGTTGTTGACAGCTTTGGAAGACCAATCGAAAACCCAACTGTTCAAATCGACGTTGAAAGCGCTGAAAGATTTGGAATCGTTGTTCACGATGGCGATAAAAAAGTTCAGCCAATCATTCTTCACTGTTCCCCAACAGGAAGTGTTGAAAGAGTTTTATGCGGACTTTTAGAAAACGCTTACTTAAATACCTTGGAAAACAAACCTCCTGCACTTCCAACATGGTTGACCCCAATTCAAGCAAGAGTTATCCCTGTTGGAGATAAGCATGCGGAATTTGCTCTTGAAGTTGCAACTAAATTAAGAGCTTCAGGAATAAGGGCTGACTTTGATGATAGAGAAGACAGCATGGGTAAAAAAGTTAGAAACGCTGGAACTGACTGGGTAAACTACGTTGTCGTAATCGGAGACAGCGAAATGGAAAGCAGTAAATTAACCGTAACCGTTAGAGAAGAATCAGAACTCAAAAAAGCTAAAAAAGAATCATTAACTGTTGAAGAATTAATTGAAAAAATAACTTCAGATGTTAAAGATGCTCCAAAAAGACCACTTCCACTTCCAATGAAGTGTTCCGTTCAGCCAATCTTTAGATAATTAACTTAATTAAATTTTTTAAAATCTTTTTTCAAAATAAAAAAAATATTTATTTAGTTTTGAATTGTTCTGCGTCTTCTTCCAATTTTTTGGAAATATCCATCATTTTCTCTGCTGACGCATCTATTTCCTCAACAACCCTGTTTTGTTCTTCAGATGATGCAGTTAATTCTTCTGCAGTTGCTGCGAACTCTTCAGAAATTGATGCAATATCTTGAACATTTTTTAGTGCTTCTTGAGTATTTTTAGATGCATTATTAGCATTTTCTTTGATTTTCGTAATCATTTTTGCAGACGATTCAACACTTTCTTTTATTTTCATAAATGCACTGTTAACTTCGTCAATTGCGATAACTCCCATATCGACTTCTTCTCGTCCCGCAAGACCTAGATCAATTGTTGTTTCAACTTTTTTATTAATTCCATTGATAGTTCTGTTGATGTCTTCAACTGATTTTTTAATTTCTTCTGCCAGCGATTTTATTTCACTTGCAACTACTGCAAATCCTTTTCCAGCTTCACCCGCACGTGCAGCTTCAATTGAAGCGTTCAATGCCAATAGCCCAGTTTGTTCTGCAACATCTTTGATTAAAACTGTAACTTCATTGATTTTTTTGGATTCTTCTCCAAGTTCTTGGATTGATCTTCCAAGTTCATCTATTACGTTTGTAATCTTTTGCATAGTATCTATTGCATTTTCAACTTTTTTGACACCCATTTCTGAACTTTGGTTAATTTCTTTTGAAGCCGTGGTTGTATTCATAACTGCAGAATTTACATTTTCAACAGCTTTTGCAGTTGATTTAATATCTTCGGAAATTTCCTGTAGTTTCGTACATTGTTCACCCGTTGATGAAGCGACATGATCTGCTGCCCCTTTAACCCCCCCCAGATATGTTCATTGTTGTTGTAAGTTCTTTGTTAAGATTTATTGTCTGCTGATCCAGAACAGAAACTTCAGACTGAACTGATTTCAAAAGTTGTGAGAAATTATTTATGGCTTGGTTCACATTCTTTTGGAGTCGGTTTTTATCCTGATTTTCATCCAATCTAACTGAAAGGTTTCCACGAGACATCTCATACATAAAATCAGATAATTCACGTAATGTTTTTGCCATTGTCTTTCTATCCGTATCTATAAGATCATTAAGTGTCATTATACTATTTGCCATCTTATTAAATGAATCTGCAAGATCCTCTAATTCATCGCCAGTATTTACATCGATATTGTGATCATAAACTCCTTTTGAAAACTGTTCTGCCCCATTTTTAAGTTTAGTTATTGGTTTTGTAAGATTTCTCGAAGAAATTAATGATACGACAATAGAAACTACAAATCCAAAAAATGCTACTATTAAATTATGACTTCTTGCAGCATTTAAATAACTCAAAGCCGTGCTTTTTGGAGCGGATATTATCAAATATCCTAAAAGATTGCCCCCTGCATCGTCCATAATTAAATAATCGTTACCAGATTCTAAAAAACTTTCATATTCTGATTCTGACGCTGAATTTTCAAAAAAGCTGGAAATATGGGATAGTTTAGCCTTGTCAGCCAGAGTTGTTGATACAATCATTCCATTCATGTATAGTGAAACATCAAAATTTGAAAAATCTTTTAAATTGTTTACAAATTCATTTTCATCTAAATAATCAATAATAACAACTGATCCAACCAATTCCTGATTTTTATAGATATTTTGAACTTGTATTACTGAAAATTGATTCAAATTACCATTTGTTATAACTAAATAGCCCGAATTTAGGTTTTTAAAATCAAAATTATTGTTCAATTCATTTTCAGTTATTACATTTTCATATTCATCTAAAAAAATTACTTCGTCAACCCCCAAACTAGATTTGATATTCTCGGATTCGATATTTAGGGAATTAAAATTATTTTCAATGAAGTAACTTTTTATGTTTTCGTTTTCTGATAAGTATTTTAAAAAATTAGCCATCTCTTCATTTTTTTGATCTAAATTATACAATATAGACTTTTTCGAAAGATCAAACTTTTCTAAAGATTCATAGTTTGAGTAATTTTCGGTCGTTACATTTGAAACGATCGTGAGTATTAATATCGGGAGTGCAAGCCCAATTATGGATGTTAACATTAATTTAGTTCTTATATTATTTACTGATCTCATACTCGCCCTCTACACTAATAACTTTAAATATCCAAATATTTAAATAAAATATGGATAAATAATTCCTGTTTTTTAAAATAATAAGGAATTAACATTCCGTATAATAATTTAAAGATATTTATAGTTTTTGTGTAGATTTAAAGAATAATGATAAAAAGAGAGGTTAATTTAGCAGTTTACCCGAAAGTCCGAAAGTCTTCGCACCAGTCACTTTAACTCGCCTAAATTCACCAATTTTTGCAGGTTCTTCGAAAATCACGTTTTTGCAATTGTCAGTAACTCCCATATTACTTTTAGTTACAAGTATTTCGAAAGTTTCACCAATATGTCGCGTATTATTTTCGTAGCTTAACTCTCGCCGGAGTTCATTTAAAATTTCAGACCTTTCTTTCCTTATTTTTGTATCGACCTGTTTTAAAATTGCTGCTTTTGTGTATTTCCTCTGTGAATATTTTGCAGCGTGAGTAAAATCAGGTTTTATCTTTTTTACAATTTCAAGGGTATTTTCAAATGCTTCTTCAGTTTCAGTTGGGAATCCAACGATTACATCAGTTGTAAAGTTTAAATTCTTAATTTTTGACTTAAATTCATTTAATACAGAAATATATTCGTCAACCGTGTAGTTTCTATTCATATCTTTTAAAACCTGGTCGTCACCACTTTGAATTGGAAGATGAAGGAATTTTACAACCTTTTTGGATTTAAATGATTCAATTAATTCATCAAGTATCGGTTCTGCAAATTTTGCGTGCATCATTCCAATTCTCATTGCAAATTTTTCAGGAATTTCTGAAATATCATTTATTAAATTTGGAAGGCTGTCGTTATTATCAAGTCCATAGCATGCTGTATCTTGAGCCGTTACAAGTAAACATTTCGTACCTGTTTTTACAAGTTCTTCTGCCTTTTTAACAATTAAATCTCGATCGTATGACGCTAAATTTCCCCTTGCACGTTTTACAATACAGTAAGTACAGCTTCCAAGGCATCCTTCGCATATTGGAAGTGCAGTAATTAAACCTTGTGAACTTACTTTTTTGATTTTTTCATTTAATTGATCTTCAAAATTTAAATTTTCATTAGATTTTCCATTTTTTTCAGAGCATCCTTTTAAAAGGTTATCTTTCAGAATTTTTCCAGAATACTGTGCTTCTCTTGGCATTACCAGAACATCTGCAAGAGTTTTAATCTTTTTAGGTAGTGCCTTTGCCATGCATCCTGCTACGACAACTTTTTTATCCAATGATTTGAAATATTCTATTCGTGAAATCATTCTGTGTTCGGTTTCCTGCCTGACAATACAGGTATTTATGACAATTATGTCGGAATCGTCCACATTATCGGTCAATTCAAAATCTTCAAATTCATTAACTGAATTTTTTATTATTTCCGTGTCTGCAGTGTTCAAAGTGCAGCCATATCCTTCAATGTAAATTTTCAATTTATCACCAAAATAAATCCGGATGGTGGAGTTATGAATGCAAGTGAAGCTGTTTATAAAGCAATACTAGATTCAGGGGTTGATTTTGTAACGAGTGTTCCTTGTGCAAATTTAAAAACTGTTTTAAATTATCTAAATGATGACAAAGATATTCAACACATCCCCGTAACTCGTGAAGAGGAGGGAATTGGTGTTTGTACTGGAGCTTATCTTGGGGGCAGAAAAACTGCACTTTTGATGCAGAATTCTGGCTTAGGAAACTCCATAAATGCGATAGGTTCGTTAGTTAAAGTTTATAAAATCCCTATTTTAATTATAATAAGCCATAGGGGGGATTTAAAGGAAAAAATTTCTGCACAAATTCCAATGGGCCAGTGGACCAAAAAATTGCTTGAAACAGTTGAAATTCCATATTTCAATCCAAAAACTCCAGATGAAGCTTATAAATTAATAAAAGATGCTTCAGAACTTTCAATAAACATGGAATATCCTGTAGCAATACTTCTCGATGCACTTTACTGGGAACATGACAAATAATCGAGAAATTTATTACATTTCCTTTTTCTAATTTTAATTAAAAAATAGTTAAAATTATTTTATTTTAATTATTCTCCGTTTAAAATGTCTGCAATTATTGTTGAAACGCATACTTTTGAAACTTCTGAAGGGTACGTATTTGTTCCAACGATCTCAGAAGCTCCGCCAACGTGGAGTTTATTTATTGCATCGCCAATTAATACTGGGTGAACGCATGCTGCAATAACTGTTCTTGCACCCTGTTCAATTAACATTGAAATTGCTGTTGCCATCGTTCCACCAGTTGAGATGATGTCGTCAACAATTAAAACGTCTTTTCCAGATACATCGAGATTTTTTGGTGCAATTTTAATTTCTGTTGGAGAAATTCTTGTTTTTTCCAAATAATCGCATTCACAGTTTAATTCTTCAGCTGCTCTTTTTGCAAGTGCAACTGCCCCTTTATCAGGCGAAAGTACAAGCGGTTTTACAAGTTTTACTCCTGCGTGTTCTGCTAATTTTGGTATTGCGTCCCCGTAAATAAATGGTATATCGAAAAACTCTTCGATATGTGTTTCGTGAGGGTTTATCGTGATAATTCTGTCACAAATGCTCGAATATACTTTTGCGAGTGCTTTTATGCTAATTGGCTCCCCTGCATTGAACTTTTTATCCTGTCTTGCATATGCGAGGTAAGGTGCGACTAAAGTTATGCTTTTTACGCCCTCTTCCCTTAAAGCTTCGCACATTAAAATTGCTTCGACAATTGCGTTGTTTTGCGTGTTTTGGGTCTGAATTATGACTGCGTCTTTTCCTTTAAGTTCACTATGGACCCTAACATAGATTTCGCCATCTGGAAACTGCTTTGATTCCACCCTTGCAAGTTCCGAATTTGTGAGTTTTGCAACTTCTTTGGCCAGATTTTGCGAAGTTGGGCCAGGAATAATAATCATAGTGTCACCATATTGTTCTTATAAAAAAATTATTACCGAAAAGTTAATGTGTTTTGTGAATCTTAAAAAATCTAACAAAAGAGTATTTTATATTATAATTTATAATTATCGGTGAGTTTGAGGTAAGAGCATGGAAGACTTTATTGTAATTGGTTCTGGAGTTGGGGGAAGTACAGTATTTAAGGAGTTAAAACAGGCGTTTCCGGATCAAAAAATAAGGTTACTTGAAAGCGGAAGTAATCCTGCTTACGTTTCTGAAGGAGAAAATATTGAAGTAATCTATGCCAACTCATTTGGTGGGACAGGCGTTTATTCTGTCGCAAATGCAGTTCGAATTGATGTAAAAGAACTTGGAATTTCAAAAAATGATTCTATGTATGGGGATATTGAAAAAGAGCTGTCAGTTTCAGACGTTCCCGATAATTACTTAGGGGAAAATTCAAAAAAACTTTTAGAAATGGGTTTTTCGAAAACTCCAAAATTTATCGACTTTAAACTCTGTAAAAACTGCGGGCTCTGTGCACACGAACCCTGTGATGCCAAATGGATACCCTGCGATTTTTTAAGAGAATATAACGACGATATAGTGACAGATACGGTTGTAATGAAACTTGCAAAGCATAATGGAACGTTTTCTATTCTTGCACTCGATAAAAAAAGTGGTGAAATTAAACTTTACAACTCAAAACAAGTTATTGTGTCTGCTGGAGCCATAAATTCACCCAGAATTTTAAAAACTATCCTAAATAACGAAGAAGTTGGTAAAAATTTATATATCGATACGTTTGTAACCGTTGGAGGAATTTTAAAAGGTTCAAAGTTAAAATCAGAAGTTTCAATGGCAGTTAATAAAAAATACGACGATTTTATACTTGCAACCCATTATTCAGAATTACTCCACAAAAGGATTTCAGAAGTTGAAGATGTAAATAAAAACGATATATTCAGCCTTATGGTTAAAATCAAAGATGAAAATACCGGAGAAGTATTTGAAAATAGCGTAAAAAAAGAAATGTCAACGAATGATACAAAAATACTGTGTGAAGGCGTTTCTAAAGCTTCAAAATATCTCTATGAATTAGGAATTGAAAATATATATTCAACAGTTCCAAGAGGGTCTCACCCCGGAGGAACGTGTGCAATTGGAAAAGTTGTTAATAATAACTTAGAAACTGAAATTGAAGGGTTATACGTGTGTGATGCATCAGTAATTCCAAAAGCACCTGGTGCTCCACCAATTTTAGGAATTATGGCAATTTCAAAGAAATTTGTCGAAAATTTGAAAAAATAGTCTTAAATTTTTTTATTTTTATTAATTTTTTAATTTCAGAAGAATTTCGTTCAGTAATTTATCAAGATTTATTCCCTTTAAAACATCAACTACAGGTAAATCCAACTCTTTTGATAGTTTTTCGATTGATTCTTCCAATCTTTCTTCATCCATGTATTTTGAGTTTAATGTAACTGCAATTACAGGTTTTCCACTCAAAAGTTCTATTGCAGAAATATTCTTCTTTATAACTTCCAAATCTAGAGTATCGGATGCTAAAATCGTAAAATCAGGTTTTGATCCAAATAACACTGCGATACTGATTAAACCGCCGCCTCTTCCAGTTCCAACTTCTAACGTATCTGCAAATATTCCAGTCTGGCTTGATATAATAATTAAGTCCCTATCTTTTGTATCAAGCTTTTTTACTGCACCAAATACAGTTGATGCACAGTGACATGTTTCTATAGTTTGCGGAATTACCATTTCATCGATTCCGCAGATTAAAGATTGCGGTTCTGTTCCAACAATTCCAAGCTTAATTCTTTTTTCGAGTTCCTTTTTCAAAATCATACACGTTGTGAATTTTCCAGACTGCCTGCTGGTTCCCATGATTGTCATTACTTTTGTATCGATTCCGTCGAGTCCGCTTTTTGCATAAGTTTGTAGTTCATCGTATTTTTTAGGATTTGATGAATCGTAGTATTCAATATTATGTTTTAAAGCTAATTCTTTTAAATAATCAATTTTTCCTACTCTACAAAGCCTTGCCATGTTGTAAATATTTTTTCCCTTCTTAATTTCTTCTTCGATCGTCTTTTTCCAAACTTCTATATCATCTGGGCCAAGTATTTCTTTAGTCCATATGAATGTATCGTAATTTAAGTCATCTATCAGGATATTTCCAAAAAGCCGGATCCCATTGGCCACCTTATCCTGATGAGATAGATTTGCCCGTTTCATAGATTATTCAACCGCTGATTTTTTGTCTAAAAGAATATTAATATTTAAAGCTTTCGATTTGAAATCGATAGTTTATTTAATAAATTTAAAATCTAATATACAATTGAGTATTTAATTTAAATACCTTTTGGGATTATTAAAGACAACAGGAGAATAAAATGAAAAAAATCAAAGAAATAGTAATTAAAGACATTATGAGCAGTGACGTAGTTTCAGTTGCACCAGAATCAGGAGTAATTGATTCATTTGAAGCCCTTTTAAAAAATAAAATAAGCTGTCTGCCTGTTGTAAACGAAAACAATGAAATAATAGGTATTGTAACGACTACAGACATAGGATACAATTTAATAATCGATAAATACACTTTAGAAACCACAATAGCAGATGTTATGACCAAAACTGTTGTAACAATTGGCGAAGACGAATCTGCGGCTGACGCTTTGAAAAAAATGGATCTTCACGGAGATGGAAGAGAAATCATAAACCAGTTACCTGTAGTTAACAGTGAAAACAAATTGGTAGGAATCCTTTCAGATGGAGATATTATTAGGGCAATTTCAAAACTCTGTTAATTTTCTATTTTTAAAATTCTAATTTTTTAATCCAATTTATCTTGTTTGCTAGTACGCATCTTGCTACAGACACAAAATCTGCATATTTCAACATTTCTTTTGCACTTTCAACGGAATTGACTGAATTGTTACCAATTATTATTTTTTCAGGGAAACTTTCTCGAATTTTTTTTAAATACTCTAAATCAGCGTAATTTTTTCTAGGATTAAAACAATCAATATGAATTCCATCAAAATATTCTCGAATTTTTTTGAGCAATTCTATTAATTCTTCGGCAGTTAAAAAATTAGCCCGCAATTTTAAAAAAATAGGAATTTTTAAATTTAATTCTCGAATATTTTTTAAAAAATCGGTTAATTTAGCTTCATTTTTAAGTAAATTTTGTCCGAGGTTCAGATCGGTTATTTCTTGTTGTCTACAGTGGCAGTTTAATTCTAAAATATCTGCATTTTTTGAAATTTCGAGGATATGAGATTTTGCTTTGGAAAAATCATTAAAACGAATGTTTACAGAAACTAAAGAATTACCAGTCTTCGCTTTTTTAATTTCAGAATTTATTTTTTTATCCATTTCATCTAAACCATAAATAAATTCTTTTCTTCCGCGATCCTGAATTTTTTTGCTTGCTACATCTGTATCAAAATCTAAATTAAATGCGCCAAGACATACAATTCCAAAAGTGTCTTTGTAATTCAAACAAAAATCGCCATCAGTAATCCCTGCCATTGGAGCAAGGACTATTTTTTTGGATAAGTTGTAAATTTTATCTAATTTTTTCATAAAATCCCAAATAAAAAAAGAGTTAGTTTAAATTGGGCACATGTAGTTGTAAGTTACATCTTTTCGTTCTTCGACGTCCTGTTTCAAAGTATAAACTTGGAAATCAGTTTTTCCTTCCCGAATAACTTCTAAACCGATATCTGCAAGATCTGATGCATCTTCAGCAGTTTTTCCAATACCAATTCCTGCTTTCAATTCAATTCCACATGATTCTTTTATGTCTTCAAACATGCAAAGGAAATCTTTTTCGCTCATTCCATTACATGGACACATGAAGTTGTCTCCACCAATGAAAAAGCCCAGTGAATCGTATTTTTTGAGTTCTTCCATTAATTTAAGTTTTGTCTTTTGTACTGAAAGATATGTATCATATGCCGTTTCTAAATCAGTTAATTTTCCAGTTATATCGTTTATGTCAACGTGTGCAAGCTGCACATAACCATTTGATACAAATTCATTAGCTACGTCCAAGACTTCTTTTCTAACATCGTCTTGTGCACTGCCGTACTCCTGAATCGTTTTTGTTGCCAGTTTTTGAGCCCCATATGCCGTTTCTGCAGAAGCTACTGCCATACTGACGGTAAAAGGATACCTGTTCTTCACACTATTTTGAATTCTTTTGTGAGTTTCTAAATCAATTCCGTTTGTGATTGCTATTATATTGTCAAATCTTGTGTAAAACGCAAGACCTCTATGTGCTCCAAACTGCAAATTCATGTCGCAGTAAAGTCTTGATTGAAGTGCCTGTAGGTCACTTTCTCTTCTTGGATTGGGGGTAACTGTCCATGGGCCGTAATTATCAATTTGTACAACGGTTATTTGAATCATTATTATCTCCTTTATTAATCCGCTAACTTTTCAGTTTACGAAGCAATAACTTGACTTTAATCTAACGCTTAATAAAAATATTACTCAATAATATTATTAATATCCTTATCGGGATTTATAATAGTCAAGAATATTTCTTGCGAGAGTTATTTTATCATCAATAGTCTTCATTATCGTATTAGCATATAAAACTTCACAATTTATATCTTTCTTTTTATTGATATCACTATTGTCTAGAACAAGAACGTCTACAATATCTTTATAATATTCATAAACTCCAACTGCACTTACAGGATATCCTTTTGCATTCATAAGCGTTCCTGCAGGCCCACTTACTGGATTTTCACCAACAATTGGCGAAACTGCAAAAACCAGCTTTTCTTTCAGCGCATTTTTTATTTCAGAAATACTCAAAATCGGGCCAATTGATGTTATCGGGTTTGATGGACCAATTAAAATAAAGTCACTTTCTTCAATTGCTTTTATGACCCCATCTGCCGCTTTTGCATAATTTGAGTTTTCGTAGAAAATATCCAAAACTTTTGCATTGCCTTTTCTAAAAATCCAAAAATCGTGAAACTTCAAAAGGATTTTTTCATTGTTTTCTTCGATTAAAACTTTGGATTCCACTCGTTCATTTGACATTGGATAAATTTTTGATTTTAAAGATAAAGATTTTCGCTCGATATCAACAATTTCAGACATTGGAACTCCATTTTTTAAAGAAGAAGCTTTGTGCATCTTTAAAGCCCTATCTTTATCCCCTATTTTCAAAACTTCATCAAATCCAAACTTTTTGAGCTGTTCGTGACATATAAAAGTATCCCCTTTTAACCCATACCAGGTTTCATCGTTTATTAAATCAGAAAACGTGTATAAAACAGTATCAATGTCGGGGGAGAGGTAAATGTCTCCAATATACGTATCTTCACCAGTATTTACTATAACTGAAATATCCTCATTTGGAATGATTTCTTTAAAACCCTGAATCAATTTTGGTGTACCTGTTCCGCCTGAAAGAATGGTTATGTTCATAGTTTCACGTGAATTAAAGTCCATTTTCTACAATATCCATGACCTTATCGGTTCCGCTATTTTTAAGGTAGAAATTCATTAACTTTTTAGAATTTTCAAGATATTTCGTAGTTGAAGACATTTTTTCAATTGCTTCTTCTAAATTATTATCAACCTCTCGGTAAGATAATGCAATTCCACAACCCATGTCAGCTATTTTTTTCGCATTGTTTTCCTGCTCAGGGTGATCGAGATCAGGAACTGTTATTATTGGTTTTCCAAAACATGTCGCTTCCATCAATGTTGAATGTCCACCATGACATACCACAAAAGAACATTTTTTTATCAATTCATCCATGTTTGTTGTTATAGGGATTATTTCAACATTTTTGGATTTTATTTTTTCAAGTTTTTCTGCAACGTCGTAGCTTCCGCAAACCATCTTTACTTTTAATCCTTTTTTAGCGGAAATCTTGTTTAAAAGCTCCAAAATTTTGTATCGATATTCAAATCCGCCTATGACACATAAAATATAACCTTCATCCGCAATTTCTTCGGGAACTACATCATATCGAATTAAAGGGCCGATAAATGAAAGGTTTTCTAGGAGTTTTAAGTTATATTCGCATACGGTATATGGAAGGGGGAAATCTGGAATTATAACTTTTTCTGCAGATTTGTTTATGACATTTAATATCTCCATTACGGGATAAACGATATATTTTTCCTTTTTATCCGTTTTGGTACAGTTTTGATTGGTTATAATATAATATGGCTTTTTAAAAACCTTTGACGCAACAACTGAACTGTATTTACAGTCTGAAATAACTAAATCCGGATCATAATCTTTTATTATTTCAACTTCTTTTTTTATTGCTCTTGCAGGGTGATAATCGTTATTAAATATGCTCTTTTTGACGTCAAACTTACCATCTTTTCCAGAAAGCCTGATTTCAGGATAAGTTTCAAAAACATCTCCACCAGACATTTCCACAAAGTCTTTGCTTTTACCGTATGCTGCATATTTAACTTCGTGATTCTTGGATAATTCATTTCCAATAGCAATGCAACGGGTAGTGTGCCCAAATCCTTCACCACATATGGAAATAAGTATTTTCATAATATTTCACCCAAATAATTCTAAATAATTATTATCGTATCGTTATGTCCCAAATAGCCTAATTTAACGTCTTAATCTCTTAAAAATGATAAAAATTGAAAAATTGGATTTTTGATTAATTTCAATAAGTTAAACTCCAATCTTCATTCCTTAATTGTTCGATTTCAATTTAACAATTATAGTATATTAATAAATCCTTAATTCAAACATTGAAATTTATAATTTAAAATAGCATTCCATTACAAATATAGTTTTGCATAAAAAAGTGAATATTTGAAGAAGAATTCTTAAATTGAACCATCTAAATCTTCTGAAAGGGCAATTTTGTTAATTCTTCCTATTTTTACTTTCCTAACAATTCCTCTCTGCTCTAGATCGGAAATCGTCCTCGAAACTTTAGGTTTAGTAAGTCCTGTTATATCAACAATTTCTTTCTGAGAAATAGATCCATGTTCCCTAATTAATTCAATTAATCCTTTTTCTTCATCAGTTAAAATATTCATTAGTGTTTCACTTTTATGGGATTCATAATCGCCAATTCTATCCATTAATTCTAAGATATACCCTTCTTTTTCTTTTAAAACTTCATTTAATTCAGCAATTTTTGAATTTAATTCTTCGGATAATTTTTTGTAAGACATTAAATTTTTAATTTCGATATTTTTTGAATTTAATTCTTCTTTTAGCTTAACATAATTTTCAATCTGAGATTTAAACTGAATTATGTTCTCTTTTAATTCAGTAATTTTTAATTCGTATTCTTTCAAGGTATTCTTTGATAAATCCAGTTCTTTTAAAACATGTTCATTTAATTCTTCCAATCTCCTAATTTCCTTGGTTTTATTTTGTAAATTAAGCTGCGATATTTCTAGCCCCTTATTTAATCCAATTATCTCGTTTTGGAGTTCATTTATCATTTTTACCTTGTTATAATTTCGATATATAAAAAATATTAATGCAACTACGAGTACCCCTAAAACAGTACTTACTGCACGGTATAACTCTTCGTTACTTTCCCAGGTAGTTATTGTAGCAATTGCACTTGTCAGTACATAGTTTATTGTAACCTCAAAATATTTCTCTTCAGAAGTTAATTCTTTTTCCCATTCAACAAAAATACTTTTACCGTTCGTTCCGACAGCATAATCCTTAGGGCTTATACTTAGAACATCTTTTACAGGAGACACAATTGCAGCCCCTTCTGGAAGTTGCACAGATAGTTTAAAGTCTGAATCATGTGCGGGAACTATAATATATACCTGTTTTTTTCCACTAAGATCTGAAACCTGTCCTGTAAAACTAATTATTAAATCCCCGCTTTGCCATGGGCCTATTGGTTCAGCCAAGCTTACAATAACTTCAGTTACGCCCTCATCATCGGTAGTTATTGAATAAGAGTCGATCCCGTTAGAAGAATTAAAAGTCAGATTTGAAGTTTCTTGAGGAATACTATAGCTAATATCATATAAATCATCGGAATTGTTGTTGTAAATTTCCAAATCTATTGTTTCGTAAAAATTATCGTTTTGATCGATAGTATATTGAACGGAATACTCATTAAAACGATATGAATCAACAGCACTTATCGAACAAAAAATTAAAGTAATTAGCAAATATATTCTGTAATTAGTTGAAATTGGCTTTGACATCGTATCTTACCCTAAAAGCTTAACTTAAATCCTTTTCTATCTCATTTGCTGCAGTAACCATATTATTTAATTTAGCGTATGCAACATCTACTGGAAGTAATCTCATACCGCAGTCTGGGTCAATTATGACAGAATCATTTATTGAATCTCCAAATTTAGAATTGTTCTTTAATATTTCTATTCCTTCACTTATTAATGCTTTTACTTCGTCGACAGAATCTACGGATTTAAGTTTGGTGTTTATGCACCCAAAACCAACTTTTTTTGTAATTTCGTTTAATATTTCAAGATTGTTTTTACAGGATGCAAATTCGTGGTCTAAAATATCCACATTAAATTCATTTAATTTGTAAAATATTTTTGAAACGTCTCCACAAACGTGCATTGCAACGGGGACATTTATTCCGGAAGTAAGAATATCCATTGCTTTTTTCGCAACTTCAAGGTCATATAATCCAGTTGAAAGAATTGGCTCGTCAAACTGTATCATTTTTACATAATTTTGAATTGAAAGTGCTTCTTTGTTTAAGGTCCTTGCTAAATCGTAAATTAAATTTTCATCTTTATTATCTGCGTAATAATTTTCAACTCGGATGGATGAAGCTAACGTGCATGCTCCAGTAATTATTCCTTTTACTCCTTTTTGAGGGTCTTTTTTTGAAATATATTTTAGAGAATATTTTATGTCGTTTAAAGTGATTGGTTTTACAAATTCAACTCTATTGACAACTCGCCTACCTTCAAAACCATACATATTTGATACAAATATCTCGACCATGTCGCCCCTGACTTGGCCGTCGCTTAAAATATCAATTCCGGCACTTATTTGATCATCTAGCGCCCTTTTTATTGAATTTTCGTATTCATCATATTTTCCAAAAAATTTCTTAAGTTTATCAAAAATCGAGTCAGGTCGCCCTTTAACTACGGGATAACTACCAACAACAGTTTTTATCATATAATCACCTAAAAATAGTAAAAAATAATATAAAATTAAAGTATTTTTCCGCGAACCTTATTTAGATCAAATTTAGCAGTATCTGCAACAGTCATTACTGCAATAACTCCTGCCTGTAACGGATCAGTTACAATTAAATCTGCAAGTTTTGGAAGGCTTCCAAACATGTTTAAACAAATTACCGGAATATTTGTGTCTTTTTTTACTTCCCCAACAGCTTTTGTAATTTCTCCACCCATCAAGGACCCTGCCAAAACCAAAACTCCTGCTCTTGGAAGTGTTTTTATTGCTAAAATAGCATCTGCAAGGTTTTCTTCCCCAACAACTGCCATTGTGTCGACACTTATTCGCTCCCCACGGATGTTGTGCCTGTCAGCTTCGCTTATTGCACCCATTGCAACTTGAGCTACTTGAGCGCCCCCCCCAAATATCAAAACTCTCTTACCAAATATTTTCTTCATGGTTTTGTGAGTTTCAACTTTTTTTACAAATTCTAATTTTTCGAGTCTTTTAACCAGATCTTCCTCGTTTTCAACGCCATCAAGTTCCATGTAGATTAAACCAGTATTTTCTCCGACAATAAACTGCTGAGTGTACACTATGTTTACATTTACTTCCGAAATTATTCCTGTTAACCGATAGAGTATTCCTACACGGTCTTCCGCAATTACAGTAAGTCCAAGCTGCATTAAATCGCCTTATCTTAAATATTTAGGATTACTTGCCATTTCCATCAATCTTTTTACCCGTTCTTCTGTTGAAGGGTGCGTTGAAAATAATCTTGCAACGTTTCCTGCTTTAAAAGGATTTACAATAAACATGTGCGCAGTTGCAGGGCTTCCATTTTTTAAAGGATGGTATTTAACCCCTTTTTCAAGTTTTGTGAGTGCATTTGCAAGATAAATTGGGTTTGAATATCTTGCACCGCTTTCGTCAGCAGTAAATTCGTTTTGCCTTGAAACTGCAAATTGAATAACCATTGCTGCAATTGGAGCCAGGATTATGAAAAGCAATGATGCAACAAGCTGCATTGGATTTCCATCGTCATCTCTTCCATATCCAAATAACATGCCCCATTGTAAGAAATTTGCAATATACATTATTGCTCCAGCCATTGTTGCAACTATCGTTCCAATTAATATGTCCCTGTGCTTTATGTGTCCAACTTCGTGTGCTAAAACCCCTTCGAGTTCTTGCTCATTTAAAAGTTGTAGTATTCCTGTAGTAACTGCAACTACCCCATTTTTAGGACTTCTTCCTGTTGCAAATGCATTTGGAGTATCAGTATTAATTATTGCAACTTTTGGTTTTTGAATATTTGCCCTGTTTGCTATTGATTCGACAATTCTGTGTAAATTTGGTGCCTCACTTTCTTCCACCATTTTTGCACCATAGCTCTTTAGAACTATTTTATCGCTATAAAAATAGCTTATTAAATTTGGAATTAGTGCTAAAAGTATTGCAAATATCGGGGGGAACCCAAGCATATAACAAATTCCGTAAATCATTCCTGTTAAAAGTGCCATCAATAAAAGAACTTTTACTGTAGACATCATGTTTACACCTTTATTTGTAAATTTTACAAACTACTGGATTGGATAAAATTGAAACTGCATCGTTTAATTCTTCGCCTTTACATATACAAAATATCGCATTTCCAAGCATTGCCTGAGAAGCTCCCGCAGTAAAGCTTAAATCATCACATATCTCGACTATTTCTTCGGATGCAAGTCCTGTGTTTTTTGCAAAGTAGTAAGATAATTCCATGAAATTTTCAAGCGTTGGTTTTTCCAACAATTTTCCAAGTAATTCGTCTGAAGTATTGTTTATTTTTTCAATCCATGATGGATCATTAATTACTGTATCAGTTTCCTTTTTGCCAAATATATCTACCAAAATATTGTATTCGCCCATATTCTTAATTTTAATGCTTTCTACGCCAAGCGGAAATCCTGGGCTCTTTCGAATAACAAAGCCTTTCGTGTGCTGTGCTATAACATCACCAAGACCCGTATTACATCGCACTTCTGCCTTATGAGCAATTTTCACGAGTTCCGGTACATCCGATTCATTTTTTTGATTATTTAAATCACTTCTATCAATATCATTTTGCAGGTTCTTAAAGTTGTATGTTGAACTCAGTTCGTATGCCGCACCAAGTGCACAGCATCCTGATGTTCCCATACCGCAACCAAGCGGAAAATCGGAAGTATAAATTATATCGTGTTTTAATTCGTTTTTCAGCCCCAAATAATGAATAACATCTTTTGATGGACATAAATCTATTTTTTCATCGTTAAAATAAACGTTTCCAGAACCTTCAACCAGTTTTGTGGATACACCCCTGTTTAGAGTAATTCCTGCACCAGTTGATCCGGTTTTTAGTAAATTTTCGTGTCTAGTTATTTTGAAAAAACCTGTAATATGAGCGGGTATGAACATTTTAGCACCTAATATTTATCAAAAACAGAAATGAAATAAAATTATTTATTTAAAATCTGGCTTATTTTTTCCGTGATTTGTTCCTTTGTTTCAGAATATTTTCCTTGTGCGAGGTTATCTTTACCCCCACCTTTTCCAATATTTCTGATTAATTCTTTCATGCTTAATTCAACGTTTTCTCCTCTTTTACATAAGAGGTAGTCGTTTTCATTCATTAAAACTATGAGTTTATTCCCAATTGCAAGGTTGTCTGCAATTGACATCAACTCGTTTGGAGTTCCGCTGACTTGTTCAACTAAAACTTCATAATCTCCGTGTTTTTCGAATTTATCGGCAAGTTCATATTTAACAAGTTCACCGACTTTTTTCTGGAGTTCTTCAATCGTTTTTTTCTGTTCTTTCCATTCTTCAAAGAATCTTTTAACAGTTTTTGGAAGCTGGTCATTTGGAATTCCCAAAATTTCAGCAGAATCGATTAAAATATCCTCAAGAACTGCAATTTCCGAAACTGAACCCATTCCTGTTGAATATTCAAGTCTTTCAACACCATCTTGAATTCTTTCGGTCTTTAAAACTTTAATGTATCCAACTTCTGAAGTGTTGCTACAGTGAGTTCCACCACATGCTTCAACGTCAGTTCCTTCGATTTCAATTATTCTTAAAGTATCTCCCGGAACTACACCGCCCTGGTAGATTGTAAAGCCATATTTTTGTTCTGAATCGTTTCTATCCATAAATGTGGAATTTACAGGCATTTTTGAAAGAACAATTTCATTTGCAATTCTTTCGATTTCTTTTACCTGTTCTCTTGAAATTCTCTCGTAGTGAGTTATATCAAGTCTTCCTTTTTCGGTATCAACGTTTGAACCAGTCTGCCATATGTGTTTTCCAAGAACTCTTGTTGCTGCCGCATTTATTACGTGCGTTGCAGTGTGGTTTCTCATCAATTTAAGCCTATTTTCCCAGTTTAGCGTACCTTTTACAGTGTCGCCTTCTTTGAATTTTGAAATATCTGAAACCTTGTGGAATACGATTCCATTCTTTTTCTGGACATCTGAAACTTCTATTCCATTTAATTGACCAATATCGTACTTTTGACCTCCACCTTCAGCGTAGAAGAGTGTTTTGTCAAGTAAAACGTATTTTTCAACTGTTTTCAAGACTTTAGCTTCAAATTCGACTTGTGTTGGATGTTTGAAGAATAAAAGTTCAGTTTCGGAAACTTCAAGTTCTGGAAGTTCTTTTTTCGTTGAAACTACTTCTTCAGGTTTTTCTTCCTCGTGTCTTTCTGCAACAATCGTGTAGAAATTATCTGGAACCGTAATTGCGATGGTTTTCTTTCCTTTTTTATTTATTTCGTCGACTACATCCTTTACAATTTCGGGAGGAATTCCATTACTGTCATATAATTCAATTAAATCGTCAAGAGTAATTTCAGACTTTGAAACAGCCATTCTTTCAACGATTCCCCTTCCACGGTTCACAGTTTGAATGTATTTTTTCTCTTCAGAATCCAAAACATCCATGATGTATTCTTTCATTTCACTCAATTCAGGATAAATTTCCTTCATGTTTTCAAGCTGCATTGCAATTATATCTTTGATAGACATTGAGATTCCGATTTTTTCCATGTATCTTAATGTCTTTCTTAGAACGAGTCTTGCAAGGTATCCTTCTTTTACATTTGAAGGTACAATTCCATCCCCAAACATGAACGAAAGACATCTAGTGTGATCAGCAATCGCGTAGATGTATTCAAGCGGGCTTATTAATTTATCAAGCTCATCTACATCCATTCCGATTTTTTCAGCAACTTTTTGCCTTAAAACTCTTAAATCACCGACATTTTCAATGTCCATTAATCCAGCAAGAGTTGCACTTTCGGCCATTATTTTTTCGTCAACTTCAGGAATTCCTGCATCTTTCTTTAATTTTTCAATTACTTCTGAAAATAAAGATTCGTAAACTGTTGGAGTTCCTTGTGAAGCCCATGCAAATCTTTCGATTCCGTATCCCGTATCAACAATTTTCAAAGGAATTTCTTCGTAATCGTTTCCAACTTTTTTGTACTGCATGAAAACAAGTGTTGCAAGTTCAACACCATGTGTTATTACTTCGTAACAAGGTCCAGCGTTTCCTCCGCCTTCCCACCAGCTTTCGATAAATGTAACCGTTTTTTCATCGATTCCAAGTCTTTTCATTAATTCAAAACAGTATTCAACAGTTTTATCTGTCCAGTACTTGTACTCGTCTTTTGAGTTGAATGCGTGGTGTGCACCCATTGTAAAGCAGGTTAAGTGTCTTCCAGTTCTTCCAACATTATCAATATCGTTAAGCCTAATGCATGGCTGTGCAATTACTAACGGATTTTTTACAGGTTTTACGAGTCCACTTGTAACCCATGGCTGAAATACTGCAATTGATGCAATAGTTAAAAGAATATCGTCTCTCCATCTTTTTGCAACTACGGGAGATCTTTTTACAGGGCTGTGCCCCTTTTCAGCAAAGAAGTTTGTAAATTCCTTTACCATTTCGTTGTAAGTATACTTTTTACTGGTTATTGGGCTTCCAATAAATGAATACTCGTCACAAGGACTGTCTCCACACGTAGTCCTGTCTTTATCGAGTGTCCAAAACCATTGGTTACATTCCGTACACTGTTTTCTTTCAAAACCTAATTCATCAAAAAGTTTTACTCTATAATCGTGATTAATCTCCATTACAAACCACCAATCCGGCAATAATTGACATTATTGATAATGATTTTAAAATAATATGTATTTTTTGTTTTTATTCTTTGCCCAGTGATATTCGTAAATTAAGATATATAAAATTAAATTAAAATTCGATAAAAGTATTGAAAAAATTACAATTTAAAATGAAAAATATTAAAAAATAGAATTAAAATGGAACTTTGAAATCTTTTCCAGCGTACTTTGAAATCTGGAGTTCTTCTTCTATTCTTATTAACTGGTTGTATTTTGCAGTTCTTTCTCCTCTTGCAGGAGCTCCTGTTTTTATCTGACCTGAATTTAGTGCAACTGCGAGATCTGCAATTGTTGAGTCCTCTGATTCACCACTTCTGTGTGAAACAACCAAACTGTAGCCATTTCTAAATGCCATGTTTGCAGCATCGATTGATTCTGAAAGAGTTCCAATCTGATTTACTTTCAAAAGAAGTGAATTTGAAGCACCCATTTCAATTCCTTTTTTGAGTCTTTTCGTGTTTGTAACAAATAAATCGTCACCAACAATCTGAATTCCTTTCAATTCTTTTGTTGCTTTTGTAAATCCTTCGAAATCTTCTTCAAACAATGGATCTTCAATTGAAACAATCGGGTACTGTGCAACCATTTCTTTGTAAATATCGATTAATTTATCAGTTGAAACTTTTTCCCCTGCAACGATATATGAACCGGATTTTTCATCGTAAAATTCACTTGCTGCCGAATCGAGCGTGAATACGATTTCATCTTCATATCCTGCTCTTTTAACGCCTTCTAAAAGTAATGCAAGAGCTTCATCGATTGTTTTTACAGGAGGTGCAAATCCACCTTCGTCACCGATATTTACGGCATCTTTTCCGTATTTTTCAGCAACTACTTTTTTCAAAGATTGGTACGTTTCAGCACACATTCTTACAGCTTCTGCAAATGAATCTGCGCCAACAGGCATTATCATGAATTCCTGGAAATCAAGCGCGTTTCCTGCGTGCTGGCCACCATTTAACACATTCATCATTGGAGCAGGCATTACATATGCGTTGCATCCACCAATGTACTTGTAAAGTGGAAGTGATGCAGTGTCTGCTGCAGCCTTTGCAACTGCAAGTGAAACTGCTAAAATTGCATTTGCACCCAAATTTCCTTTATTTTCAGTTCCGTCCAAGTTTATCATTATTTGATCAATTAATCTCTGGTTTCTTGCATCTTCACCGATTAATTCCTGTGCAATAATATCATTTACATTTGAAACTGCATTTAATACGCTTTTTCCGCCGTATTTTTCAGTAGCGTCCCTTAATTCAACTGCTTCGAAAGTTCCTGTTGAAGCACCGCTTGGAACAATTGTATGTCCATATCCCCCACCTGCAGTTAAAACTTCAGCTTCCACAGTAGGATTTCCTCTTGAATCGAGTACCTGTCTTGCTTTTATTTCGTATATATCAAACGAATCGTCCATGTTTCTTAACAAAATCTCACCTCAGGTAAATTTCCAAATTATTAAAGTTTAAAAAAGATAAATGCCGCTAAAAACTACAATAATGATATTGTTTTAAGAAATATATAGTTTTCCCATGAGTAATCCAATTGTAAAAAGCCACGATTGAGTTTAAAAAATCCTCCAGCATTCTCCATTCAAAAAATCAATAAAAAAAGTTATTTATAATTAAAAAAATAAAATTAAAATGATTCTTAAAAGTAAAAAGATGATATTATGAAAGGAACTGGCAATCTAATTACCGTTGACGATAAAACCATTGTAAACTCCATGGAAAGAGTCTTTAAAGAAGAACTTGAAGACATGGAACGAGATTTAAAACTATTGTATGAAAAATACGACGTAAACCATAGTAGATTACTTGCAGATAAGGTTTCTGCAGGAGTTTACATGGGCGAAGAAATTTTAAGGGATTTGGAAGACATGGAATATTTTGAAGAAAATATTGAAAAATTAAGGGCTTACTTAAGAGATTTGAATATGAAAAAGATTTAATCGATTTTGGTGCCATATGAAAGTTGTAATTACACGACCTCTTGAAAAGGGAAAAGATTTTTCAGAAATGCTTGAAAATGCAGGTTTTGGAACAATAATTATTCCTACACTTGAACTGGTTTTTAAAAAAGCTGAAATAAATCTTGAAAAGTATTCCTGGATAGTTTTTACAAGCCCTAGGGGAATTGAAGGTTTTTTTAAAAATTTAACTTCAAAAGATATTGAAAAGGTTTTAACTAAAAAAATAGGTGCAATAGGAATTGAAACTGCAAAAGAATTTGAAAAAATCTTTAAAAAACCAGTTTACGTTATTCCTGATCTTTATACTGCAGAAAATTTGCTTGAAGCACTTGAAAAGCAGGTTAAACCTGGTGAAGGGGTTCTTGTTCCAACAACCCCTTCAACGAGAGATGTCTTAAAAGAAGGATTAAACGCAGACTTAATTTTTGTTTACAGCTCTGAAGAACCAGAAAACATATCTAAAAAATTAGAAGAACTTGAAAAACAAGTTATTTCTGAAAATAAAAATAATAAAAAAGTAATTTTAACATTTACAAGTGGACTTACTGCAAAAAACTTCTTTAAACACTGTAGACCAGAATTTTTAGAACTTTTAAAAGAGCAACATGTTGTCTCGATTGGCCCGATAACAAAGAAAAACGTTGATTCCTTTGGATTCGATTCTTTGATGCCTGAAAAAAATTATACTGTTGAAGGAATGCTCCCTGTGATTAAAGCTTTAAATATCTGATTTTCTATTTTATATTTTGTTTTATTGTTTAATTATCTTGTTAATATTGGTGAGTTATATGAAAATTGGAATAATGTCGGATACACACGACCATTTACCAAACATTAGAAAGGCTATCGCTGTTTTTAACGACGAAAAAGTCGATATGGTTATTCACTGTGGTGATTTCGTATCATTGTTTGTAATAAAAGAGTTTGAGAACTTAAACTCAAAAATCGTTGGAGTTTTGGGAAACAATGACGGTGAAAAAACCCTGCTAAAAGAATGGTTGAAGGAAATCGATCCTGATAATGAACTTGAAAATTATGTTAGTTTTGAAACAGACGGCCATAAATTCTTTGTTCTTCACGGAACGCATGCGCCAATTCTCGAAGCAGTGATTAAATCAAAAGAATACGATGTAGTAATTCACGGACACACCCACGAAAGACAGTTTGAAGAAATCGACGGAGTTTTAGTAATAAACCCTGGAGAGTGTTGCGGATACTTAACAGGAAAACCAACAGTTGCAATATTAAATACAAAAGACAAAGAATATCAGGAAATCGATTTAGACGAAGTTTCTGAGATTTAACCTATTTTAAAATACATTTTTATTATTTATTTTTCTATTTTTTCAGTTTAATCATGGATAATTTATTTATTGTAATAGTACAAAGAAAAAACTGAATAAATCATTTCCATTTTCAAAAATTAAAAATACTAACATTAATATATTTTTAAAATATTTTTTTAGCTAAAATAATCGAAATGGTGGTTTGTATGAAAGTTTTACTTATTGGCGGAGGGGCTAGAGAGCATGCAATTGCAATGGCCCTTAAAAAAAACGAACTCGTGGAACTCTATACTTTGATGAAAAATAAAAATCCGGGGATATATGCAATCTCCGATGAAGTATCATTTAACAGTGAAACCGATGTTCCTGCAATAAAAGAGTTTGCGGAAAAAATTAAACCTGAACTTGCAGTAATCGGTCCTGAAGCGCCCCTTGGAGTTGGAGCTGCAGATTTACTCATAGAAATGGGTATTCCAACAGTTGGTCCAAAAAAACTTCCTGCACAGATTGAAACAAGCAAAGAATTCATGAGAAACTTATTTAAAAAATATGAAATCGACGGTTCTTTAAGATATGCTGCATTTAATGAATATGGAAATGATCTTGAAACATTTATCGATGAAATGACCTCGTTAGGAAAAGACGTTGTTGTAAAACCAGCAGGACTTACCGGCGGAAAAGGCGTAAAAGTCGTTGGTGAACAGTTAAAAGATAATGAAGAAGCTAAAATCTACGCAAAAGAAGTATTCGATAAAAGCATTGGTGGCGGAAACATAATTATCGAAGAAAAACTTGTTGGTGTTGAATTTACACTTCACGGATTTGTAGATGGCGAAAATATCGTATTCATGCCTGCTGTTCAAGACCACCCTCATGCATACAACAATGATGAAGGCCCAATCACAGGAGGCATGGGTTCGTACTCCTGTCCAAACCATGGATTACCATTTTTATCTGCTGAAATGCTTGATAGGGCAGAAAAAATTATGGAAAAAACTGTCAGTTCAATCAATTCAGAAGTTGGCCCATATAATGGATTTTTATACGGTCAATTCATGTTAACTGCTGATGGTCCAAAAATTATTGAATATAACGCGAGATTTGGAGATCCTGAAGCCATGAACTTACTTCCAATATTAAAAACAGACTTTTTGGATGTTTGTTTCGCAATTGCCGAAGGAAAACTTGACAAAATAAACCTTGAATTTGAAAACAAAGCAACTGTTTGTAAATACGTCGTACCAAATGGTTACCCGATAGACCCAGTAAGAAACAAAGAATTGACTGTTGACGAAAAAGCAATTGAAAATGCAGATGCAATATTGTTCTACGCTTCAATTAACGAAAAAAATGGAAAATTATACATTACTGGCTCAAGAAGTGCCGCGGTTGTTGGAATTTCAGAAAATATTGAAGAAGCTGAAAAAATCGCTCAAATGGCAATTGAAAACTTTAAAGGCGAAGTATACTACAGAAGTGACATTGGTACCCTTGGTTTGATTAAAAAAAGGATAGAAAGAGTAAAACAGCTTGCTAAATAAAATTAAAATTTATGATAATATATAAATAATAGAAATATATATCAAATTTCATCAATATTATTGAATTTAGAAACAACAAGTCAAATAGAGGGATTTAATGAAACAGATGGATACTGAAAAACTGTTAATGATTCCGGGCCCCACAATGGTTCCAAGCAGGGTTTTAAACACCATGGCGTTACCAATTATTGGCCACAGGACAAAAGACTTTGGAGATTTGACTGAAGATACTGTCGACAAAATGAAAGAAGTCTTTCAAACTAAAAACGACACATATATTATAACCGGTTCAGGTACTGCTGTAATGGACATGGCTATTTCAAATACATTAGATAAAGACGACAAAGTAATAAACATTACAAACGGAAACTTTGGAGAAAGATTCTACAAAATTTCATCAGTTTACAAAGCAGACACAATAAAATACGAACCGGAATGGGGAAGTTTAGCAGATCCTCAAAAATTAAAAGAATTACTCGAAGAAAACGAAGATGTGAAAGCAGTGACTGTTGTTCACAACGAAACTTCAACCGGTGCTAAAAACCCAATCGAAGACTTAGGAAACGTTGTAAAAGATTTTAACGCAATTTACATCGTAGATACAATCTCATCACTTGGTGGAGATTACGTAGATGTAGACAAGTTCAACATTGATATCTGTGTTACAGGCTCACAAAAATGTATTGCTGCACCGCCAGGACTTGCTGCAATTACTGTTGGAGAAAAAGCATGGGATGTTGTTTCAAAAACGGAAACTAAATCATTCTATTTAGATTTAAACGCATACAAAAAATCATGGGACAGTAAAAAAGAAACCCCTTACACACCATCTGTTTCATTAACTTACGCAATGAACGAAGCTCTTGAAATGGTACTTGATGAAGGACTTGAAAACAGAGTTAAAAGACATGATTTACTTGCTAGAGCTACAAGAGCAGGTTTAGAAGCTATGGGACTTGAATTGTTTGCAAAAGAAGAAGCAAGATCAGTTACAGTTACTTCAGCAAAATACCCAGAAGGAATTGATGACAAAAAATTCAGAGGACTCCTCGCAGAAAAATACAACATAAGAGTTGCTGGCGGACAGTCCCACTTAGCTGGAAAAATATTCAGAGTTGGACACATGGGTTCAGCTAAAGAATACCAAGTTTTAGGAACTTTGGCTGCTATCGAACTTACATTTAAAGAATTGGGTTACACTGCAGAAGGTGGAGTTGCTGCTGCAAAAAAAGTCCTCTCAAACTAAATCATAATCTTTTTTAATCATTATTTTCATTTTTTAAATATCGAAGTAATTATTTTTGGTGAGTTAATGTTTGAATCGAGATTTTGCGATATTTGCGGCAAACCTGCAAAAACATATCGATTTGGAAGTTTACTATGTGATAATCCAGAATGCTTGGAAGAAGCACAAAAACTCCGCGGAGGGCCTGCAGGACATAAATTAAGAGTAGTTTCTGTAGGAAGCACAAATCCAGTTAAAGTTTCTGCCGTAGAAAAAGCAATTGCCAAAACTGTTGGAAATATGCTTGTAACTCCCAGTGATGTTGAAAGTGGAGTACCAAATCAGCCGAACGGATTTGAAGAAACTTTTAAAGGTGCATACAATCGGGCAAAGGGCGCTTTTGAAAAAGTAAACTCAGTTTATGGAATTGGAATTGAAGCTGGAATGGTAGAAATTGGAGAAAAAAAACTGGATATTCATATTTGTGTTGTTTATAATGGATTAGATTATAGTGTTGGAACATCTCAAGGTTTTCAAATTCCAAAAGAAATTTCCGATAAAATAGATGAAGGTTTTGAATGCGGCAGTGTTACAGAAGAAACTTATGGAATAAAAAATATCGGGCAGAAGAACGGGCTTATTGGAGTTCTTAGTGATGATAATATTTTAAGAGAAGAATTGTGTATAAATTCCGTAATAATGGCGATGATTCCAAAGTTTAAAAGAAATTCAGAAATAAGGTTTTAAATAGGATTAATGCAACAATCTAATGAGGATAATTTTTATACGATGATTTTAATTTGTATAATAATTCTAATGGTAAAAGTGATACGATGAAAGTAAATTACAACAAATGCGGCTACTGTGGGGCATGCGTTGGAGTATGTAATAGTATGGCAATAGAATTAATTGAAAACAAATTATACATTGAGGAAGAAAAGTGCAACAACTGTAAACTATGTGCAGTTGTATGTCCCGTAAATGCGTTGGAGGAATAATCATGAGGGCTTTAAACAATAGCTATGATGTAGTTGTAGTTGGTGCAGGGCCTGCGGGCAGTATGGCTTCTTACAACGCATCCAAAAATGGGGCAAAGACACTTTTACTTGAAAAATCCCAAGAAATCGGAACGCCGGTCAGGTGCGCTGAAGCAGTTCCAAGACTTGAAGACTTTGGAATTAATCCAGATCCGTCATTTGTTAGATCGTATATTAAGGGCGGATATTTAATCGCTCCAAACGGTAAACAAGTAGTCGTAAAAGGCGGAAAAACGGACGGCTACGTTGTTGAAAGAAAAGTATTTGATAAATACCTCGCAATAAGAAGCGGGCAGGCAGGAACGCAGATCGCAGTCAAAAGCAGAGTTACAGGAATTGAAAAAACAGATGATGGATACAACGTATTTGTAAACTACCTTGGGGACGAATACATTGTTAAAACAAAAATCGTAATTGCTGCAGATGGTGTTGAAAGTAACATTGCAGAATACGCTGGATTAAAATCAAAGAAAAGTCATAAAGAAATCTGTTCATGTGCAGAATACGAAATGACCAATGTAAAATTATTAGACAACGAAATGATGGAATTTTATTTTGGTGACATATGTCCTAAAGGATACATCTGGTTATTTCCAAAAGGTGACACCGTAAACGTAGGTATCGGCATCATTGATAGCAAAAAAAGAGCAATTGATTACTTAGATGAGTTTTTAACTAATCCATTAGTTAAAGGAAGGCTTGATAATGCAGTTCCCGTTGAGTTCAAAGTTGGTGGGGATCCGGTAGGTGGCCCAATTGAAAAAACAGTTGCTGACAACATCATGGTTGTAGGAGATGCTGCAGGACACGTTAGTCCACTTACAGGTGGAGGAATAGGCCTTTCAATGTCTTGTGGTTTGATGGCAGGAGATGTTGCTGCACAAAGTATCAAAGCAGAAGACCATTCAAGAGAGTTTTTAAGTGCTTATGAAAAAAGATGGAAAGAAAAATACTACAAACCATTGATGAAAGACCTTAAATACAAAACAATCCTTCAAAAATTAAGTGATGAGGAATTGAATGCAATTGCTGATTCAATACCTGAAAATTTAGAAGAAGTGGATGTTGGAAAGCTTGCAGTAAAAATAGTTGCAAAAGCTCCATCCTTATTAAGACATTTTAAAGAATTAATTTAAATTAATAATTTTTTGGTTTTACTTTGTTTTTTGCATTTTTCTCTTTTCTGTAATCATAATACATCCAGATTACAAATAATATCACAAATATAATCAAATGCTCTTTTAAGATTATTGAAAGGTTTCCAAGATACGGAATTATAAATGGTTCTCCATCTAAGTTAACCACCCTTTGTCTGATTTGCTCGGTGCGTATCAGTTCAGGATCATACGTCGGGTTGTTGTCCCCTTTTGTAACATAATATTTGTTTCCTTCAGAATCAATCCATGTATCAATTACCCTGTGGATTACGGGAGTTGTTGGGGAAAATCCTGAAAGTATCGGGAAATTATAGATTATGCTTTCTTTAGGATTTATTTCATAATAGTCAAGGGTTCGCCCATTTATCGATAAGTCCTGATTTATTATTGTATTTTCGCCAGCATTAGTCCAATGGGCACTATAAACAATTATATCGCCTAAAGATACATCTTCGGGCTCGAATTCAAATAATGAGTTTTCCACGACTACAAAATCGCCTCTCGTCATTACTGGAACCATGCTGTCTGAGACCACGACATTGACATGTGTCCACACAATAAGAAAAACGAATAAAAATACAGTCCATTCAAGAATATTTTTATTATTGATGATACCACCCAAACTGTAATTTCATTTCAAGATTTTTGGATTCTTAATAATATTATACGTAAGCTAATATAAATTACATTGTGGTTTTGAGTTTATTCAAGATTTCATATTGGTATAGGCTTGCCATCTGCGGTTTTTTCCGAAAGATTTATATATTTAGTTTTCCAAAATTAAAACTGTAAAAGATTGAGGTGATTTTATGGCAGAACTACCAGTTGCACCAGTAGTAAGAATATTAAAAAAAGCAGGTGCTGAAAGAGTAAGTGAAGATGCAGCAAAAATGTTTGTTGAAGCATTAGAAGAAATCGCGATGGACATCGCTAAAGAAGCAGCAGACTTATCCAAACATGCTGGAAGAAAAACTGTTAAAGTTGAAGACATTAAAATGGCTTTAAAAATGTAATTACCCGTTAAGGGAAGATTGCACGTTTAAAATGTCATTGATAATGTATTTATCAGATATCAATCCAAATCTTTGATTTTGTGATTCGATCTTACAGTTATCAATTATCTTTATTGTTACTTTTTTATTTTTCTTTTTTGAGAATTTTTCAACTAAAATTTTATATAATGAATGATTATACTATTTAGGATAATTTAGAGTTATTGTTTTTTGAAAACTTACAAAATAGAACTGAGGTTACTTCATGGACGTAGTTTTTGCACTTGGAGGATCAGTCTTGATGCCTAAAGAAGGGGCGTCAACTGAAAACATTCAAAATTATGCTAAAGCATTTAAAAAATTAAAAGAAATGGGTCATCGGGTTTCAGTTGTTGTTGGTGGAGGAAATACTGCAAGGCAGTACATATCAGTTGCGCGAGAATTTACAAATGAATCTTTTTGTGATGAAATAGGTATCCTTGCAACACGAATGAACAGCATGTTATTAATTTCAGCACTTGGAAAAGATGCAGTAAAACAGGTTCCTGAAAATTTCAAAGATGCCGAACTTATTTTAAATATGGATAAAATACTTGTGATGGGCGGAACTCATCCTGCACACACAACAGATGCAGTTTCAGCAACTCTTGCAGAATTTATTGATGCGGATTTACTCGTTATTGCAACAAATGTTGATGGAGTATATACTAAGGATCCAAGATGCAATGAAGATGCGGTAAAACTTGATAAAATAAATACAAAAGAACTTTTAGAAATTACTGGTTCAAGTTCAATGAGTGCAGGATCATCAGGAGTAGTTGATCCATTGGCATCAAAAATTATTGATAGGGCAGAATTAAAAACTATAGTCGTAAAAGGAATTCCTGAAGAAATTTTAGCATCGGTTTCAGGAGATCATAACGGAACTACAATTACCCCCTGACCTTTTCTTTTAAAAAAAGAAAAGCCTTTGTGGGAAAAAAAGATTTTTAGTAGCTATTTAATAATAATTTAAAACTTTCCAAATTAAATAGTACAACTTGGTGATAAAAATGGAAAAACACAAACACTGTGTAAATTGCGGATTATCTATCCCCCCAGAAGAATCATTCTGTTCACAAAAATGTAAAGAAGAATTTGTTCAGAAAAGAAAAAAAATGATGAGAAGTCAGCAGATATTCTTTGTTGCGATGCTTGTTATATTGGCAGTTTACGCATACACCGCATTTTTCTAATAAAATAGCATTTCTAAACAAATTTTTTAAATATTTAACCCATAAGTTTAAATACTACGGTTAATATGTTTATGTGTTAGCAAAGTGCTAATCAGAACTAATTTATAATTGAAGCGAGGTAGGGTAGCCAGGCCTATCCCGCCGGGCTCATAACCCGGAGATCAGAAGTTCAAATCTTCTCCTCGCTACCATTTTTTAATTGAGTTTAAAAATAAAGATTTGCGTTTTTTAAATTAGTTACTAAATTCTGAATTGTTATCAGTTTGGAAAAAGTTGTATTTGAAGCGAGGTAGGGTAGCCAGGCCTATCCCGCCGGGCTCATAACCCGGAGATCAGAAGTTCAAATCTTCTCCTCGCTACCATTTTTTTAAAAGTTAAAATAAATCTACTAAAACTTATTTTTTTAAATTTTAAATATCTATAAATTCAAATATAATAATATTATTTTCTAAAAAAGAAAAAGTGGGTCTTTTGACCCACTTTAGTTATGTTTGATTAAACTTTCTTTGAAGTTTAATTATAACATAGCGATTAATGCATCAGCAGCATCTTGTGTTGCAGCTCTGTCTCCACCAGCTACAACCAATACATCGTTACCGTTTGCAGCGCCAGCAGCTACTGCTAAGGTTGCAGGTGATTCGTTGTCGATTGCGATTAATCCAGCATCAGCGAGTTCAGCGGTTAATGCGTTTACAACTGGTCCACCAACTAAGATTAATGCTTTGTCAGCATCATCTAATGAAGCTTCTGAGTCTAATACTGCGATTGGTGCAGTCATCACAACAGCTTCTTTAGCTTCAGCAGCAATGTCATCTAATTTAATTTCAGCGTTTAATACTGAAACTTTTTCACCGATGTTTACGGTTACATCTTTTGATTCGTCCATTAAGAATTTAGCAGCCATTTTACCGCTGTCTTCATCAAGGTCTAATTTTGCGTAGTCTGCAATTGTGAATGTTTTGTCTTTTGAAATTTTATCAACGTCTTCTCCAACGTATTTTAAAGCAACACCAACAATTGTTCCTGTTGCGGTAGCTTTGTCTGATAATGTAAGACCGGTACCTGCTATGTAGTCAACTGTGTATGCTTCGTAGTCAGGGATGAATTCTTCCCCAAGTTCCATTTCAACCACATTGTCTGCGATCACAAGTTCTGCGAAACCGTAGTTTTCACCAACATCAGTCCATGCATCGTTTACAACTACACCTACGTCTTTGTAAACCAATTTAAGCTGTGTTGCCTGTTTTTTTACTGTGTCGAATTTTGAAGCTACAACTTTTCCATCTTTTAAGATTGAAACATCTACTTTGTAGTTTGTACCGGACATTAAAACGTTGTTTACTTCTACGGTGTATCCGTTTCCAAGGTCGTATGATTCACCTTGTTTGATAACTCCATCGTATGCTTCGTCACCCACAAGAACTAAATCATCATCTGTGTCGAGTTTAACAATTACTTTTTCTTCACCGAGTAATGGAATTCTCATACCCGGGAATAATGCAGCGTAGTCAGTTCCTAAAGCACCGTATTTGTCTTCTTCGAATGCTAATGATGCGTAGATTACTTCGTCTTCTAAAATTTCTATATCTGCACCAGCAGTACCGAGTGTAGCTAAATCTGAATTAATTGTAGCTACGAGTACTTCTGCAGCTTCGAAATCTGCACTTGCCGAATTGAAATCCCATCCTGAAGGGTCAGCATCGGATACAAATGCTAAGGTTTGTAAGTCTTCTAAATCAGCTGCAGCACCTGCAGTTGTAATTCCAAATAATTCTGTTGCAACACCAGTACCATCAGCTAATGCTAAAATACCTGTTACAGCACTTGTGTAATCGTCATCAGCAGCAGTAATTACGAGTGCTTTTTTAACAAGTGATACAGTAGCGTCAGTGTATACATCCTTAACTTCGTCGGATTCTGCTGCAGCACTTACTGTAATTTCTGCACTACCGTCTTCAACAGTTCCTTCTTTGAACATTAATGATCCGATTTTTGCAGCCATGTTAGCAGCTGAAACAACGTCTAAAGCAGCAGCGTTTGAACCTACTACAATATCCACGTTTGCTTCACCATCTACCACTACATCAGCAGCGAAAGCGTCTACATCTCCAACTTTTTCAGCAGCGAAAGCGCCTGTTGCTAAAGCGGATGCAACCATTGCACCGCCTACAGCAATAGCACCAATTTTTTTCATGCTCATAGCCATAGTAATTCACCTTTGTTGTGTTACTTTTTTTACAAGAATAGCCTTGTCGCCATCACTATATATACCTTACCATTTGAAA